>NZ_JBSTRX010000002.1:0-765435 GCF_054031035.1 Luteimonas sp. e5
CTGCGACACGGCCAGCATCACGGTGACGGTGAGCGCGCCGGTGATCGACGCGGTGGACGATGACTTCTCGGGTGCGCCGATCAATGGCGGCTCGGGCGGGACGACGACGTCGGTGCTGGTGAACGACACCTTGAACGGTTCGCCGGTGGTGCCGTCCCAGGTGACGCTGACGCCGGGGACCAGCCCGCATGCGGGTCTGGTGATGAACCCGGACGGCACGATCACGGTGTCGGCGGGCACGCCGGCGGGGACGTATACGTACCCGTACACGATCTGCGAGGTGCTGAACCCGAGCAACTGCGACAGCGCCACCGCCACGGTGGTGGTGGCTGCGGCGCCGATCGTTGCGACGGACGACGTGTTCGGTCCGGTGAACGGCGCGAGCGGTGGCAGCGCGGGCAACGCGTACAGCAACGACACGCTGAACGGTGCGCCGGTGGATCCGAGCCAGGTGACGGGCACGGTGCTGACGCCGGCGACGCCGATCAACGGTGGTCCGGTGCCGGTGCTGGATCCGGCGACGGGCGAGGTGACGGTGCCGCCGGGTACGCCGGCCGGTGACTACACGATCACCTACCAGATCTGCGAGAGCCTGAACCCGAACAATTGCGACACGGCGACGGTGACCATCACCGTGACGGCGCCTGCACTCGAGGCCAATGACGACACCTTCGGTCCGGTCGCGGGTGGCTCGGGCGGCTCGGCCGGCAACGTGTACGAGAACGACACGTTGAACGGTCAGCCGGTGGATCCGAGCCAGGTGACCGGCACGGTGCTGACGCCGGCTACGCCGATCGACGGTGGCCCGGTGCCGGTGTTGGATCCGACGACGGGCGAGGTGACGGTGTCGCCGGGCACGCCGGCGGGCAGTTACACGATCACCTACCAGATCTGCGAGATCCTGAACCCGACCAACTGCGACACGGCGACGGTGACGATCGAAGTGGTGGCGCCGGGCAGCATGCGCGTGACCAAGTCGGCGCAGCCGCGCGACGTCAAGCCGGGTGACCTGGTGCGCTACACCCTGGTGGTGGAGAACACCGGCAACACGCCGGTGGTGGACGCCACGCTGGTGGATACCCCGCCGGCCGGCTTCAACTACGTGGATGGCTCGCTGAGCGTGGCGGATCGTGACGGTGTGGGCCGTCTGGTCTCCACCCATCCGCTGTCGGTCGACCAGATCGACATCGCGGTGGGTGGCCGTGCCACGATCGTCTACCTGATGCGGGTGGGTGCCGGTGTACGCCACGGGGTGCACGTCAACCGCGCCTACATGATCGATGACGGCTTGATCGGTTCCAACGTGGGCACTGCCGAGGTGCAGGTGCTGGGTGATCCGATGACCGAGGAAAGCACCATCGTCGGCACCGTGTGGGATGACCGCAACGGCGACGGCTTCCAGCAGGAAGACGAGCCGGGCATCCCGGGTGTGCGCGTGGCCTCGGTCGAGGGGCTGCTGATCGAGACCGACCAGTACGGCCGCTACCACCTGGCCGGCTTGCCGCTGCCGGTCAATGACCGCGGCAGCAACGTGATCCTGAAGGTCGATCCGGCCACGTTGCCGCCGGGCAGCGAGTTCACCACCGACAACCCGCTGCTGCGCCGGGTGACCCCGGGCCTGCCGGTACGTTTCGACTTCGGCGTCAAGCTGCCGCCGGGCGAGATCGAAGGTGGCATCGAGGCGGTTGAACTGGAGCTGGGCGAAGTGCTGTTCGCTCCGGGCAGCGCGCAGGTCGAGTCGCGCTTCCAGCCGGTCATCGACGGCATTGCCGAGCGGGTGCGTGGCCGGCCGGATGCCGAGGTCATTATCGCCGCCAACGGCGAGAACGAAGCCCTGGCCCTGGAGCGTGCCGGCAACGTGCAGCGTGCCCTGACCGGCGTGCTGGGTGCGGACGCGTCGGCAGTCCGTGTCTCGCTGCGGGCGGATCCGGCCAATCCGGACACGCATCTGGTGACCGTGGGCGATGCGCCGGTGTTGGGGACGTTCCTGTTCGACACCGACCGCTCCACCATCAAGCCGCAGTACGCGCAGCTGGTACGCGATGTGGCCGCCGAGATCGAACGCCGTGCCTCGCAGGGGCCGCTGGTGGTGGCGCTGGTCGGCCATGCCGACCGCCGCGCCAGTGACGAGTACAACCGCCGGCTGGGCATGCGTCGAGCAACGGCGGTACAGCAGGCGCTTGCCGCGGCGATGTCGCCCGAGGCACGCGCCCGACTGCGTGTGGACTATCGAGACGAGCTGAATGCTCCCACCGGACTGCCCGATGCAGGCCAGGGAGGGAGGAAATGAAGATGAAGACCCATCGCCTCCATCGCGCCATCCTCTCCGCGCTGACCCTCGGTCTGGCCATGCCGGTTGCCGCGCAATCGGCCGCCGAGCCGGGCCAGACGCAGCCGGCAACCAGTCCGGCTGCGCAGCCCGAGGTACAGTGTGGCCCCGCCGGCTGCCAGTCCGATGGCGACATCCTGCTGCGGGTCCGGACCCGTGGGGAACGCCAGCCGGTGACCGCACCGGGTACCCCGACCAGCTCACCGGCGCTGCAGCCGGATCGCCGCGTCACCGTGCAGGTGGAGGAGCCCGCCGCGCCGGGCCGTGCCACCGCGCTGGGCAAGTGGCAGGTGCAATTGCCGGACGGCGGCGTGGTCTGGGCCACCGAGGACCCCGATCTGGGGCAGCCGCGCCTGAGCGTGTCCGCCGGCAGCATGGTGGCCTACGACGGCGGCCGGGTGGTCAAGCCGGTGCGCTTCTACGGCTACAGCAATTACGGTGCCTTCATCGACCGCGCCGAGGCGCTGATCTACAAGGCTACCGACAGCGATCTGGTCAGTCCGATCGCGCAGGTTCCGCTTGCGCTCGGCACGGTGATCGAAGGCGAATGGGATGGTGCCTTCGCCGACGACCCCGGCCTGCGTGTGGGTGACGAGCTGATCTACATCGTGCGCGTGCACGACAAGGAGGGTCGTCACGATGAAACCTTCCCGCGGCGCATGCAGCTGGTGCGTCCGGAAGAGCTGGAAGCCGGCATGCGTCGGCTCAACGAAAGTGCCGATCTGCGGCAGCGCAGCCTGACCGCCGAGGCCGCCGAGCAGCTGCGCCTGATCGAAGGCACCTTCGGCGAGAACAGCCTGCGTCAGCAGAACATCCCGGTGTACGGCTCGCGGGTGCGGGTCAATGGGCGCGCGATTCCCGAAGGCGCCACCCTCAGCATCAACGGGCAGTCGATCCCGGTCGACCTCGAGCGCAAGTTCGTCGCCGAATACCTGCTGCCGGTGGGCGTGCACGAGTTCGACGTGGAGGTGCGCGGCATCGGTGCCGATCCGCAGACCCCGGTGCGGCGCAAGCTGAGCGTGGATGTCAGCGGTCGCTACTTCTTCGCCGTGGGCCTGGCCGATTTCACCCTCTCCGGCAACCGCGTCAGCGGCTCGCTGGAGCCGTTCGGCCCCGACCCGCGCTACACCAAGGACAACCTCAGCGAGGGTCGCCTGGCGTTCTATGCCAAGGGCAAGGCGGCGGGCAAGTACCTGATTACCGCGCATGCCGACACCCGCGAGCAGGAAGTCTCGCGCATGTTCCGCGGCTTCTGGGATGCATATCCGCAGGACATCTTCCGCCGCCTGGATCCGGATCGGTATTACCCGACCTATGGCGACGACTCCACCACCTGGCGTGACGTGGACACCATGGGCCGGCTGTACCTGCGTGTGGACTGGGACAAGAACCAGTTCCTGTGGGGCAATTACCAGACCGGTCTGACCGGCACCGAATTCGCCCAGTACGCGCGTGCCTTCTACGGCGCCGCACTGTCCTGGCGCAGCCAGCGCACCACCGCGCTGGGCGATGCCGGCACCTTCGTGCGCGCCTTCGGTTCGAAGATGCAGACCGCGCCGGGGCACAGCGAATTCATCGGCACCGGCGGCAGCCTGTACTACCTCAAGCACACCGATGTCATGCCCGGTTCCGAGCAGGTGGTGCTGGAGGTGCGCGATGGCGCCACCGGCCGGGTGGAGAACCGCGTGCCGCTGCTGCGTGGCGTGGATTACGAGATCGACGAGTTCCAGGGCCGCATCCTGCTGACCCGTCCGCTGGCGCAGGTCACGCGCGAGAACGTGCGCACGCTGACCCGCGACACGCCGCTGGACGGCTATCAGCAGGTGCTGCTGGTGGACTACGAGTACCTGCCGCGCGGCTTCAGCGCCGACAACGTCAGTGCCGGCATCCGTGCCAAGCACTGGTTCGGCGACCATGTCGGCGTCGGCATCACCTACGTCGACGAAAACCGCGCCGGCGAGGACTACAACCTGGCCGGGGCCGACGTGACCCTGCAGGCCGGTCGCGGCACCTACCTCAAGCTGGAGCAGGCACGCAGCGAAGCGACCGCGGCGCCGGTGTTCTTCTCCGACAACGGCGGCCTGTCATTCGTCGAACGCAATGCGTTCCACCCCAACACCCGCGGCACCGCGCGGTCGGTCGAGGCGCGGGTCAATACCCGCGAGCTGGGCTGGACCGAGCGCGAGTGGAGCTTCGGTGGCTGGTGGCGCAAGGTCGATGCCGGCTTCTCCGTGGCACGCTTCGACAACGGCTTCGACGTGATCGAGCGCGGCGTCGAAGTGCTGGGCGATGTCAGCGACAGCCTGCGCGTGTACGCCCGCGCCAGTGAAGCCGAGCGTGGTCCGGAAACCCTGCGTCAGGCACAACTGACCGCCGACTGGCGCATCAACGAGAACGCCACTCTCAGCGGCGAACTGCGCCGGGTGGAAGAGCAGCGCCTGGGCGGCAACTCCGCCGGCACCTTGCTGGCGGCACGCTATGCCCAGCGCATCGGCACCTCGTGGGATGTGTACGGCATCGGCCAGTTCACCCTGGACGACGACGGCGGTCGTTACGAGAAGAACAACGCGGTCACCGCCGGCGCCAAGTACCTGTTCGGCGACCTGTCCAGCATCGGTGGCGAAGTGACCGTGGGCGATCGCGGCAATGCGGCGCAGATCAACGGCGAATACCGCATCAGCCCCGAGCACACGGTCTACGGCAGCTACACCTATTCCACCGACACCACCGCGTACGACCCACTGTTCAACCCGCGGGTGACGCCCGGCTGGACGCTCGGCCAGCGCTGGCGCCTGTCCAACCAGGTCAACCTGTACAACGAAAGCCAGTTCCTCAAGCAGCCGTACGAATCCGGCATCGCCCATACCTTCGGCATGGACTTCTACCCCGGCGTGGGCTGGAACCTCGGTTTCAACCTGCAGGCGGCGAGTCTGGACCGCCAGGTCGGCCAGGTCGACCGCAAGGCGATCAGCCTCAATGGCGGGCGTACCTCCGAGGGCATGCAGTGGCAGAGCAAGCTGGAATGGCGTCGTGATACCGGTGCCGAGGAGCGCACCCAGTGGGTGACCACCAATTGGCTGAACTACAAGGTCAATGAAAGCCTGCGCCTGGCGGCACGGCTGAACTGGTCTGACACCCAGGATGAGCTCAACCCCGAGGCCGGTGCACGCTTCGCCGAAGGCAACGTCGGCTTTGCCTGGCGTCCGTGGAACAACACGCGCTGGATGATGCTCGGCAAGTACACCTATCTGTACGACGTCTCCGCCTTGCCGCAGGTCGGTCCGAACATGGCCTGGTACGACCAGAAGAGCCAGGTGCTGATGCTGGAAGGCATCTGGCATCCGACCACGCGCTGGGAGTTCGCCGGCAAGCTGGCGCGGCGCGAGGGTGAAGTGCGCATGGGCCGCCTGGAAGGCGAGTGGGCCGATTCCGCGGCCACCTTTGCCGCGCTGCAGGCGCGCTGGGGCATCGGCGATACCGACTGGAACCTGCTCGGCGAATACCGCTGGCTGAAGGTCAAGCATGGCGGCGACCGCCAGGGCGGGCTGTTCGCCATCGACCGCGACATCGGGCGCAACTTCCGCATCGGCGTGGGCTACAACTTCACCGACTTCAGCGATAACCTGACCGACTTCGACTACCGCCACCGCGGCTGGTTCCTGAACGTCAGCGGGCGGTATTGAGTCGTACCACACAGGGGAGCTGAAATGGCAGACAGTGGTGCAGGCATCGATTCAGCCAAGGCCGGTCGCGTGCGTTCGCGCGTGAGCGTGAAGGGTGTGCGCGCAAGGCGCCGCTGGCCGCTGTCCCGCTGGCTGCACGCGGCGTGCCTGTCCCTCGGCCTGCTCGCCGTGCCGGCGCAGGCCGAGCAGATTTACGCCACCCAAGGCTATTACGACTATGCGCTGGGTGGGGTGGGGTTCAGAAGGCAGAACTCGGATGACACGAGCACCAGCATTTTCAGGCCGAACAGCTGTCCAAATACCAGTGAAGCCAACTACTGGCGACCGCAGCCACAGTCTTTCTCGGTCACCATCCCCAGTGGTCAGCGGGTGGAGAAAGCCTTTCTGTTCTGGACGGGCAGCAACCACGCTGTTGACACGCAGGCAACGGTTTCACTGAATGGTGGCCCGGGCGTGAGTGTCACCGGCACGGGCAAGATTGAGCTTGTCAATGACAGACGCTGGTACCAAACCACCGCGGACGTCACCAACCAATTGCGTGCGACTGCACCGAGTGGTGGAACCATCAATGTCGAGGTCAGTGATGTCATATTTCGGGCGGCAGCCAACGACTACTGGCGTAACAGCTGCGGCGCGGGCGGCGGGGTGACCTTGGTGGTGGTGCATACCACCGACCACACCGACCCAGGCATCAGCCCGCGCGCCGTGGTGATCGACGACGTGACCGTTGCGATGCGAAATTCGACATATTCCGGATCGATTTCCGGCGTTGCCGCTGCCTCGGATACGCCATCGGCACGCATGACCATGGCCACGGTGGAGGGTGACGCATTTACCAATGTCGGAGAACGATTCACCCTCAATGGGCAGGTGATTCCGCTGGTTTGGGCACAAGGAGAACAGGACCGCTCGACATTCAACGGTGACGGCGATTCCTGGGAGCAGGATTCGGCCACATTCAACGTTGCACCAGGCACCACGGCGGTCAGTTACAGCCTGACCACGGGCAACGATCTGATCATGCCCGTGGTCATGGCCCTGTCCTGGAATGTGCGCAGCGATTATGGCGATGCACCGGCCAGTTACGGCATCGCCCGGCATACTCCGGCGGACTTGGATGATCGCGCTACCCGGCTTGGTCCGCAGATCGACTTCGAAGGCGCCTCGCAGCACTCGGTCAATGCCGATGGCGATGACAGCAATGGCATCGATGACGAGAACGGCGTGGCTTCGCTGGCACCCTTGACCGTGGCCAATACCCAGTACTCGGTCACCACCGCCTGTTATGGCGGCCTGGTCGATGGTGCGCCGGTCACAGGGCATATTTCCGGCTGGATCGACTTCAACCGCAATGGCGTGTTCGACGCCAACGAGCGCGCGGTCGCGACCTGTCCGCCGGGTGCCAGCAGTGCCCAGCTGCAATGGACCATCGCCCCGACCCAGATCGTGGCCGGCCCCACCTACCTGCGCCTGCGTACCGCACGCAACGCGGCTGACGTGCAAAACCCGACCGGCAATGCCTTGAGCGGCGAGGTCGAGGATTTCCGCATGGACATCGCACCCAGCGTGGCGATCAGCAAGAAGGTGTTCCCGGCCGATGACGACGGCCTGTTCAACTTCAACATCAACGGCACCCAGGTCGCCAGCAACCAGGGCAACGGCTACGCCTCCGGCGAGCTGGCGCTGTATCACAAGCGGCTGAACGACTACAACGGCATGCCGGGCAGTGCGCAGGCGGTCACCGTGGGCAACATCACTACTGGCAGCGTCACCGTCACCGTGGGCGAAACCGGGGGCACCAATACCGACCTGACCGGCTATACCACTACCATCACCTGCCGAAATGGCGCCGGTACCCAGGTGTTCAGCGGCGACCTGACGGCCACCACTGCCACCATCACCCTGCCGGCATCGGTGACGGGCGCGACCACCAACGGCCCGCAGCAACACATCAGCTGCGAATTCGTCAACCAGACCGCCAACATCACCGTGGTCAAGAACACCCAGGGCGGGGATGGCACCTTCGAGTTCGAGGCCAGCGGCAATGCCGCCCGGACCTTCAGCCTGACCACCTCCGGCGGCACCGCCACCGATACCATCGACCTGCGCCACATCTATCCGGATACCGGTACCGAGACGATCCTCGAAACCGTGCCGGCCGGTTGGCGGCTGACCTCCAAGTCGTGCACGTATCTGGCACCGGACGGCAGTACCGGCAGCGTCGGCACCGAGCTGGCGGCCGGCGTGCAGATCCCGCTCAGCCGCGGTTACCAGTACACCTGCACCTTCGAGAACATCAAGGATCCGACGCTGCAGGTGGTCAAGCGGGTGGTCAATGACAATGGCGGCAGTGCCACCGTGGCCGATTTCAACATCACCACCGATGCCGGTACGCTGGTATTCGATGCCGGCAGCAGCAGTGGTGCCACCACCACCTACACCGCCGCCGCATTGACCGTGCAGCCGGGCAGCTACACATTGTCGGAAGCCCAGGTTCCCGCCTACCAGGCCGGGCAATGGCAATGCACCGGACCTGGCGTGACCCAGGGTGGCACCGCACATGATGCGGGCTCGGTGACGCTGGCGGCGGGTGCGGTGGCGGTGTGCACCATCGTCAATGACGACAGCAATGCCGCGGACCTGGAGATCAGCAAGCAACAGCTGAACCCTGCCGGTGACGTGGTGGCGGGGGGCGCGGTGGAGTACCAGCTGGAGGTCACCAACCACGGGCCGGCCACGGTGACCGGCGCGGTGGTCAAGGACACGCCGGGGGCGGGCTTGACGTGTCCTGCTGGCAACACGGTGACGTGCAGTGGCCCGGGCTGCCCGGCGAGCGCGCAAACGGTGGGCACGCTGACCGGTGCCGGCATCACCTTGGGCACGCTGACGGCGAATCAATCGGTCACGCTGACCTTCAGCTGCACCGTGCAATAGGGCACCCCTGCGGATTTCGCCTGGCATTCCTCGTCACCGGGGGTGCCAACCGCGTGCATGTGTGCAGGTGATCGACGCCGGCAGGTTTGCGGTCGCGGAGGCGCCAGCCGCGCATGCGTGACCACGCGGCATTGTCAGATCAGATGCGCCGTTGATCCACGATCGCAAGGGCAGCGTGTGCTGCGTTGATTGCGACGGCGCGACCGGGATGAAGTCTCGTTTTGCGGGTGATGCCGGTCCGTGGCCGTCGAATGCGCGACGTTAGGATGCCAGTCCTCGATCACCGACTCTCAGGATCAAATGAGTTCGCGCAGCGATTGCATGAATCCCCGCCCCGCCGCTTCTGCGGACGCGGCGCGGAGGTTTTCATCGGCGTGCACGGGATTGTCGCTTCGTTACGCGCTGGTGCTGACGGCAGCCTTGGCCTGCCTGTCGATGCAGGATGCGCGGGCACAGAACTATCAGCATGATACCCCCGGATCATGGACCTACACGGTTCCAGCCAACGTGCATTTCGTGCGGGTGCAATTGGATGGCGGCGGTGGCGGTGAGGGTGGTTCAGATACTGGATTCTCGGGTGGCGGAGGTGGCGCAGGGGCTCGTGTGACCGGCATCCTGGCCGTGACTCCGGGGCAAGTACTTTCGGGGGTAGTGGCCGCGGGCGGCGCAAGTGGCGACTCGCAAGTCGGGTGTCGCGGAGGCGGCGCGGGCGGCTCTGGCGCGTCCCTTGGAGGGCGTGGCGGGGACACGGGATGCAACTGGTTGAGTTTCAGCGGCGGCGGTGCGGGTGGTGGTGGAAGTTCAAGCTTGTTGCTGAATGGCGTGCGGCTGTTGGTAGCCGCGGGCGGCGGCGGAGGTGGTGGTGGATCCAACTTGCGGGTGGGGTTATCCGGAGCCGACGCAACTGGAACACTGGTGCGACAAGCCGCCTGTGCTGCGGAAGCGGGTGGCGCCGGGGTCAATGCGTCGGGCGATGGCGGCGGCGGCGGCGGCGGCGGTGCAGGCCACGAGGGGGGCAATGGCGGCACGGCTGGCAGGGATGTGATTACCTCTGCACGAGGTGGGAGCGCCGGCACCTCCTGTGCCAGTAATGCTGCCAATGTCGGCCTCGAATCCCTGACCATCGGCAGTGCCGACAATGGCGGTCGAGCTTCAGAAACCGGTGGCCATGGGCGCGTGGAGATCACCCACCTTCCCTCGCTGTTGCTGCAAAAGACCTGGGTCAATGCCGCGCCGGGTGACCGCGCCACGCTGCGCGCGAGCCGGGGCAGCACGGTGTTGCGCACGTTCGAATCGCAGGCGGACAGTGCCAACGAAACGGATGCCGATTCCCGCCGCATTGCACTGGCTGCCGGCGACGTGGTGACCCTGTCGGAAACCCTGGCGCCCGCCAACAGCGGCATCTACCAGCAGGCGCTGACGTGCACCGGCGCCAGTGACGGCAATCCGAACGACGGCCTGACCGTGGGGGCCGGCGACACCGCGATGGTGTGTACCTACAGCAACTCGCGTGGCGTCGCCGACCTGGCCATCAGCAAGCGGCTGGCAGCGGGTGTCGAAGTGGTCAGCGGCGGCACCGTCACCTACGAGCTGGTGGTCACCAACCACGGCCCGGCGACGGTGACCGGCGCGGTGGTCAAGGACACGCCGGGAGCGGGCTTGACGTGTCCTGCTGGCAACACGGTGGGGTGCAGCGGCCCGGGCTGTCCGGCGAGCGCGCCAACCGTGGGCATGCTGACCGGTGCCGGCATCACCCTGGGCACGCTGGCGGCGGGTCAATCGGTCACGCTGACATTTGCCTGTCAGGTGCCGTAACAAGGCAACCGCCACGGATGCGCGGTGGGCTGCCGGTTCCCGTCGCCAGTCGGGGATGGGACAATGCGTGGCGATGAATGCCGGGTTGAACATTGCCGACAGCCTGCGTGAGCGCGCGCGCGAAGCGCCGCAGCAGATCGCCATGCGTTGCCCGGGTCGCGGCGATTATTCGACCGCGCTGAGCTATGCGCAACTGGATGCACGCAGTGATGCGATCGCCGCCGGGTTGCGCGTGCATGGCATCGATCGCGGCATGCGCTGCGTGGTGATGGTGCGGCCGACGCCGGAGTTCTTCCTGCTGATGTTCGCCCTGTTCCGCCTCGGCGCGGTGCCGGTGCTGGTCGATCCGGGCATCGACAAGCGCGCCTTGCGGCAATGCCTGGACGAGGCGCAGCCGCAGGCATTCATCGGCATTCCGCTGGCGATGCTGGCACGCACGGTGCTGCGCTGGGCGCGCTCGGCGCGCATCCGCATCAGCACCGGACGGCGTGCGTGGTGGGCCGACGCGACGCTGGCCGAAGTCGAGCGCGACGGAGCCGATGCACCACGCGATTTCGCCGCCGGCGATGGCGAGGACGTCGCCGCGATCCTGTTCACCAGCGGCTCGACCGGGGTGCCCAAGGGCGTGGTGTACCGGCAACGGCATTTCATCGCGCAGATCGCGATGCTGCGCGATGCCTTCGGCATCGAGCCCGGCGGCGTCGACCTGCCGACCTTCCCGCCGTTCGCGCTGTTCGACCCGGCGCTCGGCCTGACCTCGATCATTCCCGACATGGACCCGACCCGCCCGGCGCGGGCCGATCCGCGCAAGCTGCATGCGGCGATCGAGCGCTTCGGCGTCAGCCAGTTGTTCGGCTCGCCGGCATTGATGCGGGTGCTGGCCGAACATGGCCGGCCGTTGCCGTCGATTCGTCTGGCGACCAGTGCCGGCGCGCCGGTGCCGGCGGCGGTGGTCGAGCGCATGCTCGCCCTGCTGCCTGACGACGCGCAGTTCTGGACGCCGTATGGCGCCACCGAATGCCTGCCGGTGGCGGTGATCGAGGGGCGCGAATTGCTGACCCTGCGCCAGCGCACCGAGTCCGGTGCCGGTACCTGCGTGGGCCGCCCGGTGCCCGGCAACGAGGTGCGCATCATCGCCATCGACGACGACGCGATCGCCGATTGGCGCGAGGTGCGCGAGGTGGTGCCGGGCCAGGTCGGCGAGATCACCGTGGCCGGGCCGAGCGCGACCGATGCCTATTTCAACCGCGAGGAACAGACGCGGCTCGCCAAGATCCGTGAAACGCTGGCCGATGGCGCCACCCGCATCGTGCACCGCATGGGCGACCTGGGTTGGTTCGACGAGCACGGCCGGCTGTGGTTCTGCGGGCGCAAGTCCGAGCGGGTGGTGGTCGATGCGCACACCACGCTGTGCACCGAACAGGTGGAGCCGGTGTTCAATGCGCACCCCGAGGTGGCGCGCAGCGCGCTGGTCGGCGTGGCGCGTGCGCACGACGGCGCGCAGCGCGGGCAGCGGCCGCTGCTGTGCGTGGAGCTGAAGCCGGGCGTGGCCGCGGGCGAGTGGCCGCGGATCGAAGCCGAGCTGCTGCAGCTGGCCGATGGCCATGTGCATACCGCCAAGGTCGAAGGTTTCCTGCGCTATCCGCGCGCCTTTCCGGTGGACATCCGCCACAACGCCAAGATCGGCCGTGCCGCGCTGGCGCGTTGGGCGGCGCGGCAGCCGGCTGCGCGGCACGCATCGTGAACACGTCGATGCTTCCATGGCCGGGTCTTCCACGATCCGCGCACAGCGGGCAGAATCCCGCGGCATGAGAATCCTGGTCACCGGCGGAGGCGGCTTTCTCGGCCAGCGGCTGTGCGCCGGCCTGCGCGAGCGCGGGCATGAGGTGGTCAGCTTCAACCGCGGCCATTACCCGGCGCTGGACGCATTCGACGTGGAGCAGGTGCAGGGCGACCTGGCCGACCGGCGTGCGGTGATCGCCGCCGCCGCAGGTTGTGCCGCGGTGTTCCACAATGCGGCCAAGGCCGGTGCCTGGGGTGATTACGAGGCCTATCACCGTGCCAACGTGACCGGTACCGGCAACGTGCTCGCCGCCTGCCGCGAGCATGGCATCAGGCGGCTGGTATACACCTCCACGCCCAGCGTGACCCATCGCGCCACCCATCCGGTGGAAGGCGGCACTGCCGATGACGTGCCCTACGGCGAAGGCCTCAAGGCCCCGTATGCGGCGACCAAGCAGATTGCAGAAAAGATCGTGCTGGCGGCCAATGATGCGCAACTGGCCACGGTGGCACTGCGTCCGCGCCTGATCTGGGGACCGGGCGACAACCAGTTGCTGCCGCGCTTGGTCGAGCGCGCCCACGCCGGTCGCCTGGCGCTGGTCGGCGATGGCAGCAACCTGATCGACACCACCTACATCGACAATGCCGCGCAGGCGCATTTCGATGCCTTCGAGCACCTTGCCGTGGGCAGTGCTTGCGCCGGGCGCGCCTACTTCATCAGCAATGGCGAGCCGTGGACGCTGGAGCGCACCATCAACCGCCTGCTGCAGGCCGCCGGTGCACCGCCGGTCACGCGCAAGCTGCCGTTCCGCCTGGCCTATCTGCTCGGTGCCGCGGCCGAGGGCCTGTGGCCATTGCTGCGCCTGCGCGGCGAGCCGCCGATGACGCGCTTCCTGGCCGAGCAACTGGCGACCACCCACTGGTACAGCATGGCACCGGCGCAACGCGACTTCGGCTACGTGCCGCGGGTGTCGATGGAACAGGGACTGCAGAAGCTGGCCGATGCCTGGGCCGGGCACGGCTAGAATGCATTCGATGAGTTCGAACGCGCCGCCCTTCAACTGGAAAGTCCCCGCCGGCAAGGCGTTGCAGGCGGCGCTGAACCGTGCGCTGGCACTGGACGAGGACAGCCGTGCCGGACTTGCCGCACTGGATGGGCGCAGTGTCGCGCTGACGCTGGAATCGCCGCCGCTGGCGCTGCGCGTCACCGTGCGCGGCGAGGAACTGGAAGTGGGCCCGGTGGGCGATGCGGATCTTGCCGACCTCTCGGTGCGTGCCACCCTGGGCGGCCTGTTGCGGCAACTGCCGCTGCTGCGCCGCGACGATGCGCCGCCGGTCGGGCAGATGCGCATCGAGGGCGATGCCGAGCTGGCGCGCCGCCTGCAGCGGCTGGCGGAGGGCTTCGACCCGGACTGGGCGCGGCCGCTCAGCGCCGTGTTCGGCGATGTGCTCGGCATGCAGATCGCACAGGCGTTCGCCTTCGCCCTGCGTCGCTCGCAGGTGGCGGCCAGCGAGTTCGCCGCCAGCACCGCGGATTACCTGACCGAGGAATCACGCGACGTGGTCGGCCGCGAGGAACTGGATGCATTCCATGATGACGTGGATGCGCTGCGCGATGACGTGGAGCGGCTGGCCGCGCGCATTGCCCGGCTGCGGGGCACGGCATGAAGTCGGCACGGCGTGCCTGGCGCATCGGCCGGGTATTGCTGCGCTATCGGCTGGATGCGCTGGCCGATGGCACCGCCGCCGAGCGCTGGCTCAAGCTGGCGCGTCCGTTCGTGCCACGTGCCTCCGATCAGGTGCAGGCGATGCCGCGCGGCGAGCGTCTGCGTTTGGCGCTGCAGGAACTGGGCCCGATCTTCGTCAAGTTCGGCCAGATCCTGTCCACCCGGCGTGACCTGATTCCGCCGGATGTCGCCGACGAACTGTCCCTGCTGCAGGATCAGGTGCAGCCGTTCGCCGGCGAACAGGCGCGGCAGGTCGTCGAGCAAGCGCTGGGCCGTCCGGTACAGGAAGCATTCGCCAGTTTCGACATCGTGCCGCTGGCCTCGGCCTCCATCGCCCAGGTGCACGCGGCCACGTTGCATGATGGCCGCGAGGTGGTGGTCAAGGTGCTGCGTCCGCAGATCGGACGGCAGATCGCCGGCGACATCGCGCTGCTCTATGACCTGGCCGGGCTGGTCGAGCGCACCCATCCCAATGCCGACAAGATCCGCCCGCGCGAAGTGGTGGCCGAAATCGAATCCACCCTGGCCGCGGAACTGGATCTGCAGCGCGAGGCCGGCAATGCCAGCGTGCTGCGACGCAACTGGCTGGGCAGCGACGACCTGTACGTGCCCGAAGTGATCTGGAGCCATACCGCTGAACGCGCGATGACCCAGCAGCGGATGCGCGGCATTCCCAGCGACGACATCGCCGCGCTGGATGCCGCCGGGATCGACCGCAAGGCACTGGCGGCCAAGGGCGTGCGCGTGTTCTACGAGCAGGTGTTCCGCGACAATTTCTTCCATGCCGACGCGCACGCCGGCAACATCTGGGTCGATCCGGAGCGGCGCGAGAACCCGCGCTTCATCGCGCTGGACTTCGGCATCATGGGCCAGCTCTCGCGCGAGGATCAGTACTACCTGGCCGAGAACTTCATGGCGATCTTCAATCGCGACTATCGCCGCATCGCCGAATTGCATGTCGAGGCCGGCTGGATGCCGGGTGATGTGCGCATCGACGAACTGGAAGCGGCCGCGCGCGGCATCTGCGAGCCGTATTTCACCCGTCCGCTGTCGGAAATTTCGCTGGCCGAGGTGCTGGCCAAGCTGTTCCGCATGGCGCAGCGCTATCAGCTGACCCTGCAGCCGCAACTGATCCTGCTGCAGAAGACCCTGCTCAACATCGAGGGCGTCGGCCGCCAGCTGGATCCGAACATCGACATCTGGGCGGTGGCGCGGCCGGTGCTCGAGCGCATCCTGCGCCAGCGCTACAGCCCGCGCCGGCTGGCACGCGAATTCGGCAAGCGCCTGCCCGAGCTGGTGACGCATGCGCCGGACATGCCGGGCCTGGTGCACACCTGGCTGCAGCAGCAGGTCGAGGGCCGGCACAGCCTGCAGATGGAATCACATGACCTGCGCGAGCTGACCCGCGACCTGCACATGATGCAGAAGCGCATGGTGTCCGCGGTGCTCGGCGTGGGCCTGCTCATCGTCGCCAGCGTGCTGTATGCGCTGAAAGCCGACGGCCCGCACATCGCCGGGATTCCGGTGGTGACCTGGGTCGCCGGGCTGGGCGGGCTGTGGGCGCTGATCGCCGCCTGGCCGCGCCGTCAGCGGCGGCGTTGATCAGGGTGTCGGCGGGCGCTTGTCCGCGCCGGCGAAATCGCCGGCCACGTACACGCTGAGCAGTGCGGGTTTGAGATGACGGCGGATCGCCGCATTGATCTCGTCCACGGTCAATGCACGCAGTCGTGCCTCGTACTCGGCGCGCTCGTGCATGCGCCGGCCCAGATACTGGTCGCTGTTCAACATGCGCGCGATGTTGGCATCGCTGGCGCGGCCCTGTTCACGCGCGCTGAGCAGGCCGTCGACGGCGTCGGCAAGCTCGTCGCCCTCCACGCCATCACGGATGAAGCGCGCAAGCTCCTCGGCCACCGCGGCTTCCAGCCGGGCCATGTTTTCCGGCGCGGCGCTGGCGCTGATCGAGAAGCTGCCGGCATCATCGCGGTTGTCGCGGCTGCTGTCGGCCGACAGGCTGCTGCCGATGCCGTAGCTGAGGCCGTCGCGCTGGCGGATGCGGTCGCTGAGCCGTGACTTGAGCCCGCCGCCGAGGATGTGATTGGCCACCACCAGTGCCGGGTAATCCGGATGGCGGTCATTGAGCGCAAGATTGTGGCGCGCCATGTACACCGCGCTGGCCTTGTCCGGCGTCTCGAAGCGGCGCCGTTCCGGCGCTACCGGATGGTGGCGCGTGGCAACCGCCGTGTACGGCACCGGTGCATGCCAGTCGGCGAACAGCGTTTCCAGCAGCGGCACGATTTCGTCCGCATCGAAGTCGCCGACCACGGCGATGCGACCACGGCTGGTACCGTAGAAATCACGGTGGAAGGCGCGCAGGTCGTCCAGTGTCAGTGCGCGCAACTGCGCCAGCTGCTCGTCTAGCGTGCGCCAGGTCCACGGGTGGTCGGTGGGCCACGGGTTGAAGTGTTTGCCCATCGCCTGTCCGATCAAGGTGCCCGGCTCCTTGCGCGAGGCTTCAACGCCGGTGATCGCCTGTGCGCGCAACTGCTCGAATTCGCTCTCCGGGAACGTTGGATGACGCAGCACTTCGGCGAGCAGGGTCAACGCCTCGGCCAGTGTTTCGTGGCGCGCGGTCAGATTGAGACTGGCGCCGCTGCCGCCGCCATCGACGCTCCCGCCGGCCTTGAGCTCATACAGGCGACGGTCGATGCCGGCGCGGTCCAGATCGCGGCTGCCACGCATCAACATGGAGCCGGTGATGCCGGCCACGCCCGGCTTGCGTTCGCGCAGCGCCGCGATGTTGCCGAAGTCGAAGCTGGCACTGAGCACCACGCTGCGGCCACGATTGCGCTTGGGCAGCAGCGAAACCTGCAGGCCCTCGCCCACGGTGATCACGCGGCTGCGTGCGGCGATGTTGTCGATGCTCGCTTCGAACACTTCGCCGGCGGCCAGCGCCTCGCGCCCGCGGTAGTCCTGCAGCAGGCTGGCAGCGCTCGGCGCGTCCTCGATTTCCGCGCGCCGTGCATCCTCGGTGGGAATGAAGCGCGCCAGGGTGCGGTTGGAGGGAATCAGATAGCGCGCGGCGACGCGGTTGACGTCCTCCACGCCGACCGCTTCGATGCGGTCGCGCAGCAGGAACATCAGCCGCCAGTCGCCGGCGGCGATGTAGTCGCTGAGCACGACACCGATCGAATTGACATTGTTCATCGCCAGTTCGTGATCGGCGGCGAAGCGCTGCTTGGCGGCATCCAGCTCGGCGGCGGTGATCGGCGCCTCGGCGATGCCTTCGGCCAGGGCAATCAGCTCGGCCTCGACCCTGGCCGGGTCGCCGTTCTCGCGCACCGGCATTGCGGCCAGGGTGAAGCGCGATGGATGGCGGGCGGCGTTGCCACTCGCCGCGCTGCCGGCGGCAAGGCCGGTTTCGACCAGTCGCGTGTGCAGGCGGCCGCTCGGGGCATGGCCAAGCACCGAGCCGAGCATCAGCAGGGCGGGGGTATCGGCGTGGGTGGCCGCCGGCGTGTGGTAGCTGAGGCCGACCAGGTGCAGGTCGCCGCTGCGACGCACGTTGATCTCGCGCTCGCCATCCTGTACCGGCTCGCGCGTGTACAGGCGCGGCAGCGTGCGCGTGGGCCGCGGCAGCGGGCCGAAGTGGTGCCGGATGCGCGCCAGCACGCGCCCGGCCACGATCACGCTGGCATTGTCCGGCTGGTACCAGCGGCGATAGAACGCCTGCAGGTTCTCGATCGGCACGTTTTCGACATCGGAGCGGTTGCCGATGGTGGCGTGGCCGTAACGATGCCAGTGGTAGGCCGCCGCGCGCAGGCGCTGGTCGAACACCGCGAACGGATTGTTCTCGCCGCGCTCCATCTCGTTACGCACCACGGTCATCTCGCTGTCGAGATCCTTCTTTGCGATATGCGAATTGACCATGCGGTCGGCTTCCAGCGCGAGCAGCCAGTCCAATGTTTCGTCATTGGCGGGGAAGCTGCCGAAATAGTTGGTGCGCTCCAGACTGGTGGTGCCGTTGTAGCTGATGCCGCGCTTCTTCATCTCGGCCGGGATGTCGGCATGCGTCGGCGTGCCCTTGAACACCAGGTGCTCGAGCAGGTGCGCCATGCCGGTTTCGCCGTGGTTTTCATGCAGCGAACCCACGCCATAGGTGATGTTGACGGTCACCGTGGGCTTGGACGCGTCCGGCAGCAGCAGCACGCGCAGGCCGTTGTCCAGCGTGTATTCGCAGATGCCCTCGACGCACGGGCCGGCACTGACGCCCGCGGGCAGGGTGGTGGTGCTTTCCGGGCCGGCATCGGCCAGCGCCGCGGGAGCCAGCAACAGCAGGCACAGACTGACAACACGAAGGCGACGCAATGCAGACACGCGAGCTTCCCCTGATCAGAATGGGCACATGATCGGACATTCATCCACGCCGCACCCGTGTCTTGGGTCACGGGCCATGCAAGACGAGCTGCCGCTGCTGTGGCGCGACGCGCGAATGGCCGTGGTGGACAAGCCGGCCGGGCTGATGGTGCATGACAGTGCGCTGGCACGCGGCGAAACCGACTTTGCCGCCGACCGCCTGCGTGCGCAGTTCGACAGCGCGGTATTCATGGTGCACCGGCTGGACCGGGCCACCAGCGGCTGTCTGCTGGTCGCTTTCGACCGCGACACCGCCTCGGCGCTGGGCAAGGCGTGGATGGCGGGCGAGGTCGAAAAGACTTACCTCGCGGTGTGCCGCGGCTGGCCGGCGCAGCCGACGTTCCGCATCGACCATCCGCTGGATGGCGGGCCGGGCAAGCCGGTCAAGCGCGAGGCGATCACCGATGTCGAGGTGCTGGCGCGACTGGAGCTGCCGTGGCCGTCGCAGGGTTTCGACACCTCACGCTATGCGCTGCTGCGGGTGTGGCCGCGGACCGGGCGCTTCCGCCAGATCCGCCGCCATCTGAAACATGTCTCGCATCACCTGATCGGCGACACCAGCCACGGCGATGGCCGCCACAACCGAGCCTGGCGCATGGCCGGCATTCACCGCATGCTGCTGCATGCCGAACGTCTGGCGTTTGTCCATCCGCATGCGGGCGAGCGGCTGTGCGTGCAGGCGCCGCCCGCGGGTGAGTTCGCGCGCGTGCTGGCGATGTTCGGGGTGGCGCCGGAAGCGTCCGGCCCGGGCTGACGGCCGTGGCTTACTTGCCGTCGCCGGCGCCGGTTTCGCGTTCGATTTCGGCCATCATCTTTTGCAGGGCCGACTGCATCAGCGGCTGCATTTCCTGCATCGAGCGCTGCATCAACAGCGGCAGTTTGGCCATCACGCTGCGACCTTCCGGGCTGGAATAGAACGCGGTCAGCGCCTCCACTTCGTTGGCCTCCAGTGTTTGCGCATAGACCCGCATGTAAATCGGTTTCAGCGTGTCCCATGCAAGCAGGTCGCGCAAATGGGACTGCTGTCTGGCCAGGCTGGCCTCCATGCGCTCGCGCTGGGCCGGCTCCAGGTCGAAGTCCTGGACAGATTGCTGCACACCCGCCACGGTCTGTTCCATGACCGCGGCCACCATCTGCTCCACCGTTGCCTCGACTTCCATCACCTGCAGCAGGCGTTCGAGCTGGGCGTCGCTGGGCGGCGCGGCAAATGCCGCTCCACTGCACAGCGCAAAGGCCAGGGACAGGGTGGCAAGCAGGCGGTTCATGACGCGATCTCCCCAGGGTTTGACGTCATCATGCCATGGCGTTCGCACCCGTTTGGGCTACAGTGCGCGCATGTGGCAGGCCGCACCGGGGATCATGATCGACGAGGATGAACTGATCGAACGCTTCGTGCGCGCGTCCGGTCCCGGTGGGCAGAACGTCAACAAGGTGGCCACCGCGGTGGAATTGCGTTTCGATGTCGCCGCTTCGCCGGCACTGCCCGAGGCGGTGCGGGAGCGACTGCTGGCACGACGCGACCGGCGCCTGACCGCCGATGGCGTGCTGGTGATCCATGCGCAACGCTTCCGTACCCGGGAGCGCAACCGCGAGGATGCGCGCGAGCGCTTGGCCGCGTTCATCGCCCACGGCCTTGCGCCGCCCAAGCCACGGCTGGCGACGCGGCCGACGCGGGCATCCAAGGAACGCCGCCTGCAGGCCAAGCGCAGCCGCGCCGAGATCAAGCGCGGGCGCAGCGGAGGCCACTGGGATTGAACGCGCCGAGGGTCGAACATCCGTCCACGCCCGCGCGTGACGGCCCGGTGCTGCCGTTGCCGCCGAGCGTGCCACGCGCCGGCCGCAGCCGCTTCAGTCGCTGGATCGGGCGCAGCATCCTGCGTCTGGGTGGCTGGAAGATGGTCGGCGAGTTTCCGGACGTGCCGCGCGCGGTGTTGATCGGCGCGCCGCACTCGTCCAACTGGGACGGGGTGTGGGGCTTCGCCGCGCTGCTGGCGCTGGATCTGGACCTGCGCATCCTCGGCAAGAAGGAATTGTTCTGGGGACCGATGGGCTGGCTGATGCGCTTCCTCGGCGTGATCCCGATCGATCGCAGCGCCCCCGGCGGTTTCGTCGCGCAGAGCGTGCGCACCATGCAGCAGGCCGATGCGCTGTGGATCGGCATCGCCCCGGAAGGCACGCGCAAGGCGGTGGAGGAGTGGAAGACCGGATTCTGGAAGCTGGCCCACGGCGCCGAGGTGCCGGTGATTCTCGAATACTTCCACTATCCGGATCGCATCATCGGCATCGGTCCGACGTTGATGCCGGGCGATGACATGCAAGCGGACATGGCGCGCATCCGCGAGTGGTACCGGCCATGGCAGGGGCGCAATCGCGATACCTTGCCACCATCGCAGCGCGGCGAAAACTAGCCGGGTTCGCCCGCGCGCGGTCGCACGCCCTCGGTCAGCACCTGGAACAGCGCCTCGGCCGCGTCGGGCAGCGGCATCGACAGCACCAGCCCGAGCACGCCATCGACATGCAGGCTGGCCAGGCCATGGACCATGCTCCAGCCGGCCAGCGCCACCTGCTCCGGTGGCCGCGTGCCGATCAGGCCGGCATCGGCGCAATCGCGCGCGGCCTGCAGCACCACACCGAACGCACGCTGCCCGGCGGCCAGCAGGTCCGGGTATTCGGGCTTGTTGCATTCGACCCCGAACATCAGCCGGTACAGCAGCGGGTGCGCGGCGGCGAAGCGGAGGTAGGCGCGGCCGACGGCCAGATACGCATCCACCGGGTCGGCCGCCGCCGCACGCGCGGCATCGGTGACGCGAGCCAGTTCATCGAAGCCTTCGCTCATGGTCGCGGCCAGCAGCGCTTCGCGGTCGGCGAAATGCCGGTACGGCGCCGCCGCGCTCACGCCGGCACGTTGCGCCGCGCCGCGCAGGGTCAGTGCCTGGCCGCCGCCTTCATCGACCATTTGCCGCGCCGCGATCAGCAGCGCGCGGCGCAGGTCCCCATGGTGATACCCCTGTGGTTTGGGAATGGCGGTGGTCTTGCGTCGTCCGGATCCCATGATGTTGACAACTATAACATTGGCGTGCGAGGATGATGTTGACGGCGATAACATTGAGCGCCGCCGCCAGCCGCCTCAATTCCCCCGACGCTTCGGCAAGGAGTACGACATGCAGACGTTCAATCCGGTGGTGTGGTTCGAGATTTACGTGCAGGACATGGCCCGCGCGCAGCGCTTCTACGAGCAGGTGCTGGGCGTGAAACTGGAAACCCTGGCCGCGCCGGAAGGCGAGGCTTCGGGCATGCACATGCTGAGCTTCCCCGGCTCGATGGAAAACGGTGGCGCCAGCGGTGCGCTGGTCAAGGTCGAAGGTGCCGCGTCCGGCGGCGGCAATGCATCCGGCCCCGCGGGCACGATGGTGTATTTCGGCTGCGAAGACTGCGCGGTGGAAGCCGGCCGCGTGCAGGCCGCTGGCGGCCGGATTTGCCAGGACAAGTTCGCGATCGGCGAGTACGGCTTCTGTGCCATCGCCACCGATACCGAAGGCAACACCTTCGGCCTGCATTCGATGAAGTAAGCCACACCCCCACACAACGACGGAGAACGACCATGCACGGCAACACCGTGGTGCTCTGGTACGAAGACGGCGCCGAAGACGCCGCCCGCTTCTACACCGGGCTGTTCCCGGACAGCCGGATGGGCGAGATCACCCGCGCACCGGCCGACTTTCCGGACGGCAAGGCCGGCGACGTGCTGACGGTCGGCTTCGTGGTTGCCGACATCCCCTGCATGGGCCTGAACGGCGGGCCGCGCTTCCGTCACAGCGAGGCGTTCTCGTTCCAGATCGCCACCGAATCCCAGGCCGAAACCGACCGCTACTGGGATGCGATCGTCGGCAACGGCGGCGAGGAAAGCCAGTGCGGCTGGTGCAAGGATCGCTGGGGCATCAGTTGGCAGATCACCCCGCGTGTGCTCACTGATGCCTTGGCCGGCGGCGGCGAGCCGGCCCGGCGCGCATTCGAGGCGATGCTGCCGATGCGCAAGATCGACATCGCCACCCTCCAGGCCGCGATCGACGGCCATGACACGGGCGCCGGACGATGAGCACGCGACAGGGCAGCTGCCACTGCGGCGCGGTGCGCTTTCACGTGCAGGGCACGCCGCAGGAGGTGATGGAATGCAATTGTTCGCATTGCCAGCGCAAGGGCTTTTTGCTGTGGTTCGTGCCGCGCACGGCACTGAGCATCGACCGCGGTGAAGACGTGCTGACCCGCTACACCTTCAACAAGCACGTGATCGAGCATCTGTTCTGCCCGACCTGCGGGGTGCAGCCGTTCGGCATAGGCACCCGCCCCGACGGCAGCGAAATGGCCGCGATCAACATCCGCAGCCTCGAAGACATCGAGCTGGACGCAATCCCGCGTCAGCCGGTCGATGGTCGCAGTTTCTGACCCGAATATTCCGGAGAACCCCCATGAGTGATGCACCGATCCAAGTGGAAACCCGCGTCAAGGCACCGCTCCAGCGCATCTGGCAAGCCTGGAACACACCGGCTGACATCTGTTGCTGGAACGTCGCCAGTGCGGACTGGCACACCCCCGCGGCCGAGCTGGACCTGCGCGAAGGCGGGCGCTTTTGTTCGCGCATGGAAGCCCGCGACGGCAGCATGGGCTTCGATTTCAGCGGGCGCTATGCGCTGATCGAACCATTGCAGCGGATCGAATACCACCTCGACGACGGGCGCGCGGTGCGCATCGATTTCATCGACCACGGCGACGGCACGGTCAGCGTGCGCGAAGCCTTCGATGCCGAGCAGGTGATGAGCCGCGAGCAGCAACGACAGGGCTGGCAGGCGATCCTCGACAACTTCAAGCGCCATGTCGAGGCTGCGGCCTGAGCCGAGCTGCCTGCACGCATTCGATATCCAACCTCCAACCAGGATCCACCATGAACCCTTATTTGAGCTTTACCCGCGGCGAGTGCAGGGACGCCTTCGACTTCTACCAATCGGTGTTCGGTGCCAGATGCGTGGCCGCACATACCTGGGGCGAGTCGCAAATGGCCGAATACGCGCCCGACGGCGACGCCAACCGGATGATGCACGCCACACTGGAGTTCCCGGACGGCTCGATCCTGATGGGTGCGGACGTGCCGCCGCAGCACGCACGGCCGTTCGGCGGGTTCTCGTTGTCGGTGCAGTGTGAAACCGTCGCGGAAGCCGAGCGCCTGTTCGCCGGCATCAGCGAGGGCGGCAGCATCACCATGCCGCTGGAAAAGACCTTCTGGGCCGAACGTTTCGGCATGTGCAACGATCGCTTCGGCGTGGCCTGGATGGTCAACTGCGAAGCGGCAAAGGAGCAATGAGCATGTATGTCGATGGCTTCGTGGTACCGGTGAAGAAGGACAGGCTTGATGCCTATCGTGCGTTGTCGCAGCAGGTCAGTGCGGTGTGGAAGGAGCATGGCGCGCTGGATTACGTGGAGTGCGTGGCCGATGACGTGCAGCCCGGCAAGCTGACCTCGTTCCCGCAGGCGGTGCAGCTCGAGGACGACGAGGTGGTGGTGTTCGCCTGGATCAGCTATCCCTCGCGCGAGGTGCGCGATGCCTGCAATGCCAAGGTGATGGCCGATCCGCGCTCGGCCGGGATGGAGGAGGAGATGAAGGCGGTGATGGACATGCAGCGCATGTTCTGGGGCGGCTTCCGCAGCATCGTCGAGGCCTGAGCGAAGGGGCAGCGCGGCTATAATCGCGATGCCCCGATCGCCGCCTGCATGGCAGGTGCCCTGTGCGCGGGGTTTCCGGGATGATCCCGATCTGATCCCGCCGGCGCTTGCCGGCTTGCGGAGGTGCGCATGGACAGGCAGCCATCGCAGCTTGAAGCCGACCTGCGCCGTTTGCTGGGCAGCGGGCGCGAACACGACGACGATATCCGCCAATGGCTGCACGAGCAGCATCCTGCGGACGTGGCGCGCATCCTGCGCCGCTTCGACACCACCGAGGCGCTGCAGGTGCTGGCGATCGCACCACCGGAATTGCGCGGCGACATCTTCGGTTACCTCGATCAGCCGATCCAGATCGCCGCCGCCGATCGCCTCGATCGTGCGGCGATGACCGAACTGTTCCTGCACATGTCGGCGGACGAGCGCGCCGACCTGTACAACGCGCTGGACCCGCAGCGGCGCGAACGCTTCATGCCCGGCCTGGCGCATGCCGAGCGCGAGGACATCCGCACCCTGGCGGCCTACCCGGAAGGCAGCGCCGGCGCGATCATGACCTCGGAATACGCACTGCTGCCGCGCGACATCGATGCCGCCGGCGCGATCGGCCTGCTGCGGGCCGAAGCGCCGGACAAGGAAACCATCTACTACTCCTACGTGGTCGATGATGCGCGCCACCTGCTGGGCACGGTGTCGCTGCGCGACCTGATCCTCGCACCACCGGATGCGCCGCTGTCGCATCTGATGAACCGCGACAGCGTGTGGGTGGGCGCATCGGCACCGCGCGAGGAAGCCGCGCGGCTGATCCGCGAATACGATCTGCTGGCGATCCCGGTGCTGGACGCGGGCAAGCGTCTGGTCGGCATCGTCACCTATGACGATGCGATGGACGTGGCCGAGGCCGAGGCCGCCGAGGACTTCCTGCTGGCCGGTGGCGTGGCCGCGGAAACGCGGGGCGAAAGCGCCTCCTGGGCCAATCTGTACCGGCGCCGCGTCGGCTGGCTGGTGCTGCTGGTGTTCGGCAACCTGTTCTCCGGTGCCGGCATCGCCCATTTCGAAGACACCATCGCCAGCCACATGAGCCTGCTGTTCTTCCTGCCGCTGCTGATCGCCAGCGCCGGCAACGCCGGCTCGCAGTCGGCGACGCTGATGGTGCGCGCGATGGCCACCGGCCAGGCGCGCCCCGGCGACTGGGGACGGATGCTGGCTGGCGAGCTGGGTGTCTCCCTGTTGCTTGGCCTGACCATGGCGCTGGCGATCGCCGGAGTCGGCCTGTGGCGCGCCGGTGGCGAGATTGCCTCGGTGGTGGCGCTGACCATGGTGATCGTGGTCATGGTCGGCAGCCTGATCGGCATGTCGCTGCCGTTCCTGCTCTCGCGCCTGAAGCTCGATCCGGCCACCGCCAGCGCACCACTGGTGACCTCGATCGCCGACGTGGCCGGGGTGATGATCTATTTCGGCATGGCGCGGGTATTGCTGGGCGGTTGAGCCGGTACCTCAGCGCTCGGAATGGCCGGTCTGGTCGTAGCCGCGCGGGGTCATCAGGTCAGGACGGATCAGGTCGACGAAATCGCGTGCCTGCGGCGAGAGGAACTTGCCGCGGCGCTTGACCACGCCGTAGCTGCGCGCAGGGAACCAGCGCGCCAGCGAGCGTGCCGCCAAGCGCTGGCGGTCGGCTTCGGTGATGCAGAACGCGGTGACGATGCTGATGCCCATGCCCATCGCCACGTACTGCTTGATGATTTCCCAGCCACCGACTTCCAGCGCCACGCTGTAGGGCACGCGCGCGCGCTGGAACACCAGATCCACCAGCCGCCAGGTGGTCAGCCGCTGCGGCGGCAGGATCAGGCCGTACGGCGAAATGTCCGCCAGTTCGATCTCGGGCTTGTTCGCCAACGGATGCGTGGGGGGCGTGATCAGCATCGGCTCGAACTCGTGCACCGGCGCATAGTCCAGGTCGCCCGGCACGTCGAGCATCGAGCCGAAGGCGAGGTCCACCTTGTCCGAGCGCAGCAGCTCCAGCCCGCCGGCGCCGGTGACGTTGTGCAGGGTCAGCCGCACCTGCGGATGACGTTCGCGGAATGCGGCGACGATCGGCGGCAGCAGATACAGGATCGTCGAGGCACCGGCCGCGACATGCAGCTCGCCCGCGTCCATCCCGGCCAGGGTGTTGCGGAACGTGGCGTCCAGCCCGTCGAGCCCCTCGACCAGCGGACGCGCCAGTTCGAACAGCGCATCGCCTTCGCGGGTCAGGGTCAGCCGGCGCCCGCCGCGGTCGAACAAGGTCACGCCCATCTCGCGTTCGAGTGCCTGGATCTGCAGGCTGACCGCGGGTTGGCTGAGGAAAAGCGCCTCCGCGGCACGTGAAATCGAGCCCAGACGCGCCACCTGGCAGAACGCACGCAGTGGCTTGAGCCGACTGCCCTTGTAGGAAAAGCGCGGTGTATCAACAGATTGCGCCATGCAGATGGCCTGACTGCGTCACGGTATTAGATTTTCTAATAGTTGGCATTGACAACTCTCGTTTGTCAAATGCCCATTCGCGGGCGGATGTTGTGCATCACAGCAAACGAGGAGCGCATGAGATGTCGGCAGTCCTGGAAACCCGCAACGAACTGGAACTCTTCGGCGAGGCCGTGTCCCAGGAGGTCGTGCTCACGCCGGCGGCGCAGGCGCTTCTGCTCGAGATGCATCGCCGCTTCGAGCCGCGCCGGCGGCAGTTGATGCAAGCACGCCAGCAGCGTCAGGCGCGTTTCGATGCAGGCGAGCTGCCCGACTTCCGCGCCGATACCGCGGCGATCCGCGAGGCGGCCTGGACAGTGGCGCCGATCCCGCCCGCGCTGCAGGACCGGCGCGTGGAAATCACCGGCCCGGTCGATCCGAAGATGGTGATCAACGCGCTCAACTCCGGCGCGCGCTGCTACATGGCCGATTTCGAGGACTCGACCAGCCCGACCTGGGCCAACCTGATCGAGGGACAGCTGGCGCTGAAGGCCGCGGTCGAGGGCACGCTGTCGTTCACCGCCGGCAATGGCAAGCACTATGCGCTCAAGCCCGAAGCCGACCGCGCGGTGCTGATCGTGCGCCCGCGCGGCTGGCATCTGCAGGAAAAACACGTGCTGGTCGATGGCGAGCGCATGTCGGCTTCGCTGTTCGACCTCGGCCTGTTCGCCTTCCACAACGCCGCCACCCTTGCCGGCAAGGACCGCGGCCCGTACTTGTACCTGCCCAAGCTCGAAAGCATGGAAGAGGCCGCGCTGTGGGAGGACGTGCTGAGCCAAGTGGAGCAGGCGCTTGGCCTGGCAGCAGGGCAGATCAAGGTCACCGTGCTGATCGAGACGCTGCCGGCGGCGTTCGAGATGGACGAAATCCTGCACGCGCTGCGGCGGCGCATCGTCGGCCTCAACTGCGGGCGCTGGGACTACATCTTTTCCTACATCAAGACCCTGCGTGCGCACCGCGACCGGATCCTGCCCGAGCGCGGCCAGGTGACCATGACACAGCCATTCCTTCGCGCCTATTCGGAGCTGCTGGTGCAGACCTGCCACCGCCGCGGCGCGCATGCGATGGGCGGCATGGCCGCGCAGATTCCGATCTCGGTCGATGCCGACGCCAACGCCGAGGCCCTGCAGCGGGTGCGTGCCGACAAGCTGCGCGAGGCCAGTGCCGGCCATGACGGCACCTGGGTGGCGCATCCGGCACTGATCCCGGTCGCGCGCGAGGTGTTCGATGCGCTGATGCCGACCCCGCACCAGCAGCACGTCATGCGCGATGACGTGCAGGTGGATGCGGACCTGCTGCTGCAGCCGAGCCTGGGCAGCATCAGCGCCAGCGGTTTCGCCAACAACGTCGAGGTCTGCGTGCGTTATCTGGCCGCGTGGCTGGATGGCAACGGCTGCGTGCCGATCCACTGGCTGATGGAAGACGCCGCTACCGCCGAGATCGCGCGCGCGCAGCTGTGGCAATGGCTGCATCACGCCGATGCGGCTTGCGGATCGGGCGACGACGCTGCCGCCGCGCCGCGCCAGCCGCTGTGCCTGGACGATGGCACGCCGATGGACTGGGCGCTGTTCGAGCGCGCGCTGATCGGCCTGCCCTCGCGGCTGCTGGCCGAACCCGGCCTGCCCGGCGCCGGCCGCGTGGCCGAAGCCATCGCCCTGCTCGACGAGCTGACCCGCAGCCCGCAGCTGGCCGAGTTCCTGACCCTGCCGGCCTACGAGCGCCTGTAGGCGGCACCGTGTTTTCGCATTCCAACCACCACACTCATCCTTCGAGGACATCGCCATGAACCACCTGCCCACCGCCGAACAACTGCAACTGGACTGGGACAACAACGCCCGCTGGGCCGGCATCCGCCGCGACTACCGCGCCGAGGACGTGGTGCGCCTGCGCGGTACCGTGCACATCGAGCATTCGCTGGCCCGCCACGGCGCGGAAAAGCTGTGGAAATCGCTGCATGCCGAACCGTTCGTCAACGCGCTGGGCGCGCTCACCGGGAACCAGGCCATGCAGCAGGTCAAGGCCGGACTGAAGGCGATCTACCTGTCCGGCTGGCAGGTCGCCGCCGACGCCAACCTGGCCGGCGAGATGTACCCGGACCAGTCGCTGTACCCGGCCAATTCGGTGCCGCAGGTGGTCAAGCGGATCAACAACACCCTGCTGCGCGCCGACCAGCTGCATCACGCCGAGGGCGATGATGCGATCGACTTCCTGCAGCCGATCGTGGCCGATGCCGAGGCCGGTTTCGGTGGCGTGCTCAATGCCCACGAGCTGATGAAGGCGATGATCGAGGCCGGTGCCGCGGGCGTGCATTTCGAGGACCAGCTGGCCTCGGTGAAGAAGTGCGGGCACATGGGTGGCAAGGTGCTGGTGCCGACCCGCGAGGCGGTGGAAAAGCTGACCGCCGCGCGCCTGGCCGCCGACGTCATGGGCGTGCCGACCCTGATCATCGCCCGCACCGATGCCGAGGCCGCGGACCTGCTGACCTCCGACATCGACGACAACGACAAGCCGTTCTGCACCGGCGAGCGCACCGTCGAGGGCTTCTACAAGACCCGCAAGGGCATCGGGCAGGCGATCAGCCGCGGGCTGGCCTATGCGCCTTATGCCGACCTGGTGTGGTGCGAAACCGGCACCCCGGATCTGGATTTCGCGCGCCAGTTCGCCGAAGCCATCCACGCCCGCTTCCCCGGCAAGCTGCTGGCCTACAACTGCTCGCCCAGTTTCAACTGGAAGAAGAACCTGGACGACGCCACCATCGCCAAATTCCAGCGCGAGCTGGGCGCGATGGGCTACAAGTTCCAGTTCATCACCCTGGCCGGTTTCCACGCGCTGAACTACGGCATGTTCGATCTGGCCCACGGCTACGCGCGGCGGCAGATGAGCGCCTTCGTCGAACTGCAGGAGCGCGAGTTCGCCGCCGTGGAACGCGGCTTCACCGCCGTGCGCCACCAGCGCGAAGTCGGCACCGGCTATTTCGATGCGCTGACCCAGACCATCCAGGGCGGACAGTCCTCGACCGTGGCGCTGAAGGGCAGCACCGAGGAAGAGCAGTTCATCGGCACCCGCGCCGCGGCCTGAGGCCGGCTGCCGCGAGGCGTTTGCATGCCCGCCATGGACGGCGGGTCCTACTTCCCGGCGCGGCGGTCGTGGGAACCGCTGATCAGCCGCTCGCCGAGCGAGACGAAGGCAAGGCCGACCTGAGTGACGCGCTCGTTCTCGATCGCGCGCACGATCAGGGTGGCCGGGCCCAGCGACAGGCGATCGCCGATCTGCGCGGCTTCATCGTAGCGTTCGTCGAACAGCTGGGCCGCGCTGCGGTCGGCATAGCGGCGCGGGATGCGCAGGTCATAGAAGCGCGCCAGCTCGCCGAGCGCGACATCGCCGGGCAGGACGAAGCTGCCCAGTGAGCCATCGTCCCCGGCGCTGCCCTCGTCCGTGCTGGTGTCCACGAACAGCCAGTCCAGCCGCCGCGCCGAGCCGGCGGGGGCCAGCAGGTAGGCATAGTCGCCGGGCTGCAGGCGGCCGGCTTCCTCGGCGCTCAGCACCGAGCCATCACGTACCGCCATCATCAGGCGCACGTTCAGCGGCCAGGATCCGGTCTTCAGCGCCTTGCAGTTCTCCGGCGTGCGGTAGCCGAACAGGTCGTACTCCAGTTGCCCCGGCAGATCGAGCTGGACGCGGCGCGTGTCCGGATCGCTGCGCGGCACCGCCACGTTGAACAGGCGCGCGGCATGCGGCAGCGACCAGCCCTGCACCGTCAGCGAGGTCAGCACCACCACGAAGGCGACGTTGAAATACAGCCAGCCATTTTCCAGCCGTGCCAGCAGCGGGATCGAGGCGAGGAAGATGCCGACCGCGCCGCGCAGGCCGATCCAGGCGATGAACGCCACTTCGCCCGGGCGGTAGCGGAACGGCAACAGGCACAGCACCACGGTCAGTGGCCGCGCCACCAGCATCAGGAACGCGGCCACGCCGAGCGCCGGCCACAGCACGTCCAGCAGGCGGCTGGGCGTGGCGAGCAGGCCGAGCATGAGGAACATCACCAGTTGCGCGAACCAGGTCACCGCGTCCTGCACCGCGAGCACCTCGCTGCGCGCGCGCACCGGGTGGTTGGCGATCACGATGCCGGCCAGGTATACCGCCACGTAGCCGCTGCCGCCGATGTAATTGCTGGCACCGAACAGCGCCACCGCGCTGGACATGGTCAGCCATGGATGCAGGCCCGGAGGCAGGGTGTACTGGTTCAGCGCGGCCACGATCAGCCGGCCGCCGAGCCAGCCCATGCCCAGGCCTGCGACCACGCCCCAGACGATGCCCAGCGCCATGCTCCAGCCTTCGCCGTGCTGGCCGGAGAGCCAGCCAGTCAGGGTCAGGGTCATGAAGATCGCCACCGGGTCGTTGGCGCCGGATTCCAGTTCCAGCGTGCTGCCGGTGCGGCGTTCCAGGTGCAGGCCGCCGGCGCGCAGCAGGAAGAACACCGCCGCGGCATCGGTCGAGGCCAGCACCGCACCCATCAGGAACGCCTGCAGCGGCGGCAAGCCGAGCATCAGCCAGGCACCGACGCCGGTCAGCGCGGCGGTCGCGATCACGCCGACGGTGGCCAGCAGCAAGGCCGGCGCGACGATGCCGCGCACCTGTTCGGAACGGGTCTGCAGGCCACCATCGAACAGGATCAGCGCCAGCGCCAGCGAGCCGATCATGTAGGTGAAGCGGGTGTCGTCGTAGCGGATCCCGCCCGGCCCATCCACGCCGAGCAGCAGGCCCAGCACCAGGAACACCAGCAGCAACGGCGCGCCGAAGCGCCGTGCCAGCAGCGACGAGGCGATGCCGGCCAGCACCAGCAGGGCGCCGGTGAGCAGGGTCACGTCGATGTGCTGGAGGAATTCCAAACGCGTCGCCAGGGCAGGGTTTGCTGGGAGTCTAGCGGGCGCCGATGGAAGCGCGGAAGAACGCGCGGCACGAGTTTTCCCGCTGTGGCTGCGGCGATGCGCGCGGCTGCGGGCCGGCTCAGGCGGCGTGACGCCCGGGGCCGGGCGCCGCTTCCATCGCCCGATAGCCGATGGCTTCGGCCAGGTGCGCGCGTTCGATGCCGGGGGCGGCGTCGAGGTCGGCGATGGTGCGTGCCACGCGCAGGATCCGGTGCAGGGCGCGTGCCGACAGTTGCAGGCGTTCCATCGCCGTCTCCAGCATGCGCTGGTCATCGCGCGCCAGTCGGCAATCGCGGTCCAGTTCGCGCTGGCCGAGCAGGCCATTGGCCTTGCCCGCACGCGCACGCTGGCGTTGTCGCGCGGCGATGACGCGCTGCCGGACCGTGGCACTGCATTCGCCCTTGGCGGCATCGGCGGCCAGTGCGGAAGGTGGCAGGCGCGGCACCGCCAGGTGCAGGTCGATGCGGTCAAGCAGCGGCCCGGAGATGCGCGCGCGGTAACGCGCGATGGCGTCGGGTGCGCACCGGCAGCGGCCACAGGCGTCGCCGGCCCAGCCGCAGGGACAGGGATTCATCGCCGCGACCAGCTGGAAGCGGGCGGGGAAGTCGCATTGCCGCGCCGCGCGCGAGACAGTCACCGTGCCCGATTCCAGCGGCTGGCGCAGCACCTCCAGCGCAACCCGGCTCCACTCCGGCAGCTCGTCGAGGAACAGCACGCCATGGTGGGCCAGCGAGATTTCGCCGGGGCGCGGCGAACTGCCGCCGCCGGCCAGGGCGACTGCGCTGGCGGTATGGTGCGGACTGCGGAACGGGCGCCGGCGCCAGCGCGCGGGATCGAAGCCTTGCCCGGACACCGACTGCACGGTCGCCGCTTCCAGTGCTTCGCGCTCGTCCATCGGCGGCAGGATGCCGGGCAGGCGCGAGGCGAGCAGGGTCTTGCCACAGCCCGGGCTGCCGCTGAGCAGCAGGTGATGCTGGCCCGCGGCGGCGATCTCCAGTGCGCGGCGGGCCTGCGCCTGGCCGCGCACGTCGGCAAGATCGGGACACTCGCTGTCCGAATCGCGCGCTTGCGCTGTTACCTTGCCGACATGCCCGGCCTCGACCAGCATGCCGCGCCCGTGCAGCGCGGCGCAGACCTCCAGCAGGCTGCGCGCGCCCTCGACCTGCGCACGACTGGCGAGCGCGGCTTCGGCAAGATTGGCCGCCGGCAGGATCAGGCGGCGCTCGTCATCGGCAGCGGCGAGTGCCGCCGGCAACACGCCGTCCACCTTGCGCAATTCGCCGGTCAGGCCCAGTTCGCCGAGGAACTCGGCGCCTTCGAGCGCGGCCTGCGGAAGCTGGCCGCTGGCCGCCAGCACGCCGAGCGCGATCGGCAGGTCGAAGCCGCCACCGTCCTTGCGCAGGTCGGCCGGGGCGAGGTTCACGGTGATGCGCCCGGCCGGAAACTCCAGTTGCGAGCTGTGGATCGCGGCGCGCACGCGGTCGCGCGCCTCGCGTACCGCAGCCTCGGGCAGGCCGACGATCGACATCGCCGGCAGGCCGCCGCCGCAATGCACTTCGACCATGACCGGATGCGCGCGCACGCCCTCCCGCGCGCGGCTCCTGACCCGCGCCAGTCCCATTTGCGTTCCTCCCTGGATGGCGGCGGCATGCGCCGCCGTGGGGTACCTCAGTGCGGTGTGCCGCCCCGCGCGGGGTCGCTGCCTTCCAGTGCCGCGACCATGCGCTCGAGCTCTTCCAGCTTCTGCCGGGTCTTGAGCAGCACCGCGCGTTGCACTTCGAACTCCTCGCGCGTCACCAGGTCCAGCCGTGTCAGCCCGGCCTGCAGCACCGACTTGAAGTTCTGCTGCAATTCCTCGCGGCTGTCACGCAGCGACGGAGGCAGCAGGCCGCCGAGCCGGCGCGCGAGGTCATCGAGTTGGGCGAGATCGATCATCACAAGTTCTCCTGCGCGCGGTGTGGGTTCCAAGCGTGCCGGTGCTGGCATCGGCTCGCCATCGGCATCGGCCGCGGGGGGTGGTAGGGGAAATGCTAACCGCTGATCCCGTAAAGTGCGCTCAGGCCCGACAGGAAGCTGCCGATGAAAATGGTCATGGCGATCATCAAGCCGTTCAAGCTCGACGATGTGCGCGAAGCGCTGGGCGAAGCCGGGGTCAACGGCATCACCGTCACCGAGGTCAAGGGCTTCGGCCGGCAGAAGGGGCATACCGAGCTGTACCGCGGTGCCGAGTACGTGGTCGATTTCCTGCCCAAGCTCAAGATCGAAGTGGCCACCACCAGCGAACAGGCCGATGCGGTGGTGGAGGCGATCATGCGCGCGGCCGATACCGGCAAGATCGGCGACGGCAAGATCTTCGTCTGGGATCTCGAGCGCGTGGTGCGCATCCGCACCGGCGACCTCGACGCCGACGCGCTGTAGGCGCGGCGCGTCAATCGCGCAGCGCGCGCGCCACGAACGGCGGCAGGCGCTGCGCGCCGGCGTGGATGTCGGCGCTGTAGTACAGGGTGTCGAAGGCCTTGTCGCGGGCGTCGTCGCGGCGGAAGTCGAAGCCGGCATTGGCCTGCTTGCGGGCCATGGTCACGCTCCACCAGCCGGTCGGGTAGCACGGCTGCGGGAACGGCAGGGTCTGGAACGCGGCGAAGCCGGCCTTGCGCATTTCATCGCGCATCTCGTTGATCAGGTCCAGCAGCGCCAGCGGCGATTCGCTTTGCTGCACCAGGATGCCGTCGTCCTTCAGCGCCCGCGCGCAGTCGGCGAAGAAGGCGGCATTGAACAGGCCCTCGGCCGGGCCGACCGGGTCGGTGGAATCGACGATCACCACGTCCACGCTGCCGGCCGGGCAATTCTTCATGTAGGCCAAGCCGTCGTCGAACATGATCTCGGCGCGTGCATCGCCGTTGGATTCGCACAGCTCGGGGAAATGTTTCTCGGCCATGCGCGTGACCTGCTCGTCGATGTCGCACTGGGTCACCGATTCCACGCCCGGATGCTTGAGCACCTCGCGCAGGGTGCCGCAGTCGCCGCCGCCGATGATCACCACCCGCTTCGGGTGCGGATGGGTGAACAGTGCCGGGTGCGCGATCATCTCGTGGTACAGGAAGTTGTCGCGGCTGGTGAGCATCATCGCGCCGTCGATCAGCATCAGCTTGCCCCAGTCGGTCGAGTCATAGATCTCGATCTTCTGGAACGGCGACTGCACCTCGTCCAGCTTGGCGCTGATGCGGTAGCCGATCGAGGAGCCGGTCGGCTCGAACTGTTCATGCAGCCATGAATGCCGGGTCATGCGCAGGTGCTCGTGGAAGGTCGCGCGGATTGTAGCGAGCGAGGGCGCGTCTTGCCGCGAAGCCCGCGGTGCCGGCCTTAGAATGGCGGGCCGCTTCGTCCGTGCCCCGCAGCCATGACCTGGTCCCCCGAACTTGCGCGCAAGACCTATTCCATCCCGCATTGGGCGGATGGCTATTTCGATGTCGGCGACGATGGCCGGGTGGTGGTGCATCCGCGCGGCAAGGCCGGGCCGGGCATCGCGTTGGCCGCGGCGGTGGATCGTGCGCTTGCCGCCGGTGCCAGCCTGCCGCTGCTGGTGCGCTTCCCCGACATTCTCGGCGATCGCCTCGGCAAGCTGCAGGCGGCCTTCGCCGATGCGATGGCGGACTGGGAATACGACGGCGGCTATACCGCGGCCTACCCGATCAAGGTCAACCAGCATGCCGGGGTCGCCGGCACCCTGGCCCAGCACGCCGGCGCAGGCTTCGGCCTTGAGGCCGGCAGCAAGCCCGAGCTGATGGCGGTGCTGGCGCTGTCGCGCCCCGGCGGGCTGATCGTGTGCAATGGCTACAAGGACCGCGAATACATCCGCCTCGCCTTGATCGGCCGGCGCCTCGGGCTGGAGGTCTTCATCGTGATCGAGAAGCCATCCGAGCTGCGCATCGTGCTGGAGGAAGCGCAGGCGCTGGCGGTCGAGCCGCTGCTCGGCGTGCGCATGCGGCTGGCCTCGCTGGGCGCGGGCAAATGGCAGAACTCGGGCGGCGACAAGGCCAAGTTCGGGCTCGATCCGCGGCAGCTGCTGAACCTGTGGAAGCAATTGGGCGATGCCGGCATGGGGCATTGCCTCAAGCTGCTGCACTTCCACATGGGCAGCCAGATTTCCAATGTGCGCGACATCGCCCGCGGCATGCGCGAGGCGACCCGCTACTTCGTCGAGCTGAGCAAGCTGGGCGCGCCGATCAGCCATGTCGATGTCGGCGGCGGGCTCGGCATCGATTACGAGGGCACCCGCTCGCGCAGCTACAACTCGGTCAACTACAACATCGGCCATTACGCCTCCAGCATCGTGCAGCCGCTGGCCGAAGCCTGCGAGGAACACGGCCTGGCGCCGCCGCGCATCGTCACCGAATGCGGCCGTGCGATGACCGCGCACCACGCGGTGCTGGTGGCCAACGTCAGCGAGGTCGAGGCCGCGCCCGAGGGCCGCGTGCCGCCGCATGACGAGGATGAATCACAGCCGGTGCGGCATCTGCGCGAGCTGCATGCGGAAATGGCCGAGCGTCCGGCGGTGGAAGTGTTCCACGAGGCGGCGCAGGCGCATGCCGAAGGGCTGGCGCTGTATTCGCTGGGCCAGATCGATCTGGTGCAGCGCGCACGCATCGACGACCTGTTCTACGCCATCGCGCATGCGGTCAAGGCGCGGCTGAGCTACGACGAGAAAAGCCACCGCGACCTGCTCGATGAATTGAACGAGCGCCTGGTGGACAAGTATTTCGTCAATTTCAGCGTGTTCGAATCGATGCCCGACGTGTGGGCGATCGACCAGGTGTTCCCGATCGTGCCGATCGAGCGCCTCGACGAGCGGCCGGGCCGGCGCGGCGTGGTCTGCGACCTGACCTGCGATTCGGACGGCAAGATCGACGTCTACGTGGAGAACGAGGATCTCGACACCTCGCTGCCGTTGCACGAGCTGCGCAAGGGCGAGAGCTATCGCCTCGGCTTCTTCCTGGTGGGGGCGTATCAGGAAATCCTCGGCGACATCCACAACCTGTTCGGGGATACCGATGCCATCGAGGTGCGCATCGAGGGCGATGGCTGCCGCGTGATCCAGCAGCGCCGCGGCGACACCACCGACGTGATGCTCGATTACGTCGGGTATCAGCTCGACGACCTGCGCCGCGCCTACCGCGCGCGCATCGCCGCCGCGGAGTTGTCCGAATCCGAGGCCGCGCGTTTTGCCGAAGCGCTGGAAAACGGCCTCACCGGCTACACTTACCTCGACGACTCGCCGGCGGATTGAGCCGCGTCGGGGCGCGCCTGCCACGGCGCGACCACCAGCAAGGCACCGGCCAGCACCAGCACCGCACCGAGCACGCGCAACGCGCTGGCCGGTCGTGCCGGCTGCAGCACGCCGAAATGATCCAGCAGCAACGAGGCGGCTAGCTGACCGAGGATCGCCAGACAGATGATCGAGGCCGCACCCAGCCGCGGCACCAGCAGGGTGAACACCGCCACGTACAGCGCGCCGATCAGGCCACCGGCCCAGATCCATGCCGGCAGGCGTGCCTGCGGCACCGCGGCGACCCCTTGCCGCGCCGCCAGCAGCCACAGGCCCAGCGCCACGCTGCCGACGATGAAGGATACGAAGGCGGCCTGCACCGCGCCGCCGATCTGCGTGCCCAGGCGCGCGTTGATCAGCCCCTGCAACGGCAGCATGGCGCCGATCAGGACCGCCGCCACCACGGCCAGCAGCAGGTGCCCGCCGAGGTTCATGCCGCGCCGCCGCGATGCACCTGGAAGCCGGCGAAGCTCTGGCTGACCGGCATGGTCTCGATGCGATTGATGTTCAGATGCGGCGGCAGGTCGGCCAGCCACGCGACCTGTTCGGCAATGTCCTCGGCACGGATCGGTTCGGCGCCGGCATACAGCGCATCGCTGGCGGCCTGATCGCCGCCGGTGCGCACCAGGGTGAACTCGGTCTGCGCCATGCCCGGCTCGATGCTGGTCACGCGCACGCCGCTGCCGTGCAGGTCCGAGCGCAGGCCCAGCGAGAACTGGCTGACGAAGGCCTTGCTGGCGCCGTACACATTGCCGCCGGGGTACGGCCAGTTGGCCGCGGTCGAGCTGATGTTGACGATCAGTCCGCGCGCGGCGATCAGCCGCGGCAGCATGGCGTGGGTCAGCGTGACCAGGCCGGTGATGTTGGTGTCGATCATCTGCCGCCATTGCGCCAGGTCCGCCTGCGGTGCCGGTGCCGTGCCGAGCGCGAGGCCGGCATTGTTGACCAGCAGGTCGAGCTGTTCGAACGCCGCTGGCAGTGCCTCGACGGTGGCGTGGATGGCATCGCCATCGCGCATGTCCAGGCAGGCGAGGTGGGCGCGATCCGGGTACTCGTCGCACAGCGCCTGCAGGCGCTCGCGGCGGCGGCCACAGATCGCCACCTGCCAGCCCTGCGCCAGCAGACGTTGGGCGATGGCGCGGCCGAAGCCGGAACTGGCGCCGGTGACGAAGGCGGTGCGGTTGCGCATGGCGTGCCCGTGTGGAAGCGGAAAAGGCTATTGTGCCGGCAGATGGACAACGCCGACAGCCACCGATGAGCGAGGACGCCAACGGCTTGCCGCAGGCCGACGGCACGCGCCTGCATCTGCATCACTGGTCATTGCCGGACGGCCGCGCCTGCCGTGGCCGGGTGCTGATCGCGCATGGCTTGGGCGAACACGCCGCACGGCACGAGCGACTGGCGCAGTGGTTGGTCGCGCGCGGCTTCGCGGTGCATGCGCATGACCATTACGGGCACGGCCGCTCCACCGGCGCGCGCGGACGGCTGGATCAGCCGCTGCGCCTGCGTCGGGATCTGCTGCAGATGATCGAGCGCGTGCGCACCACGATGCCCGCGGGACAGCCGCTGATCCTGTTCGGCCACAGCATGGGCGGACTGGTTGCCGCCGATGCGGTTGGCCTCGCCGGAGCAAGGGTCGATGGGCTGGTGCTGTCCTCGCCGGCATTGGCGACGCGGATGCGCTGGTGGCAGCGACGGGGCGCGGCGCTGCTGGCACGAATTGCGCCGCGGCTGGCCTTCGGCAACGGCCTGCCGCCGAAATATCTCAGCCATGACGCCGCGGTGGTGGCCGCCTACGAAGCCGACCCGCTGTGCCATGACCGCATCAGTGGTCGCCTCGCGCACTGGATTGCCGACAGCGGGCCGCAGGTCGTGGCCGTGGCATCAGGCTGGTCGACCCGGACCCTGCTGCTGTTCGCCGGCGATGATCATCTGGTCGACCCCGACGGCAGCCGCCGCTTCGCCGCCGCCGCGCCGGCGGACAGGGTGAGCGCGGTGGAATTTCCGCAGCTGTACCACGAGCTGTTCAACGAAGCCGAGGCCGCGCCGGTGTATGCCGCGCTGGGCGACTGGCTGGATCGGCACTTCGCCTGAGCGCGCGGCGAGCGGGCGAGCCGCTCGCCACACGCCGTTGCCGCGCTTACTTGGCGCGGATCGCCACCGATTGCAGGCCGCCGGCATCCAGCTTGGACTTGGCGCTGGCCAGTTCCGCCGCGCTGGCATAGGGGCCGGTGCGTACGCGGTACATGGTCTTGCCATTGATGGTCGCCGATTCGACCCGTGCGCTCAGCCCGAGCAGGGCGATGCGCGCCTTCAGCGCCTCGGCATCGCCGCTGGCCTGGAAGGCACCGGCCTGCAGGATGTAGGGCGTCGCGGGGCTGCTGTCGGCATTGCCCGCAGCGGCTGCACTTGGCGCGGCAGGTGCAGTGCTCGACGCCGTCGTCGGGGCTTCGGCCGTGGTGGTCGGTCGTGCCGGCTGCGGCGTGGCGCTGGCGGTCGGGCGGGGCTGCTCCGGCAACGGTTGCGGCAAACCACCAGCGGCCGCCGCGGCGCGCGCATGCGCATCGGCGGCCTGTGCCGCGGCATCGTTGGCGCTGGCAGCGGCGCGTTCGGCTGCGGCCTTGCGGCGCGCCTCCTCGCGTGCGATCGCGGCGATCTGCGCGTCGGTCATCGCCACTTCCTCGCCCGGCAGCAGGTCGTAGAAGTCGTAGTCGGCGCGCGTCGGGGACTCGCTGGCGGCGGGTGCAGGAGGGCTGGATGGGGTGGCCGGACGGCTGCTGGCGACCGGCTCGAAAGCGTCATCGGCTTGCGCGCTGCCGCGCGGGCGGGCATCGGGATCGGCCTCGGGCCCGCCGATGCGGAAGAAGCCGCCACGCGCGTCGTCGCCGGCCATGAACCGCGGGGCCAGCAGCACCACGATCAGCGTCAGCAGCACGCCCAGCACCAGCCAGGCCCAGCCCGGCAGGCTGTTGTTGCGGTTGCCGCCGCTGCGGCGGGCTTGCGATCTTCCGCGTCGTGCGGCCATCGACTTCGACTCCTTCAGATGGGGCATTGGGCGGCGGCCACGCGGCCGGCGCGCCATGCTCAGTGTACGTTGCGCGCGGCGCCGCGATGTGCGGGCGCGCGCGGGTTTACATGCGTTCGGGCGCGTCCACGCCCAGCAGCGCCATGCCGTTCTTCAGCACCTGGGCGGTGGCCAGTGCCAGTGCCAGGCGCGCGTTGCGCTCGTCGTGGTCGGCGACCAGCACCGGCTGCGCGTGCCATGCGGCATGGAAGGCATTGGCCAATTCGCGCAGATACTGGGCGATGGCGTGTGGTTCGAGCGTGAGCGCCGCGGCCTCTACCACCTCCGGGAAACGTGACAGCTCGACCATCAGTGCCTGGCTCGCGGCATCCTCGACCAACTCCAATCGTGCCAGGCCGTGGTCGATGTCCACTTCCAGACTCTTTTCCGCAGCCTGGCGCAGCAGGCTGCGGATGCGCGCATGCGCGTACTGCACGTAGTACACGGGATTGTCGTTGGACTGCGAGCGCGCCAGGTCGATGTCGAAGGTCAGCTGCGAATCGGGCTTGCGCGCGATCAAGAACCAGCGTGTCGCATCCTTGCCGGCTTCGTCGATCAGGTCGCGCAGGGTGACGTAGCTGCCGGCGCGCTTGGACAGCTTCACCTCCTCGCCGCCGCGCATCACCGTCACCATCTGGTGCAGCACGTAATCGGGATAGCCGGCGGGGATGCCGGCATCCAGCGCCTGCAGCCCGGCGCGCACCCGCGCCAGTGAGCCGTGGTGGTCGGCGCCCAGCTCGGTGATGGCACGGGTCCAGCCGCGCTGCCACTTGTTGCGGTGGTAGGCGACGTCCGGCACGAAGTAGGTATAGCTGCCGTCGGACTTGCGCATCACCCGGTCCTTGTCGTCGCCGAACTCGGTGGTGCGCAGCCACAGCGCGCCGCCTTCCTCGTAGGTGTGGCCGCTGCGCACCAGTTCGGCGACGGTTTCCTCGACCTTGCCATCGGCATACAGCGAGGATTCCAGGTAATAGTTGTCGAAGCCGACCGCGAATGCGGCCAGGTCGGCGTTCTGCTCGCGCCGCAGCCAGGCCACGGCGAAGCGGCGGATGGCGTCGAGGTCATCGCGGTCGCGCGGGCTGGCGACGACTTCGCCATCGACCTCGACCGACTCACCGGCGAGGTAGGCGGCGGCGACGTCCGCAATGTATTCGCCGTTGTAGGCCTCCGCCGGCCAATCGGCATCGCCCGGGCGATGGCCGTCGATGCGCGCCTTCACCGAACGCGCCAGGTTCTCGATCTGCACGCCGGCGTCGTTGTAGTAGAACTCGCGCACCACGTTCCAGCCATTGGCGGCGAGCACGCGGGCGAGCGAATCGCCGATCGCCGCGGCGCGGCCGTGGCCCACGTGCAAGGGTCCGGTTGGATTGGCGGAGACGTATTCCACGCCCACCGTCTGGCCGGCGCCAGTGGCGTTGTGGCCGTAGGCATCGCCCTGCGCATGCACCGCACGCACCACGCCCTGCCAGGCCGCCGGGGCGAGGTGGAAGTTGATGAAGCCCGGCCCGGCGATCTCGGCGCGCTCGACCGCGGCATCGGCGGGCAGCGCGGCCAGCAGCGCCTGCGCCAGTTGGCGCGGATTGCTGCGCGCGGCCTTGGCCAGCAGCATCGCCGCATTGCTGGAGAAATCGCCATGGCTGGCCTCGCGCGGACGCTCGATGACGAAGTCGGGCGCGGGCAGGTCGGCGGGCAGGGTGCCGTCGGCGCGCAGGGCGTCGATCGCCTGTGCGACCAGGGCGTGGAGCTGGGCTTTCACGGTGTTTTCAGGTCTTTGATGCGACCGCACATTGTACGGCTTGGCCGCACCCCTCGCGTGTCGGCGTGAAGCCGCGACAGGGCATCGCCGCGGTGCCGGCGTGGCCGCGTCGGGCCGGATCGAGGCGTGGGTGGCACCCGACCCGTTGGCACATGCCAGGCACGAATATGCCGAAAAGCTGCCGTGCTGGCGTATTCTCGGCGGAAAAGACGGGGAGGGAATGATGATGATGCGAGTGATGTTGCGGATGTCCACCGCTGTGCTGGCCAGCGGCGTGCTGGCATTGGCCGGCTGTCGCGACACGGCGGACACCGAGGCCACCAATGGGGCCGCCAACGGGGCCGACGTCAACGCGGCAACGGCAAGCGCCGACAACGCGCCCACCACTGCACGCGCCCGCGGCGACGACACGGTGGAGCCGTTCGTGATGAAGGGCACGGTCACCACCACCGCCGGCGAGCCGATCGAGGGGGCCAAGGTCCACGCCCGCAACACGCTGGTCAGCTACAGCAACCTGCGTGCGGTCACCGATGCGCAGGGCCGCTACCGGATCGAATTGCCGCGGCATGAAGTCACCACCTGGCAGGCGGGCGGCACGGTCGAACGCACCTATCACGGGGGCTATTACGAGTTGCGGCTGGGCGATGTCGGCAGCCCGTTCGGCTCTTCCGAGGGCGCGGTGCGCAACATGGTGATGCACCTGACCGGGATCAGCGATCCCAAGTACGACATCTATGTCGGCGAGATGATCGATTTCGACCTGATACTGCCGGGCGTGGACTGGTCGGACGACGAGGTCGAACTGACCCTGGTGCCGGACGGGCCGCTGATCGATGGCAGTGCCGGCGAAACCCTGGTGAAGCGGTTTGACGGGCACCTGCTGAAGGACGTGCCGATCGGGCGCTATGCATTCAGCGCGCGCTGGATGGCGGATTCCGGCCCGGTCGATCTGCTGCTGCGGGTCGGTTACAAGGGCGCCTGGCAGCCGTCGGTGACCGCGGTGATCCCCGGTGCCGGCAAGGACAAGCTGCGCCTGCAGGGCACCACGGCCGAGGGTGCCGCCAGCATCGAGTGATCTCGCCGCGGCCGATTCGTGGCCGACGCCCAGCGGTGCAGTTCACACCCAGCCGCGCGCGGCCATCGAGACCGGTGTGCCATCGCCGATCACGAAATGGTCCAGCAGGCGCACATCCACCAGTGACAGCGCGCGCTTGAGTGCGTGGGTGATGCGGCGGTCGGCCTCGCTTGGCTCCGGGTGCCCGCTGGGATGATTGTGGCCGACCATCACCGCGGCGGCGTTGTGCGTCAACGCGCGGCGCACGACTTCCCGCGGATGCACTTCGGCGCTGTCATGGGTACCGCTGAACAGCTCCTCGAAGCCCAGCGCACGATGGCGATTGTCGAGGAACAGCACGGCGAAGACTTCACGTGACTGGTGCCGCAGGCGATGGGCGAAATAGCGGCCGGCGGCCTGCGGGTCGTTGAGTGCCTCGCCACGCTCCAGCCGCGCGGCCATGAAGCGGGTGGACAGTTCAAGCGCCGCGCCGAGCACCGCGGCGCGTGCCGGGCCGATGCCCGGCAGCCGCGCCAGTTGCCGCGCATCGCGCTCGAGCAGGGGGCGCAGCGGGCCGTGTTCGGTCAACAGGGCGCGCGCGGTGCTGACCGCGTCCTGCCCGCGCAGGCCGGAGCCGAGGAAGATCGCCAGCAGCTCCGCATCCGAGAGCGCGCTGGCGCCTTGCCGGTGCAGCTTCTCGCGCGGGCGTTCGGCGAGTGGCCAATCACGGATGTGCATGTACGGCTCCTTCGATGGCGTGCTGCAAGCCTCGCGCATCGGGCATGGCAATGTGATCGGGGCAATACCTGCATCGGTTAAGCTGAATGCTCGGCTTGGCGCAGGATTTTCCCCACCGTGAACCCGGGCAAGGCTCCCATCCGGCGATTGCTGCTGTGCGTGAGCGGCGGCGTGGCCGCCTACAAGACGCCGGAGCTGGTGCGTCGCCTGCGCGAACGCGAGATCGAGGTGCAGGTGGTGATGAGCGAGAACGCGCAGCACTTCATCGGCGCGGCCACGTTGCAGGCGGTGTCCGGCAAGCCGGTGCGGACCAGCCTGTGGGATGCGGCGGCGGAAGCGGCGATGGGGCATATCGAACTTGCGCGCTGGGCCGATGCGGTGCTGCTTGCGCCGGCCACCGCCAACACCCTTGCGCGGCTCGCGCATGGCTTTGCCGATGACCTGATCAGCACCCTGTGTCTGGCGACCACCGCACCGATCCATCTGGCGCCGGCAATGAATCACCGCATGTGGCTGAACCCCGCGACCCGCGCCAACATGGCGTTGCTCGAGGCGCGCGGCATGCACGTGATCGGCCCCGGCGAGGGCGCGCAGGCCTGCGGCGAGAGCGGGGCCGGGCGCATGAGCGAGCCGGACGAGATCATCGACGCATTGCTCGGCGGGGCGGCATGAGTCTGGCCGGCAAGCGGGTGCTGGTCAGTGCCGGGCCGACCTGGGAAGACATCGACCCGGTGCGCTTCATCGGCAACCGTTCCAGCGGCAAGATGGGTTTCGCCATCGCCGCCGAAGCCGCGACGCGCGGTGCCGATGTCGTGCTGGTCGCCGGACCGGTCAACCTGGCCACGCCCGAGGGCGTGCAGCGGCACGACGTGCGCAGTGCGGCGCAGATGCATGCTGCGGTGATGGGCGCGCTGCAGCCGCCGCTGGAGCTGTACATCGGCGCCGCCGCGGTGGCCGACTTCACCCCGGCGCAGGTGGCGACGCAAAAAATGAAAAAGCAGGCGGGCGAAGAAGGCCTTTCCCTGCAACTGGTGCGCACCCGCGACATCCTCGCCGATGTCGCCGCGCATCAACGCCGGCCACGTCGGGTGGTCGGCTTCGCCGCCGAAACCGAGGCGCTCGAGCCGCATGCGCGCGGCAAGCTGGCGGCCAAGCGGGTCGACATGATCTGTGCCAACCGCGTCGGCGTCGCCGGCAGCGGCTTCGAGGCCGACGACAATGAATTGCACGTATTCTGGGCCGCCGGGCAGGCGCGGCTCGGCCCTGCCGACAAGCGTGAAATCGCCGCGCGCCTGCTGGACCTGATCGAACGGGAACTTGCCTGATGCACCATGTGCTGCAACTGAAAATCCTCGACCAGCGACTGGGCGACCAGTGGCCGCTGCCCGATTACGCCACCGTGGCCAGTGCCGGCATGGACCTGCGCGCCGCGCTGGACGCACCGTTGACGCTGCAGGCCGGCGAGAGTGCACTGGTGCCTTCCGGGGTCAGCGTGCACATCGCCGACCCTGCCTTGTGTGCGCTGGTGCTGCCGCGCTCGGGCCTGGGCCACCGGCATGGCATCGTGCTCGGCAATGGCACCGGCCTGATCGATGCCGATTACCAGGGCCCGTTGATGGTCAGCCTGTGGAACCGCAGCAGCGAGGCGTTCGACATCCAGCCCGGCGATCGCATCGCGCAACTGGTGCTGATGCCGGTGGTGCGTGCGCGCTTGCAGGTGGTCGAAGAATTCGCAACCAGTGAGCGCGGTGCCGGCGGTTTCGGCCATACCGGCTTGCGTTGAGGGGGATCATCCATGAATGAAAAAAGCACGCGGCAGCGGCGGCTGTCATTGCAGACCGGTTCCGCGGAACGGGCGCGGCCCTTGCTGGCGCTGCTGCTGGCCGTGCTCGCGGCGTGGCTGCTGTGGGCCGGCTTTGGCCAATGGCAGGCCAAGGCCGCAGGCGATGCATTGCAGGCGCAGCGCGAGCGGGTGGTGCAGGACGTCACCCAGGTGCTGGCCACGACCCGCAAGCAGACCGTTGATGTGGCCGCCGCGCCCGATGTCGCCGCTGCGGTCCAGGCCGGTGATGCGCAGGCACTGACCGATGCCTTCGCCGCCGCGGCCACGGGCGCACTTGAGACCCGCGTGCTGGCGGCGGACCTGGAGGCCGCCTATGCCGGCCTGCCCGAAACCGGTTATGGCGCGCTGGCGCTGGCCGAGCAGGCGCTGGCCGAAGGCGAGCCGGCGCTGCGCGTGGCGCGTGGCGGCAAGGGCAATGCCCTGTTTGGCGCGGTAGCGCTGGGCGAAGAGCATGTCGGCATCGTGGCCTGGCCGTTGCAGCCATTGCAGGGTGCGTTCGACAGCATCGACCCCGGCAATGGTTATCTGGCGCTGCGCCAAGGCACCGCCACGGTGCTGGAAAAAGGCGATGCCGGCCTGGTCGGTGTCGCCGAAGGCGGCGCCGCCAAGGTGGCCGGCAGTGAGTTGCGCGTGCTGGCCAGTGGCCCACGCATATTGCCGGGGCCGTTCGGGCTGGGTGCCATTCCCGCGCTTGCCGCCGGCGCGTTGCTGCTGCTGATGGCGGTGCTGGTGCTGTTGTGGCCGCGGCTGCGTCGCACGGCGCCAACGCAGCAGGTCGACGATGAGCCCACGCTTGCCGACGCCATCGGCCACGCGGTGCCGCCACCGCCGCTGTTGCCCGATGACGTGCCGGCGCCACCGGCCGCCGCCGCCGAAGCCGCGGTCACGCCCGTGCCCGTGCCGAGTGCACCCGCGCTCGACCGCGGCATTTTCCGTGCCTACGACATCCGCGGCGTGGTCGGGGAAAGCCTGAACGCCGACGTGGCGCGTGCGATCGGCCTGGCCATCGGCAGCGTGATGCACTCGAAAGGCCTGCGCCACATCGTGGTCGGCCGTGATGGCCGCCTGTCCGGCCCGGAGATGGCCGGCGCGCTGATCGCGGGCTTGCGCGAGAGCGGCCGCGAGGTGGTCGACATCGGCCTTGCACCGACGCCCCTGGTGTATTTCGCTGCGGCCCAGGACGAGGCCGGTTCCTGCGTGGCGGTCACCGGCAGCCACAACCCGCCCGATTACAACGGCTTCAAGATCGTGGTCGGCGGTGAAACCCTGTCCGGCGATGCCATCGTCGACCTGCACCGGCGCATCGTCGAGGATGACCTGCACCGCGCAGCGCAACCCGGCGCGCTGAGCCAGCGCGACGTGAGCGAAGACTACGTGCAACGCGTCGCCTCGGACATTCGCCTGGCGCGTCCGCTGAAGGTGGTGGTGGATGCGGGCAACGGCGCCGCCGGTGAGCTCGGTCCGCGCGTGCTGCAGGCGATCGGCGCCGAGGTTACCGAGCTTTACTGCGAAATCGACGGCACCTTCCCCAACCACCATCCCGATCCCAGCGAACCGGCCAACCTCGCCGACCTGCGGCGCATGGTGGTTTCGACCGGGGCCGACATCGGCCTGGCTTTCGATGGCGACGGCGACCGCCTGGGGGTGATCACCCCGGCCGGCAGCAACATCTTCCCCGACCGCCTGCTGATGTTGTTCGCCGCCGACGTGCTGGAGCGCCAGCCCGGCGCAGTGATCGTGTATGACGTGAAGTGCAGCGGCGCACTGCATGGCTGGATCATGCGCCATGCCGGCAGCCCGGAGATGTGGAAGACCGGCCACTCGCTGATCAAGGCACGCATGCGCGAGACCGGTGCCGAACTGGCCGGCGAGATGAGCGGGCACTTCTTCTTCGCCGAGCGCTGGTTCGGCTTCGATGACGGCATCTATTCCGCCGCGCGGCTGCTGGAAATCCTCGCCGCGCGCGAGGAAGGCGCGGATGCGGTGTTCGCCGCCATCCCCGAAGGCGTGAGCACCCCGGAGCTGAAGATCCCGGTGCCGGAGCCGCATGCGTTCATCGAGCGCTTCGTTGCCGAAGGCGATTTCGCCGATGCGCGCTCGACCACCATCGACGGCTTGCGCGCGGACTGGCCCGATGGCTGGGGCCTGGTGCGTGCTTCCAACACCACGCCAGTGCTGGTGCTGCGTTTCGAGGCGGATGACGTGGCCGCGCTGACGCGCATCCAGACGGCCTTCCGCGAGCGCCTGCTGGCGCTGGAGCCGGGACTGGAACTGCCGTTCTGAGCCCGGCTCAGGGCCGCGCCGCGGATGCCGGCGGCGCGGCCTCGTCGGCTGCATCAAGGCCACGCGCCTTGCGGTAGCGCGTGATGGCCTCGGCCAGTTGCCGGTCCAGTGCGACGCGTTCGGCCTGCTGCAGCGCATGCGCACGCCGCGCATCGAGCACCGAGGCGCGCTGCGTCAACACGTTCTGCGCCAGCCTGTCGGGCACCTTGCCGCCCTTGAGCTCGGCATCGGCCGCCGCCTGCAACAGTCGCAGCAGGCTGCGTTGCTGGTTGTCGATCGCCATTTTGGAGGTCTTCAGACCTTCGTCGACCAGCTCGTAACGGATGCGGTAGGCCTGACGCAGCGCATCCTCGGATTCGTAGGATTCGGCCAGCGCGAGGTCGCGCCGCGCCTCGGCGGCGGCCTGCTCCCGGCGCAGGCGTTCGGCTTCGGCCTGTTCGGCCAGCGCGGCACGCTCGGCGGCGGTCGGTGCGCGCCCGATGTGCGCGCCCGGCAGGCCGCTGCGCGCACTGATCTCGGTGCGTGCACTGTCCACCGCCGAGGCCGGCAATGCATCACCGCACACGCGGCGGCCGTTCTCGTCCCAGCAATACAGCTTCTTCGCGGCCTTGTCCTGGGCCAGCGCGCTGCCGCCTGCGATGAGCAGGGCGAGGGTGGCGAACGACAACAGGCGGGACATGGCGGGCTCCAGGCGGGAGGATCGAAGGATGTCAGGTCGAGCGTGCGCCGTAACGGTGGCGATAGTCGGCGAGTGCCGCACGCTGGCCGGCAAGCTGTTCCGATTGTGCCGTGAAATCGAGCAGGTCGCCCAGCGTGGCGACCGCGACCACCGGGATGTCGTGTTCTTCGGCGACTGCGCGCGCGGCCGAGCGCGGGTCGTCCTCGCGCACGACCTCCTGGCGGTCAAGGCCGATCACGATCCCCGCGGGCACGCCGCCGGCCTCGGCGATCAGGGCCAGCGCTTCGCGGATCGCGGTGCCGGCGGTGATCACGTCATCGACGATCAGCACCCGGCGCCCGGCCAGCGGCGCACCGATCAGCTGCCCGCCTTCGCCATGCGCCTTGGCTTCCTTGCGGTTGAAGGCCAGCGGCAGGTCGCGGCCATCGCCGGCCAGTGCACAGGCCATCGCGGTGGCCAGCGGGATGCCCTTGTACGCGGGGCCGAACAGCAGGTCGAATTCGAGCCCGGCGGCAGCGACCGCATCGGCATAGCAGCGCCCCAGCGTGGCCAGCGCGGCACCGGAATCGAAGCGCCCGGCGTTGAAGAAGTACGGGCTGACGCGCCCGGACTTCAGGGTGAACTCGCCAAAGCGCAGGGCGTCGGCGCGCAGCGCGGCATCGAGGAAGCGGGTGCGGTGGTCGCTCATGCGCCGGACTCGTGGGGATTGGTGCCATTTTCGCCGAAACCGGCCAGCGTCGCAGCCGCGGTTGGACATCGCCGCGCACGCCCTGCATGCTGGCCGCCCGATTCCGTCGACGAGGCGCCGATGCGCATCCTCAGCTTCAACGCCAACGGCCTGCGTTCGGCCACCCGCAAGGGCTTCTTCGAGTGGTTCGCTGCACAGGACATCGACATCCTGTGCGTGCAGGAAACCAAGGCGCAGGAACACCAGCTGCGTGTCAGCGACTATCTGCCCGAGGGTTATCACGCGTATTTCCGCGACTCCACGGTGAAGAAGGGCTACAGCGGGGTGGCGATCTACAGCCGGCGCGAGCCGGACGAAGTGCGCACCGCGCTCGGGCGCGAGGATTTCGACGAGGAAGGCCGTTACATCGAAGCGCGCTTCGGCAATCTGTCGGTGGTCAGCTTCTACATCCCGTCCGGCAGTTCGGGCGAGACGCGCCAGGGCATCAAGGAGGAGGTGATGGCCTGGTTGCGGCCGATCCTCGAGCAGTGGCTGGCCAGTGGGCGCGACTACGTGTTGTGCGGCGACTGGAACATCGTGCGTTCGCGCAACGACATCAAGAATTGGAGTGGCAACCAGAAGAACTCCGGCTGCCTGCCGCACGAGCGCGCCTGGCTGTCGGGGATGATCGACGACGACTGCCATGACGGCCTGTGCCAGCCGGCGCGCGGCGGCTGGAAGGACAGCTTCCGCGTGGCACGCCCGGATGCGGTGGAATACACGTGGTGGAGCCAGCGCGGACAGGCGCGGGCCAACAACGTCGGTTGGCGCATCGACTACCAGCTGGTGACGCCGGCGCTGGCCGAGCGTATCCGCCACGTCGAGATCTTCCCCGAGCCGAAGTTCTCCGACCATGCGCCTTATTTGGTCGAGTACGACCTGACCGAACACCACACCGCGTCGTGAGGTGACGGATGCGCGGCGTGGAGGGCGTCGGCTAGGATGCCGGAGGTTTCCGCAAAGGCCATCCATGTCCGCAGCCCCCGCCCGCAAGCCTTCCGTATGGGAGGCGTTCACCCATCCGTCCTCGTGGACGATGTTCTTCTTCGGCTTCGCCTCGGGGCTGCCGTTTTTGCTGGTGGCCGGCACCCTGGCCTACTGGCTGCGCCAGGAAAACCTGGTGCTGCGCGACATCACCCTGATCGCCAGCGCCGGCATGGCCTATTCGCTGAAGTTCCTGTGGGCGCCGCTGGTGGATCGCTGGCGGCTGCCGCTGCTGGCGCGGCTGGGCCAGCGCCGCAGCTGGATCCTGCTGGCGCAGTTGCTGGTGATCGGCGGGCTGCTGGCGATGTCGCTGCTGACCCCGGCACGGCTGCAATGGTTCGTGCCGCTGGTGCTGCTGGTGGCGCTGGCCGGGGCCACGCTGGACATCGCGGTGGATGCCTATCGCATCGAGATCGCGCCGCCCGAGGCACAGGGCGCGCTGGTGGCGGTGTATTCGCTGGGCTATCGCATCGCGCTGATCGTCACCGGCGCGGTGGCGCTGCTGCTGGCAGACTGGCTGGCGCGGCTGGTCGGCGTGCACATGGCCTGGGCGCGGGTATATCAGGCGATGGCCGTGTTCATGCTGATCCCGCTGCTGGCCAATCTGCTGGCGCGTGAGCCGGCGCTGTTGCGCGAGCGCGCCCAGGACTGGAAGCAAGGGCTGCGCGAAGGCGTGGTCGAGCCGTTCGCCGACTTCTTCCGTCGCTTCGGCACCCGCGTGGCGGTGGCGCTGCTGGCCTTCATCCTGCTGTTCAAGATTTCCGACCAGGCGATGGTTGGCGGGCTGATGGGCCCGTTCTATCTGGATCAGGGTTTTTCGCTGACCCAGATCGCGGCGGTGACCAAGGTCTACGGCATCTGGATCGGCATCGTTGGCGCGTTCGCCGGTGGCGTCGCGGTGGCGCGCTGGGGCATCCAGCGCAGCCTGCTGGCGGCGATCGTGATGGGTGCGCTCAGCAACCTGCTGTACCTCTTGCTGATCGGCCACAACGGCAGCGTGCCGATGCTGACCCTGGTGATTTCCGGCGAGAACTTCGCCCAGGGCTTCCTCGGCACCGCCGCGGTGGCCTACTTGTCGGCGCTGGTCAACCAGCGCTACACCGCCACCCAGTACGCGCTGTTTTCCTCGCTGATCACCCTGCCCGGCAAGCTGCTGGGCGCCGGTTCGGGCTGGATCGTGGAGAGCGTCGGCGGCCTTGGCGGGCGGCTGATGCAGCGCTTTGGCGTGCAGACCCAGTTGTCGGAAATCGCACTCGGCTACAGCCTGTATTTCATCCTCACCGTGGTGCTGATCGTGCCGGCGCTGCTGCTGTTCTTCTGGCTGCGACCGCGGGTGGCGCTGGGTGGCGAGGTACCGGCGACCCGCAGCTGAGCGCGCTTCAGCGCTTCAGCCATACCGAAGGATTGACCGGCTTGCCGGCGCGGCGCAGTTCGAAATACAGCGCCGGCTGGCCCTGGCCGCCGGAATTGCCGACGCTGCCGAGCACGTCGCCACGCTTGACCGTGGCGCCGACATCCTTCATCAGCGCGTCGTTGTGCGCGTACAGGCTCATGTAGCCGTTGCCATGGTCGACGATGGCGAGCAGGCCGTAGCCGCTCATCCATTCGGCAAACACCACCTGGCCGTCGGCCACCGCACGCACCGGCGCGCCGGCAGCGGCGGCGATCAACAGGCCACTGCTGGCGCTGCCGTCGGGCATGGTGCCGCCGAAGCCGGCCAGCAGGCTGCCACTCAGCGGCCAGCCGGCACCGCCGACCGCGACCGGTGCCGCACGCGCAACACGTGGCGCCGGGGTGGACGCTGCCGGGGCTGCCCCATTGTTGCGTGCGGCACGCTCGCGCGCGGCCTGCTCGCGTCGGGCGCGTTCGGCGGCGGCGCGGCGTTCGCGTTCGGCACGCGCGGCGGCCGCGCGCAGTTGCGCCAGCACCCGTTCCAGTGCGCGCGCATCCTGGCCCAGTGCCTTCTCGCGGCTGGCCTTGTCCTTGTACTGTGCGTCCACCTGCGCCAGCACCTTGCCGCGCTCCTGACGCTGGCGTTCAAGCTCGGCCAACTCCTGCTGCTGGCGCTGCTGCGCCTGCGCCAGTTGCGTGCGCTCCCGGGTGATCTCCTCCTCCAGCGTGGTCAGTTCCGCCAGCTGGCCGCCGATTTCGCGGATGCGCCGTGCGCGGTCGCGTTGCAGTGCGCCGTACAGCACCAAGTCGCGGTTGCCGCGTGCGACCTGGTCTTGCGACAGCAGCACCTTGAGCGGCGCATCGCTGCCGACGAGATAGGCAGCGCGCACCAGTCGCGCCAGTTCCTCACGCTGGCCGGCAAGGCGTGTCTGCAGTTCGCGGCGCTGTGTCTGCAGCTGCGTCAGTCGCGCCTGCTGTGCATCGATCGCGTTGCGCGTTTCGGCCAGCGCGCGTGCACTGCGCGCCACGGTTTCATCGGCATCGCGTACCGCTCGGGTGGCCGCACCACGCTCGCCTTCCAGCTTGCGCCGCTCGCTGCCGATCTGGCGCAGCTCCTTGCGCAGCTCGCGCAGCTTGCGCTCGGTTTCGCCGGTGTCCTGCGCCTTGCCGGCCACCGCCACCAGAGCCAGTGCGAGGCAGGCAGCCAGGGCGCGCGGCGCGGGCTTCATGCGCGCAGCAGGCTGCGTCCGCTCATCTGCGCGGGCGGCTCGATGCCGAGCAGGTCGAGCAGGGTGGGCGCGACGTCGCGCAGTGCGCCGCCGGCACGCAGCTGCACCTCGGCGCGATCACCGAGGTACACCAGCGGCACCGGGCCGACGGTGTGCGCGGTATGCGGTTGCCCGGTGTCCGGGTCGCGCATCATTTCCAGATTGCCGTGGTCGGCGGTGACCAGCATCGCACCGCCGGCCGCCTGCACCGCGGCGCCGATTTCGCCCAGCGCCTGATCGACTGCTTCGGCGGCCTTGATCGCGGCGGCCAGCACCCCGGTATGTCCGACCATGTCCGGGTTGGCGATGTTGCAGATGATCACGTCGAAGGCATGTTCGCCGATTGCCGCGACCAGCTTCGCGGTCAGTTCCGGGCAACTCATTTCCGGCTGCAGGTCGTAGGTGGCGACCTTGGGACTGGGGATCAGCACGCGCTCCTCGCCGGGGTACAGGTCCTCGCGGCCACCGCTGAAGAAGAAGGTGACGTGTGCGTACTTTTCGGTTTCGGCGATGCGCAACTGGCGCAGGCCATGCGCGGCGAGCACTTCACCCAGGGTGTTGGCGAGGTCTTCGGGCGGGAAGGCCAGCGTCGCCGGCAGGCGCGCATCGTATTCGGTGAGGCAGACGAAGCTGCGCAGCTGCGGCCTGCGCGCGGCAAACCCGTCGAAGTCCGGTTGCACGAAGGCGGCGGCGAGCTGGCGCGCACGGTCGGCGCGGAAGTTCATCAGCACCGCGGCATCGCCATCCTCGAAGCGTGCGCCGCCGGCGATCAGCGTGGGCTGCACGAATTCGTCGTTCTCATCGCGCGCGTAGGCGGCCTGCAGGGCGTCGAGCGCGGTCGCGGCGGCATGCGCCGCGTGGGCTTCGACCATCGCTTCCCATGCCGCCTGCACGCGCTCCCAGCGCTGGTCGCGGTCCATCGCGTAATAACGTCCGGCGAGGCTGGCGATGCGCGCATTGCCGAGCTCGTCGCACAGCGCCTGCAGCGCTTCCAGGCTCGCCTGCGCCGAACGCGGCGGGGTGTCGCGGCCGTCGAGGAAGGCATGCACCGCGACGCGCGGCACGCCCAGGCGTGCGGCCAGCCGCAGCATCGCGAACAGGTGGCGCTCGTGGCTGTGCACGCCACCGGGCGAGAGCAGGCCCATCAGGTGCAGGGTGCCGCCGCCGTCCCTGGCCGCGCTGCAGGCCGCGACCAGCGCCGCATTGTCGAAGAACGAGCCGTCCTCGATCGCGGCATCGATGCGGGTCAGGTCCTGGTACACGATGCGCCCGGCACCGAGGTTCATGTGGCCGACCTCGGAATTGCCCATCTGCCCATCGGGCAGGCCGACGTGGCGGCCCTCGGTATGGATCAGCGTGTGCGGGTGTTCGGCCCACAGCCGCCGCCAGTTCGGGATCTGGGCCAGTGCCAGCGCGTTGTCGCGCGGATCCTCGCGATGGCCCCAGCCATCAAGGATCAGGAGCACCACGGGCTTGGGGCGGGCAGGGACGTGCGACATGGACGGGAACCAGTGACTTGTGGCGCATGCGCAAGGGCGCGGAGTGTGGAATTGTAGTCCGCACGCCCTGAAGGAACCGTGCGATGAAGACGATGCATCCGTTGTGCCTTGCCCTCGCCCTGACGCTGGCCGCCGCTCCGGCGCTGGCGCAGCAGAACCTGAACAAGGTCGCCGAGGACATCGAGATCGCCGCCGGCCAGCGCGGTGGCGCGCTGAAAACGGTCAGCGGCGACATCACCCTGCGTGCCGGTGCCATTGTCGGGGCAGTGGAAACGGTCAGTGGCGACATCGAGCTGGGTGCACGTGCACGCGCCGCCACGTTGAAGACCGTCAGCGGCGACATCGAGCTGGAAGAAGGCGCGGTGGCCGGCGACAGCCGCAGCGTCAGCGGCGACATCGAAGGCGAGCGCGGCGTGCAACTGGGTGAGGTGAGCAGCACCAGTGGCGACATCAAGTTCGGCGCCGGCGCGCGCAGCGGCAACGCGACCAGCACCAGCGGCGATATCCGTTATGGCGGGCAGGCGCAGCTGGGTGCGGCGAAGACGGTCAGCGGCGAGATCTTCATCGACCGCGGCGGGCATGTGCGCGGCGGGGTGCAAACCGTCAGCGGCGACATTGGCCTGGTCGCGACCCGGGTCGATGGCGATGTGCTGACCTGGACCGGCAATGTCACCGTCGGTGTGGGTTCCGAGGTGCGCGGCGGGCTCACCGTGCGCAAGCCCGACCGCATCAGCAGCCGCGGCTTCGGTGTCAGCATCAACAATGGCCGGGTCAGTGTCGGCGGCATGCAGCGCATCCCGCGCATCGTGATCGGGCCGGATGCCGTGGTGCACGGCCCGCTGCGCTTCGAGCACGAAGTCCGGCTGCTGGTGCATGACAGCGCGCGCATCGGCACGGTCAGTGGCGCCACCGTGGAGCGCTACAGCACCCGCACCGCACCCAGGCACTGAAGTCGGGTTTGCGCCTATGATCGGGACTTTCCGTCGCTTTCCGGAGGTTCCGATGCGTCACCCCAGTTTGTTCCTCGCCTTGCTGGCCGCGGGCTCGATTGCCGCGTGCACGCCGGGCGAGCCCGCCGCCGATGCCACACCCGCCACGGTCGAGGCCGGCGCCGGCGGCGCTTCCACGCACGCCTTCGATGCCGACATCAACGAAGCGGACTACGCCGAGCTGGTCAAGGCGCTGGCCTCGGACGACTTCGAGGGCCGTGGTCCGGGCACACCCGGTGGCGAGAAGAGCGTCGAATACATCAAGGCGCAGTTCCAGCGCATCGGCCTGGAGCCGGGCAATCAGGGCGACTGGTTCCAGACCGTGCCGATGATGGTCAGCGAGGCCGACCCGGCGACCACGCTGAAGCTGGACGTGGATGGCACTCCGCGCGAGCTCAAGTTCGGCGATGACATGGTCATCGGCACCCGTACCGGCCGCAATGAAATCAAGCTCGAGGACAGCGAACTGGTGTTCATCGGCTACGGCGTGGATGCGCCGGAGCAGAACTGGAACGACTACGCCGGCATCGATGTCAAGGGCAAGACCGTGGTCATGTTCGTCAACGACCCCGGCTTCCGCAGCGATGACGACAGCCTGTTCGAAGGCAAGCGCATGACCTATTACGGTCGCTGGACCTACAAGTTCGAGGAGGCCGCGCGCAAGGGCGCCGCGGCGGCGCTGATCATCCATGACGAGGCCGGCGCCTCGTATGGCTGGGGCGTGGTGAAGAACTCCTGGTCCGGCCCGCAGTACGACCTGCTGGCCAAGGACGATCCCGATCCGCGCCTGCCGGCGCAGGGCTGGATCACCGGCGAGGTGGCCAAGCAGCTGTTCGCCGACCTCGGCCACGACCTCGACGCACTGCGCGAAGCCGCCGGCAAGCGCGGCTTCAAGGCGGTGCCGTTGAAGGCCCGCCTGTCGCTGGATCTCAAGACCACGACCGAGGAGAAGTCCTCGCGCAACGTGGTCGGCATCCTGCGCGGCAGCGAAGCGCCGGACGAGGCGCTGGTGTACATGGCGCACTGGGATCACTTGGGCAAGCACGAGGGCGAGGGCGACCAGATCTACAACGGCGCGGTGGACAACGCGACCGGCGTGGCCGGCGTGATCGAGATCGCCGAGAAGTTCGCGCATGCCGAGTCCAGGCCGAAGCGTTCGATCGTGTTCCTCGCGGTGACGCTGGAAGAGTCGGGCCTGCTCGGTTCCAAGTACTACGTGGCGCACCCGGCGATCCCGATGGATCGCACCGTGGCGGTGATCAACATGGATGCGATGCCGGTGGGCGGGCGCTCGCGCAACATGACCGTGGTCGGGATGGGTAACTCCGAGCTGGAGGATCTGCTGGCCGAAGCGCTGAAGCCGCAGAACCGCGTCATCAGCGAGGAGGCGACGCCGCAGGACGGCTTCTACTTCCGTTCCGACCATTTCAACTTCGCCAAGGCCGGGGTGCCGGCGCTGTACGCCAAGGGCGGCGATGACCTGCTCGATGGCGGCAAGGCCGCCGGCCAGGCCGCCGAGGACGCCTACCGCCGCGACCGCTACCACAAGCCGGCGGACGAGTTCGACGCCAGCTGGAAGCTCGACGGCATCATCGAGGACCTGCAGGCGCTGTACCAGGTCGGCAACGTGGTGGCGAACGATGGTTCATGGCCGAACTGGCGCCCGAGCAGCGCGTTCCGCGCCAGGCGCGACGAAATGATGCAGGCGCGGGCCGAGCAGCCCTGAGCAATATCCTGCATGTGATGGCAGCGCACGGCCCCGGAGCGATCCGGGGCCGCTGCGTATGCGCCCGCGCACACGCACGCATGTGCACGCAGCGGCGGCGAGTGCGGCATGATGCCGGCATCGCCTCCTTTGGATGTCGCCATGACTCTCGCCTATGCCTGCGTGCTGATCGCCGCCTTCCTGCCCTATGTCTGGACCGTCGTCGCCAAGCAGGGCGGCAGTGGCCGTTTCGACAACCGCGAGCCACGCCTGTGGCTGGAACAGCAGGACAACCCGCGTGTGCGCCGCGCCGATGCGGCGCAGAAAAACGCGTTCGAGGCCTTTCCGGCGTTTGCCGCGGCGGTGCTGATGGCGCAGCTGGCCGGTGTCGATGCGCAGCGCATCGGCTGGCTGGCCGCTGTCTTCGTCGTCATGCGCGTGCTGCATGGCGTGTTCTACGTCGGCAACAAGTCCAACCTGCGCAGCCTGGTGTGGTTTGCCGGGTTCGTCTGCGTGATCGCACTGCTGGTGATGGCGGTGCTGCAGGTCGCCTGAGCAGCGAGCCGGACGCATGGCCAGCGACGCGGGCTTCGTCGAGTACCTCAGCGAGCAGCTGGCGCTGGGCGAGCGCTTTTCGTGGCGCCGGATGTTCGGCGAATACGCCTTGTACGTGGACGGCAAGGTGGTCGGCTTTGTCTGCGACAACCGCATCCTGATCAAGCCCAACGCGGCGGTGGCGCGGCTGCATCCGCAGTTGCCGCAGCAGCCGCCTTATCCGGGCGCGAAGGACTATCCGGTCGCCGATGAGTTGCTGGACGACGCCGACGCGCTGCGCCGGGTGTTTCTGGAAAGTGCCGCGGTGTTGCCGGCAGCCAAGCCGAAGAAACCGAAACCGGCACCACGCCGCAAGCGCGGCGACAGCGGATAAGTGCCGGCGCGACCGGTCCGCAATCAGCCTGCAGCGAGGCGCACCCGCGCGAAGTTGCGCTTGCCCACCGCCAGCACGCCTTCGAAGCCGGGCATGAACAACCGCGCGGCGTCCTCGAACACCTCGCCGTCCACGCGCACCGCGCGTTCCTTGAGCTTGCGGTTGGCTTCGGAATTGCTCGGCGTGATCCCGGCCGCGGTCAGCAGCGCGGCAATGCGCAGGCCCTCGGCCGGCACCGTCACCTGCTGCAGCGGCAGCTGGCCGATGTCGCCTTCGCCGCGTACCGCGGCATGCCAGCCGGCGATCGCGGTCTCGGCGGCGCTGGCGTCGTGGAAGCGCGCGGCCAGTTCGCGCGCCAGGCGCAGCTTGATGTCGCGCGGGTTGTGCTGGCCGGCCTCGACCTCGGCACGCAGGCGCGCGGCCTCGTCGATGGAGATGTCGAAGCTGAGCAGCTCGATCCACTTCCACATCAGCGCATCGCCGATCTTCATGGTCTTGGTGACGATGTCGATCGCCGGCTCGTCGATGCCGATGTAATTGCCCAGCGACTTGGACATTTTCTGCACGCCGTCGATGCCTTCCAGGAGCGGCATCGTCAGCACCACCTGCGGTTTCATGCCGTGCGTTTCCTGCAGGCCGCGGCCCATCAGCAGGTTGAACTTCTGGTCGGTGCCACCCAGTTCGACATCGGCTTCGAGCGCCACCGAGTCGTAGCCCTGCACCAGCGGGTAGAGGAATTCGTGGATCGCGATCGGCTGCTGCGCGGCGTAGCGCTTGGCGAAGTCGTCGCGCTCGAGCATCCGCGCCACGGTGTGCTGGCCGGCCAGGCGGATCATGTCCGCGGCACTCATGCGGCCGAACCATTCGGAATTGAAGCGCACTTCGGTGCGCGCCTCATCGAGCACCTTGAACACCTGGTCGGCATAGGTCTTGGCGTTGGCCAGCACGTCCTCGCGGGTCAGCGGCTTGCGTGTGGTGCTCTTGCCGCTGGGGTCGCCGATCATGCCGGTGAAATCGCCGATCAGGAAAATCACTTGATGGCCCAAGTCCTGGAACTGGCGCAGCTTGTTCAGCAGCACGGTATGGCCCAGGTGCAGGTCCGGCGCGGTCGGGTCGAAGCCGGCCTTGACCCGCAACGGGCGGCCTTCGGCCAGCCGCGTCTGCAACTCCTCGCGCTTGAGCAGCTCGTCGCTGCCACGGGCAATCAGTGCAAGGGCATCGGCGGCATATGCATCGGACACGGGCATTTCCTGAATGGGGGACAGGCGAAAAATGAAGCGTAAATATTGCGTTAAATCGTGACCGAGTCAAAAACTTCAACAGGATCAAGGGTTTGACGCATGGAGCTGATGCGCTTATTTTACCGCGTTGATCCGGTCATCACATAGCGGGGAGATCGCTGAATGAGTGCTCCTGACACCGACGCGGCGCATCAACGGCGCCTGCGCGAATTGCGTGCCAAAGCGCTCAAGCGCTACGTGACCCGCCGCGTCTCGCGCGGCTTCAACGGCAACTGGACCCGGCGCGACTGGGCGCATGCGGGCCTGTTCGCCAGCATCCTCGCCCTGCTTGGCACGCTGGTGCCGGGGCTGGATCAGGCACTCACCGCACCCGGCCATGCGCCGCGCGCCTCGCTGGCGTTGCCGCTGCCGCATATCGGCCCGCTGCATGCGCCCGCCGCCGACAGCCGCAAGGGCGACAGCTGGCACATCATCAACGTGCGCGAGGGCGAAACCGCCTCGGCGATCTTCGAGCAACTGGAAATCCCCAAGGCCGATCTCGCCCGCCTGCTGAAGTATCCCGGCGTCAACATGGAGATGCGCCGCCTGCGTCCGGGCGCGGAACTGGCCTTCGACCTGCCACCCGGTGGCGCGCTGCGTGCGTTCCGCTACACGCGCCTGGGCGAGAAGGTCGAACTGGACCTGACCGGTGATGTCATCAAGGAAACGCCGGTGCCGCAGCAGGTCGATGTGCGCACCGTGGTGCTGACCGGCAAGGTCGGGGACTCGCTGTTCAAGTCGGCGCGCAAGGTCGGCCTGACCCAGCAGAATCTGAAAGAACTGACCGACGACATCTTCAAGTACGACATCGACTTCCGCTCCGATCTCGACGCCGACGACCGCTTCAGCGTGGTCGTCGACCAGACTTGGAAGGACGGCAAGCTGGTCAAGACCGGGCCGGTGCTGGCTGCCACCATCACCGCCGACGGCAAGCTCTACAGCGGCTTCCTGTTCGAGCGCAACGGCAAGCGCAGCTATTTCACCGCCGATGGCCGCTCGCTGGAGCGTCCCTTCATCCGCATGCCGATCCCGTATGCGCGGCTGACTTCCGGTTTCGGTGGCCGCCGCCATCCGGTGCTCGGCTCGATGCGCATGCACAAGGGCGTGGACTACGCGGCGCGCACCGGTACGCCGATCATGGCCGCCGGCGATGCGCGGGTGAAATCGGTGGGCTGGCATGGCGGTTACGGGCGCGCGGTCGAACTCGACCACGGCCAGGGCCGCACTACCTTCTATGCGCACATGTCGCGCTTCGGCAACATCCGCGTCGGCCAGCGCATCAACCAGGGCACGGTGATCGGCTATGTCGGCAGCACCGGCATGTCCACCGGGCCGCACCTGCATTACGAATTCCGCGTCAACGGCGTGCACCGCAATCCGCTGTCGATGACGCTGCCGCCGCCGGCGCCATTGACCGGCGCGCTGCTGGCCGAGTTCAAGGGCGAGACCCGGCGTGCGCTGGCCAAGATCCGCGAAGTGGAGAACATCGTGTTCCAGGGCGAGGACGATCCACGCCTGGCCGACGCCGCAAGCGCGGACAAGACCGGCGGCAAGCGCGGTTGAGCCGGCTGCCCGGATCCGCAAACGCCGGCCATGTGCCGGCGTTTCGCTTTCTGCGGCACACTGTGACGATGCGTCCCACGAGTGACCTCTACCTCGGGCTGATGTCCGGCACCAGCGCCGACGGCATCGATGCCGCGATCGTGCGCTTCGCCGGTGGCCATGGTGTCGAGGGCGATGCGCCGTTGCAGGCTGAACTGATCGCCGCACGCACCCTGCCGTGGCAGCCGGAGGTGCGCGCACGTCTGGTCTGGCTCGGTCAGGGCGGGGCGCTGGATTCGCTGGACGAGCTGGGCGTGCTCGATGCACAGGTCGGCGAAGCCTTCGCCGATGCCGCATTGGCAGTGCTGGCCGAAGCCGGCATCGCGCCGCAACGCATCGCCGCGCTCGGCTCGCACGGGCAGACCGTGCGCCACCGGCCGAACGAGCGGCACCCCTTCTCGTTGCAGATCGGCGATCCGGCACGCATTGCCGAACGTACCGGCATCACCACCATCGCCGACTTCCGTCGCCGTGACATCGCCGCGGCCGGCCAGGGCGCGCCGCTGCTGCCGGCGATGCACCATGCGCTGCTGCATGATCCGGCCGAAGCACGCGCGGTGCTCAACCTCGGTGGCATCGCCAACCTCACCCTGCTGCCGCCCACCGGCGCGGTACGCGGTTTCGATACCGGCCCGGCAAATGCGTTGATGGATCTGTGGTGCCATGAGCACACCGGGCGTGCCTGGGACGAGGAAGGCGCCTGGGGCGCCACCGGCACGCCGGACGCGGATTTGCTCGAGCGCCTGCTGGATGACCCGTGGCTGGCCGCGGCGCCACCCAAGAGCAGTGGTCGCGAGCATTTCCAGCGCGACTGGCTGGCAGCGCGTCTGGCTGGCGACGAAGAGCCGGTGGACGTGCAGGCCACCCTGCGCACCTTCACCGCGCGCACCGTTGCCGATGCGCTGCTGGCCACCCAGGCCGACACCCGGCGCCTGCTGGTATGTGGCGGCGGCGTGCGCAACCCGGTGCTGATGCAGGCGCTGCGCGAGGCGCTGCCGGGGATCGAGGTCGCCTCAACTGCCGAACACGGCATCGACCCGGATCATGTCGAGGCGATGGGTTTTGCCTGGCTGGCGCGACAGACCCTGCTCGGCCTGCCCGGCAACATCGCCACGGTCACCGGCGCAGCCGGCCCGCGCGTGCTCGGCGCGATTCATCCGGCCTGAACATCCGCCGGCCGCCGGCCTGCATGGCACGGGCTTCGCGCATAATCCGGGACATGTCCGTTCCTGTTGCCGGAGTTGCTTGATGCGCGTGTCCGCATTGCCCCTGCTGCTGTCCCTGCTGGCCGCGCCGTTCGCCCTGCATGCGCAAGAGCGCCCGCCCGTGCCTGCACGGGGGGCACCTGCGGAGCCAGCGCAGGACGAGGCGCCCGCCGCTGCTGAGCAGGCCGCCGACGCTGCGACGGAAAGCCCCGGACGGCAGGTGCCGCTGGCCGAGATCCGTCGTTTCGTCAGCGTCTACAACGCGATCCGCGAAGCCTACGTGGAGCCGGTCGACGACCAGCGCCTGATGCATGCCGCGTTGCGCGGGCTGCTGCTCGACCTTGATCCGCACAGCGTGTATTTCGATCGCGACGCGGCGCGGGACTTCAACCAAGATGCCGCCGGTGCCTACGAGGGGGTCGGCCTGCAACTGCAGCAGGAACCCGGCCCGGTGCTGAAGGTGATCGCGCCGATCGAAGGTGGACCGGCCGACCGTGCCGGGCTGCGCTCGGGTGACCTCATCACCGCCATCGATGGCAAGCCGATCAGCATCGATGATGGCAGTGCACCCTTGCGTGGCGAGGCCGGTACCCGCGTGCGCCTGAGCGTGCATCGCGAGGGTCGCGATGGTGCCTTCGATGTGACCCTGGTGCGTGAGCGCATCCAGCTGCAGAGCGTGCGCGTGCGCCTGCTGGAGCCGGGCTACGGTTATGTGCGCATCTCCAGCTTCCAGGCCGGCACCGCGGACGACTTCGCGCGCGGTGTGGACGAACTCAAGCAGCAGGCCGGCGGACGTCTGCAGGGCGTGCTGATCGACCTGCGGGCCAATCCCGGCGGCCTGCTCAACGCGGCGGTGCAGATCGCCGACGACCTGCTGGATGACGGTGTCATCGTCAGCACCCGTGGCCGCCAGCGCGGCGGCGATGCCAGCTACAGCGCGACCCGTGGCGACCTCAGTGACGGCGCGGCACTGGTGGTGCTGATCGATGCCGGCTCGGCCAGTGCCTCCGAAGTGCTGGCCGGCGCGCTGCGCGACCACGGCCGCGCGCGCATCGTCGGCAGCCGCAGTTTCGGCAAGGGCTCGGTGCAGACCCTGTTGCCGCTGGACAATGGCGATGCGGTCAAGCTGACCACCGCGCGTTATTACACGCCCAGCGGGCGCTCGATCCAGGGCGTGGGCATCGGCCCGGATGTGGTGCTGCATGGCGAGGAGGGCGCGGCACCGGCGGAAGTGCGCGAGGCCGCGTTGCGCGGGCATCTGGTCGGCGAGGAGGAGGGCGAGCCGATGGCCGGCGAGCATGCCGGCGAGAACCTGCCCGGCGAGGCCCCGCTCAAGGCGGCGCTGGCCGAGCTCAAGCGCATCGCGCGGCAGCCTGCAGCCAGCAAGCCGCCACCGGTCACGGTCAAACCCGCACTGCCGCCGGTGCCGGTACCGCCGCCACCGCGCGATTGATGGTTCAGCGCGGCGGGCGCGAGGGCAGCGGAAACGGCGTCACCACGCGGTTGTCACCACCGGCCTCGTGGATCGCTGCCTGGCCGCGGCGGTCGACCTCCTCGATGCGGATCAGTGCATGCATGGGCAGGTGCAGGCGGCGGGTATCGGCGAACTCCTCGCGCAGGCGCTCCTCGGCTGGATCCACCAGCACGCCGCCCTGATTCGGCCAATCCAGCCCGCCGATGTCGACAAAGCCCCAGATCGTGCTCGAGCTCACTTCGCGCGCATACAGGGTGTAGCGCTTGTCGCCCTGCTGGAACTGGATGCGGTAGAGCGTGTTCGCCATGCCGCCAGTATAGGCGCGGCGCCGGGACGTTCGCGGGGTTTCAGTAACCGCGTGCGCGGCGCATGCGTCGGGCGATGGCCGGGCGCGAAAGCAGCGCGAACATGCCACCAGCGCCGAAGCCGGCCAGATGCGCGATCCAGGCGACCTGGCCCCAGCTTGGGCCGACGTAGGCAAACACCACCTGCAGCAATGCCCACAGCCCGATCAGCAGCGCCGCCGGCGCGCGCACGAACTCGAGGAACAGGCCGAGCGGCAACACCACGCCCAGTCGCGCGCGCGGGAACAGCGCCAGCCACGCGCCGATCACCGCACTGACCGCACCGCTGGCGCCGATGATCACCTGGTCATCCGGCAATGCCAGCGCCGCGGCGAGGTTGGCCAGTGCGCCGCCGAGCAGGAAGGTGAGCAGGAACCGCAACGGCCCCAGCACCCGCTCGGCCGGCAGGCCGAAGATCATCAGGAACGCCAGGTTGCCGATCAGGTGCCCCCAATCGCCATGCAGGAACAGCGTGGTGAACAGGCGCAGCCAGGCGCTTGCATCGCTGCCGTGCAGGCTGTCCAGGCCTAGCCCGCCCAGCGTGCCCCAGTCCTCCAGCACCGCCTGCATGCGCGCGGCAGGCAGGGTCTGCAGCCAGCCGAAGGCCAGGCACAGCGCCAGCACCAGCATCGGCGTGACCCAGCGTGGCGAAGGCTTCTGTCGGGGCGGGATGGCGACGAACACGCATGACTCCCGGGTGAATGTCGCGGCGGACCATACGCTGCCGCGTTGCGGCGCAGGATGTTATGCCGAGGTTAAAAGGATATAGTGCACACGGTGCCGTATGCCGGGTCATCCTGGCGCGCAGACATCCTGTGCAGGCCACCGATTCCATACCCGAATACCGAGCATACGGAGAGAATACCCATGCAGCATGCCTCCCACCAAGCGCGCCTGTCGGCGCTCGCCCTGGCCATCGTCGGCGTGATCGCGGCCGGCAGTGCCGCGGCCTCCGGCTTCCAGCTGCGCGAGACCAGCACCAAGGCCGGTGGTCGCGCCTATTCCGGCACCGCCGTGGCGACCAATGACGTGGCCGTGGTGTCCGGCAATCCGGCGGCGATGGTCAACAACACCAGCACCATCATCGGTGGTGGCGTGGGCGTGATCGACCTGACCGCCGAGTTCACCGGTGGTGGCTTCACCGCAATGGGCGCCCCGCTCACCGGCAACGATGGCGGCAACCCGGGCAGCCCCAAGGCGGTGCCGTCGCTGGGCGTGATCGTGCCGATGAAGGGTGCGCTGGAAGGCCTGACCCTGGGCGCCAGCATCACCGCGCCGTTCGGCTCGGGCACCGAGTGGAACGACGGCTGGGTCGGCCGCTACAACGCCACCGAGACCAGCGTGAAGACGGTTGACCTCAACCTCTCGGCCGCGGTGCAGATCACTCCGGCGTTCTCCGCCGGCATCGGCCTGATCTACGAGCGCGCCGAAGTGACCCTGGGCAAGGACCTGCCGCTGGGCGTGATGCTGGCCGCCGGCCTGCAGAACCCGGCGCTGGCCGCGATCCCGGACGGCAACGTCAGCATCGAGGGTTCGCACAACGGCCTGGGCTGGGTGGCCGGCCTGCAATTCCGTCCCAACGACAAGTTCGCCATCGGGTATTCGCACCGTTCGGAAATCAAGCACGACTTCGTCGGTGAAGCCACTTTCACCACGCCTGCCGCGTTCCAGGGCATGCAGCCGGGCTTCGTCGCCAACGCCACCAACCCGGCGCTGCCGCTGACCCCCGCGCAGCGCCAGCAGCTGATGGTGCTGGGCCGCGGTTTCGTCAACACCGAGGGCCGCGCGCGTCTGGTCACGCCGACCGTGGACACGCTCAGCGTGATGGTCGGTGTGGGCGAGCGCGTGCGCCTGTACAGCGACATCCAGCGCACCGGCTGGAGCTCGCTGCAGAATGTCACCATCGACTTCAGCAACCCGTTCCAGCCGACCACGCGCGAGGACTTCCACTGGAAGGACACCATGTTCTATTCGCTGGGTGGCGAGTTCGATCTGAGCGACAGCTTCACCCTGCGCGCCGGCGTGGGCTATGACGAGTCGCCGACCAACAACGTCGACCGCACCCCGCGTCTGCCGGACAACAACCGCAACCTGTACTCGCTGGGTCTGGGCTGGCAGGCCACGCCGAACCTGTCGGTGGATGCCTCCTTCACCCATGTCTCGATCAAGGACTCCACCACCAATCTGCCGATCAACCCCAACCCGCCGCAAAGCCGCTACACCAGCCTGCAGGGCAGCTTCAGCGGCAGCGCCAACGTGTTCGGCCTCGGCGCGACCTACCGCTTCTGAGCCAGCACGGCTGGAGCACGAAAAACCCCGCTTCGGCGGGGTTTTTTCGTGGGCTGCGGGTACCGGCGGAGGGCCGGCCGGGGCGCACGCTCAGTTGAGCGCCGCCGTCACTCGCCCAGCGTCAGCAGGCTGGCATTGCCGCCGGCGGCGGTGGTGTTGATGGTGACGGTCTTCTCGGTGGCGAAGCGCGGCAGGTAGTGCGGGCCGCCGGCTTTGGGGCCGGTGCCGGACAGGCCCTGGCCGCCGAACGGCTGCACCCCGACCACCGCGCCGATCTGGTTGCGGTTGACGTAGATGTTGCCGACCTTGGCGCGGCGCACGATGCGCTCCACGGTTTCGTCGATGCGCGAGTGGATGCCGAGGGTGAGGCCGTAGCCGGTGGCGTTGATCGCATCGACCACCTGGTCGAGCTGGTCGGCCTTCCAGCGGATCACGTGCAGCGCCGGGCCGAAGTTCTCGCGGGTGAGCTGGTCGATGGAATCCAGCTCCCACGCCACCGGGGCGAAGAAATTGCCGTGTTCGGTGCCTTCGCCCAGCGGCGTGGTGGCGATGTGGCGGCCGATGCCGCCGGACATGCGCTGCGCATGTTCGTCGAGCAGGCAGTACGCATCGTGGTCGATCACCGGGCCGACGTCGGTGGACAGCTCGCCCGGGTTGCCCACCTTCAGTTCGGCCATGGCACCGGCCAGCATCTGGATCACCTTGTCGGCGATGTCGTCCTGCACCAGCAGCACGCGTGCGGCCGAGCAGCGCTGGCCGGCGGAGGTGAAGGCGCTGCCGACCGCATCCTTGACCACCTGCTCGGGCAGCGAGGAGGAGTCGGCGATCATCGCGTTCTGGCCGCCGGTTTCGGCAATCAGTGTGGCGATCGGGCCGCTTTCGCGCATCGCCAGCGCGCGGTTGATCGCGCGCGCGGTTTCGGTGGAACCGGTGAAGCAGACCCCGGCCACGCGCGGGTCCGCGGTCAGCGTGGCGCCGACGCTGGCGCCATCACCCGGCACCAGTTGCAGCACATGCGGCGGGATGCCGGCTTCGTGCAGCAGTTCGACCGCGGCATGTGCGATCAGATTGGTCTGCTCGGCGGGCTTGGCAATCACGCTGTTGCCGGCGGCCAGCGCCGCGGCGATCTGGCCGATGAAGATCGCCAGCGGGAAGTTCCACGGGCTGATGCACACGAACACGCCGCGACCGGCCAGCTGCAGGGTATTGGATTCGCCGGTGGGCGAGGGCAGCGCGTCGAGGGCGAACTGGCGACGCGCCTCCAGTGCGTAATAGCGCAGGAAGTCCACCGCCTCGCGCACTTCGGCCACGCCGTCGGCGATGGTCTTGCCCGCCTCCTTGGTGCACATCGCCATGAACCGGGCGATGCGTGCTTCCAGCAGGTCGGCAGCCGCTTCCAGCATGCGTGCCCGCGCGTCCACCGCGGTGGCATCCCACTGCGGCTGCGCCGCCACGGCATTGACCAGCGCCTGCTCCACGGTGGCGGGGTCGGCCGCTTGCCAGTGGCCCACCGTCTCGCGGCGGTCGGCGGGGTTGGTCACCGCGATCGCCTCGCCCTGCGGGCGTGCGCCCGGCACCAGCGGTACGGCGCGCCAGCTGCCGCTGCCGGCGCGGTCGAGTTCGGCGGCCAGTGCGCGCAGTTCGTCGTCGTTGGCGAGATTGATGCCCATGGAATTGTCTCGTGGCTGATGTTGGCTGCGGTACAGCTCGACCGGCAGCGGAATGCGGGGATGGGGAATCTGCTCGAAACCGGCCACCGTGTGCAGCGGGTCGCGCACCAGTTCCTCGACCGGGATCGCTTCATCGGTGATGCGGTTGACGAAGCTGGAATTGGCGCCGTTCTCCAGCAACCGGCGCACCAGATACGGCAGCAGGTCCTCGTGGCTGCCGACCGGGGCGTACACCCGGCATGGCACGTCGAGGCGGTCGGCGGGAATGACTTCGTCGTAGAGATCGTCGCCCATGCCGTGCAGCTTCTGGAACTCGTAGCGGAAGCCCGTGCCTTCGCGCGCGGGTCCGATCATGTCGCGCGCCATGTGGTGGATCGCGGCGATGGTCTGCGCGTTGTGGGTGGCGAACATCGGGTAGATCGCGTCGATGTTGTTCAGCAGGCGGCGCGCGTTGGCCTGATAGCTGACATCGGTATTGGGCTTGCGCGTGAACAGCGGGTAGCCGCGCTGGCCGTCGACCTGCGCGCGCTTGATCTCGGCATCCCAGTACGCGCCCTTGACCAGCCGCACCGGGATGCGCCGGCCAAGTTCGCGGGCCTTGGCGGCGATGTAATCGATCACGAACGGGGCGCGCTTCTGGTAGGCCTGGACCACGATGCCGAAGCCATCCCAACCCTGCAGTGAAGCATCGCCGAGCACTTCGAAGATCAGGTCGAGCGACAGTTCCAGACGCTCGGTTTCCTCGGCGTCGATGGTCAGGCCGATGCCATGGCCGCGGGCCAGCCGCGACAGGTCGAGCAATGCCGGGCCGAGCTCGGCCAGCACGCGTTCGCGCTTGGCGTGCTCGTAACGCGGATGCAGTGCGGACAGCTTGACCGAGATGCTCGGTGCGGCGAACACGTCATCGAACGGCCCTTCGCTGCCGATGGCATCGATCGCTTGGCGGTAGGAATCGAGGTAGCGCGCGGCATCGGCGGCGGTCAGCGCGGCCTCGCCGAGCATGTCGTAGGAATAGCGGTAGCGCGCATTGCGTCCCTTGCGCGCGCGTGCAAGGGCCTCGCCGATGCTGCGGCCCATCACGAACTGGTGGCCCATGATGCGCATCGCCTGGCGCACCGCGGCACGGATCACCGGCTCGCCCAGACGCCCGACCATGCGTGCGAACGCGCCGTGCGCATCGCGCTGGGTGTCGTCGGAGAGCTGCACCAGTCGCCCGGTCAGCAGCAGGCCCCAGGTGGAGGCGTTGACCAGCAGTGAATCGGACTGCCCCAGGTGGCGGCGCCAGTTGGCTTCGCCCAGCTTGTCGCGGATCAGCGCATCGGCGGTGTCCTGGTCGGGGATGCGCAGCAGCGCCTCGGCCACGCACATCATCAGCACGCCTTCCTCGCTGCCGAGGTCGTACTGGCGCATGAAGGCTTCCACCGTGCTCTGGTCGGCGCTGCGCGCACGCACGCGGCGCACCAGGTCGGTGGCGGTGGCGGCGATCGCGCGGCCGGCTTCGTCGGACTGCCGTGCCTGCGCCAGCAGGTCCTCGACATGACGGGTTTCGTCGATGATCCAGGCGGCGGTGATCGCCGCGCGCGCGGGCGAATCCGGGGTCGGGGGAACTTCGGCAAGCAGGGTGGTGCCCACGTCGGTGATCGCTGGTGAGGGATCCGCGATTGTACGCCGCGGCCCGCCATCCGAGGCGTCGCCATCGGCGCCCGAACCCGGCCCGATGCCTAGCAGGTTTTGCGCTTCATGATTTGACCCTGAGCAAATCATGCTTGCCGTTGCTGCCTGCCCCCCGCTACCATCGGCTGGACGATGTCCGCGTGCACGTGCCGCGGATGCAATCAAACGCGACGGCGGGCCGTTGCACACAGCCAGGGTATTGCAGCTATGGGGCCACTTGCAGGCAAGGTCAGGAAAATCACGGTCGCGCTGGCATTGGCCTGCCTGCCGGTATTGGCATGGGCGCAGTCGGCCGATCCGCATCGCTGGCAACTCAACATGGGCCGCGGGGTGACGCCGACCTCCTACAACGCCTACCACGCCCACATGTGGGTGCTGTGGGTGTGCATCGTGATCGGCGTGCTGGTGTTCGCGGCGATGGCCTATGCCATGTTCGCGTTCCGCAAGTCGCGCGGTGCGGTGGCCGCGCAGTTCAGCCACAACCTCAAGGCCGAGGTGATCTGGACCACCATCCCGGTACTGATCCTGATCGGCCTTGCGTTCCCGGCCACTTCCTCGCTGGTCAAGATGTACGACACCCGTGATGCCGAAATCACCATCAAGGTGACCGGCTACCAGTGGATGTGGAAGTACGAATACCTCGGCGAGGGCGTGGCTTTCACCAGCCGCCTGGATCGCAAGAGCGAGGCGCTGCGGCAGAGCGGGCGCACGGTGACCGCGGCCGACCATCCGCATTACCTGCTTGACGTGGACAACCCGCTGGTGGTGCCGACCGACGTCAAGATCCGCTTCGTGATCACCGCCGATGACGTGATCCACTCCTGGTGGGTGCCGGCGCTGGGCTGGAAGCAGGACGCCATCCCCGGCTTCATCAACGAGGCCTGGGCGCAGATCGACACCCCCGGCGTGTACCGCGGCCAGTGCGCCGAGTTGTGTGGCAAGGATCACGGCTTCATGCCGATCGTGGTGAGGGCGTTGCCGCGCGCCGAATACGAGCAATGGCTGGCGCAGCAGAAGTCGGCCTCGGCCGCGCCTGTCGCCAGTGCGGAAGCGCCGCCCGCCGAGTCGGAGTCGCCTGCCGTGTCTGTCACCGAACCCGCCGCCGGCTGAACCGGCCCGCTGCCCCGCATCACAGAGGTCTGCCATGTCCACCCACTTCGAATCCGCCGGTGCCGCACAGCCCCATGACGCACATGCGCATGAGCACAAGCAGGGCTTCATCGAGCGCTGGCTGTTCTCCACCAATCACAAGGACATCGGCACGCTGTACCTGCTGTTCTCGTTCACCATGGCGATCATCGGTGCGGCCTTTTCGGTCGGCATCCGCCTGGAGCTGTTCCAGCCCGGCCTGCAGTGGGTCAGCCCGCACTTCTTCAACCAGCTGACCACCGTGCATGCGCTGGTGATGATCTTCGGCGCGGTGATGCCGGCCTTCGTCGGCCTTGCCAACTGGATGATCCCGCTGCAGATCGGCGCGCCGGACATGGCCATGCCGCGAATGAACAACTGGTCGTTCTGGATCCTGCCGTTCGCCTTCACCCTGCTGCTGCTGACCTTTTTCCTGCCCGGCGGCGCGCCGGCCGGTGGCTGGACCATGTACCCGCCGCTGTCGCTGCAGGGCGGTGCGCAGGTGTCGTTCTCGATCTTCGCCATCCACATGATGGGCATCAGCTCGATCATGGGCGCGATCAACATCATCGCCACCGTGCTCAACATGCGCGCGCCGGGCGTGGACCTGCTGAAGATGCCGATCTTCTGCTGGACCTGGCTGATCACCGCCTTCCTGCTGATCCTGGTGATGCCGGTGCTGGCCGGCGCGGTGACCATGCTGCTCACCGACAAGTTCTTCGCCACCAGTTTCTTCAACGCCGCCGGCGGCGGCGACCCGGTGATGTACCAGCACATCTTCTGGTTCTTCGGCCATCCCGAGGTCTACATCATGATCCTGCCGGCGTTCGGCATCGTCAGCGAGATCGTGCCGACCTTCAGCCGCAAGCCGCTGTTCGGCTACCAGGCGATGGTGTACGCCACCGCGGCGATCGCCTTCCTCTCGTTCATCGTCTGGGCCCACCACATGTTCACCGTGGGCATGCCGCTGGGCGGCGAGCTGTACTTCATGTTCGCGACGATGCTGATTTCGGTGCCGACCGGGGTCAAGGTGTTCAACTGGATCGCCACCATGTGGCGCGGCTCGCTGACCTTCGAGGCACCGATGAAGTGGGCCATCGCCTTCGTGTTCCTGTTCACCATCGGCGGCTTCTCCGGGCTGATGGTGGCGATCGTGCCGGCCGACTTCCAGTACCACGACACCTATTTCGTGGTTGCCCACTTCCACTACGTGCTGGTCACCGGCGCCCTGTTCGGCATCATCGCGGCGATCTACTACTGGTGGCCGAAGTGGACCGGACGCATGTACAGCGAGCGCGCCGCCAGCTTCCATTTCTGGTGGACGCTGGTGTTCGTCAACCTGCTGTTCTTCCCGCAGCACTTCCTCGGCCTGGCCGGCATGCCGCGGCGCATCCCCGATTACAGCGTGGTGTTCGCCGACTGGAACCTGATCAGCTCGATCGGCGCCTTCGGCATGTTCGTGACCCCGTTCATGATGGCGTGGATCCTGATCTCCTCGCTGCGCAGCGGTGCACCCGCGCCGGCGCGCGCATGGGAAGGCGCCCGGGGCCTGGAGTGGACCGTGCCCTCGCCGGCGCCGCACCACACCTTCACCCTGCCGCCGGTGATCCGCCCGGGAGATCTGGCCCACGACGACGTGAGCCATTGAGAACGCCATGGACCGCAGCCCCGTCCCCGAGCATGTGCCCCGCGATGACCCGCGGCGCAAGCGTGCGCGGCGTACGGCGCTGCTGGTGGGACTGATCGCGGTGGCGATCTACGTTGCCTTCATCCTTTCCGGGGTGCTGCGATGAGCGTGTCGCAGCGCAAGGGCCTGGGCAAGATGCTGGTGGTGGCGGTGATCGCCTTCGGCTTCAGCTTCGCGCTGGTGCCGTTGTATCGCGTGGCCTGCGAAAAGGTGCTCGGCATCCGTCTGGAACAGGGCCCGTCCGAGGCACGCGCGGCGGTGGCCGCGGCGCGCCCGGGCAAGGAGCGCTGGATCACCGTGCAGTTCGATGGCGGAGTCAATTCGGCGCTGCCGTGGGAGTTCCATCCCAACGAGCTGAGCATGAAGGTGCAGGTCGGCAGGCCGTATGAAACCAGCTACCTCGCGCGCAACACCAGCGCGCGCACCATCGTCGGCAGTGCGGTGCCGTCGGTGGCGCCGGCACGCGGTTCCAAGTACTTCAGCAAGACCGAATGTTTCTGCTTCAGCGCGCAGAAGCTGGATGCGGGCGAAGAGCGCGACATGCCGGTGCGCTTCATCGTCGACCCGGCGCTGCCCGAGTCGATCAAGACGCTGACGCTGTCCTACACCTTCTTCCGCAACGATACCCTCACCGCCGAGGCCAACGCGGCCGCGCACTGACGAACCACGAGAGAGAAGCACCATGGCCCCAGCACACGCCGAGCAGCACGATCCGAACGCGTACTACGTGCCCGCCAAGAGCCCGTGGCCGGTGTGGGCCTCGGTGGCCCTGTTCACCGCCATGGTCGGCTTCGCCACCATGCTCAACGAGGTCAGCTGGGGCCGCAACCTGTTCCTGTTCGGCCTGGCCTTCCTTGCCGCGGTGCTGTTCAAGTGGTTCGGCGACGTGATCACCGAATCGGTGCGCGGCAAGTACAACCGCCAGGTGGACGGCTCGTTCCGCCTCGGCATGATCTGGTTCATCTTTTCCGAGGTCATGTTCTTCGCCGCCTTCTTCGGCGCGCTGTTCTATTACCGCCAGTTCGCGCTGCCGTGGCTGAGCGGCGATGGCGATGGCGCAATGACCAATGCGCTGCTGTGGCCCGGCTTCGATGCCGGCTGGCAGAGTGCCGGGCCGGGCGGCGTCGGTGGCCAGTTCCAGACCGTCGGTGCCTGGGGCCTGCCGCTGATCAACACGCTGCTGCTGCTGTCCTCGGGCGTGACCCTGACCATCGCCCACCATGCGTTGAAGGCCGGCAAGCGCGGTGCGCTGATCCTGTTCCTCGGCATCACCATCCTGTTCGGCATCACCTTCCTGTATTTCCAGGCCAGCGAATACATGCACGCCTGGACCGGGCTCAACCTGACCCTGGGTTCGGGTTTCTACGGCTCGATCTTCTACATGCTGACCGGCTTCCATGGCCTGCACGTGACCCTGGGCACGATCATGCTGATCGTGATCTGGCTGCGCTGCATCCGTGGCCACTTCACCCCGGACAGCCACTTCGGCTTCGAGGCGGTGGCCTGGTACTGGCACTTCGTGGACGTGGTCTGGCTGATCCTGTTCCTGTTCGTGTACGTGCTCTGAGCAGCACGCCACGCAACGCCGCCAGCGGCACGCCATCGTTGTGCGGCAATCCCCGGCGCGCGCGCCGGGGCGCAGGATCAGGGCGCGCGGCCGATGCCGTGCGGCTGGATCCAGCCCATCTTGATCGACACCAGCACGATCAGGATCAGCACCACCGACAACGCGACGCGGCGGGTCAGGGCATTGACGGTGCGTTTGGATTCGCCGCGGTCGCTCATCATGTAGACCAGGCTGGCGCCGAGGTTCCACACGATCGCGATCAGGAAGCCGACGATGAGAACGAGTTTGAGAGTCGGATGCATGGCCGGTACTTTACTCCTGTCGCCGGTCGGATGACGCGGTGATGCCGATGAAGCGTTCCACCGCCTGGCTGGGCTGGGGCGTGGCGCTGCTGCTGGTGGGCGTGTTCTGCCTGCTCGGCAGCTGGCAGCTGCGGCGCATGCAGCAGAAGCAGGCGATGCTCGACGAGGTGGCCACGGTGATCGCCGAGCGTCGGCCGCAGCCGCTGGCAAGTGCGGCCGACATCGCGCGCGCCACGCGCTATGACTGGGTTGCCGGGCAGGGCCGCTTCCTGCCGGGCCCGGCCTGGCTGCTCGACAACCAGCAACTCGATGGCCACCCCGGGGTGCGCGTGTACCGCCTGTTCCAGGCCGAGGCCGCCACGCCGCCGATGCTGGTCGAACTGGGCTGGCTGCCGTTGCCGCCTGCGCGTGAACTGCCGGTGCTGCCGCCACCACCCGACGCGCCACTGCAGGTGCGCGGCTTGCTGCTGCCACCGCCTTCGCCGGGTCTGCTCGCGGACGCGCCGCTGCCGGGGGAGGGCGATGTGCGCTTGGTGATTGCGCTAGAGCCGGCGAGAATGGCTGACAGCCTCGGCCTGCCCGGCATCGCGCCGCGCGTGCTGCGGCTGGATCCGGCGCTGCCTCTGGGCCATGCGCGCGACCTCGACGTGATGCCCAATACCCTGCTGCCGCGGCAGCACCTGGGCTATGCGGTGCAATGGTTCGCGCTGGCCTGTGCGGTGCTGGTGCTTGCACTCGTCCTCAGTTTCCGCCACCGTCGCCGCCGATGAACCCGCATTCCGAAACCCCCGACTCCGCGCAACGCGCGCGCCGCAACCGCCACGCGCTGCTGCTGATCGCGTTGATGGTGTTCGGCAGCTTCGTCGTTGCCGGCCTGCTGCGCTATTCCGGCTGGCAGCCGGATGGCCAGCGCAACCACGGCGACCTGCTGCAACCTCCCGGTGACCTGCGCACGCTGCGTCCGCAGCTGGTCGATGGCGGCGAATACCAGTGGAACCCGGCCGAGCGTCACTGGCGCATCTTCGCCGTGGCGCCGCCCGCCTGCGGCGAGGCCTGCGATGCGCTCGCGCGCGAGCTGGACACCATCCGCGTGCTGGCCGGGCGCAATGCCGATCGGGTGGAGATCTTCTGGCTCGGGGATATGCCGGCCGTGGCGCGTCAGGGCGAGAGTCCGCAACGCGCGCTGCATGACAGCGCCGAGTTGCGCGCCGCGCTGCCGGGCCTTGCCAGTGATGGGCCGACCACCTACATCGTCGATCCGAACGGCTTTGCCGTGCTGCGCTATGCCCCCGGGCACGAGCCCGAGCACCTGCGCAGCGACCTGTCCAAACTGCTGAGGCTGCGATGAGCCGCACGCTGAGTGCGGCCTTCGGCCGCCATTTCCATCGCATCGCCTGGCTGGCCGCCGCGCTGGCACTGACGGTGATCGTGTTCGGCGCCTTCGTGCGACTGTCGCATGCCGGCCTGTCGTGCCCGGATTGGCCGACCTGTTATGGCCGCGCCACCTGGCCCAAGGCCGCCGCCGACGCGGTGGCGCACGCGGCCAGCAGCATCCGCGAGTTCGACGACAGCCGTGCCTGGCGCGAACAGGTGCACCGTCACCTCGCCGCCGGCCTGGGCGTGCTGGTGCTGATACTGGCCCTGCTCGGTGCGCGCAAGCGCCGCTTCGGCGTGGCTCAGGTGCTGGGCGCCTCGGCGCTGGTCGGGCTCGCCATCCCGCTGTACATGCAGGGCCAGCACGTGGCCGCGAGCGTGCTCGCGCTCGCCGGCGAGCTGGTCCTGCTGGCCGCGGCGTGGCGTTGGTCGAACCAGGACCTGGCGCGGGTGTCCGCGCTGACCCTGGCGGTGATCATCTTCCAGGCCCTGCTCGGCATGTGGACGGTGACCTGGCTGCTGAAGCCGGTGGTGGTCATGGCCCATCTGCTCGGCGGCATGAGCATGCTCGCGTTGCTGGTGTGGATGGCCTGGCGCGCCACCAACCTGCCGATTCGCATGGTCGACGAGCACAGCCTGCGGCGCTGGCTGCATGTCGGGCTTGCGGTGGTCGCGGTGCAGATCGCGCTCGGCGGCTGGGTCAGCGCCAACTACGCGGCACTGGCCTGCGGCGCGCAGTTCCCGCGCTGCCTCGGCCAGTGGTGGCCGCCACATGATTTCGCTGAAGCACTGGTGCTGTGGCGCGGCATCGGCGTCGACTACGAAGGTGGCGTGCTGGATGCGCCGGCGCGCACCGCGATCCAGATGATGCACCGCCTGTTCGCGCTCGGGGTGCTGGGCTACATGAGTGCACTGGCGCTGCGCCTGCTGCGCGCGCCGGGCATGCGCGGCTGGGGTGCGCTGCTGGGGCTGCTGACCGTGCTGCAGTTCTCGATCGGCATCGCCAACGTGCTGCAGGGCTTGCCGCTGTGGTTGGCGGTCATGCACAACGCCGGCGCCGCGCTGTTGCTGGGCGCACTGGTCAGCCTGCTGGCGCGCCTGGCACCGCTGGACGGGTCGCGCTGATGGCGCATGCCCGCGACTACTGGCAGCTGACCAAGCCGCGCGTGGTGGCGCTGATCGTGTTCACTGCGGTGGTCGGCATGCTGCTGGCCGAATACGACCCGCGCCTGCCGCGTGGTTTCGCCTCGTTCGCCGCGATGTTCTCGCCCGCGGCGCTCGGCCCGCACCCGTTCCTGCGTGAAATGCCGGGCCTGCCCGGCTGGCGTGCGCTGCTGTTCGGCGGCCTCGGCATCTGGCTGGCGGCGGCGTCGGCGGCGGCGATCAACCACCTCCTCGACGAGCGCATCGACCGGGTGATGGCGCGCACCTCCGAGCGTCCGCTGCCGACCGGTGCGCTGCGTCCGCGCCAGGTGCTGGCTTTCGCCATCGCACTCGGCGTGCTGTCGATGGCGCTGCTGACGTGGCAGGTCAACGCGCTGACCGCGGTGCTGACCTTCGCCTCGCTGATCGGCTATGCGATCGTCTACACCGGCTGGCTCAAGCGCGCGACGCCGCAGAACATCGTCATCGGCGGCCTTGCCGGTGCCGCACCGCCGATGCTCGGCTGGACCGCGGTCACCGACCAGTTGCATCCGCATGCGCTGCTGCTGGTGCTGATCGTGTTCGTGTGGACGCCGCCGCACTTCTGGGCGCTGGCGATCTTCCGTCGCGACGACTACGCCCGCGCGCTGGTGCCGATGCTGCCGGTGACCCACGGCGTGCGCTACACGCGCTGGCAGATCCTGCTCTACACCCTGCTGCTGTTCGCGGTGACGCTGCTGCCCTGGGCCACGCACATGAGCGGGTTGTTCTACCTCGGCGGCGCGGTGGTGCTTGGGCTGGTGTTCCTGTGGTACGCGTGGAAGCTGCTCGACCCCGGCGACGTGCTGCTGCCGATGCGGGTGTTCAATTACTCGGTGGTGTACCTGATGGCGCTGTTCGCCTTCCTGCTGATCGACCACTGGCTGACGCCGTGGCTGGCGGCGGGCGGTTGAGTCGCACTCAGCCGAGCAGGCGCAGTACGCCGAGGTTGATCGCCAGCCCGCCGAAGATCAGGTAGACGAACAGCAGCGAGGCCAGCAGCATCGGCTTGATGCCGGCTTGGCGGATCGCGCCGATCTGCGTGCGCAGCCCCAGCGCACCCATCGCGGTGGCGAGCAGGAAGGTGCCGAATACCAGGAGCGCCGCGTGCAGCGTCGGCGGCACCAGCTGCAGCGAGTTGAACGCGCCGACCAGCAGGAACAGCACCGCGAACCACGGCACGATGATCTTCGCCTTGCGCCCGTCGCCGGCGGCGCGCCCACGCATCGCCGCCGACAGCAGCAGCAGGAACGGGGTCAGCAGGATCACCCGGATCATCTTCTCGGTGACCGCGATCTTGGACGCCTCGGCATCCACCGCCTCGCCTGCCACCACCACCTGTGCCACTTCGTGGATGGTCGAGCCGGCGTACAGGCCGTAGGCATGCAGGTCGAGGCCGAACGGCGTCTTCAGGAACGGGTACAGGAACATGCCCACGGTACCGAACACCACCACCGTGGCCACCGCCACCGACACCTTGTGCGCCTGCGCGCGGATCACCGGCTCGCTCGCCATCACCGCGGCCGCACCGCAGATCGAGGCACCCGAGCCGATCAGCATCGCGGTGTCGGCGTCCATCTTCAGCAGCCGCCCGAGCCAGAGCGCAAGAAAGAACACGCTGGCCACGATCAGGCAGGCGATGACGATGCCGGCCAGGCCCACGCTCATGATGTCGTTGAAATCGAGGCGGAAGCCGAACAGCACGATGCCCGCGCGCAGCAGCATGGTGCGTGCATAGTCCACGCCCGCCGCGGTGCGTGGCTCGACGCGGGCGAACACCGTGTTGCCGAGCACGATGCCGATGATGATCGCCAGCGGCAGCGCGCTCATGCCCCAGCGCCGCGACCACGGCTCCAGCAGCATCGCCGCAAGACCGATCGCGGCGGCGAACAACAGCCCGGGAATGCGTGCGGGCCAGGGCGATGTGGAGGTGCTCATGGGGCGGCGAGTTGAGAGAACAAGCGCGCATGGTACGCCCTGCGCGCCGCGGGTTCAGCCGCTCAGCCGCGCCTGCAGCTGGCGCAGCTCGTCTTTTTCGCTTTCGGCCAGTGCCGAGATGCCGACCTCGCGGATGCGCGCCTGCAATTCGTCGATGCGCTGTTGCAGGGTCTGCCGTTCCAGCTGGGCAAGCACGTCGTCGAACTCCGCCTGCCAGCTTTGCGCATCACCGGGCAGGTCGATGCTGGCCAGCTTGTGCATCGCCGTAGCCTCTTCGCGCCCGGCGAACAGTTCGAGCAGACCTGCGGTGGAGATGTCCGGGCGCATCTGCACCACGTCCAGCAGTTCGGTCAGCAGCGGCACGCCCGGCTGCCGCAGGCCGGCGAACACGTAGGGGATGGCGGCCTCAAGGCCCAGTGCCGGGCGCTGCAGCAGCAGGGTGATGGCGCCGCGCACCAGGCTGCGGCGCGGTGCCGCCATGCTGCCGCGTGCGCTGCGCACGCGCTGCACCGGCACATGGGTATGTGGCGTCGCGCCGCGCGCGCCGACGCCGGTCAGCTCGGTCAGGCGCGCGCGCATCAGGTCGGCGAAGGCACCATCGGGGATGCGCTCCAGCCATGGCCGCGCGCGTTCGGCCAGGCGGCCCTTGCCTTCCAGTGTGTGCAGCGGCACGTCCGCGGAAAGTTCGTCGAAGAAGAACTGCGACAGCGGGGTGGCTGCCTGCATCCGCGCCTCGAAGCCGGCTACGCCCTCGCCGCGCACCAGGCTGTCCGGGTCTTCGCCCTCGGGCAGGAACAGGAACAGCGCCTGGCGGCCATCCTTCATCCGCGGCAGCACTGACTCCATCGCGCGCACCGCGGCGCGGCGGCCGGCGGCATCGCCATCGAAACAGAAATACACATCGGGCGCGTTGCGGAACAGCAGCTCGGCGTGTTCGGGCGTGGTCGCGGTGCCCAGCGTGGCGACCGCATCGTGCACACCGTGCTGGGCCAGTGCGACCACGTCCATGTAGCCTTCGGTCACGATCAGCCGCGTGATCTTCGGCAGTGCCTGCCGCACCTGCCACAGGCCGTACAGTTCGCGGCCCTTGTGGAACAGCGGGGTCTCCGGCGAGTTCAGGTACTTCGGCGCATCCTCCGGGTTGATCACGCGCCCGCCGAACGCGATCACCCGGCCGCGGCGGTCGTGGATCGGGAACATGATCCGGTTGCGGAACTTGTCGTAGACATGGCCGCGGTCGTTTTTCGACAGCAGTCCGGCGCGCTCCAGCAGCTGCATGCGCCTGGGGTCGGTGCCCAGGGCATCGCGCAGGCCGCTGAAGCCATCCGGCGCATGGCCGATGCCGTAGCGCTGGATGATGTCCTCGTCCAGGCCGCGCCGTGCCAGATAATCGCGTGCGCTCGGGTTGGCCGCCAGCTGCGCGCGGAAAAACTCCTGTGCGGCGGCCATGGCCTGCAACAGTGGCTCGATGTCCGGATTGACATTGCGCTGGCGGGTTTCGCGCGGCACCTCCATTCCCGCCTGCTTGGCCAGTTCGTCCACCGCATCGAGAAACTCGAGGCGATCGAAGTTCATCAGGAAGCTGATCGCGCTGCCATGAGCGCCGCAGCCGAAGCAGTGGTAGAACTGCTTGATCGGGGAGACGAAGAACGACGGCGAGCGCTCGTCGTGGAACGGGCAGCAGGCGGCATATTCCCGGCCCTGCTTCTTCAGCGGCACGCGCGCGCCGACCACCTCGACGATGTCGGTGCGCGCCAGCAGGTCATCGATGAAGGCGTCGGGGATGCGGGCCATGCCGGGATTGTCGCATCGCCGGCCGGTGCCGGCTCAGTTCGCGCGCGCGCGACCCAGCCGTTCGTCGATGGTGGCGGTGACCACCGCACCGACGAACAGGATGATCGAGGCGTAATACACCCACAGGATGGTCAGCGCCAATGCGCCCATCGCGCCGTAGGCGCTGCCGCTGGGCGCGCGGCCCAGGTACCAGGCGATGCCGAGCCGGCCGAGGGCAAACAGCACCGCGGTGAAGGCGCCGCCGAGCAGTGCCAGGCGCCAGCGCACGCGGCGGTCGGGCAGGAAGTGGTACATGAAAGCGAACGCGACCATGTACACCAGCAGCGAGGCCAGCGCCGCGAGCATCGGCTGCGGTGCGTCCAGCCCGCCCAGCAAGAGTTCCAGCGCGGTGGTCACGGTCATCGACACCAGCAGCAGGAAGCCCAGCGCCAGCAGGATGCCGAACGAGAACAGGCGCTTGCGCAGCCATTCGATGATCCCGGACAGGCTGCTGGCATCGGTGCGGAAGATGCGATTGAGTGCGTCCTGCAACTGCGCGAACACCGCGCTGGCGCCGACCAGCAGCAGGGCGATGCTCCACCAGCCGCCGATCGAGCCGGTGTCCGGTCGCTCCTGCGCATTGGCGATAACCGTGCGTGCCACTGTCTCGGCCTCGGGGCCGACCAGTTGCCGGATCTGTTCGACCACTGCGTCCTGTGCGCCCGGGATCGAGGCGGTCAGCCACAGCAGCAACAGCATCAGCGGCGCCAGCGACAGCACCGCATAGAACGCCAGCGCGGCCGCCTGGGTGATCACTTCGGCATCCAGGAAACGACGCAGCAGTGCCATCGGCAGTCCGCCGAAGCTGGCGCGGCGAATCTTGGCCTTGACCGGCGCCGGCGGCGGTGCACCGTCGGCTTCGGTGATCGATTCCGGGCAGGTCGGGTCCAGCCGCGCCAGCATCGGATCGGTGTCGCCCGGAGTCGCGGGTTTGGTGTCTTTCTGGTGTGGCGTGCTCATGCCGCAGCAGTGTGCAACGCACCGCGTGCAGCCGATGTGGGCCCGGCTCAGCCGGCGAGGCGTTGTTTGACCAGCCGCGAAACCAGGCCCATGTCGGCCTTGCCGGCCAGTTGCGGCTTCAGCACGCCCATCAGCTTGCCCATGTCGGCCGGGCCGCTGGCACCGGTGGCGGCGATGGCGGCATCGACCGCCGCCAGGATTTCGGCTTCGCCCAACTGTTCGGGCAGGTAGCGCTGGATCACCGCGATTTCGGCGCGCTCCACCACGGCCAAGTCCTCGCGCTTGGCCGCTTCGTACTGGCCCAGCGAGTCACGGCGCTGCTTGAGCATCTTTTCCAGCACCGCCAGCACCTGGGCGTCGTCCAGTTCGATGCGCTCGTCCACCTCGCGCTGCTTGATCGCGGCATTGATCATGCGGATGGTGCCGAGGCTGTCCTTGTCGCCGGACTTCATCGCGGTCTTCATGTCTTCGGTGAGGCGGGTCTTGAGGGACATCGGGGTTCTCCTGGGTGCCGGCATGGCAGGGCGGGCAAGCAAATCGTCAATCGGCGCGAACACGAAAAGCCGGCGCAAGGGCCGGCTTCCGGGACACGCGGGCGGCGCGCGATGGCGCGCGCCACGGAATCAATACAGGCGCTGGCGCTTGGTGATGTCGCGCGCGGTACGACGCGCCTGACGCTTCACCGCCGCCGCCGCCTTGCGCTTGCGCTCCTGCGTGGGCTTCTCGTAGAACTCGCGCTTGCGAGTTTCGGCCAGGATGCCGGCCTTCTCGCAGGTGCGCTTGAAGCGGCGCAGGGCAAACTCGAACGGCTCGTTTTCGCGGACTTTGACGCTGGGCATAAGTATCTCGGATGGTGGATTCCGGCCACGCGGACCGGGCGAGCCGCGTATGATAACCGGCATCGGTGGCGCGCTGCAAGCCATGGCGCCGCCTTCGCCCTCCCCAGGCATTCCGACCGCAAGTGAAAGTCCTCGGCATCGAAACCTCGTGCGATGAAACCGGCGTGGCGGTATACGACCGCGAGGCCGGTTTGCTGGCGCATGCGGTTTACAGCCAGATCGCGCTGCATGCCGAATATGGCGGCGTGGTGCCCGAACTCGCCAGCCGCGACCACGTGCGCAAGCTGCTGCCACTGCTGCGGCAGACCCTGGGCGAGGCCGGCATCGAACTGCGGGACCTCGATGGCGTGGCCTATACCGCCGGGCCGGGGCTGGTCGGTGCGCTGCTGGTCGGCGCCGCCACGGCGCGCGCACTGGCCTGGGGCCTGGATGTGCCGGCGCTGGGCATCCACCACATGGAAGGCCACCTGCTGGCGCCGCTGATGGCCGAGGACGCTCCCGAGCCGCCCTTCGTCGCCCTGCTGGTGTCCGGCGGACATACGCAACTGGTGCACGTGCAGGCGATCGGCGAATACCGCCTGCTCGGCGAAACCCTGGACGATGCCGCCGGCGAGGCGTTCGACAAGACCGCCAAGCTGATGGGCCTGCCGTACCCGGGCGGGCCGCAGCTGGCCGCGTTGGCCGAACAGGGCCGGCCCGGCGCATTCCGTTTTGCGCGACCGATGACCGACCGGCCCGGTCTGGACTTCAGCTTCAGCGGGCTGAAAACCCAGGTGCTGATGGCGTGGCGTGCCAGCGACCAGTCCGATGCGGTGCGCGCCGACATCGCGCGTGGCTTCGAGGACGCGGTGGTGGACACGCTGGCGATCAAGTGCGAGCGCGCGCTGGACGCCAGCGGCAGTGACGTGCTGGTGGTGGCCGGCGGCGTCGGTGCCAATCGCCGCCTGCGCGAGCGGCTTGCGCAGATGACCGCGCAACGCGGCGGCCGGGTGGTGTTCCCGCCGCCGGCGCTGTGCACCGACAACGGCGCGATGATCGCGTTTGCCGGGGCGCTGCGCCTGGCTGCGGGCCAGCATGGCGGGCTCGGCGTGGAGGTGCGCCCGCGCTGGGACATGGCGAGCCTGCCCGCACTTTGAGCGCCTGCGCGCGTGCGCCGGCCAGCCGCAAGTCATGCTGCCGCTGGCGATGGCGATTAACATGCGGCCAATGAATGCGCTCATCGACCGCCTCAGCGACGTGCTCTCGCCCTATCCGTGGGCGTGGACCGCGCTGGCCGCCTGCGGCCTGTTGCTGGCCGCCTGGCTCGCCAACTTCATCACCAAGCACGTGCTGCTGCGCGGCGTGAAGCGCCTGCTCGCCGCCAGCCCGTGGCGACACGATGTGCACGATGGCAAGATGCGGCTGCGGGTCATACCGCGTCTGGCCAACGTGGTACCGGCGCTGGTGGTCTACCTCGGCGTGACCCAGTTGCCGGACCTGCCGCAAGGCTTCGTCACCATCACCCGCGCACTGTGCCAGTCCTTCATCCTGGTCACCGTGGCGCTGGCCATCTCGCGTGCGCTGGATCTGGTCAACGAGGGCTACGAGCGCCGGCCCAATGCGCGCAACCGGCCGATCAAGGGCTACATCCAGGTCATCAAGATCGTGATGTTCGTGGCGGTCGGGCTGTCGGTGGTGGCGACCGTGATCGGCGCGCGCTTCCTGCACCTGATCACCGGCCTGGGCGCGATGACCGCGGTGCTGATGCTGATCTTCCAGGACACCATCCTGTCGCTGGTCGCCAGCGTGCAGATCAGCAACGATGGTCGCGTGCGCGTGGGCGACTGGATCGAGATGCCGGAACAGAATGCCGACGGTGACGTCATCGACATCGCCCTGCATACGGTCACGGTGCAGAACTGGGACAAGACCGTCACCACCATTCCGACCAAGAAGCTGATCAGCGATTCGTTCAAGAACTGGCGCGGCATGAGCGAGGCGGGCGGGCGTCGCATCAAGCGCGCGCTGCACATCGATCAGGGCAGCGTCGCCTTCCTCGACGAGGAGCAGATCGCGCGCCTGCAGCGCATCGCCCTGCTGCGCGATTATCTGGGCCGCAAGGAGGTCGAGCTGCGCGACTGGAACGCCGCACTCAAGGACGATGCCGCCGAGCCGGTGAACACCCGCCGTTTCACCAACCTCGGCACCTTCCGCATGTACGTGGAGAACTACCTGCGTGCGCATCCGAAGGTGCACCAGGGCATGACCCTGCTGGTGCGCCAGTTGCAGCCCGATGCCAACGGCATTCCGCTGGAAATCTACTGTTTCAGTGCCGATACCCGCTGGGCCGAGTACGAGAACCTGCAGTCGGACATCTTCGACCATCTGCTGGCGATCCTGCCGGAGTTCGGCCTGCGCGTGTTCCAGTCGCCCTCCGGTGGCGACATCGGCCGCCTCGCACTCGGCCTGGCCGACGAGCGACGGGGTGATGCATGAGCGATCGGGTGTTCCTGCATGGTCTTGCGCTGGAGGTGCTGATCGGGCATTACCGCGAGGAGCGCGCTGCGCCGCAGCCGCTGCGGCTCGACATCGAGTTCGATTGCGATCTGGGCGCTGCCGGTGAGAGCGATGCGCTGGCCGATGCCATCGATTACGCCGCCGTCGCCACGCGGGTGCGCGAATGGGTGGCCGATACCCGCTTCGAGCTGCTGGAGGCGCTGCTGCATGGATTGGCCGCCATGCTGCGCACCGAGTTTCCCGCGCGTGCGGTGCGCCTGCGCGTGCACAAGCCGCTGGCGGCGCAGGCGCTGGGCTGCGCTGACGTCGGCATCGAGATCCGCCGTGAGGGGAGCACGACATGAGCTGGGACACGTTTGCACAGATCCTGATTGCGTTGTCGTCGCTGGCGCTGTCGGCGGCGGTCTATCACTACACGCGCAAGACCGTGGCCATCGAATCGCTGCGCGCGGTGCGCGATGCGTGGATGCAGGTGGATCAGTCGGTGCTGGCGGATGCACACAATCTGCGCATCGCCGATGCCCTGTTCCACCCGGATGCCGAGGGTGACGAGGAGGCGCGGCGCAAGCGCTGGATCATCTACATGGCGCTGAATCCGGTGGTCAGCGACTTCATCGCGGCGCATGCCGGCCTGCTGCCCGATGGCGCGCAGGTCATCGACAATTGCCGGGTGGTGCTGCGCAACCTGTTGCGTGACGACGACACCTTCCGTGCCACCCAGTCCGGCGCCTATTTTCCGCCGTTCGCACGGCTGTGCGCGGAAATCCGCGCCGAGCTGCCCGCCGCCGCCGGGTGATGCGTTACCTGCTGTTGCTCGGCAGCAACCATCGCCGCGCCCATGCCCTGCGGCTGGCGGCGCGTCGTCTGGCGACGACCTGCCATGTGATCGAGTGTGCCGGCCCGTACCCGACCCGCGACGCGCGCACCGCGGCGCGTTACCTCAATGCCGGCGCGATCATCGAAAGCGATGCCGCGCCGGAGGCGCTGCGCCAGGCCTTGCGCGACATCGAGCGGGAAGCAGGTCGCGATCGCAGCTCAGCGTGCTGCGTGCTCGACATCGACCTCGTCGCGCGGCTGGACGCGCGGCGGGTGAGCGAAGTGTTCAAGCCGGACGATCTGGAGGCGACGTATGCGGCGCCGCTGCTGGCTGCGCTCGGCATCCGTCGCGACTGAACGCGCGGCGCTTCAGATGAACAGGCTGCGGCCGCCATCCACCGCCAGGATCTGCCCGCTCACGTAGCCGCTGGCGATGAGTTGCGACACCGCCTGCGCGATGTCTTCGGGCGTGCCCTGCCGGCGCAACGTGGTGCGCGCCTCGACCGTGGCCAGCGTCTCCGCCTTGACAGGGTTTTCCGACCACAGGATGTTGCCCGGAGCAATGCCGTTGACGCGTACCTGCGGCCCCAGCTCGACCGCCAGCGCGCGCGTCATCATCGCCAGCGCGGCCTTGGCCATGCAGTACACCGGGTGTCCCGGCAGCGGCCGTTCGGCATAGATGTCGACGATGTTGACGATTGCGCCGCCGGCTCGGCGCAGGTGCGGCGCCGCCGCCTGGGCGAGGAAGAACGGCGCGCGCGCATTGGTGGCGAACAGGTCGTCCCACTGCGCCGGGGTGGCTTCGCCCAGCGGTGTGGCGTAGTAGCTGGAGGCATTGTTGACCAGCACGTCGAGGCGGCCGAAGCGCTCGACCGCGGCCGCGACCAGGCCCGGCAGCGCGGTGACATCGGCGAGGTCGGCGGCCACCGCCAGGGTGCTGCCGGGGCGCTGCTGCTCCAGCTCGGCCACGAGTGCCTGCATCGCCTCGCCCGAGCTGCGGTAGTGCAGCACCAGGTCGTGGCCGTCGCGATGCAGGCGCCGCGCGATGCAGGCGCCGATGCGCTTGGCGGCGCCGGTGACCAGGGCGACGGGTGGATTGGCGGGCATGGCGGGCCTTGGCTGGAGATCGCCTCGATGCTACCGCAGTGCCTGTCGACAGCTGCGCGTTTTTTGACCATAGTCAAGACAGCGGCGGCCCGCCGGGCCATGATGACGCAAGCAACGGGAGGGTCTTGCCATGCATCCGATATGGGTTGAAATGCTGCAGAAGCCGGTGGGCTGGATGACCATCATCGGCATGGTCATCATGCTGGTGATGCCATTCGTGGTGCGCTCGTTCATCCGCAAGCGGATGCGCGAGGAGGAAGGCGGCGACGCGAAGGATTGACGCGTCGTCACATGCGGTCGGGGGGCCGGACGCGGGTATGCTGGCGCATCCCGCGTCCGTGTTCGTGTGCCGATGAGTGAGTCGCTGCCGCCCCCCGATGCCGATGCACGCGCGCACAGCGCGCGGCTGGCTGCATTGATCACGCGAGAGATCACCGCCGAGGGCGGGGCGATCCCGTTTTCCCGTTTCATGGAGCTGGCGCTGTATGCGCCGGGTCTGGGCTATTACAGCGCCGGGGCGACCAAGTTCGGTCGCGCCGGGGACTTCATCACCGCACCGGAACTGGGCCCGCTATTTGCCGGTTGCGTGGCCGAGGCGCTGACCCCGGTGCTGCGCCGGCTTGGCGAGGCGGCGCAATTCATGGAAATCGGTGGCGGCAGCGGCGCGTTCGCCGAGGACGCGCTGCAGCAGCTGGCACGCAGCGACGCATTGCCGGCGCGTTATGCCATCCTCGAACCCAGCGCCGACCTGCGCCAGCGCCAGCAGGCTCGCCTGCGCGAGCGCCTGCCTGCAGCCGTGTTCGAGCGCGTGGCATGGCTGGATGGACCGATCGAGGCGGAATGGGAAGGCGTGGTATTCGCCAATGAAGTGCTGGATGCACTGCCGACTTCGCGCTTCGTGATCGGCGAAGGCGGCATGGTCGGCGAGGAATACGTCGCCGCATCGGCCGACGGCGGCTTCGAGATCGTCGAGCGGGCCGCCGATGCGTTGCTGACTGCGGCGGTGCGCCACGTCGAGTCGGAACTGGATGCCCCGTTCGCCACCGGCTTCCGCTCCGAATTGCTGCCGCAGCTGCCGTACTGGGTGCAGGCGGTGATCGGTCGCCTGCAACGCGGTGCGCTGCTGTTCGTCGATTACGGCTATCCGCGAGGCGAGTTCTACGCCGCGTGGCGCGCCGAGGGCACCCTGCGCGCCTTCCGCCGCCACCACGTGGTCGCCGACGTGATGGCCTGGCCGGGCCTGCAGGACATCACTGCTTCGGTCGATTTCACTGCCCTGGCCGAAGCCGGGGTCGGCGCCGGCTTCGATCTGGCCGGTTACACCAGCCAGGCATCGTTCCTGCTCGGCAACGGCATCGATGCGCAGCTGGAGGCGGCGCTGCAGGCCGCAGCGGATGAAAAAGCCGCGCTGCGACTGCGCCATCAGGCCAAGCAACTGCTGCTGCCCGAGGCGATGGGTGAGCGCTTCGGGGTGATGGGCTTCGAGCGCGAGGCCAGCCTGGAGCACGCTTTCCTCGTCGGTGACCTGAGCTGGCGGCTGTGAGCCGCGTGCCGCGGCAACGCCGCCGCATCGGCCGCTCGCTCAAACCCTTCCGTTGGCCACGGCTGTGGGCCGGCCTGTGGATGCTGGCATTGGCTGCGGTGGTGGCGGCGTCGTTGCTGCCCGCGGGCAATCTGCCCGGCCCGCCCTTGGCGCATGACAAGCTGCTGCACTTCCTCGGCTATTTCGGGCTGATGGCCGGTGCGGTGCAGCTGCATGCGCGGCTCCGTGCCTGGGTCATGGTGGCGCTGGCACTCATGCTGTGCGGGATCGGGCTGGAATGGCTGCAAGGCTGGATGTCGCTCGGGCGCAGCCCGGATCGCGGCGATGCGCTGGCCAATGTCATCGGCGTGCTGGCGGGCTTGGCCACCGGCTTCACGCCCTTGCGCGACATCCTGTTGCGGCTGGAGGGTGGCCGGCGCGGGTGAGCCGCTCAGGGCGACGCGGTGTCGATGTCGGCGCAGGTAGTCGCGGTCATCACCTGACGGCTGCGTGCATGCATCGCCCGCGCGCGCTCGGCCAGGTCCGGATTGTTGAGGGCGACCAGTGATTCGGCCTGCAGGTCGTACTGCCGCCAGGCCGGGCACAGGTCCTCGTCGGGGATGCGCTCGCAATGGTCGCGGCGCATCTGGCAGGCTTCGGCGCCGCTCCGGTTGCTGCGGCTGCCGTCGATGCCGCCCACCGCCAGCGGGATGCAGCGCGCCGGCGGTTCGCCATCCTCGCTCAGGTAGCTGTTGCCGCCCTGCACATGGCAGCGGTGCAGCGGCGGTGGCGGCAGCAATGGCGGTGGTGCAGGTGCGCGCGCCGGGGCGACAGGCGGCGCAGTCGGCGGTGCCGCTGCGGGAGCGGCCGCGGGATACGGGTCGGGTGGCGGTGGCGGCATCGGTGCGGCCGGTGCCGGTGCCTGCATGGTGCGCAGCTCCTGTCGCTGGCCCTTGGCGCAGGGGCGGTCGTTCTGCAGGGTGACATTGCCCGCCGCATCGGTGCAGCGGTAGATGCGCAGCGGCGGCTCGCCATGCACCGGGCCGGGTGTCAGCAGCATCAGGCCGAGAATCAGGCCGGTTTTTGCCATCGCATGTCTCATCGCCTGCATGCCTGCGCCATGTGTTCATCGATCACTGCGGTGTCGCGTTCGATCTGCGCTCGCTCGCTCGGCATGGCGTGCACGAAGCGGCGGCTGAGCTCGGCCCGCTGCGCGGACAGTTCGGCGCAGGCTTCGGCCGCCGGCAGTGCGTTGCAGACATCGGCCACCCACATGCCGCCGACCGGCACCGTGCGATGCAGCTGAGCGGAGGCGCCAGGGCCGTATACGCCGACCTCGCGGCGGGTGGAGAGCGTGTGGCTGCCACCGGCAATGCCGATGTGACCATGACGACCGCTGTAGCCCGCCTGGGCGGCGGCACCCGCGATGCGTATCGGGGGATAGTACGGAGGACGCGGCAGCGGGCCGGTGGCCGGCCAGCTCGCCCACAGTGATTGCCAACGCTGGCGACCCTGCGGCGATTCGCTGAGGTAACGGCTGCCATCCGGGGCCTGGCACTGGTACAGGGTGCGCGGCGGCGCCTGCAGCACGTAGTGCACGATCGGGCGCGGTGCGTCGGCCGCCGTTGCAGGCGTGGCGGGCGGCGAAACGGCGCGTGGCGCGGGGTCGCGCGGACGCAAGCGGGTTTCGCTCTGCTGCTTCTCGCCGGGCAGGCAAGGGGTATCGCGCAGGGTCAATTGGCCGCGTGCATCGGTGCAGCGGTAGATGTGCACATCGTCGCGCGACAGGCCATGTCCCGGCGTTGGCCATGCGAGCAGCAACAAGGGCAGCAACAGCAGGCGCATGGGATCATCATCGCCGCTGCGCCCGGGCGGGGAAAGCGGGGGGTGGCTCGGGTTGGCGGCGATTCATCCACCGGCCGCGGCACGCAGCAGGCGGCCGCTGCGCGCGTCGCGGATGCTGCTGGGGCCGTGGGCGCCGCCGGTTTCGCCTTCCAGGACACCATCGATGCGCGCCAGCAGTTGCCCATCGAGTTCGCCATGGCGAGCCGCGGCCGGCCGTCCGGCGCGGTTGGCGCTGGTCGATACCAGCGCGCCGCCGAAGGCAGTGCACAGGGCGATGACCTCCGCATGCGCGCTGACGCGCACCGCGAGGCCGGCATGTGCGCCGCGCAGTTCGCTGCCGACGCCGGCGCGTGCCGGCACGATCCAGGTATGCGGGCCGGGCCAACTGGCGTCGAGCGCGGCCATGCGGCTGGCGGGCAGCGCGTCGAAATCGACGAAGGGGTCGAGCTGCGCCCGCGCTGCGGCAATCAGGATCAGGCCCTTGGCCGGGTCGCGCTGCTTGATGTCGAGCAGACGCAGCACCGCGTCGCGGTCCGACGGATCGCAGCCCAGTCCCCACACGCCTTCGGTGGGATAGGCGATGACTGCGCCGCGGCGCAGCGCGCTGGCGGCGATGGCCGCCGGCATCCGCCGCTGCTGCCGGGCATTGTCCGCATCCGTATCCAGTGGCAGCAGGTGATCGCGGGCGTGCCGCCAGCGGCCGCAAGGCCATTGCACGGGGACATCGTCGGCGGCATCGGCGGGCGATGCCAGCACGCGACCGACGCCGTAGCCGCGGCCCTGCGCATCCTCCGCGCCGGCCTGCCAGCGCGCTGCGTTCCACACCACCGCCGTGCCCGGCACAAGGCGATGCGCCTTGCCGGTTCCGGCGGCTTCAGAACGGTGCGTCATCGTCGGCCGAACTGGCCGTGTCGCTCACGACCTTTTTCGCCGCGGCCTTTTTGCTCGCCTTCTTCGCTGCGGTCTTCTTTGCCGCAGCCTTCTTGGTTGCCTTCTTGGTGGCAGCTTTCTTCGCGACCTTCTTTGCAGCCGCCTTTTTCGCCGGTGCCTTCTTTGCCGCCACCTTCTTGGTCGCGGCCTTCTTGCCCCAGCCCTTGCGCACCGGCTTGCCGGTTTCGGCCAGCAGTTGCGTGGCTTCCTCCAGCGTCAGCGTCTTCGGGTCGCGGTCCTTGGGGATCTTGCCGTTCATCGCGCCATCGGAGATGTACGGGCCGAAGCGGCCGTTCAGCACCTGCACGTCGGAGCCTTCCCACTGCAGGATGATGCGATTGCGCGCGATCTCCTCCTTTTCCTCGATCAGCGCCACCGCGCGCTCGAAATCGATGGTGTAGGGGTCGTCTTCCTTCTTCAGGCTGGCGTAGGTGCTGCCGCGCTTGGCGAACGGGCCGAAGCGGCCGATGCCGACGCTGACTTCCTCGCCATTGGACTGCCCCAGCTTGCGCGGCATTTCGAACAGCTTCAGCGCCTGCTCCAGGGTGATCGAATAGATGCTCATGCCCGGCTGCAGCGAGGCGAAGCGCGGCTTTTCCTCGTCCTCGACGGTGCCGATCTGCACCATCGGTCCGTAGCGGCCGATGCGCGCGCTGACCGGCTTGCCGCTGGCCGGGTCGGTGCCCAGTTCGCGGGCGCTGCCGGCATCGGTGCGGTCCAGGCTTTCGGTCTTGTCATCGACCAGTTGCTTGAACGGGCCCCAGAACTTCTCCATCAGCGGGATCCAGTCCTCCTCGCCGCGGCTGATCGCGTCCAGCTCGTCCTCCATGTTCGCGGTGAAGTCGTAATCGACGTAGCGGGTGAAGTGCGAGGACAGGAACTTGGACACCGCGCGGCCGACGTCGGTGGGGCGGAAGGCGCGGCCTTCCAGTTCGACGTACTTGCGGAACAGCAGGGTCTGGATGATCGAGGCGTAGGTCGAAGGCCGGCCGATGCCGTATTCCTCCAGCGCCTTGACCAGCGAGGCTTCGGTGAAGCGCGGCGGCGGCTGGGTGAAGTGCTGGCTGGCATCGACGCGATCCAGCGGCACGTTCTCGCCCGGCTTCATCGCCGGCAGCTTGCGGCCTTCGTCATCATCGTCGGCGCCCTTCTGGTCCTTGCCCTCCTCGTACACCGCGAGGAAGCCGGGGAACACCACGGTGGTGCCGGTGGCGCGGAAGGCGTGCTCGCTGCCGGCGGCCAACTCCACGCTGAGGGTGTTGAGCGTGGCCGGAACCATCTGGCTGGCGACCGCGCGCTTCCAGATCAGCTCGTACAGGCGGCGCTCGTCGTCGCCGAGGAAGCGTGCGACCTGCGCCGGGGTGCGCAGGGCCGAGGTCGGGCGCACCGCCTCGTGTGCTTCCTGCGCGTTCTTCGAGCGCGTGGTGTAGATGTTGGGCTTGTCCGGCAACGAGGCGGTGCCGTAATCGCGCGCGATCACGTCGCGGATCTCGCCCAGTGCGTCCTGCGACAGGGTCACCGAGTCGGTACGCATGTAGCTGATCAGGCCGACCGTGCCTTCCTCGCCCAGGGCAATGCCCTCGTACAGTTTCTGCGCCACCTGCATGGTCTTGCGCGTGGTGAAACCGAGCTTGCGCGCGGCCTCCTGCTGCAGCGTGGAGGTGGTGAACGGCGGCGCCGGGCGGCGCTTGCGCTCCTTGCTGGTCACGTCGGTGACGTGCAGCCGGCCCTGCGCGGCGGAGGTAATGCGTTCGCGCGCGGCTTCGGCGGCATCGCCGTCGGTGATGGTGAACTGCTCGAACTTGCGGCCGTCGAGCTTCACCAGCTTCGCGCTGAAGTGTTGCGAGGGGTGCGCGCAGGCCGCTTCGATGCTCCAGTATTCGCGCGCCTTGAAGGCTTCGATCTCTTCCTCGCGCTCGACGATCATGCGCAGTGCCGGCGACTGCACGCGGCCGGCGGAGAGCCCGCGCTGCACCTTGCGCCACAGCACCGGCGAGAGATTGAAGCCGACCAGGTAATCCAGCGCGCGACGCGCCTGCTGCGCATCCACCAGGTCGCTGGAAATCGTCCGCGGGTTGGCCATCGCCTCGCGGATCGCACGGGGCGTGATCTCGGTGAACACCACGCGGTGCAGGGGCTTGTCCTTGAGCAGGCCGCGCTCGGCGAGGATCTCGGCGATGTGCCAGCTGATCGCCTCACCCTCGCGGTCCGGGTCGGTGGCGAGGTAGATCTCGTCGGCGGTCTTGGCCGCACGGGCGATCGCGCCGACATGCTTCTCGTTCTTCTCGATCAGGTCGTAGCGCATGCGGAAGCCGTGCTCGGGATCCACCGCGCCTTCCTTCGGCACCAGGTCGCGCACATGGCCGTAGCTGGCCAGCACGGTGAAGTCCTTGCCGAGGTATTTGTTGATCGTCCGGGCCTTGGCCGGCGATTCGACGATGAGGAGGTGCTTGGACATCGTGCGCGTTCCATGCGGCGCTGCCGCGAACAGGGGAGGGTACAGAAACCGACGCCCGGGGGCGGCCCGGGCGTCCTGCACATTCATATTAGTGGAATCATCATCCGCCACGGCTGTCAAGCCGCGCGGCGGGTCAGGTGCTCCAGTTGCCGGCGGCCGCGGCGATCACCAGCACCATCAGGCCGGTCATCAGCAGGCCGAACAGCCCGAACAGCACCAGGAGGGTGATGGTCACCGCGTCCAGACCGCGCTTCTGCCGCTGCGGCTGATTGGTGAACGCCCAGCGGTCGACCACCACGGTGTCGCAGAGCATGTCGTGCAGCGCGCGCTTGCGCTCGGTGAAACCGGCAATCAACACGCCCAGATACAGCGGGAGGCAGCCCAGGATGAGGGCGAAGTAGCGCCCGAAACCGCGCCAGAAGCTCATTTGCCCGCCATCGGCGAGTGTTGCCTTGATGCCGACCGCCATCTTGCCCAGCGTGGCCTGCCCCGGGCGCGAATGCATCCACGCGAAGTAGGCCGCCTGCACGAACAGCATCAGCAGGCTGGTGCCGAGCATTGACGGCATCAAGGCGGCGGTGATCGCATCAGGGTCCTGCAGCTCGAACATGCTGCCGCCGATGCCAAGCAGCATGAACACGAAGAACATCAGGATGTAGGACAGCAGCGAGAGCAGCATCGAGTCGAGCCACCAGGCCGCCGCGCGGCGCCAGAAGCCGGCGTAGACGATGTCATCGCGATCGATCGCCGCGCCGGGCGGCATGATCGAGGCATGCGCGGGCAGCGGGTCCGGTTGCAGTTGCGGCGGTGTGGCAGTCGTCGACAGCGCGATGAACTCGTCCAGGCTGCCGATCGCCTGCCACTGCTCCATGCCGTCGCGCCACACCAGGCTGCCCGGATGCAGCTGGCCGGCAGCGAGCAGCGCCTGCAGTCCGATCATGTTCAGCGGCCCCTGTTGCTGGCGGGCGGCGTCCACGTAGAACCACTGGTACAGGGTGGGCGAGGAGGGCGTTTGCGCGTCACTCATGTCGGAATGGCCTTCAGCCGCGGCATTCGAGCGGCAGGTAACGGTCGGCGATGCTCGAACTGCAGGTCCAGCCGTTGCTGTCCTCGTCGGCGTCATCGGGATGGTACATCCACCAGATTCGCTCACCGTCCAGCTTGTCGTTGCCGAGTCCGGCCACGTCCACCTGCAGCACGCAATGCGCGGTATCGGGATCGTCCTCGTCCGGGCCAAGCTGGATTTCGGAGGTGCCCTCGATGGCGAAGCCATCCGCCTCGGGGAACGTGCCATCGCCGTTGTAAGGACAGGTGCCGTGTTCGGCGCGCCAGGCTTCGATCTGCGGTTGCCACGGCGCGAGTCGGGTATTGAGTGCCGCCACTTCGGCGCGCAGCAGGTAGTCCTGGTAGGCGGGAATCGCGATCGCGGCGAAGATCGCCAGCATCGGGATGGTCACCACCGCGGCCACGATCAATGCGATCAGGCAGCCGTTCATGCCGCGCTTGGCCGCTGGCGCAGCGGCTGCGGGCGGTGCCGGTGTCGATGCCGCGGCCGCCAGCGTGGCTGCCGGCAGCGCGATGACACGGCGCAAAGGTTGCCACTGCGGCATGCCGCTGCGCCATACCAGCGTGTCGCGCCCGATCACGCCCTGCTGCAGCAGGGCGAGCAATTCGTCCTCGCCCACCGGCCCGCGCTGCTGGTGCGCTGCATCGGCGTAGTACCACAAGTCCGCTGGCGGCGGCGGGAGGGCAGTGTCGTGCATGCGGCGGACTCAGTGCAGGGGTTCGGGCTCGTCACCGAACATCTGGATTTCCATCCAGGCGTAGGCGGCTTCGGCGCCGGGTTGGTTGAACAGTACCAGCAGCACCACCCACTTCATGTCGTCCAGGTCGATTTCGTCCTGATCCAGCGCCATCGCGCGATCCAGCACCAGTTCGCGCTGGTCGGCATCGAGCACGCCGCGTTGTTCCAGGAACAGCAGGAAGCCACGCGCTTCGAGGTCGATCTTGTCGAGTTCGGCGCCGTGGAATACCCGCGTCGGACGGTCGCTGCGCGGCGCATGCGGGCCGGGGCGGCGCGCATCCAGGGTTTCCAGCCAGTCGAAGGCGCGATTGATCTCGGCCGGGCTGAAGCCGGCCTGCAGCAACTCCGTCTGCAGCGAGTCGCGGTCGTGTACGCCGGGGGCGATGTCGTCGTTGGTGAAGTAATGCTCGAACAGGTACAGCAGCACGTCCAGGATGCTTTCTTTCATTTCCTCGCCCTGCGCCGGGAATGGCGCGTTGCAGGTCGTCTGGCGCTCCGGGGAGCGGTTCACGCGGACTTGCGGGTGTAACGACCGTGTTCGACCGCGACACGGCCTTCCAGTTCCAACGCCAGCAGCATGGGCGAGAGTTGCGCCACCGTCAATCCCGTGCGTTCGACCAGCGCATCCATAGGGCTTGGGTCATGGCCGAGTGCGGACCACAATTTATGGTGCTCGGGGTCGCTTGGGGCCGCATCCGGGCAGGGGTCCCCATGCGCCTGTTCAGGTTCCGGCACGTGCGCCACGCCGGCCCGCAGCCGCTGGCGCAGCGCCGCGCCCAGGCCAGTCGCCAGCGCGCCCAGCGCGGCGCCGACCTCGTTTGCATCGCTGGCCAGACACGCGCCTTGACGCAGCAGGCGGTGGCAACCGCGGGCTTGCGGATTGTGGATCGAGCCGGGCACGGCGAACACTTCGCGCCCGGCCTCGGCGGCGAGGCGGGCGGAAATCAGCGCGCCGGAGCGCTCGCCGGCCTCGATGACCAGGGTGCCGAGCGCGAGCCCGGCGATCAGCCGGTTGCGCGCGGGGAAATGGCTGCGCAGTGGCGGCACGCCGGGCGGGTATTCGCTGACCACGCAGCCGTGTTGGGCGATGCGCGCCTGCAGCGCCTGGTGTGCCAGCGGATAGGTGCGGTCGGGGCCGGTGGCGATGACCGCGATGGTGAGCCCGCCGGCGTCCAGCGCCGCGCCATGTGCCGCGGCATCGATGCCCGCGGCCAGCCCGCTGGTGATGGCGAATCCCGCACGCGCGAGCGCGCCGGCGAACTGGCGTGCATTGTCCAGCCCGCCGCTGGTGGCCGCGCGACTGCCGACAATGGCGATCTGCGGATGCCACAGGTGCCCCGGCTCGCCGGCCACGAACAGCGCCAGGGGTGGATGCGGGGTCTGTGCCAGCAGCGGCGGGAAGTCCGCATCCATGCAGCCGAGCAGGTGGTGCCCGGGTGCATCCAGCCAGCGGCAGGCACGGGCGAGGTCGCGGCGTGCGGCGTCATCCGGCGGGCGCAGGCGGCTGATCTGCGCGGGCTGCAGTCCGGCTTCACGCCAGGCACCGGGGCCGGCGCGCAGCGCGGCTGCGGCATCGCCGCCGAAGGCCTGCAGCAGCGCGCGTCGCGGGCGCACGGGGCCGCCGGCAAGGGCCAGTTGCAGCAACGCGGGGCAGTCGGGCATCGGCATGCCACCAGCCTGGCGCGCAAAAGCGGACGGCGCCCTCGGGCGCCGTCGCTTCGCGGGGTGGGAAAACCCCGCGTCAGCCGGTCCTGACCGCGCTCAGTATGGCGCGTCCGGGTGCTTCAGCTCGTAGCCGGCATGGGTCGGGCGCACGCTGTCCATGACCAGGCCATAGCTGATCTTGTCGAAGGTGCGGAACACCATCACGTGACCGGCGAACTCGTCGGGCAGGCGCACGCGGTCGGCATTGCCGACCAGGGAGACGTCGCGCTCGGGCACCTGCACGCGGTCGACCACGTTGCTGCCCACGCGCCAGATCGAGAACACGGTGCCGTTGTCCACGCCATCGCGCGCACCGACCGACAACGCGACCACGTCGCGCGGGCCACCCACGCTGTCGCGGTCGGCCACTGCCAGCACCTGTGCCCGGCGATAGGGGAACTGCTGTGCCGGCGGATGCGGCACGAAATGCAGGTCGTAAGGGATGCTCTCCACCGGCACCACCTTGTCGCCGATGCGCACTTCGTAATGCGGATCGTCGAGCAACAGGGTCGCGGCCTCGATGCCACCGACTTCGCCACGGGTGATGACGCCGGCATTGACCTTGCGCGTCTCCACGCCCAGTTTTTCCATGCGCCCGCCCTTGGCCAGCATCACCTCGTTCCAGGTGCGGTCATAGGGCGGATCGAAGGCACGGCGGCCGGCGTAATCCAGCCGGTCGCGGCCGGTCAGGTAATCCGGGGCACGGCGCTCGCCCATGGTGTAGGTCTGCACCGGCCGCAGCACCGCGAAGCGCTGTCCGGGCTGCGCGGCGGCGCCCAGGCCACGCACGTACACCACCTGTCCGCGCATGCCGCGCAGGCGGTCTTCTTCCAGACCGACGATGTAGGGCAGGTCGTCGATGCGCTCGTGGATGCGCATGTCCTTGAGGAACGGCTCCACTTGCGCCAGCGGCACGCCGGGAACCGGCGCCTCGGCCATCGGCCCGCGCTGCAGGTAGGCCAGGCTGAGCACGTCGCCCGGGTAGATCAGGTGCGGATTGCGGATCTGCGGATTGGCCTGCCAGATTTCCGGCCACAGCCAGGGCCGTTGCAGGAAGCGCTTGGCGATGTCCCACAGGGTATCGCCACGCTGCACCACGTAAACGTCCGGATGGCTGCCGCGTTCCTGCGCCAGCGCGAGGCCGGCGAGTGTCGCCAATCCGGCAGCCAGCATCGAAACCCGCATCCAGTGCGGGACGCGCATGAATTTCAGGCTCATCAATTTCCCCATGGGGCTCCCTCAGCCCGATATTTAGACCATATCCGGGCACGATTCACAAGCATGGCGCTAGAATCGGAGGCCCGACATCATGACTTGACCCGCCCCGAGGCGGCCCGGACTGCGCATCATGGCCCTGCTCCCGATCCTCGAATTCCCCGATCCACGCCTGCGCACCAAGGCGGTGCCGGTCGATGTGGCACGGGTGGGCGAGCCCGAGTTCCAGACCCTGCTCGATGACATGTTCGAGACCATGTACGAGGCGCCCGGGATTGGTCTGGCGGCGAGTCAGGTGGACGTGCACCAGCGCTTCATGGTGATCGACGTCAGCGAGGAACAGGACCAGCCGCTGGTGTTCATCAACCCGGAAATCCTGCAGCGCGCCGGCGAGCAGGTGTATCAGGAAGGTTGTCTGTCGGTGCCGGGCATCTTCGCCGACGTGACCCGCGCCGACTCGATCACCGTGCGCGCGCATGACCGCAGTGGTGCGCCGTTCGAAATGCAGGCCGATGGTCTGCTGGCGGTGTGCATCCAGCACGAGATGGATCATCTCGAGGGCAAGCTGTTCGTCGATTACCTCTCGCCGCTCAAGCGCGAGATGGTGAAGAAGAAGCTGGCCAAGCAGCGCAAGGCGGCCTGAGGCGCGGGCTATCCTGTGCGGCCCCGATGCCGCCGACCGCCATGAGAATCGTTTTCGCCGGAACCCCCGATTTCGCGGTGCCCTGCCTGGCGGCAGCACGTGCCAAGGGCGAGGTGGTCGCGGTCTACACGCAGCCCGACCGCCCCGCCGGGCGCGGACGGGTGGCGCGCGGCTCGCCGGTCAAGCAGGCGGCGCAGGCCGCGGGCATCCCGGTGCACCAGCCGGACACGCTGAAAACCCGCGAGGCGCGCGAGACGCTGCGCGCGCTGCGCGCGGACGTGATGCTGGTGGTCGCCTACGGGCTGATCCTGCCGCAGTCGATCCTCGACATCCCGGTGCATGGCTGCTGGAACGTGCATGCCTCGCTGCTGCCGCGCTGGCGCGGCGCGGCACCGATCCAGCGCGCGATCGAGGCCGGGGATGAACAGACCGGCGTGTGCCTGATGCGCATGCAGAAGGGCCTGGACACCGGCCCGGTGATGTTGCGGCTGGCGACCCCGATCAGCGAGGAGGACACCGGCGGCAGCCTGCACCAGCGGCTGGCGACGATGGGTGCGCAATTGGTGTCCGATGCCCTCGACCTGCTCGCACTGGGCCTGTTGCCGCAGGCGGTGCCGCAGCCCGAAGAAGGCGTCACCTATGCGCACAAGCTGGACAAGGCCGAGGCGCGCCTGGACTGGACGCGTCCGGCCGTCGAGCTGGCGCGCAAGGTGCGTGCGTTCCATCCCTGGCCGGTGGCGGAGGCCGAGATCGAGGGTGAGCGCATCCGCCTGCATGCAGTGCAGGCGTTGCCCGCGCAAGGCGCGCAAGCTGCTCCCGGCAGCCTCCTTGCGCAGTCAGCCGATGGCATCGACATCGCCACCGGCGAGGGCGTGCTGCGCATCCAGCGCCTGCAGCGCGAGGGCGGCAAGCCGATCACGGCCGCCGACTGGCTCAACGCACGCCGAGCCAGGGCTGGCCGATGAGCGGTGCCGCCGCGCGAGTCGTTGCGGTGCGCGTGCTGGACGCGGTGCTCGGTTGCGGGCGTTCGCTGAAAGCCGAGTTCGCCGCGCAGCTGCCGCAGCTGGACGATCCGCGTGATCGCGCGCTGGTCGAAGCCGCGGTGCTGGCCGCGTTGCGCGAACATGGTCGTTACCGCGACGCGCTGGGGCAGTGGATGACGCGCCCGCCGGGCAAGCGCGACGGGCCGCTGCGCGCGTTGCTGTACATCGGTTTCGCGCAGATCGATGCCATGGGCCTGCCGCCGCATGCCGCGGTGGATGCGACGGTGCAGGCTGCGCGTGAACTGGGCCGCGCGCACCAGGCGGGCGTGGTGAATGCCCTGCTGCGGCGGGCGCTGCGCGAAGGGCTGCCGCCACCGCGTGCCGATTCGGCCTGGCCGCGCTGGCTGGCCGAGCGCGTGCGCCGCGACTGGCCGCAACACGCCGACGCGATATTCGCTGCCAGTGCGCAGCCGGCGCCGATGTGGCTGCGGGTCAACCGGCGGCGGCTGGATCGCGCCGCCCATGCGCAAAAACTGGCCGCTGCCGGCATCGACCACCAGCTGCCGCCGGAGCTCGAGGATGCCGTCCTGCTCGACATGCCACGGCCGGTGGCGGCGTTGCCCGGCTTCGCCGAGGGCGAGGTGTCGGTGCAGGATGGCAGCGCGCAGCGGCTGGCCGACGCGCTGGAATTGCCGGTGCAGGCGCGGGTGCTGGATGCCTGTGCCGCGCCCGGTGGCAAGGCCGCGCACATGGCCGAGCGTTGGCCCGGGGCGCGCGTGCTGGCGCTGGACGTGGATTCGCGCCGGGTGCGGCGGATGCAAGACACCTTCACCCGTCTTGGCCTCGACGTCGAAACGCGCCAGGCCGATGCCACCACGCCGGACGCATGGTGGGACGGTGTGTCGTTCGATGCCATCGTGATCGATGCACCCTGCAGTGCCACCGGCATCGTGCGCCGCCAGCCGGACATCCTGCTGCATCGCCGCGAGCGCGATGTGAGCGGACTGCTGGCACTGCAAGCCGGCTTGCTGGATGCGTTGTGGCCGTTGCTCGCCCCCGGCGGCTGCCTGCTGTACGCGACCTGCTCGATCCTGGCGGCGGAGAATGCGGATCAGGTCGAAGCCTTCCTCAGGCGCCAGCCCGAAGCGCGCTTGCAGGTGCTGGATGCGCGCTTCGGGCGCGATACCGGCTTCGGCCATCAACGCCTGCCGGGCGAGGACGGGATGGACGGCTTCTTCCATGCGCGCATGGTCAAATCCGCGGGGCTTGCCGATGGCTGATTCGAGCATCCGCCGCGAACAGCTGTGGTTCTGGATCACCGCCGTAGTGCTGATCGGCGCCGGCATCGGCCTGCGCGACCCGTGGCCGGCGGACGAGCCACGCTATGCCCTGGTGGCGCGGCAGATGCTGGAGAGCGGCCGGTGGCTGTTCCCGATGCGTGGCGACGAGCTGTATCCGGACAAGCCGCCATTGCTGATGTGGCTGCAGGCGATGTTCCTTGCCGTCAGCGGCAGCCTGCGGCTGTCCTTCCTGCTGCCCTCGCTGCTTGCCGCCTTGGCCACCCTGGGCCTGGTACGCGACCTCGGCCGGCGCTTGTGGGACCGGGCGGCCGGCGCGCATGCGGGCTGGGCATTGCTGTTTGCACTGATGTTCACCTTCCAGGCCAAGCGCGCGCAGATCGACCCGCTGGTGACGTTCTGCATCACCTTGTCGATGTACGGCGTGTTGCGCCACCTGCTGCGCGGGCCGGACCTGCGCTGGTGGTACCTCGGCTGGCTGGCGGCAGGGCTTGGCGTGATCAGCAAGGGCGTGGGCGTGATCGCGTTGCTGGTGCTGCTGCCGGCGGCGCTGGCGCGCTGGCGCGGTTGGCCCGGCATCACCCGCATCGGCGCGCGGCAGTGGCTGGGTGGCATTGCCATGTTGCTGTTGCCGGTGCTGCTGTGGCTGGTGCCGATGCTGCTCGCGGTGCGCGCCAGTGGCGATCCGCTGCTGCAGGGCTATGCCGACAACATCCTGCTCAAGCAGACCGCGAAGCGGTACGTCGACCCATGGCATCACTACCAGCCGTGGTGGTACTTCCTGCTGGTGATGGCGACACAGTGGCTGCCCGCGGCGGCGGCGGCACCCTGGGTCGCGCCACGCTGGTGGCAGGCGTTGAAGGCGCGCGATGCACGGGTGCTGCTGCCATTGGCCTGGATCGCGCTGGTGGTGCTGTTCTTCTCGCTTTCGCGCGGCAAGCGCGAGGTCTACATCCTGCCGGCGCTGCCGATGTTCTGCCTGCTGCTCGGCCCGTGGCTGGGCGAGGTGATCGCGCGGCCGCGGCTGCGCTTGGGCGCATGGCTGGCGGGGCTCGGCTTCGCCCTGCTGTTGCTCGGTCTCGGGCTTGGTGCGGCATTGGCCAGTCCGGCTTACGAAGCGCGTCTGGCGGCGATCCGCGGCAGCGTGGATGGCGATGCGCTGGGCTGGATGCTGGCCGCGATCGGTGCCGCCGGCAGCATGGCGGCGCTGTGGCTGCGCCCGCGGCGCGGAGTGGCTGCCTTGTGCGCGGTGCTGGCCGCGTTGTGGCTGGGCTGGAGTCTGATCGCCTATCCGCTGCTCAATGACGCCAGTTCCGCGCGTGGCCTGATGCGTGAAGTCGGTCAGCGCATCGGTCCCGAGGGTGAGCTGGCACTGGTCGCCTGGAAGGAGCAGAACCTGCTGATGGCCGACCGCCCGGCACGCACCTTCGGCTTCCTGCGCGACACGCGCGAGCAACTGGCCGATGCCCGTGCCTGGCAGGCGCAGTCGCCACGGCAGCGCTGGTTGCTGAGCGAGGACCATGCGGTGGCTGCTTGCGTGGTGCCGGAGCGGGCCATCGACATGGGCATCTACAACCGCCGTCGCTGGCTGCTGTTGCCGGCGGGTGCATTGCGCGAGGGCTGCGTGCCCGCGGCACAGTCGATCAACGGGGAAGGCGATTGAACAAACCCTGGCTCAGCATCCTGATCCCGTTCCACAACGTGCGCGATTACCTCGCCGCATGCGTGGATTCGGTACTTGCGCAATGGCAGCCCGGGGTCGAAGTGCTGTTGCTGGACGATGGCTCCAGTGACGACTCCGCCGCCATTGCCGCGCAACTGGTGGCGGACTCCGGTGGTCGTCTGCGCCTGCTGCACCATGCGCACAACCGCGGCATGTCGGCGGCACGCAACAGCCTGCTGCATGAAGCGCGCGGGGAATGGGTGTGGTTCCTCGATTCGGATGACCTGCTTTTCCCCGGTGCGCTGCAGGCATTGCATGAGCGGCTGCGCAGGCAGCCCTGCGACCTCGTGGTTTGCGACTTCCGCCGATTTCGCAGCGCGGGCCGGCTCAAGCATCGGCTCAAGGACCGTCTGGCGGTGGCGGGCATGCCCGGCCCGTCGCGCGCATGCCATGCCGATCGCACGGCGCTGATGCTCGGCCTGCTGGCCGGTGGGCAGATGTATGCATGGAACAAGGTCGCCCGGCGCGAGGTCTGGTTGCAGGCGCCATTCCCCGAGGGACGCAGCTTCGAGGACATCGCGGTGATGGTGCCGCTGGCGGCGGCGACGCGTGACTGGGTGTACGTGCGGCAGGCGTGGGTCGGCTACCGCGTGCGCAGTGGCAGCATCACTGCCACACCCAGCCCCGCGCGCATGGCCGACCTCACGCTCGCGTTGTGCGAAATGCGCCGTGCACTGATTGCCTGGCCGGGGTTCGAGCCGGGCAGTGCGTCGCGTCGGGTACTGGATCGCTTCTGCCTGCATCGACTCGGTGCGGCGGCGCGCTGGCAGGCCGCGCACGCACAGGTGCCCGCCAATGACTGCGCCGCCGAGTTGGCGGAAAGTTTTCCCGAAGGCCTGTCGCAGGCACTCGACGCTGCCGCGGGTTGGAGTACACGGCTGCGCATGCGGCGTGCACGACGGCGCATGCAACGCGCAGGCTGGCTGCCATGAACACGTCCCCGCTGCGGGTGCTGCATTTCGTTACCGGCGGGTTCTCCGGTGGGGCGACCCAGGTCGCGGTGGCGCTGGTCGAAGCAGGCCTCGACAGCGGCGGACGCCTCGAGCCGCTGCTGGCCCTGCGCCGCAAGCGGCACACGCCGCCGCAGCGGGTCGAGGCGCTGCGTGCCCGTGGCATCCCGCTGCGCATGACTCCCGGCTGGAGCCATCTGGCCACGGTGCTGGCATTGTGGCGGCTGTGCCGGCGCTGGCGCCCGCATGTGCTGGTCGCGCACGGTTTCAGCGAGCACCTGTGGGGCCGTTACGCCGGGCTGCTGGCCGGGGTGCCGGTGCTGATCCACGTCGAGCACAACACGCGCGAGCGCTACACCCGCTGGCGACGTGCGCAAAGCCGCTGGCTGGCGCGGCGCAGCGCGGCCATCGTCGGCTGCTCCGAAGGCGTGCGCCAAGTGCTGCTGCAGATGGGCATGCCGGCCGAGCGCACGCTGGCGATTCCCAACGGCATCCGCCTTGAACCGTTCGCCGCGGCCGATGCGCATCCCTGGCGGCAGCGCGCGCCGGGCATCGTGATGGTCGCGCGGCTGTCGCGGCAGAAGGACCACACCAGCCTGCTGCAGGCGCTGGCACTGCTGGCCGAACGCGGACTGCATCCGCCGTTGCTGCTCGCCGGTGGCGGCAAGGAACGGTTGCGCAGCCAGCTCGAGCAACAGGCCGCGGCGCTCGGCATCGCCGGACAGGTGCGCTTCCTCGGCGTGGTCGGCAATGTGCCGGAATTGCTGATGACGCACCGCATCGGCGTGCTCAGCACGCATTACGAAGGCATGCCTTTGTCGCTGATCGAGGCCATGGCCGCAGGCTGCGCGGTGGTCGCCAGCGACGCGCCCGGCGTGCGCGAAGTGATCGCCGATGGCGAGGATGGCCTCCTGGTGCGCGCTGCCGATCCGGCCGCGTTGGCCGATGCGCTGGAGCGCCTGCTGCGCGATGAAGCCCTGGGCGAGCGTCTGGGCGCCGCGGCACGGCGACGCGCGCTGGCCGACTACGGCCGCGAGCGCATGCATCGCGACTACGAGGCGCTGTTCCTGCGGCTGGCGCACGAACACGGCGTGCCGCGCGGCGACTGAGCGCGGCCGCCGCGCCTGCGCATCAGCCGGGCATCCGCCCCGCGCGCTTGCATTCCCAGGTCCAGGCGTGGGCGATGATGGTGTCGAGCCCGGCATGCCGCGGCTGCCAGCCGAGCCGTTCGCGCGCTTGGCGGGCATCGGCGACCAGCACTGCGGGGTCGCCGGGGCGGCGCGGCTCGATGATCGCGGGGATCGGGTGGCCGGTGATGCGGCGCGCCGCCTGCAGCACCTCCTGCACCGAGTGACCCGTGCCGTTGCCGAGATTGAAGCGTGCGCTGCCGCGCCCGGCGAGCAGCCAGTCCAGCGCGCGCAGATGCGCCTGGCACAGATCGCTGACGTGGATGTAATCACGCACGCAGCTGCCATCGGCGGTGGGGTAGTCGTCGCCGAAGATGCGGATCGACTCGCGCTGGCCGCTGGCCACCTGCAGCAGCAACGGGATCAGGTGGGTTTCGGGCTGGTGGCATTCACCCACCCGCGCCAGTGGATCCGCGCCGGCGGCATTGAAATAGCGCAGGCAGACCGACTGCAGCCCGTAGGCGGCATCGAAGTCGGCCAGCATGTCTTCGACCATCGCCTTGCCGCGACCATACGGATTGATCGGTTCGCGCGGGTGGGCCTCGTCGATCGGGCTGTAGCGTGGTTCGCCGAAGATCGCCGCGGTGGAGGAGAACACCAGGTGGCGGATGCCGGCGTCCACCATCGCCTCGAGCAGGGTCAGGCTGGCGGCGACGTTGTTGCGGTAATAACGCGCCGGCTGCGCCATTGACTCGCCGACCTGGATCAGGCTGGCGAAGTGCATCACCGCCAGCGGTTGCACCCGCGCCAGCAACTCGCGCACGAAGCCGGGATCGCCGATGTCGCCCTGCTCCAGCGGCGCGCCGAGCAGGGCCTGGTGGTGGCCGTTGCGCATGTCGTCGACCACGCAGGTGTTCCAGCCTGCCTCGCGCAAGGCCAGCAGCATGTGCGAACCGATGTAGCCGGCGCCACCGACCACCAGGATCGGGCGCGGTTGCGGCGGGGCGACGGGCGGGATCGACATCGCCATCACCAGCGCAGTGCGCTCGTCGCCAGCCGCTGCGACAGCGCCTGGCGCAAGGCCTCGGCATCCTCGGGTCGAAGGTAGGGGATGTGCAGCGGGCTCATCGTGTTGGCGCCGGCGGTGTCGAGCAGCAGGCTGCGCATGCCGAACAGGCGATCCAGCGGCGAGCGGGTGAGCTGCAGCGCCTGCAGCTTGTCCACTTCGGCAAAGCGCCAATGCCGCGACCACCAGCCACGGCGCACCGCGACCAGCGTGCCATGCAGTTGCCAGCCGGCGCTGCGTGCCGCCTTCCATGCGAGGAAGGCCGACCACGGCAGCCACAGCAGCGCAAGCCAGCCCCAGGCGCCCAGTCGCCAGACCAGTGCCGCGGTGACCAGTGCGAACAGCAACCAGCTGCCCATCCAGATGCGCAGCCAGGCCAGGCGATGCAGCGGCTGCCATTGCGTCGGCGGCCAGCTCGCGTTCGGCAGCAGATGGCGGATCAGCGCCTCGCATTGCTGCGGACGGGCGATCGGCGCCAGTTCGCGCAATGCGTGTTGCTGGTTCTGCGCACCGGCGCTGACCGCGGTGTCCACAGCCAGGCTGCGCCGGCGCAGCAGGCGATGCAGCACCGTTTCGCGCAGGTGCCAGGCCTGGATGCGGCGCTTGGCGACGCTGCTGCGGATGCGGCTCAGAAGGCCGCGACTGACGGTCAGGCGGCGCCCGGTCTCACTCAGGGTGAAGCCGTGGTACTGCAGCAGCGCGAGCAGCACCGAGAGCAGGCGCATCAGCAGGATCAACGCCACCAGCAGCAGGCCGCCGGCGATGAGGTAATCCGCGATGCCGAACTGATGGTCCACGGCATACCCGGCACCGCGGCGGATCGCCACTTCGCCCCACCTCGCGAACAGGTCGCTGGAAATCTGCGAGAGTGCGGCAAAGCCTGCCGCCACCAGCACCATGCCGCGGTTGGAAACCAGCCCCAGGCGCACCACTTCGGCCGTGTCCAGCCGCAGCAGCGGCGTGCCGGCATCGGCGCTGGCGACATCGCCGCCTTCGATCACGCTGTCGGCGCCACGCTCGCGCACCAGTTTTTCCAGCGCCAGCGCGCGGTCGTAGCGCAGCACGCGCATCTCCGCCTCGGGCTTCTGCCCGCCGGCCGATTCCAGCCGCACTTCGGCCACGCCGAACAGGCGATGCAGCGGGGTCTGGTGCAGGGCCACGTTGTGGATGCGCGCATAGGCGATCTGGCGCAGCTTGCGCTCGATCAGCCCGCTGCGGATCTCGATGCGGTCATCCAGCAGCCGGTAGCGGTAGGTGAAGTATTGCCAGACCGAAGCCAGCGCGAGTGCACCCACGCCGACGATCGGCCACAGCTCGTTGCGGTCGCCGCGCCCGGCAAACAGCAGCACCAGCAACGGCAGCAGGAACTGCTTGAGGTACTGGATCACCACGAACAGCCATGACCACGGATGCAGGCGCTGTTCGTCGCCAGTGGTGGTGGCGGGGGGAATCGGTGGGGGCTGCGCCGCGACCGGTGCCGCGGGTGCGGGCTCAGTCGTCATCGCGTTCGGGCTCGATGCGGCGCGCAAGTTCCGCGCGCAGCGCTTCGGCATCCTCCGCATCCAGGCACGGCAGGCTGAGCGCGTGGCTGCGAGTGCCGGCGGTATGCACGATCAGGGTGGCCAGGTCGCGACCGCGCTCCAGCGGGCCGCGCTTGACGTCGAGGTGTTGCACCCGCGTCGCCGGCACATGGGTTTCGCTCTGCCACAGCTTGCCGCTGCGCACCGCAAAGCCCTCGCGGTCCAGCTTCCAGCGGTAATAGCCATGGCGGCGCCCGCCCAGCCAGATGCCGTACACCAGGCCGAGCAGTGCCCCCGCGGCGGCGCCGAGGGGTGCGCTGATCCAGGTGTCGAACAGCGTGTGCCCGAGCACCAGGCCGGCCAAACCGAAGCCGATGAAGCCGGTGATGCCCAGCCCGACGCCGTGCGAGAGGCGGAACAGCACGCGCCCGCGCGACGGCAGTGGTTGCCAGATGTCGGGATGGACGACGGAGAGGGCAGGTTCCTGGTTCATGCGCGGATTTTGCCTGATGCGCCTGCGTCACGCGCGGGGTGACGTGCGCTCAGTAACAGTCGGGCCAGTAGGGGTTGCCGGTCGGGCTGTCCGGCGGCTGTTTGGTCCAGCGCTTGTAGGTCCACTGGTACTGCTCCGGGCGCCGCCGCACGATGGCTTCGATGCCAGCGTTGAGTGCGCTTGCCGATACCACCGCATCGGGCTCGGCAATCGCCGCGGGCGCCTCCTCCACGTGCACGGTGAAGTCCGCACCGTCGCCCTCGCGTTCGCACCAGGCATACAGCACGCGCGCACCGGTGCGCTGCGCCAGGCGGCCGACCAGGGTGATGGTCAGCGCCGGCCAGCCGAAGAACGGTGCGAACACGCCATCGCCGCCGCGCTTGGGTTGCTGGTCGGGCAGGATGCCGACCACGCCGCCGGCATTGAGCCGCTTGAGCAGCGCGCGGATGGCCAGGCCCTCGGCGCGCACCTGTTCGATGCGCCCTGCACCATCCTGCGCCGCACGCACCCGGCGCAGGAACGCCTCGACCAGTGCCGAATCCGGCGGTGCATACAGGATCGCCAGCGGCGTCCTCGCCGCCAGCCACTGGTTGAGCAGCTCCCAGTTGCCGTGGTGCGGTGCGGCCACGATCACCCCGCGCCCCTCCGCCAGCGCCGCATCGAACAGCGCCACGCCCGGTCCCTCGCGCAGGCGGGCGAGGTTCTGCCGCGGTGGCCGCGTCCACAGGCGCAGGGTTTCGAACGTCTGCCGCCCGGCATGGCGCAGCGCCGCGCGTTGCAGCTGGCGCCGCTCCTCATCGGGCATCTGCGGGAAGGCCAGCTCCAGCCCGCGCAGCGCGGCGCGCGCGGGACGGGCATCGTTCCAGCGCCAGTACGCGGCCAGCGCATCACCCAGCGCGTACAGCACGCGCCAGGGCAGCAGGCCGATCAGGCGGGCAAGGAAGTAGAGCATCGCGATGAACGGTGGCGGGCCAACCGGCAGGATAAGCTGTTGCCCGGACCCGAACCGCATCGCCTGCCACCGCCCATGCTTGCCTTGATCCAGCGCGTCAGCCGCGCCCAGGTCGATGTCGATGGTGAAACCGTCGGCCGCATCGGTGCCGGCCTGCTCGCCCTGGTCTGCGCCGAGCCGGGCGATGAGGCCGCCACCGTCACGCGCATGGCCGAGCGCCTGCTGGCGTATCGCGTGTTCGCCGACGAAGCCGGGCGCATGAACCGCTCACTGACCGACGTCGGCGGCCAACTGTTGCTGGTCAGCCAGTTCACCCTGGCCGCGGACACCTCGCGCGGACTGCGCCCGGGTTTCAGTCATGCGGCTGAACCTGAACAGGCTGAACAACTGTATCGTCTGCTGGTGCGCGAATGCAGTGCCCGCCACCCGCAAGGGGTGGAAACCGGCCGCTTCCGTGCCCATATGCAGGTAAGCCTGGTCAATGATGGCCCGGTGACATTCATGTTGCGGACCTGAATCCCCCGTGGCATGGGCAAAATGGTACAATTAGGGGTTCACTTTCGACCAGGGTGTGAAGCCGCATGGCCAACGAACGTCAGGCCCAATCAGAAATCAAGCAGCTGATCAGCAAGGGTCTGGAGCAGGGCTACCTGACCTATGCCGAGGTCAATGATCACCTGCCTGATGATCTGGTCGATCCCGAACAGATCGAAGACATCATCAGCATGATCAACGGCATGGGCATCGAGGTCCACGAAGTGGCCCCGGATGCCGAGACCCTGCTGTTGGCCGGGCAGTCCGATGGTGGCCGCGAGGTGGACGATACCGCCGCCGAGGAAGCTGCCGCCGCGCTGTCGGCGCTGGATGCCGAGACCGGTCGCACCACCGACCCGGTGCGCATGTACATGCGCGAGATGGGCACCGTCGATCTGCTCACCCGCGAAGGCGAGATCGCCATCGCCAAGCGCATCGAGGAAGGCCTCAACCAGATGCTGGCCGCGCTGGCGCTGTTCCCGCCCTCGGTCAAGACCGTGCTCGACGATTACGCGCTGCACAGCGAGGGCAAGAAGCGCCTTGCCGAAGTGGTGACCGGCTTCAACGACTATGTCGAGGAGCAGCTCGCCGCCGAAGCGGCCGCTGCGGCCGAGGAGGACGAGGACACCGCGCCGGTGGAGGATGACGAGGCCGATGCGGAGGTCGAGGACGACGATGCCGCCGAGAGCGACGAGCCGGCGCCGACCGGCCCGGACCCGGAAGAGGTCAAGGCGCGCATGGAAGCGATGGCCGCGCTGTACGCCAAGTTCGAGAAGGCGCTGGCCAAGCATGGCCCGGCGCACAAGAGCGTGACCAAGCTGCGCCAGGAAATGGCCGACATCCTGATCACCTTCAAGTTCCCGCTGCCGTACTTCGATGCGCTGGTCGACGGCGTGCGCGCGGTGCAGAACGAAGTGAAGCTGCGCGAGCGCCGGATCATGGAGCTGGCCACGCGTCAGGCGGGCATGCCGCGCCGCGAGTTCCTCAAGGCTTGGGCCGGCAACCAGGGCAACTTGGACTGGGTCGACGACATGCTCAAGCGCAAGCAGAAGTGGGGCTCCGGCCTGCGCGACGTGCGCGAGCAGATCATCGCCCAGCAGGAGTCGATCCTGGCGCTGGAGGAAACCAGCTCGATGACGCTGGCCGACATCCGCGAGATCGTCAAGACCATGGCCTATGGCGAAATCCAGGCGCGTCAGGCGAAGAAGGAAATGGTCGAGGCCAACCTGCGCCTGGTCATCTCCATCGCCAAGAAGTACACCAACCGCGGCCTGCAGTTCCTCGACCTGATCCAGGAAGGCAACATCGGCCTGATGAAGGCGGTCGACAAGTTCGAGTTCCGCCGCGGCTTCAAGTTCTCCACCTATGCCACCTGGTGGATCCGCCAGGCCATCACCCGTTCGATCGCCGACCAGGCGCGCACCATCCGAATCCCGGTGCACATGATCGAAACCATCAACAAGTTGAACCGCATCTCCCGCCAGATGCTCCAGCAGTACGGCCGTGAAGCCACGCCGGAAGAGCTGGCCAGGGAAATGGAGATGCCCGAGGACCGGGTGCGCAAGGTGATGAAGATCGCCAAGGAGCCGATCTCGATGGAAACCCCGATCGGCGACGACGAAGACTCGCATCTGGGCGACTTCATCGAGGACACCAACGTGATGTCCCCGATCGATGCCACCACCGACATCAACCTGATCGAAACCGTGCGCGACGTGCTCGCCGGCCTCACCCCGCGCGAGGCCAAGGTGCTGCGCATGCGCTTCGGCATCGACATGAACACCGACCACACCCTGGAGGAAGTCGGCAAGCAGTTCGATGTCACCCGCGAGCGCATCCGCCAGATCGAAGCCAAGGCCCTGCGCAAGCTGCGCCACCCCTCGCGCAGCGAAACCCTGCGCAGCTTCCTCGACGTGGAGTGAGCCCGCGCCACCGTAGTCCGAACGACCCGCCGCAAGGCGGGTTTTTCGTGGCGACGCGCTAAACTGCCCGTCCCCCGCGGGCCCATAGCTCAATGGTCAGAGCAGAGGACTCATAATCCTTTGGTTGCAGGTTCGAGTCCTGCTGGGCCCACCATCTACTGATCCAACGAAGTCCGACTCAGTCCTGAAACCCCTTTGAAGTCCAGTGTTTACGCGGAGTGCCCGTGCGGGGTCGTCCGAAGGGGGCCAACTGAATCCGAGTGGATCGTGAGTAACGACGTGAGTAAGATAGCTGAGTCGCCCACGCTTACTCACGTATCGGTTACTCACAGGAATGCTGACAGACACCAAGCTGCGCGCACTGAAGCCCAAGGAGAAGGTCTACCGCCTCGCTGATGCGAATGGGCTGTGCATCGAGGTCAGGCCCTCAGGATCCCGGATCTGGCGCTACCGATACCGGTACGCCGGCAAGGCCAACATGCTGACCATCGGGGTCTATCCGGCCGTCTCGTTGGCTGAAGCGCGGGCTGAAAGGGAAAAGGCTCGCGCCCAGCTCAAGAAGGGCATGGATCCGTCGCTAGTGGCGAGGATAGATCGAGCCGCCCAAGAGGAAGAGGCCGGCAACACGTTTGGCGCAATAGCCAAGGAGCTCACCGCCCAGCGTTCGCAGAAGCTCAGCCCTGGATCTGTTGTACGCGAACGCAGGATGCTGGAGCGCGATCTGGGAAGCATTGCCGCTCTGCCGATCCGGAGCATTACCGCGCCGATGCTGCTGAAGGCCCTTCGCAAGGTTGAGGGCCGAGGGGCGGTCGAGACGGCGCATCGCGCCCGCGCTGCAGCGGGCATGGTTTTTCGCTATGCCATTGCCACTGGCCGGGCGGAGAACGATCCGACGGTGAGCCTCGCAGGCGCTCTGGCGCCCACGACGACGAAGCATTTCGCCAGCATCACGGATCCAGACGAGGTCGCGAAGCTGCTCAGAGCGATCTACTGCTACCAAGGCTCTCCGATCGTGGCCGTTGCGCTCAAGCTCTCCGCATTGCTGTTTGTCAGGCCAGGCGAGCTTCGGGCAGCTCGTTGGCTTGATATCGACCTCTGCTCCGCGGAGTGGCGCTATGTCACGAGCAAGACAAAGACTTCACACGTGGTGCCGTTAGCCAGTCAAGTGATCGAGTTGCTCGAAGAGGTCAAGCCTTACTCCAGGAACAGCCAGTTCGTCTTCCCCAGCGTGAGGACTATCTCAAAGCCCATTAGCGAAAACACAATCAACGCGGCCCTTAGGAACCTTGGGTTTGATGGGACGATGATCACGGCGCATGGGTTTCGCGCAATGGCGCGGACACTCTTGGATGAGGTGCTTGGGTTCCGGCCCGATTTCATCGAGCATCAGCTGGCGCACGCGGTTCGTGACCCGCTAGGCCGAGCCTACAACCGGACCACGCATCTCGAAGAGCGAAAAAAAATGATGCAATCGTGGGCCGACTACCTTGAGCAACTGCGACTCACGTCCGTCGATCGGGAGCGTTCGATTTAAGGGCTGTGGGCGACATCGGAAGGTACCGGATCTATTCGCGAAAGCGCGTCCGTAGCGGCAAGCCCCTCTTACACAGTAGCTTCAACGGTCGCAGCGTCCACAAGCGACGCAACTTCGGTGTACATATCAACTCTAGTCCCTGGTGCTGAAATCGAGATCACCAGTGCGTAGCGCCCGATATCTGTAACGCGCCGCTGACCGGTATGTGACTTCCACCAGCCCCCGACAGGATAAACAGCGATCAAATCGTGTCCCGCGAGGTCGATCGCGTGACCCCGCCATAGGTCGCAGTGGAGTGAGCCGGCTTGTACGGCCTTGGAACCTAGGAGCCAGTAATCCTGTTCGCGTTCAGCGGGGGACGTGCCGCGCTCTTGGGCAGCGTTGACGCGAGCGCGAAAGGCCGCCGCCGTCTCGTTACGCTTCTTCATCGCGAACCGAAGTCCAAACGAGCGGTAGGTCTCGGGGCGCGTTGCGGCCTTTCCAGACAGGTTAGGTTCGACGAAATAAGATAGGGTCACTTTCATCGTGACAACTTGGTTCTCAAGCTGCTCAAGCGCTTCGCGCGGCCACGGAAGATCATAAAAGTGCATCTCGTTGAACACGCCTGACCGATCATCGGCGCCCAGGGCAAACGGCTGGATCTCCGCTTCTGCAACGAGAGTTAGGTCATTACTTGCCGAAAGAGCCGCGCGCTCGAACTCCGGTACCCCATAGCCAACTTCGCGCAATAGCATCTGCCGCTGCCGTTTGGATGAGCCTCTCCAATGATCCCCTCGGCCAATTAACTGATCGCGGATCGGCTTGGGCCATCTTGCAGCATCGACTGTTAGCGCGCGGTGGGTCTCCGGCCATAGATCTGGCAGCGCGGCTTGTAGTCGCCCCATAAAGTTTCCAGCTACGCCCACGGCTGCACTAGTTGCCCAGAATGGCACCAGTGGCTCGGTCGTTACCTCTGAACCGGTTGCAAGCAGCGATACTGCTTCGTGCCAACCGCAAAAGTTACTGGAATCCGCTGCCATGTTACCGGCTTCAAACAAGACCTCGGGTTTGATTGGAGTGAGGTCGTAAGGTAAAGACCGCGAGCCGCGGCTGAATGGGCTACGATTATTGGCCTTGACCACGGGCTTATATGACGGGGGTGGTGCGGGCATCTGCTCCTTGCGAGTAAAACCGCCAATGGTCAGTGCGTTCCAACTCTGCGAAGGATCTTCGAGCGGCTTTGGCTGCACGACGTCGTCTAACATCCCTCCAGAGACGTTTCCGGTGGCCACCATGAGCAACCGCTTGGGCGTACGGGAAGCATGGCTATTGTCTGCTGCATCTCCGGCTGTCGAGCCAGAAGCTATCTGGTCCAGAGCGCCACTCCAAGTAGAAGGTCGGTCCGACGGGAAGTCTGTTGTAGTGGTTGCAAGACAAAAAGCGCGAGCGACCCCGGGACGCGCGACTTCTACCTGAGCTACTGCACCTTGTGTTACGACCCCGTAGCTAGGCGGTTCCGTTGCAGGAAAGCCGTTCGGCGGCAGCAACTTCATCGACTCCACCGCATGAGTGAGTTCTACGGGGCCCGTGCTGTTCATGTAAGGCTCGAGGTCGCCGTAGAGGATCAGACCAGCCAAGGCGGTTCCGTGCCCGCCGTCAGGGTAGTGATCATCGGCTCCCCAAGCCTCATCATACGCCCACGCGCCTTCCAGGCCGAAGGAAAGGAGTGGATGTGCGGCCGCGACCCCCGTATCAAGAGTGCATACCACGCCGGCTGTCTCAATAGGCCGGACAACCCGAGTGGCCAAATCGTCAACCCAATCCGAAGAAGTAACACCGGTGCCGTAGCGGTCAAGGAATGGCTGGATCGTCCCTGTTGCGCGCCGGACCTCGGTGATTGCACCCGGCAGCCGGGCGGTGAACTCCGCCAAAGCGCGGGCGTGCGTATGCACGAAAACCACAACAGTCTCTGGAAACGCCAGTCGGTCGGGATGAACGTCGAGATTCAATGAGCGAGCAAGATTCGATACGTAGTCCGCGCGCCGTGAATCTCCCGGAACCCACAATTCCCACCAGGCCGCAGTTGTAGATCCTAAGTCCACGTCACCGACAAAAATCGACTCTGCCCTAGCAGCGCTGATTGTCTCGAGCACTTCAAAACGCTCGATGTCAGGTCGCCGTGTGTTGCGCGGCGCGCGGCCGTAGGCGGCGAGCCGGTCGCGTAGAAACGCACGTGCGTCGTCAGGAATGAATAGGAGAGCGCTCTCGATCCTGTCAAGACGTTGAGTTCGCAGGGTTCGTATGTCCTGCGAGGCAAAGTCAAGCGTGGTCGGCACCTTGACGGCATTTACAAACGAGCCTTCATCTGGCGGGCGCGTTGTAACCTCAACTATCCTGCCGAGCTTCAAATCCGGAATCGGAAGTCGTGTGTCCGCCTCGCCTGTGGGTACTTCATCCAGCGCGGCGGTGAGCTGACTAATGAGCCCCTCCGCATGTGCGGCGTAGTTTTCGCGCAGAGGTCTCCTCGATTGGGCGCGTGAAGGAAACCCATACCTGGCGGATTCGCGAAACGCGTTAATGGTTAGGTGCGGCTTATCGCGCGCTCCGTACTCATTAGACTCTGTCATGCTACCCCATTGCTACGCATGTTCTAAACACCGCTTTCCCCGGCGGTGGCCTAATCAATCGTAGAGCGGCGAAACTTTCCCTTCAGCGTGTGACGGTTCCTTAGGGCGTGCATGAGCGCATTCCCCGATACCTTGGACGAGCCCTCAAGGATCGCATCTTTAACCACCGCGTCTGCGGCACGCACTAGTTCACCTTGGCTTAGCCCACACGAAGCAGGCGCAATCCCAGCCAACACCTTTGGGCCGGGCTTCAACTTACCAAGGCGTCGTTCAAGAATGGCTCGAGCAGCCAACGCATCCGGCACCTGATATTCAATTACTTCGTCGAATCGCCGCGCTAGTGCCTCATCAAGAATTTCAACGTGATTGGTTGCGGCTAGTACCAGGCTGTCGGTTGAGTTCGGCTCTTCCATGAAGGCCAAGACTGAATTGAGGACGCGTCGAATCTCACCTACGTCGTTAGGATCGCCACGGCGTGCGCCTATCGCGTCGAACTCATCGAGTAAGTAGACACCACGAGTTTGTGCGATCTGATCGAATAGGAGTCGCAACTTCGCAGCCGTCTCTCCAAGAAATCGGCTAAACAGTGCTTCAAGCCGAACGGTGAAGAGCGGAAGATGGAGCTCACCCGCTAACGCAGACGCTGTCATCGTCTTGCCGGTGCCGGGAGGTCCAACCAGCAAGATGTGCGTCGTCGGGCGATGACCGTGCTCTCGTAGTCGTGCGCGTTCTCGCTGCTGACGCACGACGCGAGCAAGCCGCTGATGCACGTCTTCCGATAGGACCATGCTCTCTAGAGTGACCTTCGGATAGGTGCTCTCGACGAGACCCTGTAGCTCTCCACGCGGACGGGCGAGGGGGATCGGTGTCTGTCCGCTTGGCTGTCGTTCGTTCCGTTGCTGGTCCCGGGCGCGCTGCACCAGACGCTTGAGCTTATTGGCCTCCTCAAGGCGGCCTTGCCTAGCCTCTTGGGCTGCAACTTGAAGAGCAATTGACAAGAATTGCTCCTCGTCGCGCTCAATGTGCGAGTTGAGGAGCGCAATCAGCTGCTTTGTGGACATAGGAGGCTCCTCGCGTTACAGCTGCCAGACGCGTGAACATGCACATCGTGGTCTGCGCCAGATGTGCGGTCGAGCATGTCCAGCCAGCGCTTTAGGTTAGCACGAGCCGGTGCACAAATCGTGCCCTGTGTTGTCTTGAAATGGCACTGGTTCCGAAAGTATTCAAAGCAAATGAGTTTCAAATACATATTACTCTTGTGAGGCTGGCTGAGGGCCCGCCTCGCGGGAGGGCGCTCCGCATCGTAGCGCCTCTGAACGGCTGAAACATGATCCCTCCAAAGAACGACATCGTGACCTGTGTTCTCGTGGTCACCGCAGCACTGTTGGTGAGCCTCGCAAAATGTGCGGGCTGCACGACCAGGCCCCTCTGAACCTATTAACCAATGCCACCGCACAAGGCCCGGGTCGTCCCGGGCCTTGTGCTTTATGGCGTCTGAGGAATTGAACATGCATCTTGTTGAGTCAATGGCCTACACCGGGGCGACTCCCTGGCACGGGCTGGGCAATCGGCTTCCGTCGAATCAGTCCATCGACGACTGGAAGAAGAGCGCTCGGATGGACTGGGACATCCGAGAAGCCGAAGTCCGCTACATCACCGGTGAGGACGGCATCGGCGTCGTCAACGCCTTCCCAGACCAGAAGGTCCTGTACCGCTCCGACACCAAGGCTCCCCTGTCGGTGGTCGGCAAACGCTTCAAAGTGGTCCAGCCTGGGGAGGTCCTGGAGTTCTATCGGGACCTGACCGAGGTCGGCGGGTTCGAGCTGGAGACGGCGGGCGTGCTGCGGCAGGGGCGCAAGTTCTGGGCGCTCGCCAAGACAGGCCAGAGCACGATGCTCAAGGGCCGGGATCGGGTCGAGGGCTACCTGCTGCTGGCGACCGCGTGCGACGGCACCCTGGCGACGACCGCGCAGTTCACGTCGGTTCGTGTGGTCTGCAACAACACCCTGGCGATCGCGCTGGGGAGCAACGCAGGTGCCGTCAAGGTTCCGCATCGCAGTCAGTTCAACCCCGACGTGGTCAAGCGGCAACTGGGAATCACGGTGTCCACGTGGGATCCGTTCGTTGCCCGCATGAAGGCGCTGGTGGAGTGTCCCGTCGACCCGGACTCGGTGGATGGGCTCCTGCGTCGCGTCCTCACCTACCCGACGCCGGATGGAACCGGCGTTGTGGTGAACGAGCAGGCGTACAAGGTGGCGCGAGCGCTCTATGACGGTGCTGGCAAGGGTGCGGACATGAAGTCCGCTCGCGGCACTGCCTGGGGCGTCCTGAGCAGCGTGACGGAGTACGTAGACCATCATCGACGTGCGCGCAGCGATGACCATCGCAGGGACGCGGCTTGGTTCGGGGTCGGTGCCCAGATCAAGCAGCGGGCGTGGGATGAAGCCGTGAAGATGGTTGCCTGAGCATGGACGTGGATCCACTCGATATCGCGTACATCGCTTTGGGCGCGAAGCAGGCGTTGTCTTCGAGCCGTCCGTCCCATGGAGTGGGGGCCTTCGACGGCGAGCTGGCCTACGTGCAGGCGTGCATCGAGCACGCAGGTCTGCTCGATGAGGCATGGGAGCGGTGTAGCGACACCTTCCCGGGTGTCTGGTGCTACGAGGTCGCCGAGCCCTTCGGTTTTCAGATGGGCAAGCACCTGCTCCATGGCGGGGATGCGAAGGAAGCCCGGTCCATCCTGGACACGATCGTAGCGGCCGTAGACCCGGTACCTGCGTAACCGCCTTAACCAATCAACCCGTACGACAGGCCCGGCCTCAGCAAGGAGTGCCGGGCCTTCTTCTTTGGAGGATTCGTAATGAGCAGATCACCGGCATTGCGCCTGGTCGATACGCGTTCGCTCCCGCGCCAACAGTGGCTGGAGGTTCGCAAGAAGGGAATCGGCAGCTCGGATGCTGCCGCCGCAGTTGGCCTGTGTCCGTACAAGAGCCAGTTGGAGCTGTGGATGGAGAAGACCGGGCGAACTGTCCGGCAGGAGGAGCCGGGTCAGGACTCGCCGATGTACTGGGGCACCTTGCTGGAGCCGTACGTGGCGACCGCCTATACAGAGCGCACCGGCAACAAGGTCCGTCGCCTCAACGCCGTCCTGCAGCACCCCACCTACAGCTACATGCTGGCCAACATCGACCGCGAGGTCGTGGCCAACCCGCACGTCCAGATCCTGGAGTGTAAGACGGCCGGGGAGTTTGGATCTCGCCTGTGGCGCGACGGGGTGCCCGAGTACGTCCAGCTCCAGGTCCAACACCAGTTGGCCGTGACGGGCAAGCAGGCCGCCGATGTGGCCGTGTTGCTGTGTGGCCAAAAGCTTGAGCTCCACCGGATCGAGCGTGATGAGGACTTGATCGGACGGTTGATCGTGCTGGAAGCACGGTTCTGGGAGCACGTGACGCAGGACGTGCCGCCGTCTGCAGACGGCAGCGAGTCAGCGGCCAGGGCGTTGCGCAACCTGTATCCCGGCACGGACACGACGATCGATCTCACCGAAGACCGCCAGCTATGCAGCGACTTCCAGTCCTTGGTCGCGTTGCGCGATGAGATCGCCGAGAAGGACAAGCAAGCGGAGTGCCTGCGCCAGCGCCTGCAAGAGGCGATGGGCGATGCATCCCGCGCGCTCTTCCTCGGTGGGGAGATCACCTTCCGTCGCTCCAAGGACAGCACCAGCGTCGATGCCAAGCGGCTCGCGCAGGAGCACCCGGAGCTCGTAGCGCAGTACACGGTCGACCGCCCCGGCAGCCGCCGGTTCCGCATCGTTCCCCACAAAGAAGGAGAGTGAGCATGTTGAAGGGCTTGGTGATCACCCCGCCCGTAGTGGGGAGGATCTCGATTGGACGTGTGGTTGAACGCAACGGCAAGCGCCTGCCCGAGAAGGACGACCAGTTCACCCTGACCAGTCAGGTACAGAATCGGGCAGGGTGGGTGCTCCACCCGCTGGATGAGGCATTGCGCAAGAACGCGGGGGGCAAGCTGCGATCGATCCCGGTGCGGCTGCTGTTCAACGACCCGGGTCTGAACCTGCGAGCGGACTACTCGTTGTTCGATCGGGCGACCGGACGGCCGATGTGTGTAGGCAACGGCGAGAGCTGCCGGCGCTTGGACAAGGGGGAGATCTCCCAAGTGCCCTGTCCGGGGCCCGACAGCTGCGCGTATGCAGGGGGAGACTGCAAGGCCTACGCACGTCTGAACGTTGGGATCGGAGACGAGGACGAGTTGGGCAGCTTCGTGCTGCGCACAACGTCTTACAACACGATCCGCACCTTGGCGGCACGGCTCGAGTATTTCAGCGCGGTGTCGGGTGGGCTGCTCGCGTGTATGCCTTTGGAACTCAAGCTGCGGGGCAAGTCCACCGCGATGAGCTTTCGGTCGGCGATCTACTACGTGGACCTGGTGGTTCGGTCGGGGATGACCCTGGAAGAGGCCATCACCCACGCGCGTGAGGTGGACCGGGCGCGCAAGGAAGCGGGCTTTGACCAACGGGCGCTGGACGAGGCTGCTCGACGGGGCTTTGCGAAGGGCGCGTTCGAGGACCTAGACGAGGACGTTCCCAGCGTGGTGGAGGAGTTCTATCCCGACGGCAGTGAGGTCGCAGCGGCGGAGCCGGCCAGTGCGAAGCCAATCACCTTGAACGACCGACTGGAGCAAAAGGTCGCCTCGGCTAACAATAACCACTAGGAGGGCAGACGCAATGCTCATGAAAGCAATCGGCAGCGTCGTCGTGTACGGCTTCGCGTTGTACGGGCTGGGCGGGTTCCTGAAGAGGGTCCACGCCGTCAGAAAAGCACAGCCACAGGTTCACGTGGATGGGTGAGGAGCAGATGGAGATCACAAGCGCAGTAGCCACACCGCTCTACGTACGGAGCAAGTCCCGCTCCTACAAGGCGGCGAGCAGCGACGAGATCTTGGAGGCGGCGAGGGCCGTCGTTGGGCAGCGGATGAGCCGCGGGACGTGCTTTTCAAACCCTGGCACTGCCAAAAGCTTCTTCCGGGACAAGCTGGGCGGCCTTCACCGGGAGGTGTTCGCGGCCGCGTTCCTAGACACCCGCCACAGGCTGATCGAGTACGTGGAGCTGTTTCATGGATCGATTGATGGCGCAGAGGTGCACCCGAGGGAGGTTGTGCGGCACGCACTTCGGTGCAATGCAGCCGCAGTCCTCATCGCGCACAACCACCCGTCGGGCGCGGTCGATCCTTCTGCAGCGGACCGAGCCGTTACCATCCGGCTCAAGCAGGCTCTCGCGCTCGTGGATGTCCGATTGATAGATCACATCATCGTGGGCGGGCTGAAGACAGCGGCACTGGCCGAACGAGGGGGGCTGTAGGGGAGCAGGTAGGAGTACCGCCGGGCCGGGGGCGCATTGCGCCCCCGGCCTCCGTGCCCCGCCTCCTTTTTTGCCTCTTAATCACAAAAGTAGGCTCTACCCTATTGACGTCATGTCTACGGAGGCGTAGATTGCCGACCGTCAAGGCAGGCGGAGCAACCATGAACACGACACTTCACTTTTCACAACGGATGTCCCAGCGAGGGGTCAGCCGTGAAATGGTGCGACTCGTCCGTGAGTACGGAGTTCTCGAAGGCGAGAAGGTGGTGCTGGGCCAACGTGCCGCTGGGCAAGTGATTGATGAGCTCATGGACAAGCTCAGGGTGCTCAAGAAGATCCAGGACAAGGGAGGCGTGATCGTTGTCGAGGACGGCGACTCGCTTATCACGACCTACAACTATTCCCGACGCCGTAAGCGGACGGGAGCGAGGCGCTCATGAGCTCGAAGATTTTGCGGCAGGTGACGGAGGCACTCCGGGGATCACCCATGCCTCGCCAGGACATCGCCATCCTCGCGGTGCAGCTTCTGGTTTGGGCAAGGATCGGCAAGAAGGAGTGGGTGACTAACACGGTGCCTAGCTTGAGCGAGGCGGCTGACTCGGGATTGGGACTTCTCGACGCGGGTGTGGCTGCCCTGGAGCGCGCAAACGGCACCTTGGGGCAAGCATTTGCTGGCATACAGCGGCGGGCCGAGCTCGCTGGTCCCGGCCTCCTGGTCGCCGCGAACATCTGTATTCGTCTCGAGCGCGACGGGTTGTTGGATGGACTCGATCTCCACGAGTTGATCGCCAGTTTGGGCGCGGAGGTCGGTACAGAGTGGGCGCTGTACCACTCTTCCTTGGTTGACCTAATGGTTCGTTTGGTAGGGCCTACGGCTGGCACCACCACCTATTGTCCTTGGGACCAGATCGCCCAAGCCTCGTCCAGCGTGCTCCGTGCCGGGGGTGAGGCAGCTGTAGAGAATCCATTGATCACTCCGTTTCCGGCCCTGGCAGCCATCTTCTCGGGGAAGGAAAGCCGGACTGCCTACAGCGACCCCATCGGGTCACCATCGTTTATTGAGAGCGGAAGGCTCGAGCGTTTCGATCAGTCCGTCGCACTCCCCCCTCTCGGGATCAAGGTGCGTGGTGACGTGGTTGACCGAGACCTGTTTGGCCGCTTCGACAACCCCAAAGCCACTTGGGCTGTCTTGTGCATTCAACACCTGATGGCGCACTCGCGACGTCGGGTTGTCGTCGCTGTTCCGTACAGCCTGCTGACCGGTGTTGGTGCCGACAAGAAGCTGCGGGAACAACTGGTCCGAGCCGGCCAGGTCCGGACCGTGATCTCGCTATTTCCCGGGCTGGCGTCCGGCACCGCGATCCAGCTGGCGATCTTGGTGCTTGATCCGCGGGGCGGCACCAAGCAGGTGCGCTTCGTCAACGCAAGTGGGGAGTGCTTCAAGATCCAGCAGGGGCGCTCCAGGGTTGCGATCGGCAACGTGGATAAGCTCCTGGAAACGGTCCAGTCGAGAAGCGAATCCGACCTGGCACGCTCCGTGGAAATCGGAGAGATCGAGGCCAATGAGTTCTCGCTTCAGGTTGAACGTTACGTTCTCGACGAGGGCAGGATGGAGCTGCAGCGCAGGCTTGCGCACCTAGAGACAGTCGCTCTTGGTGACCTCGTTTCCACCGTACGAACCCCTCCTGCATCCAAGGCGGACTCGGATGGCGTTCCGGTGCTCGAGGTCGGCGCGTCTGACATCGCTCGTACCGGCTATACGCGCCCGGGACGAGAGGGAACGGTGCGGGATGTCGACAGTCACGACCCGGATCACTTCCTCAGGGAAGGCGACATCGTGCTTACGATCCGCGGCAACGTCGGCAGGGTGGGAATCATCCCACCGGACGCCGCCAGGCCGGGGCGCGGGGGCTGGACGGCAGGCTCGTCATTAACCGTCTTGAGAGCTCGCCCTGAGAATCGCGTTGATCCGGCGGTTCTCGCACTCTTGCTCCGGTCGCCGTTGGGACAAGAGCTGCTGTCGGGGATCTCGTCTGGCGTCACGATTCCGATGATTACGTTGCGTGATCTGCTTCGACTTGAGCTCCCGGCGCCGGGCACGAATGCCTCGCATACAGCTCGAGCAATTCTCGATGAGGAAGAGGCTCTCGGCAGGCAGATCGCCGAGATGGTCAAGAAGCAACAGAACGTGGCTGGGCTCGATTCGGCCTATGGCCTTTTGGACTAGTCCGGAGACAGACAAACAACTGATGAATACGCCTGGTACAGACCTGAAGCGACTTGAGAGCCATCTGTGGGAGTCGGCGAACATCCTGCGGGGGCCTGTCGATGCCGCCGACTTCAAGACCTACATTTTCCCGCTTCTATTCTTCAAGCGCATCTGCGACGTCTGGGATGAGGAGTACCAGGAGATCGTCGACGAGACGGGCGATGAGCAACTCGCTTGGTTCCCGGAGTCGCATCGCTTCCAGATTCCCGAGGGTTGTCACTGGAACGACGTGCGGTCAACGGCCATGAACGTGGGCGCCGCACTACAGCGGGCGATGCGCGAGATCGAGAAGGCAAATCCGGACACGCTCTACGGGGTGTTTGGCGATGCCCAATGGTCCAACAAGGAACGCCTATCGGACGCGCTGATCAAGGACCTGATCGAGCATTTCTCGAAGATCCCGCTTGGCAACGCGAACGTCGACTCTGACGTACTGGGTGATGCGTACGAGTACCTGATCAAGAAGTTCGCAGATGCCACAAACAAGAAGGCGGGCGAGTTCTACACGCCCAGAAGCGTGGTGCGCTTAATGGTCGAGATGCTGGACCCTCACGAGGGGGAAACCATCTATGACCCTGCTTGCGGAACAGGCGGTATGCTCCTGGCCGCGGTTGAGCACGTGCGAGAGCGGCGCGGGAACATCAGACTGTTGTGGGGCAAGCTGTACGGGCAAGAAAAAAATCTCACCACGTCATCCATCGCGCGGATGAACCTGTTTCTCCACGGCATCGAGGATTTCCAGGTGGTGCGCGGCGACACGCTGCGCGACCCAGCCTTCTTCGAGGTCGATCGGCTGGCCACCTTCGACTGCGTGATCGCGAATCCGCCGTTCTCGCTGGAAAAGTGGGGCGAGGATCTGTGGCTGAACGATCCCTTCGGCCGCAACTTTGCCGGTTTGCCACCCTCATCCAACGGTGACTTCGCGTGGGTGCAGCACATGGTCAAGTCAATGGCGGAAGTCAGCGGTCGGATGGCCGTGGTACTGCCCCAGGGCGCACTGTTCCGCAAAGGTGTGGAAGGCAACATCCGCCAGAAGCTACTAGAGATGGACCTGGTAGAGGCCGTGATCGGCTTGGCGCCCAACTTGTTTTACGGCACCGGCCTGGCCGCCTGCATCCTGGTTCTGCGCAAGCGCAAGTTGGTTAAGCACAAGAAGAAGGTGCTGATCGCCGATGCGTCGCGTCTGTTCCGCCGTGGCCGCGCGCAAAACTATCTGCGGGCCGAGCACGCTGCCGAGATCCTCGGCTGGTATCGCGGCTTTGCCGATGTGCAGGACGCGGCCCGAGTGGTCAGCCTGGACGAGATCAAAGCCGAGGACTGGACTCTGAACATTTCGCGCTATGTGCTGCCGCCATTGCAGGAAGACACCCCACCGCTGCCCGATGCAATTGCGGCATTCAAGGACGCGCTCACCCGCTGCCGTGAAGCCGAAGAGCGGCTCGCGCAGGTCATGACTGAAGGGGGATGGCTGAAATGAGTCACCCAGGTAAACGAATCAGCCAACAAGAACTCGAAAGCTACCTGTGGGGCGCCGCCGTATTACTGCGCGGTCTCATCGATGCCGGCGACTACAAGCAGTTCATCTTCCCGCTGCTGTTCTACAAGCGTATCTCGGACGTCTGGGAAGAGGAGTACCAAGTGGCACTAGCCAACTCAGGCGGCGACCTCTCCTACGCGCAGTTCGCGGAGAACCACCGCTTCCAGATTCCCCAAGGTGCTCACTGGAGCGATGTTCGCCAAGCACCCAAGAACGTTGGCGCGGCCATCAAGAAGGCCATGCGCGCAATCGAGACCACGAACCCGGATCTGCTCGATGGCATCTTCGGCGATGCCCCCTGGACCAACCGCGAGCGCCTGCCAGATGAAACGCTAAAGAACCTCATCGAGCACTTCTCCACCCAAACGCTATCGGTGGCCAATGTGCCCGAGGACGAGCTCGGCAACGCCTACGAGTACCTGATCAAGAAGTTCGCGGACGATTCCGGCCACACAGCCGCCGAGTTCTATACCAACCGCACCGTTGTGCACCTGATGACACAACTCCTGGCGCCACAGGCAGGCGAATCGATCTACGACCCCACCTGCGGCACCGGTGGCATGTTGATCTCGGCGCTGGACGAAGTGAAGCGCTCGGGCGGCGAGTACCGCACGCTCAAGCTCTACGGGCAGGAGCGCAACCTCATTACCTCATCCATCGCTCGCATGAACCTGTTCCTGCACGGCGTGGAGGACTTCGAGATTATCCGGGGCGACACCCTGGCCGAACCCAAGCACATCGAAGGTGACCGTTTACGCCAGTTCGATGTGATCCTGGCTAACCCGCCGTATTCCATTAAGCAGTGGGATCGCGAGGCCTGGAGCAGTGACAAGTGGGGCCGCAACTGCCTGGGTACGCCGCCGCAAGGCCGCGCCGATTATGCCTTCCAGCAACACATCCTGACCAGCCTCACGGCCAAGGGGCGTAGTGCCGTACTCTGGCCCCACGGTGTGCTGTTCCGTAATGAAGAACAGGTCATGCGCGCCAAGATGGTGGAGCAGGACTGGGTCGAGGCCGTCATCGGCCTGGGCCCCAACCTGTTCTACAACTCCCCGATGGAGTCGTGCATCGTCATCTGCAAACGCAAGAAGGCCGCCGCTCGCAAGGGCAAGGTGATCTTCATCGACGCGGTGAACGAGGTCACCCGGGAACGGGCGCAGAGCTTTCTGAAGCCCGAGCACCAGCAGCGCATCCTGAGCGCCTACCAGACCTTTGCGGACGTGCCCGGTTTTGCCAAGGTCGCCACCCTGGCTGAAATCGGCGCCAATGCGGGCAACCTCTCGATCCCGTTGTACGTGAAGCGCATCGCCGCCGCCATCGCCACCGACAGCAATGGTGACGCGGTATCGCTGCGCTCAGCCTGGGATCAATGGCAAACCGATGGCCGTGCCTTCTGGCAACAGATGGACGCGCTGGTGGAAACGCTGGATGGACTGAATACGGAGCACATCGAGCGTGTCTGACAAGAACAATAATACCCTGAAGCCCGGCTGGCGTCGGGTGAAATTCGGCGACGTGGTGCGCCAATGCAAAGAAAAGGCCGATCCGGAAACCTCGGGCCTAGAGCGCTACATCGCAGGCGACCACATGGATACCGATGACCTACGCCTTCGTCGCTGGGGTGAAATTGGCGCGGGTTACTTGGGGCCAGCCTTCCATATACGCTTCAAGCCGGGTCAAGTGCTCTATGGATCGCGTCGAACCTATTTGCGCAAGGTGGCGGTGGCGGATTTTGAAGGAATCTGTGCCAATACGACCTTTGTGCTGGAGCCGAAGAATCCCGAAGAGCTTCTGCCGGAGTTCCTACCATTCTTGATGCAGACCGAGGCATTCAATGAATTTTCGATCAAGAACTCAAAGGGCTCAGTCAATCCCTACATCAACTTCTCTGACTTGGATCGATTCGCGTTTGTACTGCCGCCGATCGAAGATCAGCAGGCCGCCGTTGATCTCGTGAAGAGTGCCAAAGGCCTTTGCTATGCGGTTGAAGAGGTTCATTTCTCGACCGGTCGAATGCTGCAAGCGCTCAAGGATTCGTTGCTCCGACTCGATGGTTCTGAAGTGGCGAAGTCCTACGTGCTTAGCGATCTCCTGCTCGCTGCACCGGAGGGCGGTTGCAGTGCGCCCCCGAGGGATGCCGACACGGGCTACTTCGTTCTTGGATTGGCTGCATTGTCCCGAGAGGGATACGTCTCAGGAGACTTCAAACCTGTCGAGCCGACCAACAAAATGCTTGCGGCAAAGCTCTCAACAGGAGACATGCTGATCTCTCGCTCCAACACAGTAGACCGCGTTGGATTCGTTGGTATCTTCAGTGACAACCGCGATGACGTGTCCTTCCCGGACACGATGATGCGTCTCAGACCAAACCCTGTACTGGTCCGTCCGGCGTTCCTGGAGGCCTTGCTGCAGACCACATCGGCGCGCGAATACCTGATCCGAATCGCAGCTGGCACCAGCGCGAGCATGAAGAAGATCAACCGGGCCAACTTGCTACAGATGCGCCTGAATGTGCCAAGTCTGGACGTGCAAGACTCCGCGCTCAGCCAACTGCGAGAGGCCGAGAGGGCAATGGCAGCGCAAAAGTCACGTTGGGATGCCGCCCGGAAGCTGGCGAAGCTCATGACGGCCAGGGCTATTGGGGGAGAGGCGTAAGTGTTCAATGAATCTAATACCGTCGAAGCCTACGTCCGCGATCTGCTCGCCGGCCCAGTCAAGGCTGTCCCAGCCAACACCGCCCAGGAGCCTCAAGCCAGCTACGGTCCCAGCTCCAAAGGCATCGGCTGGCGCTACGCTGCTCCGTCTGAGGTGCCGCGCCAGATCCAGGAAGTGCTGGTCGAACCCTGGCTGCGCGATGCACTGATCCGCCTAAATCCCGAGATTGCCGCCCAGCCCGACCGCGCCGACGAGGTGCTCTACAAGCTGCGCGCCATCGTGCTGTCGGTGCGCTCGGATGGCCTGATCCGCGCCAACGAGGAAATGACCGCCTGGATGCGCGGTGAGCGCTCGATGCCCTTCGGCCCCAACAACGAGCATGTGCCGGTACGGCTGATCGACCTGGATGATCTGGCGCAGAACCAGTACATCGTCACCCAGCAGTTCATCTACCGCGCAGGCCCCACCGAGCGCCGCGCCGATCTCGTGTTGTTGGTCAACGGGCTGCCGCTGGTGCTGATCGAGGCCAAGACGCCAGTCAAGAAGTGCATCAGCTGGGTCGATGGCGCGGTGCAGGTGCACGACGACTACGAGAAGTTCGTGCCTGAGCTCTTCGTCTGCAACGTGTTCTCGGTGGCGACCGAAGGCAAGGCTTACCACTACGGGTCCATCGGCCTGCCGGTCAAGGATTGGGGGCCGTGGCATCTGGATGGCGACGGTGACGATGGTCAGCACCACCCGCTGAGTTCGCTCAAACTGTCTGCTGAAAGTATGTTGCGCCCGCATGTGGTGCTGGACATCCTCGGCAGCTTCACCCTGTTCGCCACCAATAAGAAAAAGCAGCGCATCAAGATCATCTGCCGCTACCAGCAGTACGAGGCGGCCAACAAGATCGTCGAGCGCGTGCTGGCGGGCTACCCCAGGAAGGGCTTGATCTGGCACTTCCAGGGCTCGGGCAAATCTCTGCTGATGGTCTTCGCCGCGCAGAAGCTGCGCATGCATGCCGGCCTGAAGAATCCCACCGTGCTGATCGTGGTGGATCGGATCGACCTGGATACTCAGATCACCGGCACCTTCACTGGCGCTGACATTCCCAATCTTGAGAAAGCGGACACCCGCGAGAAGCTGCAGCAGCTGCTGGCTCAGGACGTGCGCAAGATCATCATCACCACGATCTTCAAGTTCGGCGAGGCCACTGGCAGCCTGAACGACCGCAGCAACATCATCGCCTTGGTGGACGAAGCCCACCGCACGCAAGAAGGCGACCTGGGCCGCAAGATGCGCGAAGCCCTGCCCAACGCGTTTCTGTTCGGTCTGACCGGTACGCCTATCAACCGTGCCGACCGCAACACCTTCTACGCGTTTGGTGCCGACGAAGACGAGAAGGGCTACATGAGCCGGTACGGCTTCGAGGAGTCGATCCGCGACGGTGCCACGCTGAAGCTGCACTTCGAACCGCGCTTGATCGATCTGCACATCGACAAGGCCGCGCTGGACGCTGCCTACAAAGACCTGACCGGCGGCCTGTCGGATCTGGACAAGGACAACCTCGCGAAGACCGCCGCCAAGATGGCCGTGCTGGTCAAGACGCCCGAGCGCATCCGCAGGGTGTGCGAGGACATCGTCGAGCACTTCCAGACCAAGGTGGAGCCCAATGGCTTCAAGGGCCAGATCGTCACCTTCGACCGGGAGTCCTGCCTGCTGTTCAAGGCCGAGCTGGACAAGCTGCTGCCGCCCGAGGCTACAGACATCGTGATGTCGGTGCAGGCGTCCGACAAGAAGGAGCATCCAGAGTACGCGGCCTACGACCGTTCACGCGATGAGGAAGAACGGCTGCTCGATCGCTTCCGCGACCCGGCCGACCCGCTGAAGCTGATCATCGTCACGGCCAAGCTGCTGACCGGCTTTGATGCGCCGATCTTGCAGGCCATGTACCTGGACAAGCCGCTGCGCGACCACACGCTGTTGCAGGCCATCTGCCGGGTGAACCGCACTTACTCCGAGCAGAAGACCCACGGCCTGATCGTCGACTACCTCGGCATCTTCGATGATGTGGCAGCAGCGCTGGAGTTCGACGACCAGAGCGTCAAGCAGGTGGTCAGCAACATCCAGGAGTTGAAGGACAAGCTGCCTGAGGCGATGCAGAAGTGCCTGGCCTTCTTCGCCGGCTGCGACCGCAGCGTGCAAGGCTATGAGGGCCTGATCGCCGCGCAGCAGTGCCTGCCCAACAACGAGGTGCGGGACAACTTTGCTGCTGAGTACAGCGTGCTCAACAAGATCTGGGAGGCGCTGTCACCGGACACCGTTCTGGGCCCCTTCGAAAAGGACTACAAGTGGTTGTCGCAGGTGTACCAGTCGGTGCAGCCCTCCAGTGGCCACGGCAAGCTGATCTGGCACTCGCTGGGCGCCAAGACCATCGAGCTGATCCACCAGAACGTGCATGTGGACGCCGTGCGGGATGACCTCGACACCCTGGTGCTGGACGCTGATCTGCTGGAGGCCGTGCTGTCGAACCCCGACCCGAAGAAGGCCAAGGAGATCGAGATCAAGCTCAAGCGTCGGCTGCGCGGGCATGGCGGCAACCCCAAGTTCAAGAAGCTGTCGGAGCGGCTTGATGCGCTGAAAGACCGGTTCGAGTCTGGCCAGATCAACAGTGTCGAGTTTCTGAAGCAGCTACTGGAGATCGCCAAGGAGACGCTTCAAGCCGAGAAGGACGTCCCACCCGAAGAGGATGAGGATCGCGGCAAGGCGGCGCTCACCGAACTATTCAACGAGGTCAAGACGGCCGAGACGCCCATCATGGTCGAACGCGTGGTCGCGGACATCGACGAGATTGTGCGACTGGTCCGTTTCCCGGGCTGGCAAGGCACGCAGGCCGGTGAGCGTGAAGTCAAGAAGGCCCTGCGCAAAGCCCTCTTCAAATACAAGCTGCATGCGGACGAAGAGCTGTTCGAGAAGGCCTACAGCTACATCCGGCAGTATTACTAAAGAGGGCGGGGGATGACCACTCAGACGATAGATAGTGCAACGCATGCAACCTGGTTTGTCGGCGCCAGCTACGGCGGTACCGATGATCAGATGCCGCGATTTCTTGCAGAAGGAATTTGGGAGAACGGCTACGACGACAAGCTCCTCGATGTGGTGCGTTCCATGCGCCCGGGGGAGCGGATCGCCATCAAGTCGTCTTACACGCGAAAGCACGGTCTGCCTTTCGATAGCCGAGGCCGAGCGGTTTCGGTTATGGGCATCAAGGCGGTCGGCACGATCACCGAAAACCTGAACGACGGGAAGCGGGTGAAGGTGGACTGGGCCAAGGTCGAGCCGGTACGGGAGTGGTACTTCTACACTCACCGAGCAACGATCTGGCGTGTGCTGCCCGGCGAATGGATGAACGATGCGCTGATTGCATTTGCGTTTGACGGCAAGCCGCAGGATGTAGATCGCTTTCGCAACGAGCCCTTTTGGCGGGAGCGTTACGGCACGACGTTGCCAGAAAAGCAGCGCTTCGAGTGGACGGACTTCTACGAGGCAGTGGCCGAAAAGCTGCTGGCCCACGCAGACGATCGAACTTCGCTCATCGAGGGCATCCACGAGATCGCGTCCCGGGTGCCGGGGTTGACCTATCTCCAGGATAAGTTTCCCGATGGAACCAGTGGTCCGCTGCGGGACATTTGCCCATTCACCACGATGGGCACCTTTAACCGATCCATGACCGATGCCAACCGCAAGACCATCGCGGGTGAACTTGCCAAGTTGCTAGGTGTGACGGTGCCGGTCCCGCCTTCATTCGAAGGCATTCCCGTTCTTAACAACCAACGTTCCTGGTTTTTTGCCTATGCCGACAAGCGTGGTGCGGGTGACATCGACGCGCTATGGAAGGTATTCGTTGCCGCGAGCAAGATGGTCGATGGCGATCAGTTGGACACTCGCGATGCCTTCATCCGGGCTTATGACGAGGCAACCCAAGTGTGGGGTGTCGCATGGAACCTTTCGACAGGTCTCTACTGGGCGCATCCGTGGGAATTCCTGACCCTGGATAGCCAGTCGCGCCACTACATCAACAAGCGGCTCGGCCTGAATGTCGCCATCAGTGGCCAGCAAGGCCCATGTGATGGTCGGACCTATCTGAAGCTGCTGGACGATTTGCGTTCCCGCTTCGGCGAAGACGGCTACCCGGTCCACAGTTTCCCGGACCTGTCGCTGGCGTCCTGGATGTACAAAGACCCGGTTGACGAGCCTGTGCCGGCTGGCGATATCGCTACCACTGCCGGAGCAGAGCAGGAAACTGAAGGTGAAGTTCGCGAAGCCTCTCAGGGGGCAGCGCCAATCGTTCCCTACTCGGTGGAGGACATCCTCAAGGACGGCTGTTTCCTGGAGCGGGCCGAGATTGACCGCTTGCTCGATCGTCTGCGCACAAAAAAGAACCTCATCCTTCAGGGGCCTCCGGGCACGGGCAAGACCTGGCTAGCCAAACGGCTCGCGTTCGCGCTGATGGGGCAGAAGGACGACAGCAAGGTCCGCGCAGTGCAGTTCCACCCCAACCTGTCCTACGAGGACTTTGTTCGAGGATGGCGCCCCACTGGCGAAGGCAAGTTGTCGCTGGCGGACGGTGTCTTCATGGAAGCCATCAAGGCTGCATCGAAGGAGCCTTCGTCGAAGTTTGTCGTGGTGATCGAGGAGATCAACCGTGGAAACCCGGCGCAGATCTTCGGCGAGTTGCTGACGCTGCTTGAGGCGGGCAAACGAACGCCCAACGAAGCGCTGGAACTCTGTTATCCGGATGCGGACGGCAAACGACGTCCCGTCCATATTCCCGAGAATCTCTACGTGGTCGGCACCATGAATATCGCCGACCGATCACTTGCACTGGTCGATCTGGCACTGCGTCGCCGCTTTGCTTTCGTTGGGCTGGAGCCAAGACTGGGCCAGGTTTGGCGGGAGTGGGTGGTCAAGGAGTGTGCTGTCGATCCGGGCTTGGTCGCGGATATTGAACGCCGTATCGCCGATCTGAACGAACAGATCGCGGCGGATGCACGCCTTGGCAAGCAATTCCGGATTGGTCACAGCTATGTGACACCCGCACATCGACTGGAGGCGGGAGACACGAAGAAGTGGTTCCAGCAGGTCGTGGAGACGGAGATCGGCCCGTTGCTGGATGAATACTGGTTCGACGCGCCCGACGAAGCACAAAAGGCGATTGCACGGCTGACGCAGGGCTGGTGATGACCGCCGTCGCAGAACGGGTGGAAAGTGCATCCATGAGGGCTGAGGGGTTCATCGGACGCATTCCGGTGCGCAACCTCTGGCTGCTGATGCTCTACGCCTCTGACCTGTTCCGCACTCGCGGCATCGGCCAGATCGGCTTGGAAGACAGCCCGGACGATCTACCGGATCTAGTTGCGGAGATCCTTGCCCACTCGGTTGAAGTGCGACAGCGTCACCGCTTGAGTCTTGGGTACCGATCTCGTGACGCAGTCATCAATCGCGTGCGTGGCCGGATCGACGTCTTGACCACCGAACGCCATCAGTTGATGGATAGAGGCCTGGTGGCGTGCCGGTTCGACGAACTCACCATCGACACCCCACGCAATCGTTTCGTACGAGCAGCATTGGAGTCCATCTCCAGGATCGTTCAGAGGAAGGACGTTGCCCATCGGTGCCGCGCACTTGCGGGTGGCATGAAGGCAATGGGTGTATCAGGGGACGCACCGACCCGCGCCCAAATGAGCACCGATCGTTTCGGTCGCAACGATGCGGACGACCGGTTCATGGTGGCAGCCGCAAAGCTGGCGTTCGACCTAGTGCTACCTACGGAGGCGTCGGGTGCGAATGTGCTCTCTCTACCGGACAGGGAAGCGACGTGGGTACGCCGTTTGTTCGAGCGGGCAGTGGGGGGTTTCTACGAAGCCGTATTGAGTCCGCAGGGCTGGCGGGTGCTCTGCGGCCGGACGATGGGCTGGCAGGTCGAGCAGAAGACGGCAGGGATCGACAAGATCCTGCCGTCGATGCGAACTGATGTCGTGCTCGACCATCCGTCAACCGGGCAGAGGATCGTCATCGATACCAAGTTCACCTCGATTGTGACGAGCGGTTGGTACCGTGAGGAAACCCTGCGCAGCGGATACGTGTACCAGATCTACGCCTATTTGCGCTCCCAGGTTGGTTGCGGCGATGCGCTTGCAGATCATGCGAGTGGGTTGTTGTTGCATCCCGCGATCGGCCAGATGGTCGACGAGACAGTGGTAATCCAAGGACACCGCATCAGGTTTGCTACGGTGGACCTGGCATCGTCGCCTTCGAACATCCGATCACAGCTGTTGCGGCTGTGCGAGAGAGCTCCTGCAGACTTATCGTATCCAGGTCAGTTTGTGAGTCGATGTGAAGACCCAGGCCGGTGAGCGAGAAATCAAGAAGGCGGTCCGCAAAGCAAACTTCAAGTACAAGCTGCACGCAGATGAAGAACTGTTTGATAAAGCGTTCGGATACATCCGGCAGTACTACTGATCACTGTAGCGGGCTTGACCCGCGCTACAGGACGAAGGAGGGGTAATAATTTACCTGTGCACCACTACGGTATGAGTCGACATGGATTTGGACAGTGAGTACGTAGTACAGCGCCCATGAATAAGTAGGGGGGCAAAGCCTACGCGCACTTACCGTTTCTCGTCTGTGCGGCTCTTGGCGCACCAAAAGAGGCCTGCGGAGATGACTTCGCGGGCCTTTTTCGTGCTTTCATAACCGAGAAAGGGTAGTGCAGAAGATGGCAACGTTCCATTTCGAGATCAAAAGCGGCCGTAAAGGGACTGCTGGAGATCACGCGAACTACATAGCACGTAAAGGATTCCACGGTAAACGCGAAGATCTGATGTATGCGGAACACGGCAACCTTCCAGCCTGGGCCGCGGGAGACCCAAGCACCTTCTGGCGAGCCGCGGACAAGTACGAACGAAAAAATGGCGCGGTATACCGAGAGACCATCATTGCGTTGCCAAGTGAGTTGACCGACGAGGAGAACGTAAAACTAACACGCGCTCTCGTTCGACAGCTGGCACAAGGGAAGCCGCACCAAGCCGCTGTCCATGGACCTACGTCATCCCTGGAAGGTGCAGCCAATCCGCACGTGCATCTGATGATGTGCGACCGAGTTGATGACGGCATCGATCGCCCACCAGAGCGATTCTTCTCGCGCTACAACAGGTCAAGTCCGGCCGAAGGCGGTCGCAGGAAGGTGAGCGGCGGCCGGAATCGGATGGAACTCAGGAACGAGGTGATTGCGACACGAAGGCTAGTGGCTGAGACGATCAATCACCATCTGGAGCTGAACGGGCACTCTGCGCGTGTCGATCACCGTACGCTGCGGGAGCAAGGAGTCGAGCGACGTCCGGAGCGCCACTTGGGGCCGGCGCGGATCGGAAGCATGTCCACTGAAGAGAAAACGCAGTACATCAAGCTGCGCAGCCAACTCAGGTGCAGTGCAAGGTGATTCAACGATCCAGGAGAACGGCCCGGTCATGGCGTCGCAGGACCCACGCTCGGCTGCACCGGGCGCGATACGCGACACTTGCCGCGGAGTTGCACCCGCGCAGAGTGGCGCTTTTTGGAGGATCCAACTCCAGTGCCGGGGTGCCGAGTTCGACGGGGTCGATTTTACCATAACACTGCGCGGCAGCCAGCGAGTCCGCTTCGATCTTGGAGCGGGGCGGACTCGCTGGCTCGACTCGAATTGCTAGCCGGCGGTGACCTGACTGAACACAGTCGGGTTGAGGTGGATCCAGAGCCTTCCCTTGCCACGGACCGCGTTTTCGTGCATCACTTGGACAGAGCCCTCCATCCACAACTGGTGCAGGGCCAGCTCGAACCGTCGCTGGTCGCGAATCGGGCCGCACTTGCGAACGTCATTCCGAACAGCCGCCGTGTAGCCCGCAGTCCAGTAGCGGCGCCACAGATACATCGCCAGCGCGCGGACGTCCCTGTGCTGCTCAGGCTCGTCGTTGCTGTCGCCGAACAAGCGGACGAACTCTTGAAAGTGCCACCCCACGATGTCGAGAGCCCGATGCAGGGTCTCCATCGTTATCAACACACCTTCCTGAGCGCTGAAGTGATGGAGAATCGCTGCTACACGCCCAGCGATCTCCATCGACTTTGATGCGAAATCGCGGACGCTGACGAGGTCTCCACCGTCACGCAGGCGCGGTTCCATCGTGTTCTGCGTCTGCACCCACAATTCCTTCGCTTCAGCTGTGAAGGAAAGTGCGCGGCGCGTGTGGTCGCCCGAGGCGCGGCGTGCATGATTGGCCTCAAGGAGCTCACTGACCCGCGAGTGGAACCTCGGCAGGTGTTCCCAGACCGGCTGATCGAGTGACGTGAACCGGAAGCCCTGCGTGGACGGCGGGTACGCTACGAGGTAGCGCGCGAGGTGCCCTGATCCGCGAGCCGCGTGTCCTCGCTTGTCCATGAAGGCGCTAAACACCTTCTCCTGAACCATCATGCTGATGGTCAAGCGAGGGTTGCGCACCTCGATGTTGTCGTCCACCCGGTCCAGCTGCAGCGTCTTCGGGCCGTCCCAAGCTTTATTGAGAGTGCCGAACGTGCGCATGGCGCCGCCCTTCAAGACAATTTCACCTTCATCGCTGAGGATCGCAATTGACTTGCCATCGCCCTGCATCGCCTCGATCAACGGGCGTTCGGTGATGTTCTGATGAACGATGCGGGCCTTTGCCGGTCTGGTCGGCTTACACGCCTCATGAGAAATCAATTCTTGGCGCAACTGCTGCTCGGAGGCCTCCTCACAGTCGGTCAGGGCCTTGCCGATCTTGCGCTGAATCGACGAGTCCTTCGCCTCCCATAAACGGAGATCAGCGTGATACCCAAGCATCGCGCTGGCGTGCTCCTGTGCCATACGCGCGTCGTGGTCGTAAATGGGCGCACAGACAATGCTATCGGTGGCGGTCTTGCGCTCGCCAGAGTCCGCGACCGTCAGGATGCTAAGAGAGACAGGACGAACCTGGCCGGTCGGAAGTTCAACGTCCACGTCACCCTGGCATGCGATGGACATCGCGGTGAGGAACGAACCTGCAATCAGCGCGTCAGGTGCCTGAAGGTTGCCTTGCACTTCAAGAATAGCCTGCCTGACATCGCTGTACATCGCATGAGTCGGATAGGCGTGGGAGAGGCGGGAGTAAGTCACTTCACACCCTCCGTCGCGCCCGAGTGCCGAGACAACTTCTTTGCCTCTGCCGACATCAACTCCTTGAAGCGGGCGGGATGCAGCTTCAAGCCTTCGCTTGCCAGAACCTCGAGGATCGCCTTCTGAGTGACCTTCTGGCCCAGCATCTCAACGATGGTCGGGTACAGCAATTCAAAAAGCTGGTTCTTTCGGTGCTGCGCATTCGGCTGAAGCGCCTTCAGCTTATCGGCGACGTGGCGGGCAGCGGTGTCCAGGTCCCTCTGGCTGGACGACGCTTCGTTAATCATCTTCGTCATGGTCGTCCTCGTCACCGCGCCTGCCGAGTTTCAGACTTTGCCTGCAGGTATGCGATTACCTCCCACGCCCACCACGCCGACGGCGAGCCGGGCGATGCCCCGAGCTTGAAGGGGCGGGGGGCTTCGGGGTCGTATGCAGAGTCACGAGGGTTGAGCTTGGCGTACCACGTGCTCCGGCTCAGGCCCGTCAGGCGGAGGACTTCCGGCAGCCGGATGGCCCGCTGCAATTCAAGCGAGCGCAGATCCAGCGGACCAGGCGACGACCCGCACAGCGCGGACCTTTCATTGCCAGTGACCTGGTGGTGCTGCGAAAGAGCGTGAAAAGTGGTGTTCATTGCATGCTTCCGTAACGCTGCGACATTGCAGCGTCACGAAAGTTATTTGCCATCGTCGGCCAACACACCCGTGTCTGCATGCAGGAGGGGTAAGCGCAGGTCTATGGCGACCAGGCATAAAAAGTGGACGCTCCGCGGGTGTGCTGGCCCGGCCCATGGTGGTCACGACAGCAACGCTCGCAGTCCATGACCGGTCCCGGCAGAGGCATGAGCGCCCTTCCCAGACGAGTCGTCGACGCACCCACCCTGAGCATCAAGCTCAGGAGGGAAACACTTATGGGTAAAATGAGAAACGCGGGCTACGGGGCTTCGCTCCGCGAAACCTTTACCGTCAGTCGGAACTCGTCTTTTAGGTAGTGTACGAGTCGGAGATAGAAGTCAGAGTCGTCCAGCTCGATGCCCTCGGTGGTTTCCACGCGCGGGACATGATTGTTTCCTTCTAGCTTGCGGGTGCGCTTGCTGAAAACCGAGAATGCCTCGGAGATTTCCGGGTATGGGCCGCTGGGTAGAGCCCATTTGTCTAGGAGGTTTCGTATGCGGTCAAAAACATCATTCTTATGTTTTGCTGCGGTGCGCCCCTTTACTTTGTCAGACACCACTGCATCGAACTCAGCCACCCAGCTGGCGACTTCAGGATTTTTTGCCGCAACTTTACGTAGTATCTCTACAACCCGGTTTTTCGCACCTTCAATGCTGTCTTCTGCCCCGTTTTTCTCAATCGCATCAAGCGTCCCAACCACCATGCCTCTAAGCTTCTCTGTGCGGGCAGCATGCATGAGCTGAGCGGCCTTCGCGGTGTTCTGAATGGTCGAATGAGGGGTGCTTAGACCAAGGTGGTAATACGCCATTGCAACAATGTGCCATGCGCGATCACTCTCTCCTTGTCCACACAAGCGTCGTGCCTCATGTAGATAGATGGCCGAAATAAACAGGCCTTTGTACGGAAAGGCCTTCCGGCTGTCCCACATCGGAGGCACCTCAGACCCGAGAGTGATTTGCTGTCGCAGCCACTCTACCCAAGAGTGACTTGGCGTACGTTGCGGCTTGTAAACTAGTGACTTCGCGTGCTCCCAAATGTACGCATTGTCATGCGTGTTATTTGAGTAGACGGCTTCGTGCCAGAGAAGGATGGCGTTCTCAATGAGTAGCGTCTGCTCGACGGGCCTCGGACCTTCGTACTCGTAGAAGAAGTGTGTGATCGGGTCGTTGCCAGTGAGGCTTTCTTGTAACGAAGGTATATTTTCCATTTTATCCGTGTTAGTAAGAACTGACGTATTCGACCACCAGCAGTATCGTAAGTTGCCGCGCCCATTGGCCGCTACGGTCGCGTGATAGAGTCCCGCAAGCGGGAAGAGAGGGCTTAGCTGGCTAGCGGCGCCGCCCACTCCCGGCCAGGCTGGGCGAGAGAGGTAGTAGGTTGTCGCCAGGGACGGGAGGGAGCGAGCCACAGATGTACTGGTACGATCCGTGCCCCGGTTCAGCGCGGCTAGATGCGCCTCTCGCCCAGGCACGGGTGATACAGCCGGTTGAAGAGCTTGGCGAACACCTTCAGTTACGGGCCCTGACAGCCACGATCGCCGGGCGCGGCGCAGGACGCGATCGTCGTCAGAAGGGGTGCGACCGAGTGCAATGACACTTGCACGAACAGGCAACTGTCGTTTGCTCTCGTGCAGCTGCCCCGATGCGCCGGGTCGCCGGCACGGAAGGGACGCCCCGTAGCTTGTGAGTAAGCAAGTGAGTAACCATCAGGTGTAGCAACCATCACAATCCCGTAGTATCAGTAAGTTAGGGTGCGCACTGGGATTGATGGTGGGCCACCATCGCGGCGGGCTTTTGCACACGGCCCGACAGTGCCGCCGGCAGCCGCAGTGCTGCGCGCGCTATGCTGGCGCGCATGAGGATGAACCTGCTTCGCGGTACCTGCGTTCTGCTTTCGGTGCTCCTGCCGCTGTTCGTGCTGGGCGGCTGCGTGCATGCGCCGCGCGCGGGCAGCGCGACGGCGGCGATGCCGCAGGAGGCGCGAGAGGCGGGGCTGGTGGACGTGGCCGATTTCGTGGCCGATGCGCAGTTCGATATCCGCTATGCCGGGCACGACAATTTCGTCGGCGTGCCGGTGGATGGCTATGCGGCGCCACGCTGCTGGTTGCATCGGCCGGCGGCGCAGGCGTTGGCGCAGGTGGCGGACGAGCTGCGTGCGCAGGGCCTGCGCCTGCGCATCTTCGACTGCTATCGGCCGGCGCGTGCGGTGGCGCATTTCATGCGCTGGGCGAAGGATCTCGAGGACGTGCGCACCAAGCCGGCCTACTACCCCAACCTCGACAAGCACGAACTGGTGGGCGAATACATCGCCGAGCGTTCCGGGCACAGCCGCGCCGCCACCATCGACCTGACCGTGATGCAGTGCACGACGGCGGGCAACGCGTGCCGCGAGCTGGACATGGGCACGCCGTTCGATTTCTTCGACACGCTTGCCAATACCGATGATCCGCGCATGTCGCCGCAGCAGCGCTGCAACCGCGACCTGCTGCGCGATGCCATGCAGCGCCACGGGTTTGCCAACTATGCGATGGAATGGTGGCACTTCACCTTCAAGCCCGAGCCGACGCCGCAGACGCATTTCGACATCCCGCTGCGCTGAGCGCGACATGCCGGGCCGTTGCTTTCATGGCAGGCTATCGCCTCCTTCCGCCATGCCATCGCCATGACCATTGAATTGCCCGAAACCGTCGAACACGAAACCGCCGCCGATCCGCGCTGGTCGGTGATCTGGCTGCACGGTCTGGGTGCGGACGGCAATGATTTCGTGCCGATCGTGCCGGAACTGGTGCGCCCCGACTGGCCGGCGTTGCGCTTCGTGTTTCCGCATGCGCCGACGCGTGCGGTGACCATCAATGGCGGCATGCGCATGCGCGCTTGGTACGACATCCGCGATCTGGACATGTCCAATCGCGCCGATGCCGAGGGCGTGGCCGAGTCGGTGGCCCAGGTCGAGGCATTGATCGCGCGCGAAGGCGAGCGCGGGGTGCCGGCGTCGCAGGTGATCCTGGCCGGTTTCTCGCAGGGCGGGGCGATCACCCTCGCCGCCGGCAGTCGGCGCACGCAGCCGCTGGCCGGACTGGTCGCGCTGTCCACCTACCTGCCGCTGGGGCCGGGCATGCTGGCCGGGCTGGAGGCCGCGGCCGCCACGCAGCCGCTGTTCATGGCGCATGGCACGCATGACCCGGTGGTGCCGTACACCGCCGGCAAGCGCAGCCGTGATGCGCTGCGTGATGCCGGCTTCGCGGTGGACTGGCATGCCTACCCGATGGCACACCAGGTGTGCGCCGAGGAAATCGCCGACCTTGCGGCGTGGATGGGACAGCGTTTCGGCGGCTGAGCCGCGTCGGGTCTGCACGCGCGGCATGACCGCCGCGCCGGCCTGTGCCACCATCCGCGCATGGGGCAGGCATTGCGTGTGTTGATCGTGGACGACGAGCCGCTGGCGCGTGCGCGCCTGCGCGGCCTGTTGGCGCGCGAGGCGGGCATCGACGTCGTCGGCGAGGCGGCGGACGGCGCCGCCGCATTGCACGCCTGCGACACGCTGCGCCCGGAGCTGGTGCTGCTGGATGTGCGCATGCCGGGCATGGACGGACTGGAAGTGGCGCGCACGTTGGCCGCGCAGCCGTCGCCGCCGTTGATCGCGTTCTGCACCGCGCATGACGAACACGCGCTGGCCGCCTTCGACTGGGAGGTGCTGGATTATCTGGTCAAGCCGGTGCGCGGCGAGCGCCTGGCCGAAACCCTGCGTCGTGCGCGCGCGCGGCTGAAACGGCCCGACATCGCGCCGCACGCCGCGCCACGCACGCAGTTGTGTGCGCGCCTGGGCGGGCACATGCGCCTGATCCCGGTGGCCGAGATCCGCTACATGCAGGCCAGCGAGAAGTACGTGATGGTGCATCACGCCGCCGGCGAGGATCTGATCGAGGAATCGCTGAAGTCGCTGGAGCAGGAGTTCGGCGAGCGCTTCCTGCGCATCCATCGCAATTGCCTGATCGCGCGCGATGCGCTGAAGGAGCTGCGCCGCGTGGGCGATGGCCAGGCGCAGGTGATCCTGCATGGCGTGGAGCAGCCGCTGGATGTCAGCCGGCGTTGTCTGGCCGAACTGCGCGAAACCATGCGCGACTGGGTATGAGCGCGCGCGGCGGCGATAATGCACGGATGAACACGCTTCGCATCGCCACCCGCAAGAGCCCGCTGGCGCTGTGGCAGACCGAACACGTCGCCGGCTTGCTGCGCGCGCACCATCCCGATTTGCGGATCGAACTGGTGCCGCTGTCCACCCGCGGCGACGAACTGCTGGATCGCTCGCTGGCCGCGATCGGCGGCAAGGGGCTGTTCCTCAAGGAGCTGGAACTGGCGATGCTGCGCGGCGACGCCGATTGCGCGGTGCACTCACTCAAGGATGTGCCGATGGCGCTGGAGCCGGGCTTCGCGCTGCCGGCGGTGCTGGCGCGCGCCGACCATGCGGATGCCTTCGTCAGTGCGCGGCATGCCGACATCGCCGCGCTGCCGGCCGGTGCACGCGTGGGCACCTCCTCGCTGCGGCGCAAGGCGCAGTTGCGCGCGCGACGCGATGACCTGGTCATCACCGACCTGCGCGGCAACGTCAATTCGCGCCTGGCCAAGCTCGATGCGGGCGAGTACGACGCCATCCTGCTGGCCTGCGCCGGCCTGCAGCGGCTCGGCTTCGACGAACGCATCCGCGCACGGCTGGAGGCGCCGGACTGGTTGCCGGCGCCGGCACAGGGCGCGATCGCGATCGAATGCCGAGATGACGCCCCCGCGCTGCATGCGCTGCTGGCGACGCTCGATCATCTCGACACGCGCTGCTGCGTTGCCGCCGAGCGGGCGATGAATCGCGCCCTGGAAGGCAGCTGCCACGTGCCGGTGGCGGCGCATGCGCGGCTGCAGGGCGACCAGCTGCACCTGCAGGGGCTGGTCGGTTCGGCCGAAACCGGCGAGCTGCTGCGTGCCGAGGTGCGGGGCGCGGCCGAGCGGCCCGAGTCGCTGGGCGAGCAGGTCGCGGCGATGCTGCTGGCGCAGGGTGCCCGGGCGCTGATGGGTTGAGCCCGCGGCGACATTGCCGGCGCGCCGACGCATAATCGGTGCATGGACCGTTACGAACGCATCACCGCCCTGCATCGCCTGCTCAAAGGCGCGCGGGTGCCCCTCAACATCGCCCGCCTGATGGACGAGCTGGGTTGTTCGCGCGCCACCGTCTACCGCGATCTGGCGTTCCTGCGTGATGGCCTGATGGCGCCGATCATCGGCGACGGCGAGGCCGGCTTCCGCTACGACCCGAAAGAGTCCGACCGCTTCGAACTGCCCGGACTGTGGCTGTCGTCCGAGGAGCTGTATGCCCTGCTTGCCGCGCAGCAGATGCTCTCGCGCAGCAGCGGCATGCTGACCTCGACCCTGGCGCCGTTGCGCAACCGGGTGGAGAGCCTGCTGGCCGAACAGGCCGGCGGCAAGCCGTGGCCGATCGAGCGGGTGCGGGTGATCCAGCATCACACGCGCAAGCTGGACGAAGCCGGCTTCCGCACCGTGGCCTCGGCCACCTTGCAGCGCCGCCAGCTGGCGTTCGAATACCGCGCGCGCTCCACCGAGGAGCTGACCCGGCGCACGGTGTCGCCGCAGCGCATCACCCATTACCGCGACAACTGGTACCTGGATGCCTGGGATCACGGGCGTGAGGCGCTGCGCAGCTTTTCGCTGGATCGCATGCAGGGCGCGCGCCTGTTGCAGGAAGCGGCGGAGGACGTGGACGAGGCCGAGCTGAACGAGCACCTCGCCGCCGGCTACGGCATCTTTTCCGGCACCCCCAAGGGCTGGGCGACCATCGTGTTCAGTGCCAAGGCGGCACGCTGGGTGGCCGAGGAACGCTGGCATTCCAAACAGGAAGGCCGCTTCCTGCCCGATGGCCGCTATGAACTGAAGCTGCCCTACAGCGCCGGGCGCGAGCTGTTGATGGACGTGCTGCATTACGGCGCGGACGCGGAGATCGTGGCCCCGGAGTCGTTGCGTGCACAGGCGCGCACGCTGCTCGATCTGGCGCGCTCCAATTACGACTGAAGCCCGTCGCGCCGGGCTCCGCACGCCGGTCGCAGTCCGTGCGACACGCGGCCGGCATGCTGGCCGCACGTCCGCTTCGGAGCCCTGCCATGCCTGTCCAAGCCCCCGTGTCCGCTGCCGCCCGCGTGCAGTCGGTGCTGTCGCTGCTGTTCCTTGGCGCTGCCGCCAGCGCGCTGTTGCTGCCCTTCCTGCAGGTGCATGCCGCGATCGGCTGGCTGCCGCTGTGGCTGGTCGGATTGCCGGGCAGCGCGTGGCTATGTGCCCATGGCCTGCAACGCCTGCGCAGTGCGCCGTCCGGGAGCCGGATGCAGGAGGGGGCACGCCTGCCGCGCATGCGTCGGCGTGATCCCGCGGCGACTTGGCGGCGACGCGAATCGCGCCTGCCGCAACGCGGCGTGCGCCACGGCCGGGCATGACTTCCGGGCCGGGGCCGGCGCGGTCGGTTGTGCTAGCGTTCGGGGCTGCCTTGCCACAACGGAAGTCGCCATGAACAAGCTGTTCCACGTCGCGGGTCTGGCCGGCCTGGCTGCGGGCCTGGCCGCCTGCGCCAGCCAGCCCGTCACCCCGTCCGCCTCGACCCAGGAATCCGTCATGCCCGCCGCTGCCAGCACCGAAGACGCCCACCAGTGGCTGGAGGAGGTGGAAGGCGAGCGCCAGCTGGACTGGGTGCGCGAGCGCAATGCGCGTGCCGAGGCCGAACTGGCGGCGACGCCGGCGTTCAAGCGCATGGAAGCGGAGATCCTCGCCATCCTCGACTCCGACGAGAAGATCCCCGGGGTCTACAAGATGGGCGATCACTACTACAACTTCTGGCAGGACAGGCAGCACGAGCGCGGCATCTGGCGACGCACCACGCTGGCCGAATACCGCAAGCCCAACCCGCGCTGGGAAACCATCCTCGACCTCGACGCGCTGAACAAGGCCGAGAACGAAAACTGGGTCTGGCATGGCGCCCGCTGTCTGCGTCCGGCCTACACCCGCTGCCTGGTGGCGCTCTCGCGCGGCGGCGCCGATGCCGACGTCACCCGCGAGTTCGACATCGAAGCGCGCGGCTTCGTCGAGGGCGGTTTCTTCCGCCCCGAGGCCAAGGGCTCGCTGGGCTGGGTCGATCAGGAGCACGTGTTCGTGCAGACCGATTTCGGCCCCGGCAGCATGACCACCTCCGGCTACCCGCGCACCGCGCGCCTGTGGAAGCGCGGCACGCCGATGGAAAGCGCGCAGCTGGTGTACGAGGGCAAGCCCACCGACATGTACATCTCCGCGGTGCATGACGACAGCCCCGGCTACGAGCGCGATTTCGTCAGCAACACCGTCGCCTTCTACAACAGCGAGCTGTACCTGCGGAACAAGGACGGCAGCCTCAGCAAGATCGACGTGCCCAACTCGGTGGAGAAGGGCGTGGTGCGGCAGTGGCTGACCCTGCGCCCGCGCGAGGATTGGACCGTGGGCGGCAAGACCTACAAGGGCGGCAGCTACCTGGTCGCCAACTTCGACGACTGGATGGCCGGCAAGCGTGAGCTGAGCGTGCTGTTCGAGCCGACCGAGCGCAGTTCGCTGGCCGGGGTGGCGTGGACCAAGAACCACGTCGTGCTGAACGTGCTGGAAGACGTCAAGAACACGCTGACCGTGCTGACCCCCGGTGCGGACGGCTGGAAGCGTTCGGCCTTCGTCGGCGCGCCCGAGATCGGCACGGTCAATGTCTCGGCGGTGGACAGCGACGAATCCGACGCGCTGTGGATGACGGTGTCCGGCTACACCACGCCGACCACGCTGGCGCTGGCCGAAATCGGCAAGCAGCCTGAAGTGCTGAAGACCATGCCGACCTTCTTCGATGCACAAGGTCTGGTCACCGAGCAGCATTTCGCCACCAGCAAGGATGGTACCCGCGTCCCGTACTTCATCGTGCACCGCAAGGACATGAAGCTCGACGGTGACAACCCGACCCTGCTGTACGGCTATGGCGGCTTCGAGATCTCGTTGACCCCGGGCTATTCCGGCGCCATCGGCAAGGGCTGGCTGGAGCAGGGCGGTGTGTACGTGGTCGCCAACATCCGCGGTGGCGGCGAATACGGCCCGCGCTGGCACCAGGCCGCGCTCAAGCAGAACCGGCACAAGGCCTACGAAGACTTCGCCGCGGTGGCGCAGGACCTGATCCGCCGCAAGATCACCCGTCCGGCGCGGCTCGGCATCCAGGGCGGCAGCAATGGCGGCCTGCTCACCGGCAACATGCTGACCCAGTACCCGGAGCTGTTCGGCGCGGTGGTGGTGCAGGTGCCGCTGCTGGACATGCGCCGCTACAACAAGCTGCTGGCCGGTGCCTCGTGGATGGCCGAATACGGCGACCCGGACCAACCCGAGCAGTGGGAATACATCCGCGGCTTCTCGCCGTATCACCTGTTCGATCCGGCGCGCGAGTACCCGCCGACCCTGTTCACCACCTCGACCCGCGATGACCGCGTGCACCCGGGCCATGCGCGCAAGATGATGGCGCTGATGGAAGCGGCCGGAAAGGACGTGCGCTATTACGAAAACATCGAGGGCGGCCATGGCGGCGCGGCCAACAACGCGCAGCGCGCGCACATGACCGCGCTGGCCTATGCCTTCCTGTGGAAGCATCTGGCCGGCGACAAGCACTGAGCCGGCGCTGATCAGGCGCCGGCACGCGGGACAGGCGGATGGATACGGCAACGTTGACCATCGCGGTGCTGATCGTGCTGGCGGCCTGGGCGCTGTTCGAGCTGGGCCGGCAACGGGATCGGCGTCGTGAGCGGCGCTGGCCCACGCGCGGGCTGACGCCGCCATCGCGCGGCTTGCCGTCACCCTCGGCCGCGGTGCGCGAGCGGATCGCGGCGGGTGACCGGATCGGTGCCATCAAGCTGTACCGGCAGCAGACCGGCGCGTCCCTGCGCGATGGGCATGACGTGATCCGCTGGCACGAGCACCATCCGCACGCATCGCCCGCGCCGCCGCAGGAGCCGGCCGAAGTGCCGCCGGCAGCGGCCAGTGCCGAGCCATCGCCCGAAGTCCGGCGCCTGATCGCGGCCGGTGAGCGGATCGCCGCGATCAAGCTGTACCGGCAGCAGACCGGCGCGTCCCTGCGTGGTGCGCATCAGGTCATCAAGCAGCATGAGCGCGATCCGCAGCCGCTGAGCGAGGCCGAACTGGCGCAAGCGCAGCCCGAACCGGAAGCGCCGGCTTCGACGGTCCCCTCGATGCAGGTGCGCAGCCTGATTGCCGCCGGGCAAACCATCGCCGCCATCAAGTTGTATCGCCAGCAGACCGGGGCTTCGCTGCGCGATGCGCGTCGGGTCATCCTGCAGCATTCACGCCTGCTTCGTTCGGGCTGATGCCGCCGCTGCGCCTGAGTGTGGCGGCCCGGCTCGGTCGCCGGCTGTTGCTACACTCCGCCGGACGCGTGTCTGCGCTGAACATGTGTTCGTCGCCGCCAGCCGTCCTTCATTCGCGCGGGCCTGCCCGCCATTTGCATTCCCAGTCCGGAACCCGCATATGAACCGCTCCCCCTACGCCGTTGCCCTCGCGCTTGCCATGAGCATGACCACTGCCAATGCCGCCCCGCCCGCCACCGCCCCCACGCCGCCAGAGGTGGCGAAGAAGCCGCATGTGGTCAAGGCACCGCACGGCGCCGAACGCCAGGACGAGTACTACTGGCTGCGCGATGACACGCGCGAAAACCCGGAGATGCTGGCCTATCTCAATGCCGAAAACGCCTACGTCGATGCGGTCATGGCGCGGCTGAAGCCGGTCGAAGATGCGCTGTACGAGGAAATCGTCGGCCGCATCAAGCAGGACGACAGCTCGGTGCCGTATCGCGACCGGGGCTGGTGGTATTACAGCCGCTACGTCGCCGGCCAGGATTACCCGATCCATGCGCGGCGCAAGGACGGTCCCGGCGTGGATGCACTGTCGATCCAGCAAGCGAATGAAGCCGGCGACTTTGCTGCCGAACAGGTGCTGCTGGACGTCAACAAGCTGGCCGAGGGGCACGACTACTACGCCGCACGTCCGGTGGCGATCACCCAGGACGGCAAGCGCATGGCCTGGGCCGACGATACCAATGGCCGCCGCCAGTACACCCTGCGCTTCCGCGATCTGGAGAGTGGCAAGGACCTGCCCGACAGCATCCCCGGCACCAGCGGCAACGCGGTCTGGGCTGACGACGGCAAGACCCTGTTCTACGTGGTCAACCATCCCGAGACCCTGCTCACCACCTGGGTGAAGCGGCATGTGCTCGGTGGCGATGCCAAGGACGACCCGATCATTTACGAGGAAAAGGACGACACCTTCTACATGGGCGTGGGCCGCAGCCGCGATGACCGCTACATCGTCATCGGCCTCAGCAGCACGGTGTCCAACGAGTTGCGCTACACCCCCGCCGCCAACCCGGGCGAGTTCACCGTGCTGGCTGCACGCGAGCGCGATGTGGAATACGACGCCGACCATCACGATGGCCGCTGGGTGATCCGCACCAATGCCGATGGCGCCAGCAACTTCAAGATCGTCACCGCGCCCGAAGGCGCTACCTCGCGCACACAGTGGAAGGACTGGATCGCGCACGACCCGGATGTGTACATCGAGGATATCGAGCTGTTCGACGGGTTCACCGCGATCGGCGAGCGCTCCGAGGGCCTGGAGCGCATCCGCCTGCTCAAGCGCGACGGCAGCGCCGAATACGTCAAGGCCGATGAAACCGCCTATTCGATGGGCCTGTCGGCGAACCCGGAAACCGATACCGACTGGCTGCGCTACAGCTACACCTCGCTGACCACGCCGGCGATCACCTACGAGGTCAACACCGCCACCGGCGAGCGCCGCGAACTCAAGCAGCAGCCGGTGCCCGGCTACGACAGCGGCAAGTACGTGACCGAACGGGTCTGGGTGCCTTCGCGCGATGGCAAGGTGCGCATCCCGGTTTCGCTGGTCCATCGCAAGGACTTCAAGCGCGACGGCAGCGCGGCGATGCTGCAGTACGCCTACGGCAGCTATGGCATGTCGATGGATCCGGGTTTCAACTCGACCATCGTCAGCCTGCTCGACCGCGGCATGGTCTACGCGCTGGCGCATGTCCGTGGCGGCCAGGAGATGGGGCGCGCCTGGTATGACGACGGCAAGATGTTCAACAAGGTCAACACCTTCACCGACTTCATCGACGTCACCCGCTGGCTGGTCGAGAACAAGTACGTGGCGCGTGATCGCGTCGCGGCGATGGGCGGCAGCGCCGGCGGCCTGCTGATGGGTGCGATCTCCAACATGGCGCCGGACGATTACCGCGTGATCCTCTCGCAGGTGCCGTTCGTCGACGTGGTGACGACCATGCTCGACGCCAGCATCCCGCTGACCACCAACGAGTACGACCAGTGGGGCAACCCCGAGACCAGTGTCGAAAGCTACAACTACATGCTGTCGTATTCGCCCTACGACAACCTGGAAAAGAAGGCCTATCCGGCGATGTTCGTCGGCACCGGGCTGTGGGACTCGCAGGTGCAGTACTGGGAGCCGGCCAAGTACGTGGCGCGGCTGCGTGATCTCAACACCTCCTCGCACCCGGTGCTGTTCCGCACCAACATGGAAGCCGGCCACGGCGGCAAATCCGGCCGCTTCCGCCGTTTCCGCGAGCAGGCCGAGATGTACGCGTTCATGCTCGACCAGCTGGGCGTGGCCGAGCCGCGCTGATGCCGGTTGCGGCCTGCCCCGGTCACGGGTGCAGGCCGCGCACGGCTTGGCAGCGTTTGCGAGGTCGGAGGTGGTGTGCGGCTGTGCGCCATGCAGGCCGGCGTGACTCGCGGTTGACGGCGCTGCGTGATGTCATGAAACGTGGGTGACAATCCCTGCGCGTGCCGCGGGCCATGCCCGGCGCGCGCCGGTCGTGGCCGTGGCCGCGTACGCCGTGGCGGCTGCCCGCCTGTGACCGATCCCCCAAACAGCAAGGAGAACCCCGGCATGCGCCTCCCGCGACTGCTTGCCACCGCCATCACCGCCACCGCGCTGGCCGCCTGCCAGCCATCGGATACCCCGCCGCCATCCAGCGCCGATGCAGGCGCGCCTGCCGATCAGGCGCCGATGGGCGCGCCCGCCGATACCGCAGCGGCAAGCGCCGCCAGCGCCTTCGACATCGATGCCGTGCCGCTGTCGAGCGCGGCCTTGGGCGATTTTCCCTTCGTGACCCTGGCCGAAGGTTGCAGCTTCGATGCCGCCGCGCCGCGGCATGCCAGGGCGCCGTACTGGACCGGCGACCGGATCGAATGGGTGGAAGGGCCGACCGTGGCCTCGTACATCAGCACCGAAGGTACCGCCGACTGCGGGTTTGCCAACGTCGTCGCCAACATGGATGCGGTGATCGGCCGCTTGCAGGGGGTCAAGGTCAATGCCTCGCGGATGTCGGCGGCGGCGTTCAAGGAAATCAATGACGAAGGGGCGCTGGCGCGTCTGGAGGCGGGCCTGCAGGGCGCCTCCGGCAACCCGCTGGCCACCTGGCTGGTGCGCCAGGCCGATCGGCAGATCTGGGTGCAGGTGGTGGCCGACCATACCGACCGCGCCTACAACATCCTGCTCACCGAGCGCGCCGCGCCGGCGGTCACCGCGAAATTGCTGCCGGCATCGGAAATGCGGCAGCAGCTGGATGCCAGCGGCAAGGTCGCGCTGCAGGTCAATTTCGCCACCGACAGGACCGAGATCCTGCCCGAGTCGATGCCGCAGATCGAGCAGGTGGTGGCGCTGTTGCAGCAGGATCCGGCCCTGCGGCTGGCGGTTGACGGGCATACCGACAACACCGGCAGCCCGGCGCACAACCAGACCCTGTCCGAAGGCCGCGCGCGTTCGGTCGTCGCCGCCCTGCAGGCGGCCGGCATCGACGCCTCGCGGCTGAGCGCCGCCGGCCACGGCGACACCCGTCCGGTGGCCGACAACGCCAGCGAGGAAGGCCGCGCCCGCAACCGGCGCGTGGAACTGGTCAAGCAGTAAATCCCGCATACAGGCCGGCGGGCAGGCGGCCCGCCGGCCTGCACAGCGTCGTCGACGCGCGCGTCGCAACGGGCGTGGTGGACGGGGCATCGGTATTCATCGCGGTGTCCCGGCGGATGGTGTCGCCCGGATTGCATGTGCGGCATTGGGGTGGGCACGTTCGTACCGCGATGACAAAGATTCCCGCGTTTGGGAAAGACCCGGCCGGTGATCGTGCCCCGGGTCTCTTGCCGCCTGCTTGACCTGGCGCATTTCCCGCACGATGGGCGCCGGTCCAGACTGTGGGCATGACCTCGCTTGCGCGCCTTGCCTGGTGGTTGCTGGCCCATGTCGCACTGGGGCTGGCGGTGCTCGGGGTGTTCGTGCCGGGGCTGCCGACGGTGCCGTTCATCCTGCTGGCCGCATTCGCTGCCGCGCGTGGCTCGCGGCGCCTGCATGTGTGGCTGCGCCGCCATCGCCGCTTCGGGCCGATGATTCGCGATTGGCAGGCGCATGGCGCGGTCAGCCGACGGGCCAAATGGCTGGCGCTGGCGATGATGACGTCCTCGGCGCTGCTGATGCTGGCGTTCATGCCCGATCCGCGCATGGCCGCACCCGGCATCGTGGTGATGGCGGTGGTCGCGGCATGGCTGTGGCGACGGCCGGAGCCACCCGCCTGAACCACCCGCCTGAACCGTGCCCTGACGACCCCGGCGCGGCATGCGATTTTGCCTGTGGCAAGGTTCCCGGCATCGCGGGTGCGCGTTACCATCGGCGCATGAACATCCTCCGTCCCGCCGCGCTGTGCGTGCTCGTTCTTGCCCTGGTGGCCTGCGGCAACAAGGGCCCGCTGCGCCTGCCGCAGAAACCGCAGCCGGTGGATCTGCCGGCACCACCGGACAGCACCGGGTTTGACGAGGCGGATCCGCCTGCCACTGACCTGGACGAAGCCGTGCCGCCGGAGGAGAGTGAGCCGGTGGGTGATGAGCCGGTCGACGGCGATCCGGCCACGCCGACCGTGCGGGACGATGACCCGCCCGCCGCCACCTGAAGTGGCGCGCCTGCGGTTCGACAAGATGCACGGGGCGGGCAACGACTTCGTCGTGCTCGACCTGCGCGATGGCCAGGCCGCACCCGATGCCGCGCTGTGCCGCCATCTGGCCGACCGTCACCGCGGTGTCGGCTGCGACCAGATCCTGACCATCGAGCCGCCGCGCCACGCCGACGCGCATGCGCGCTACCGCATCTGGAATGCCGATGGCAGCGTGGCCGGGCAGTGCGGCAACGGCGCGCGTTGCGTCGCCGAATGGCTGGCGCGTCATGACGGGCTGCACGATGCCGGGCTGTGTCTGGAGTCGCCCGCCGGCCTGCATCAGGCCACGCGCGTGGATGCGGGGCGTTGGCGCATCGGCATGGGCCGTCCGCGCTTTGCACCGGCGCACATCCCGCTGCACGGGTTCGAGCATGAGCAGGCGTTCTACACCCTGCTCGTCGAGGGCGACGAGCTTCGTTTCGGTGCGGTGTCGATGGGCAATCCGCATGCATTGATCGAAGTCGAGGACCTCGCCACCACCGATGTCGCAGGCATCGCGCGGCAGCTGCAGCAATCGGCCTGTTTTCCCGAATCGGTGAACGTCGGCTTCGTCCAGGTGCTTGCGCCGGGCCGGGTACGCCTGCGCGTGTACGAGCGCGGCGCGGGCGAAACCCTGGCCTGCGGCAGCGGCGCCTGTGCCGCCGCGGCGATCCTGATCCGGCGCGGGCATCCGGCGCGCAGGATCCGGGTCGAACTGCCCGGCGGCGAGCTGGAGATCGACTGGAGCGACGAGGACGCGGGCATCGCGATGGCCGGTCCGGCACAATTCGTGTTTGCCGGCGTGATCGACGCCAGCGGAAGTGGAGCACCATGAACGAACAACCCGAACGCCTGGGCATGCACGAGGTCGCCACCTGGCTGCGGCGTCATCCCGACTTCCTGCAACAGTTCCCCGACCTGGCGCTGAGCCTGGTGGTGCCGCGCGAGGACGGCCCGGCGGCATCGCTGGCCAGCTACCAGCTGGACGTGCTGCGCGACAAGAACCGCGAGCTGTCGCGCCGGCTGCACGAGTTGTTCGCCAATGCCGAGGAAAACGAGCGGCTGGCGGTGCGCACCCACCAGCTCACCCTGCGCCTGATGCAGCAAACCAGCGCCGCCGACAGCGTGCGTGCGATGGCGGCCTCGCTCGGCGAGGACTTTCATGGCGACCTGGTGCGCATCGTGCTGTTCCACGAGGTGGTGGGCCTTGAAGCCGGGGAATGCTGGCAGGTGGTGGCCGATGACCGCCTCGCGCTGGAGCCGTTCCGCGACGTGCTGGCCGAGGGCGAGCCGTTGTGCGGGCGGTTGAACCCGGACAAGAACGTGCTGCTGTATGGCGAGCGCGTGGGCGAGGTGCAGTCCAGCGCCTTGCTCGCCTTGCCCGGCACCGGCCTGGTCGCGGTCGGCAGCACCGACCCCAACCGCTTCTACCCGGGCATGGGCACGCTGTTCCTGCGCATGATGGGTGAGGCGTTCGCGGTGGCGATGGCACGCTTCGCGCCGAACGTGGACTGAGCGCGGTGCCGGCGATGGATTCCGACCTCGCCGCCTACCTCGAACACCTGCGGGTGGAGCGGCGCATGTCCGCGCATACGTTGGCCGCCTACCGTCGCGACCTGCAGGCGCTGGCCGACTGGGCCGGGGACACTGCCGCCGGCGCGCCGGCACAACTGGACGAAGCCGCGCTGCGCGCGTTCATCGCTGCCGGGCATCGCGGCGGCCTGTCGCCGACCAGCCTGCAGCGCCGGCTCTCGTCCTGCCGCGGGTTCTATCGCTGGCTGCTGCGTCAGGGGCGGCTGCAGGCCAATCCGGCCGCCGCGGTACGCGCACCCAAGGCGGCGCGCAAGCTGCCGCAGGTGCTGGACGTGGACGAAGCGGTGCAACTGGTGGAACTGCCCACCGACGCGCCGCTCGGCCGCCGCGACCGCGCCATGCTGGAACTGTTCTATTCGTCCGGCCTGCGCCTGTCCGAACTGTGCGCACTGCGCTGGCGCGATCTCGACACCGCCCAGGGCCTGCTGCAGGTGCGCGGCAAGGGCGGGCGCGAGCGGGTGGTGCCGGTCGGCTCGCATGCCTGTCATGCGCTGGCCGAATGGCGCGCCGAATCCGGCGGCGGCGAGGATGCGCCGGTGTTCCCCGGCCGCGGCGGTGAAAAGCCGATCACGGCGCGCGCGGTACAGCTGCGCCTGCGCCAGCTGGCGCAGCGCCAGGGTGTGTTCAAGCGCGTGCACCCGCACCTGCTGCGGCACAGTTTCGCCACCCACATGCTGGAATCTTCCGGCGATCTGCGCGGGGTGCAGGAACTGCTCGGCCATGCCGACATCGCCACCACGCAGATCTATACCCATCTGGATTTCCAGCATCTGGCGCGGGTCTACGACGCCGCGCATCCGCGCGCGCGGCGCAAGCGCGAGGATGATGCGTCCGATTGACCGTGGTCAATGCGCCTCACCGCGCGGACGGGCGAAAGTCGGCGCATGGTCGAAACCATCGAGGCATGGCAGTGCGTCGGCTGTGGCCGCTTGCAGGCCGAACGGCCGTGCATCGGCGTGTGCACCGATCGCAAGGTGGAATTGGTCACGGCGCAGGACTACGCCGAACTTGCCTGGCGGGTGGAGCAGCTGGAAGCGGCGCTGGCGCTGATCGCCCGGGTCACGCCCAAGCCGGGCGAGCTTGAAGCGAGCTGGCGCGCCTTGCAGGCGCGTGCGCGCGAGCTGCTGGACTGACATGCCGCGGCTTGGACCGCTGCTGGAACTGGCCCGCGAGCATCATGGCGCGCTGCTGCTGGCGCGCGACGCACGGCGTGTCGATCCGGCCGACGCCGAGGCCCGGGCGGCGATGAACCGGCGCATCGCGGCGTACTGGGAGCAGGAAATGGCCGCGCACTTCCGTCACGAGGAAGCGCTCTTGCAGCGCTTCGCCGATGCGCTGGAAGCACCGTTGCGCGAGCGGCTGCTGGCCGATCACGCGGTGCTGCAGGCGATGTCGCAACGTGCCGCGCACGGCACGCTCGATGCGGCATCGCTCAATGCCTTCGGCGAGCGCCTGGCCGCACACGTGCGCTTCGAGGAGCGCGAATGTTTCGATGCGTTGCAGGCCGCGTGGGCGGCGCAGGCTCAGCTGCGGAAGTAGGGCTCGACGGTGCCCTTGATCTTCATCGTCATCGGCTGCCCGCGGCGATCCAGCGCACGGCCCACCGCCACCCGCACCCAGCCTTCGCTGACGCAGTATTCCTCGATGTTGCTGCGCTCCTGGCCGTTGAAGCGGATGCCGATGCCGCGCGCCAGCAGTGCTTCGTCGTAATGCGGGCTGCGCGGGTCGTTGCTCAGGCGGTCGGGTGGGGTGTCGGACATGGCACGCGGGGAATGACGGGAGTCGCGCAAGGATAAGCCTTCGCGCCGGCTCTGGCATGATTCACCTGCCAGTGCGGTGCACTGGGACACCATTGTCTGCCGTTGGTTCCGGAATACGCCGTGCGTCCGATCATCGTGTTTCTCACCCTGCTCTGGCTGCTGGCCGGCGCGCCTGTCGCGGCGCAGATGCCCTGGCAGGCGCGTGATCCTGCGCGCGAACTGCCGGCGCAGGAGGTGCCGGTCTCGCCGCCCGCCGACGCCGTGGCGCCACCGCCCTTGCCGCCGCAGCCGCCGATCCCGCCACCCGAGCCGGTTGAACCCGTTGAACCGCAGCCGCCGCAAGTGGCGCTGCCGACCGCTGCCGACGAGGCGATGGTGCCGCGCGGTGACGAACAGCCGCTGCCCGAGCGCAGCAGCGACCCGGCCGACATGGTCGCCGAACCGCTGGCGCCGCCCGCGCAGCCTTCCGCGCCCGATCTCAGCGACGCACGCAGCGGCTTCCTCGGCCTGTTGCGCGCGCAGGTGCTGATGGACCGTGCCTGGGTGTCGCCCGGTGAAATCGACGGCCGTGCCGGCACCAATACCACCCGCGCCATCGGTGGCTTCCAGCGCCTGGCCGGGTTGCCGGTCACGGGCAAACTGGACGAGGCCACCTGGGAGGCGCTGGAGCGGCACGGCCCGGCACTGGTGCATTACACCCTGACCGAGGCCGATGTGCGTGGCCCGTTCCGCAGCATTCCCGCCGGCATGTACGCCAAGGCCCGGCTGCCTCGGCTGTCCTACGGCAACGTGGCCGAGGCACTGGGCGAGAAGTTCCACATCCGCCCGGCGGCATTGATGGCGCTGAATCCGGACACGGATCTCGCCGTCGCCGGCACCCGCATCATGGTGCCGAATGTGCTGGACATCCCGCCGCTGCCGCCGGCCACGCGCATCGTGGTGTCGGATGCGGCCAAGCTGCTGATGTTGATCAATCCCGAGGGCCGGGTGTACGCCCAGTTCCCGGTGACCACCGGCAGCGAGCGCGACCCGCTGCCGATCGGCGATTGGGAGCTGCGCAGCGTGGCGCGCGACCCGCACTACAACTACAACCCCAAATTGTTCAAGGGCGCCCGGCCGGGGCCGACCGCAACCCTGCCGCCGGGGCCCAACAGCCCGGTCGGGGTGATGTGGATGGGCCTGTCCAAGCCGCATTACGGCATCCATGGCACGCCCGAGCCGGGCAACATCAGCAAGACCCATTCCAATGGCTGCATCCGCATGACCAACTGGTCGGTGCTGCAGGTATCGAATGCGGTCACCCAGGGCACCCCGGTAACCTTGATCCCGTGAGCGCACGCGCAACCGGCGTGTTCCACCTCGTCCTTCCCCGACCCCGTTGCCAGCCGAGTCCCGCATGAACGATCTTCCCCCCAACACCCCCCAGCCGCCCGCGGAGCCGGCACCGCCCGAGCCGCGCGTGGTCGAGCGCCGCGTGGTCGAGAAGCGCGGTGCCGGCTTGTTCCGCCAGTTCCTGCTGTTCGTCGCCGGCCTGCTGGTCGGGGCCAACGGCGTGTATTTCTGGATGCAGCGCGAAGCACGCGCCGCCGCCGAGGCCGCGATGGCGCCACCGGCCACGCCGCCGTTGCCGGTGCCCGGAGGCGGCACGCGCGCCCCGTCGGCCGCGGCAGCCGCGCCGGGTGCGCAGATCATCGTCGACCCGCACGGCAACGAGCCCGGGTTGGGCGCCGTGGCCGAAACGCCCGCCGCCGCTGATGCGCCGGCCGGCCTGCTGATTCCGGTGCAGGGCGTGGGCGCGCAGGCGCTGATCGACACCTTCAGCCAGGCGCGCGGCAGCGACCGCGTGCACGATGCCATCGACATTCCCGCCGCCGCCGGCACCCCGGTGCTGGCCGCCGCCGATGGCGAAGTGGTCAAGCTGTTCGAAAGCAAGCTGGGCGGTACCACGCTGTACCAGTTCGATCCCTCCGGCCGCTTCGTCTATTACTACGCGCACCTGCAGGGCTATGCGCCGGGCATCGTCGAAGGCAAGCAGCTCAAGCGCGGCGAGGTGCTGGGTTACGTCGGCAGCAGCGGCAATGCGGATGCCCAGGCGCCGCACCTGCACTTCGCGGTCGGCGTGCTGGGTGCGGAGAAGAACTGGTGGGAATACACCGCGCTCAATCCCTACCCGCTGCTGGGCGGGCGTTGAGGCACGCGCCAGGCCGGGCGTGGAGCAGGCCGATTCCGGAATCCGTGGATGCGCAGCGATCCCGCCCTTGATGCCCTGTGGCTCCCGTTCGCCCAGGGCCTGCTGAAGCCCGAGGCGGACGTGCTGTTCCTGCGCGCGCGCGAAGGTGCCGCGCTGCACGCCAGCGGCCTGCGCGCCGGGTTGCACTGCGTGCAGCCGTTCAAGCCGTGGGCCGATGCGCTGCAGCGCGCCGGATTCGCCGTACGGCCCGAGGCCGACGACACGCGCACGCATGCCCAGGTGTGGCTGCTGCCGCCGCGCCAGCGCGAGGAGGCGCGCGCACTGCTCGCCACTGCGCTGGATCGCTGCGCGCCGGGTGGCGTGGTGCTTGCCAGCGTGGCCAACGAGGAGGGCGCCAAGGCGCATGAAGGCGATCTGCGCCGGCTGGTCGGTGGCCTCGAAGGCACGCTCAGCAAGTTCCATTGCCGCGTGTTCTGGGCGCGCCGCGACGAGGCGCGCATCGACCACGACCTGCTGGCGCAGTGGCGCGAAGCGGACGCGGTGCGCCCGATCCTCGATGGCCGCTTCCACAGCCGGCCCGGGGTGTTTGCCTGGAACCGGGTCGACGCCGGTTCCGCGCTGCTGGCCGAGGCCTTGCCCGGTGATCTTGCCGGGCGCGCCGCCGACCTGGGAGGCGGCTGGGGCTGGCTGAGCGCCGCGCTGCTGGCGAAGAACCCGCGCATCACTGCGCTCGACCTGTACGAAGCCGATCATCGTGCGCTGCAACTGGCCGCGCGCAACCTGGCGCCGTTCGCGCAGCGGGTTGCGCTGGATCTGCATTGGCACGATGTCGAAGCGGGCCTGCCGCACACGGCGCGCTGCGACGTGGTGGTCTGCAATCCGCCGTTCCACGATCCGGGCAAGGCCGCGCGCCCCGGCATCGGCCAGCGGTTCATCGAGGTCGCCGCCGATGCACTGCAGGCGCAGGGCGAGCTGTGGCTGGTGGCCAATGCGCGCCTGCCCTACGAGGCCACGCTTCAGGCACGCTTCGCACAGACACGTACGGTGCTCGCGGCACGGGGCTTCAAGGTGCTGCATGCGCGCGGGCCGCGGCGATGAGCCGTGCGCCGAAGCTGCTGCGCTACCTTGCCAACCTCGGTTACGGCAGCCGTCGCGAGGTGCTGGCGCTGCTGGCCGATGGCCGCGTGCGCGATGCCGCCGGCGAGCGCCTGTATGGCGATGACGTGCGCGCGCATGAGGACATCCGCATCGATGGCGAACCGCTGGACCCCGCGCCCGGCCTGCTGCTGATGCTGCACAAGCCGACCGGCGTGACCTGTTCGCGAAAGGACCAGGGGCGTCTGGTCTACGACCTGCTGCCGCGGCGCATGCGCCTGCGCTCGCCGATCGTCTCGCCGGTCGGTCGGCTCGACCGCGACAGCTCCGGCCTGTTGCTGTTCACCGACGACGGCCAATTGCTGCACCGGATCATTTCGCCGCGTTCGCGGCTGGCCAAGGTCTATCTGGCCGAGCTGGCGCGTGATCTGCGCGGTGACGAGGCGGCGCAGTTCGCCAGCGGCCGCCTGATGCTGGAAGGCGAGAACACCCCTTTGCTGCCGGCGGCGCTGCAGGTGCTCGGCCCGCGCCGCGCGCGGCTGACCTTGCACGAGGGCCGCTACCACCAGGTGCGGCGCATGTTCGCCGCGCTCGGCAACCACGTCGAGGCGCTGCACCGCGAGCGCGTCGGCGGCCTGTCACTCGGGGAACTGGCCGAAGGCGAATGGCGTCTGCTGAGCGACGCGGAACGCGAGGCGATCTTCGCCTGAGCGAGCGAGGCATGCCGGTCAGCGGCATCCGCGCGTGCGCGCTGTCGTGGAGTGGGGCTTGCACGTGGCAAGGATTGCGCGGCATACCGCGTCAGCCCGCATCCGCCTCCATCGGCGCGTCATCGAGCAGGGCGCGGTAGCCGGCATGGCCGAGGCGGCGCATGGTCTGCAGATTGCGCTGGATGATCCGATCCGGATCGGGATACGCCGCCACCGCGCGTGCCACGCTGTCCTCGCGCAGCAGGTGCAATGCCGGCCATGGCGCGCGGTTGGTCAGGTTCTCCGCGTCATCGGGGCGGCTGTCGGCGAACCGGTAGTGCGGGTGGAAACTGGCGATCTGGATCTCGCCCACCAGATCGAGGGATTCCAGCAGCGCTTCGGCCGGGTCGAGGAAGTCGTTGTAGTCGAGGAACTCCGCCAGCATGTGCGGATGCACCAGCAGCGTGGTGTCGATCTCTTCGGCGGGCGTGTCGCGCAGATGCAGCAGCTCCGCACCCAGGTGTTCCAGCAGGGCGGCCTCGCTGCGCGCATCGCTGACCACGATGCGCACCTGCTCCCGGACGTACACCGCCTTGGCGAACGGGCACAGGTTGAGCCCGATCACCGCGCGCTCGATCCAGCGTCGGATGTCGGCTTCGACCTGATGTGCCTGCGGCATGGTCGCTCGCGCCGTGCGCTCAGTCGCGGAAGTTGTCGAATTGCAACGGCAGCTCGAACTGCTTGCCACGCAGCAGCGCGATGGCCTGCTGCAGGTCGTCGCGCTTCTTGCCGCTGACGCGCAGCTTGTCGCCGTTGATCTGGGTATCGAGCTTGAGCTTGCTGGCCTTGAGCTCGGCCTGCAGCTTCTTCGCCAGCTCACGGTCGATGCCCTGGCGCACGCTGATCTTCTGTCGTGCGCCGGCGACATTGGTTTCGATCTCGCCCGCCTCCAGGCAGCGCGCATCGATCTTGCGCGCGATCAGGCGCGCGTCGAGGATGTCGCGCATCTGCTGCAACTGGAAATCGCTCGGCGCATGCAGCGCGATGATCGCGTCATCCAGCGCGAAGCCGGCATCCACGCCCTTGAAGTCGAAGCGGGTCGACAGTTCACGGTTGGCCTGGTCCACCGCATTGGTGAGTTCGTGGCGATCGACCTCGGAGACGATATCGAAGGAAGGCATGCGGCATCCTCAAACGGAAAGCCCGAGCATACCCCGCAGCGCGGCGCGCGACCCGCGTCGCTGCCGGCGCAGGCATCATGCCCGCGATAGATGCGCGATCACCGACGGAGCCGTGCGCCATGCCGCTGCTGCTGATCCCCCTGCTGATCCTGTTGCTGTTCCTTGTGCTGACGCTGCTGATGCCGTTTTCGCTGTGGCAGCGCTATCGCCAGGGGCGCAAGCGGCGCAAGGTGTGGCCGTGGATGAACGCCGTCAACGCGTGGCTGCTGCTGGTGTCGCTGCTGATGCTGCTGCTTTCGGCGTGGATCAGCGCGCGCTGGCTGCCGGGCTCGCCGCGGATGGCATTCACCGGCCTTGGCCTCGGGCTGGCGCTGGGCTGGCTGCACCTGCGCATCAGCCGTGGCGAAGCGCGCGCCGACGGCTACTGGCTGACGCCCAATGCACTGATCGTGTTCGCGCTCACCGCGCTGGTGGCCGCGCGCATCGGCCTGGGCATCTGGCAACTCGCGACGCATGGCCTGGACTGGCGCAGCGCCGCGGCCGGGCAGCCGTGGTACCTGCGCCATGACAGCCTGTTCGCACTCGGCGGACTGCTGATCGGCCATTGGCTGGCGTGGGCCTGGCTGCTGCGCGCACGCCTGCGGCGCTTGCCCGGTCGCTGAGGGAGCGCAGGAAGAGGGATCGCGGGAAAAGGAAAACGGGCCCGCAGGCCCGTTCCCGTGTTGCGGTTTGCGGCCGTGCGCGGATCAGAAGCGCGCGCCGACGCCGACGCCGACCAGCCACGGATCGAGGCGTGCTTCGCCGACCTTCTCGCCGGCCACCTTCACGTCCGAGCTGCCCTTCATGTAGCGCGCCTCGGCGCGGGTGAACACGCGCGGGGTGATGTTGAAGTCCGCACCCACGGTACCGATCGCGCCCTTGGGCGTGCTCATGCCGAAGTGCTCGCCGTTGCCGTCGCGCTCATCGCTGATGTTGGCTTCGTAATAGCCCAAGCCGACGAACGGGCGGATCGCGTTGTCCGCCTGACCGAAGTGGTATTGGCCACTGACCGCGTAGGGCTGCGACTTGACCCGGCTGCCGCCACCGATGCGATGGGTCGCCTTGTCCACGCCGCCCCATGCTTCCACGGCGATGTTGGGGGTGATGTGCCAGGCCGCCGACAGGGTCGGCATGCCGCTGCCCTTGACCCCGGTCGCGGGGGTATCGAAGGCATCGGTGCGTGGCTTGAGATGGCTGTAGCCGCCGACCACCGAGAAGCGCTTGTCGGCAACGCTGTCCGAAGCCTGCTGGGCAAACGCGCCCGGCGCGGCAAGGACCAGTGCACCGCAAATGGCAAGACTCATGGTGCGAAATTTCATGGGGATCTCCTGTTTTCGTGTTTTGAGCCCTGGAGTGGGCAGCGCCGAGGCTGCAAAAACGCGAATGAACCGACGCTGGGTGGCGGGGCCACGTTCAGATTGCGGGCAGCTGCGGTTCATGCGCGGTTTTTGGCCGGGCAAAAACGTGCACGTCGAGCCATTCGGACGCGTGTGTTTGTTTGCGTCACGGTTCTGCGTTCACAATAGGGATTCGACATAGTCTCCGGAGCGGTCATGGCTGAACTCAAGGAAGCACGCGTCCCCGACATCGGCGGGCACGAGGGCGTGCCGGTGATCGAGGTGCTGGTCAAGCCGGGCGATACCGTCAGCCGTGACCAGGGCCTGATCACGCTGGAGTCGGACAAGGCGACCATGGAAGTGCCCGCGCCGTTCGCCGGCACCGTGCGCGAAGTCAAGGTCAAGCTGGGCGATACCCTGAGCGAAGGCGACCTGGTGGCGATGATCGAAGTCGAGGGCGAGGCGGACGCCAAGCCGGCGCGCGCCGAGCCGGAAGCCGCGGGCAAGGAAGTGCCCGCCGCCGAAACCGGCGCGCAGGTGGAGCCGACCGAAGTCGCCAGCGAGCCTGACCGCCTGGCCGCGCAATCGCAACAGGCAGCCGAGGCGCGTTCCGGGATGGATGAAATCAGCGCGCGGCGCTCGGCACGTGGTGAGTCGGCCGACCTCGCCGATGCCGAGCCGGCGCGCCCGCCGCTGCGCTTCGAGGCGGATGCGGTGCTGCCGGGCAAGGTGCCCTATGCCAGCCCGGCGGTGCGCCTGTTCGCACGCGAGCTGGGCGTGGACCTGATGCAGGTGCAGGGCAGCGCGGAAAAGGGCCGCATCACCCGCGAGGACGTGCAGAAATTCGTCAAGCAGGCCTTGGCCGGCGGCGCCGGCAAGGTGGCGACCGGTGGTGGCGGGCTCGACCTGCTGCCGTGGCCGAAGGTGGATTTCTCCAAATTCGGCGAAACCGAAGTGCAGCCGCTGTCGCGGATCAAGAAGATTTCCGGCGCCAACCTGGCGCGGAACTGGGCGATGATCCCGCACGTCACCCAGTTCGACAGCGCCGACATCACCGACCTGGAAGCGCTGCGCGTGCAGCTCAACCGCGAGAGCGAGAAGAGCAAGAGCGGGGTCAAGCTGACCATGCTGGCGTTCCTGATGAAGGCCTCGGTCGCGGTGCTCAGGCAGTACCCGGAATTCAATGCCTCGCTCGATGCCAGCGGCGAAAACCTCACGCTGAAGAAGTATTTCCACATCGGCTTCGCCGCCGATACCCCGAACGGACTGGTGGTGCCGGTGGTGCGCGACTGCGACAAGAAGGGCGTGAACGAGATCGCGCGCGAAACCGCCGAGCTGGCGAAAAAGGCGCGCGATGGCAAGCTCGGCCCGGGCGACATGCAGGGCGGCTGCTTCAGCATTTCCTCGCTGGGCGGCATCGGCGGCAGTGCGTTCACGCCGATCGTCAACGCACCGGAAGTCGCCATCCTCGGTGTCTCGCGCTCGGCCATGCAGCCGGTGTGGGACGGCAGCGAGTTCCGCCCGCGGCTGATGCTGCCGCTGTCGCTGAGCTATGACCACCGGGTGATCGATGGCGCCGCCGCGGCGCGCTTCACCGCCACCCTGGCGCAGTTGCTGGGCGACATGCGCCGCGTGTTGCTGTGAGTTGATGCGCATGCAGCCGGACAACGCCAGCACGGTCGAGCGCGCCGCCGAACGGGTGCGTGACGCCGCCGGCGATGTCGGCGGGCGCGCACTGGCCGATCTGCAGCCGCTGCTGTCGACCAAGCTGGTGCAGGCCGGCGGGTTCACCCTGACCCTGGGCGGGGTGATCAGCGCGGTGCTGGTGCTGATCGTGGTGCTGGTGCTCTCGCGCGTGGCGCGCGCGGCGATCCGGCGCTATGGCGAGCGCCATGCCAAGGTCAGCCAAGCGGCGCTGTATACCGTCTCGCGCATGGTGCACTACCTGTTGCTGGCGCTCGGCCTGATGCTGGCGCTGGATGCGCTGGGCATGCCGCTGAGCAAGTTCACCGTGTTCGCCGGCGCGCTCGGCGTCGGCCTCGGCTTCGGCCTGCAGCAGATCTTCAGCAACTTCGTCTCCGGCCTGATCCTGCTGTTCGACCGTTCGCTCAAGGTCGGCGACTTCGTGCAGATCGACGACAAGGTGCGCGGCGTGGTCAAGGCGATCAACATTCGCGCCACGCGCATCACCACCAACGACAACATCGACATCCTGGTGCCGAACTCGGAGTTCGTCAGCGGTCGGGTCACCAACTGGACCTACCGTTCGGTCAACCGCCGCATCCGCATCCCGTTCGGCGTCGCCTATGGCGTGGACAAGGAGCTGGTCAAGAAAGCGGCACTGGAGGCCGCGTCCAAGGTGCCGTTCACCCTGAGCATGGAAGGGCAGAAAGCACCGCAGGTATGGCTGGTGGGCTTTGGCGATTCGGCGGTGGAGTTCCTGCTCGCGGTGTGGCTGACCGAAGCCGCCGCACGGCGCAACATGGGCGTGCGTGCGGCCTATCTGTGGGAGCTGGATACCGCCTTGCGCAAGTACGGCATCGACATTCCGTTCCCGCAACGCGACCTGCACGTGCGCAGCCTGTTCGGCCTGGAAGGCGAGCAGGCGCTCGCGGCATTGCGCGGGCAGCTGGAGGCGATGCCGATCGAGGCCGCTCCCAGCGTGCCGGTGGAACTGAGTGAAGAAGAGCGCGCGCGCCTGTCGCGCAACGACGCGCAGGCCGATGCCGAGCGCGAAATCGCCGCCGACCGCCGCGCGGAGGAAGAAGCGGCCATGGCCTCGTCATCCACGGAGAACCCGAATGAGCAGCAATGAAGTGAAAGTCCCGGACATCGGCGGACACGAAGCGGTCCCGGTGATCGAAGTGCTGGTCAAGCCGGGGGACGTGGTGACGAAGGATCAAGGATTGGTCACGCTGGAGTCGGACAAGGCGACGATGGAAGTGCCTTCGCCGCTGGCGGGCACGGTCAGGGAAATGCGGGTCAAGGTGGGTGACACGCTGTCCGAAGGTGACATCGTCGCGCTGATCGACGCTGCCGAAGACACGGCATCCGCGCCTGCGGCGGCGAAGCCCGCAGCGCAGCCGGAGAGCGGGGATGGCGGAAAACAGGACGCTGCGGAACAGGAGAAGCCCGCAGCGTCGGCCGCCAAGTCGGCTGCCGCGACAAGCGCCCCCAAGGCTGCCGCCGACAGCGGCAAGCAGGCCGACATCGAATGTGCGCTGGTGGTGATCGGCGCCGGTCCCGGCGGCTATACTGCCGCGTTCCGCGCTGCCGACCTTGGCGTGGACACGGTGCTGGTCGAGCGCCATGCCACGCTGGGCGGGGTCTGCCTCAACGTCGGCTGCATCCCATCCAAGGCGCTGCTGCATGCCGCCGAAGTGATCGACGCGGCGAGCCACGCCGGCGACTTCGGCGTCGAGTTCGCCAAGCCCAAGATCGACCTCGACAAGCTGCGCGGCTACAAGGACAAGGTGGTCGGCCAGTTGACCCGTGGCCTCGCCGGCATGGCCAAGCAGCGCAAGGTGCGTGTCGAACAGGGCCGCGCCCGCTTCACCTCGGCACATGAACTGCTGATCGAAGGCGAAGATGGCGGCACGCGCACGCTGCGCTTCGAACACTGCATCATCGCCGCCGGCTCGCAGGCGGTGAAGCTGCCGGGCTTCCCGTGGGACGACCCGCGGGTGATGGATTCCACCGATGCACTGACGTTGCAGGACGTGCCGAAGAAGCTGCTGGTGGTCGGCGGCGGCATCATCGGCCTGGAGATGGCCACCGTGTACCGCGGCCTCGGCAGCGAAGTGACCGTGGTCGAACTCGCCCCGCAGCTGATCCCGGGCGCCGATGCCGACCTGGTCAAGCCGCTCGCCGCGCGACTCAAGGCGCAGGGCATCAAGGTGCACCTCAAGACCCGCGTGGCCGAGGCCAAGGCGCAGAAGAACGGCATCGCCTGCCGCTTCGAGGGCGAGGACCTGCCCGAGGCGAAGATCTACGACCGCGTGCTGGTGGCGGTGGGGCGCAGCGCCAATGGCGGCACGCTGGATGCGGACAAGGCGGGCGTGCAGGTCGGCGAACGCGGCCTGATCTCCGTGGATGCGCAGATGCGCAGCAACGTCGCGCACATCTTCGCCATCGGCGACTTGGTCGGGCAACCGATGCTGGCGCACAAGGCCACCCACGAGGGCAAGCTGGCGGCGGAGGTCATTGCCGGCGCGAAGAAGGAATGGGTGGCGCGGGTGATCCCGAGCGTCGCCTACACCGACCCGGAAATCGCCTGGGTCGGCGTCAGCGAGAACGAGGCGCGGGAAAAGGGCTTGGACATCGGCGTCGGCAAGTTCCCGTGGGCCGCGTCCGGGCGTGCGATCGGCCTCGGCCGCACCGAAGGCTTCACCAAGCTGGTGTTCGATGCCGAAAGTGGCCGCGTGATCGGCGGCGGCATCGTCGGCCCGCATGCCGGCGAGTTGATCAGCGAGGTCGCGCTGGCGATCGAAATGGGCTGCGAGGCCGGCGACATCGGCCACACCATCCACCCGCACCCGACCCTGGCCGAATCGGTGGCGATGGCCGCCGAAGTGTTCGACGGCACCGTCACCGACCTGTACATCCCGAAGAAGCGCTGAAGCGGCGTCGGCTGACGCGCATTCGCGGTCTGCCATGAGCTGCCGATGATGGCCGCGCACGCGTGTGCCGCAAGCAGGTGTGATGCCGCATTCAGACTGCCCGCAGGCGAGTGCTGACAGGCAGGTTTCAGGCATGTGTCAAGCGGCCGCGTGAACCCGCCACGAACGGCGCGCGGCTTGCCCGGCCATTTTCACGCCTGCTATACTCCCGAAGCTGACCCGGACGGTTTTCCGCCCGGGATGTCCTCGCCGCAGGAATACCCTTGTTCGATCCAGTCGCCCGATCCAAGCGGATGGTGAGACAGGCCTCCTTGCGGCAGGCGTGGGTGGTGGTGCTGGTCGCCGTGGTTGCCGCATTGCTGGCGCCACAGGGCCTGCGCTTCGGCCTCGGCGTCGCTGCCGGCGGCCTGGCGATCATTCTCGGCAGCCTGCTGGCATCGAGAGTGGCGCTGGCCGAGGGGGTGGCGCCAGCCAACATCGTCCTGATCCGCTGGGTGCTGGGGATCGTCGTGCGCTGGGGCATTTTCCTGGCAGTGGCGATCGGAGCAGTCGCGGCATGGAAGCTGCCACCGGCGGCCCTGTTGCTGGGCGTGGTGTCGGCGCTGTTGGCCTACGTGGTGAGTGTGGCATTCAAACCTGTCAGGAATCCCGATTAATGGCGCCCGAAAGCGGTCAACTGACCCCGACCGAATACATCCAGCACCACCTGCAGAATCTGACCGCCAGTTTCGGTCAGGGCGATTTCATGACCCTGCACGTGGATACCTTCATCACCGCGGTGCTGATGGGCCTGCTGATGGTGTTCATGTTCTGGCTCGCGGTGCGCAAGCCGACCGCGGGCGTGCCCGGCAAGTGGCAGGCCTTCGTCGAGATCCTGCTCGAGTTCGTGCACAACCAGGTCAAGGACACCTACCACGGCAAGTCCAAGCTGGTCACCCCGATCGCCATCACCATCTTCTTCTGGATCCTCCTGATGAACCTCATCAAGATGATCCCCGCCGACTTCATCGCCAAGCCGCTGGAGTGGGCCGGCATCCACTACTGGAAGCCGGTGCCCACCGCCGACGTCAACGCCACCCTGGGCATGTCGATCACGGTGTTCCTGCTGATGATCGTGTTCGCCCTGCGTGCCAAGGGCCTGGGCGGCTTCACCAAGGAGTTCCTCACCGCGCCGTTCGGCAAGTGGATGATGCCGTTCAACCTGATCCTCAACATCGTCGAGTGGATCTCCAAGCCGATTTCGCTGGCGATGCGTCTGTTCGGCAACATGTTCGGCGGCGAGATCGTGTTCCTGCTGATCTGGGTGCTCGGCGGTGCCAGCATCCTCGGCCTGTTCGGCGGCGCCACCTTCGGTTTTGCCTGGATGGTGTTCCACATCCTGGTGGTGCCGCTGCAGGCCTTCATCTTCATGATGCTGTCGATCGTCTACCTGAGCCTGGTCGAAGACAGTCACTGATTTCGTGTTCCAACCTTTCGCTGTTCCCTTTCAACTTCGCTAAAACCGTTTGGAGATCACCATGGAAGCTCTTGCCAACCTCGCCCAGGTCCAGTCCTTCACCGCACTGGCCGTCGGCATCATGATCGGCCTGGCCGCACTGGGCGCCGGCCTGGGTCTGGCCATCATGGCCGGCAAGTTCCTCGAGTCCGCCGCTCGCCAGCCGGAGCTGATCCCGGCGCTGCAGGTGCGCATGTTCATCACCGCCGGCCTGATCGACGCCGCGTTCATCATCTCGGTCGCCGTCGGCCTGCTGTTCGCGTTCGCCAACCCGTTCATCGGCGAATTCGTCTCGCGCCTGAGCTGATCGCCCGCCGACGGCGCGGCATCGTCGCCGCGCCGTGACGCATTGCGCGCCGTCCCGGCGGCGCCCACGTTCAACGCCGAGATCCGCACATGAGCATCAACCTCACCCTCCTGGCCCAGGCCATCGCCTTCCTGGCGCTGATCCTGCTGGTGGCCAAGTTCATCTGGCCGCCGCTGCTCAACGCCATCGAAGAGCGGCAGAACAAGATCGCCGAAGGCCTGGCCGCGGCCGACAACAGCCAGAAGGCGCTGGCCGAAGCCGAAGCGCGCGCCAATGACGAGCTGAAGGCCGCGCGCGCCAAGGCCAACGAGATCATCGAGCAGGCGCATCAGCGTGCCAACCAGATCGTCGAGGACGCCAAGCACGAGGCGATCGAGGAAGGCGCGCGGCAGAAAGCCATGATCGAGGCCGACATCGCCGCCAGCGCCAACCGTGCCCGCGAGGACCTGCGTCGCCAGGTGTCCGCGCTGGCGGTCAGCGGTGCCGAGAAGCTGATCCGGCGCGAGATCGATCCGGCCACGCATCAGGCGCTGCTGGACGAACTGGCAGCCGAGATCTGACATGAGCCAGGCCCTGACCCTCGCCCGTCCCTACGCCCGCGCCGCATGGCAAATCGCCCGCGACAGCGGTACCGCCGCCGGGTGGTCGAGTGCGCTGGCTCTGGCCGCGCGCATCGCTGCCGACCCGGAAGTGGCACGCCTGCTGGGCGATCCGCGCCTGAGTCGCGACGAAGCGGTGAGCCTGCTCTCGCCCGATGACGCGGGCGAGACGGTGCGCGGCTTCATCCGCCTGCTGGCCGAGAACGGCCGCCTGCCGCTGTTGCCGGAAATCGCCGGTCTGTTCGAGCAGCAACGCGCCGAGGAACAGCAGATCGTGCGTGCCCGCATCACCTCGGCGGCGCCGATGACGCAGGCCGAGCTGGACAAGCTGACCGCCGCGCTCAAGCGCCGTTTCGGTCGCGAGGTCGAGGTCGAAGCCGGCATCGACGAGTCGCTGATCGGCGGCGCACTGATCGACACCGGTGATCTGGTGATCGACGGCAGCGTGCGCGGCAAGCTGGCACGGCTGCAAAGCGCGCTGGCGCAATAGGGTCGGAAACGAGTGGAGAGAGGCGGAAAACGGATCGGCGGCAATACCACGACAGAAGGTTGAGTCACCTCCCGCCCGGCTTCTCATTCCTCCAACAAACAACCGCGTGCGGTTCGACACACAGACGCACCAAGGAATCCAATCATGGCAAGCACCACCCTCAACCCATCCGAAATCAGTGAGCTGATCAAGAACCGCATCGAGCAGGTCAAGCTGGGTGCGGAAGCACGCAACGAAGGCACCGTGACCAGCGTGTCCGACGGCATCGTGCGCATCCATGGCCTGGCCGACGCGATGCAGGGCGAAATGATCGAGCTGCCCGGCGAGACCTATGCGCTGGCACTGAACCTGGAGCGCGATTCGGTCGGCGCGGTGGTGCTGGGCGATTACGAGCACCTGCGCGAAGGCGACGTGGCCAAGACCACCGGGCGCATCCTGGAAGTGCCGACCGGCCCGGAACTACTTGGCCGCGTGGTCAACGCGCTGGGCGAGCCGATCGACGGCAAGGGCCCGGTCAATGCCGCCACCTCGGCCCCGGTCGAGGCGATCGCCCCGGGCGTGGTCTGGCGCAAGTCGGTGTCGCAGCCGGTGCAGACCGGCTACAAGGCGGTCGACAGCATGATCCCGATCGGCCGCGGCCAGCGCGAGCTGATCATCGGTGACCGCCAGACCGGCAAGACCGCGCTGGCGGTGGACGCGATCATCAACCAGAAGGATTCCGGCATCAAATGCATCTATGTGGCGATCGGGCAGAAGAACTCGACCATCGCCAACATCGTGCGCAAGCTGGAAGAGCACGGTGCGCTGGAATACACCACCGTGGTCGCCGCCTCGGCTTCGGAGTCGGCCGCGATGCAGTACATCGCCGCCTACTCCGGCTGCACCATGGGCGAGTACTTCCGTGACCGCGGCCAGGACGCGCTGATCATCTACGACGACCTGTCCAAGCAGGCCGTGGCCTATCGCCAGATCTCGCTGCTGCTGCGCCGCCCGCCGGGCCGCGAGGCGTTCCCCGGTGACGTGTTCTACCTGCACAGCCGCCTGCTGGAGCGCGCCGCGCGCGTCAACGAGGAATACGTCGAGAAGTTCACCAATGGCGAGGTCAAGGGCAAGACCGGCTCGCTGACCGCGCTGCCGATCATCGAGACCCAGGCCGGTGACGTGTCCGCGTTCGTGCCGACCAACGTGATCTCGATCACCGACGGCCAGATCTTCCTCGAGACCGACCTGTTCAACGCCGGCATCCGCCCGGCGGTCAACGCCGGCATCTCGGTGTCGCGCGTGGGCGGTTCGGCGCAGACCAAGATCATGAAGAAGCTGTCCGGCGGCATCCGCATCGCGCTGGCGCAGTACCGCGAGCTGGCGGCCTTCGCCCAGTTCGCCTCCGACCTCGATGACGCCACCCGCAAGCAGCTCGAGCGCGGTCAGCGCGTGACCGAGCTGATGAAGCAGAAGCAGTACCAGCCGATGTCGGTGGCACAGCAGGCGCTGGCGATCTACGCGGTCGACCAGGGCTACATGGACGATGTGCCGGTGGCCAAGATCGGTGCGTTCGAGGAAGGCCTGCTGGCCCACTTCGCCAACAACCTCGGCGAGCTGGTCCAGAAGATCGACCAGAGCGGCGACTGGAACGACGAAATCGAAGCCGCGTTCAAGCAGGGCATCGAGGACTTCAAGAAGACCGGGACCTGGTAATCCGGGCGCGGTCCGCGCGGTGCCGGTGGCGGCAAGCCCCGGCAGTCGCGCAGCCAGCAACCCGATACCCGACCCAGCGAGTGGAGCGAGCCAATGGCCGGCGGTAGAGAAATCAAATCCAAGATCAAGTCGGTGCAGAACACGCGCAAGGTGACGCGTGCACTGGAAATGGTCTCGGCATCGAAGATCCGCAAGGCGCAGGAACGCATGCGCGCCTCGCGCCCGTATGCGCGCGCGATGAAGCAGCTGATCGGCCACGTGGCGCAGGCCAACGGCACCGATTACGTGCACCCGTGGATGGTCGAGCGCAGCGAGGTCAAGCGCGTCGGCTACATCGTGGTGTCCTCCGACCGCGGCCTGGCCGGTGGCCTCAACAACAACCTGTTCCGCAAGCTGCTGGTCGAGATCCGCCGCTGGCAGGAGCAGGGCGTCGAAGTCGACATCGTGACCATCGGGCAGAAGGCCTCGGTGTTCTTCCGCCGGCTCAAGCTCAACATGCTGGCCACGGTGACCCACTTGGGCGACACGCCCGAGGTGGAGCAGTTGATCGGCGTGATCAAGGTGATGCTGGATGCGTACGATGCCGGCAGTATCGACCGCGTGTTCCTGTGCTACAACGACTTCGTCAACACCATGACCCAGCGCGCGGCGTTCGACCAGCTGCTGCCGTTGCCGCCGGCCGATGCGCAGATGGCCCGCCACAGCTGGGACTACATCTACGAGCCGGATCCGCAGACCGTGCTCGAGCACCTGATGACGCGCTACGTGGAATCGCTGGTGTACCAGGCGGTGATGGAGAACGTCGCCTCCGAACACGCCGCGCGCATGGTCGCGATGAAGGCGGCCAGCGACAACGCCAGCAAGCTCATCGACACCTTGAATCTGGTCTACAACAAGGCCCGGCAAGCTGCGATCACCCAGGAAATCTCCGAGATCGTCGGCGGCGCGGCCGCCGTCTGACCGGGCACGACATCCATGCAACACGACATTTTTGAATCAGGAAATGCCATGAACACCTCCAACACGCAAGGCAAGATCGTCCAGATCATCGGCGCGGTCGTTGACGTCGAATTCCCGCGCGAGAGCGTGCCGAAGGTGTACGACGCGCTGAAGGTGCAGGGCACCGACATCACCCTGGAAGTGCAGCAGCAGCTGGGCGATGGCGTGGTGCGTTCGATCGCGCTGGGTTCGACCGACGGCCTCAAGCGTGGTCTGGTTGCCGACAACACCGGCCGCGCGATCGCGGTGCCGGTGGGCGAGGCCACCCTCGGCCGCATCATGGACGTGCTCGGCAACCCGATCGACGAAGTCGGCCCGATTGAGGCCAAGGAGCACTGGGAAATCCACCGCGCCGCGCCGAGCTACGAGGATCAGGCGGCGACCAACGAGCTGCTGGAAACCGGGATCAAGGTGATCGACCTGATGTGCCCGTTCGCCAAGGGAGGCAAGGTCGGCCTGTTCGGCGGCGCCGGCGTGGGCAAGACGGTGAACATGCTGGAGCTGATCAACAACATCGCCACCCAGCACAGCGGCCTGTCGGTGTTCGCCGGCGTCGGCGAGCGTACCCGCGAGGGCAACGACTTCTACCACGAGATGCAGGACGCGGGCGTGGTCAAGATCGACAACCTGCCCGAGTCGAAGGTGGCGATGGTCTATGGCCAGATGAACGAGCCGCCGGGCAACCGCCTGCGCGTGGCGCTGACCGGCCTGACCATGGCCGAATACTTCCGCGACGAGAAGGACGAGAGCGGCAAGGGCCGCGACGTGCTGTTCTTCGTCGACAACATCTACCGCTACACCCTGGCCGGTACCGAAGTGTCCGCACTGCTCGGCCGCATGCCTTCGGCGGTGGGCTACCAGCCGACCCTGGCCGAGGAAATGGGTGTGCTGCAGGAGCGCATCACCTCGACCAAGACCGGTTCGATCACCTCGATCCAGGCCGTGTACGTGCCCGCGGACGACCTGACCGACCCGTCGCCGGCGACCACCTTCGCGCACTTGGACGCGACCGTGGTGCTGAGCCGTCAGATCGCTTCGTTGGGCATCTACCCGGCGGTGGACCCGCTGGACTCGACCAGCCGCCAGCTGGATCCGAACGTGATCGGCCACGAGCACTACGACACCGCCCGTCGCGTGCAGGCCACCTTGCAGAAGTACAAGGAGCTGAAGGACATCATCGCCATCCTCGGCATGGACGAGCTGTCCGAGGACGACAAGCTGGCGGTGGCGCGCGCGCGCAAGATCGAGCGCTTCTTCTCGCAGCCGTTCCACGTCGCCGAGGTGTTCACCGGCTCGCCGGGCAAGTACGTCTCGCTCAAGGACACCATCCGCGGCTTCAAGATGATCGTGGATGGCGAATGCGACGACATTCCGGAGCAGGCGTTCTACATGGTCGGCGGCATCGAGGAAGCCATCGAGAAGGCGAAGAAGATCACCGCCTGAGGCGGCGTGCCCGCCCCCGAGCAACGCGAGGAATCACGCAATGAGCACCATCCGCTGCGACATCGTCAGTGCCGAAGCCGAAATCTTCAGCGGCGAGGCGACCCTGGTCGTCGCCACCGGTGAAGTCGGCGAACTCGGCATCGCGCCGCGCCATGCGCCGCTGATCACCCGGCTCAAGCCCGGCAAGGTGGTGGTGACCACCCCGTCCGGCGAGCATCTGGACTTCGCCATCTCCGGCGGCATGCTCGAAGTGCAGCCCGAAGTGGTCACCGTGCTGGCCGACACCGCGGTGCGTGCGCAGGACATCGATGAAGCCGCGGTGCGCGCGGCCAAGGAAGAAGCCGAGCGCATCCTGGCCAATCGCGGCGAGGCGATGGAAGTGGCCGAGGCGCAGCAGCGGCTGGCCGAAGTCACCGCCCAGTTGCAAGCCCTCGAGCGCCTGCGCAAGAACCTCAAGCACTGAAGGATTGCCAGACAGGGAAAAACGCCGGCCACGTGCCGGCGTTTTTCATTGCGCCGATGATGCGCGTGTCGCGGCAGCGGCCGCCGCCACCCTGTTATCGTCGAGCCATTCCCTGTGGAGTGGCACTGCATGAAACCGATTGCACTGGCCGGCCTGCTGCTGGCATTGCTGGCGCTGCCTGCCGCCGCCGGTGGGCAAGACGGCCGGGCGGCGGCCGGCAGCGAATCCGCGGCCGTCGGTGACGCAGCATCGCAACGGCGGCCGCGTGCGCGCGAAGCCGGCATCATCATCGGCCATCTGCCGACCGGCCCGGCGAACGCGATCACCGATGTTGCCGGGGTGCGCGTCGGTCACGCCACCGTGCATCGCGGGCGCGAGCTGCATACCGGCGTCACCGCGATCCTCGCCCATGGCGGCAATGCCTATCACGAGCGGGTGCCGGCGGCGATCCATGTCGGCAACGGCTACGGCAAGCTGATCGGCGCCACCCAGGTGCGTGAGCTGGGCGAGCTGGAAACACCGATCCTGCTTACCGGCACGCTGAACGTGTGGCGCGTGGCCGACGCCTTGGCTGGTTGGATGCTGGCCCGACCCGGCATGCAGCAGGTGCGCTCGCTCAACGTGGTGGTGGGCGAGACCAATGACGGCTGGCTGAGCGACATCCGCGCGCGTCCGCTGGGCGAGCGCGAGGTGCATGCGGCGCTGGAAAGCGCATCCACTGATGCACCGGAGGAGGGTGCGGTGGGCGCCGGCGCCGGCACCGTGGCATTCGGCTGGAAGGGCGGCATCGGCAGCAGTTCGCGCCGCGTCAGCATCGACGGGCATGGGTACACCGTCGGCGTGCTGGTGCAGAGCAATTACGGCGGCGAGCTGGTGATCGCCGGGGTGCCGGTCGGGCAGCGGCTGCTGCCGCCACGCGAAGTCGCCATGGCACCCGCCTCCGGCGATGGCAGCGTGATGATCGTGGTAGCCACCGATGCGCCGCTGGATGCGCGCCTGCTCGAGCGCCTCGCCAGTCGCGCGCTGATCGGCATCGGCCGTACCGGCTCGGTGATGGCGAATGGCTCCGGCGATTACGTGATCGCGTTCAGCACCGCCGAAGGCATGCGCCGGCGGCAGGGTGCCGACAGTGGCGCTGCGCGGCCGTTGGACAATGCGCAGATGACGCCGCTGTTCCAGGCGGTGGCCGAAGCGAGCGAGGAAGCGGTGCTCAATTCGATGTTCCGCGCGCATGCCGTGCAAGGCCACCGGGGCACCGCGCATGCGTTGCCGCTGGAGCGCCTGTTGCCGCTGCTGCGCCAAGCTCAGGTGCTCGGGCCGGACGCGCGGCGCGGTCGGCCATAGACCCAGTTGCGTGACAGCCAGAAGCCGATCAGTCCGGTGAACACGTCCACCCCCGGCTTGCCGGCCCAAGTCACCTTGAGGCCATGGTGGTCGTCGATCCAGTCGAGGATCGCGGTATTGAGCCCGGTCAGCGCCAACCACATGATGACGAAGCGGACGAAAGCGGCGCGATCGAGCGCACGCCCCTCGCCGCTGAACACGAAGCGGCCATTGAGCCAGTAACCGAGCAGGGCGCCGCAGACGCGGCCAAGGATGTTGGCCGGCTCCACCGGCAACAGCCAGGCACTGAGCGAAACCATGACCGCGTACTCGACCAGCCACTGGATGACGCCGACCAGCAGGTAACCGCCGGCATGACGGCGCAGGCTCATGGCAGGGACTCGTGGCGGCGTGCGGGCATGCGCGGGGAATGCGGGAACAGCGCGCATCCTAGCAATCCCGTGCCATCGCCTCGTTAGAATGCGCTAACAATCCCGGGAGCCGCCATGAGCCAGGAACCCCTGCACGTCGTCATCCTCGCCGCCGGCGAAGGCAAGCGCATGAAGTCGCGTACCCCCAAGGTGCTGCAGAAGGTCGCCGGACGGCCGATGCTGGCGCATGTGATCGATGCCGCGCGCGCGCTGCAACCGGCCGCGATCCACGTGGTCTACGGGCATGGCGGCGACATCGTGCGCGATGCCTTCGCAAAGGATGCCGACTTGCAATGGGCCGAGCAGCGCGAGCGCCTGGGCACCGGCCATGCGGTGCAGCAGGCGATCGACCAGGTGCCCGATGGCGCGCGCGTGCTGGTGCTGTACGGCGACGTGCCGCTGATCACCGCCGATACCCTGCGCAGGCTGCTGGCCGTGCCGGCGCGCCTGAGCGTGCTGGTGGCCGAACTCGATGACCCGACCGGCTATGGCCGGGTACTGCGCGGCCCGGATGGCCACGTCGCCGCGATCATCGAAGAGAAGGACGCCAGTGCCGAGCAGAAGGCGATCCGCACCATCAACACCGGGATCCTTGCCGCCGATGGCAATGCGCTGCGCCGCTGGCTCGACAACCTGTCCAACGACAACGTCCAGGGCGAGTACTACCTGACCGACGTGTTCGTGCAGGCCGCGCGCGAATACGAGGCCGCGGAAATGGTGCACGTCGCCGACCCGATGGAGACCGAAGGCGCCAACGATCCGTGGCAGCTGGCCCAGCTCGAGCGCGCCTGGCAGAAGCGCGCGGTGCAGGCACTGTGCGCCGAGGGCGTGCGCGTGGTCGATGCCGCACGCATCGACATCCGTGGCCGGGTGCGGGTGGAAGGCGGCGACGTGGAAGTGGACGTGGACGTGATCTTCGAAGGCGAGGTGGTGCTGGGCGAGGGCGTGCGCATCGGCCCGTTCTGCCGGCTCAAGGACGTGGTGCTCGGCCCCGGCACCGAGGTGCGCGCGCATTGCGACCTGGAAGGCGCGCGCTGCGAAGGCGCGGTCACGCTCGGCCCGTATGCGCGGCTGCGTCCGGGCACGGTGCTGGCCGATGGCGCCCGCGTCGGCAACTTCGTCGAGATCAAGCAGGCTCGCTTCGGCGTCGGCAGCAAGGCCAACCACCTGAGCTACATCGGCGATGCCGAAGTCGGCGCCGGGGTGAACATCGGCGCCGGCACCATCACCTGCAACTACGATGGCGTCAACAAGGCACGCACGGTGATCGGCGATGGCGCCTTCATCGGCTCCAACGCCTCGCTGGTGGCGCCAGTGGAAATCGGTGCCGGCGCCACCACCGCCGCCGGTTCCACCATCGTCAGCGAAGTGCCTGCCGGCAAGCTCGCCCTGGCACGTGCGCGGCAGCAGATCATCGAAGGCTGGGAGCGGCCGAAGAAAAAGTCCTGAGCCTCACCCGCCACTGCACGTGGCCGGTTCAGTCCGGCAACGACAGGCTCACGCACAGCCCGCCGCCTTCGCGGTTGGCCAGCGCGATGTGGCCGCCATGCGCCTCGATGATCTCCCGGGTCAGCGCCATGCCAAGGCCCGTGCCCTGGCGCTTGGTGGAATAGAACGGCAACAGCGCCTGCGCCAGGACTGCCTCGCTCATGCCGCTGCCACGGTCGAGTACCTCGATGCGCCAGCCGCGCGGCTGGCGGCGCAGGCTCAGTTCGATGGCGTCGGCCGCACTGCCGGATTCGTGCGCGTTCTTCAGCACGTTGAGCAGTGCCTGCTGCAACTGTGCCGGATCGGCACGGAAGCGGGCATCGCCATGCGTGCCATCCCAGTGGAATCCGATCTGGCTGCGCAACCGGATGATGAAGTCATGCCAGTCCAGCGTGCACAGGCGCGGCGCCGGCAATTTGGCAAAGCGGGCGTAATCGCGCAGGAAGCCTTCCAGATGACGCGCACGCTCCTCGATGGTGACCAGTGCCAGCGGCAGCTTGTCGGCCTGTCCCCGCCGCAGCAGCTCCTGGCCGGAATGGGCCAGCGAGGCGATCGGTGCCAGCGAGTTGTTCAATTCGTGGCTGATCACCCGAATCACTTTTTTCCAGGTCTGCACTTCCTGCCGTCGCAGCTCGGCGGTGAGCTGGCGGAGCAGGATCAGCTGGTGCACGCGGCCATTGAGCCGGAACTGGCGTCGCGACAGGTGGAAGATGTCTTCGTCGTCCTCGCTGCCGACCCCGAAGATGGCGTCGCCTTCGCGCTCGAAGGCCAGCTGCATGGACTCCGGCGCGACCGCGAGCACCTCGGCGAAGGCGCGCCCTTCAAGCCGCCGGCCCTGGCCCAGCAAGCGGCGCGCGGCCAGGTTGCCCAGCACGACGCGACCTGCTGCATCGACCAAGGTCATCGCCACCGGCGTGTTCTGCACGATGGTGTCCAGCAGCAGCTCACGCTGCACCAGCGCCAGGCGCTGCTCGCGCAGGGCATCGCCCAAGCGGTTGTGGGCAGCCACCAGTTGTGCCATTTCGTCCTGCCAGGGCCAGGTCAGCGAAAAGCTGAAGTCGCCATCGCGGTAGCTGTCCACGGTGCCGGCCAGCGCCCGGTACATCGCCCGCACCCGCGATTGCAGGTGCAGCAGGTGCAGCAGCATGGGCAGGCACCACAGCACACCGACAGCCAGCGCCTGCCACGGCGTGGCGCCGTAATGCAGCGCGATGCCGATGCTGGCAAGCATCGCCAGCACATGCATCAGCACCAGAGCGGCCAGGCGCCAACGCAGTGGCAGGCGTTTCAGCATCGCAGCAGCCCTCGTGCTGTCGTGGCCGAGCCGGAATGCCGCAGCGCCGAAGCGCTCATTCGCGGCGGATTCCCAGGCGATCCATGCGCCGGTACAGTGCCTGCCGCGACAGCCCCAGCTCCGCCGCCGCCTGCGCGATCACGCCGTGGTGGCGGCGCAACGCCGCCTCGATGTCGGAAGCATCCAGTTCCTGCGGTGCTTCGGCCGCTGCAGCGGATGGGGCCAGAGCCAGTGCCGCAGCGTCGATCATCCGCTCACCGCTCAACAAGGCGGCACGCTGGATCACGTTGCGCAGCTCGCGCACATTGCCCGGCCAGGTGTGCGCCAGCAGCGCCCGTTCGGCATCGGTGGCCAGCTGCCTTCCTTCGCCAAGAAAATGCCGCGCCAGCGGCAGGATGTCGTCGCGGCGTTGGGTCAGTGCCGGCAGCCGCAACTCGACCGCATTGAGCCGATAGTAGAGGTCTTCGCGGAACTCGCCACGCGCGATCATCGCCGGCAGGTCGGCATTGGTCGCGGAGATTATGCGCACGCTGACCGAGGTTTCGCGATTGCTGCCCAGCCGCGCGAAGCGGCCGGTTTCCAGCACCCGCAGCAGGCGGGTCTGGCCGGACAGCGGCAGGGTGCCGATTTCGTCGAGGAACAGGCTGCCGCCGTCGGCGGCCTCGAACTTGCCGGCACGGGCACGATTGGCACCGGTATAGGCCCCGGCCTCGGCGCCGAACAGCTCGGCCTCGATCAGCTCGGCCGGCAGCGCGCCGCAGTTGAGCGCGACGAACGGCCCGCGCGCCACCCGTGAATTGGCATGCACGATCTCGGCGATCTTTTCCTTGCCGCTGCCATTGGGGCCGGTGATCAGCACCGGCAGCGGTGATGCAGCGACCTGGCAGGCCAGCGCCAGAACCCGCTCGCTGGCGGCATCGGCATACACGAAGCCGCGCAAGTCATGCGCATCGGCCAATGCCTGGCGGCGTTGCCGCGCCTGCCGCGCGTGGCTGGCCAGGTCACGCTGCACCTCGGACAGTTCCAGCAGGTTGCGCACGCTGGTCAGCAACTTGGCATCGTCCCACGGCTTGCCCAGATAGTCGGCGGCACCGGCCTTGACCAGTTCCACCGCCCGCTCCAGCTCGGTCCATGCGGTGAGCAGGATCACCGGCATGTCCGCATCCAGTGCGCGGATCTCGTGGAACAACTGCACGCCTTCCTCGCCCGAGGTGGTGTCCGCCTCGAAGTTCATGTCGGCGATGACCAGATCGATGTCGCCTCGCCGCAGCCGCGCCAGCCCTGCCGCTGGCGTCGGCGCCGCCACCGTCTCGATCTCGTGCATCGAAAACAGCAACTCCAGCGCCGTGGCGACCGAAGGGTTGTCGTCGATGATCAGGATGCGCGACATGTTCGGACCGAAGCGGGATGAAGGGTGATTGTAGGAGCGGGGGGCGAGGAACGAGTGGGGAGGAACGAGGAACGAGTGGAGAGGAACGAGGAGTGAGTGAAGAGGAGCGAGGGGAGAGGAGCGAGGGGAGAGGAGTGAGGGGAGAGGAGTGAGGGGAGAGGAGTGAGGGGAGAGGAGTGAGGTGGTGCGAGTGGAGCAGGGTGAACTGCAACGGCCTTTGCTTTTCTCTCACTCCTCACTTCTCTCCACTCACTCCTGGCTCTTAGCTTTCCGCCCTCACTCGTTCCTCGCCTTCACACGCTTCGCGTCGCCGTCGCCGGCGGGATCGAGGCGGCACGCAGCGCCGGCCACAGCACCGCCATCTGCCCGAGCAGCCACAGCACGGCGGCACCGATTGGCAGGTACTGCCAAGGCAGGCGCGGCAGTTCGTATTTGCTCATCAGCCACTGGTTGAGGCCGAAGGCCAGCAGCATGCCGAGCACGATGCCGCCGGTGACGATCAGGAAGTTCTCGCTCTGGAAGTAGCGCAGGATGTCGCCTCGGGTGGCACCCAGGGCGCGTCGCACGCCGATCTGCTTGCTGCGCTGTTGCACCCAGAAGCTGGCGAGCCCGACGATGCCGAAGGCGGTGACTGCGAGCAGGATCACGGAAACGACCGAGAGCAGCCAGACCATTGCCTTGTCCTGCGCGAAGAAATTGTGGCGGATCTCGCCGTAGGTCTGCTGATCCAGGATGACGCGGCGCGGATTCTGTTTCTTGATCTCGACGACAGCCGCCTGCAATACCGCGTCAGGGTCGGCATCGGGCCTGACCCGCACGACGTAGTGGCCCGCCAGCGAGTATGGCAAACGTACCGGCAGCAGCATCGAGTACTGCGCGTCGTCCTGACCCCTTGAGCGGTTGGACGGACGCATCAGGGAGTCGACGATGCCGACGATGGTAATCGGCTCGGGACCGCCCAGATGGAACGACTTGCCTACTGCGTTCTGGCCTGGGTACATCTTTCCGGCCATGGTGCGGGTGATGATGGCCGACTTCGGTGAGGAACTGTTGAGAGCCGATTCGTCCGCGATGTCGACGAAGTCATCGGCGTTGAAGCTGCGCCCGGCCACAACCTTCAGACCGAAGGTGTCGAGCATGCCCTCCTCGCCCATGTACATGGTGCTGTTGAGCAGCGAGCCTTGATCGTCGGGTTTCAATGTCACTCCGCTGTTCCAGGAGCTGTTGGTGAGCGGGATCTGCGACACCAGGCTGGCATTGGCCACGCCCGGCAAGGCGCGTAACGCGGCAAGATCGGCACGGGTCTGCGCCATCGCGTCGTCCCGCTGGCCAATGCCGGCCAGGCTGATGTGCAGCAGATGCGCTTCGTCCACACCCGAGCGCACATTGACCGCGTCGATGCGGCGGTGGATCAGATACAGCGCATTGCACAGGATGGCGCAGGTCAGCGCGACCTCCAGCAGCAGGATCGCAACGGCAGACTTGTGCCGCGAGAGTGCAGAGAAAATGGGGCGGAGCTGGGTCATGGTGGAGGTCTCGAGGCGAGAAGCAGTAACGAGAAACGAGAAGCCAGTAACGATTGGTGAGTGGGAAGGAGTGAGAGAGATCGGATTCGTTCCTCTCGACTCGTTCCTTGCCTATTGCGTTTTCAGCTGGATTGCCGGGGCAATCCGCATCGCGCGCCATGCGGGCAAGGCGCCGGCGAGCAGGCTGGCAGTCAGGGCGATGGCGAAGGTGGACAGCAGCATCGGCAGGTTCATCGCCGCCAGCTCGGCGTATGGCGCTGGTTGTTGGCGCACCCCCCACAGGCCGAGGAAGGCCAGTGCCAAGCCGGCCATGCCGCCGATCAGTCCGACCACGCCGGCTTCCACCAGCAATTGCAGAAACACCTGGCGGCGACTGGCACCGAGTGCGCGGCGCACGCCGATCTCGCCGCTGCGGCGCAGGAACTTGGCCAGCAACAGGCCGACCACATTGACCATGCATACCAGCAGGAAGCCTAACGACAGCCACAGCTGCAGCTTCACGTCCGACGGTACTGCCTTGGTATGGTCCAGCCACTGCATCACGTTGCGCAGACGCACGTTGGGTTCACGCTGGAAGCGCCCGGTGGCTTTCTGCTCGTGCGAGTAGTTCTCCAGATAGCGCCTGAACTCGGCGGCTTGCGCCGGGGACTCCAGTTCGACCCAGTACTGCAGCCACACGCAGGGCTGGTTGAGATCGGTGCTCTTGCCGCTGCGGTTGCCGGAAAAGCAGTTCATGTTGCCGTTGTTGCCCCAGTCCAGATCGCGCGCGGTGGCATACGGCACGAAGGCCAGTTCCGGCTTGCCGAAGGTGTCGGCATTGTTGTCGTAGTACTGCGGTGTCGGCCGCCATTCGTCCATCACCCCGATGATGCGGAACACGGTGTCTTCCAGTTTCACCGTCTTGCCGACCGAATCCGCGCCGCCGAACAGCCTGTCGTTGAGCCGGGTGGTGATGACCGCCACCCGCGCGCGTGCATCGTCCTCGGCCTTGCCCCATGGCTTGCCGTACTTCAGCGGCACCTGGAACATGGGGAAGAAGTCCGCACTGGCACTGCGCGCGTTGGCGATGAACGGATCGTTGTCACCTTCGCCGCGTTCGATCATCACCGAACTCCAGGCAGTGATCACCTGGTGCCGTGCCCGTGCGTCGGCCAGCAGAGTCTCGGCATCGAAACGACTGAGGTCCGGAGGCGGTTCGCCGCCAAAATGGGGAGCATCGCTCGGATACATGTCCAACTGCACCCGGAACAGCCGGTCGCTTTTGTCCGGGATCGGATCGCCGGCCAGCGTGCGGAACACCGTGAGCGTGGTCATGGTCGCACCAATGCCGACGGCGATCGTCAGCACCATCAGCACGGTCAATGCCTTGTTGCGCTTCAGGCTGCGCAGCGCGAGTTTGAGGTAGTAGGTGAGCATGGTGAGGCCGGGTAATGGGGGAGCGAGTAACGAGTGGAGAGGAGTGAGTGGAGAAGAGTGAGAGACAGCTGGTTCGGTGCCTGCTGGCGTTTTGGATTTCTCTCACTTCTCACTCTTCTCCACTCACTTCTCGCTCCGCATGTCCGTCGCAATGCCATCCACGATATGCACGTTGCGCTGTGCACGTGCGGCCAGTTCCGGGTCGTGGGTGACCATGACGATGGTGGTGCCGCGAGCATTGATGTCCTCCAGCAGTTCCATCACTCCGCGGGCCATCTGCGAGTCGAGGTTGCCAGTGGGTTCATCGGCCAGCAGCAGGCGCGGCTCGCCGGCCAGGGCGCGGGCGATGGCGGCGCGCTGTTGCTGGCCACCCGACAGTTCCGCCGGGTAGTGCTTCATGCGTGATGCCAAGCCGACATCGGCCAGCGCCTTTTCGATGCGTTGCCTGCGCTCGGCGGCGGCCATGCCGCGGTAGCGCAGCGGCACGTCGACGTTGTCGAACAAGTTGAGGTCGGGGATCAGGTTGAAGCTCTGGAAGATGAAACCGATCTTGCGGTTGCGCAGTCGGCTGCGCGCGTCGTCGGACAGCCCGCGCACATTGTCGCCATCCAGCAGGTACTCGCCGTCGGTGAACTCCTCCAGCAAGCCGGCGATATTGAGAAATGTGGTCTTGCCCGAACCCGAAGGCCCGGTGACGGCGACGAACTCACCATCGGCCACGTGCAGATCAAGCGCACGCAGCGCATGGGTTTCCACGAGTTCAGTGCGATAGACCTTGGTGATTTGTTTCAGGCTGAGCATGGGCAGTCCTTGGGGAAAGCTGGGAGCGAGTGAGGAGGAACGAGTAGGGCAGCGCGAAACGATCAGGGAATGGAGAGGGGTGAGTGGAGAGGGGTGAGTGGAGAGGCGGAATGGGAGAGTGCCGGGGCGCACTTTCCTTTCGTTCCTCTCCACTCGTTCCTCGCCCCTCTCCACTCGTTCCTCGCTTCACCTGATCCGTACTTTCTCGGCATCGCCAAAGCCGTCCGCGCCGGATATCACCACGCGCTCGCCCTGCTGCAGGCCACTGGTGATTTCAACCGCGTCCAGGCTGCTGGCGCCGGTGGTGATGTCGCGTCGCTGGGCGATGTTGCCGTCCACCACCCAGGCGCTGCGGCCTCCACCCTGTTCCAGGAAGGGGCCGCGCTCGACCATCAGCACGTCGCGGCGGGTATCGAGCAGGATGCGCGCGGACAGGCGCTGGTTCTGGCGCAGGGCCGGTGGCTGGCGGTCGTCGGCAAAGCGCAGCCGCGCGCTGACTTCGCCGCTGACCACCTCGGGCGAGACCGCGGAGACTTCCGCCGGCCAGTTCTGGTTGTTGCCGGTCAGCTGCGCCGGCATGCCGATGGCGAGATCGCGGGCGAAGCTTTCCGGCACCTTGATCTCCACTTCGAAACGCGACAGGTCCACCACGGACAGTACCGGCGCATTGGCCTGCACGTTCTGGCGCTGGGCAACGAATACCTGGCCGACCTGGCCATCGAAGGGCGCGCGTATCGACAAGGCATCGACCTGCCGCTGCAGTTCCTCCACCACTGCCCGCTGACGTGCCGCCAGGGCCATCTTGTTGCGCGCATCCAGTCCCGCTGCCGCGCCTTGCAGGCCAGCGTCCTGGCGTGCGTGGTTGAGGCCGATGTCGGCTTTCTGCACCGCGTCCTGGGCGCGGGCGAGGTCCACCTGCGCCACCGCGCCGCCTTCATGGCCGCGCTGATAGCGCTGCAACTCGCGTTTGGCTGCGACCTGTTCCACGCGCGCCTGGTCCAGCAGCTTGCTGGCATGCGAGCGTGCCAGCCTGGCGTCCAGTGCGGCGCGGCTGGCTTCGCCTTCGAGGCTGGCCAGGGTGGCCTGTTCCTGTGCCAGGCGGCTGAGCAGTTCCGGGCTGTCGATCTCCGCCAGTACCTGGCCCTGCTTGACCGCGTCACCGGCCACCACCTTCAGCGAAACCGTGCCGCCGCCGATGGCGTACAGGCTGGGGTTGTTGGCGGTGATGACCCGGCCCTCGGCCGCGATGTCGCGGACCAGGTCGCCGCGGATGACTTCGGCGATGCGCACCCGCGCCGCATCCACCGAGCGCGTCCCGGACAACCAGCCGCGGCCGATCCACAGCATGACGCCGAGCAGGGCAATGCCGCCAACTCCCAGCAGCAACCATTGCCGGCGACGTCGAGCCTGTGCCGGTGCGCTGCCGAGCCGGTTGTCCTGGGCGGAGGTGTCGCGGATGCTCATCGGCTGCAGTGCACATGGGCTTGCCTGTTTCAATGCAAGTCGCGTGCCAACCTCAAGCCATTGATTCGCATGGGTCATGCAGCGAATTCAGCTGTCCGCAGGGTTTGGCGGACGTCCGCTCGGACACAGGCGCGATGCGCCTGCGTCCGGGCTAAAATGGGGGATTGGGTCAACGAGGCATGGGCCGATGTGTGGAATCGTCGGGGCGATCGCCCAGCGTGACGTGGTGCCGCTGCTGGTCGAGGGTTTGAAGCGGCTGGAATATCGCGGCTACGACTCCTCGGGCATTGCCGTGGTCGATGATGCGCGCATCCGCCGCGTGCGCCGCACCGGCCGCGTGGCGGAAATGGAATCCGCGGCGCTGGCCGAGCAGTTCCAGGCCAGTCTGGGCATCGGCCATACCCGCTGGGCGACGCATGGCGGGGTCACCGAACTCAACGCGCATCCGATGGTCAGCCACGACCAGATCGCGCTGGTGCACAACGGCATCATCGAGAACCACGAAGTGCAGCGCGAGCGCCTGCGCGCGCTGGGCTACGAGTTCACGTCGCAGACCGATACCGAGGTCATTGCCCACCTGATCCACCATCACCAGGCCCAGGGCATGAGCCTGCTGCAGGCGGTACAGGCGGCGGTGCGGGAGCTGGAAGGCGCGTTCGCCATCGCCGTGATCGACCGTCGTGATCCGGGCCAGATGGTGGCCGCGCGCATGGGCTGCCCGTTGCTGATTGGCCTCGGCGAAGGCGAGAACTTCATCGCCTCGGACGTGTCCGCCATCGTGCAGGCCACGCGCCGGGTGATCTTCCTGGAGGAAGGCGATACCGCGCTGATCAGCCGTGACGCGGTGCAGGTGTTCGACGCCGATGCCGCGCCCGTCGAGCGCGACGTGCATCTGTCCGACGTTTCGCTGGCCTCGCTGGAGCTGGGCCCCTACAGCCACTTCATGCAGAAGGAAATCCACGAACAGCCGCGCGCGCTGGCCGACACCATCGAGGGCGTCATCGACCTCGGCAAGTTCGATCCGCAGCTGTTCGGCGAGGACGCCGCCGAGGTGCTGGCCGACATCGAGTCGGTGCAGATCCTTGCTTGCGGCACCAGCTATTACGCGGGCATGGTCGCGCGTTACTGGATCGAGGCGATGACCGGCCTGCCGTGCGCGGTGGACATTGCCAGCGAGTACCGCTACCGCGACGTGGTCGCCAACCCCCGCCAGCTGGTGGTGACCATCTCCCAGTCCGGCGAAACCCTGGACACGATGGAGGCGCTGAAATACGCGAAGTCACTCGGGCAGCAGCGCACGCTGTCGATCTGCAACGTGCCGGAAAGTGCGATCCCGCGCGCCAGCCGGCTGGTGTTCCATACCCGAGCCGGCGCCGAGATCGGCGTGGCCTCGACCAAGGCCTTCACCACCCAGCTGGCCGCGCTGTTCATCCTCACCGCCACCATCGCCAAACTGCGCGGACGGCTGGACGCGGCGCACGAGGCGGAACTGATCGAAGCCCTGCGCCATCTGCCCGGCAGCGTGCAGCATGCGCTCAATCTGGAGCCGCAGATCGCCGCCTGGAGCGAGAAGTTCGCACCGCGCGACCATGCCCTGTTCCTCGGCCGCGGCGTGCATTACCCGATCGCCCTGGAAGGCGCGCTCAAGCTGAAGGAGATCAGCTACATCCACGCCGAGGCCTACCCGGCCGGCGAGCTCAAGCACGGCCCGCTGGCGCTGGTCGACGACAAGATGCCGGTGGTGGTGATCGCCCCAAACGATGCGCTGCTGGAGAAGGTCAAGGCCAACATCGAGGAAGTGCGCGCGCGCGGCGGGCGGATGTTCGTGTTCACCGATGCCGACAGCAGCTTCGGCGCCTCCGAGGGTGTGCACGTGATCCGCACCCTGCGCCACGTCGGCGTGCTCTCGCCGATCGTGCATTCGATCCCGGTGCAGCTGCTCGCCTACCACACCGCCTTGGCGCGCGGCACCGACGTGGACAAGCCGCGCAACCTGGCCAAGTCGGTGACCGTGGAGTAAGCCGGGCTCAGCCGCAGGCGTCGAGCCACGCCTGGGCGATGGCCTCGATGCCGCGCTGGTCGTCGGCATCGAAGCGCGCCGGATTCGGACTGTCCAGGTCCAGCACGCCGATCAATGCGTCGTCCTTGCCGATCAGCGGCACCACCAGTTCCGAGCGCGAGGCCGAATCGCAGGCGATATGCCCGGGGAAGGCATCGACATCATCCACCCGCTGGCTCTGGCGGCGGCTGGCCGCGGCCCCGCACACGCCCTTGTCCAGCGGAATCCGCACGCAGGCGGGCAGGCCCTGGAACGGACCGACCACGAGTTCGGTGCCGTCGAAGAAATAGAAGCCGGCCCAGTTCAGATCCGGCAGCGCGTTGAACAGCAGGGCCGACAGGTTGGCGGCGTTGGCGATGCGGTCGGACTCGCCGTGCATCAGCGCGCGCGCCTGTTCCAGCAGCTGGGCGTATTGCTGCGGCTTGTCGCCGCTGAGCGGGAATGCGATAAACATCGTCCAAGTGTAGAGGCGCGGTGGGGCGGATGCAGCACTCAGGCAAGCGGGACCGGGACGGATTCGTGCTGCGCGGCGGCCAGGGCTCGCGGCTGGAGGCGTTCGTCGATGCCTCCTTCGCCTTCGCCATGACCTTGCTGGTGATCTTCTTCAACCAGCTGCCGGAAACCGTGGCCGAGCTGCGCCACGCGCTGTTGCGGGTGCCGACCTTCGTGGTCTGCTTCGTGCTGCTGGCCAGTTTCTGGATCGGCCATCGCCGCTTCAGTCGCCGTTTCGGGCTGGAAACACCGTTTGCCACCGCGCTCAGCCTGGGGTTGGTGCTGGTGGTGCTGGTCTTCGTGTACCCGCTGCGGATGGTGATTTCCGCGTTCCTGTCCTCGATCAGCGGTGGCGCGCTGCCCAGCGAATTGGGCATCGACCCGGCACGCATCGCGCTGGACATGCAAACCGCCTTCATCGTCTACAGCGTCGGCGTGGGTCTGCTCAGCCTGATCCTGTGGCGCTTGAACCGGCATGCGGTGCAGCATGCCGAGGCGCTGCGGCTGGACGCGCGCGAGCATTGTCTGCTGCAAGGAGAAATCGGCGTGCATTGCATCCTCGCGCTGCTCGCCGCCATCAGCATCGTGTTCAGCCTGATGCTGATCGCGGCGGATTCGGACAGCAGCCTGCTCAACAGCCTGCCGATGTGGGTCTATGCCTTCAGTGGCGTGCTGCTGCCCTGGCACTGGGCACGGGTGACGCGCGAGCTGGAGGCATTGGAGGCCGGCCAGGAGCATCAGCCGGAATCACCGACATGATCGGCGATCTCTACATCACCGGCACCGATACCGAAATCGGCAAGACCTTCAGCACCTGCGCGCTGCTGCGCGAGGCGCGCACGCAGGGCCGGCGCGTGCTCGGCATCAAGCCGGTCGCCAGCGGCTGCCTGCACACTGCGGACGGCTGGCGCAGCGAGGATGCACTGGCGCATGCCCAGGCTGACGGCATCGACATCGACTACGCAACGCGCAATCCCTATGCCTTGCCCTTGCCGCTGGCCCCGGAACTGGCCGCGCACGCGGTCGGCGTCGAGCTGGAACTGGACGTGATGCTGGATGCCTGCCGGCGTGCACAGGCGCTGCCGGATATGGATGCGGTGCTGGTGGAAGGCGTCGGTGGCTGGCTGGCGCCGCTGTCCGAATCCATCGAACAGGCCGATCTGGTGCGCGCGCTTGGCTTGCCGGTGCTGATGGTGGTCGGTCTGCGTCTGGGCTGCGTGCATCAGGCGCGGGCCACGCAGCGCGCGATCCTTGCCGATGGCTGCCGCTTCGCCGGCTGGATCGCCAACCCGGTCGATGCACGGATGCAGGCCGCCGATGAGAACCTCGCCATCCTCACCCGCGTATTGGGCCAGGCACCGCTGCGGACATGGTCGCGGGTCTGATCTGAGTGGGGCGCCGACGCGGACGCGGCCGGGTATCGCGGGCATAAAAAAACCCGGCAACCGAAGTTGCCGGGTTTCTTGACCACGTGGCGGCTGTCACGGATGACGGCCGTGGATCAGTGCTGATTGACTCAGCGCGCCTTCTTGGCCGTGGTCTTGACGACCTTTTCGGCCTGGGCCTGCGCCTTGGCGGCGGCCTGCTCCATCTCGCCCTTGGCGATCTGGGCAATGGCTTCGTTGGCCTTCACGGTGCGCTCGTAGATTTCCTGGCCGGTAGCGATGGCACGCTCGGTGTTCTCGCGGGCGACTTGGATGCCGGCCGGCATGGCGTCACGCAGGCCATTGAAGTCGCGGGCCTCGACCAGCTGGTTCCAGAACGCGAAGGTGGCGTTGGCGCTTTCTTCCAGCGCGGCCATCTGCAGGCCGAAGACCTGCTCGGCGTTTTCCAGGGCCAGACGGTTGATGCGCGCCGCAGTCTCGGCGAACTGGCGCGTGGTGGCGGCAAACTGCTCGTTGAACTGCTGCTGATACATGGTGGTGTCCTCGATCGGTGGCGGAAACCGGGGGATTCCCGATTTGTGCGACGCAGCATAACAGCTTGCGTTGTGCATCGCAACAATGCGCTTTGGATTGTTTCCGTATGTTCAGCGGGCGGTCAGCTTTCAGTCATCGGCCCGCGGTATCGGCAGCCCGCGGTGCAGGTTTCATGCACCACCACCATCGACAGCAGCGGCACTTCGGGCTTCAGCCGCTCCCAGATCCATTCGGCAATGCGTTCGCTGGTCGGGTTTTCCAGACCGGGGATGTCATTGAGGTAATGGTGGTCAAGCTGGGCATACAAAGGTTTGAACGCCGCCTTCAGTTCGGCGAAGTCCATCACCCAGGCCAGCTCCGGATCCAGCGGCCCGCTGACATGCAACTCGACGCGGAACGAATGGCCATGCAGGCGCGCGCATTTGTGCCCGGCCGGGACATTCGGCAGGCGGTGCGCCGCTTCGATGGTGAAGACCTTGAAGATTTCCATGATCGCGTTCCGGGTGCTTGAACGCATGAACCCCGCCGGGCGCGGGGTTGCGTGAGTGGTGGCTATGGGTGGACTCGAACCACCGACCCCAGCATTATGAGTGCTGTGCTCTAACCGGCTGAGCTACATAGCCATCGCGCCGCCAATGCAGGCGGGGAACACGAAATTATTCCCTTTCACGGCGGTGCCGTCAATGGGCGGGTGTCGCCACCGGGCGTGGGTGGCGTGGCCGGGGCATACGGCCTGTCGGGACGGGGCTGACTCGGCGGCGCGACTTGCCGCCTGCGCGCTTGCGTGGCACATTCGATGACAGCGGGGCTTGGCCCCAACAAGTTCAGGAGTCCGCGTCGTGATCGATCCGGACGGCTACCGCCCCAATGTGGGCATTGTGTTGATGCACCGCGATGGCCGGGTGTTCTGGGCGCGGCGGGTTCGTCGTGACGGTTGGCAATTCCCGCAGGGCGGGATGAATACCGACGAGACCCCGCTGGAAGCCATGTACCGCGAGCTGCGCGAGGAAACCGGCCTGCTGCCCGAGCACGTGGAAGTGCTGGGTGCGACCCCGGGCTGGTTGCGTTACCGGCTGCCGCCACGCGCGGTGCGGCGCAATGACCGGCTGGTGTGCATCGGCCAGAAGCAGGTCTGGTTCCTGCTGCGGCTGACCGGCAGCGAGGATCACGTGCGCCTGGATCTCAGCGAGCGCCCCGAGTTCGACCATTGGCGCTGGGTGGATTTCTGGTATCCGGTGCAGAACGTGGTGATGTTCAAGCGCGGCGTGTATTCCAGGGCGATGCAGCACCTTGCCCCGCTGGCGCGGGAGGTGGCCGGGACGCAGGCGATCCCGCCACCGAACCGCGAGGTGCGCGGCTTCGGCATGCCGCGCCCGCGGCGACGCGGCGCCACGGGCAAGAAGACACCGCCGGTACGGCGCGGACGCGGCGAGGACGGCGGCAAGCGTTGAGCGCGGCTCAGCGCGCCGCAGGCGGTCGCGGCGGTGGGCTGGCGTCGCCGGCCGGGCGGGAAAACAGGCGTCGCGCACCGCGTGCCAGCTTGCGCCAGGTCCACCACACCAGCAGTGCGAAGACGAGGCTCACGCCAACCACGATCGCCAGCGCCAGCCACGGGTGCGAGAACGCCAGTGCGAGGCCACCGACGGTGACCGCATCCTCGCCCAGCGAGGCGGTCCAGTTGCTGACCGGTTCGGGCGACGTGTTGATCGCCGCGCGAGAGGTGGCCTTGAGCGCGTGGCTGGTCAGCGCGACGCCGGCGCCGGTGGCCAGCACGCCCGCGCCGAGGCTGCCATCGGGCGACATCGCCGCGGCGGCGAGGAAGGCCCCCACCGGTACCCGCAACAGGGTGTGCAGCAGGTCCCAGCCCGAGTCCACGCCCGGAATCTTGTCGGCGAAGAACTCGGCCAGCGCCAGTGCACCGGACACGCCCAGCACCCACGGTGATTCGGTTGCCGCCAGTGCCGGCGGCAGGTCGATCCAGCCCATCGCGCCGGCGATGCCCACGCCGAACACGGTGAGGTAGACGCGGATGCCCGCCAGCCACGCCAGCAGCACGCCGATGGCGAACACGTGCGCCGACGACATTTGCGTGACGCTCAGGGTGGAGAGGTCAAGATCCATCAGCAGTCCCCGCGCGGCAGGATGCGCCGCCACGCCCCACTATATGCCGCGGACTTGCTTGACCGCGGCTTAAGCGGTAACTAGGAGCCATGGAATCCACGCCCCCTGACGACACCCCCTCCCCGGAAGGGGAGGCCATCGAGCCGACGCAGGCCGCGACACCTGCCGCACACGCCACGCCGCGACCGGCGATGCGTGCACGCGAGCCGTGGCTGCCATGGGCGGTGGCGCTGATCGCGATCCTGATCGCGCTGGCCAGCTGGTTCTCCGCGCGCCAGGCGGCTTCCACCGCGACGACCACGCAAGCCGATGCCGCGTTGCAGCAGGAAATCGCCAACCTGCGCCAGTCCGATCGCATCAGCCGCCAGGCGATGCTGGAGCTGCAGGACAGCCTGGCCGAGCGTGACGAACAGATCATCGCGCTGCGCGCCGACCTGGATTTCTACGAACGCTTCGTCAGCCCGCAGGTGCAGCGTCGCGGCCTCAGCGTGCACGACGCCGTGGTCGCGCCGGAGGCAGCCAATGTCTGGCGTTTCGAGCTGACACTGACCCAGGCCCGCGAGCAGGCCGGCGGCAGCAGCGGCACGCTGGAACTGGCGGTGGAGGGCAGCCGCGACGGGCAACTGGTGCAACTGGACTGGGCCGAACTGCGCCAGCAGGCGGAGGCGCCGGGCATCGACTACAGCCTGCGCTATCTGCAGCGGGTCGAGGGCCAGTTCGCGCTGCCCGAGGGCTTCGTGCCCACCCGCCTGCTGGTCCGGCTCAAGCCGGCGCGCGGCAATGCGCTGGAGCATGCCTTCAACTGGAAGGACATCGTCCGCGCTTGAAGCCGCGCGCCTTCGCCCTCATCCTTGTGGCATGGATACCGTGATCGATCAGGCCGCCCCCGGCTACCAGCAACTGGATGCACCGCTGGAGTTCACCGCCTCGGCGGCGGCCAAGGTGCGCGAACTCATCAGCGAGGAAGGCAATGCTGAGCTGAAGCTGCGCGTGTACATCCAGGGTGGCGGCTGCTCGGGCTTCCAGTACGGCTTCGAATTCGACGAGAACCAGGGCGAGGACGATCTGGCGGTGGTCACCGATGGCGTGACCCTGCTGGTCGATCCGCTCAGCCTGCAGTACCTGATGGGTGCCAGCGTGGATTACAGCGAAACGCTGACCGGGGCGCAGTTCTCGATCCGCAATCCGAATGCCCGCACCACCTGCGGCTGCGGCTCGTCGTTCACCGTCTGACCCGTCCCGTACGACGCCATCGTCAGCCCGCATGGGCGACAATCGGCGCATGAGCGCGCCGTACGCTTTCATCGACCAGCCACTGGATCGTGCCGACGAATGGCGCGGGGATGCCGCGCAGCTCGATGCGCGGCGTGCGGAAGGACATTGCCTGTGGCTGGACACGCGCGGCGAGGTGCGCAGCGACGCGCAGGGCCGCCTGCTGGCCAGCCGCGGTGCGCCGGAAGATGCCGTTTTCCTGGGTCGTCGCGGCGAGGAGGCGTGGTTCGCCGCGCTCGCCCGCGATGGCTTCGACGACGACGTGCCGCGCACCGAGCTGCGCCGCGCGGCGCTGGAATGGCCGGTTTTCGAGGCGACCTTGTTCGCCCAGGCGCGCGCGGTGCTGCACTGGCGCGCCTCGCATCGCTTCTGCCCGGCCTGTGGCGGCGGATTGCGCTATTCGAACGGTGGCTGGCAAGGCGATTGCGCGGCCTGCGGGCGCATCGAATATCCGCGCAGCGACCCGGCGGTGATCGTCGCCATCAGTGACGGCGAGCGCCTGCTGCTGGGGCGCCAGCCCGGCTGGGCGCCGCGCCGCTATTCCACCCTCGCCGGTTTCGTCGAGCCGGGTGAGTCGCTGGAGCACACCCTGGTGCGCGAGGTATGGGAGGAAAGCCGCGTGCGCGTGCAGCGCTCGCGCTACCTCGGCTCGCAGCCGTGGCCGTTTCCCGGCTCGTTGATGCTCGGCTTCATCGCGCATGCCCATCCCGACCAGCCGCAGACCGAGCAGGACGAACTGGAGGAGGCGCGCTGGTTCAGCCAGGACGAAGTGCAGGCAGCGTTGCGCGACGACGCCGAAGACGCCCCGCTGCGGCTGTCGCCACCGATGTCGATATCGCGCTGGCTGATCGAGCGCTGGGCCGCCGGCGAGCGCGCCTGACCGATCCTCAGCCCGGCGCCAGCCAGGCGAACGGCGGCCATGGCAGGTTGCGCGCGAGCCAGAAACCCGGGATCAGCACCAGCCACGGCCACGGGCGCCCCAGCTGCGTGGCGATCCGGTGCATCCAGCCGGGCCGCCAGCCGGCCAGCCACAGCAGCCCGCCCAGCATCAGCACGAGCAGCACCGGCACCAGCGGGTTGTACGCCAGTGCGCGTGCCACGTCGCCATGGGCCAGGGCATGCAGCGCGCGGGTGCCGCCGCAGCCCGGGCACCACAGCCCGGTCAGCGCATGGAAGCTGCAGGGGAAGAACGGATTGACGTCCAGATTCGGGTCGAAGCGACGAAACACCGCCAGGCCCGCAGCGGCGGCAATCAGCATGCCGCCACCACCGGCCATGGCCAGCCGGCGCTGGCCGATCGGGCTCATGATTGCTGCTGCATCTGTTCGAGGATTTCCATCATCTGCTGCTGATAGTTGTCGCTCATGCCGGTGGCGAGGAACACGATCCACAGCAGCACCGATGCGATCAGGATGCCGCTGGTGACCCAGTTCCAGGTCTTGGCCTGGGCCGAGGCCTGCTGTGCGGCCGCGGCGTCACCGCGCTGCAACGCCGGATTGACCTTGCTCGACTTCACGATGGCGACGATGCCGGTGATGATGCCGATGAAGGACAGGCAGGTGAAACAGCACAGCACCGCGGACAGCACGGTGTTGATGATCGACCAGACCATGTAGTTCTGGACCGGGGTCTGCACGGGATAGGGAGTGCTCATCAGGGGCCTTTGTCGAAGCGTGGGATCGTGCTCGATGGTATCAACGCAAAGTGATCGTGCGAAGAGGGATCAGGCAGCCTTGCCGCGCAGCGCACGCACGGTGTCTTCCAATCGCGCGGCCGTCGCCTCGCGGCCGTCCAGCGGCGGCCCGGCGATGACCTCGACGCGTGCACGCAGCCGGCGCGGCAGGCGCATGCGGCCGAGCCGTCCGGCTTCGGCGCGTGCGTTGCGCCGGCTCCACATGCTGGCCCACATCCCGCGCAGCGCCAGCGGGATCACCGGCACCGTCTGGCCGCGACGGGCGGCGCGTTGCAAGGCCTTCTCCACGCCGGTCTTGAACGGTGCGATCTCGCCATCGCGGGTCAATGCGCCCTCGGGGAAAATGCACACCAGCTCGCCGGCGGCCAGTGCGGCGTCGATCTGATCGAACGCGCGCTGCATCAGGTCCGCATCCTCGCGCACGCCAGCGATCGGGATCGCCCGGGCAGTGCGGAACATCCAGCTCAGCAGCGGGATGTTGAAGATGCGGTAGTACATCACGAAGCGCACCGGCCGCTTGATCGCGCCGGAAAGGATCAGCGCATCCATGTAACTGACGTGGTTGCACACGATCAATGCAGCGCCTTCATCGGGTACCGCCTGCTCCACGCCCTCGCGGCGCACCCGGTACAGCAGCGAGGTCAGCAGCCAGGCGACGAAGCGCATGGCGAATTCCGGCACGATGCTGAAGATGTAGATGGCCACCAGCGCATTGGCGATGGCCAGGCCCAGGAACACCTGCGGGATCGACCAGCCCAGCACCTGCTGCAGGACGATGCCGGTGCCGGCGGCGATGACGATGAACAGCGCGTTCTGGATGTTCAGCCCGGCGATCACCCGCGCCATTTCGTTGGACGGGGTGCGCGACTGGATCAGCGCGAACAGCGGCACCACGAAGAAGCCGGTGAACACGCCGACGCCAAGCAGGTCGATGATGATCCGCAGGCTGCCAGGGGCGGTCACGAATTGGTCGATCGACAGGCCCTGCAACAGCGATTCGCCGCTGCGCGCGAAGTACAGATCCAGCAGGAAGGCGCTGACGCCGAAGGCGCCCAGCGGTACCAGCCCCAGTTCGACGCGGCGTCCGGACAGTTTTTCGCACAGCAGCGAGCCGGTGCCGGTGCCGATCGAAAACAGCGCCAGCGCCAGCAGGTACAGTTCTTGGCGACCGCCCAGCTGCACTTCCGCCCAGGTCGGCAATTGCGCGGTCAGCATGGTGCCGATGAACCAGAACCAGGACACGCCCAGCACCGCATTGCGCACCGCCGGCTGGTGCCGGGTCAGCCGCCACACGTTCAGTGATTCGCGCAGCGGGTTCCACTTGATCCGCAGCTCGGGGTCACCGGCCGGCACCGGCGGGATGCGCCCGGCGACCCAACGCCCCAGCACCGCCAGCAGCACGATGGCCGCGGCCGCCGCGTGCGGCCCGGCTTGCCCGGCCAGCAGGAAGATGCCGCCGCCGGTGAGCATCCCGGCCAGGATCGACACCGAGGTGCCCATCTCCACCAGGCCGTTGCCGCCGGTCAATTCCTCGCGACGCAGGATCGCCGGCAGGATCGAATACTTCACCGGCCCGAACAGGGTCGATTGCATGCCGGTGGCGAACAGCGCCAGCAGCAGGATCGGCATGCTCTGCAGCACGAAGCCGACCGCCGCCAGCGACATGATCGCGATTTCCATGCCGGTGGTGATGCGGATCAAGCGCGACTTCTCCAGCTTTTCCGCGATCTGCCCGGCATGTGCGGAAAACAGGAAGTACGGCAGGATGAAGATCGCCGGCGCCAGATTGGTGTACAGCGTGCGCTCGTCCAGCGACACGCCCATGAAGAACAGCAGCCCGATCACCGCCTGCCGGTACACGTTGTCGTTGAACGCGCCCAGGCACTGGACGATGAAGTAGGGCAGGAAGCGGCGCTGCCGCAGCAGGCCGAACTGGGAATGCGTGGTTGGCGAACGCTGGATCTTCGACATGCGGCCCCCGTTGGATGGCGCGAGTCTAGCGCGGCGCGATGGCAGCCGAGCCGTCGCCTGCCATGGCCGGCGCATCCGCGGTCAGACGCATCTGCGCCGCAGCGGTGATGAGCTGGGGGAAGAACAGGTCGTACGTGGCCCCGATCTCCTCCTCATGCGCGCGCAGCACCTCGAGGCAGGCCAGCAGGCGATCGCCATTGCGCGACAGCCGGGTGCTGATGCCGCGTATCGCCGCATCCACGTTGTCGCGTAGGCGGTAGGACGCCAGCCAATCATGCGCAGCCATGCGCGGGGCGATCATCGCCAAGCGTGGCGGCAGCACGTCAGCATGCTGCGCGAGGATGCGATACACGCGTGCGCTGAACGCAGGCAACGGTTCCGCGTTCCAGCGTGCCCAGTCGCGGGCCAGTCGATGGTCGAAATACACATCGAGCACGATTCCGGCATAGCGCCGCAGCCCGCCGAACAGGCCACGCGCGGCGACCACCGCGGGATGCTGATCGGTATACCGGTCGATGCGGCGGTGGCGCAGGATCTCCGCACGCACCACCGGCGGCCACTCCACCAGTCCGGCCTGCCCGCGCACGAAATCGCCTAGCAGCGCGCCGAGGATCGCCTCGTCACTGTCGCGCGCCAGCCAGCAATGGGCGAGGTAGTTCATGCGCTGATTCTAGGCGGCCATCGTTGCGTGCTGGCGTATCCTCTGGCGCAAGCGAGGAGGTGCCATGTCATTGAACACCATGAAATCGGTGAGCATGTCCGCTGTTTTGGCGATCGCCGGCCCAACGAAGCGCTTGGGCGTGCAGAAGTGCAAGGTTTCAGCAGAGCGGGGCTCCATGGATTCGGGGTCGATCCTCGCCCGGTCGCGGTATCCCGGCGCCCCCTCATTCCGGTCAGCTGGCCACCGGTCGGCAAACCCGGGCACATGCATGAGGGACGAGAGAAAGGCAGGCATGCAATGAAGTGGCAGAACTTCATCGGACATGGAGTGTTCGTCACCTCGATTGTGATCAGCATCATCGTGATCGCTGTATTTCGAGTAATCCATGTAGCTCGCCGTCGTCGCTCGCCACTGCACGGCAAACAGGTGGGGCATGTGCCGGGTCAGCAATTATTGGAGCGCATCGAGAGACACGATACCGAGGCAGGCATTGGCTTCGACCTGATGCTGCTTGCGCTGCCTCTGATGTTCATGATCTGGGCGACGCTTCGACTCGATTGGACCCAGTTGCGCTGGGGTGTTGGTGAGACCTTGTTTGCTATCGGTTGGGCTGCTTTTTTCGGCTATGGCTTGTGGCATTACCAGAGGCATTATCGTCGTCGCGAACAGGTGCGTGATGGGTTGTTGGCTGAGCGCGTGACAGGCATGCAGCTCAATCGCTTGATGGCGCAGGACTGCATGGTCATGCACGACTTGCCGGCTGAAGGCTTCAATATCGATCACATAGTGATCGCACCGAGGGGCATATATGCGGTGGAAACCAAGTCCTTCCGCAAGCCCAAAAATGCCGAGCCGAATACGCCGGCCACCGTGACGTATGACGGTGGAATGCTTGATTTCGGTGATTTCAAGACACGCAAGCCGCTGGAGCAGTCCAGGCGTCATGCCAAATGGCTGGCGGACTTCCTGCGTGAGTCGATGGGTGAGCCGATTCCGGTTCGTCCGTGCGTGGCTTTGCCTGGCTGGTTCATTCAGAAGTCGGAGGCGAGCCGGGGTGCCAGTGTGTTCGTGTTCACGCCGATGGGGCGTGGTTGCGAGTATTTCACTTACGGTGACGACGTGATCGCACCGGAAAAGCGACGCATGATCGCGCAGGCACTGGCAACACGCTATCCGAAGATCGAGGACTGATCGGTCAGCACAGGTCTGGTGTCGAGCAGCCGGGCTTGATCGGGTCGGGTTTCAGCGCCCGATCGCGCGCCAGCCGATGTCGCGGCGGTGGAATTGGCCTTGCCAGTGGATGCGCTCGACGGCGGCGTAGGCGCGCTGCTGTGCTTGGGCGATGTCATCGCCAAGGGCGGTGACGCACAGCACGCGACCGCCACTGGTGAGGGCGTGGCCGGCGTCGTCGAGCTTGGCGCCGGCGACGAACACCTTGCAGGCGGGGCCGAAGTCGTGGTCGAGGCCTTCGATGCGGTCGCCGCTGCGCGGTTTGTCGGGATAGCCTTGCGCCGCCATCACCACGCCGAGCGCGGGCTGCGGGTTCCAGCGCGCATCGACCGCGTCAAGGCGGCCATCGAGCGCCGCTTCGAGCAGATCGATCAGGTCCGAATCCAGCCGCATCAGCACCGGCTGCGTTTCCGGATCGCCGAAGCGCACGTTGAATTCGATCACCTTCGGCGTGCCGTCGGGGGTGATCATCAGCCCGGCATACAGAAAGCCGGTGAACGGCACGCCGTCGGCGCGCATGCCGGCGACGGTCGGTTCCACCACTTCGCGCATGATCCGCGCATGCACCTCGGGAGTGACCACCGGCGCCGGGGAGTAGGCCCCCATGCCACCGGTGTTCGGACCCGCATCGCCATCGCCCACCCGCTTGTGGTCCTGGCTGGTCGCCATCGGCAGCGCGTGCTCGCCATCGACCATGGAAATGAAACTGGCTTCTTCGCCTTCGAGAAACTCCTCGATCACCACGCGGCTGCCGGCCTGGCCGAAGGCGTTGCCGGCCAGCATGTCGCGCACCGCGGCCTCGGCCTCGGCCTGGGTCATCGCCACGATCACGCCCTTGCCGGCGGCCAGGCCATCGGCCTTGATCACGATCGGCGCGCCCGTTTTGCGCACATGCGCAAGCGCGGCTTCGACCTCGTCATGCACCGCGTAATGCGCGGTGGGGATGCGGTGGCGGGCGAGGAAATCCTTGGCGAACGCCTTGCTGCCCTCCAGCTGCGCGGCGGCGGCGGTGGGGCCGAAGATGCGCAGGCCGGCGGCACGGAAGTGATCGACCACACCGGCCACCAGCGGCGCCTCGGGGCCGACCACGGTGATCGCCACGTCCTCCGCGCGGGCCAGTTGCAGCAGTGCCTCGACATCGCCGGCATCCACCGCCACGTTGCGGCAGCGCGGCTCGCGCGCGGTGCCGGCATTGCCCGGCGCGACCAGCACTTCGGACACGCGCGCGGACTGTGCCAGTTTCCAGGCCAGGGCGTGCTCGCGCCCGCCGCTGCCGATGACGAGGATCTTCATGCCGGTTTCCTTGCTGGGGTGCCTGATTCTAGCGAGTGGCGCGATCCCGGCTCAGGGGAATTGGGCGAATGCGCTGCCCCCGCCGCCGCCTGCGGACGTGCTGGAGGAAGGCGGGGCGTTGTTCGAGGGCGGCAACTCGATCGGTACCGGTTCGCCGCGCCAGCGCCGGGTGCTGCGCTGGAAGAACAGGCTGTTGGGGATGCGCAGCACGCTTTCGCCGCCATTGGCATGCGATTCGCGCAGGGTGACGAAGATCAGGTTCATGTCCACCACCTGGCCGCGCAGGCCTTGGCGGTCGCCGGCCTCGAGCAGTTCGATGTGATCGTGCAGCCGGAATGGACGCGTGATCAGCAGCAGCAGCGCGCAGAACAGATTGGTCAGCACGCTCCACGCGGCGAAGAAGGCGACCGCGGCGACCGCGGCGAAGCCGGTGAACGCGGTCCACAGCACGCCACCGGAGACGCCCAGGCGCTCGAGCACCAGCAGCAGGGTGCCGAAGCCGATCAGGAAGGCGATGATGCGGCGTGCGCTGACGGTGATCTGCACCGGCAGGTCGTAGCGCGTGGCGAGGCGGCGGATCGCGCGCAACAGCAAGGCGCGCAGCGCCCATGCCGCAAGCAGGATCAACAGCAGCTGCAGCACGAGGACCAGTTGCGGATACCAGTCGTGCAGCCATGTCGGCAGATGGTGCTTGTACGGGGCGGACATGCGCGGTTACTCGAGTGGCGGGCGGACCATGCCGCGCATTCTATCGACGCCTGCAACGTGCGACAGGCGCATCTGCCATGACTTCAGCGCGTGATCCAGCCATGTTCGGCGAAGATCGCGCGTGCCTCGGCGCTTTCCAGGAATTCGGCGAACGCGCGTGCCTGCGGTTTGCCGGCGCCATGCCGGGTCACGACGATGCCGCAATCGCGATGGATGCGATAGCGCGGCTCGATGGCGACGACATCGGCCAGTTGCGGATTGGCGCGCTGCCAGATGTTCCAGATCAGCCATGCGTCCAGGCCAGTGTCCTCCTGCCAGCGCTGCTTGGCCTGCGCGCTGTTGCCGGCTTCCGGGAACGCGATGTTGGCGCGGAAGGCGCGCACGGTTTCGATATCGCCCATGCGCCCGGCGACGTCCTCCCACAGCCCGGTCTGCCCGGCGCCGGACACCACCAGGATGCGCATGCCCGGCTTGAGCAGGTCGCGCAGGCCGCGGATGCGTTTGGGGTTGCCCGGCCGCACCAGAATGGCCGATGGCCGCAGGTACAACGGGCGCGCATCGCCCAGCTCGAACAGGCCCGGCAGGCGGGTGGCGAAGGCACCCATCATGTGCTCGGAGCCGCTGTAGATCAGGTCGGCGTCGGCACTGGCCTGCTCGGCCCACTGTTCGGTGGGACCGGCGCTGACCCGCACCTCCACGCCATGCGCCTTGCCGAAGGCTTCGGCCGCGGCCTTCATTGCCGGGGCGGGGCCGCCGGGGCCGTACACGTGCAGCACTTCCCGCGCTTCCAGAGTCTGCGCGGGCAGCGCGATGCCCAACAGGGCGAGGGTGATCAGCAGGGCGTGCAACAGGCGCATGGTGGCAACTCCGCGGGACGAGTCACGACGCTAGCTGCAGACACGTTGCCCGCGGGTGAACCGGCTGCGGTGGGTGCGCGTCCGATCAGTGACGGAAGTGGCGCACGCCGGTGAACACCATCGCCAGGCCGTGCTCGTCGGCGGCGGCGATGACTTCCTCGTCGCGCATCGAGCCGCCGGGCTGGATCACCGCCTTGATCCCGGCGGCCGCGGCAGCGTCGATGCCGTCGCGGAACGGGAAGAAGGCATCGGACGCCATCACCGCGCCGGGCACGGTTAGCCCTGCGTCCTCGGCCTTGATCGCGGCGATGCGCGCGCTGACCACGCGGCTCATCTGCCCGGCGCCGATGCCGATGGTGCGTTGGTCCTTGGCATAGACGATCGCATTGGACTTGACGAACTTGGCCACCTTCCAGGCAAACAGCAGGTCGTCCAGCTGCGCCGCATCGGGCGCGACCGCGCTGACCACCTTCAGCTCGTCGCGGGTCACTTCGCGGTCGTCGGCGCTTTGCATCAGCAGGCCCGAACCCACGCGCTTGACGTCGATGAAGCCGGCGCTGCGCGGCGCCAGCGGAATCCGCAGCACGCGCACGTTGGCTTTCTTGCGTGCGATCTCGAGGGCCTCGTCGTCGTAGTCCGGGGCGATCAGCACTTCCACGAACTGGCGCTCGAGGATGCTGCGCAGGGTCGCGCCATCGAGCCGGGCATTGAAGGCGATGATGCCGCCGAAGGCGCTGGTCGGGTCGGTGGCGTAGGCCAGTTCGTAGGCATCGCCGCAGGCCGCGCCCGTGGCCACACCGCAGGGATTGGCGTGCTTGACGATGACACAGGCCGGGGTATCGAACTGGCGTACGCATTCCCAAGCGGCATCGGCATCGGCCAGGTTGTTGAAGCTCAGCTCTTTGCCCTGCAGCTGGGTGAAGGTCGCTAACGATCCGGGTGCCGGATGCAGATCGCGGTAGAACGCCGCCTTCTGGTGCGGGTTCTCGCCGTAGCGCAGATCCATCAACTTGACGAAGCTGCCGTTGGACTGCGCCGGGAAATCGCTGCGCGCGATGTCGCCGGCCTCGTCCGCGGCCAGCGCCGAGAGCGTGTTGCTGATGGCGGCGTCGTACTGCGCGACGCGGTTGAACGCGGCCACCGCCAGCTGCCAGCGGGTCGCGCCGCCAAGTGCGCCGTCGTTGGCGGCCAGTTCCTCGATCAGCGCCGGGTACTGCGCCGGATCGGTGGTGACCGCGACCCGGGCGAAGTTCTTTGCCGCCGAGCGCAGCATCGCCGGCCCGCCGATGTCGATGTTCTCGATCAGTTCCGCCAGGCCCACGCCCTCGCGCGCGGCGACCTGCTGGAACGGATACAGGTTGATCACCAGCAGGTCGATCGGCGCGATGCCGTGTTCGGCCATCACCGCATCATCGGTGCTGGCACGGCCCAGCAGCCCGCCATGCACTTTCGGATGCAGGGTCTTGACCCGGCCATCCATCATTTCCGGAAACCCCGTCACCTCGCTGACATCGCGCACCGGCAAGCCCGCATCGCGCAGCGCCCTGGCCGTGCCGCCGGTGGACAGCAACTCCACCCCATGCCCATGCAACGCCTTGCCCAGATCGATCAACCCGGTCTTGTCGGACACCGACAACAGGGCACGAGTCAGACGGCGGTGGGAGCCGTGGAGCGGGGAAGCGGAGGCGGGCATGGCGGGATCGGTTTGGTGAAACCCTTAATTATAGGAACTAGGAACTAGGAACGAGAAACGAGGAACGAGTGGAAGCGAAATGAGTGAAAGCGGGCTCAACGTGCTTGCGCACCACTCGTTCCTCGTTCCTCCACACTCGTTCCTGGCTTCACCCAATCCCGTATTCCCGCAGCTTCTTGCGCAGGGTGGCGCGGTGGATGCCGAGCAGGGCGGCGGCGCGGCTCTGGTTGCCGTCGCAGTGGTTGAGCACTTCCACGAACAGCGGGATCTCCACTTCGCGCAGCACCACCTGGTGCAGGTCGCCACCGCCGCAGCCGTCCAGGTCGCCAAGGTAGCGGCGAATGGAGAGGGCGGCGTGTTCGCGCAAGGGCACATGCGCTGGGCTTGGGCGGTTTGGCACGAGTCGGATTTCCCCTGGTGGCCACGCGCCGGTCACATGGGCGTGGGTCGGTCAGTCTAGCGCGGCGGCGTTGCGGGGTGACTGAATGCGACGCCATCGGGACGGAAGGCGAAGCGGAATGACACCGCATCACGCGCCGGTTCGCGCACCGCGAAGGCGATGCTGGCGGTTTGCCCCGGACCGATCAGCGGCGGATGTGGGCCATGCAGGTATTCGTTCGGGGCCAGCTCGCGCTGGGCCAGGGTCTGGCCGCCGGCATCGGACAGCACCAGCAGCAGGCGCGGCCAGGGTTGTGCCCACGGCGCATCGTTGCGGAAGCCGGCGCGCACCTGCAGCACGCCAGGCTGCCGAGGATGCGCGCGCACGTCGTGGCCGACCATGTGCAGGGCATCCAGATCGCGCCACGGTGGCAGCTGGCAGCCGAGCACGGCGCAACTGCGCTCGATGAAGGGGCGGGTGGCGGCATTGGCGGCAAGATCGGCGCGTCCGGCCATCAGCAGCATCCACGCCAGCAGCACCAGCAGTGCGCCGCTGGCCAGCCAGGTCCAGCGCTCTTCGCGACGGGCCTCGAGGACGTCCACGACGCTGAAGCCGGGCGCGGAATCCGGCTGCGGTTCGGGCTGTGCTGCGGATGGCCGGGGCGGGACGGACATGGGTACAGCTTAAACGCGTCGCCGTGCGTCGATGCGCACCCAATCTTCCAGCGTTTCCACGCGCAGGTCTTCGAACCACGGTGCGTAACGCAGCAGCAGCGCATCTTCCTGGCCGACGAGGATGCCGGACATCGCCAGCCGGCCACCCGGAGCCACTGCAGCGGCCAGCGTCTCGGCCAACTCGTCCAATGCACTGGCGAGGATGTTGGCCACCACCAGCGGATAGCGGCGCTGCGGCGCCTCCCCGGGCAGGTGCAGGCTGATGCGTTCGGACAGATCGTTGCGCGCGGCATTGTCGGCGCTGGCCACGAGCGCCTGCGGATCGTTGTCGATGCCGACCGCACGCGCGGCGCCGAGCTTGAGCGCGGCCAGCGCGAGGATGCCGCTGCCGCAGCCGAAGTCGAGCAGCTCGGCGTCCTGCAACTCGCCATTGGTCGCCAGCTGATCCAGCCAGCCCAGGCACAGCGCCGTCGTCGGATGCGTGCCCGAGCCGAAGGCAAGCCCGGGATCCAGCCGCACCACCGCGGCGTCCTGTGCTTCGGCAGCCTCGGGCAGGGCATGGTCCCAGGGCACGATCCAGCAGCGCTGGCCGAAGCGCATCGGCTGGAACTGATCCAGCCAGGCGCGCTGCCAGTCCTGATCCTCGACGGCTTCCAGCACCGCGCCATCGAAGTCCAGCTCCGGATGCGCCTCGCGCAGCGCGACGAGCAGGGCCGCGCCATCGGTGGCGCCATCGAACAGCGCACTCAAGGTCATCTGCCGCCACAGCGGCGTCTGCCCCACACCGGGTTCGAAGATCGCCTGCTCGTCCGGAGTTTCCGCATCCGCATCCTGCAACGTCACCGACAGCGCACCGGCCGCTTCCAGCGCCGCCTCGTACTGCGCGTGTGCCTGTTGCGAAACCGGCAGGGTGAGCTGCAGCCAGGCCATCAGGCCAGCTTCAGCGAGCGTTCGCGGCTTTCGGCGAGGCGCTTTTCCAGATAATGGATGTTCTGACCGCCAGTGGCGAAGCCGGCATCGGCGAGGATGCGCTGCTGCAGCGGGATGTTGGTCTTGATGCCGTCGACCACCATTTCCGACAGCGCCACACGCATGCGCGCGATCGCCTGTTTGCGGTCGGCACCATGCACGATCAGCTTGCCGATCATCGAGTCGTAATTCGGTGGCACGCGGTAGCCCTCGTAGACGTGGGTATCCACGCGCACGCCGGGCCCGCCCGGGGCATGGAAATGGGTGATCAGGCCGGGCGAGGGCATGAAGCTGTCCGGGTCCTCGGCATTGATGCGGCATTCGATCGCATGCCCGCGCATCACCACGTCTTCCTGCCTGATCGAAAGCTTGCGCCCGGCCGCGATCAGCAATTGCTCGCGGATCAGGTCGATGCCGGTCACCATCTCGGTCACCGGATGCTCGACCTGGATGCGGGTGTTCATTTCGATGAAGTAGAAGCGCCCGTTCTCGAACAGGAATTCGAAGGTGCCGGCGCCGCGGTAGCCGATGCGGATGCAGGCCTCGACGCAGACCTTGCCGATTTCCGCGCGCAGTTCATCGCTGATGCCCGGTGCCGGCGCCTCCTCGACCACCTTCTGGTGGCGGCGTTGCATCGAGCAGTCGCGCTCGCCCAGGTGGATCGCATTGCCCTGGCCATCGGCCAGCACCTGGATCTCGACATGGCGCGGGTTCTCGAGGAACTTCTCCATGTACACCATGTCCTTGCCGAACGCCGCGCGCGCCTCGCTCTGCGTGGTGCTGATCGCGGTCAGCAACGCGGCCTCGGTGTTCACCACGCGCATGCCGCGGCCGCCGCCGCCGCCGGCCGCCTTGACGATCACCGGGTAGCCGATCTCGCGCGCGATGCGCAGGTTTTCCTCGCCGTCATCGCCCAGCGGCCCATCGCTGCCCGGCACGCAGGGCACGCCGGCGGCCTTCATCGCGCGGATCGCCTCGACCTTGTCGCCCATCAGGCGGATGGTGTCGGCGCGCGGGCCGATGAAGACGAAGCCGGACTGCTCCACGCGCTCGGCGAAGTCGGCATTCTCGGCGAGGAAGCCGTAGCCGGGGTGGATCGCCTGGGCATCGGTGACCTCGGCGGCGGAAATGATCGCCGGCATGTTGAGGTAGCTTTCGGTGGACGGCGCCGGGCCGATGCACACCGACTCGTCGGCCATCGCCACGTGCTTGAGGTTGCGGTCGGCGGTGGAGTGCACCGCCACCGTGCGAATGCCCATCGCCTGGCAGGCGCGGACGATGCGCAGGGCGATTTCGCCACGGTTGGCGATGACGACTTTATCCAGCATTGGCATTGCGCAGATCCCGGTCTGTGAGTGTCGATGCGCCGTGTCGGCGCGGATGCCGCGGGGCGTGTGCAGGCGTGCGCAGCTGCCGCGGCATGGCCCGGTCAGCCGATCACGAACATCGGCTGGTCGAATTCCACCGGCTGCCCGTTCTCGCACTGGATCGCGAGCACGGTGCCGGAGGTTTCCGCTTCGATCGGGTTGAACATCTTCATCGCTTCGATGATGCCCAGGGTGTCGCCCTCACTGACCGTGGCGCCGACGGTGACGAACGGCGGCTTGTCCGGGGCCGGGCTGGCATAGAAGGTACCGACCATCGGTGCGCGCACCACATGGCCCTCGGGCAGCTCCGGGCCGGGGCGCGGGCTGCCGCCGGTGGCGGCCTGCACCGGGGAGTTCATCGGCATCGGCGGCGCGCTGACCGGGGCGATCGCCACCGTGGGCATCGGCGCGGCGGCAGCACCGGCGATGCCGGTGGCGGCGCGCGACAGGCGTACCGATTCCTCACCCTCCTTGATTTCGATTTCGCTGAGGTTGGAGGCTTCCAGCAGGTCGATCAGTTTCTTGATCTTGCGAAGGTCCATGACAAGTCTCGGGAAGTGGATTCAGTGGGTGGCGGCCAGTTCGGCCAGCGCCTTGTCCAGCGCGTGGCGGTAGCCATCGGCGCCGAAGCCGCAGATCACTGCGCGGGCGAGGTCGCTGAAGTAACTCTGGCGACGGAACGGCTCGCGCGCATGCGGATTGGACAGGTGGATTTCGATGAAGGGTAACGCGACGGCGGCGAGCGCGTCACGCAGCGCGACCGAGGTATGGGTGAACGCAGCGGGGTTGATGAGAATATACCCGGTGGCGTCGTCGGCCGCAGCATGGATGCGCTCGATGAGCGCATGTTCGCTGTTGGATTGCAGACATTCGACGACGATGCCGGCTTTTTGTGCCTGCTCCGCCAGCATTGCGTCGATCTCGGCCAGGGTCGTGCGGCCATAGACCTCCGGCTCGCGACGACCGAGCAGGTCGAGGTTGGGGCCGTGCAGCACGAGGATTTGCGGCATCCGCCACCACCACCCGGAAAGGACAGGCGCGCACTATGCGCCAATCGCATGATGCTGTCCAGTTCGCCGATGATGAGCGAAATTCAAGTGATTGTTTGATTTTTGCGAGGAGGCTGCGGGCTGAAAATGATGCCTGCTATACTCCCCCGGAGTATCCAGGAGCCACCATGCCGCACAGCCCCGCCGAGAAGAAGCGTGCGATCACCCGCCTGCGCCGCGTGCGCGGGCAGGCCGAGGCGCTGGAGCGGGCGATCGAGGCCGGCAGTGACTGCGGCGAGGTGCTGCAGCAGCTGGCGGCGATGCGCGGTGGCATCAACGGGCTGATGGCCGAGGTGCTGCAGGGCCATCTGCGCGAGAGTTTCGGCCATGCCGAATGCGACGCCGCGGCCGAGCGCGATCCCGAACATGCACGCATCCATGCCGCCATCGATGAGGTGTCGGCGCTGGTGCGGTCCTACCTGAAATGAAGGCGCGCCCGGGCCGCGCCGCAACCGGAGAAGCACGATGAGCGAGACTGCTGGCAAGACCCTGAAATCCCGTGCCGCCGTGGCCTTCAAGGCCGGCGCGCCGCTGGAAGTGGTGGAGATCGACGTGGCCCCGCCCAAGGCTGGCGAAGTGCGCATCCGCATCAGTCATACCGGGGTGTGCCATACCGATGCCTTCACCCTGTCCGGCGAGGATCCGGAAGGGCTGTTCCCGGTGGTGCTGGGGCACGAGGGCGCGGGCGTGGTGGTGGATGTCGGCGAGGGCGTGACCTCGGTCAAGTCGGGCGATCACGTGATCCCGCTGTACACCGCCGAATGCGGGCAGTGTCTGTTCTGCACCTCGGGCAAGACCAACCTGTGCACCTCGGTGCGCGCCACCCAGGGGCAGGGCGTGATGCCCGATGGCACCAGCCGCTTCAGTTACAACGGCCAGCCGCTGTACCACTACATGGGCTGCTCGACCTTCAGCGAATACACCGTGGTCGCGGAAGTCTCGCTGGCCAAGATCAACCCCGAGGCCAACCCGGAGCAGGTCTGCCTGCTCGGCTGCGGCGTGACCACCGGCATCGGCGCCGTGCACAACACGGCCAAGGTGCAGGAAGGCGATTCGGTGGCGGTGTTCGGCCTCGGTGGCATCGGTCTTGCGGTGATCCAGGGTGCGCGGCAGGCCAAGGCCGGGCGCATCATCGCCATCGACACCAACCCGGACAAGTTCCCGATGGCGATGGACATGGGCGCGACCGAATGCGTCAACCCGAAGGACCACGAGGCGCCGATCCAGCAGGTGATCGTGGAGATGACCGGCTGGGGCGTGGACCACAGCTTCGAGTGCATCGGCAACGTCGAGGTGATGCGTGCGGCGCTGGAATGCGCGCACCGCGGCTGGGGGCAGTCGGTGATCATCGGCGTGGCCGGCGCCGGTCAGGAAATCAGCACCCGTCCGTTCCAGCTGGTGACCGGGCGCAAATGGATGGGCACCGCATTCGGCGGGGTCAAGGGCCGCAGCCAGTTGCCGGGCATGGTCGAGGACGCGATGCGCGGCGAGATCGAGCTGGCGCCGTTCGTCACCCACACCATGGGGCTGGACGAGATCAATACCGCGTTCGATCTGATGCATCAGGGCAAGTCGATCCGCAGCGTGGTGCACTATCGATGAGCACGCAGACACCGGGTGCGATGTGGGATGCCCGCTACGACGGGGAAGCGTTTTTCTACGGCACCGCGCCCAACGACTTCCTGGCCGAACAACTGTCGCAGCTGCGCTCGCCGGTGCTGTCGCTGGCCGAAGGCGAGGGCCGCAATGCGGTGTTCCTCGCCGAGCACGGCCACGATGTGCTCGGCGTGGACATTTCCGCGGCGGGGCTGGCCAAGGCGCAGCGCCTGGCTGCCGAGCGCGGGGTCACGATCCGCACCGAGCAGGCGGATCTCGCCCAATGGCAGCCACCGCAGGCGGCGTTCGGCAGCGTGGTGTCGATCTTCGCGCACCTGCCGCCGGCCGTGCGTGCGCAGCTGTATCCGCGCATCGAAGCGGCGCTGGCACCCGGCGGCCTGCTGCTGATGGAAGCCTATGCTGAAGGCCAGCTGCAGCGTGACACCGGCGGGCCGAAGGACGTGGACATGCTGATGAGCGTGGACAAGCTGCGCGCGGAATTCCCCGGCCTCGAGCCGCTGCTGCTGCGCGAGATCGAACGCGACGTGCACGAAGGCCATGGCCATACCGGCCGTGCCGTGGTGGTGCAGTTCATCGCCCGCAAGCCGTTGGTCGGCGACGACGCCATGAACGAAGGAGGACAGCCGTGATGGAACGGATCGAACGACGCGCCAGCTTCGGTGGCTGGCAGGAAGTGTGGCAGCACGATTCGCAGACGCTGGGCCTGCCGGCGCGCTTCGGCATCTACCTGCCGCCGCAGGCGCAGCACGGCCGCTGCCCGGTGCTGTACTGGCTGTCCGGCCTGACCTGCACCGAGCAGAACTTCATCACCAAGGCCGGCGCGCAGCAGTTCGCCGCCGAGCACGGCCTGATCGTGGTCGCGCCCGACACCAGCCCGCGCGGCGAGGGCGTGGCCGATGGCGATGGCTATGACCTTGGCCTTGGTGCCGGCTTCTACGTCAATGCCACGCAGGCGCCGTGGACGCCGCATTACCGCATGTACGACTACGTGGTCGACGAACTGCCGGCGTTGATCGAAGCCCACTTCCCGGCCAGCGACCGGCGCGCGATTTCCGGCCATTCCATGGGCGGCCACGGCGCACTGGTGATCGCCCTGCGCAACCCTGGCCGCTACCGCAGCGTGTCCGCCTTCGCCCCGATCGTCGCGCCGGCGCAGGTGCCGTGGGGACAGAAGGCATTCAGCGCCTACCTTGGCGATGACCGCGAAGCTTGGGCCAAGTACGACGCCACCGCGCTGGTCTCGGGTCAACTGGACGAGCGCCTGCCGCTGCTGATCGACCAGGGCGCGGCCGACGACTTCCTCGCCGAACAACTGCGCCCCGAACTGCTGCGCGACGCCGCCGAAGCCGCCGGGCATCCGCTGACCCTGAACCTGCGCGAAGGCTACGATCACAGCTACTACTTCATCGCCAGCTTCATCGGCGAGCACATCGCTTGGCACGCGCGGGCGTTGCGCGATTAGCGGCGCTCAGGCGGGCGCCACCAACCCCGACTCACTTGCCGGCGGGCTGCCGTATGCTGCCTCTTGCCTGTTCCGGCGGCACCACGAAACTCAGGCTGGCTGCATGCTGCAGCGCGCGGTAAGGCCGGCCGTCCACCTCGCCGGCCACCTGTTCGCGGCGGCCCACGCTCAGCACGTACAGGCCCGGCCACGGCGTTTCGATGGTGAAACGGCCCTGCGCATCGGTGCGGTACCAGCGCGACCAGCCGCTTTCCGATTCCAGCTTGACGGGCGCATTGACGCTGGGCTGTCCGTTGAGCAGCAGGACGAAGCTGTCGCTGTCGGGGGCGATCGGCACGAACTCCAGCGGGTTGCGTGCACGGGTGTCGCGCCGGCCGATGCGTGCCTCGTAGCTGACCGCGATGGTCTTGCCCTGGCCCAGTGCCCGCTGCACCAGTCGCAGGTCGCCCGTGGCGCCTTCGATCACGCCGATTTCGCCCTGGCGCTGCATGGTCGCGGCTTGTCCGCCGGGGGTGTCGATGCTCGGGTCGGGCAGGATGTGTTCGATGCGGAACGGGCCGGCATCGGCCTTGGCATGCGCATGGCCGGCATGATCGTGTCCGCCGAGGGTCAGATCGCCGTAGCGGACCTCCACGGTGTTGCCCTTGCCCGGTTGCAGCCAGACATATTCGGCCAAGGCCGATCCGGGCAGGCACAGCAGGGCCAGCAGCGCGGCACGGGCCATGGTTCGCAAGGGGAAAGCGGGGTGAGGCATGACGGGCTCCCTGGTTGGAAAACGTTGCTCGGAAATCCTTGTTCAGGAATCCGTGTTCAGAAGCGGGTGCGCAGGCGCACGGTGACGTTGCGCGGGTCGCCGTAGTAGTTGCCGGAGCGGATGCCGCCCACGCGGCGGTAGTACACGCGGTCGAACACGTTGTTGACGATCACGTCCAGCGTGGCGTGGCGATTGAAGCGCCAGCCGCCGCTGAACGAGAACACCGCGTAGCCGCCTTGCGAGCGGGCCTGTGTGGTGGCGGTGGTGACGCCGCTCCAGCGCCGGCTCTGGCCGTTGATGCCACCGCCGACGAACCAGCCTTGTGCCTGCTCCGGGGCGGAGTCGTATTGCGTCCACAGCTTGGCCTGGTGGCGCGGCAGGTGGGTCTGGAACTTCTGCCCGTTGTTGGCGGGGCGGTCCTTGAGATAGCGCGCATCGTTGAAGGTGTAGCTGGCGGAGATGTTCCAGCCCGGGCGGATCCGCCCGACCAGTTCGGCTTCCCAGCCCTGGCTTTGCACCAGGCCCATCGGCAGCCAGCACACGCTGGTGGGGCTGGCGCCGCAGCCCACGTGCTCGTCATCCACGAAGGGGCGGTTGATCTCGCGGATGCGGTACAGCGCCAGCGTGCCCTGCAGATGATCGTCGATGAAGCCCTGCTTGATGCCGGTTTCGATCTGCCAGCCTTCGCGCGGGTCGATCGCCTTGCCGTCGTACTGGAAGTATTCGTTGGGCTGGAAGGTGTAGCTGTAGCTGGCGTACCACGCGGTGTCCGGGCGGAACTCCCACACCGCGCCGGCATACGGGGTGATCTTGCCGCTGACGTTGGAGGCATAGTGCTTCCACTGCGTGAGGTGCGGATAGGTTTCGCGGCTGCGGTTGGCATTGCTGCTGGAGCGCCCGCCCAGCACCCAGGTCCACCCATCGAACGGGCGCAGGCGCAACTGCCCGTACCAGGCGCTCTTGCGCACCTGGAATTCGGACCGGCCGACGATGGTATCCGGCGCCACGCTGATCGGCAGGTCGGGGTGGAAGATGTCGTCCACCTTGACGCCGCCACTGGCGAATCCGGTGAACTGATCAAGCGCGTCGCGGTTGTAGCCGATCAGCACGTCGTGCGTGCGCCCCCACAGTTCCAGCGGCCCGGTGAGGTTGATTTCAAGGCCGCGGTTGACCCACTCGTGGTCGCTCAACGAGGTCAGATACTGCCCCGCGGTGCTGCCGGGGGTGACTGCACTGCTGTTGTAGGCGATGCGTGCGTCGTAGTTGTTGTCGCGGTAGCGCGCCGCGCCCTTGAGCGTCCAGCCGTTGCCGAAGCGGTGGCCGAGCTCGATCACGCCTTCGCGGGTGGGTTGCCGGATCACGCTCCAGTCGGTGCCGGTGAAGGTGTGGCGTGGCGCGTTCAACTGGCGGCCATCGACATAGGTCGGCAGCCCCCAGAAGCGCGTGTAGCGGCTGCGCTGCCAGCTGCCGGAAACGGCGAGGGTGGTGTCGGGGCTGCCCAGATCCGCCTCCAGCACCGCGTAGGCCATGTCGCGCTTGTTGGCCGCCACATCGTAGAAGAAGTCGGTATCCAGGCTGCTCAGCACCAGTCGGCCACGCACGCTGCCGGCGGCATTGAGCGGCGCGCCCACGTCCAGCGCGGCGCGCCGGTTGTTCCAGCTTCCCAGCGAAAGGTCGAAGTTGCCGGCAAACGTGCGCGGCGCGCGTTTCCTGACCAGGTTGATGCTGCCGCCGGGCGTGCCGGAACCTTGCAGCAGGCCCGACGGCCCGCGCTGGATCTCGATGCGGTCGTACATCGACAGATCGATCTGCATCATGCTGGTGATGCCCTTGGTTGCCGGCAGGCCGTCGAACTGCGCACCGGCGTCGTAGCCGCGGTTGTAGGCGACGAAGCTGCCGTCGCCCTGCGGCGTCACCGCGATGCCGGTGGCCCACTGCATGGCGTCTTCGACCGAGGTCATGCCGGCGTCATCCATCATCTTGCGGTTGATGACGGAGATCGAGTTGGGGGTTTCCTTGAGCGCGGTCGAACTCTTGCCGGCGATCGTGGCGTCGTCGGTGGCGTAGGAGTCCTCGCGCTTGCCCAGTACCAGGATCACGTCAAGCGCGCGCGCATGGCTGGTCTTGCCGGGCTTCGCGGCCGGCGCCGGTTGTGCATCGGACTGCGCCGCGGCCGGCATCGAGCACGCAAGAGCGGACAGGGCCGCGGCCAGAACAGAGCGTCGCATCCAGGATTCCCGGTGACAAGGTTACGCAATGTTATTTCGTAACGCTCAAGATGGGAAGCATTTTTTCGTCAGGCACGATCGCAAACGCATGCACACGCGCGTCGGCAATGTGGGCGCATCGCACAGGGTGGCGTGGCTCAGGCGAGGTTGAAATCGACATACGCGAAGTGCCCTTCGCGCAGCCGCGTGTCGCCCCGCCGCAAGGCGAGCGGACTTGCGAACATCGGCCCGTCGGATACGCAGGTATGGAATTCACCGTGCTCACCGCAGGGATCGACCGTGGCCGGCAGCGAGGCAAGCAGGTCGGCATCGTAGGCACGCCCGGCGAAGCCGGCATCGAGGCGACGGCTGTCCACGCAGCACAGCCGCGCCTGCAGGCCGCCATCGATCATCTGCCGAGCCAGCTGCGCGGTGTCCTGCCCGAACAGCGGAAACACCGCTTGCCAGCCCAATGAGGCGCACAGGGCCTTGCGCCAGTCGCGGATGTCAGCCAGCAGCAGGTCGCCGAAGGCGATGTGGGCAAGATCCGGCCAGCGCTCGCGCGCCTGCGCCAGGCTGGCGGCGAAGCGTGTCTGGTAGATCGCGTTGTCGGCCTGCTGCGGAATCCAGCTTTCAATCAGCGGCAGGCCGGCGGCGCGGGCCTGCGCCTGGATCACGTCATGGCGCACGCCCTGCATCGAGGCGCGCTGCCAGCCTTCGGTCAGCGTGCACAGCAGGGCACGGACTTCGAAGTCACCGCGCTGGCGCAGCACATGCAGCGCCCAGGCCGCGTCCTTGCCGCCGCTCCAGGCCAGCAGGCACGGCGTCGGCGTGACCGTGCTCAGCCCGCGCGCACGTCGTGCAGGCGCCAGTTGGAACCGGCAAGCAGCCGCAGGCGGTGCTTGAGCACATCACCGGGCAGGCTGGTCAGCACCTCTAGGTCGATGTGCAGGTCGTCCATGCGACCGACGACTTCGGCCTGCGGATCGTTGACCGCCAGCTTCGGATCGATGTCGTCCGGATCGTCCTGCATGGCCAGCCATTTCTGGAACACGCCGCCGGTGCGCAATGCATCCTGCAGCTCTTCGGCAAAGCCTTCGGCGCCGTGCGAGGTGAAGCCCAGACCGGGTTCGCCGCGGGCCTTTTCCGGTTCGGGGAGCGAGATGAAGTAACGGGTGGCCATGCTGTCCTCCGGAGTAGCCGTGATGGCGCCAGCATAGCCGGCGCCATGTCGCTGCGGAGCGAAGGTATGCTCAGCCGCCCGTGCCTTCGCGCGGCGGCAGGTAGCGGTCGCGCAGTTCGCTCTGCCGCGAGGTCATCGGCACCGGGCGCCCCCCCATCCACACCTGTACCGCGGTGTGGCCGACATCCAGTGGATCGCCACTCCACAGGGTCAGGTCTGCGCGCCTGCCCGGCGCGATCACGCCGATTTCGTTGCCGAGACCGAAAGCCTCTGCCGGCACCCGGGTGAGGCCTGCCAGCGCCGCCTGCCAGTCAAGGCCGTGCGCGACGGCATTGCCGGCCAATTGGCGCACCTTGCGTGCGTTGTGCGAGGCGTCGCCGGCCTGCGAGAAGCCGACCCTGACCCCGGCCGCGTGCAGGCGCGCCGCGTTTTCCATCGAGGCGCCGATCTGGTCGAAATCCGCGGGCAGGTTGGCCAGCGCGTCGAGGAACACCGGCACTCCGGCGGCGGCGATTTCCGGCGCCACCTTCCACGCCTCGCTGGCACCGACCAGCGCGACCTGCACCTGGCGCGACCTGGCCCAGCGCAGCAGACGGCGGATGTCGGAGGCACGGTGGACATACACCGCGATGCGGCCACCGCCGCCGATGTAGCGCGCCAGCGTGCTGCGCCCGGCCGGGGTGAGCAGGGCGAAGCGCGAATCCGGCGCGATGCGGCCGCGGGTTTCGTCGATCAGCTGATCGAGGATCATCCACTGCGCCGCGCGCGAGCCGCCGGTCAGGTTGGCGCCGCCGGCGCCGAGGGTCATGAACAGCACCCGCGGGCCGATCGGGTCGAGGCTGCCATCGAAGCGGAACGCGCCGCCCTGGCCACCGATGAAGGAGCCGCCTGCGGTCGGCGTGGCGGCAACCAGAGTCCAGCCGAAGCCCTCGATCCGGGTCACCGGGATCAGCACCGATTCGGGATTGAAGGCCAGGGTGACATCGAACTCCGGACGCACCTGCATGTCCTTGATGCCCTGGCCCAGTGCGACGTGGCTGTCCACGGTGCGTGCCTCGCCGCTGACTTCCTCCACCCCGATGTCGCTGATGCCGGCGAACAATGCCGGGGTCAGCGGGCGGCCCTCGGCTTCCACCACCTGCACCCCGGCGGCGGACAGGCTGCGGCCCACCGCGCTGATGCGCCCGCCGCGCACCAGCACGTCGGCCTGCTCCAGGCTGCCTTGGCTACCAGCGGTATGCACGGTGGCATTGCGGATCAGAACATCCTGCGCCGCCAACGGGGTGCTGGCCAGCAGCAGTGCGGCCAGCGCGAGCAACTTCGAGACGGGCGCCTTCATTGCACTTCTCCCTGCATCAGGTCCTGGCCAAGCAGGAAGTCCGAGCGCGGCCTGCGTGCGGGTTGGCTGCGGTCATACAACTTGGCGCCATCGACGTAGACCTGCTCGGCGCGGGCGTAGCTGCTGAACGGGTTGCCGCTCCACAGCACCACGTCGGCCATCTTGCCCGGGGTCAGCGAGCCGGTCATGCCATCGATGCCCATCGCGCGTGCCGGGTTCAAGCTGAGCCAGGTCATCGCGTGTTCGGGGCTGATCTCGATGCCGATGCGGCGGCCGGCGGCGATCGCCTTGGCCGCTTCCTGATTGAGGCGCTGGATGCCTTCGCCCGAATCGCTGTGCACGATGGCGCAGCCGTTGCGCGGGCGATCGACCAGCACCAGGTTTTCCTGGATGCCGTCGAACGACTCCATCTTGAAGCCCCACCAGTCCGCCCACAGCGCCCCGCAGATGCCTTCGCTGGCCAGCCGGTCGGCGAGCTTGTAGGCCTCCACGCCGTGATGGAAGGCGGCGATCTTGAAGTCGAACTCGCGGGCGAGGTCGATCATGATCGCCATCTCGTCGGCGCGGTAGCAGTGGATGTGCACCAGGATGTCGCCATTGAGTGCGCCGGCCAGGGTGTCGAGCTTGAGATCGCGCTTGCCGCCACTGTCCTTGGCCGAGTCCTGCGCCGCGCGGCGCTTGTTCATGTAATCGGCGGCATCGGTGAACGCGGCGCGGAAGCCGGCGATGTTGCCCATGCGGGTGGACGGGCCGCCCTTGCTGCCGTACACGCGCTTGGGGTTTTCGCCGCAGGCCATCTTCAGTCCCCATGGTGCACCGGGAAATTTCATCTGCTGGTAGGTGGCGGCGGGCACGTTCTTCAGGGTCACGCCGCGGCCACCGATCAGGTTGGCCGAGCCGGGCAGGATCTGCAGGCTGGTCACGCCGCCAGCCAGCGCGGTTTCGAAACCCGGATCCTGCGGCCACACCGAATGTTCGGCCCACACCTGCGCGGTGACCGGTGCGGTGGCTTCGTTGCCGTCGCTGTGCGCCGAGGCGGCCGGGCTCGGGTACACGCCGAGGTGGGAATGGATGTCGATGATGCCGGGGGTGACCCATTTGCCGCGCGCGTCCACCCGCAGCGCATCCGCCGGTGCCTCCAGGGTCGGGCCGACCGCGACGATGCGGCCATCGCGCATCAGCACGTCGGCATTCTCCAGCCGCGCGCCGGCGCCATCGAGCACGGTGGCGCCAGCCAGCAACACAGGTGGCGACGCGATGCGCTGGTAGGTGCTGGGGTAGGGATCGTCGGTGAACGAGGCGGGCCGTGCGACGCGCGCATCAGTAGAGGCAGGTGCGTCGCTGCGCGGGCTGCTGGCGCAGGCCGACAACAGCAGAGCCGCACAGGCGGCGAGGGCGGTCTTGTGCATTGGGAGCTTCCCCGGGGCAGGAATTTCACCCTAGCCGCTGGCGCCGATGCTGCCAAGCATGACGAAAGTCAGGGTCGGCAACGGCTAGACTGCGCTTGATCGGCAATGGAGCAGCGCATGGCGATGGTCCTGGCAAGCGAAGTGGTCGGCTTCTGGCGCGAGGCCGGACGCGAAAAATGGTTCAACGGCGGCGAAGCGTTCGATGCCGAATGCCGGCGGCGTTTCGCGGACGCGCACCACGCGGCGGCGCGTCGCGAATGCGAGGCATGGCTGGACGAGGCGGAGTCGGCGCTGGCGCTGATCCTGCTGCTCGACCAGATCCCGCGCAACATCTTCCGCGGCAGCGGGCATGCCTTCGCCACCGATGGCCTGGCCCGCCGCTATGCGCTCAAAGCGCTGCAAGCGGGGCATGACGCGCAGTGCGAAGCCGCGTTGCGCGGCTTTTTCTACCTGCCGTTCGAGCATTCCGAGGCGATGGCCGACCAGCATCGCGCGGTGGAGCTGTTCGCCGCGCTGGGCGATGACGTGATGTACGACTACGCGCTGCGCCATCGCGAGGTGATCGAGCGCTTCGGTCGTTTCCCGCATCGCAATGCCGCGCTGGGCCGGGTCAGCACGCCGGAGGAGCAGGCGTGGCTGGAGGCCGGCGGCGGTTTCTGAGACGTGCGCCGATGAGCGCCGGCGTCAGGCGTCGCCGCTTTCGCTCCAGGCCTCGATGCCACCGCTGACGTTGTAGACCTCGCGGAAGCCGCGTTGGCGGAAGTGCTCGGCGACCTGGCCGCTGCGGCCGCCCACCGCGCACAGGAAGGCGATCGGCGTGGTCTTGTCCAGTGCTTCGATCGCGGCCAGACCGTCGTCGAAATGGCGGTGCGCGACCGGTGCCGGGGCCAGCATGCGTTCCTCGCGCGGGCGCACGTCGACGAGGGTCAACTGGCCGGCACGCACGCGCTCGGCCACCTGCGCCGGGCTCAGTTCGCGCACCGGCGCCGGCGCGTTCGGATTGTGGATGACCAGGCCCTTGCCGCGCGCGTCATCGACATGGTCGAGGCTGAGGCCATCGGCGCGACGCAGGTCGGCCAGGGCGAATTGCAGCGGTACGCCCTCGACTTCGACGCGCACTGCCTGTGCATCCGCTTCGACCAGGTGCAGCTTGGTGCGGAACTGGCGGTCGATGGCGATTTCCACCACATGCCCGCCGCCTGCGTTGGCGATGGCCTGCTTCAGCATCGCCACCGCGCTTGGGGTCAGGCTGACCTTGGGCGGCGTGCGATCCGGCGGCGGCAGGCCGAGCGCGGCATGCAGCTCGCCGCTGGCCGCCATCTGCAGCACGATGTCGCTGCCGCCGACCAGTTCGCCATCGATGTACAGCTGCGGGATGGTCGGCCAGTCGCCGTAGAGCTTGATGCCTTCGCGGATGTCGCCATCGGCCAGCACGTCGACATGTGCGAATTCCACGCCGAGGTCCTGCAGCGCGCCGGCGGCGGCCGCGGAAAAGCCGCACTGCGGCGCATCGGGCTGGCCCTTCATGAACAACACCACGCGTTCGGCGGCGAGCAGGTCGTGGATGCGTTGGCGCAGGGCGGGATCGAGGGACATGACGAAACTCCGGTTGATTCCCCCGATTTTACGCTGCACCGCGCAAGCGGCGTGGCATCATGCGCCGATGCCGGCCGACGCGCTTCACCAACCGCCGCGCCATCCGCATCGCTGGTGGGGGTGGCTGATCGCAAGCCAGCTGCTGGTGCTGCTGGTCGGCTGGCGCTGGGGCTGGGGCTGGCGCATCGGCCTGCCGTTGATGGTGCTCTCGCATCTGCCGTTCTGGTGGGGCGTGCTGTGGCCGTACTCGCGGCTGTATGGCCCGGTGCTGTGCCGCCTGCCCACGCAGGCACCCGAGGTCTGGCTGACCATTGATGATGGCCCTTCGGCGGACACCCCGGCGTTGCTTGACCTGCTCGACGAATTCGGCGCCAGGGCCACCTTCTTCCTCGTCGCGCAACGCGCCGCGGCGCAGCCGCAGCTGGTGGCCGAAATCGTGCATCGTGGGCATGACATCGGCAATCACAGCCACAGCCATCCGCAGGCCTGGTTCTGGGCACTGGGCCCGCGCCGCATGCGGGCGCAGATCGAACAGGCGCAGGCCACACTGACCGCGCTGGCCGGACGTGCGCCGCGCTGGTTCCGCGCCGTGGTCGGGATGAGCAATCCCTTCGTGCAGGCGCCGCTGCGTGACCTCGGGCTGGCGCGCGTGGCCTGGAGTGCGCGCGGCTTCGATGGCGTGGGATACCCCCCGCAACGGGTACTGGCCAGGCTGGCGCCGCAGTTGAAGCCGGGTGCGATCGTGCTGCTGCACGAAGGCGGCGCGGACGGACGTCATGTCGAGATCCTGCGCCGGGTGCTGGAGGAACTGGAACGGCGCGGCCTGCGCGCGGTGCTGCCGCCGGGCGACTGAGGCCGCCGGCGTGTGGGCGTTGCGCGCGGCGCGGTGACGAGGCCGGCGTTTGCCTCAGCCGGTGCCGCGCTCGGCCACCACCAGCCAGTTGTTGAACGGGGTGCGTCCACGCCACAGGGTGAACTCGGGCTGCAGGCCGGCATCGCGCAGCGCCTGCTCCAGCCAGTCGCGTTGCGGCAGGCGGCTGGGCCGGATCGGCATCCAGCCCCACAGCGCGGAGAGCCGGTCCACCAGCCGGGTGAAGCCGGCGCGCGGGCTGCCATCGGCAAGCCCGGTGCGCATCACCAGCCGACCGCCCGGTGCCAGCCGCGCGATGATCTGCTTGAGCAGTTCGCTGCGCGCCGCATCGTCGGGCAGGAATTGCAGCACGTCGAGCAGGGCGACGCTGCCGCTGTGCGCGGGCAGGCCGGCGCCGGCATCGCCCTGGCTGAACTGCGCGTTCTCCAGTCCCGCCCGCGCCATGCCGGCACGCGCCTGCGCGATCTTGCGCGGGTCGAGATCGGTACCGTGGTAGGGCATGTCGCGGCCCGCCGCGCGCAGCGCATGCAGCAGCAGGCCGATGCCGCAGCCGATGTCGAGCAGCGGCGCGTCGCAGCCCTGCAATGCATCGAGCACGCCGTCGTACAGCGGGTCGGTCGCCAGCTTGCTGCGCGCGTAGTAATAGTGGTGGCGGTCGAATGGCCGCTGCGGATCGAGGAAGGCGCGTGCCATCGCGCGTGCATCGCCGCTCATGCCAGTGCATCCAGCAACGCGCGCGCCGGCGCCAGCGCGATGCGGGTCCAGTGGGCGTACTGCCGCGCCGAGGGATGCAGGCCATCGGCGACCAGCATGTCCGCGTCATCGGCGAACGTGCGGCTCGCCGCGGTGACATCGACCAGGCAGATGCCATGCGCACGGCACACGGTGTCGATGTGCGCGTTGTAGTCATCCAGTTGCCGGCTCACCTGCGCCGGATCACGCCCCTCGCGGGCAGCGAACGGGGTGCCGCCCCAATCCGGGATGCTCAGCACCAGCACCCCGCGCGCGCCGTGCCGGCACAACCGCGTCGCGCGCTGCAGCAGGGCGTCGAAGCCGGTGGCGAATTCGGGCAGTGCACGGCCACGGTACTGGTCGTTGACGCCGATCTGCAGGCTGACCAGGTCCCAGCCGCCCGGCTCCGGCGCGGCCTCGTCCAGCGCATGTGCCAATTCGTCGGTGGTCCAGCCGGTGGTGGCGATGATGCGCGGGTCGCGCAGTGGCAGGTTCAGCTGGCGCAGTGCCGCAGCCAGCTGGAACGGCCAGGCATCGGCCGCGTCCACGCCTTCGCCGATGCTGTAACTGTCGCCCAGGGCGAGGTAGGCCAGGGTGCTCATGCTCGATGCTCCGCTGCGGATGGGCTCAGCAATACCATGTGCCGGTGTCAGCCATGCGCGCCGTGCACGCGCGCGGCGTCGGCATGCCGCGCCAGCACGCGGTCGATGCGGGTGAACACTTCGCGCAGCACCGCGGCCTCGGGCAGCAGGGTGACGCGGAAGTGGTCGCGGTAGGGCACGTTGAAGCTGGACCCGGGCACGATCAGCACCTGCTCCTGCTCCAGCAGTTGCAACGCGAAGCGATGGTCGTCGAAATCCCGCGCGGCTTCGCCCACCACCTGCGGGAAGCCGTACAGTGCCGCCTGCGGTGCCACCAGTTGCAGATGCGGGCTGGCTTCGCAGGCTTCGATCAGCGCACGCCGGGTTTCGTGCAGCCGGCCGCCGGGCGCGGTCAGTGCACTGATGGTGTCGGCGCCCTGCAGTGCGGCCGCGATCGCGAACTGGCCCGGCACGTTGGCGCACAGGCGCAGCGCACCGAGCAGGTCGAGCGCATGGTGGAACGGGCCGATCACCGTCGGGTCGCCCGAGAGCAGTCCCCAGCCGACGCGCCAGCCGCAGGCGCGATGCACCTTGCTCAGCCCGCCCAGCGACAGGCAGGGCAGGTCGCCGGCCAGCGGGGCCAGCGGCTGGAAGGTGGCATCGTCGTACACGATGTGGTCGTAGATCTCGTCCGCCATCAGCACCAGGCGGTACTTGCCGGCGATGGCGACCAGACGCTCCAGCAATTCGCGCGGATAACTGGCGCCGGTCGGGTTGTTCGGATTGATCAACACGAGCGCACGGGTGCGGCTGGAGATCAGGCGCTCGACTTCCTCGGGGTCGGGCAGGAAGCCGTTTTCCGGGCGGCACGGGTAGTACACCGGGCGGCCGTCGTTGAGGATGGTCGCGGCCGACCACAGCGGGTAATCGGGCGAGGGCAACAGCACCTCGTCGCCGGGGTTGAGCAAGGCGCGCAGGGCGAGGTCGATCAACTCGCTCACCCCGTTGCCGATGAACACCCGCTCCGGTGCGGCGTTGGGCGTGCCGCGTGCACGGTGGAAATCGGCGATCGCCGCGCGCGCCTCGAGCAGGCCCTGCTGGTGGGTATACGGATCGGTGGCATGGATCTGCCCGGCGATGGCGCGTTGCAGGTGCTCGGGCGCGCGGAAACCGAAGGCGCCGGGATTGCCGATGTTGAGCTTGATCAGCTCATGCCCCTGCTGCTCCATGTCGCGTGCACGGCGCGCCAGTTCGCCACGGATTTCGTAGCGCACCTCGGACAGGCGATGGCGGGTGACGAGTGCGGACTGGGGCATGGCGCGGGCAGACGAATCGGGAGGCGTTGGCAAGCGTAATGGAAAATGCCGCGCCAGCGGCGGGCAGGCCGCGCTCGCTAGAATCCGCACATGCCCCATGACCCTGCCCATCCGTGAGCGATGCCGCTGCCGCGCTGGCGGTGATCGGCTGGCCCGATGCCGCGCGCCAGCCCGCGCAGTGGGCGGACCTGATCGCGGCGCACCCGGCGGCGCGCCCGGCGCGGGTGGTGGAGCAGCATCGCTCGGGCTACCTGCTGGCACGCGCGGCGGACGAAGCCTGGCCGGCGCAGTCGCTGCCCGGGTGGCAGCGCCCGCGTTGCCCGCCGCAGTCGCGCGCCGCGGTCGGCGACTGGGTGCTGGTCGAAGGCGAGGGCGCTGCCGCGCGCATCGTGGCGCTGCTGCCACGCTGGAGCTTGGTCAAGCGCGCGGCCGCCGGCGAGCACTACCGGCAGCAACTGATCGCCGCCAACGTGGACACGGTGTTCGTGGTCACTGGCCTGGATGCCGACTTCAACCCGCGCCGCATCGAACGCTACCTGCTGTTGCTCAAGGGCAGCGGCGTGCAGCCGGTGGTGGTGCTGACCAAGCGTGATCTCGCCGACGACGTGCCCGGCGCGCTGGCGGCGCTGGCCAGCCTCGCGGCACAACAGGTGCCGCTGCGTGCGATCAATGCGCGCGAGGAGGACAGTTTGGCGGCATTGCAGCCGTGGCTGGGGCACGGGCAAACGGTGGCACTGGTCGGTTCCTCCGGCGCGGGCAAGTCCACGCTGACCAATACCCTGCTGGGCGAGGCGCGGATGAAGACCGCGCAAGTGCGCGCGCGTGATGCGCGTGGGCGCCACACCACCACCCATCGCGCGCTGATGGTGCTGCCTGCCGGTGCCTGTCTGATCGATACCCCCGGCATGCGTGAACTCAAGCCCACCGGCGAGGAGCGCCTGGATCAGGCGGGATTCGACGACATCGAAGCGCTTGCCGGCGAATGCCGCTTCCGCGACTGCCGCCATCGGGTCGAGCCCGGCTGCGCGCTGCGCGCGGCGGTGGCCGCCGGGCAGCTCGACCCCGCACGGCTTGCCAACTACCTCAAGCTGCGTGACGAGCTGGCCGCCGCGGCTGACAGCCTCGCCGCGCGCCAGGCATCCCGACCACCGACGTGAAGTCGGTGGTCGGGAATGGGCTGACCGTCGCGGCGCGCGCGACGAGACGACACGCATCACTGCGGCCAGAAGTTGATGAAGCCGGTGATGATCAGCGCGTTGGTGAAGTCGATGAAGAACGCGCCCACCAGCGGCGCCACCATCCATGCGCGCGGCGCCGCACCGAAGCGCTGCACCAGTTTCTGCATCACCGCCATCGCGTTGGCAGTGGTGCCGAGCATGAAGCCGATGAAGCCACCGGCCATCACCGCGCCATCGTAGTCGCGTCCCATCAACCGGTACACCGGGCCGGCCACCAGCACCACCAGCACCAGCTGCACGGCGAGGATGACCAGCAGCGGCAGGGCGAGGCCCGCCAGTTCCCACAGTTTGAGGTTCATCAGCGCGACCGCGAGGAACAGGGCCAGGCAGATGTTGCCGATCATGTCGGTGGTCTTCATCGACAGCCCGAACCAGCCGGTGTAGTCATCGATGTTGCGCACGATCGCGCCGACCATCATCGCGCCGATGTAGGCCGGCAGGGTGATCGCATGCGACTTCAGCCAGCCGTCGATCACCGAGCCGATCCACAGCGCGACCAGCATCAGCACGATGCTCTTGAGCGCGATGTGCTCGCGTTCGTGCTCGTCGGCCGGCACCAGCGCGAGGTCCTGCGCCGGGGCGTCGCCGGCGTCCTTCGGCGTCGCCGCGCCGGGCACACGGATGCCGGCGCGGCCGATCAGCCGGGTGACCACCGGGCCGCCGACCAGCCCGCCCAGCACGATGCCGGCCATGGCCGCGGTCACCGCGATGGAATCGGCGCCGCGCACCCCGGCCTGCTCGAACAGCGGGGCGAAGGCCAGGCCGGTGGCCGGGCCGCCGGTGAGGGTGGCAGAGCCGGCCAGCACGCCGAACATCGGATGCAGGCCGAACACCGTGGCCACACTGATGCCGACCAGGTTCTGCACCGTGGCGAACACGCTGCAGATCAGCAGGAACAGCGCCACCTGCGGCCCGCTGACCTTGAGCAGGGACAGGCTGGCGTTGAAGCCGACGCTGGTGAAGAAGGCGATCATCAATGCCGATTGCAGCGAAGTATCGAGCTGGAACAGGGTGGCGCCGCGCGAATGCGCGGCCCAAGCGACGAGGGCGATCACCAGTCCGCCCACCACCGGTTCGGGAATGCTGTAGCGCTGCAGCACGCCGATGCGCTGGCACAGCCAGTAGCCGAGCATCAGCACCACGCCGGCGAAGGCGAGTGTCTGCACCGGGTCGAGTTTGATCATGTCATCACCATGGGAAGGGTCACAGGCAGGTCACCGGCAGATGATCCACGATGCATGCGACGGCGTCGCGGCGACATCTGCGGTCGCGGAATCCGCCAACGCGCAGCGAGGTGCACGGGCGATCCCGGCCACGGCGGTTGCCGCCGGAATCGTCCGGCGCACTGCCCGGATGAAGCGGAAAAGGGTTGGCCAGCGCGGCTTGCTCATGCGGTCGTGGAGTTGCAGGGCCCCGCCAACGGTGCCCTGTTGCCATGCACGACGCAAGACAGTGGCGCGAGGTGGGTAGAATGCGGGTGGACCGATTGTGACGGATGCCCATGGCCAGCCAGGACGATTTCAAGAAAGCCGCACTCGAATATCACCGGCAGTTTCCGCCGGGCAAAATCAAGGTGACGGCAACCAAGGCCATGGTCACGCAGCGCGACCTGTCGCTGGCCTATTCCCCCGGCGTGGCCTATGCCTGCGAGGCGATCGTGGAGGACCCGAACGTCGCCAGCGACGTCACCGCGCGCGGCAACCTGGTGGCGGTGATCACCAACGGTACCGCGGTGCTGGGCCTGGGCGACATCGGTCCCTTGGCCGGCAAGCCGGTGATGGAAGGCAAGGGCGTGCTGTTCAAGAAGTTCGCCGACATCGACGTGTTCGACATCGAGATCGACGAGCGCGATCCGGACAAGCTGGTCGAGATCATCGCCTCGCTGGAGCCGACCTTCGGTGGCATCAATCTCGAGGACATCAAGGCGCCGGAGTGCTTCATCGTCGAGCGCAAGCTGCGCGAGCGGATGAAGATCCCGGTGTTCCACGACGATCAGCACGGCACCGCGATCATCGTCGGCGCCGCGGTGACCAACGCGCTGGAAGTGGCCGGCAAGAAGATCGAGGACGTGCGCATCGCCACCACCGGTGCCGGTGCCGCCGGCATCGCCTGCCTCGACATGCTCGTCGCGCTTGGCGCGCGGCGCGAGAACATCACCGCGTTCGACCGCGAAGGCGTGATTTACCACGGGCGCCCCAACCTCGACCCGGACAAGGCGCGCTACGCCAGCGACACCGACGCGCGCAGCCTGGAGGAGATCGTCGCCGGCAGCGACGTGTTCCTCGGCCTGTCCGCCGGCGGCATCCTCAAGCCGGAGATGGTGCAGACCATGGCCGAGCAGCCGATCATCCTCGCGCTGGCCAACCCGCACCCGGAAATCCTGCCCGAGGACGCGCAGGCGGTGCGTCCGGACGCGATCATCGCCACCGGCCGCAGCGACTACCCGAACCAGGTCAACAACGCGCTGTGTTTCCCCTACATCTTCCGCGGTGCGCTGGACGTGGGCGCGACCGAGATCAACGAGGCGATGAAGCTGGCCTGCGTGCGTGCGATCGCCGCGCTGGCACGGATGGAAGCCAGTGACCTGGGCAGCGCCTACGGCAACGAGATTCCGCGTTTCGGCCGTGAATACCTGATCCCGCGGCCGTTCGATCCGCGCCTGATCCAGGTGGTCGCACCGGCGGTGGCGCGTGCGGCGATGGAGTCGGGCGTGGCGCGGCGCCCGATCACGGACATGCCGGCCTACGAGGAGCGCCTCGCCCAGTTCATCCACAAGACCGGCCTGATGATGAAGCCGGTGTACGAGCGTGCGCGTTCGGACATCAAGCGCATCGCCTATGCCGAGGGCGAGGAATACACCGTGCTGCGCGCGGTGCAGATCGTGGTCGACGAGACGCTGGCGCGCCCGATCCTGATCGGCCGCCCGGCGGTGATCGAGAATCGGATCGAGAAGCTCGGCCTGCGTCTGCGCGCGGGCGAGGACTACGAGCTGGTCAACCTCGACGACGATCCGCGCTTCAACGATTACTGGCAGCACTACCACCGCCGCAATGAGCGCAACGGCATCAGCGAAGAAGCGGCCAAGACCCTGGTGCGCTCGCGTTCCACGCTGGTGGCGGCCCTGATGGTCGAACGCGGCGACGCCGACGCGATGATCTGCGGCCTGGTCGGACGCTTCCACAAGAAGCTCGGCTATCTGCGCTCGGTGTTCGATTTCGAGCCCGGGATCACCGGCACCTCGGCCATGACCGGGGTGATCAACGACCACGGTGCGTGGTTCTTCACCGACACCCATGTGCAGCCCGACCCGACGGCCGAGCAGATCGCCGAGGCCACCTTGCAGGCGGCGTGGCGGCTCAAGCAGTTCGGCGTCGAGCCGCGTATCGCGCTGCTCTCGCACAGCAATTTCGGCAGCCACGGTGATGCTTCGTCGACCAAGATGCGACGCGTGCGCGAACTGGTGCTGGCGCGTGCACCCAAGCTCAACCTCGACGGCGAGATGATGGCGGACACCGCCTGGGACGAAGTCCTGCGCCATCGGATCTTCCCCAACACCACGCTCAAGGGGCGCGCCAATCTGCTGGTGATGCCGAACCTGGACGCGGCCAACATCGGCTACAACCTGATCCGCGTCGCCACCGGTGGCGTCGCGCTGGGGCCGATCCTGATGGGCCTGGACAAGCCGGCGCACATCCTGACCCAGGCGGCCACTCCGCGGCGGGTGGTCAACATGACCGCGATCGCCGCGGTGGATGCGCAGATCCGCGCCGCACGCCAGCGCTGAGGCCCACTGCCGGGCGGCTTGCGCGCCGCCCGGGCAGCGGGAAACCACATTCGCAAATAACCCCCGGGTAAAATTGCGCTGCAACACGGAGCGTACGGCCTGCTTGCTAGACTCGTCAGTTCCCAAGCTGAACTGAGCGGTGCGCGCATGAACTGGCTGAGCGAAATCCTGCACGACGATCCGGATCCGACCGAAACCCGCGAATGGGTCGAGTCGATCAAGGCGGTGATCGACCAGCGCGGCCCCGAGCGCGCCCACCAGCTGTTGCAGGGCATGGTCGAGCTGACCCGTCGTGCCGGTGCGCACATGCCGTTCGCGCCGACCACCGACTACATCAACACCATCCCCGCGCACCTGGAATCGAAGATGCCCGGCGATGCGCAGATGGAATGGCGCATCCGTTCGATGATCCGCTGGAACGCGATGGCGATGGTGGTGCGCGCCAACCGCAAGCCCGGCGAGCTGGGTGGCCACATCGCCAGCTTCGCCTCCTCGGCCACGCTCTACGACGTCGGCTTCAACCACTTCTGGCGCGCGCCCTCGGCTGATCACCCGGGTGATTTGCTGTACATCCAGGGCCACAGCTCGCCCGGCATCTACGCCCGCGCCTTCCTCGAAGGCCGCATCAGCGAATCGCAGCTCGACAACTTCCGCATGGAGGTCGATGGTCAGGGCATCAGTTCCTATCCGCACCCGTGGCTGATGCCGGATTTCTGGCAGACCGCCACGGTATCGATGGGGCTGGGGCCGATCGCCGCGATCTATCAGGCGCGCAACTGGAAGTACCTCGAGGCGCGCGGCCTGATGCCGAAGACCGACCGCAAGGTGTGGTGCTTCATGGGCGATGGCGAAACCGACGAGCCCGAATCGCTGGGCGCGATCTCGGTCGCCGGGCGCGAAGGCCTGGACAACCTGGTGTTCGTGATCAACTGCAACCTGCAGCGCCTGGACGGGCCGGTGCGCGGCAACGGCAAGATCATCCAGGAACTGGAAGGCCAGTTCCGCGGCGCCGGCTGGAACGTGATCAAGCTGGTCTGGGGCAGCTACTGGGATCCGCTGCTGGCGGCCGATCGCGACGGCATGCTGAAGAAGCTGATGATGGAAACCGTCGATGGCGAGTACCAGAACTGCAAGGCCTTCGGCGGCGCCTACACGCGCGAGCACTTCTTCGGCAAGTACCCGGAAACCGCCGCGCTGGTCGCCAACATGAGCGACGAGGACATCTGGCGCCTGAACCGCGGCGGCCACGATCCGCACAAGGTGCACGCGGCCTACCAAGCGGCGATGAAGCAGGAAGGCATGCCGACCGTGATCCTGGCCAAGACGGTCAAGGGCTATGGCATGGGTGCGGCCGGCGAGGCGCTGAACCCGACCCACCAGACAAAGAAGCTGGACGACGATGCGGTGCGCATCTTCCGCGACCGCTTCAAGCTCGACATCCCCGACGAAGCGTTCGCCGACGGCGCGGTGCCGTTCCTGCACCCGGGCAAGGATTCGCCGGAAGTGGAATACATGCTCGAGCGCCGCCGCGCGCTGGGCGGCTTCCTGCCGCAGCGCCGGCGCAAGGCCAGCGATTCGCTGCAGGTGCCGGGGCTGGAGGCATTCGAGCGCCTGACCAAGGCCACCGGCGAGCGCGAGATCAGCACCACCATGGCCTTCGTGCAGGCGCTGGCGGTGGTGTTGCGCGACAAGCAGATCGGCCCGCGCTGCGTGCCGATCGTCGCCGACGAGGCGCGCACCTTCGGCATGGAAGGGCTGTTCCGCCAGCTCGGCATCTACGCCCCGCAGGGGCAGAAGTACAAGCCGGTGGATGCCGACCAGCTGATGTTCTATCGCGAGGACCAGGCCGGTCAGGTGCTGCAGGAAGGCATCACCGAGGCCGGTGCGTTCGCCTCCTGGCTGGCCTCGGCCACCAGCTACAGCGTGAACGACCTGCAGATGCTGCCGTTCTACATCTACTACTCGATGTTCGGCTTCCAGCGCGTCGGCGATGCCGCCTGGCAGGCCGCCGACATGCGTGCACGCGGCTTCCTGCTCGGCGCCACCGCCGGGCGCACCACGCTCAATGGCGAGGGCCTGCAGCACGAGGACGGGCAGAGCCAGTTGCAGGCCAGCTTCATCCCCAACTGCCGCAGCTACGACCCCACCTTCCATTACGAAGTGGTCACCCTCCTGCAGCACGGCATGCAGCGCATGCTGGCCGAACAGCGCGACGAGTATTGGTACCTGACCCTGATGAACGAGAACTACCCGCACCCGGAAATGCCCGAGGGCAGTGCCGAGGGCATCATCAAGGGCATGTACCTGCTCAGCGATGCCGGCAAGGCGAAGAAGGGCGAGCTGCGGGTGCAGCTGATGGGTTCGGGCACGATCCTGCGCGAGGCGATCGCCGCGGCCGAGCTGCTGGACAAGGAGTTCGGCATCAAGGCCGACATCTGGTCATGCCCCAGCTTCACCGAGCTGGCGCGCGACGGTGAGGAGGCGGTCCGCCACAACCGGCTGAACCCGGAAGCGAAGCAGCGTCGCGTGCCCTACGTGACGGAACTGCTCGAAGGCCGCGCCGGCCCGGCGATCGCCGCCACCGACTACGTGCGCAGCTTCGCCAACCAGATCCGCGAGTTCGTGCCGATGCGCTACGTGGTGCTGGGCACCGACGGCTTCGGCCGCTCCGACACCCGCGCCAACCTGCGCCGCCACTTCGAGGTCGATCGCTTCCACATCGCCCAGGCCGCGGTGCACGCGCTGGCCGAGGACGGCAAGCTCACCGCCAAGGACGTGGCCCGCGCCAACAAGACCTGGGGCATCGCCAGCGACACGCCGTACCCGCTGTACGCCTGAACAGGCGGGCCGCGTGGCGTGTTCGCGGCGGCGTGCACGTGCTGCCGCCGAAGGGGCGTCACCAGCCGCTGGCGCCCTGCTCCTCGATGTGGCTGAAGGCCGAGTGCTGGCCGGTGGAGTCGTTGGGCACGCCGGTGGCGAAGTAGGCCACGCCGGTGCCGGCCCTGGGGTCGATCCACAGGCCGGAGAGCAGGCCGTAGGCGTTGCCGGAATGGCCCACCCGCGGGCGGGCGTCGCCGAACAGGTCGTCGCGGCATTCGCGGCCATCGCCACGCGCGATGTGCTGGGTGGCGAGGCCGTACGCGCAGAAGAAGCCGCCGCGATCGGGTTCGTCCTCCTCGCCGATCACCCCGTTGTGACCGTCATAGACCCACATCGGAGTCAGCAGCTGGCGCACCGAGCGGCGCTTGAGCACGCGCACGCCATCGAGCCGGCCGTTGTTGAGCAGCATGCGGCCAATGCGTGCCAGGCCGTTGGCGGAGATGCGCATGCTGCCCTGCGGCCCGAACATCGCACCGTTGGAACCGGGCCGCCAGTGCGCGTCGATGTCGCAGCCGCCATCAGCGCTGCGCATCACCGGGCATTCCGGTCGACGGCCTTGCAGATTGTCCACCTGCGGCTTGCGCTCGGTGTCGTACAGCACCACGGCGCGCGCGATCGCTTCGTCGCTGCAGCCCGACCAGTTGTGGCAGGCATCGATCTTCAGCGGCTCGAACACCAGGCGCCGCATCAGCCGGTCGAAGCGCTCGCCGCTGGCGCGTTCCATGACCTGGGCGATGAGGGGGAAGTTGAGGTTGCTGTAGCGGAAGAAGCGGCCCGGCGCGTGCGTGGTGTCCCACGCCGCCTCCTTGCCGAGAATGGAGCGGATGTCGCCATCCAGCGGCACGTTCCAGTAGCCGGCGTTGTCGGTCAGGCTGGAGGTATGCGAGAGCAGCATGCGCAGGGTGATCGGCACTTCGGGATGCGCCGGGTTGCGCAGGGCCCAACCCAGTTGCTGCGAGACGTCCTGATCCAGCTTCAGCTTGCCCTGCTCGACCAGACGCATCACGCCGATCGCGGCGGCGAGCTTGCTCACCGAGGCGATGCGTGCCGGGTCGTCGGCACTTATCGCGCGCCCGCTGGCGATGTCGGCCAGACCCTCGGCATGCGAGTCGGTGATGCCGTGGCGATCGAAGGCAACGCGGACCCGCGCCACCGGCTCGGCAGCCTGCGCAAGGCCGGCGCATGCAAACAGCAGCAGCGCAAACGCCGCCTTTTTCGCGATCAACGTCATGTCGTGTCCTTGTCCCGGGGGATATGGTTGGCACGGCCAGCGTAACCCGCCGTTGCAGGCGGCGAAAGGCCGTGGCAGGCGCGCGATTGCATCGCCGCCGTTGCGCCACCATGTCATGCCAAGGCGCGTGGCATGAGTGCGCGTGCATTCGTTCCGGCAGCGGACAGGAGATGACGATGCTTGCTCTTTCCATCCTCGACCTCGCCCCGATCATCGAAGGCGGCAGTGCGGCCGAGACCTTTGCCAACAGCGCCGAGCTGGCGCGCCAGGCGGAGGCCTGCGGCTATGCGCGCTACTGGCTGGCCGAGCACCACAACATGCCCGGCATCGCCAGCGCCGCGACGGCGGTGCTGATCGGCCATGTCGCGCAGGCGACCTCGCGCATCCGCGTCGGTGCCGGCGGCATCATGCTGCCCAACCACGCGCCGCTGCAGGTGGCCGAGCAGTTCGGCACGCTGGCGGCGTTGCATCCGCGGCGCATCGATCTCGGCCTCGGGCGTGCGCCGGGCACCGACCAGGCGGCGGCACAGGCGCTGCGCCGGTATTACCAGAGCGCCGAGGAGTTCCCGCAGGACGTGATCGAACTGCTGTCGCTGTTCGAGCCCGCACAGCCGGGGCAGCCGGTGCAGGCGGTACCCGGTGCCGGCGAGGAGGTCGAGGTATGGATTCTCGGCTCCAGCCTGTTCGGTGCCCAGCTCGCGGCGCGCCTGGGCCTGCCGTATGCGTTCGCCTCGCACTTCGCCCCGCAGATGCTGGAGCAGGCGCTGGCGGTGTATCGCGAAGGTTTCCGGCCGTCGCTGCGGCTGTCGGCGCCGCGGGTGATGCTGGCGATGAACGCGATCGCCGCCGAAAGCGATGCGGAGGCACGGCGCCTGTTCACCACCCAGCAGCAGGCGTTCCTGCGCCTGCGCCGCGGACAGGCCGGGCGCATGCCGCCGCCGCTGGCGTCGGCCGAGGCGATGGACGCGCTGTGCACGCCGCAGGAACAGGCGGGGCTGGCGCAGGCGCTGGCCTGTTCGGCGATCGGCACGCCGGAGCAGGTCGCCAGCGACATCCGCGCCTTCGCAGGCCGGCACGCCGCCGACGAGATCATCCTCACCTGCAACGTGTTCGACCACGCCGCGCGCATGCGCTCGCTGGCGATGACCGCCGCCGCCTGTGGCCTCGCCGCGAGTCCGGCATCGGCTTGAACCCGCGGCGCACGCCCCCATCTGTATCACTCGACGCGGAGGCCACATGCATCCCAGTGACAATCCCAATGTGTTCCACGCCACCACCATCGTCTCGGTGCGCCGCGACGACAGGGTGGTGATCGCCGGCGATGGCCAGGTCACGCTCGGCCATACGGTGATGAAGTCCAATGCGCGCAAGGTGCGCCGCCTGGGCGAGAACGGCCAGGTGCTGGCCGGTTTTGCCGGTGCCGCGGCCGATGCGTTCACCCTGTTCGAGCTGTTCGAGGCCAAGCTGCAGAAGCACGGCCAGCTGACCCGCGCCGCGGTCGAAATGGCCAAGGACTGGCGCACCGAACGGCGCCTGGGCAAGCTCGAGGCGCTGCTGGCGGTGGCCGACAGGGACACCTCGCTGATCATCAGCGGCACCGGCGACGTGATCGAGCCGGAGGATGGCCTGATCGCGATCGGCTCCGGTGGCATGTACGCGCTGTCCGCGGCGCGCGCCCTGCTCGCGCATACCGCGTTGTCGGCGCGCGAGATCGCGCAGGAAGCGCTGCAGATTGCCGGTGACGTGTGCATCTACACCAACCGCAACATCGTGCTGGAAGAACTCTGAGCCGCCCGCTGCCCGGCACCGCCGTGCGACCCGAGACGCCATGACCATGCAGAAGATCGACAACAGTTCCGCCTCCATGACCCCGCGCGAGATCGTCGCCGAACTCGACCGCCACATCATCGGCCAGCAGGACGCCAAGCGCGCGGTCGCCATCGCCCTGCGCAACCGCTGGCGGCGCATGCAGCTGGACGCGGACATGCGCCGCGAGGTCAGCCCGAAGAACATCCTCATGATTGGCCCGACCGGGGTCGGCAAGACCGAGATCGCGCGGCGCCTGGCGACGCTCGCCAATGCGCCGTTCGTCAAGGTCGAGGCGACCCGCTTCACAGAAGTCGGCTACGTCGGCAAGGACGTCGAGCAGATCATCCGCGACCTCGCCGATTCCGCGGTCAAGCTGTACCGCGAGCAGGCCAAGCAGCGCGTGCGCACGCAGGCCGAGGAGCGTGCCGAGGACCGCATCCTCGATGCCCTGCTGCCGCAGCGCGATGCGGGGAGCAGCTTCGGCTTCAACATCGACGAGGCGACCCGCGACGAACCCTCGCGGGTGGAGAGCGACACCCGTCGCAAGCTGCGCCAGCAACTGCGCGCGGGCGAGCTGGATCGTCGCGAGATCGAAATCGAAACCGCGGTCAACATGGGCGTGGACATCATGGCGCCGCCGGGCATGGAGGAAATGGGCCAGCAGTTGCGCTCGATGTTCTCCCAGCTCGCCGGCAACCGCACCCACAAGAAGACCCTGAGCATCCAGGCCGCGCGTACGCTGCTGACCGAGGAAGAGGCCGGCAAGCTGGTCAACGAGGACGATGTGCGCGAAGCGGCGATCGAGGCCTGCGAGCAGCACGGCATCGTCTTCATCGACGAGATCGACAAGGTGGCCAAGCGCAGCGAGGGCATGGGCGCGGACGTCTCGCGCGAGGGCGTGCAGCGCGATCTGCTGCCGCTGGTGGAAGGCTCCACGGTCAGCACCAAGTACGGCCCGGTGAAGACCGACCACATCCTGTTCATCGCCTCCGGCGCGTTTCACCTCGCCAAGCCCAGCGACCTGATCCCCGAGATGCAGGGCCGCTTTCCGATCCGGGTCGAGTTGAGTGCGCTCAGCAAGGACGATTTCGTGCGCATCCTGACCGAACCCAAGGCCGCGTTGACGCGGCAGTACGTGGAGCTGATGGGCACCGAGGGCGTGCGCCTGCGCTTCACCGACGATGCCATCGAACGCCTCGCCGCGATTTCGGCCACGGTCAACGAGCGCCAGGAAAACATCGGCGCGCGGCGTCTGCACACGGTGCTCGAGCGCCTGCTGGAATCACTCAGTTTCGAGGCCCCGGACAAGGGTGGCGAGGTGGTGATCGATGCCGCCTACGTGGATGCGCACCTGGACGAACTGGTCAAGGATCCGGATCTCTCGCGCTACATCCTGTAAGACTTTCCCACGCCACACACGTGGTTTGCATGACTCCGCCGGCTTGCTGTGCGGCAACGCGCGGCGCATGATGCGCAGCCGATGAGGGCTGCGAGAGGGCAGGGGATGGCAGGCACGGTGCTGGTGCTGGGCGGCAACGGGTTCATTGGTGGCTACATCGTCGCCGCGCTGCGCGAATCCGGTTGGTCGGTGATCAAGGGCGTGCGCCCGCATGGGCAGCCGCCGGCCGACGACGAGTGCCATTGCGACCTGATGCGCATGCAAGCGCCGCAGGACTGGGCGCCGTTGCTGGAAGGCGTGGATGCGGTGGTCAACGTCGCCGGCATCCTGCGCGAGGAACAGGGCCAGACCTTCGCCGGCCTGCATGTCGATGGCCCGCTGGCGCTGGCCGAAGCCTGCGTGGCGCAGGGCGTGGACTGTTTCGTGCAGGTATCGGCGCTGGGCGCGCCCGAGGATGGCGACTTCATCGCCAGCAAGCATGATTTCGATCAGCGCCTGCTGGCGCTGCCGCTGCGCGCGGTGGTGCTGCGGCCCTCACTGGTGTACGCCGCAGCCGGATCCTACGGCGGCAGCTCATTGCTGCGCGCACTGGCCGGGTTTCCCGGCTTCCAGTGGTTGCCCGGACATGCGCGCTGGCTGGTGCAGCCGGTGGCCGCCGAAGATGTCGGTCGCACCGTGGTGGTGGCGCTGGTCTCCAAGCGTACGCGAGGCGTGTACGAAGTCGGCGGGCCGCAGCGCATGAGCCTGGCCGAGTACCAGTCGGCCTGGCGGCGCTGGCTGCGCATCCCCGGGCGGCGCGCGTTGCATGTGCCCGAGCCGCTGGTGTCGATGCAGGTCGCGCTGTGGGAGCGCCTGGGCCGTGGCCCGGTCGGTCAGACCATGTGGCGCATGCTGCGGCGGGGCAATGTCGCCGCGGACAATGCCCTGCCGCGCCTGCACGATGACCTCGGCATCGAGCCGCGCAGTCTCACTGCCGCGCTCGCTGCGCAACCGAGCCAGGTGCAGGACCGCTGGCAGGCGCAGTTGTATTTTCTCGTGCCCACATTGCGCTTGGCGGTGGTGGTGCTGTGGCTGATCTCGGCCTGGGCCGGCTGGCGCACGCCGGCCGCGGAAATCGAGCAGCTCACGGCGGGCAGTGCACTCGCCACGCTGGAACCGGTCGCGCTGGCGCGCATCGCCGCAGGCATCGACCTGGTGCTCGCGCTGTGGCTCGCCAGTGGCTGGCGACCGCGCCTGGTACTCGGCCTGATGGGGATTTCGGTGCTTGCCTACACCGTGGTGTTCGGCCTGCTGTTGCCCGGCCTGTGGCTGGAGCCGCTGGGCGGGCTGGCCAAGAATCTGGTGCTGCTGCCGGCGCTGGCGGTGTTGTGGGTTCTGGTCGAGAGGCGTTGAGAGATGCTGTACACGGCATTGACGGTGGTGCACATCCTCTCCGCGGCGGTGCTGTTCGGCACCGGCATGGGCATCGCCTTCTTCATGTGGATGGCGCATCGGCGTGGCGATGTCGCGCACATCGCCTCCACCGCGCGGCTGGTGGTGATCGCCGATGCCTGCTTCACCGCCCCGGCCGTTCTCGTGCAGTTGGGCACGGGTCTGGCGATGATGCATATCGCCGGCTGGACCTTCGGTTTCACCTGGCTGCGCTGGGCCTTGATCCTGTTCCTGTTCGTCGGCGCCTGCTGGCTGCCGGTGCTGTGGCTGCAGTGGCGCGTGCGCGACCTCGCGCGCGAAGCCGCCGCCGCCGGCCAGCCGCTGCCGCCGCGCTACCACCGCTACATGCGCATCTGGTTCTGGCTGGGCTGGCCGGCCTTCCTCAGCGTTGTCGCCATCTACATCCTGATGGAGTTCAAGCCGTCCTGATCCTGCGCGGCGGCGACCACCGTGATGCAGGGCGAGCCGGGGCCGGATGCGGGTCGACGGGCCATGGCCTGCATCGGCGCTATGCTGGAACTCCGTTCCCACGCATGCATCGCCATGAACCGCCTGCTGCTTGTCCCCGTGCTCCTGCTTGCACTCGGTGCCTGCACCTCGCTGCCCGCGACCGAAACCGGGGAGCTCCTGGTCGGCAACAAGTCGGCGGACACGGTGTGGCGGTTGTCGCTGGCCGATGGCCGCAAGCTCGGCGAGTTTCCCACCGGCCACCAGCCGCACGAGATCGCGGTATCGGCGGATGGCGGGCGCATCGTGGTCAGCAATTACGCCGACCATGCGCGCGGCAACAGCCTGAGCGTGATCGACCGTGGCGCCGCGCCACGCAGCGTGCCGCTCGGCGAAAAACGCCGTCCGCATGGCATCGCCTTCATTCCTGGCAGCCGCAGCGAGCTGCTGGTCAGCGCGGAAGGCACCGGCAGCCTGCTGCGGGTGGATCTGGATGCCGGTCAGGTGACCGCCGACATCGACGTCGGCGAGGGCATTGGCCACATGCTCGCGGTGTCGCCGGATGGCCGCACCACCTACGTCAGCAAGATCCGCGCGGGCACCGTGGTGCGCGTTGACCTGGACACCGCGCGCAAGACCCATGAAGTCGCCAGCGGCGCCGGCGCGGAAGGCATCGCCGTGCATCCGCACAGCGGCGAGGTCTGGGTCGGCAATCGCGCCGATGACAGCGTCACCATCCATGACCCGGACACGCTGGAGCTGCGCGCCAGGCTGCCCAGCACCGGCTTCCCGATCCGCGTCGCGTTCACCGCCGATGGCAGACACGCGCTGGTCACCAACGCCCGCGCCGCACGCCTGGCGGTGTTCGATGTCGCCCAGCGCAGGCAGGTCGCCGATGTGCGCATCGATGAGGACGGCGCGCAGTACGGCAAGAGTCTGCTCGGCGATACCGCACTGCCGATCGGCGTGATCGTCGATCCGCAGCGCCCGCGCGCCTATGTCGCGATCAGCGGCGGCGACGAGGTCGCGGTGGTCGATACCGCACGCTGGCAGGTCATCGACCGCTGGCCCACCGGCAAGGAGCCGGATGCGCTCGGCATCGTGCGCTGAATGCCCGAGCCCTGTTGCCGGCAGGCATGCCGTGGTGCACCGGCGCCGGGTGCGACAATCCGCTTGACGCTGGCTCCAGTCTGACCGCGGGGGAGAGATGAAGAAACTCGTTGCCATGACCCTGCTGGTGCTGGCGGGCGCCGCCCATGCCACCGATGCGATCACCCTGCAGAGCGATGGGGAAGGCGGCTTCACCGCCATCCTGAAAGCCGATCGGGCCCTGAGGACCGAAGATGCGCAACGCCGGCTGTTGCCGACACTGGCACGTGCATGCGGTGCGCTCAGCCCGGTGATGGGCCGTTACCGCTTCACTTCACGCAGTGACGTTTCCGCTGCGGCCGAAGATGCGGCCAGCTACGAGTTCATCCAGAACTTCACCTGCTCCGCGCAGATCGAATCCGGATCCACCGGGTCGACGCCGATCTCCATTTCGCAAGCGGAGCAGGAGCGCCTGGCGTCGCTGGTCGCCAGCCAGACCCGCAATTGGCTCGCGATGACGGAGGCCGAGCAGCTGCGCGCGTTCCATGACCGGTTTTCCCCGACGCTGGACGCCATGCTCCCGCTTGCGCAATGGCTGGATCAGCAGGCCCGGTTCCATCAGCAGGCGGGGCCTCTCCAGCCCGAGCCGGCACTCAAGGTCACCCCCTACATCGATCCGCCTGGCGCCCCCGAGCCGGGGATCTATCTTGCCGTCGATTTCCAGGCGAGTTACGCGCGTGCGCCCTTCCGCTGCGGGTACGTGATGTGGCTTCATGATCGGCAGTCGAGGCTGTCGATACTGCGCATCGAGGACGGTTTCGTCGATGCCGACCAAGCGGCCTCGCTGAGTGAAGCACAGCTGTCCCGGATCAAGGCCGGGTTCCGCTGTATCGCGCCGTGACTGCCGGTCATGGCGGTGATCGAGCGGCCTGCGTCCATGCGCCGGGGGGCTGATGTGCGCGGCGGACAAGTCGGCTTGCACTGTCGCTGCCGCGAACATGAACCCGCCCCTGTGGCGCTTCCCGGGTCGGTGCGATAATCCGCGCATGAACGAACACGAGCAGGGCACCACCCACTTCGGTTTCCGTGACGTGCCGGTGGGCGAGAAGCAGAAGCTGGTCGGCGAGGTGTTCACCTCGGTGGCCGGCAATTACGACCTGATGAACGACCTGATGTCGCTGGGCATCCATCGGGCGTGGAAGCGCTATTTCGTCGCCACCGCGCAGGTCAAGCCGGGCGATCGGGTGCTGGATCTGGCTGGTGGCACCGGCGACATCGCCGCGCTGCTCAAGCCGCGCGTCGGCGATGCGGGTGAGCTGGTGCTGGGCGACATCAATGCCTCGATGCTCAAGGTCGGGCGCGACCGCATGACCAATCGCGGCCATGTGCGCGGCTTCGAATACGTGCAATGCAATGCGGAAAAGCTGCCGTTCCCGGATGCCAGCTTCGACCTCGTCACCATCGCCTTCGGCCTGCGCAACGTCACCGACAAGGATGCCGCGCTGGCGCAGATGCATCGCGTGCTCAAGGTCGGTGGCCAGGCGCGGGTGCTGGAGTTTTCCGAGGTCACCGCACCGTGGTTCAAGCCGCTGTACGACTTCCACAGCTTCAAGGTGCTGCCGCGGCTGGGCAAGCTGTTTGCGCGTGATGCCGACAGCTACCAGTACCTCGCCGAGTCGATCCGCAAGCACCCGCCGCAGGAAGCGCTGAAGGCGATGATGGAAGCGGCCGGGTTCGCCCGGGTCGGCTACCGCAACCTGTCCGCCGGCATCGTCGCGATCCATACCGGCTACAAGGCCTGAGCTGCCGCGCCGGACGCTCGTGGCCTTCAGCCGCGGGCAGGGCGGGGCTGCGGCGGCCGCGCTAAACTCCGGGGTTTCCATTGCCATGGGTTCCCCGATGCGCCATTCCGTGTTGATGCTGTCCATCGCCAGCGTGCTGCTCGCCGCCGGCTGCACCCCATCCGAAGCACCGGCACCGGCCACGCCGGGCGCGAGCACACCGGCGGCGGCAACCGCGGCCGCGGAAAAGATCATCGATGACCACTCCTATGCCGAGGCCGACAAGGTCCGCACCAAGGACCTGGCGCTGGATCTGGACATCGACTTCGCCAAGCACGAGCTGGCCGGCACCGCGACCTACACCCTGGAATGGCTTGACCAGAGTGCCACCCAGCTGGTGCTTGATACCCGCGACCTCAGCATCCAGAAGGCCGAAGGCGAGGCCGCCGATGGCCAGTGGCAACCGCTGGAGTTCGCCCTGGCGCCGACCGCAGACAAGGTGCTCGGCACCAAGCTGACCGTGCAGACCCCGCAGCGTCCGGGCAAGGTGCGCGTGACCTATCGCACCTCGCCGGAGGCCTCGGGGCTGCAGTGGCTGACCCCGGCGCAGACCGAAGGCAAGAAATCGCCGTTCATGTTCAGCCAGTCGCAGCAGATCCATGCGCGCAGCTGGGTGCCGCTGCAGGACACGCCGCAGATCCGCTTCACCTACTCGGCCACCGTGCGCGCCCCGCAAAATGTGATGGTGCTGATGAGCGCGGACAACGACCCGTATGCGGCGCGTGATGGCGAATACAGCTTCCGCATGCCGCAGCCGATTCCCTCCTACCTGCTCGCCATCGCCGCCGGCGACCTGGTGTTCAAGCCGATCAGCGCGCGCAGCGGCGTCTGGGCCGAGCCGGCGATGGTGGACAAGGCGGTGCGCGAGTTCGAGGACACCGAGAAGATGATCGAGGTGACCGAGAAGCTGTACGGCCCCTACCGCTGGGACCGCTACGACATGCTGGTGCTGCCGCCCTCCTTCCCCTATGGCGGCATGGAGAACCCGCGCCTGACCTTCGCCACGCCGACCGTGATCGTCGGCGACAAGTCGCTGGTGTCACTGATCGCGCATGAGCTGGCGCACAGCTGGTCGGGCAACCTGGTGACCTTCGCCACCGACCGTGATGCGTGGCTCAACGAAGGCTTCACCACCTACGTCCAGGGCCGCATCACCGAAGCGCTGTATGGCGAGGACGCCAAGGACATGGAGGACGTGATCGACCGTGACGAGCTGCGTCGCGAATACCAGACCCTGGACAAGAAGCTGCAGGTGATGGCGCTCAAGCCCGGCGAGCTGGGCGATCCGGACGGCTCGTCCTCGGCCACCGTCTACACCAAGGGCGCGTGGATGCTGCAGTGGCTGGAGCGCACCTTTGGCCGCGAGGTGTTCGATCCGTTCCTGAAGGGCTATTTCGACCACTTCGCCTTCCAGTCGATCACCACCGGGCAATTCCTCGATTACCTGAAGACGCATCTGATCGACAAGAATCCGGGCAAGGCGACCATGGAACAGGTCGAGCAATGGGTGTACGAGCCGGGCGTGCCCGACTTCGCGCCGCAGGTCAGCGCGCGCCCGTTCGGCGTGGTCACCACCGCACGCACCGCCTGGCTTGGCGATGGCACCATGCCGGCGCGGCAGTTGACCGATGCCTGGTCCACCCACGAGTGGGTGCATTTCCTCGAAGGCATGCCCGAGACGCTGGAGCACGAACAGCTCAAGCAGCTTGACGACGCGTTCGGTTTCACCGGCACCCCGAACGGCGAAATCGCCATGCGCTGGTATCCTCTGGCGGTGCGCAGCGGTTATGCCGAAGCCAATGACGAGATGGCGAAGTTCATCGAGCGCGTGGGCCGGCGCAAGCTGATCATGCCGATCTATGCCGAGCTGGTGAAGACGCCCGAGGGGCTGGCGCTGGCCAGGCAGGTGTATGCCCGCGCCAAGCCCGGCTACCACCCGATCACCAGTGGCTCGGTGGAATCGGTGATCGCCAGGGCCGAGGGCAAGTGATGCCGCGGGCGCGCGCCGTGACAAGGCGGGGAGCGGCGATGCCCGCCCTCGCCGGCATGCTGGCGACGGGCCTGCTGCTGGCGGCGTGCACCCCCGCCGAGGATCCGGAGGTGGTGGCCGCGCGCGAGGCCGAGGCACGCGAGGCCGCCGCCGCGCCGGCAAAGAAGACGCTGGACGAGGCGCTGGCCGAGGAGAAATGGGAGCTGGCCTACGCGCAGGCCGACCTGCTGCGCCGCGAGTACGCCGGAACCCGCGCCGCCGGCGAGGCCGAGGCCCGATTCGAGGAAATCGAGGGCAAGGCCAAGGCATTGCGTGCCGAGCGCCGGCTCAAGGGGCTGTGGGATTACCAGAGCAACCCTGCGGGCAAGGGCCAACAACACACCGCGGCGATCAATGCGCGCAAGCGCATCGAGCTCGATGGCGGGCGCACTCCGGTCAAGCTGATCTTCCGCGATCATCCCGAATGGGGACGCTCGAGCTACCTGGTGCTGGAGCGTGGCGACTTCAACTGCTACGCCGGCTGCACCCTGAAGCTGGACGTGGACGGCACCGCGCGCACCTTGCGCGGCTCGCGTCCGGACACCGACGAGGCCATCGCCATGTTCATCAAGGACGAAAAGGCGTTGTGGCGCATGTTCAAGTCCGCGCGCGAGGTCAGCATCGAGTTCCCGGTCAAGCCTTCCGGCACGCGCAGTGCGACCTTCGAGGTCGGCGGTATGGATCCCGCGCGCATGCCCGGCTGGAACTGAGCCGGCCTCGCTGTTGCCTCACCGCCCGGCGCCCGCAGCGGCGCCGGGGCGGACTCAAAGCGCGTAGCCGAACTGGCGCTGGAACTCGGCGGCGAACTCCTCGTGGGTGAAACGCTGGTTCTGCGTGCCGTGGCAGCTGATCTTCAGTGCGCCCATCAGGTTGCCGACGCGGCCGATGGTGGCCCAGTCCATGCCGCTTTGCAGGCCGTGGATCAGGCCGGCACGGAAGGCATCGCCGCAGCCGGTCGGATCGATCACCGCTTCTTCCTGCGCCGGCGGCACGTTGAGGCTGACGCCATCGTGGAAGATGTCGCAGCCGCGCGGGCCGCGGGTGATGATGAAGGCCTTGACCCGATTCGCGATCTCGCGCTCGTTCCAGCCGGTGCGCTCCTGCAGCAGGCTGGATTCGTAATCGTTGGTCACCACGTAATCGGCCAGGTTCACGAATTCGCGGAACTCCTCGCCATTGAACAGCGGCATCGCCTGGCCGGGATCGAAGATGAAGGGGATGCCGGCCTCGGCGAACTCGCGTGCGTTCTGCAGCATGCCCTCGCGCCCGTCCGGGGCGACGATGCCCAGCGTCACCCCTTCGGTGTCGCGCACGTGGTTGAGATGGCTCTGGCCCATCGCGCCGGGGTGGAAGGCGGTGATCTGGTTGTTGTCGTGATCGGTGGTGATGAAGGCCTGCGGCGTGTACGCATCGGACAGCTCGCGCACATAGGTCAGCGGGATGCCGAGCGCCTCGAAATGCGCGCGATAAGGGCCGAAATCCTGGCCCACGGTGGCCATCGGCAACGGCTTGCCGCCGAGCAGGTGCAGGTTGTAGGCGATGTTGCCGGCACAACCGCCGAACTCGCGGCGCATCCGCGGCACCAGGAAGGACACATTCAGGATGTGCACCTTGTCCGGCAGGATATGGTTCTTGAATTGGTCGGGGAAGACCATGATGGTGTCGTAGGCCAGGGACCCACAGATCAGGACGGACATCGCAGGTGCTCTCGGGAAACCGGGACAGGGTAGCCGCATGTGCCGGCGAAGGCCATGCCGCGGCCGCGCGGGAAGCGCCGGCGGCACGGTTTTTCGCTAGACTGGCGTGCTTCCCGAACCCTCCCCCCGACACGAGCGCCCCACCCGATGTTCAAGAAGCTGCGTGGCCTGTTCTCCAACGACCTCTCGATCGACCTCGGCACTGCCAACACGCTGATCTACGTGCGCGGCCAGGGCATCGTGCTCAACGAGCCCTCCGTGGTCACCGTGCGCCAGGACCGGGTCACCGGCGCGCCGCGCTCGGTGGCGGCGGTCGGCACCGATGCCAAGCAGATGCTGGGTCGCACCCCGGGCAACCTGACCACCATCCGACCGATGAAGGATGGCGTCATCGCCGACTTCACCTATACCGAGGAAATGCTCAAGTACTTCATCAAGAAAGTGCACAAGAGCCGTTTCCTCAAGCCCAGCCCACGGGTGCTGATCTGCGTGCCCAGCGGCTCGACCCAGGTCGAGCAGCGCGCGATCAAGGAGTCCGCGCTGGAGGCGGGTGCGCGCGACGTGTCGCTGATCGAGGAACCGATGGCAGCGGCCATCGGCGCCGGCCTGCCGGTGACCGACGCCTGCGGTTCGATGGTGATCGATGTCGGTGGCGGCACCACCGAGGTGGCGGTGATCGCACTCAACGGCATCGTGTATTCGTCCTCGATCCGTTCCGGTGGCGACCGCTTCGACGAAGCCATCATCAACTACGTGCGCCGCCACCACGGCATGCTGATCGGCGAAGCCACCGCCGAGCGCATCAAGGTGGAGATCGGTTGCGCCTATCCGCAGGAGGAAGTCCGCGATACCGAGATCTCGGGCCGCCACCTCGCCGAGGGCGTGCCCAAGGTGATCAGCATCAATTCCAGCGAGGTGCTCGAGGCGTTGCGTGAGCCGCTGTCGACCATCGTCGCCGGGGTCAAGCAGGCACTGGAGCAGACCCCGCCGGAACTGTCGGCCGACGTCGCCGAGCGCGGCATCGTGCTCACCGGTGGTGGCGCCCTGCTGCGCGATCTTGATCGCCTGCTGTCCGAGGAAACCGGCCTGCACGTGATGGTGGCCGATGATCCGCTGACCTGCGTGGCGCGTGGCGGCGGCAAGGCACTGGATCTGCTGGACAAGCACGGCAACGAGTTCTTCGCCAACGATTGATGCCGTGAGCCCGCGCCCGCGGTGGTGCAGCGGGACGGGCGGCCAGGGCAGGCCGCAGGCAGCGCCACACGCACCTTTTCCCTTCCAGCCGCGAGCCGTTCCAGATCGTGTCTTCCTACGCAGGCCCCGCCGCACCCCGCCCGCAGGACATCGCCGGCAGCCTGCGCCTGCTTGGTTATCTGGCGCTGTCCCTGCTGCTGCTGTTCCTCGATCATCGAGGTGGATGGCTGGAAAAGGCGCGCGATGTCGGCAACCTGGCGATGCAGCCGGTGTGGCAGGTGGCGGCATTGCCTTCGCGCCTGGGCGAAACCATGCGCAGCGATGCCGCCTTGCGTCGCCAACTGGCGCATGACAATCGTGTGTTGCGCAATGCGCTGCTGATTTCGGGTGCACGGGTGGCGCGACTGGAATCGGCGGCGGCGGAAAACGCCCGCCTGCGGGCCATGCTCGGCATGGTCGCGCAGGGTGGGGTGGACGTGCAGCTGGCGCCGATCCTCGACGTCGATCTCGACCCGACGCGGCAGCGCCTGCTGCTCGGCGCCGGCAGCCGACAGGGCGTGCATGCCGGACAGACCGTGCTCGATGCCGGCGGCGTGCTGGGCCAGGTGATCCACGTGCAGGCGAATACCGCCATCGTGTTGCTGCTGACCGATCCGGACCACGCGGTACCGGTGGAAGTGGCGCGCAACGGCGTGCGTCTGGTGGCCTACGGCCAGGGCGATGGCATCGCGCTCGGCAACATCCCGCGCAGCGCCGATGTACAGGTTGGCGACATCGTGCAGACCTCGGGCCTGGGCGGGCGTTTCCCGCCGGGTTTCAAGGTCGGCACGGTACAGGCGCTGCAGCCCGATGACAGCCGCGCCTTTCTCGTCGGTACCTTGACCCCCGCCGCAGCGCTTGACCGTGGCCGTGAAGTATTGCTGCTGCGCGAGATGCCGGCGCAGCCGTCGGTGGATTCCCCGGCGGATGGGGATGCAGCGCCCGCCGATGCCTCTGCCGCCGCCGAAGCCGGCGATGCGCCCGCGCCCGGGGATGCCCGATGAAGCGCATGCGCCATGGCCGCGCGTGGATCGTGGCCAGCGTTGTTCTTGCCATCGTGCTCACGCTGGTGCCGTTGCCGCCGCTGCTGGCGCCGCTGCGGCCGTACTGGCTGGCGCTGGTGGTGGCTTATTGGGTACTGGAGGCGCCCGAACGCGCCGGCCTTGGCCTTGCCTTCTTCTCCGGGCTTGTTGCCGACTTCGCGCATGGCGCGATGCTCGGCGAGCAGGCACTGCGGCTGGTGATCCTGGCCTTCATCCTTGATCGCTTCCGTACCCGCCTGCGTTTCTTCCCGCTGTGGCAACAATCGCTGGTGATGGCCGGGTTGCTGCTCAACGACCGCTTGGTGGCCGCCGCCATCCATGGCATGGCCGGGGCGCCGCAATGGCCGGCAGCGTATTGGCTGTCGCCGATCACCGGCGCGTTGCTGTGGGGGCCGGTGTTCATCGTGCTTGACGCGCTGCGCCGTCGGCGCGGGCGCGCCTGAGTCATGTGGGGGCAGCGCCGCCGTCTGGTCAAGAACCGGGCCCTGGAGGCCGAGCAGTTCCGCCGTCGTGCGTTCTTCGGTTTCGCGCTGGTTGCGTTGGCCCTGTTCGGCCTGGGTGGGTGGTACTTCCGCCTGCAGGTGCTGCAGCACGAGCAGTTCGCCGCGCAGGCCGAGGCCAACCGGGTCAAGCCGCGCCCGATCGTGCCCGGCCGCGGCCTGATCTACGATCGCAAGGGGCGCGTGCTGGCCGACAACGTGCCCGCGTTCCGCCTTGATGTGACGCCCGAGCGCGCGGGTGACCTGGACCAGCTGCTGGAGCGCCTCGGCGAGGTCATCGAGTTGTCCGAGGATGAGCGCGAGGCGTTTGCCGAGGCACGCAAGGGCGTGCGCCGGTTCCGCCCGATCCCGCTCAAGCTGCGTCTGAGCGATGAGGAAATCGCCCGCTTCGCGGTGGATCGCTGGCGCTTCCCCGGCGTCGAACTGGTGCCGTACTTCAGTCGCGTCTATCCCTATGGCGAGCTGTTCGCGCACGTGGTCGGCTATGTCGGTCGCGTCGATGCGCAGGATCGCGAGCGCCTCGACGAGAGCGCGGCGGCATTCAGCCACATCGGCAAGACCGGGCTCGAGCGCTATTACGAAGACCGCCTGCGCGGCGCGGTTGGCCATGAGCGCATCGAAACCAATTCCGATGGCCGCGCGCTGCGTGTGCTCGGCACCCAACCGGCCACCCCCGGCGCCGACCTGCAACTGTCGATCGACATCGATCTGCAGCGCGCGATGGTGGCGGCGTTCGGCGAGCTCGAAGGCACCGCGGTCGCGGTCGATCCGCGCAATGGAGAAATCCTCGCCCTGGTCAGCCTGCCCAGCTACGACCCCAACCTGTTCGTCAACGGCATTTCGCACGCCGACTACAAGGCGCTGAACGAGAATCCGTCGCGGCCGCAGTTCAACCGCGCGGTGCTCGGCGGGGTCGCGCCCGGCTCCACCATCAAGCCGATGGTGGCGCTGGCCGGCCTCGACAGCGGCCTGCGCCGACCCGAGGATCGGGTGCTGTCCACCGGCATGTTCCGCCTCGGCAATCAGCGCCGTGGTTATGGTGATGCCGCGCGTGGCGGCCATGGCTGGACCGACCTGTACAAATCCATCTACGCCTCGGTCAACACCTATTACTACCGGCTGGCGCTGGATCTGGGCATCGAGCGTTTCGACCATTACATGGATCTCTACGGCTTCGGCAAGCCGACCGGGGTCGATCTGTCGGGCGAAATCGGCGGCATTCTGCCGTCGCCGGAATGGAAGGCGAAGAACGCGCCGCAGCAGGGCCGCTGGTATCCCGGTGACACCGTGATCAGTGGCATCGGCCAAGGCTTCTGGAAAGTCACCCCGCTGCAACTGGTGCAGGCCACCGCCGCACTGGGCAATGGTGGCTGGTTGCGCAGTCCGCACCTGGTCAGCGCCGAGCGTCACGGGTTCGCCGCGCCCTGGCAGCCACTGCCGCAGCCTGCGCCGGTGCGCATCAGCAACAGCCCGGCGCACCTGGAAGCAGTGCGCCAGGGCATGATCGCCACCGTGCACGGGCCGGGTACCGCGACCAATATCCGCCACGGGCTGGAGTACCAGATCGCCAGCAAGACCGGTACCGCGCAAGTGGTCAGCCGGCGCGGCTCGGCTGCGGTCAACCCGCGCAGCCTGCCGATGCACCTGCGTCACCGCGCGCTGTTCATCGGTTATGCCCCCGCATTGGAGCCGACCATCGCGGTGGCGGTGGCGGTGGAGGGCGGTGGCTATGGCAGCGCCACCGCGGCACCGATCGCGCGCAAGATCCTGGATGCCTGGATCACCGGCAAGCTGCCGGACGGCGTGGACGCGGAGCCGGAGGCCGATGCCCGTGCCGGCGGCGTGTCGGTGGCCTCCGCCGGTGACCATGGCGGGGACGAGTCGCCAGCCACCGCGCCCGCCGCGCAGGACGGGACGCGATGAATCCGCTGCTGCGCTGGCTCACGAACGTGGTGGCGCGCATCCTGCGCAGCGTCGACCTGCCGCTGCTCGCCGCACTGGTCGGGTTGATGCTGGCCAGCCTGCTGGTGCTGCACAGTGCAGGTGGCGGCAGCACGCGGCTGATGCTGGCCCAGGGCGCGCGTTTCGCGGTGGGCATCGCGGCGATGTGGGGCATTTCCCGTTTCAGCCCGCCGACGCTGCGCGCGATCGCGCCGCATGCGTATTTCCTGTCCCTGCTGCCGCTGGTGGCGGTGCTGTTCGTCGGCACCGGTCGCCATGGCGGGCACTGGCTCAACCTTGGCGTGTTCTATTTCCAGCCGGCGGAACTGCTCAAGATCACGCTGCCGATGATGCTGGCCTGGCAGCTGGATCGCGCCGTGTTGCCGCCGCGCCTGCCCACGCTGCTCGCCGCCGGTGCGGCGATCGCGGTGCCGGTGGCGCTGATCCTGCTGCAGAAGGACTTCGGCACCGCCATGCTGGTGCTCGCCAGCGGCGTGTTCGCGCTGTTCCTGGTCGGGTTGTCATGGTGGTGGTTCGTTGCCGCCGCCGGCGCGGTGCTGGCACTGGCGCCGGTGGCCTGGTTCTGGCTGCTGAAGCCCTACCAGAAGGATCGCATCCTGATGTTCCTGGACCCGGAGAGCGACCCGCTGGGTGCAGGCTGGAACATCATCCAGTCGAAGATCGCGATCGGCTCCGGCGGCTGGTTCGGCAAGGGCTGGGGCCACGGCACGCAATCGCACCTGGATTACCTGCCCGAGCACACCACCGACTTCGCCTTCTCGGTGCTGTCCGAGGAGTTCGGCTGGGTCGGCGTGGTGGTGGTGCTGGCGCTGTACCTGGTGGTGATCGGGCGCTGCCTGTGGATCGCGGTGGAAGCGCGCGACGGCTTTTCGCGCATCATCGCCGGCACCCTCGGCCTGTCGCTGTTCGTCTACGTGCTGGTCAACGGCGCGATGATTTCCGGCCTGCTGCCGGTGGTCGGCGTGCCGATGCCGCTGATTTCCTATGGCGGCACCTCGGCGGTGGCGATCCTCGCCGGCATGGGCCTGGTGATGGCCGCCGGCAGCGACGCGCGGCGGCGAAAGTGACCCGGGAGATGCTGTCGCGACAGTGAATCCCGTCTCGTCGCTTTTTTGCTTGCGTGATAACCTGCGGCGATGATCCGACGCACACTCGCCCTCGCGCTTCCCCTCGCTCTGGCCGCCTGTGCCACCCACGCGCCACCGCCGCCTCCCGTCGGCAGTGAAGCCCCGCCGCCGAGCGAGACGCCGCCGCAAGGCGTGACCTTGCCGCCGCAGCCCGCCGAGCGTCCGCAGGCGCCGGCCTCGGTCACCGATCCGTCGATCCCGCGCGCGCAGCGCGAAGCCGCGTTCGTCGATTACACCGCGCACACCTATGGCGTCGAGCCGGCGTACATCCGTTCGATCCTGGCCCAAGCCAAGGCACAGCCGCGCATCGTCGAGATCATCTCGCGCCCGGCCGAGGCCGTGCGGCCGTGGAAGGACTACCGCCCGATCTTCCTCAACGAGAAGCGCATCAGCGGCGGTGCCGCGTTCTACCGCGAAAACCGCGCGGCACTGGAGCGCATCGCGGCCGAAACCGGGGTGCCGGCGGAGATGATCGTCGCCATCATCGGCGTGGAGACGCAGTACGGCGGCAACATGGGCAGCTACCGCGTGCTCGACGCGCTGTACACGCTGGCCTTCGACTTCCCGCGCCGCGCACCGTTCTTCGCCGGCGAGCTGGCGCAGCTGTTCGCGCTGGGCAAGGCCGAGCCGCAACTGGACATCACCGCGCTCAAAGGCAGCTATGCCGGTGCGATGGGCATGGGCCAGTTCATGCCGTCCAGCTACCGGTTGTGGGCGAAGGATGGCGATGGCGATGGCCGCCGCGACCTGCTCACGCACAAGCCGGACGTGTTCGCTTCCATCGCCAATTACTTCGTGGTGCACGGCTGGCAGCGTGGCGAGCCGGTGGTGGCGCGTGCGCAGAAGGATCCGGGCCGTGCAGAGTGGGTGCCGGACGATCTCGACCCGGTGCACACCTTGGCCGAGCTGCAGGCGCATGGCTATCGCCCCGTCGCCGGCGAGCCGCTGCGTGAAGGTGCCACCGTGCTCAATTTCGAGGGCGATGGCGGACGCGAATACTGGATAGCCTACGGCAACTTCTACGTCATCACCCGCTACAACCGCTCGCCGATGTATGCCCTGGCGGTGCACCAGCTGGCGCAGGCGATCCGCGCCCGGGCGGGAGGCTGAGGATGAGTCTGCGCCTGCCACTGCTGCTTGTGCTGGGGCTGCTGCTCAGTGCCTGCGCGGGCGCGCCGAAGAAGGCGCAGGCCCCGGCCGGCAAGCAGACGCAGCGGACGGAAGCCGGCCGCCAGGCGCCGCGACAGGCGCGGCGCACTTCGCCGTATGCGCCGGCGCAGGAAGACCCATCCAAGCGTGGTGATTACGCCGCCGGCGGTCTGTATGCACCGGGCGTCAAGGACACCGTGCCGGATTACATTCCCGACGTCGACGCGATCCCCGAGCCCGAAGTGGTGCACCTGCCGCGCTCGCGCTACGGCAACCGCTCGCCGTACCAGGTGCTGGGCAAGAGCTATACCGTGCTCGACGACCATGCCGGCTATGTCGAGCGTGGCCGTGCCTCGTACTACGGCAACAAGTTCCATGGCCGGCGCACCTCGAATCAGGAGGTGTACGACATGTATGCCTTCACCGCCGCGCATCGCAGCCTGCCGCTGCCGAGCTTCGCCCGCGTCACCAACCTGGAGAACGGCAAGTCGGTGATCGTGCGCGTCAATGACCGCGGCCCGTTCCATTCCGATCGCCTGATCGACCTCAGCTATGCCGCAGCGGTCAAACTCGGCTACCGCGAAAGCGGGACGGCCCAGGTGGAAGTGCGCGCCCTGCTGCCCGGCGAGGAAACCACACTCGACCGCGCGCTCGCCGCTGGTGCGGTAGCCGCCACGGCGCCGGCGCCAGCCACAGTGGCCATGAACACCACCGCCGCCACGGTCACGACTGCCTCCACGCCGCCGCCTGTGGCATCCACATCACCCGCGGATGCGACCGCGCCGGTGGCGCAAGGCGGAGATTACCGCTTCGACCTGCGCCGCGACGGGCGGGTGATGAGCGCCGATGAATTCGATGCGTGGATGCGCGAGCGTCAGGTGCGCATTGCCACCGGGGTGCCCGGCAAACCCGTGCCGCGCGCCGTTTCCACGGCGGCCACCACGACTGCCGCGCCGACGCCAGCACCGGCTGTGGCGGCTTCACGACCCCGTGCCACCGGTACCGGCGATGCGGGCGTGCAACTGCAAGTGGCGAGTTTCGCCAGCGCCGACAATGCGCAGCGTGCGCTGGCGCGCCTGCTGCAGGCCGGCGTGCCCGGTGCGCGTCTGCTCGACGCGGTGGTCGATGGCCGTCGCATCTGGCGCCTGCGCGTCGGCCCGCTGGCCGAGCAGGAAGCCTCGCCGCTGGCCCTGCGCATCGCCGGCCTCGGCTTCGGCGAGCCGGCGCGCGTGCGCGAATGACGCACGACCACGCCTGATTCATCCCCCTTTTTTCTTCGAGAGCGATCCTTTCCGTCCATGAAACCGTTCCCCCTTGTTGTCGCCAGCGCGCTGGCCGTCGCGTTCACCGGCTTCGCCATCGCCCAGCAGCAGCCGGCCACGCCGTCCAGTGCGGCGCAGCCGGCCGCCACCACGCCACCCGCGGCCGTGGCCAGCGGCGCGCTGCCGATCCCGCCCGCACCGGTGCCGCGCACCGCCAAGGCGTGGTTGCTGATGGATGCGGCCAGCGGCGAAGTGCTGGCCGGCGACAACGTGGATGCACCGCTGGAGCCGGCCAGCATCACCAAGGTGATGACCAGCTACGTGATCGCCGCGGAAATGGCCAAGGGTCATCTCAAGCCGGACGATGCGGTGATGATGACGGAGAACGCCTGGCGCAAGGGCGGCGCGCGTACCGATGGCAGCTACTCCGGCTTCGAGGTCAACAAGACCGCACCGCTGGTGGAGATGGAAAAGGGCATGGTGGTGCAGTCCGGCAATGACGCCGCGATCGCCCTGGCCGAGCACGTGGCCGGCAGCGAAGAAGCCTTCGCCAGCCTGATGAACAGCTATGCCAAGCAGCTGGGCATGAAGAACACGCAGTTCCGCAATGCCACGGGCTTGCCCGAAGAAGGGCATTACGCCAGCGCCCACGACCTCGCCCTGCTGGGCCGCGCACTGGCGCGCGATTTTCCCGAGGCCTATGCCTACAACAGCCTCAAGGAATTCACCGTCGGCCCGATCACCCAGCCCAACCGCAACCTGCTGCTGTGGCGCGACAACTCGGTGGACGGGATCAAGACCGGGCATACCTCGGGTGCCGGCTATTGCCTGATGGCCTCGGCCAAGCGCGGCGACCAGCGCTTGGTGTCGGTGATCCTCGGCGGTGCCAGCGAGGAACAGCGCGCCACCGATTCGCTGGCGCTGCTCAACTGGGGCTTCCGCTTTTACGAAAGCCATCGTCTCTACGATGCCGACACCGCGATCGCTACCCAGCGGGTCTGGAAAGGTGCCGCCAACGAGGTCAAGCTCGGCCTCACCGCGCCGCTGGTGGTGAGCCTGCCGCGTGGCCGCTATCCGCAGATGAAGTCGAGCATGGACGTGCCGACCCATCTCGAGGCGCCGGTGGCCAAGGGCCAGCCGATCGGCAGCGTCAAGGTCACCCTGGATGGCAAGGAGATCGCCACCGCGCCGCTGGTGGCGCTGGAAGCGGTGGAGCAGGGCGGCTTCTTCAAGCGCCTGTGGGATGGCATCCGCATGTGGTGGGCGTCGCTGTGAGTCGGCACCTGTAACCTGCGGCCTGCCTCGCAGAACACGATAAAAGAACGGCCCGCGATTGCGGGCCGTTTGCATGCTGTGGCAACGAGCGGGATTGACCCGCCTGAGCATGCAAAACAAGCCTTGTTTGCGGTATCGTAACCGCCAGTAACCGGTGCATGGTTGCTGACTTCAACCACAGTTTGGGGGATATGGAAATGCAACGTTTATTCATGGGTGTGGTCATTCTGGTCGGCATGCTGTTTTCTCTCGGGAGTGCCGCACAGGAAGTTTCCTTTCGCAATGGCGTGATCACCGGGATTTCCAGCATGGAAGTGCCGGCGCAAGGGCAGCAGCGCGCCCGTGCCGGGAACAGTGCGACGAGCCGGGCCCTGGGTCGCACGCTGGGGCGTTTTGCCGGACGCGCGATGGCCAAGGTGGGTGGCGGTGAATTCGCCGGCGATGCGTACGACGTGGCATCGGGCGTTACTCAGGATGCCCTGGCGAACACCGGCAACAGTTCGTCGCAAGGCGGCATGGTGACGGTGGCCATGATCATCGTGAGGTTCGACAATGGTGAAGAGTCGGGTATCCAGATGCCTTCTTCGCAAGGACTTCGTGTGGGTCAGAAGGTGCGCGTTTTCGGCTCGGGCAGCGGCGCACGGGTTGTCCCGCAATAACGCCTGAGTATTCCGATTCGTGATGCGCCCGCGTCCAGGCGGGCGCATCACGCACGTGCCGATCCGGATGGATGTCGGCGGCGCACGATCACGGCATGCGACTGGCCCTCGCCAGTCCGTGCCGTGTCCGGGTGTCGCATAATTGGCGAATGAGCATCCATTCCGACAATCCCGAACACGGCTTCCAGTTTCCGGGCGTATTCGAAATCACCGCGATGGGTCCATCGGAAGCAGGCCTGGAGGACGAGATCCCGCGCCTGCTGGAGCAGGCCGGCATCACCGTGTTGCATGAAACGGTGCGCCGCCGGGACTCCTCCGGAGGCAAGTACGTCTCGATCCGCCTCAGTTTCGAGGCTGCCGATCGCGAGCAGTACGAGGCCGCGCATGTCGCGCTGCGCTGTCACCCGGAAGTGAAGTGGACGCTGTAATCGGCACTGTCCCGCTCTCGTCTGCGCATCGGAATCCGGTCTGATGCGCGCCTTGGTGCGTGAGCTCGGCCGTCAGGCCTACGAGCCGGTGTGGCGCGCGATGCAGGGCTTCACCGACCAGCGCGATGCCGATACCGCGGACGAGCTGTGGCTGGTCGAGCACGACCCGGTGTTCACCCTCGGCCAGGCCGGCAAGCCCGAGCATGTGCTGATGCCCGGCGCGATTCCGGTGATCCATGTCGATCGTGGCGGCCAGGTGACCTACCACGGCCCCGGTCAGATCGTCGTCTACCCGCTGCTCGACCTTAAACGCCTGGGCATCGGCGTGCGCGAGTACGTGCATCGCATCGAGCAGGCGATCATCGACACGCTGGGTGAATGGAACATCGGCGCGGAACGGCGCGAAGGCGCGCCGGGGGTCTACGTCAATGGCGCCAAGATCGCTGCGCTCGGCATCCGCGTGCGCCGCGGATGCACCTTCCACGGCCTGGCTTTCAACATCGCGATGGATCTGGAGCCGTTTTCGCGCATCAACCCCTGCGGCTATGCCGGGCTCGAGGTGGTGTCGCTGTCCGACTTCGGCGGCCCCTCGTCAATGGAAGCGGTAAAGCCGGTGTTGCTGGCGGAACTGGCAAGACAGTTCGGCTTGACGCTGGAGGCGGCCCCGGCGTCGGGGCTGGCCTGCTGAATCCCGCGCTCGCCGCTGCAGGCGAGGCTCGATGAAGGCAACCGGCGCGGTGCGGCCTCGATCGAGCTCGACGCACCGGGGCCTTGCGCGCGGAAGTCGAAGCCCGGAGTGGCTCAGGGCCGCTGTCTTCTTCGCGCTTCCTGACGGGCTTCGCGCAGTTCCATTTCCTGATGGGCTTCGCTGGCCTGGCACTTGAGTTGCCGCTCGAACGGCGCCAGTTTCGCAATCCCGGCCTCGCTGCGCTCGACTTGTTTGCTGAAGATTTCATCCACTTCGCCACTTGGCATCCGGAACTCATGCTGCCTTTCGATGGATGCCACGTGTGATCGCATCTTGCGCTCCAGGATGGTGGCCAGTTCGAAATGGCCGCAGCCCCGCGCCACCCCGGCACGCGAGGCCGTCATGGCCACATGCAGGCGGATCGGCTGCCGATAGCCCTCTGCGTTGCGGCTGCCTTGCTGCGCGTGGGCGCTTCCCGCCAATGCCAGTGCCGGCATGGCCAGGCTCCATGCCAGTCCTTTCAGGTTCATGTCCCATTCCTTGTCAAGATTCGGGGATCACTTCAGCAAGGCGTCGTCTCGCACCATCAGGCGGATGTTGTCGCAGGTGAGCTCCCTGCCTTGTTCCCGATCCTCGTGCCATATCGCCTTGGCACGTCGCTTGCCCTCCTCGATCCATTCGCTGAGTTCGGCATCGCTGATATTGAATTGATCGATGAACTTGCCGTAGCGTCGGCGCACATCGCGGATGGCATCGCGATCGAAATCCGCAGCCAGCTGCGGGTAGCCGCACAGCTCCGCATCGGCCACTGCACCACCCGCGCCCCGTACGTTCAGTTCGAGTGACTCGCGCAGGAATTGCTCGTCGCGATCGGATTGCGCAAGCGCGCTGAACGGGGCCAGGACGGCGATCAGCAGGATAAAGCGGGTGATGGTTTTCATCGTCATTCCTTTGTCGGTGTTTTCATGCAGGCAAATGGGCGCTGCCTGCCGGCGAGGTTGAGCGGTGCCGACGGCGGCACTTCAGCTTAGCGCGCAAAAGGGGCGATAATCCATCCATGGACGAATCGCGCAGCATCCCGCTTTCCGTCGTCGAGGACGCGCCTGCGTCCCTGACGCCGGGTGAGAAACAACTGGCCGGTGACAAGATCAGCCGCAGTCCGGTGGAGTTCGTGGAGGCGCCGGTGCTGCGCAAGCCGGGCTGGATCCGGGTGCGCATCCCCTCCGGCAATGCGGTGCAGAAGCTGAAGGCGCGGCTGCGCGAGAACCGCCTGGTGACGGTGTGCGAGGACGCCTCCTGCCCGAACATCCACGAGTGCTTCAGCCACGGCACCGCCACCTTCATGATCATGGGCGATATCTGCACGCGTCGCTGCAGCTTCTGCGACGTCGCCCATGGTCGGCCCAAGCCGCTGGACGCGGACGAGCCGCGGCGCCTCGCCGAAACCATCGCCGACATGCGCCTGAAGTACGTGGTGATCACCAGCGTCGACCGGGACGACCTGCGTGATGGTGGCGCACAGCATTTCGTCGATTGCATCCGCGAGATCCGGGCCGTGGTGCCCGGCATCCAGATCGAGATCCTGACCCCGGATTTCCGCGGCAAGGGGCGCATGGAGCGGGCGCTGGCGATCCTTGCCGACGCGCCACCGGACGTGTTCAATCACAATGTCGAAACCGTGCCCGATCTGTACCGCAACGTGCGTCCCGGCGCCGATTACCAGTGGTCGCTGACCCTGCTGCAGAAGTTCAAGGCACAGCACCCGGAAATCCCGACAAAGTCCGGCATCATGCTCGGCCTTGGCGAGAGCCTGGAGCAGGTGCATGGCACCTTGCGCGATCTGCGCGCGCATGACGTGGACATGATCACCATCGGCCAGTACCTGCAGCCTTCGCCGGCGCATCACCCGCTGCTGCGCTACTGGACCCCTGACGAGTTCAAGGCGCTGGAGGTGTTCGGCATGGAGCTGGGCTTCAGCCATGTCGCCTCCGGGCCGATGGTGCGCTCGAGCTATCACGCCGACCGTTCGGCGATGGAGGCCGGGTTGGCGCCGGCGGGCTGAGCCGGCGTTCAGCCACGCGCGGCCCGGCACGGCTACCCTGAAAGCGTAGGGATGGCACGCGCCGCGAACTTCCGGCACTGTTGTGTTGTCCATCCTGACGGGCATGCTGCCCATCACGACGATTGCGAGTGCTGCCGATGAAGTTGCGTCAATCCCTGCTGGTCCTGGCCCTGATCGCACCGATTTCGCTGTTGGCGATGGCGCGCGGACTGTGGTTGCCGCCGGAGCCGGTCGAGCCGTCCCCGCTTCTGGCCAGCCTGCAGGCGCCACCGGTTGAAGCTGCACCCGCGCGTGACGCGGCCGGCAAGTCGACGCCGACGGCGTTCGCCACCACCCGCGAACAGGCCGAGACCTCCGCGCTGGTGCACGGCTTGCTGTCGGAAAGCCGTTACGCCTACCGCCCGCGCACGCTGGATGCCGCACTGGGCGCGGACGTATGGAAGCGCTACCTGGAATCGCTCGACCCGTCCAAGATGTACCTCACGCGCAGCGACGTCGAGGCGATGGGCGATGCGTCGCAGCAGGCGATGAACGCGGTGCGCGGTGGCGACTTCGCCCCGATGTATGCGGTGTTCGAGACCTATCTCAAGCGGGTCCGCGAGCGTTCGGAATATTCCCGTGCCCTGCTCAAGCAGGACATCTTCGATTTTTCCGCCGACGATCGCTTCGCCTACGACCGCAAGGACGCCCCCTGGGCCGACGCGGCCGAGCTGGACGCCTTGTGGCGGCAGTCGGTGCGCTCGGACTGGCTGCGGCTGAAGCTGGCCGGGCGCAGTGCCGATGAGATCCGCGGCACGCTGGACAAGCGCTATGCCAACGTCGTCAAGATGATGGGCGACTACAACGCCGAGGACGTGTTCCAGATCGCGCTCAATGCCTATACCGGCGCGATCGACCCGCATACCGGCTATTTCAACCCGCGCGCGGCCGAGCGCTTCAACCAGGCGATGTCGTTGTCGCTGGAAGGCATCGGCGCGCAGCTGCAGAAGCGCGAGGACATCGTCACCATCATGGAGCTGATCCCCGGCGGCCCGGCCGCACGCGACGGCCAGCTCAAGCCCGGTGATCGCATCATCGGTGTCGGCCAGGGCCGGGATGGCGTGATGGAGGACGTGGTCGGCTGGCGCATCGACGACGTGGTGGCCAAGATCAAGGGCCCGAAGGGCACCGTGGTGCGGCTGGACGTGCTGCCGGTGGAGGCGGCGATGGATGCCGCGCCGCAGCGCATCGTGCTGACCCGCGACAAGGTGGTGATCGCCGAGAGCCGCGCCAAGCGCGAACTGATCGAGCTGCCGGCGGCGCAAGAAGGCCAGCCGGCGCGGCGCATCGGCGTGATCAAGCTGCCCTCGTTCTACCAGGACTTCGGCGCGCGTCGCAGCCGCAATGCCGATTACGTTTCTTCCTCCGCCGACGTGGCGCGCCTGCTCGGTGAATTGCGCGAGGAAGGCGTGGACGGCGTGCTGCTCGACCTGCGCAACAACGGTGGCGGCTCGCTGGACGAAGCGGTGCGCATCACCGGCCTGTTCATCGACCAGGGCCCGGTGGTGCAGGAGCGCCAGGCCGGGGGCCGCATCAACGTGCGCCGCGACCGCGATCCCGGCGTGACCTGGGACGGCCCGCTGGCGGTGCTGATCAACCGCACCTCGGCTTCGGCCTCGGAAATCGTCGCCGGTGCGATCCAGGATTACGGGCGCGGCCTGATCATCGGCGAGACCAGCTTCGGCAAGGGCACGGTACAGGCGATGGTCGATCTCGACCGCGTGGTGCCCGGTCGTGACGGCAAGCGCTACGGCGAGGTCAAGCTGACCATCGCCGAGTTCTTCCGCCCTGGCGGTGCCAGCACGCAGAACCGTGGCGTCAGCCCGGACATCGCCTTCCCCTCGACCATGGACGAGGACGAGTTCGGCGAAAGCACGTTCGACAATGCCCTGCCGTGGTCGAAGATCGACCCGGTCGAACATGTTGCCTACGGGCATTTCTCCAACGTGCTTCCGCAGCTCGAGCGCATGCACCAAGCGCGCGTCGCCGATGACGTGGAATACCAGTGGCGGCTGCAGGATGCGGAGGAATCCCGCGTGCAGCGGGCGCGCAAATGGATCAGCCTGAGCGAGTCCGAGCGCCGTGCCGAGCGCGAGAAGGACGAGGCCAAGCGCAAGTTCCGCCAGGCCGAGCGCGAGCGCCTGGGCCTGGCGCTCGATCCGCTGGCCGACGAGCGTGCCGACGACGGTCTGCAGTCGATCGAACGCGACGTGGTGCGCCAGGCCGAGCGTGAAAAACTGGCGGAAAAGGTGCCCGATCCGCTGCTCCACGAGGCCGCGGCGATCCTCGGCGATGCCGCGCGCCTGCTCGACGAGGACCGTGGCCTCGCGGCCAAGGTGCTGCCGCAATCCAGTGGCCCGGGGCGCTGGGCCGACTGAGTTCGTGCGCGGGCATGCGCATGTCCGCGGTGGGCAAATGACGGTGTGCAGGCGGCGGCCGCGGCGATGTTGAATCCGCGCCCCCGGATCGGTATTGCTGCGGCACAATGGCGCCATGTCCGATCCCTCATCCATGGCGCCGCGGCCGCTGGCGGTCGCGCTGGCGCTGGCCATCCTGTACCTGATCTGGGGCTCGACCTACCTCGGCATCCGCTTTGCGCTCGAGGGCGGGTTTCCGCCCTTCCTGCTCGGCGCCACCCGCTTCCTGTTCGCCGGCGGCTTGATGCTGGCGGTCTTGCGCCTGCGCGGCACGCCGATGCCGACGCCGCGGCAATGGGGCAACCTCGCGGTGATGGGCGTGTTGCTGCTGGCGCTGGGCAACGGCATGGTCAATTACGCCGAGCAGACCGTGTCCTCCGGGCTGGCCGCGGTGGCGGTGGCGTCGGCGCCGATCTGGATGGGGCTCTTCGCCATGCTGCGTGGGGATAAGCCCACGCGCATCGAGTGGGTCGGCATCGCGATCGGCTTCGTCGGCGTGGTCTGGCTCAATACCGGGGGCGCATTGAGCGGCTCGCCGCGTGGTCTCGTTGCCTTGCTGGTGGCGTCGGTGGTGTGGTCGTTTGGATCGATCTGGTCGCGCGGACGTGACTTGCCGGCCCCGGCGATGGCCGCCGCGGGACAGATGCTGTGTGGCGGCGTGGCGATGCTGCTGATCGCGCTGGCCACCGGCGAGCGCCTCGAAGCGATGCCCACGGCCAAGGGATGGGCGGCATGGGCGTACCTGGCGGTGTTCGGCTCGATCGTCGGCTTCTCGGCCTATGTCTGGTTGCTGGCCAACGTGCGTCCGGCGCTGGCTTCGAGCTATGCCTACGTCAATCCGGCGATAGCGGTGATGCTGGGTGCCTGGCTGGCCGGCGAACGCGCAACGCCCGAGGAGCTCGGTGCGATGACGGTGATCCTCGCCGGCGTGGTGGTGATCACCCTGGCCAGGGCGCGCCGGCGGCGGCCGCGGCCGGCACCGGCTTGAGCGACCCGCGCCGCTACAGCGCCCGCAACGCCTCGGTCACCGGAATCCGCGCCGCGCGCATGGCCGGGAACAGCCCGCCGACCAGGCCGATGCCCAGCGCCCATTTCAGCCCGGTCCACAGCACCTGCGGGGTGACCTCGAAGGCGAACATCACCTGACTGAAGTTCGCGCTCATGGTGGCCACGCTGTAGCCATTGAACACCAGCCAGGCCAGGCCGCAGCCGATCACCCCGCCAAGCAGTGCCAGCAGCATGGTTTCCAGCATCACCGCGGCCACCACCGGCAGGCCGCGGAAGCCCAGCGCGCGCAGCGTGGCGATCTCGCGCGCGCGGGTGGCGATCGCCGCGTACATGGTGTTGAGCGCGCCGAACACCGCGCCGATCGCCATGATCGCGCCGATCACCGTGCCCAGCACTTCGATCAGGGTGCTCATGTTGGAGGCCTGCTTGCCGAAGTATTCGCGGGTGGACAGGGCATCGAGCTTGAGCCGCGGGTCGGCATCCAGCGCCTGCTGCACACGCGACAGCGCCTCGGCGCCCTGCAGCTTCATGGTCACCGACTGGTAGGCGCTGCGGCGGTAGAACGAGGACAGCGTTTCGATGTCGGTCCACAGCTCCGAATCCATCGAATCGCCGCTGGCGAAGCGCCCGACCACGGTCCATTCCTGATTGCTCAGGCGCAGGGTGTCGCCGATGCCGACGCCGCGATACTGCCCGGCCACGCCTTCGCCGACGATCACTTCGCGCAGTCCCGGCTGGAAGCGCCGGCCCTGGACCATGCGCACGTTGGGGCGGATGCTCCAGGCCAGCGGCCCGACCCCGCGCAACTGCACGTTGGCATCGGTGCCGTCGGCCAGCGTCGGCAGGTTGATCACCTGCGCCAGCTCCGCCGAAATCAGCGGCCGGCCATCGCGGCTGCGCGCCACGCCATCGAGATTGGCCAGCAGCACCGCCTGTTCGCGGGTGACCACCGAGTTGATCTCGACCTGCGAGCCGCCGCGCAGCACGATCGCGGTATCGTCGCTGCCGCTGGCATTGAGCGTGCTGCGAAAGCCCGCCGCCATCGCCAGCATCGCCACCAGCACCGCCACCACCCCGGCAATCCCGATCACGATCACCGACGCCGCCCCCCAACGCTGCGGCAGGCTGCTGATCCCCACCCCCGCCGCCGCCAACGCCAACCGCCCCTGCCGACTGAACCGCAACCACACCCCGACCCCCGCTACCAGCACCACCACCCCCGGCCACGGCAGCACTACCCAGATGCCTAGGAGCAGCAGCAGGGCGAGGGTGGTGAGGGGGGTGGCGAGGTTTGAGGACACGAGCGAGGAGATAGTGCAGAGGAGTGAGGAGTGAGAGAAGGCGGAGGAGGGCGCGGAGGTGTTTGGGGAGGGTGGTCGGGGAGAGAAGTGAGTGCAGAGGAGTGAGAGCGAGAAGTGAGTGCAGAGGAGTGAGGAGTGAGAGAAAGCGGGGAAAGGTGTTTGGGGTTTTGGGATTGGGGGCGGGAGTCAGGCGTATGGAGTTGTGGTCGAAACAGAAACAGGCACGGTCATGGCCGAGTCACCACCTGCCACCCCCGAGCCGTTGCTCTTTCTCACTTCTCACTCCTCTCCACTATCTCTTCGCTTTCCCTCCTCTCACTCCTCACTCCTCTGCACTCACTCCTCGCCCCTATCTTCCCGCCAACGCATCCACGATGCTCAGGCGCATCGCGCGCAGGGCGGGGAGCAGGCCGACGAGGACGCCGATCAGCAGCATCAGTGCCAGGCCCAGCAGCCAGGTTTCCGCGGGGATGCCGCCAAGCGGGATCATGCCGCCGCTGGCCTTGGCCAGCACCGGGATCAGGGCGCGGGCAAGGCCCATGCCGAGCAGGCCGCCTGCGACGATCAGCAGCACCGCTTCGGCCAGTACCAGCCACAGCACCGCGCGGTTGGTGAAGCCCAGGGTCTTGAGCACGGCCAGCTCGGGGATGCGCTCGCGCACCGCCTGCGCCATCGCATTGCCGGTCAGCAGCAGCAGGGTGAAGAACACCGCGGCCATGATCGCGGTGACGATCAGGCCGATGTCGGCGAACTGCTTGGCGAAGGCCTGATTGAACGCCTGCTCGGTCTGGGTTCGGGTTTCGCGGTCGGAGTTCTCGGAGATGCGGTCGATCGCCAGTGCGACCTCGCTGGCACGCTGCGGGTCGTCCATCTGCACCGCGTACCAGCTCACCGCGTTCTTCATGAAGATGTTGGATTCGTTGAAGTAATGCCAATGCATGAACAGCTGCTGTTCCTCGCCGCGGCGCTTGGCATCGCGCACGTCGAAGATCGCGCGCAGGGTCAGCGGCCAGTTGTTGCTGCCGTCGGCATTGGGAAAGATCGTCGCCTGCAACGGGATCACCTCGCCGATCTTCCAGCCGAACTTGTCCGCCAGCATGCGCCCGACCACCGCGCCGCCGGGATCGGTGTCGAAGGCGCGGCGTTGCGCTGGATCGATCACGTATTCCGGGTACAGGTCGAGGTAGCCCTCGCCGATGGAGAAGTTGGGGAAGAAATTGCGCGGGTCCTGGTAGATGCCGCCGAACCACGTCCCCGAGGCGACCTTGCGCACCCCCGGCACCGCCGCGATTTCGCGCTGCAGCGCCGCCGGCAGCATCTGCGTGATCGACAGCTTCGACGCCACCACCAGCCGGTTGCTGCCATCCAGCCCACCCCCGGAATTGAACACCACCCGCACCGAATCCAGCAGCCCGAACAGCAGAAACGCCGTCACCACCGACAGCAGGGTCAGCGTGGTGCGGGTCTTGCTGCGTAAGAGCGAGGAGAGGATGAGGGACAGGTATTTCATAGAAGCGAGAAACGAGTGGAGAGGAACGAGGAACGAGTAAAAGCGGGGACTCTCGCTCCATCCACTCGTTTCTGCACTCGTTGCTTTACTCGTGTTTCTCCCATCGATCTGCGTTTCTCCGACCAATCCGCTCCGGATGAACATGCATTGATGAAAGGCCCAGAACGAGTAAACGCCCGCGTGTTCGCAATCTGCACTTGTACCTCGCTGTTCATCGCTGGATGCAAGCAGGAGTCAGAAACGAATGCCTCGGCTTCTACTCGTTCCTCGTTCCTCTCCACTCGTTCCTCGCTGTTCATCGCCGGGTACTCAATGGATCCAAGTGGGCGTCAGAAACGAGTGCCCCCGCTCTCACTCGTTCCTCGTTCCTCTGCACTCGTTCCTCGCTCATCACGCCAGATCGCCCTTGTCCAGATGAATCACGCGTCGTGCCACCTCGGCCGCTCGCGGATCATGCGTGACCATGATGATGGTCTTGCCGTGGTCGCGGTTGAGGGTTTGTAGCAGGGCCATGATTTCTTCCGCGGACTGGCGGTCCAGGTCGCCGGTGGGTTCGTCGCAGATCAGGAAGGTCGGGTCGGAGACGATGGCGCGGGCGATGGCGACGCGTTGCTGCTGGCCGCCGGACAGTTCGTTGGGGCGGTGGCTGCGGCGGTCGGACAGGCCGACCAGGGCCAGCGCGATCGCGGCGTGGCGTTGCCGCTGGCGGGCGTTGAGCGAGGTCAGCAGCAGCGGCAGTTCGACGTTGCGCTGCGCGGTCAGGGTCGGCATCAGGTTGTAGAACTGGAACACGAAGCCGACATGGCGGCTGCGCCACTGCGCCAGCTGGCGTTCGTTCATCTGGTCGATGCGCTCGCCTTCGATCAGGATCTCGCCGCCGCTGGGCGTGTCCAGCCCGCCGATCAGGTTCAGCAACGTGCTCTTGCCCGAGCCGGACGGCCCCATCAGGGCGACGAAGTCGCCGTGCGGGATGTCCAGATCGATGCCATGCAGCACCTGCAGCCGCTCCGGGCCGCGGCGGTAGGTCTTGTCCAGCCCGCGAACCCGCACCAGCGGCGCGGGCGCGGCGTCGGCGGGCAGCGTGTTCATGGCTGCACGGCCACATTCACCTGTGCGCCATCGGCCAGCTCCGGCGCCGGGTTGCGCACCACGGCTTCGCCCGCGGCCAGGCCCTGCAGCACTTCGCGTTCGCTGCCCAGCGCGCGCCCCGGGGTGACTTCGCGCCGCGTCACGCGACCATCGGCATCGACCACGAAGGCGACATCCTTGCCATCGCGCTGCACGATGGCTTCCTCGGCCACGCGCACCGCCGTGGCCGCGCCGGCGCCGGCCGGGGCCAGGGTTTCCAGGAAGCCGACCTTGACCCCCATGTCGGGGACGATGCGCGCATCGCGGGCGTTCAACGCGATGCGCACCTTGACCGTGGCCTTGCCGCGGTCGGCGGTGGGGATGATCGCGATCACCTCGGCCGGGATCTTCCAGTCCGGATAGGCATTGAGCGTGGCTTCCACCGGCATCCGCGGTTGCACGCGGCCGATGTAGGCCTCGCCGACGTCCACTTCCACTTCCAGCGAATCCATGTCGACGATGGTGCCGATGCCGGTGCGGGTGAAGCCGCCACCGGCGGACAGCGGCGAGACGACCTCGCCCGGCTGCGCCGCCTTGGCGATCACCACCCCGGCGAAGGGCGCGCGCACCACGGTGTTTTCCACGCCGATGCGGGCGATGCGCAGGCCGTCGGCGGCGACCTCGGCATTGCGCCGCGCGGTCTGCAATTGCGCACGCAGCGCATCACGCGCGGCGATCGCCTGATCGTATTGCGCGCGCGAGACCAGTTGTTGCTGCAGCAGCGGCTGCAGGCGGCGGGCGTTGGCCTCGGCTTCGGCCAGCTGCGCCTGGACGCCGGCGATCTGGCTGCGCGCCGCCGCCAGCTGCGACTGCGACAGCGCGCGCTGGGCATCGGCATCCAGCGGCTCCAGCCGCGCCATCACCTGGCCTTCCTCGACCTGCATGCCTTCTTCGATCAGCACCTCGGCCACCTTGCCGGTGACCTTGGCCGAGACCGTGGCCATGCGCCGTGCGACCACATAGCCGCTGGCATCCAGCACCGAGACCCGCTCCGGCGCGCCTTCGCCGACCAGCGCGCGAACCGGCGCGGTCTCCACCTCCAGCGTGCCGCGACCGCGGCCCAGCCACAGCGCGGCGAGCACCGCGGCCAGCAGCAGCGTCACCAGCAGCACGATCCAGCGCCGCCGTCGTGGTGCCGGCTCGTCTTCGCGCGAGATGCGCAGTTCCTGCAGCAGGTCGGTGGGTGTGTTCATGGGCGCGGACGTGGCGGCGACCCGGCCACTGTAGCGCGTGATCGATGACGGCTCGCACTGACATCTGTCATGTGTGTTGCTTGACGCCTTGCACTGCATGCGCTGGCTGCGGCTGCGGACACTGGCGCCATTCCCGAAAGTGGAGGCGGCAATGGACATCGGCAGGCAGCAATCACGTACGCCGCTGGCGCGTTTGTCGGGCGCGCGCAAGGCTTACGGCCCGGTGCAGGCGCTGGCCGGGGTGGATCTGGCGGTGCGACCGGGCGAGGTGCTGGCCCTGCTGGGCGCCAATGGCGCGGGCAAGAGCACGGCGATTTCGATCCTGCTCGGCCTGAGCGCGGCGGATGCGGGCGCGGCGCGGCTGTTCGATCAGTCGCCGCAATCGCTGCCGGCGCGGCGCGGGATTGGGGTGATGCTGCAGACCGCGGCGCTGCCCGAGGCCAATACCGTGGCCGAGCTGGTGGAGGCGGTGCGCGCCGCCTATCCGCAGCCGATGGCGCAGGACGAGTGCCTGAAGATGGCCGGACTTGCCGGGATCGAGCGCCGCCGTTACGGGCGCCTGTCCGGCGGCCAGCAGCGGCGTGTGCAGTTCGCGCTGGCGGTGTGCGGCAATCCGCGCCTGCTGTTTCTGGACGAGCCGACCACCGGCCTCGACATCGAGGCGCGGCAGGCATTGTGGGCGGCGATCCGCGCGCTGCGCGCCGGCGGTGCCGGGGTGCTGCTGACCACGCATTATCTGGAGGAAGCCGAGGCGCTGGCCGATCGGGTGGTGGTGATCGACAAGGGGCGGATCATTGCCGAGGGCAGCGTGGATGCGATCCGCGCACAGGTCTCGCGGCAACGCATCCGCTGTCGCAGCGGGCTGGACATCGCGCAGCTGCGCACGTGGCCGGGCGTGCGCAGCGCGCAGCGCGAGGGCGAGTGCATCGTCATCGAGGTCGAGGACGCGGTACCGATCCTGCGCCGCCTGCTGTCCGAACGGGTCGATCTGGGCGAACTGGAAGTCACTCGCGCCGGGCTGGCTGACGCCTTCCTGGCAATGACCAGCGACACCGACCTGGAGAAAGCTGCATGAACAGCATTCCGATCCCCATCGACTCTCGCGCACCTTCATTCGGCCGCATCGCCTGGCTGGAAGCACGCAACGAATTCCTGTCGAAGCTGCGCACGCCGGTGTTCGCCTTGCCGACGCTGCTGTTCCCGGTGGTGTTCTACCTGATGTTCGCGGTGCTGCTGAACCGTGGAAGTCCCGAGGCGGCGACCTACCTGCTGGCGACCTATGGCGTGTTCGGGGTGATGGGCGCGGCGATGTTCGGCTTCGGCGTCAGCGTGGCGATGGAGCGCACGCAGGGCCTGTTGCGCCTGCGTCGTGCGCTGCCACTGCCACCATCGAGCTGGCTGATCGCCAAGCTGGCCAGTGCGATGGTGTTTTCCCTGCTGATCGGCCTGATGCTGCTTGCGCTGGGCGTGGGCCTTGGCGGCGCCCGGGTCGGCCTTGCGCAGGCCTTGGCCCTGCTCGGCATCAATCTTGCCGGCAGCCTGCCGTTCGGCGCGATCGGCCTGTACATCGGCACCCGCAGCGGCGCCAACGGTGCGCCGGCGATCATCAACCTGGTGTTCCTGCCGATGGCGTTCCTGTCAGGGCTGTGGCTGCCCTTGTCGATGCTGCCCGGCTGGCTGGAAAAACTGGCGCCGCTGTGGCCGCCGTATCACCTGTCGCAGTTGGCCCTGAAGGTCGTCGGCAAGGACGACGGGCACGCGGTCTGGCTGCATGTGGCGGTGCTTGTGGTGGTCACCGGCGTGTTCGCGCTGCTGGCCCGGGCGCGGCTGCGTGATGCCGAATAGGAGAGGACGCAACATGAAACGCATCGAATGGCTTGCGGCACTGGTACTGGCGTTGACCCTCGGCGGCGCGGCGTGGTGGCTGGGGCGCGGTGAGGCCGCCGGCGCGATGACACCGCAGGTCGATGGCGCCGGGACCAACAGTTTTGCGATCCGCGACGTGCGCGTGTTCGATGGCGTAGGCGTGATCGACAACGCCAACCTCCTCGTGCGTGACGGACGCATCGCCGCGGTCGGCACGGGTGTCGCGATTCCTGACGGCATCGAAGTCATCGATGGCCGCGGCAAGACCGTGTTGCCTGGCCTGATCGACGCGCATGTGCATGCCTGGGGCGAGGCGCAGCGCGATGCCTTGCGCTTCGGCGTCAGCACCGAGCTGGACATGATGGGCGCGGCGCAGTCGCTGCCGGAGTTGCGTGCACAGCGCGAAACGATGACGCGCAGCGATCGCGCCGACGTGTTCAGCAGCGGCGCGGCGCTGACCGTGCCGCACGGGCATGGCACCGAATACGGCTTTGCGATGCCGGAGCTGAAGCCGGGCGATGACGTCGATGCCTTCGTCGCCGCGCGCGTGGCCGAAGGCAGCGACTTCATCAAGCTGATCGTCGATGACCTGCATGCCTTCGGCGGCAGCCAGCGCATGCCGACGCTGGACCGTGCGCAGATCGAGGCCGGCATCGCTGCCGCGCGCCGTCGCGGCCTGCTGTCGATCGTGCACGTGTCGGCACTGGACGATGCGCAGCATGCGCTGGATGCCGGCGCCGATGGCTTGGCGCATGTGTTCGTCGATCGCATCGCCGATGCGGCATTGCTGGCCTCGGCCCGGGCGCGTGGTGCCTTCGTGGTGCCGACCTTGTCGGTGATCGCCGGCTTCCAGCGCAGCGGCGAGGGCGCCGCACTGGCCGAGGATGCGCGGCTGGCGCCGCGGCTGTCGCCGGCCCAGGTCGCCATGCTGAAGGCGCGTTTCCCGGACAGTTTCCCGGCGATCCCGGCGTTGGATCATGCGCTGGAAAGCACGCGCCGGCTGCATGAGGCGGGCATCGAAATCCTGGCCGGCACCGATGCCGGCAATCCCGGCACCACGCATGGCGCCAGCCTGCATGGCGAACTGGCGCTGCTGGTGCGCGCCGGGTTGAGTCCGCGGCAAGCCCTGCAGGCTGCGACATCGAAACCCGCCGCACGTTTCGGTCTGCACGATCGCGGTCGCATCGCACCGGGCATGCGCGCCGACCTGCTCTTGGTCGAGGGCGACCCGACCGCCGACATCCACGCCACGCGGGCCATCGCGCGGGTATGGAAGAACGGCTACCCGGTCAGCGCCGAACCGCAGGCAGCGCAAGCGGCAGGGCTGCGCGAATCCGATCGGCTCGTCTCGGACTTCGAGGACGGCAACCTGTCCAGCCGCTTCGGCAGTGGCTGGCAGGCGAGCAGCGACCAGTTCATGGGTGGACGCTCCAAGGCCAACATCCGCTGGCTCGAGGGCGGCGCGGCCGGCTCGCGCGGTGCGATGCGCGTCGAGGGCGAAGTGGTTGCCGCCGGCGCGCAGCCCTGGGCCGGGGTGATGTTCTCGCCGGGCCCGGCGGTGATGCAGCCGGTCGACCTGGCTGCGCGCACAGCGATCACCTTCAAGGTCCGAGGGGATCAGGGCCAGTACGCGCTGGTCCTGCTCAGCGGTGGCGGCCAGCCGGTCGGCCATCCGCTGGAGGTCACCGGGCAATGGCGCGAAGTGCGCATCGCGCTGGCCGATATCGAGGGACTGGATGCCGCGCAGGTCGCCGCGATCATGCTGACCCGCAACTCGCCGGGTGCGTTCGAGTTCGAGCTTGACGACGTGGCCATCGAATGAGCCGGGACTTCCCTCGCGCCGCCGACTGGTTGATGCTGTCGGCGATGATCGCGCAAACACCGCCATGCCCGTGTCCCGATCGCCCCTCGTGAAGCTGCGCCACTGGTTCTCGCCGCCGGGCGAGGACCACGGCTGGATGCCGCTGGCCTCGCTGGCCTATCTGGCGTTCCTGTTCATGCCCTTGCTGATGCGCGCCTTCGGCGGGCGCACGTCGGACACCTGGCAGATGCTGCCGTTCGAGCTGGGCGCCACCTGGCTGTCGGTGGCACTGTTTTTGCCGCTGTACCTGCGCGCCTGGCGCGGCCGCGACCGTATCGGTGCCCTGTGCGTGGCGGGCATTGCCGTGCTCGGCTTCGCCTTGCTGCCGTGGAATGCCTTCGCCAATACCTACATCATCTACGCGGCGGTGTTCCTCGGCATGTGGGCGACGCCGTTGGGGCAGCGGCTGGCGCTGCTGGCGGCGATGTTGGCGTTGTTCGGCCTGGCCATGCTCGGCCTGCGCTGGCCGGTCGCGGTGATCGTTTTCATTGTCGCGGTCACCACGATGGTGTCCTTCGCCGCGTTCTTCGGCACCCACTTCCAGGTCATGCGCGAGCGCAAGCAGGCCGAGTTGAAACTGAGCCATGACGAAGTGCGCCGTATCGCCGCGGTCGCCGAGCGCGAACGCATCGGCCGCGATCTGCATGACCTGCTGGGCCATACGCTGTCGATGATCGCGCTGAAGGCCGAGCTGGCCGGCAAGCTGGCCACGCGCGATGCGGAGGCGGCGCGGCGCGAGATCGACGAGGTCGCCCACGTGGCCCGCGATGCGCTGGCGCAGGTGCGCACCGCGGTCAGCGGCATCCGCAGCGCGGTGCTGGCGGCGGAGCTGGCGTCGGCGCGGGTGCTGCTGGAGGCCGAGGGCGTTGCGGTGAGCCACGAGATCGACGCAATCCCGATGTCGGCCGAGATCGAATCGGCGCTGGCGCTGGTGTTGCGCGAGGCGGCGACCAATATCCAGCGCCATGCCCGCGCGCGGCATGCGCGCATTCGCCTGCGCGCGGAAGGTGACGCGCTGCGTCTCGATATCGAGGACGACGGCCGTGGCGGCACGCCGCGCGCCGGCCATGGCATCGCCGGCATGCACGAGCGCATCGCGGCATTGGGCGGCACGCTTGCCATCGAACCGTGCGCACCGCACGGCCTGTGCGTATCGGCCCGGGTGCCGAGGCAGGGTGCGGGATGATCCGGGTGCTGATCGCCGAAGACCAGGCCATGCTGCGCGGCGCGCTGGCGGCGCTGCTGAATCTGGAAAGCGACATCGAAGTCGTCGCCGAAACCGGCGATGGCGAAAGCGCCTGGCGCGAGCTGCAGCGCATCAAGCCCGACCTGCTGTTGACCGACATCGAAATGCCCGGCCTGACCGGGCTGGAACTGGCGCAGCGCGTGCAGCGCCATGCACTGCCGGTCAAGGTGGTCATCGTGACCACCTTCGCGCGCGCGGGCTTTTTGCGCCGCGCGCTGGATGCGGGCGTGCTCGGTTACCTGCTGAAGGACGCGCCGGCGGAGAAACTGGCCGATGCCCTGCGCCAGGTGCATCGCGGTGGCCGCGCCATCGACCCGCAGCTTGCCCTCGAAGCCTGGGGCGAGGCCGACCCGCTGACCGATCGCGAACGCCAAGTGCTGCGCCTGGCCGGCGAAGGCCTGCCGGCCGGCGAGATCGCCGCGCAACTCAAGCTGTCACCCGGAACCGTGCGCAACTACCTGTCCGAAGCCATCGGCAAGCTCGGCGTTGGCAACCGCATCGAAGCGTATCGGCTTGCGCGGCAGAAGGGCTGGCTGTAGGCAACCCGGGAAGAGGTCGCGGCTGCCGGTTGGCGTGGTCGGAGCGGGGATGCCCGGGGCTTCATCGATCAGAGGGCGTGGATGACGGAGCAGCCACATCGCACGTGACCGGCGACACATGCCGGCTGAGACAATTTTCGCGCCGATGGTGTAGTGTCCCGCTGTGATCGGGTTCACGCATCGAGCGGAGAAAGCATGGCGACGGTACTTTTCGAAAACATGGGTCACCGCTGCGTGGCGTTCAGTGGGCTGGTCAAGGAGGATGACGGCATCCAGGCCAACCAGTTCCTGATCCAGGATGCCGGCAAGTCCGCGATCATCGACCCGGGTGGTGACCTGTTATATACGCCGCTGTGGTTGGCGATGTGCCGTTACACCGAGTTGAGCGACATCCGCTGGTTGCTGCCCTCGCACCAGGACCCGGACATCATCGGTGCGCTCGGGCGCTGGCTGGCCAATACCCCGGCGCAACTGGTGTGTTCGCGCCTGTGGGGCCGTTTCGTGCCGCACAACATCTCCGCCCTGCAGCAGAGCAAGCTGGGCGATGACCGTTATCACCTGCTCGCCGACACCGGCGGCACCATCGCGCTCGGCAATTGCGTCCTGCATGCACTGCCCGCGCACTTCCTGCATTCGGTCGGCAACTTCAGCTTCTATGATCCGTTGAGTCGGATCCTGTTCTCCGGTGACATCGGCTCCTCGATGGTGGATACCGAAACCCCCTATGCCCCGGTCACCGACTTCCAGGCGCACACGGAGAAGATGCGCGGCTTCCACCAGCGCTACATGGCCTCGACCCGGGTCGCCAGGCTGTGGGTGAACATGGTGCGTGATCTCGACCCGGTGATGATCGTGCCGCAGCATGGTCTGCCGATGGATCAGAACACCATCCCGCAGTTCCTCGAGTGGCTGGCCAATCTGCCCTGCGGCATCGACATCATGGACGAGGAAACTTTCCGGCTGCCGCCCGAACTTGGTGGACGCAAGCGATCCGGCAGCGGGGTCCAGGCGTTCTGATCCGCGTGGCGGGTTGCCCGCCACGTTGGTGCCGCGGTTGCTGAGCCTCAGCCGCCGAAGCGCTGCTTGAGCATCGCCCAGGCCGCGCGCAGGCCCTGCGCTTCGCCACCGGCCGGGCGGCCTGGGCGGTCGTTGTCGTTCCAGGAATACACGTCGAGGTGTGCCCATGGCTGTTCCCGTGCCACGAAGCGCTGCAGATACAGGGCGGCGGTGACGCTGCCGGCCATCGGCGTGTTGCTGGCGTTGGCGAGGTCGGCGATGCCGCTCTTGAGGTAGCGCAGATAGGGCTGCCACAGCGGCATCCGCCACAGCGGGTCGAAGTGCTCGCGACCGGCGGCGAGCCAGGCCTCGGCCACGCCGTCTTCATTGGCGTACAGCGCCGGCAGGTCCGGCCCCAGGGCGACGCGTGCGGCGCCGGTGAGGGTGGCGAAGTCCAGCATCAGTTCGGGGTGATCCTCGCCGGCGCGGGTCAGTGCATCGCACAGCACCAGTCGGCCTTCGGCGTCGGTATTGTCGATTTCCACGCTCATGCCCTTGCGTGTGGCGATGACTTCACCGGGGCGCAGCGCGTCCGGGCCGACCGCGTTTTCCACCGCGGCCACCAGCAGCGACAGGCGCAGTGGCAGCCGCCGCGCCATGATCAGTTCGGCCAGCGCGATCGCGTGCGCGGCGCCGCCCATGTCCTTCTTCATGTTGCGCATGCCGGCGCTGGCCTTCATGTTGAGGCCGCCGGTATCGAAGCACACGCCCTTGCCGATCAGCGCCAGGTGCGGGGCATCGGACTGGCCCCAGTGCAGCCGGATCAGGCGCGGCGCGCGATGCGAGGCGCGACCGACCGCATGGATCGCCGGATAGTTCTGTTCCAGCAAGGCATCGCCACTGATGACCTCCACTTCGGCGCCGTGCGCCCGGGCGATCCCGCGCACCACCTGTTCCAGCTGATCCGGGCCCATGTCTTCGGTCGGCGTGTTGACCAGATCGCGCACGCGCAGGCAGGCGGCGAGGACGTCCAGCGTTTCGGCATCGGCATCATCGTCCAGCAGCAATCGTGCCGGCTGCCGGCCGGGTTTCTTGTAGCGGTCGAAGCGGTAGCTGCCCAGACCCCAGCCCAGCAGCAACGCCTTGCGCGTCGCGTCGTCCAACTCGCCGGCCACGCGCCAGCTGCCCTCGGGCAGGGCGAGCGGGGCATGCGCATGGCAGAACGGATCATGCGGATTCCCGATGCCGATCACCGCACCGGCGAGGGTGCCGTCATCGGCGGGCAGCAGCGCGTGGCTGCCGGCCTTGGCGCTGAACGCCTGTGCCTGCAGCCAGTGCCGCACCGCTTCGGGCTGCGCATCGCGCCAGGCATCGAAGCCCTCGCACGGCACGCAATGCAGGGGCAGGGCGGTGGCATCGGGATCTCGGCGCAGGCCGGGCAAGTCGTTCATGAGTGTTCCTGGGTCGGGGGCGAAGCGTCCAGCCAATCGGCCAGTGCCGCCAGGGTGGGGAATCGGAGATCGGGGACGAAATCGCGGCGTGGCCAGGTCGGATGGCGTTCGCGTGCGTCCTCGCGGTGCAGCCAGCAGGTCGCGAGGCCCGCGCGCCGCGCGCCGGCGACGTCCGCCTCGACGTCGTCCCCGACGTGCAGCACCTCGCCGGGCGCCAGGCCCAGCCGTTCGCAGGCGTGCAGGAAGATGCCCGGATCGGGCTTGGCCGCGCCGAATTCGCGCGCGCTCACGCGCAGCACGAACAACTGGCCGATGCCGATGACATCGAGGTCGGCATTGCCGTTGGTCAGCGCACACAGCGGTCGCCGTGCGGCGATGCGGGACAGCGCCGCGGCCGCATCGGGGTAGAACTCCACGCGATTGCGTTCGGCATAGAACGTGGCGTAGGCGGCCTCCGCCAGCGCCGGATCCTCGCCGCTTTCGGCCAGCGCCAGCTCGATCCCGCGGCGGCGCAGCCAGCTCGGGTCATGCGCCTTGTCGGGATGGCGCTGCATCACGCGCTCGCGCAGGCGGCGCATGGCGGGGATCGGGAATTGCGCCGCGGTGCGCGGAGCGTGGCGTTCGAACCATGCGTGCAGGACGCGCTCGATGCGTGCGCCGATCGGCGGGAACGGCCACAGCGTGTCGTCGAGGTCGAGGGTCAGCGCGCGGATATGGTCGGGTTGCACGCGTGCATTGTAGGCCGCTGATTTATTCCAGCAGCCTGGCCCAGCCTTCCCAGCCCTCGATCCGGGCGAGCACGATCTTGACGCAGACCAGCAGCGGCACCGCCAGCAGCAGACCGATGATGCCCCAACCCCAGCCGAACACCATCAGCCCGATCACCAGGATCAATGGCGAGATCGCCATGCGCTTGCCGAGCACGATCGGGGTGATGATCTGCCCTTCCACCGTATGCAGACCCAGGTACAACGCCGCCGGCAACAGCGCCGGACCGATCTCGGCATGGGTGATGAAGCCCATCAGCAGGAACAGCAGTACGCCGATCAGCGGGCCGACATAGGGCGCGTAATTGAGCAGGGCGGCGATGGTGCCCCACAGCAGGGCCTCGGGCATGGCCATGCCGGTGACGAAGCGCAGCAGCAGGGCCAGCACCAGGCCGACGGCGAAGTTGATCACGCTGATGGTGAGCACATAGCGCGACATCTCGCGCTCGATCGATTGCAAGATGTCGACGGTGATGCGTTTCTGCTGCCGGCTGGGCAACAGATCCAGGGCGTGTTTCTGCAGGTTCTGCCCGAAGATCATGAAGAACAGGGTGAGCAGGATCACCGCCAGCACCTGGGTCAGGAACTTGGGCGTCGCGGTCAGTGCCCGGTAGGGGTCGTTGATCTCGGTCTTGACCACCTGCGGCGGAGCCTTGTTCACGTTCTCGCCACCGGCGGCACGGGCGATGTTTTCCGCCACCTTGTTGGCGTCCTGCACCGGTTTGGCGAGCGTCTGCAGCTTCGGCGCCAGCTTGCGCATCTGCTGCGGCACCTCGCTGAACCAGGCGGCGGCAGGCTGCACCAGTTGCCGACCGAGGGCGAAGGCCAGCGCCAGGCCACCGAGCAACACCAGGATCGCGGCCAGCGGACGCGGCAGCCACAGTTTCTGCAACAGCCGGATGATCGGGTTGCCGATCAGTGCGAAGAACAGTGCAAGCAGGATCGGCAGCACGATCTCCTGCGTGGCCCACAGGGTGAAGCAGACTGCCAGTGTGGCGAGCACCAATTGCGCAATGCTGGCGCGTGGGCGCGGGGGTGGTTCCTCGGGTGCGGTCGCGATCCCCCCCGTCGCGGTCGGCATGCCCGGTGCGTTGCTCATACCAGCCCGCTGCGGCGCAAGCGCTCGTGGGCCTGCAGGCGTTCGGCGTGCGCGCGTGCCTCGGCCTGCAGCGCATCTTCGTATGCACGCGTCGCCGCCTCGCTGTCGGTCATGGCAGGTGCATCCGCCCCTTCCGCTGCGCGCGCGGCCTGATCGGCACCATCCGCCGCCGCGGCTGCATTGCCGCTGGCGACGATCCCGGCCAAGGCGCTCATCAGTTGCAACGCACCGCCGCCGGTGACCTGGCGCATGGGCCGGGCACGGCCCACCAGGAAGCCGCTGGCCAGCCCGGCGACCACGATCCGCCCCGGGGTCCAGGCCGCCTGCCAGGAGCGCACCAGCTGCCGCCAGTCGGCGCCGACGCTGCGCTCGCGCGCTTCCAGTGCCTGTTCGGCCTGACTCACCTTGTCGATCAGTTTCTCGAAGCCCATGTCGTCTCGTGCAAGCGGGGGTGGCGGCCGTGGCCGCGGGTCAGGGCGGGGTGACGTCCACGCCCTGGCGATCCTTGACCGGGGTGCCGTTGGCATCCTCGCAAGGCAGTTCTTCGGTGGCCTCCTTGGCCGATTGCGCATCACCTGCATCCGGTGTGTGCTCGGCCAGCTCGCCAATGCCCAGGCGTGCCAGCTGGCGCCGTGTCGCCTTCATCCGCGTGTGCTCGAAATAGCGCATCGCGCGCCAGCCGGCGAGCGCGGCGCCAAGCAGGCACACCAGGCCGACGATGGCCAGCGACAGCGACCATGGCAGCCCGAGCTTGATGGCGAGGAACACCACCAGCGCCGCGGTCAGCAGCAGTCCGGCCACCGAGCCGAACACGATCGCGACGCCGGTGAAGGCCAGCGTGCGACCGAAGGCGCTGCGCGCCAGCGACACATCGGCCGCGACCAGGGTGCGCAGGGCCTTGCCGGCATCCTTGGCCGCGCCGAGGCCGGCGCGGCCGGTGGCGCCGACCTGACGGAAGGCTTCCAGCAGGTCGGCGGGCTCGTCCGTGTGTTCGGGCCCGGGAGCGGAGGCGTCGGCCACCGCGCTTACTTGTCGTCGCCGCCGGAGCGCGCCAGCTTGGCGATCGCCCAGCCGGTGGCGAAGGCGATGCCGAACGCGGTCAGCGGACGCTCGCGGATCAGCTCGGCGGCGCTGTCGATCATGTCGCGGCTTTTGTCCATCAGCACGTCCATCTGCTCCTTGGCGGCGGCGCCCATCTCCTCGGCCGCGTTGAGCCCGGCCACCGCGCCATCGGCCAGTTCCGCCTTCATGTTGGCGCGGCCCAGGCGCAGCTCGTCACCGGCAGCCGCTGCGGCGCCCTTGATCGATTCGCCGGCATGGCTGGCGGCCTGCTTGAGGTGGCTGCCGGCTTCGCTGAGGTTTTCTTTCACATTGCTCATGGTGGTGCTCCTGTGGGGTGGTGTGTCAGGGGATGACGAGGGTGCCGATGCGGTTGCCATCGCGCCAGATGCGCAATGCCAGTTGCGGCGGCGGTTGCTGGAAACTGGCACGGAAACCGGCCAGGTCGTTGAAACGTCCGCTGCTGGACTCGAGGACGACGTCGCCGGCGCGCAGGCCGGCACGGGCGGCGCGGCTGGAAGCCTCCACCGCGCTGACCTGGATCCCGCGCGCACCTTGGCGACGCAGGGTTTCGGGCAGCTCGGCGAAGGTCACCCCGGCCAGGCGCGGGTCCAGGCTGGCGCCGTCACGCGGCTGCTCCTGCAGGCCGGCACTCAGCCGCAGCGGCTGGCCGTCGCGACGGATGTCGAGGGTGACGCGCGCGTCGGCGGCCTGCAGGCCCTGGAAGTTGCGGAAGTCCTCCGCGCTGGCGATGCGCCGGCCATTGCCGGCGACGATCACGTCGCCGGCACGCAAGCCGGCGCGTTCGGCCGAGGAGCCCGGATACACGCGCGTGACCAGCGCGCCGCTGGCCGATTCCAGGCCCAGCGCGCGCACGTCACGTGCGCTGATGTCGCGGGTGTCGATGCCCAGCGAGCCGCGCCGCACTTCGCCGCGGGTGGCGAGCTGGCGCATGATGTCGCGCGCGAGATTGCTGGGGATGGCAAAGCCCAGGCCAATGTTGCCGGCCATCGAGCCGCGCGGATTGAAGCTGGCGGTATTGATGCCGACCAGGCGCCCATCCAGATCGACCAGTGCACCGCCGGAATTGCCCGGGTTGATGCTGGCATCGGTCTGGATGAAGTTCTGGAAGCCGAGCCCCGGCAGGTTGCTGCGCCCGACCGCCGAGACGATGCCCGAGGTCACGGTCTGGCCGACGCCGAACGGATTGCCGATCGCGACCACGAAATCGCCGACCCGCAATGCGCCGCTGTCGGCCAGCGTCACCGCGGTCAGGTCCTGCGCCGGGATCTGCATCAGCGCGACGTCGGTATCGCGGTCGGAGCCGAGGAAGCGCGCGGTCAGCGTGCGGCCATCGGCGAGGGTGACGGAGACATCGTCGGCGCCTTCGATCACGTGATGATTGGTCAGCACGTAGCCGCGCGCGGCATCCACGATCACGCCCGAGCCCAGCGATTCGTTGATGCGCTCGGCGGGGATGCCGAACATGCGGCGGAACACCGGGTCATCGCCGAACGGGGTATTGATGCGCACCCGTTGCTTGCTGTGCACGCTGACCACCGCCGGCATCACCCGCTGCAGCATCGGCGCCAGCGAGGGCAGCGGCTGGCCGCCGACCGCGGCGGGCAGGCTGGCGCCATTGGCGAGCGCCGCGGCCGGGGCTGCCTGGGCCTGGACCGGCTGGGTCATGGCATCGCGCAACGCAGTCGCCGCGAAACCGCCGAAGGCGGCCGCGGCGGCCAGAACCAGCAAGGTGGGCAGGGGGCGCATGGCGCGGCGTGGGGCGTGCTCGGGCATCGGTGTCCTTTTATCGCTGCAGACCGGTCGGCTTGGCGTGAACGCGCGACGGGGCATGTGCGGGCAGTGTGCCTCGATATGCCTGAGTGCGCGGTTAAACGCAGGCGATCTGCGCAATCGGGGGTGTCCGGCCCCGTGGCGCAAGCGGATTGCAAGATGAATGCGCGAGGCGGTTGACAGACCCATCGCCGCCTCTGTAGCGTTCCCTCCTGCGCCACAACATCTTGGGGTCGGGTTTTCCACGCACACCCAAGTATTGGGTTCCGACCCGCAGGCGCAGGGGAAGCACACCGACCCGCGTCCGGCGCCCGTGGTGGCCGGGGTCAAGGCCGGCGATGCCTTCCCGCAACACGGGCGCGCGATGTCGCGCGCGCACTGGTCAACTCGAGAACAAGGAGCAGTCAACAGCATGAGCAGCGTGCGCCTCGAAGCCGTCGGAAGCGACGCCCAGGGTCTGGTGGACATCGCGCTGCAGCCGGCGTCGCTGGACATCTGGGACAAGAAGTACCGGCTGAAGACCAAGCAGGGTGAGGCGATCGATGCCGACATCGAAGCCACCTGGCAGCGCGTGGCCAAGGCGCTGGCCGGGGCGGAAGCGACTCCGGAGTTGCGCAAATACTGGGGCGAGCGCTTCGCCTGGGCGCTGCGCCGTGGCGCGATCCCGGCCGGGCGCATCACCTCCAATGCCGGCGCACTGGAACACAAGCCGGCCACCAGCACCATCAACTGCACGGTGTCGGGCACCATCACCGACTCGATGGACGGCATCCTGGAGAAGGTGCATGAAGCCGGGTTGACGCTGAAGGCCGGTTGCGGCATCGGCTACGAATTCTCCACGCTGCGTCCGAAGGGCGCCTTCGTCGCCGGTGCCGGTGCCTACACCTCAGGGCCGATGTCGTTCATGGACATCTACGACAAGATGTGCTTCACCGTGTCCTCGGCCGGTGGCCGCCGCGGCGCGCAGATGGGCACCTTCGATGTCAGCCACCCGGACGTGCGCGACTTCATCCGCGCCAAGCGCGAGGACGGCCGCCTGCGCCAGTTCAACCTCAGCCTGCTGATCACCGACGGTTTCATGCAGGCGGTCGAGAACGACGCCGACTGGCCGCTGCTGTTCCCGCTCTCGCGCAAGGAGCTGGACGAAGTCGACCTGCAGGACGAAAGCCAGGTGCAGTGGCGCGAGTGGCCGACGCACGAGGGCTACGTGGTGCGCGAGGATGGCCTGGTCGCATGCAAGGTCTACGGCCATCTCAAGGCACGGCACCTGTGGGACATGATCATGGTCTCCACCTACGACTACGCCGAGCCGGGCTTCATCCTGATCGACCGCGTCAACGAAATGAACAACAACTGGTGGTGCGAGAACATCCGCGCGACCAATCCCTGCGGCGAGCAGCCGCTGCCGCCGTACGGCGCCTGCCTGCTCGGCTCGGTCAACCTGACCCGCTTCGTGCGCGATCCGTTCACCGACAAGGCGCGCTTCGACTGGGAGGAATACAAGGAAGTGGTGCGGGTGTTCACCCGCATGCTCGACAACGTGGTCGAGATCAACGGCCTGCCGCTGCAGCAGCAGCGCGAAGAGATCCTGCGCAAGCGTCGCCACGGCATGGGCTTCCTCGGCCTGGGCAGCACCATGACCATGCTGCGCATGAAGTACGGCTCGGCCGAATCGTGCGAGTTCACCGAGGCGATCGCGCGCGAGATGGCGCTGGCCGGTTGGGAAGTCGCGCTGCAGCTGGCGCGCGAAAAAGGCCCGGCGCCGATCATGGAGGAACGCTTCACGGTCACCGCCGAAATGCTGCGCAAGCGCCCGGAGATGGAGCGCGACGGCTGGCGTGTCGGCCAGCAGATTCCCGGCAAGGTGCTGCACGCGAAGTATTCGCGCTACATGCAGAAGGTCGCCGAAATCGCACCGGACCTGGTCGATGAACTGGCCGAGCATGGCGCGCGCTTCACCCACCACAGCTCGATCGCGCCGACCGGCACCATTTCGCTCAGCCTCGCCAACAACGCGAGCAACGGCATCGAACCGTCCTTCGCCCACCACTACAGCCGCAACGTGATCCGCGAAGGCAAGAAGAGCAAGGAAAAGGTCGACGTGTTTTCCTTCGAGCTGCTCGCCTACCGTGCGCTGGTCAATCCGTCGGCGATGCCCTATGCCGAGGAGCCGGGCAAGCAACTGCCGGACTACTTCATCGCCGCCGACGACATCAGCCCGAAGGAGCACGTCGACGTGCAGGCCGCGGCACAGAAGTGGGTCGATTCGTCGATCTCCAAGACCGCCAACGTGCCGACCGATTACCCGTACGAAGACTTCAAGGACATCTACCGCTACGCGCACCAGCAGGGGCTGAAGGGCTGCACCACCTTCCGTTTCAACCCGGCGGCGTTCCAGGGCGTGCTGGTCAAGGAAGCGGACCTGGAGAACACCACCTACCGCTTCGAGCTGGAGGATGGCGAAGTGGTCGAAGTGCGCGGCAACGAGGAGATCGAATACGACGGCGAGCTGCACACCGCGGCCAACCTCTTCGATGCGCTGAAGGAGGGGTATTACGGCAAGTTCTGATGGGCCATGCCGGGTGTCGCGCGATGGCGTCATCACGCGCCATTGCGGTGCGCAAGGGTATAGCATCGCGCGGGTAACACCCGAAAACCAACCATCAGCTTGACGCCCACAAGGAGGGCATATGGCCAAGAAGAAGAGCACCGGCGTGGCGGCAGCCCTCGGCACCGCTGCGGAAAACGTCAAGGACACCGCTGCCAATGTCGGCAGCACCATCGCGTCCACCGCCAGCGGTGCGGTGGCCACCGTCAAACGCGTCGCCAGCAAGGCTGGCAAGGCCGTGGGCAAGACCGCCGGCAAGGCAACCAAGGCGGTGGCGAAGAAGGAAGGCGAGCTGAAGAAGTCGCTGTCCAAAAGCGCAGCCAAGGCGCGCGCCGAAGCGGCGGCACTGAAGAAGAAGGGTGTCGGCAAGGCGGCCAGCAGCAAGAAGACGGCAAAGAAGGCGACGAAGAAGGTGGCCAGGAAAGCCGCAGTGAAGAAGGCGGTGGCAAAGAAGGCGAGTGCGAAGAAGGCCGCGGTGAAGAAGACCGTGGCAAAGAAGGCCGCCGCGGTCCGCAGTGCCGGCAAGAAGGTGACCAGGAAGGTGGCCAAGAAGGCGGCCACGACCCGGGCCACGGCCAAGCGCACGGCGAACAAGGCGGCCAGCAAGGTGGTCAAGGCCACCGCGAGCGCCAAGCGCAAGAGCGCGGCGACTGCGAAGAAGGCCGCACGCAGCGCCGGGGCGAAGAAGGCCGCCGCGACCCGCGCCGCGAAGAAGTAACCGGGCCTGGCATCCGGGGTACCCGTCGGGTACCGAAAGCCCAGCGCCCGCCGCCTGATGGCGGCGGGCATTCCACCGCAACAGACACAGACAAGCAGGCAAGGATCACATGGCCGTCAAGATCGACAAGAAAATCAAGGGTTATGCCGTCATCACCCCCGAGGACAAGGCGCGTGAAGCGCAACCGGCAAGCCAGGGGAGCAGCGTGGCCCGCGAGACGGTCGAGGCCGAGAGTGCCGAGGACAACGTGATCCAGATGCACGAGAAGATCGAGCGCCCCGAGGTGCTGATCGGCTCGACCTACAAGATCAAGTCGCCGCTGGTCGAGCATGCGATGTACGTCACCATCAACGACATCGTGCTCAATGCCGGCACCGACCATGAGCAGCGTCGCCCGTTCGAGATCTTCATCAATTCCAAGTCGATGGAGCATTTCCAGTGGATCGTCGCGCTGACCCGGATCATGTCCGCGGTGTTCCGCAAGGGCGGCGACGTGACCTTCCTGGTCGAGGAAATGAAAGCGGTGTTCGACCCCAAGGGCGGCTATTTCAAGGCCGGTGGCGTGTACATGCCCTCGCTGGTGGCCGAGCTGGGCTGCATCGTCGAAGAGCATCTCAAGACCATCGGCCTGCTGCGCGATCCGGAGATGAGCGAGCACCAGCGCGCCCTGATCGCGGAAAAGCGCAAGGCGTGGGAAGAGCAGCACAACGGCTCAAAAAAAAACCCTGAAGCCGGGGAGGTGAGCGCCGCCACGGCCACCGCGCGCAGCGAGGACATCGCCGTCACCGGCGAAGGCGTGAGCTTCCCGCCCAGCGCCACCATGTGCCACAAATGCCATGCCAAGTCGGTGGTGATCATGGATGGCTGCGCCACCTGCCTCAACTGTGGCTACAGCAAATGCGGTTGAGTGCACGCCGCAATGGATGAAGTCGGACAGGCCCTGCGGGGCCTGTCTTGCCGTTGGCGACCCGCAAAAACCGTACGCGCGCGCCCTGCCATGATTTTTCGCAGCGCAGGTTAAATCCTCGTTTGCCCGCAAACCGGGCAGGGGTGGAAGTTCAGGTGGGCTCGTTCAAGGTCGGGGCACGGTCGCTCTTTCCCCCGAACCCTGCAGGCGACCGTGCGTGCCCCGGGATTTCCTGCGGCACGGTTTCAATCCCCCAAGAACGACGAGGTACCACCCATGAAACAACGCAAGACTCTTGCCCCCCTGCTGATTGCCTCCGCCTTTGCCCTGGCCGCCGCGCCGCTGGCGTTTGCACAGGACGCGCAGGAAAAGCAGCAGGAAGAACAGACGCAGCAGCAGGAGCCGCCGGCGGCCGAAGCTGCCCCGCAACAGGCCCAGGGTGCTTCCACCAGCTGGAACGACCTGGATGTCGATGGCAATGGCAGCCTGAGCAAGGAAGAGGCTTCCAAGGTGCCGAGCCTGGCCGAAATCTTCGATCAGGCCGATGCCGACAAGGATGGCCAATTGACCGCCGACGAATACAAGGCCTTCGTTGCGGAGAATTACCCGCAGCAGCAGCCGACCAGCGAACAGGGCGGGCAGTAAGCGGCCTTTCGCGTTGCCGGTCCGGCGACCTGGCCGGGACGCAAGCGGACAACAACAAGAACAAGGTTGTGGCCAACCGGGCGGCGTGAGTCGCCCGGTTGTTTTTTGGCTGGCGGCCGTGCCCGGAAGCTCGCCAAGCCGGCCGCGATCGTCGACAATTCGCGCATGCTGACCCGTGATCCCGAACAGTTCTTTGCGCATGCGCGAAGCCTGAGCCCCGACTTCGGTCCGGTCACCGCGCGTGCGGCCTTCCTGGTGGCGCCGGACGGCTTCGCCCAAGCCGCGCAGTCGGCGCAGGACAATGCCTACATGGCAGCGGCCGATGCCTTCGATGCCGGACGTGCGTCCGCGCAACACCGCGACTTGCAGCGTGCGCTGAGCGCGGTGCTGCCGACACTGTGCTTCGCCGGCGACCCGGCCACGCCGGACGCGGTATTCCCCAACAACGTGTTCGGCACCGCGCCGGGGCGCGTGGTGATCGGGCGCATGCGTCATCCGGTGCGCCAGCGCGAGGCGGAACGTGGCGATATCCGCGACTTCTTCCGCGCGGTGCTGGGGCGCGAGGAAATCGACCTCTCGACCCAGCCGCATGCCTGCGAGTTGACCGGCGCGCTGGTCATCGACCGCGCGCATGGTCTGGGCTACATCGGCCTGTCCGAGCGTTGCGACGAGGAGGGTGCACGCCTGATGCACGAGGCGTTCGGCCTGCGCGCCTCGCTGCTGTTCGATCTTGCCCCCGGCGAGTACCACACCAACGTGGTGCTGGCGGTGCTCGCCGGACGTGCCGCGGTGATTTGCCCGAAGGGCTTTGCCGATGCCGCCGTCGTCGAGGCCATCGCCGCGCATTACGCGCCGCATGCATTGGTGTGCGACGAGGCCGAACATGCCGCCTTCGTCGGCAACTGCATCGCGTTGTCGCAGGACACGGTGTGGATGAGCGCGCGCGCCGCCGACGCGCTGCGCGCGGACAGCCGCCGCCTGCTGGATGCAGCAGGCTTCAAGGTGGCCGCGGTGGAACTGGACGCGATCGAGGCCGGTGGCGGCTCGCTGCGCTGCTGCGTTGGCGAAATCTTCTGATGCACCTGAGCACCACCACGGAGGTGTTCCTGCTGGCGATGCTGATCATCATGGCTGCGCCGTACCTGGTGTGGCGCCTGGCGCGCACCGATTACTGGGCGCCGCTGGTGGTGGTGCAGATCATGGCCGGCATCGTGCTCGGCCCCGGCGTGCTGGGCAAATGGTTCCCCGACTATTACGCCTTCGTGTTCAATGCCGAAGTGGTGCAGGCGCTGAACGGCATCGCTTGGTGGGCGGTGATGCTGTTCGTGTGCCTGGCCGGGGTGGAACTGGACCTCAAGCATGCCTGGCGTGACCGCCGCCAGTCCGGCCTGACCGCCACGCTGGCGCTGGGCGTGCCGTTGCTGCTGGGTGCACTGGCCGCGCTGCTGCTGCTGCGCTTTCCCGGCTGGATCGGCGAGCGCGGGCAGTCCTGGCAATTCGTGCTCGGGGTCGGCATGGCCTGCGCGGTGACCGCGTTGCCGATCCTGGTGCTGCTGATGGAGAAGCTCGACATCCTGCGCCAGCCGCTGGGCCAGCGCATCCTGCGCTATGCCAGTCTCGATGACATCGCGATCTGGGGTGTGCTGGCACTGGTGTTGATGGACTGGGTGCGGCTGGGCCGGCAGGCGCTGTTCCTGGTGCTGTTCAGCGCCGCCTGCTGGGGCTTCCGCCGGCTGATGCGCGCCATCCCCGAGCGTGACCGCTGGTACTTGGCGCCGATATGGCTGGCGCTGGTGGCCTTGGCCGCGGACTGGGCCGGGCTGCACTTCATGGTCGGTGCTTTCCTCGCCGGCGCGGTGATGGACAGCGAATGGTTCGAGCAGCATGCGATGGATCTGCTGCGCCAGCATGTGCTGTTGGTGATGATGCCGGTGTTCTTCCTTTCCACCGGCCTGAAGACCGCGTGGAGCGTGGGCGGGGCCAGCGTGTTCGCCGCCGCCGGTCTGCTGCTGGTGGCGGCAGTGGTCGGCAAGCTGGCCGGTGTGGGCCTGGCCGGGCGCCTGCTCGGCTGGCGCCGTGGCGAGGCCTGGGTGGTCGGCTGGCTGCTGCAGACCAAGGCGCTGATCATGATCATCTTCGCCAACATCCTGCTCGATGCCGCGGTGATCAGCAGCGAAACCTTCACCGCGCTGCTGCTGATGGCGGTGGTCAGCACCATGCTGAGCGTGCCGATGGTGGCGCCGCGCCTGCGCGGCGGGCGCGAAGCGGCGCTGTCCGGCTGAAGGCATCGTTCAGCGCGTGAAGGCGCAACGCGACCATGACCCGGCTGCTCGCCATCACCGCAAACCGGAACTGCCACTCGCGCCGCGCACGGGCCGTGCGCAGAGCGCGCCGGGTCAGCCCTCCGGCGTGAGCTTCAGCAGCCGTGCGTTTTCGCCATCCTCCAGCACCCACAGCGCGCCGTCGGCGTCCTCGGCCAGCGCGCGGATGCGCTCGCCCATGTCGAAGCGCTCGACCTCGCGTGCCGATTGCGCATCGAACGCCACCACCACCAGCGACTTCGACGACAGCCCGCCGATCAGCGCACGTCCGTGCCAGGCGGGGAAGCGCTCGCCGCGATAGATCACCAGGCTGGAGGGTGAAATCACCGGCGTCCAGCTGACCAGCGGCGCACGGTATTGCGGCGCGGTGGCATGGTCGGGGATCGGCGTGCCGTTGTAATGCCTGCCATCGCTGACCAGCGGCCAGCCGTAGTTTTCGCCGCGCACGATGAGGTTGAACTCGTCGCCATCGCGCGGTCCCATCTCATGCGCCCACAACCGGCCCGCGTCATCGAAGGCGATGCCGAGCACATTGCGATGCCCGAGCGTCCACACCTGCGCGGCGATGCCGCCGCGTGCCGCGAACGGATTGTCCGCCGGCAGGCTGCCGTCATCGTTGAGGCGGATCATCTTGCCGAGGTTGCCGCCCATGTCCTGCGCCGGGTCGAGCTTCTGCCGGTCGCCGGAACTGATGAACAGATGGCCATCGGGGGCGAAGGCGATGCGATGGCTGTAATGGCCGCGTCCGTTGACCTTGGGCTCCTGCCGCCAGATCACCTCGGGCGCGGACAGGCGCCCGCCGTCGCCCTGCAGCTCGAGCCGCGCGCGCGCCACCACCGCGCCGCGGGTATCGCCCGGGCCGGCTTCGGCATAGCTGAAATAGAGCCAGTGGTTGTCGGCAAAGCCCGGGTGCAGCACCACGTCGCCCAGACCACCCTGGCCGCCTTCATCCACCTGCGGCACGCCGCGGATCTCGCCGCTGCGCCGAGTGGCGGGGTCGAACACCTTGAGCCTGCCGGCCTTCTCGCTGACCAGCAGGCGTCCATCCGGCAGCCGCGCCATCGCCCAGGGCGCGTCGAAACGGGCGAATTCCTCGCGCGCAAAGCGCGTGCTCTGGTCGTTGGCGGCGGTGCTGGCGGCAGTGCCGCTGCTGGATGCCGGTGCGGCGGCATTGGCCGGGCCGCCGTTCTGGCAGGCGGCAAGGAGCAGGGTGGCGGCAAGCGGTGCGATCAGGCGCATGGCGAACTCCGGGTGGGCCTCGCCCCAGCATGCCTGATCCGCGGTCAAGGCGCAGTCGCCGTACCATGGCGCGATGACGCCACGCATCCGCATGGTCGGCTTCGACGCCGACGACACGCTCTGGAAGAGTGAAGACTATTACCGCCAGGCCGAAGCCGAATTCGTCGGCATCGTCGCCGAAGTGGTCGATCTCGACGATCTCGGTGCGCGCCTGTATGCGGTGGAAAAGCGCAACCTCGAGCTGTACGGCTACGGCGTCAAGGGCATGACCCTGTCGATGCTGGAAGCGGCCATCGAGATCACCGCGGGCCGCATCGACGCCCCGCGCCTGCAGCGCATCCTCGCGCTGGCGCGGCGCCTGCTGCGGCATCCGGTGGAGTTGCTGCCCGGAGTGACCAGCGCCGTCGCCGCGGTGGCCGCGCGCCATGACATCGTGCTGATCACCAAGGGTGACCTGTTCCATCAGGAGGCCAAGGTGCGCGAATCCGGGCTTGCGCGCTGGTTCCGCCGCATCGAGATCGTCAGCGAGAAGGACGTGCCGACCTATGCGCGCCTGCTGGAGGAGTTCGATGTCGCCGCCGACGAGTTCGTGATGGTGGGCAATTCGCTGCGCTCGGACATCGCCCCGTTGCTGGAGATGGGCGCCTGGGGCGTGCACGTGCCGTACCACGTGACCTGGGCGCACGAGGCCGAGGCCGACGTCGACCCGCGTCATCCGCGCTTGCGCGTGGTATCCGATGCCGGCGGCATCGACGCGGCCTTGCGGGACATCGAACACGCCGCCCGCGAGTCATGGCCGCGGACGCAGGGCGCATGAGACGCCGTGCGGCGCGTCCGTGCGGGTCTTGTTCATGATTCTTAACGGGCCGCCATCGCCGCTGCCGGATTCCGTGCGCGTTCACCCGCAAGGCGCGATGGTGGATGCCAAGCCGCAATGCGGTGATTGTTCGCACTCGACAAGGAGCAACGCCATGAAGACACTTACCCGCTGGTTGGCCCCCACCGTACTGGCCGCAGGCTTCGGCCTGGGTGCCCTGGTCGCGCCGCAGCCGGCGCAGGCCCAGGATGAGTTGACCCGCGTGCTGGTGGACGTTGCCGATGTGATCCTGCGTGGCGGGCAACCCTATTACCGCTACGGCAATTACGGGCCGAACGATCGTCTGATCGTGCAGCGTGATCGCTACGGCCGTCCGGTGTATTACCGCACCGTGTACCGCTCCGGCCCGCCCTACGGCAATGCCTACGGCTATTACCGCAATGGTCCGGGTGCGTACGGCAAGGGCAAGACCAAGTGCGACAAGCGCGGCAAGTGCGTGACCACGTATTACGACCCGCGCCGTGACCGCCGTGCCAATGATCGCTACTGGCGTGGTCGTTGATCGCGCCCGGCCGACGCTGCACTGACCTTCATCCGCGCCACGGCACCCTCCAGTGCCGTGGCGCTTGTCGTTGCTCCTTTCGTCCCGGCGCCGCGTATCATTCGCGCCGCCGATCTGCCCTGTCCGTTTCGTTCCAACTCCGATGCCCGACCGTTTGCCACCCCTGATTGCGCTGATCGCCGCGGCGTGCGTCGCGTTGCTGGCGCTGGCGCCGATGCCGGCGCGGGCGCAGGAGCGACCCGGCGAGGGGCCGCTGGATTGCCGGCTGACGTTCTGGATGGAGGGCTGGTCGGCGTTCTACAAGACCGGCCGTGGCGAGGGCATGGTGATCTGCAACCATGGCCAGCGCCTGCCGGTGACGATCACCTCGCGCGGCGGCGGCATCACGTTCGGCAAGTCGCGGATCGACAACGGGCGCGGCGAATTCTCCGGCATCCATGACATCCGCGACGTGCTCGGCCGCTATGCCGCCGCCGAGGCGCATGTCGCGGCGGGCCGCGCGCGCAAGGCGCAGGTGGTGACCAAGGGCGCGGTCTCGCTGGCGCTGACCGGCACCGGCTCGGGCTGGGACATCGGCGTGTCGATCGGCAGCTTCGTGATCAGCGAGCCCTGAGCGCCGCCACGCGCGCGCTCGCCTACAATCGCCTGCCCGCACTGCCGGCGCGTCCGTCCGGGCGGCACATGGCCCATCCCGCGCAACCAGCGTGACGTATCGATGCATGACGACTTCGCCCTTTCCGTGGCGCCGATGATGGATTGGACCGACACCCACTGTCGGGTGTTCCACCGTCTGCTGGCGCCCTCGGCGCGGCTGTATACCGAGATGGTGCACGCCAACGCGGTGCTGCATGGCGATCGCGATCTGTTGCTGGCGATGGATGCCAGCGAGCATCCATTGGCGCTGCAATTGGGTGGCAGCGAGCCGGCGCTGCTGGCGGCGGCGACGCGGATTGCGGTCGAACGCGGATTCGACGAAATCAATCTCAACTGCGGTTGTCCTTCCGATCGTGTGCAGGCCGGACGCTTCGGCGCCTGCCTGATGCGCGAGCCGGCACTGGTCGCCGAATGCGTGGCGGCGATGCGCGAGGCCGCCGGCACGGTGCCGGTCACGGTGAAATGCCGCCTCGGGGTCGACGATGACCATGAGTACGCGCGTTTCCTCGCCTTCATCGACACGGTGGCCGCGGCCGGCTGCACGCATTTCATCGTGCATGCGCGCAACGCCTGGTTGCAGGGGCTTTCGCCGAAGGAAAATCGTGAAGTGCCGCCGCTGCGGCATGACTGGGCGCATCGTCTCAAGCGCGAGCGTGCCGGGTTGCGCATCGAACTCAATGGCGGCATCGCCGACGTCGCCGCTGCCGAGGCCCACCGTGGCCTTGTCGACGGGGTGATGCTCGGTCGCGCCGCCTATCACGATCCCTACCTGCTGCATCGGCTGGACGCACGCTGGCATGGGCGCGTGCTGCAGCCGCGCGCCGAGCTGCTGCGCCGCTTGCAGCCCTACGTGGAGGCACAACTGGCGCGTGGCGTCGCGCTCAAGCACATCAGCCGACACCTGCTTGGCCTGTTCCATGGCGAGCCGGGCGGACGCGCATTCCGTCAGGTATTGAGCGAGGGCGGGCATCGCGACGGGGCCGACTGGCGGCTGGTCGAGCAGGCGCTCGCGGTGCAGGCCGGGGTGGCGGCGTCGCGGCCGGCGCGGGTGCAATCGGCGTGAGGCCGGGCCGGCGAGCTCACGCGGCCTTGACGGTTAAGGGCGAGTTCAATGGTCATCGCCGACACTGCTCGGCGAATTGGGCATCGCCCGGCATCTGCCGCGGTGCCATGTCGCCTTCGGAGTCTGTCGTGTCCCGCCGCCATCTGCTGGTCCTGCTGCCGCTGCTGTTGTTGCCGTCGCTGGCGCTCGCCCAGCGCGCCGACGACGGGCGTGGGCGGCCGGATGATCGCCGTGCGCAGGTGCACGGCGGTGACCGTGGCATGTCGGCCGCCGTGCGTCGGGTGCAGCGCGAGACCGGCGGCCAGGTGCTGAACGTGGAAAGCATGCGCTTCCAGGGTCGCGACATCCACCGGGTCAAGGTGCTCGGCCAGGATGGCCGCGTGCGCATCGTGGTGGATGACCCGGTGAACCGGCGCGGTGGCGGCGATTCCCGCGGTGGTGATCGCGGCGAGCGCGGGCGCCCTACACGCCGCGATGACGGCCGGCGGCCCAATCTGTAACCCCTTGGCCGCGCCTTGGCCATCGTGATTGATTCGGAGCTGACATGCGGATTCTGTTGGTCGAAGACGAAGCGCCACTGCGCGAAACCCTGGCCGCGCGCCTGAAGCGCGAAGGCTTTGCCGTGGATGCGGCGCAGGATGGCGAGGAAGGCCTGTACATGGGCCGCGAGGTGCCGTTCGACATCGGCATCATCGACCTCGGCCTGCCGAAGATGAGCGGCATGGAGCTGATCCGCGCGTTGCGCGATGAAGGCAAGCAGTTCCCGATCCTGATCCTGACCGCGCGCTCGAGCTGGCAGGACAAGGTCGACGGGCTCAAGGAGGGCGCCGACGATTATCTGGTCAAGCCGTTCCATGTCGAGGAACTGCTGGCGCGCATCAATGCGCTGGTGCGCCGTGCCGCCGGCTGGAGCAAGCCCTCGCTCGAATGCGGGCCGATGGTGCTCGACCTTGCCGCGCAGACGGTCACCGTGCACGGGCAGAACGTCGACCTCACCAGCTACGAGTACAAGGTGCTGGAATACCTGATGATGCATGCCGGCGAGCTGGTCTCCAAGGCCGACCTCACCGAGCACATCTATCAGCAGGACTTCGACCGCGACTCCAACGTGCTGGAAGTGTTCATCGGTCGCCTGCGGCGCAAGCTCGACCCCGACGGCACCCTGAAGCCGATCGAAACCGTGCGCGGCCGCGGCTACCGTTTCGCCATCCCGCGCAGCCACGAGGCCTGAGCAGGCCCTCGCGGTGGCGACCCCACCCGAGCCCGCGGCACCACGCAGCGCCGATCCGCCGATCTGGCGCCCCCGTTCCATCGCCGCGCGCCAGTTGCTGGCGGCTGGCCTGGGCATGCTGGCGTTCCTGGTGCTGATCGGCATCGCGCTGGACCGGGTGTTCATCGATACCGCCGAGAACCAGATGCGCTGGCGGCTGGAAGGTCATGCCCGCGCCTACGCCGCCAACGTGGAGTTCGACGTGGCCGGCTATCTGGTGCCGCCTTACCGCGATCCCGATCCGCGCCTGGGTCAGCCCGGCAGCGGCCTGTATGCGCAGATCGTGCTCGAGAACGGACACTGGGAATCGCTCTCCTCCAAGGGCCCGGAGCTGCCCGACGGGCACATGCTGGCGTCCGGCGAGCGTGTCTTCGACGGGCCCTTGCCGATCATCGACAGCGACGGCAGTGCGCGCGAGGTGTATCGCTTCGGCTACGGGCTCTCGGTGGACGGCGCCGGTGCCACCATTCCCTACACGGTCTACATCATGGAGGACACGCGTCCGCTGGCGGCACAGATCACCGTGTTCCGCCGGGCGTTGTGGGGCTATGTCGGCAGTGCCGCGGTGATCCTGCTGCTGCTGCAGCTGCTCGCCCTGCGCTGGAGTCTGACGCCGCTGCGTCAGGTGATCGCGGAGCTGGATCGGGTCAAGCTGGGCCAGGCCTCGCGCATGAGCGGCTTCCACCCGCGCGAACTGGAACCGCTGACCGACAGCATCAACGCCTTCATCGAGAGCGAGCGCACCCATCTGGAACGCCAGCGCAACACGCTGGCCGATCTCGCGCACAGCCTGAAGACGCCGCTGGCGGTGCTGCGCAGCCAGCTTGACAACCAGGCCCCGGACGCCGAGTTGCGCGAGGAACTGGGTATCCAGTTGCAGCGCATGAACAACCTGGTGTCCTATCAGCTCTCGCGCGCGGCCTCGGGCGGCCACAAGCTGTTTTCCGTGCCGGTGCCGATCCTGCCGCAGGCCGAGCAGATCGTGGTCGGGCTGGAGAAAATCTATGCTGCCAAGGGCGTGTTGTGCGAATTCGAGGTGGACGAAAGCGCACGTTTCCATGGCGAGGTCGGCGATCTGCAGGAGTTGCTTGGCAATCTGCTGGAAAACGCGTTCAAGTGGGCGCGTTCGCGGGTGCTGCTGACGGTGGCGCAGTTGCCGCCGGCGGGCAAGGGGCAGCGCAGTCGCGGGCATTTGCTGCTGGCGGTGGACGATGACGGCCCGGGCATCGCCGAGGAGAAGGTTGACGTGGTGCTGCAGCGCGGCGTGCGCGGCGACGAGCGGGTGCACGGCCACGGCATCGGCCTGTCGATCGTGCAGGACGTGATCCGCGCCTATGGCGGGCAATTGCAGGTGACCCGTTCCAGCGGACTGGGCGGGGCGCGCTTCGAGGTGGAGTTGCCGCTCTCGCGCTGAGTCAGCGGAACATGCCGGGCAGGAAGCTGTGCCAACGCGGCACGCTGTTGCGGTTCTGCTCGGCGGCGCGCGGTGCGTTGCCGCGGCGTTCGTTGCCCGCGGGTGCCGGCTGGGAGGCCTTGTTCGGTGCCGGCGTGCTGTCTGCCTCGCTGCTGGCCGTGGCCTCGACCGGCACCTCGGTCCGCGCCAGCGCGGGGGCGCTGCAGGCGAGGATCAGCACGGCGAGCGGCAGGCGCAGTTTCATGGAGGCATCCGGACGCAGGGACCCCCGAATATACCGCGCCCGTCCAGGCGCTGGATGAATGCGCCGACGGGGCGGCCGACGGCATGCGCCGACTGGGCGCATGGCCGGGTGCCGGGGATAATGGGTCATGCCTTCTGCGTCCCCCCCGTCGAGCCCGCACCCCGAGCGCATCCTGCTGCAGCGCCTGGCGGCTGGCCCGGTGTCCGGGGATGCATTGGCACACGAATTCGGCCTCACCCGAGCCGCGGTGTGGAAGCGCATCGAGGCGTTGCGCCAGGCCGGCATCGCCATCCAAGCGCGCCGCGGACAGGGCTATGCCCTGACGCAAGCGCTGGACCTGCTGGATGCCGCCGCGATCCGCGCCGCGTTGCCCGACGCCCTGCACGAGGCACTGGAACTGGACGTGGCCTGGCAGGTGGATTCGACCAACAGCGTGCTGCTGGCCCGGCCAGCCCCCGTGCATGGCGTGCGGGTGCTGCTCGCCGAACGGCAGAGCCGGGGCCGCGGGCGTCTTGGGCGCGACTGGCACTCGCCGCTCGCCGCCAATGTGTACCTGTCGCTGGATCGACGCTATGGCGCCGGCCTGGCGCGCCTGCCCGGGCTCAGCCTGGTGGCCGGCATCGCCAGCGCGGAAGCCCTGCGCGTCTTGACCGGGCTCGACATCGGCCTGAAATGGCCCAACGACTTGTGGCTGGACGGGCGCAAGTTGGGGGGGCTGCTGGTCGAGGGCAGTGGCGAACATGGCGGCAGCGCGCGTGCGGTGATCGGGCTCGGGCTCAACCTGCGCATGCCGGCGTCGCAGACGGCACGGATCGCCCAGCCATGGACCGATCTTGCGGCACACCTGCCCGCGCCGCCTGCGCGCAACCAGGTGGTCGCCGCCTTGCTGGCGGCCTGGTTGCCGGCGCTGGAGGCGTTCGATCGCGACGGCCTGGCCGGCTTCCTGCCACGCTGGCAGGCGCTGGACGTGCTTGCCGGGCAGCCAGTGGACATCATCGAGGGTGGGACGCGCGTGCCGGCGCTCGCGCTGGGCGTGGCCGCCGATGGCGGCCTGCGCATCCGCGATGCGCGTGGCGAGCGCATCCTGCACTCGGGCGAAGTCAGCGTGAGAATGGCCGCATGAGCCGACCGCACTGGTTGTTCGATCTCGGCAACAGCCGGCTGAAGTTCGCACCGCGCAGCGAGCCGCACGCGATGCGCACGCTCGCCCACGCCGACGAGGCGGCCTTCAACGGCTTGCCGCCGGATGTGCAGGGCGATGTCGCCTGGCTGGCCGCGGTGACTCCGCCGCAGCGATGGATGCCTTTGCTGCACGTGTTGCGCACGCGTTTCGCACGCATCAGCTTCGCCCGCAGTCAGGCCCGTTGCGGACGCCTGCAGCTGGCCTATGCCGAGCCGGCGCGGCTGGGCGTCGACCGGTTCCTGGCGTTGTTGCAGGCAGCGCAGGCGCGCGAGACCGCGCTGATCGTCGGCGTCGGCACGGCGCTGACCATCGACCTGATCGATGCCGGAGGGCGCCATCTTGGCGGGCGCATCGCACCCTCGCCGACCTTGATGCGCGAAAGCCTGCACCAGCGCGCCGGGCATCTGCCGGCCCGTGGCGGCGATTGGGTCGAGTTTGCCGACGATACCGATGATGCGCTGGCCTCGGGCTGCCTGGGCGCGGCGCTGGCGCTGATCGAACACAGCCATGCCGCCGCCGGCGCGCGCCTCGGCCGGTATCCGGCACTGTGGCTGCATGGCGGGGGTGCCGAGGCGTTGTTGTCGCGCTTGCCACAGGCACAGATGCGCCCGCATCTGGTGCTGCAGGGATTGGGTGCCTATGCCGATCTGGCGGCGCAGGATTGAGCCACGTGCGCGGATGGCTGCCGATCGCGCCTGTTGCCCGCGTGCATGCGCGAATGCAGCGGGCTGGCTTTAGAATCGCCGCATGATCGGACGCATGTTGTTGGTCGCGTTGCTGGTGCTGAATCTGGGCGTGGCGGCCTGGTGGTGGCTGCATCGCCCGGTGCCGCCACCCGCAGGACCGGCGCTGGACCCGGGCATCCCGACGCTTGAGCTGGTCGAGGACGCAATCGAGGAGGCGGAACCGGCATCGCGGCCCGGCGCGGCTGTCGATGACGAGGAAGCAGCCATGGAAGCGCCGCCCGAATCCGAGGTGGCACCTGTTGCGGCAGCACCGAACCCGGCAGCCGAAGCCGTACCGGTGTGCGCCGCCTTCGGTCCGTATGCCGACCGTGCTGCCGCCGAAGCCGCACGCTCGCGCCTGTCGGCTGCCGATGCCCGCGGCAGCCTGCGTGAAGTCGCCACGGCACCGGCCGCGGGCACGACGCGCGGCTACAACGTCTACCTGCCGCCACTGGCCGACCGCGAGGCCGCCAGCGCCATGGCCGAGCGTCTGCGCGCGGCCGGCTTCAACGACCTGATGCTGATCAACCAGGGCGAGCGTGCCAATGGCATCGCGCTGGGCCGCTTCGGCAATGAAGCCAACGCACGACGCCACCAGGCAACCTTGCGCGCACGTGGTTTTGCCGCGGAAGTCGCACCCATCGTGACCGAGGGCGAAGCACCGAGCACGCAATTCTGGCTCGACGTGCGCGCCGCGGCGGGGTTCGACCCGGTGGCGCAGCGCACCCGCCTCGGCGCGGCCCAGGTGCAGCGCAGGCGCTGCCCCGACGCCTGAAACGGCGGGCGGCTCGGCTAGAATGACGCCCCATCGCCGGCTTAGCTCAGTTGGTAGAGCAACCGCCTTGTAAGCGGTAGGTCGTCAGTTCAAGTCTGACAGCCGGCACCAATCTGCCCCTGGAGTGGTGATGCCGGAGCGTTTCCCTGCTGTTTCCCTGTTTGGCGTGCCGACCGACATCGGCGCCGCGCACCGTGGTGCGTCGATGGGTCCGGAGGCGCTGCGCGTCGCGCGCCTGGTCGAGGCGGTCGCCCGGCGCGGAGTGGAGGTGGTCGATGAGGGCGATCTCAGCGGGCCACGCAATCCGCAAGCCGCGCCGGAGGCCGGCTATCGCCATCTGCACGAGGTGGTGGTGTGGAATCAGGCGGTGTACCAGCGCAGCCACGCGATCCTGCAGGCCGGGCGCCTGCCGATCATGCTCGGTGGCGACCATTGCCTGGCCATCGGCTCCATCGCCGCGGTGGCCGCGCATTGCCGCGAGCACGGGCGCAAGCTGCGCATTCTGTGGCTGGATGCGCATGCCGATTTCAATACCTCCGAAATCACCCCCTCGGGCAACATCCACGGCATGCCGGTGGCTTGCCTGTGCGGCATCGGCCCGCAGGCACTGGTTGATCTTGGCGCCCCGGGACCGGCGATCACCCCGGCCGAAGTACGCCAGATCGGCATCCGCTCCGTCGACCAGGGCGAGAAGCGGCTGGTCAAGGAATACGGGCTCGACATCTACGACATGCGCTACATCGACGAGATCGGCATGCGTCGGGTGATGGAGCAGGCGCTGGACGGGGTCGACGAAGACACCCACCTGCACGTCAGCTTCGATGTCGACATGCTCGATCCGGTGATCGCGCCGGGTACCGGCACCCGCGTGCCCGGTGGGGTGAACTATCGCGAGGCGCAGCTGATGATGGAGATGATCGCCGACACCGGGCGCATGCGCTCGCTGGATCTGGTCGAGGTCAACCCGGCACTGGACAAGCGCAATGCCACCGCGCGGCTGGCGGTGGAGCTGGTGGAAAGCCTGTTCGGCAAGTCCACCCTGATGCGCGACTGAACGCCAGCCGACGCACGGATGCGAAACCGGACCGGGTCGACGGCGGCTTCACACCCGCACGGGTTCCATGGCCGTGTACGGGATGCAGTGCATTCCGTCCGTACCCCCACCAGGAGAACTGCCCATGAAGCGTTTGATTACCGTGGCGATGCTGGCGATGTTTTCGCTCGGCCTGACCGCCTGCAACACCATGGCCGGTGCCGGCAAGGACGTGCAGAAGGCCGGCGAGAAGCTCGAGGACAAGGCGGAAGACTGCAAGGACGGCCGTTGCTGACAGCGGTTTGAACTGCAGCAATACGTGAAAAGGCCGGGGCTTGTCCCGGCCTTTTCCTTTGCCGGCTTGCCTGGCGATTGCGGACAAACACCGGCGCATAGCGTGTCATGGCATGCACAACGAAGGACGGCCGCCCTCGGGCGACCGTCCTGTCAAAGCACGGCTGTAAAGGCGATCAATCGTTTTCGATCATCTTCTCGAACGCGTTGACTTCGTCCTCGGCGCGCTCGCGGTTCCAGCCATACTTTTCCTGCAGCTTGCCGGCGAGGTATTCGCGATTGCCTTCGGCCACGTCGAAGACGTCGTCGGTCAGATCGCCCCACTTGCTCTGGGCCTTGCCCTTCAGCTGCTTCCACTTGCCGGCGATGATGTCCTTGTTCATGCGGTGACTCCTTGATGCGATTGGGGGAGGGTGCGCTTGGATCAAACGCAAACGGCGATTCGTTTGCCGTCGCCTGCAAGCATGCGCGCCATGGCGTAAATGCAGCGTCGCCACTTCGTTCATGGCAGATGAAATCCCGACCCCGCGGTTCAGCTGCATGAACTCAGCGCGCGGGTGGATCCGGCACGAAACCACCCGGAAACGCGCGCGGCGCCGGGGGCCGCAGTGGGGTGCGTGGCAGGATGCCGCGGGCGCGCAGCCGGGCATGGCTGTCGTAACGCAGCTCGACCACCTGCAGTGGCGTGTGGCTGGCGCGCACGAAACGGGTGCCGGTGACCGGTGAGTACTCGCGCTCACCGTGGCCGGTACCGATGCCCTGGGCCGGTGCCGCGGCTTCGGCGCGCGCGCTGGCATCGGCGGCGCTGCGCGACGACAGCGCACGCGGGATGCGCGGCGCTCGCACCTGGCGCTCGTTGAACACCGCGATGCCGATCACGCCGACATTGTCCGGCCGCCCGGTGCGTGCGGCATAGCTGTCGGCGACACGGGTGAACACGAACTGCGCGACATCGTCCATCGACTTGCGCCAGCCGGTGATTTCGGCACTCTGCCAGGGCGCCAGCACGTAGCCGCTTTGCCCGGGTGCGGCGGTTTCGCCGCTGAGCGCATTGACCCCGTCGACCGATACCACCACCAGTACCCGCTGCGCGCTGCGGTTGCTCAGGCGCAGCGCATAGCGGTGGCCGGGCTGGCCGGCGATCCACTGTTCGCCGCGATGCGGATGCACCGCCAGCGGGCCGTCGCCGTCGCGATCGATGACGTCAAGACGCACCGGATAAGTGTCCGGGCGTATCACGGGTGAAGCGGCGGCGGGCAGTGCCAGCAGCAGGGTCAGCAGGGCGGGGATGGCAGGGAACCGGATCATGGGCACACTCCAGGCTGGGTGATGATGACAACGGCCCACCACGGCAAACGGGGTCAAGCTGCGTGCTCGGCGTAAAATCGGAGGTTTGATTGGCGCTTCGAGCATCGCAATGTCCGCACCCCGCACCCGCATCCTCACCGGCATCACCACCTCGGGCACCCCGCACCTGGGCAACTACGTGGGCGCGATCCGCCCGGCGCTGGCCGCCGCGCGCGCCGATGATGCGGAAAACTTCTATTTCCTCGCCGACTACCACGCCCTGATCAAGGTGCAGGAGCCGGCGCGGGTGCAGCGCTCCACGCTGGAAATCGCCGCCACCTGGCTGGCCTGCGGGCTGGATCCGGCGCGGGTCTGGTTCTACCGGCAGAGCGACATTCCGGAAATCCCCGAACTGACCTGGCTGCTGACCTGCGTCGCCGGCAAGGGCCTGCTCAACCGCGCGCACGCCTACAAGGCGGCGGTGGACCGCAATCGCGAGGACGGTCTGGACGAGGATGCGGGCATCAGTGCCGGCCTGTTCATGTATCCGGTGCTGATGGCCGCCGACATCCTGATCTTCAATGCCGAGCGGGTGCCGGTGGGGCGCGACCAGATCCAGCACATCGAAATGGCGCGCGACTTCGCGCAGCGCTTCAACCACCTGTACGGCGAGGATCATTTCGTGCTGCCGGAGGCGGCGGTGGAGGAGCACGTGGCGACCTTGCCCGGGCTCGACGGACGCAAGATGTCGAAGAGCTACGACAACACCATCCCGCTGTTCGTCCCCGCCGACGAGCTGCGCAAGCGCATCCTCTCGATCGTCACCGACTCGCGCGCGCCGGGCGAGGCCAAGGACACCGAAGGCTCGGCCCTGTTCCAGCTGTACCAGGCCTTCGCCAGTGCGGAGGAAACCGCAGCCATGCGCCAGGCCTTCGCCGAAGGCATCGCCTGGGGCGAGGCCAAGCAGCGCCTGTTCGAGCGCATCGACGCCGAGATCGCGCCGTTGCGTGAGCAGTACGAGGCACTCATCGCGCGCCCGGACGAGATCGAGGCGATCCTGCGCGATGGCGCCGCGCGTCTGCGCGAGCGCTATGCGCGGCCGATGCTCGCGCGCCTGCGTGAAGCGGTCGGCCTGCGCGACCTCTCGCGCGTCGCATTCGGCGACACGCCGGCCGGCACGGTGGACACCGCCGATGCCCCGCTGCCGCAGTTCAAGCAGTACCGCGAAGCCGATGGCCTGTTCTACTTCAAGCTCAGCCAGGGCGAGCAGGTGCTGCTGCAGAGCACCGGCTTCACCGAACCGCGTGAGGCCGGCATGCGCATCGCCGCGCTCAAGCGCGACGGTTTCGCCGGTGCCGATGCACAGCTCGCGCCTGGCGCAGGCGTCAGCGACGAGGACGTGCGCGCGGCACTGGCCCGCCTTGTCGCCGCGGATGCGGCCAAGGGCTGAGCGCCGCCTGTGGAAGCACGCCCATGGCGTGCGCACATTCGTGCCCCGGCTGCATATGCAAGAACAGCATGTCGCTTCGCGTTCGTGCCGGGCTTGCCTGCGTCGGCCTATGGTGTGACTTGGCAGGTGGCGGTGAACGTGACGGAGTTTCCGGGTGCACTGCTCGTGAGCGGACCCAAGGTGATGCCAGTGGTCAGCTCGGCCATGGTCAATGGCCCGGACGGGCATGCGTCGCCACTGCAATCCACAGCACTTCCCGCAAGGCAAACCAGGCCGCCCCCCGGCGTGTCGCGCACGACTGCGCCGGTGACCGGGTCCGGACCTTGGTTGCTGGCGATGATCGTGTACGTCACGTTTTCACCAGGCAGCAGCAGAGCGGGATCGGTGGTCTTGTTGATGGCCAGGTCCGCCGCATTGGGTGCGCAGAAGCCGAGCAGACGCATGCGGATCTGTTGCACGGGCGGGTTGCCGCTGGCCGCCGGATGGTTGTCGTGGATCAGGGTGAATTCCTTGACCGGGCTGGGAAAAAGGAAGTCGATGCGGCATGCCGCCCATTCCTGGCTGGCCTCGTTGCATTGGAACGGCTGGTTGGTTCGTGCCCACGCGACGTTTCCTGCAGCCGTGACGTGGCTCCCCCGGTTGGCCGTGACCGGGAGCAGTGTGCTGCCATCGGCAGCCTTGCCGGTGACCGTCACCCGATCGAAGTACGCTCCCAGTGTCGTGGCGTGATGGTCGAGGTCGCTGACCCGCAACGCCAAGTTGCTCACCGGACGCTCGAAGGTGAAAGTGACCGAAGCGTTGCGGGTGACGCCGGCATCGGGAAAACGCTCGCTCAACACCAGCATCGTGGCACCTGCGGCATCCGTGGCCGTGCGCGGTGCAGTGGCCGTGAAGTGCGCAGACTGGGCAGTGGCCGTGACCTGGAAACCCGGATGCGGAGTGGCGGAATAGCTTGAGCTTCCAGGCGGCCAAGGATGCACCGCGAAATCGATGTTGCCGTGCGTGTGGTTGACGCTGCAGTCGGATGTGTCCTGGGCCTGCGCCATGAGCGGGAGTCCGACCAGCAGGAAACCGACGGCGACGCGGACGATGCCGCGGCGAAGGATGCGACCCGAAAGCATGTGCATGTCCCCCTGACCCCAGTTTCGCGATGGCGTGGCGCTGCCAAATGCAAACTGTTTCACAAACATGATGTGATTTTAACACGACGACTGCGTGACGCATCTCTCATGTGGTGTCTTCGAATGATCAAGGCCGGAGTGCACGCATCGCAGCGGGGGATGTGACGAGGGAAATGGCGAAAGAAAAAAGAATGCCGCCGGCATGGTGGCCGGCGGCATCGGCGGGATGTTGCAGCGTTCGCGAACGCGGCAGAACTCAGTTCGGCAGCGCCAGGTCGTCCAGCAGGGCCTTGAGGAAGCGCGCGGCTTCGCCGCCGGTGCAGGCGCGGTGGTCGAAGGTCAGCGAGATCGGCATGCGCCGGTGCACTTCGATGCCGCCCATCACCGCGACCACGTCATGGCACAGCTTGCCGGCGCCGACGATGGCCACGCACGGCGGCACCACCACCGGGGTGGCGTAGCGGCCGGCGAACATGCCGAAGTTGGACAGCGAAATGGTGTAGCCGCTCAGTTCCGAGGACGGGATCGAGCGGTCCTCGACCTGTGCGCGCAGGCGCTGGATCGCGGTGCGGATGTTGGCACCGTCGAGCATGTCGGCATTGCGCAGCGCCGGCACGAACAGGCCGTCGTCGGTGTCCACCGCGATGCCGATGTCCACATGCGGGTGCAGGGTGCGGGTCAGCGCCTTGCCGTCGAACCAGGCGTTGAGCGCGGGCACCGCCTTGCACGCGGCGACGATCGCGCGGATCAGGCGCGCGGTGATGTCCTGCTTTCCGGCCCAGGCGTGCAGGTCGGCATCGTCCACCAGCGTGGTCGGCACCACCTGCGCATGCGCATCGGCCATCACCCGCGCCATGTTGCGACGCACGCCCTTGAGCTGCTCCGGCTGGCCGCTGGCGCTCACGCCCGGCGGCTGGGTGCGCATCGGCTTGCCGGCCTGCGACAGGGTGCTGCGTTGTGCGGGGGCGGCACGGCTGGGCGCAGCCGTTGCGGCCGTTGCGGCCGGTGCGCCTGCTGCGGGCGCGGGTGCGGCCGCCAGCAATGACGGATCCGCGGCCGCGGCCTTGACGTCGGCCATCGACACCGTGCCATCCGGGCCGCTGCCGCGCACGCGGCTGATGTCCACCTTCAGCTTGCGTGCCATCGCGCGCACCGCGGGCACCGCCTTGACTCCGCCGACACTCATCGCCGCTTCGCTGCGCACCGCGTCGCCGACCTGCATCGCGCCGACCACGGTGCCGGCATCGGCTTCGGCCTTGGCCGCGGCATTGGCATTGGCGTCCTCGGGTTGCTGTTCGCCGGTGGCGGCAATCGCGCCGCCTTCGCTGGAAGCGACCACCTTGTCGTCCGGGGCCGGATCCTGCGAGCCGACGCCGTGGCCACCGCCGTGGTGATGCCCGGTGTCCTGGCCTTCGGCGCGCTGCGGCATCGACATGTCCATCTCGAACTCGGCCAGCATGTGCCCGGTAACCACGATGTCACCCGGGCCGCCGGCCAGCTTCAGCACCTTGCCGCTGACCGGCGAGGGCACGTCGACCACCGCCTTCGCGGTTTCCATCGAGACGAGGTTGTCGTCGAGCTTGATGGTGTCGCCTTCCTTGACGTACCACTCGACGATGGTCGCGTCCGGCAGGCCTTCGCCGAGGTCGGGCAGGTTGAAGGTTTTCTTGCTCATCTCGTTTCCTTACTGGTACGCGACCGCGCGCTTGGCCGCGGCGACGATCTTGTCCACGCTGGGCAGGTACTTCATTTCCAGGCGGAACAGCGGGATGTGGGTGTCGTAGCCGGTGACGCGCTCGACCGGGGCAAGCAGGTCGAACAGGCATTCCTCGGCCACGCGCGCGGCGATTTCGGCACCGAAGCCGGCGGTCTTGGCCGCTTCATGCACGATCACGCAGCGCCCGGTCTTGGCCACCGATTCGGCGATGGTGGGGAAGTCGAGCGGGGTCAGGGTGGCGACGTCGATGACTTCGGCACTGATGCCGTCCTTGGCCAGCGCATCGGCCGCTTCCAGGGTTTCCTTGACCTGCGCGCCCCAGGTGACCAGGGTCACGTCGCTGCCATCGCGCAGCACGTAGCACACGTCCAGCGGCAGCGCTTCGCCGTCATCGGGCACCAGCTCCTTGTACTGGCGGTAGATGCGCTTGGGCTCCATGTACACCACCGGGTCCGGATCGCGGATCGCCGCCAGCAGCAGGCCGTAGGCGCGCTGCGGGCTGGAGGGCATGACCACGCGGATGCCGGGCACGTTGGTGAAGATGGCTTCGTTGGCTTCGCTGTGGTGCTCCGGCGCACGGATGCCGCCGCCCCAGGGCACGCGCAGCACCATCGGGCAAGTCAGCCGGCCGCGGGTGCGGTAGCGCATGCGTGCGGCATGGCAGACCAGGAAATCGACCATCGGGTACATGAAGCCGTCGAACTGGGCCTCGGCCACCGGCTTCATGCCCTGCGAGGCCATGCCCACGGTCAGCCCGGCGATGGTGGTTTCGTCCAGCGGCGTGTCCAGCACGCGCATCTCGCCGAACTGCTGCTGCAGGCCGGCGGTGGCGCGGAACACGCCGCCGTTGACGCCGACGTCCTCGCCCAGCACCAGCACCGAGTCGTCATGCTTCATTTCCCAGGCCAGCGCCTGGGTGATGGCTTCAATCAGGGTGATCGGTTGTGCGCTCATGCCCGCTGCTCCTGCGCAATCGCGGCTTCGCGCTGTGCCTGCAGATCCTCGGGGAGCTCGGCGTAGAGGTAATCGAACATCGCTTCCACCGGTTGCACCGGGGTCTCCAGGTAGGCGTTGATTTCGGCATCGATCATCGCCGCGCATTCCTCCAGCCAGGCCTTCTCCTGCGCCTCGTCCCACAGCTTGAGCCCGGTCAGGTATTTGCGCAGGCGGATGAACGGCTCGCGCGTCCACGCGTCCTTGACCTCGTCCTCGCCGCGATAGCGGCGTGCATCGTCGGCGGTGGTGTGGTCGTGCAGGCGATAGGTCATGAACTCGATCACGCTGCCGCCTTCGCCATTGCGCGCGCGCTCGGTGGCGCGCCGCATCGCCTCCAGCACCGCGATCAGGTCGTTGCCGTCCACCTGCAGGCAGTGCAGGCCGCCGGCCAGGCCCTTCTGTGCCAGTGTCCTGGCACCGGTCTGTGCCTCGCGCGGCACCGAGATCGCCCAGCCGTTGTTGATCACGCACAGCACCAGCGGCAACTGGAAGGCGCCGCCGGAATTGACCGCGGCGTAGAAATCGGTCTTCGAGCTGCCGCCATCGCCGCAGCAGGCCACCGCGATGCGCGGCTGCCCGCGCAGCTTGAACGACAGCGCCGCGCCGGCGGCCATCAGCATCTGGGTGGAGATCGGCACGCACCACGGGTAGTCGTGGCGCGGGCCGGCGAAATCGTTGCCGCGTTCGTCGCCACCCCAGTACATCAGCACGTCGCGCGGCTTGACCCCGCGCATGAACTGCGCGCCGTACTCGCGGTAGCTCGGTGCGAACACGTCCTCCTCGCGCATCGATGCACCGATGCCGATGTGGGTGGCTTCGTGGCCGAGGCTGGCGGCATAGGTGCCCAGCTTGCCGGTGCGTTGCAGGCGGATCGCCTTGTCGTCGAAGGTGCGCACCATCAGCATCTGCTTGAACAGCGGAACCAGCTTGGCCGGGTCATCCACCGCCGGCGGCAGCGGCCCGGCGAGGGTGCCATCGGGCTTCAGGCATTGCAGGTACTCGATCTTGAATTCGGCAGCTGTCGACATGCAGCGCTCCGTCGCTGGGGAAACCCACATGATAGCGAGCAGCGGGCTGCAGACCGTTGCGCAATGCGGCAAACGCGGGCATTGACAAGCCGCCCGCAGCACCAGCTCGGCAGGCACGATGGCGCGCGCAGCCCTAGAATTGGCGGATGGCAGACGAACGCAACGAACGGCCCCTGGAAGAAGGCATCCACACCGACTTCAGCGGGCGCATGAGCTATGGCGGTTACCTGCACCTGGAGCGTCTGCTCTCGGCGCAGCATCCGCTGTCCGATCCGCCGCACCATGACGAGATGCTGTTCATCATCCAGCACCAGACCTCGGAGCTGTGGCTGAAGCTGTTGATCCACGAACTGTCGGCCGCGCGCGAGCACCTGCGGCATGACCGCGTGTGGCAGTTCGGCAAGGTCGCCGCGCGCTGCAAGCGGGTGCTGGACCAGCTCACCGCGCAATGGTCGGTGCTGGAAACGCTGACCCCGTCCGAATACATGCAGTTCCGCGAAGTGCTCGGGCCGTCCTCGGGGTTCCAGTCGCTGCAGTACCGCACCGTCGAGTTCCTGCTCGGCAACAAGAACGCGGCGATGCTCAACGTGTTCGCGCACGATGCCGCGGCGCATGCCGGCCTGCGCGCGGAGCTGGAAGCACCGAGCCTGTATGACGAGTTCCTGCGTTACCTGGCGCGCTGGGGCCATGCCGTGCCGGCGGCGCACCTCGAGCGCGACTGGTCGCGGCCGCATGTGCTCGACCGCGTATTGCTGCCGGTGTTCGAGCGCATCTATGCCGATACCGACCGCCACTGGCGCGAGTATGCGCTGTGCGAGGACCTGGTCGATCTGGAAACCCAGTTCCAGCTGTGGCGCTTCCGCCACATGCGCACGGTGATGCGCATCATCGGCTTCAAGCGCGGCACCGGCGGCTCTTCGGGCGTGGATTTCCTCAAGCGCGCGCTCGACCTGACGTTCTTCCCGGAGCTGTTCGAGGTGCGCACCACCGTCGGACCCGAGCGCGGCTACGGCGAGGACAGCCCGGCACCGTGACCCCGCAGCTGCCGCCGGAATGGCACTGGACCGGCGCGGCGATGGCGGCGGGCATCCTGTACTGGGCGTTCCTGCGCCTGCCGTGGCACAAGGTGCGCGGCGACGCCGAGGCGCAGCGCATCTTCGCCATCGTCATCGCCATCCTGATCGGCCTGCGCGGCTTCAGCACCCAGGCGGTGATGGACGTGAACCTGCATTTTCTCGGCGCCGCGATCGCCACGCTGATGTTCGGTGCACGCTTCGCCCTGCTTGCACTGGCGGTGGTCAGCGCCGCGTGGGCGCTGATGGGGCGGGTGTGGCTCGGCTGGGGCTGGGATTTTCTCGCCAACGACGCGCTGCCGGTCGCGGTCACCGCCGGCATCGGTGCCTTGGTCAACCATCGCCTGCCGTCGCATGTCTTCGTCTACATCTTCGGCAATGCATTTTTCGCCGCCGCCTTGTCGATGGCGGCCTCGGTGCTGACCAAGGCCACGATCAGCGCCTGGCTGGGCGGCGATGCGGCGCCGTACCTGATCGCCGCGATCCCGATCTCCTTCGGCGAGGCGTTTTTCACCGGCGGCACCATGGCGCTGATCGTCACCTACCGCCCGCAGTGGTGTGCCAGTTTCGACGACGCACGTTATCTCGGGCGCGGCAAGTAGGGCATGGGGCGGCAGGCTGTTAGGATTCGGCAAACCGAAACGCCAAGGGGACCTGCCCGATGAATGATCCACAGCCGGCCGCGCTGCCATCGCGCAGTCTCGTCACCCGCATGCTCGACGCCGTCGAGCGTGTCGGCAACAAGCTGCCCGACCCGGCGGTGCTGTTCCTGCTGCTGATGCTGCTGGTGTGGGCCTGCTCGGCCTGGTTCTCGACCATGACCTTCAGCGAGGTGGATCCGCGCAGCGGCGAAGCGATCCGGGTCAACAACCTGCTCGCCGGCACCAGCCTGACCGCGTTCATGGCGCAGATGGTCAATACCTTCGTCACCTTCCACCCGCTGGGCGTGGTGCTGGTGGCGATGCTTGGCCTGGGCGTCGCCGAGCACACCGGCTTCATCAATGCCGGCCTGCGCGCGATGCTGCAGGTGACGCCGAAGATGCTGCTGACCCCGGCGCTGATCGGCGTGGGCATCCTCAGCCACGTCGCCGTGGATGCCGGCTACGTGCTGGTGATTCCGCTCGGCGCAGTGATCTTCCATGCCGCCGGCCGTCACCCGCTGGCCGGCATCGCGGCGGCGTTCGCCGGTGTCTCCGGCGGCTTCTCGGCGACCATGTTCGTGCCGTCCAGTCTCGATCCGCTGCTGGCCGGCCTGACCCAGGTGTCGGCGCAGCTGATCGACCCGGAGGTGGTGGTCAACCCGCTCAACAACTTCTACTTCACCAGCGCCTCGACGGTGCTGATCATCCTGGTCGGCTGGTTCCTGACCGACCGCGTGATCGAGCCGCGGCTGAAGGGCACGCAGGTCGATGGCGATGCCAGCGAGATGCCGACCATGGAGGCGCTGGCCCCGCGCGAACGCAAGGGCCTGTGGCTGGCGCTTGCCTCGATGCTGGCCGCGGTGCTGCTGCTGGTGCTGACCGCGCTGCCGGCGGGCTCGCCGTGGCGGGTGCCGGCCGATGCCGCGGCCGGCGCGGGTGAGCTGCTGGTGTCGGCGGCGCCGCTGATGCAGTCGATCGTGGCGCTGATCTTCATCTTCTTCCTGATCCCGGGCGTGGTCTACGGCTACGTCGCCGGCACCGTCAACAGCCACCGCAACATCATCGAGGGCATGAGCAAGGCGATGAGCGGAATGGGCTATTACATCGTGATGGCGTTCTTCGCCGCGCAGTTCATCTATGCCTTCGGGCAGAGCAACATGGGGGCGCTGCTGGCGATCAAGGGCGCCAACTGGTTGCAGGCCAGCGGCATGCCGATGGGCATGACCATCGTCGGCATCGTGCTGCTGTCGGGCTTCGTCAACCTGCTGGTCGGCTCGGCTTCGGCCAAGTGGGCGCTGATCGGCGCGATCATGGTGCCGATGATGATGCAGCTGGGCGTGTCGCCGGACCTGACCCAGGCTGCCTATCGCGTCGGTGATTCCAGCACCAACATCATCACCCCGCTGCTGCCGTACTTCCCGCTGATCGTGGTGTTCTGCCAGCGCTACGTGAAGTCGGCCGGCATCGGCACGCTGTTGTCGCTGATGCTGCCATTCGCGATCACCCTGCTGGTGGTGTGGACCGGCTTCCTGCTCGCGTTCTGGGCGCTGGACGTGCCGCTGGGCCTGGGTGCGAGCTTCGTTTATCCGGCCGCGGGCTGAGCCCGCAGCCGTGCGCATTCATGTTCTCCGCGCCGGCGCCGGCATTGACGAAGCGCGCGCGCCCGGTAATCTTCGTGCGTCGCCCGCAGTACCCATAGCCAGGGAGCCAACGTGAACCAACCCCTTCCGACCACCGACGAAGGCAAGACCTTCCTCGGCCATCCGCGCGGCCTGTTCATGCTGTTCTTCGCCGAGATGTGGGAGCGCTTCTCCTACTACGGCATGCGCGCGCTGCTGATCTTCTATCTGGTGCAGCACTGGATGTTCTCCGACGACCAGGCGTCGGTGATCTATGGCGCCTATACCGCGCTGGTGTACATCGCGCCGGTGGTTGGCGGCTATCTGGCCGACAAATATCTGGGCCAGCGCAAGGCGGTGTTGTTCGGCGCGGTGCTGCTGACATTCGGTCACTTCCTGATGGCCTTCGAAGGCGATGGCGGCACCGACAGCAGCTTCCTCAAGATCTTCTGGCTGGCACTGTCCTTCATCATCGTCGGCTCGGGCTTCCTCAAGGCCAACATCTCGGTGATGGTCGGCCAGTTGTATCCGCGCACCGATATCCGGCGCGACCCGGCTTACACGATCTTTTACATGGGCATCAACCTCGGCGCGATGCTCGGCTCGTTGATCGCCGGCTACCTTGGCCAGACCTATGGCTGGAAGTACGGCTTCGGTGTCGCCGGCATCGGCATGCTGCTTGGCCTCGTCGTGTTCGTGTTCGGCAAGCCCCTGCTGATGGGACGTGGCGAGCCGCATGACCCGGCGCGTTTGGCCGCGCCGGTGATGGGCATCCGCTTCGAATGGCTGCTGTACGCGCTCGGGTTCGCCGCGGTCGGCCTGGTGTGGTTCCTGATCCAGTACCAGAAGCTGGTCGGCTGGCTGCTCGGCGGTGCCGGTTTGATCCTGGTGATCTACGTGCTGGCAATCGCCGTGACCAAGCTTGAACGCGAACAGCGCCACCGCATCTTCGCGGCGCTGTACCTGATCATCGGTTCGATCCTGTTCTGGGCGTTGTTCGAACAGGCCGGTGCATCGCTGAACCTGTTCACCGACCGCTCGGTGGATCGCCACCTGTTCGGCTGGGAGGTACCGGCCTCGATGTTCCAGTCGCTGAACTCGATCTACATCATCATCCTCGCGCCGCTGTTCGCGATGCTGTGGCTGGCGCTGGCCAAGCGTGGCCTCGAGCCATCCACGCCGGCCAAGTTCGCGCTGGGCGTGGTGCTGGTCGGTGCGGGCTTCCTGGTGCTGGTGGCCGGTGCCAAGGCGTCCGGGCCGCTGACTCCGGTGCTGTACATCTTCCTGATCTACCTGATCCACACCATGGGCGAGCTGTGCCTCTCGCCGGTCGGCCTGTCCGCCATGAACCGCCTGACCCCGGCACACATGGCCAGCCTGATCATGGGCACCTGGTTCTTCGCCTCGGCCGCCGGCAACTTCACCGCCGGCCTGATCTCGGCCGCCACCGGTGGCGAGGGCGCCGGCCCGGATCGCGTGCTGGAGGTGTATTCCAACGTCGGCTGGCTGGCGGTGGGCGTGGGTGTGGTGATGCTGCTGATCGCGCCACTGATCCGCCGCCTGATGCATCTGGACACGTTGCGCGATGACGAAGCGTTGGTCGATTCGCCGGCTGAAGGCATGCGCACGGAAGGGAAAACCTTCTGATCACGCTCGCGGATCGGCATGGAAAACGGCAGCTTGAAGCTGCCGTTTTCTTTTGTGTTTGCGACGGTGGCGAACTGCGATGCTGCCGGCGGATTGGCGCGATGCTTCAGCCGTGCCCGACCATCGGCAGCGCCTGTTCCAGTTTGTGCAGCAGCCGCTGCAACTGGCGCTGTTCGCCGGCATCCAGCGCGGCCAGCAAACGCGCTTCGAAGGCCAACGCCAGTGGCGCCACCTGCGCGTGCACCTCGGCGCCCTTGTCGCTCAGGGTCAGCAGCCAGCGGCGTCGATCCTCACGATCGACCGCACGCAGCAGCAGGCCGCGATCCAGCAGGGCGGCAACGGCGCGGCTGATCGCCACTTTGTCCATCGCGGTGCGTTCAACCACTTCGCTGGCGGAGAGGTTCGGCGTACGGCCGAGCACTGCGATCACCCGCCATTCGGTCACCGACAGCGCAAAGCGGTCGCGGTAACTGGCCGCGATGGTCTGGCTGACGCGGTTCGACAGCACGCTCAGGCGATAGGGCAGGAACTGCTCCAAGGCCAATTCGCCGCTCATCTCGCTGTCGTTCTGTGGCGGCATCGTGCGCAATGCCGATGCCGTGCCCGCCTTCGTGCGCATACTGCACCGCAGCTTGAAAATGGTTTCATTTGAAACTATAACGTTCGCAGCCGGCGCGCAAGCGCCATCGACCCTACACATGTTTTTCAGGAGCAGTCATGTCCGTGCAACGCGCCGTGATCGATCAGGACATCGGGATGGTCCCGACCACCTTCGACAACCCGATGGGCATCAACGGGTTCGAGTTCGTCGAATTCGCCGCGCCCAAGGGCGAAGGCGCGCGCATGCGCGAGTACCTCGAGGGCATGGGCTTCACCGCCATTGCCAAACACAAGGACCGCGACATCACCCTGTTCCGCCAGGGCGGGATCAACTTCCTGCTCAATGAAACCGAGGATTCCTTCGCCTCGGATTTCGCCGAAAAGCACGGCCCGTCGGCCTGCGGTTTCGCGATCAACTTCGACCAGCCTTCGGCCAAGGTGCTGGAGCACGTGCTGGCCAACGGCGGTGAGGCGATCGACTTCAAGGCCGACAGCAAGGCGGTGGACGCGCCGGTGATCAAGGGCATCGGCGACTGCATGCTGTACCTGATCGACAGCGGCAACGCCGATCTGTACGCCGACTTCGTGCCGCTGGAGGGTGTCGACCAGCAACCCAAGGGCTTTGGCCTGACCTTCATCGACCATCTGACCCACAACCTGTTCCTGGGCAACATGCAGAAGTGGTCGGACTACTACGAGAAGCTGTTCAACTTCCGCGAGATCCGCTACTTCGACATCAAGGGTGCAAAGACCGGGCTGCTGTCCAAGGCGATGACCGCGCCGGACGGCATCGTGCGCATCCCGCTGAACGAGTCCAGCGACGAGAAGAGCCAGATCAACGAATACCTGCGTGACTACAAGGGTGAGGGCATCCAGCACATCGCGCTGTTCACCAACGACATCTACGAATCGGTCGAGGCGATGCACGCCAAAGGCGTGAAGTTCCTGGATACCCCGGATACCTATTTCGACGTGATCGACCAGCGCGTGCCGGGCCACGGCGAAGACGTGCCGCGGCTGCGCAAGAACTCGATCCTGATCGACGCCGACCCGGAAACCAAGCAGCGCAAGCTGCTGCAGATCTTCACCCAGAACGCGTTCGGCCCGATCTTCTTCGAGATCATCCAGCGCAAGGGCAACGAGGGCTTTGGCGAAGGCAATTTCCAGGCGCTGTTCGAGTCGATCGAGCGCGACCAGATGAAGCGCGGCGTGCTGTGAGGAGCGGGCTGCTGGTGGTTGCCGGTCTGGCGCTCTGTGCCTGTGGCGGGCCGGTCGACGCGACCGCGCCAGCGACACCGGTGCCGGCATCAACGCCAGCCGCCATGCCGCCGACACAATGGTCGGTACCTGGCGTCCTGGTCCCGCAGGCCGAAGCCATCACGCGCTTTGATCTCAAGTCGCGCCTGCAGACCTACCGGAGTCCGTACTTTCGTCCGGATGAGAGAGTGAAAATCCGTCATGTGGCGGGCGATCTGCACCTCGATGGCCCGTTGTTGCTGGATTGGGACGGCAACCTGGATGCCCATGGCCTGGTGGTCGATGGCGACCTGATCGTGGATGGGCCGATCGTCAATGCCAACATGGACGGGGGGCCGTTCCTGCTGGTCGGCGGCACAACCCGCGCCAGCGCCATCGTGGGCGGCGGCGCGGAACTGGCGTTCGAAGGGGATGCGGATGTCGACGAGATCGTGATCGGCCACTACAACGGCGGCATTCTGGTGTTCGGCAAGGCGCTCACCACGCCGGCGGTGGTCAACATGGATCATCACCTCGACGTCCGAGGCCCGTTGCACGGGCGCTGGTTCGATGTGTTCAGTGGGGACGATGAGTGGTCGACCTTTCTCGACATGACATTGCCGGGCATGGAGAACATGCTGGAGGACGCATGGCAAGGGCTGGATGAGGCGCTGATCCCGCGCTTGTTGCAGCGACAGCGGGTGTTGCGCACGGACCTGCCGCCGATCGCGAACCATCCCAAGCCATGACACGGCGGAGAATTTCCCGCACAACCGGATGATCGACATGAGCAACGAAGGCAATGTCATCCCGATGCCGCACCACGATGGCGCGCGCATCCACCAGGCCGGCTACATGTCCGGCTTCGGCAACGAGTTCGCCACCGAGGCCATTCCCGGCACCCTGCCCGATGGCCGCAACTCGCCGCAGCGGGTCGCGCACGGGCTGTACGCCGAGCAGCTGACCGGCACGGCGTTCACCGCGCCGCGCCACCAGAACCGCCGCAGCTGGCTGTACCGGATCCGCCCGGCGGCGGTGCATGGCCACTTCCAGGCGCTGCACCACAACCATTTCCACAACGACTTCGGCGACGGCCCGGTCACGCCCGAGCAGTTGCGCTGGAGCCCGCTGCCGATCCCGGAAACCCCGGTCGACTTCATCGACGGGCTGTTCACCATGGCCGGCAACGGCGCACCGGCGCTGGGCACCGGCATCGGCGTGCACCTGTACGCCGCCAACCGCTCGATGGAAGGCCGCTTCTTCTACGATGCCGATGGCGAGCTGCTGATCGTGCCGCAGCAGGGCCGGCTGCTGATCGCCACCGAGCTGGGCGTGCTGGAGGTCGAGCCGCAGGAAATCGCGGTGATCCCGCGCGGCGTGCGCTTCCGCGTGGAGCTGCCTGACGGCGCCTCGCGCGGCTACGTGTGCGAGAACTTCGGCGCGTTCATGCGCATCCCGGATCTGGGGCCGATCGGCAGCAATGGCCTGGCCAATCCGCGCGACTTCCTCACCCCGTGCGCCAGCTACGAGGATGTGGAGGGCGAGTTCGAGCTGGTGGCCAAGTTCCAGGGCCATCTGTGGCGCGCCGACATCGGCCATTCGCCGCTGGACGTGGTCGCCTGGCATGGCAACCACGTGCCGTACAAGTACGACCTGCGCAAGTTCAACACCATCGGCTCGATCAGCTTCGACCATCCCGATCCGTCGATCTTCCTGGTGCTGACCTCGCCCAGCGACACGCCCGGCGTGGGCAACCTGGACTTCGTGATCTTCGGCCCGCGCATCCTCGCGATGCAGGACACCTTCCGCCCGCCGTGGTTCCACCGCAACATCGCCAGCGAGTTCATGGGCCTGATCCACGGCGCCTACGACGCCAAGGCCGACGGCTTCGCCCCCGGCGGTGCCTCGCTGCACAACTGCATGACCGGCCACGGCCCGGATGCCGCCACCTTCGACAAGGCCAGCGCCGCCGATACCGGCAAGCCGGACTACATCCGCGACACCATGGCCTTCATGTTCGAAAGCCGCGCGGTGATCCGCCCGACCCGCCAGGCCATCGACGCCGGCCACCGCCAGCGCGACTACATCGACTGCTGGGCCGATCTGCAAAAGCACTTCCGCCGCCCGGACTGAGTGCCGGCACGTTGGTCGTGATGGCCACGCGGATCGCCACATCCGCACGTGCAGCCAAAAGAACGCCCCGCAGCGCGGGGCGTTTCCGTTGCCGTCTGAAAAACCGGGCCCGGCATCGGTACCGCGTTCAGTCAGCCGGCTCGAAATGCCAGGTCACCGACGCGGTGCCGAGATTTCCGGGCCCGAGCACGTCGTAGACGATCGGGTTTATCTCGTAGAACGCGGCAGGCTTGTGGCTGCGATCTTCGAAAACCCGCACCCCCGGGAAGACCGGCAGTGCGCCCGAGCCCTGGATCACGCCCGAAGGGGTGAGCATGCCCTCGAACGAGGCGCCACCGATGCTGTCCGGCCCGGAACCCTCCTTGACCGGTTCGTTGGGCCTCCACAACTTGTATGTGCCGTAGACCTGTCCCTGCACCTCGAAGGAATAGATGCAACGACGCACGTCGATCATGATGCTGATGTAGGACCCGGTTTCGGCCATCTCCGGCGTTTGCCGCAGCATCGCTCCCGATCCCTTGAATGTATATATCTCGCTGACGTCACCTTCCGGGTCGTATTCGACACGTTGCAATGTGTAGGAGCCGGTACGGTCAACCGGGCTGTAGTACCGGACAAGTGTGTCCCTGCCGTGATAGTTCCGCCGGGTGATTTCAGGCATCGTGGCGTCGTAGGTTGCGCTGTACGCGTAATCGACAAGTATCCTGCGCTCGGAATCCCAGACGTTGCTGCGCTTCTGGTTGTAGGACACCGTGCCCCTCCACGCCTTGTGCTTGAGCAGGTCGGCATCGCAGGAGCCTTCCTCGGCCACCGACACCGGAGCAGTCTTGGTGTCCTTCGCATCGCCCTGGATCAGGGTCAGGCTCGGCACGAAGCTGCCGCGCCGGGTATGGCGATGCTCGGTTTTTCGGATCGCACGGCAATCCTCGAACCGTCGCCGTTTCGAACCATCTCCCGGATCGAATTCGCAAGCGGGTGCCTGCTTGTTCTCCGGCCACGGGATGGACCATGAAAAGCGGGCATCCAGGGGGGCCTGTCCGGACGGTGTGCTGGTGCTGAAGGTCCACTCGGTAAACACCTCGGTGCTGGCCTTGATCGGGGTGCCATCCACGCGCAGCGTGGCGAGGAAGGCACCGCCGGTGTCCTCCTTCAGGCGCGAGGTGTAGGCATAGGTATGGCGCAGGCGGGTGGTGTCGGTGCAATCGGCGATGCGCCGCGCCGGCGTGCCATCGCCGAAGTCCAGCGTGCAGGGCACCGCCGAGCCGTCCTCGCGCGGCCTGAGCTTCCACGACAGGGTCACATCCAGCGGCGCCTTGCCAAGCGGCGGGTCGGCCGTGAGCTCGATCTCCACCGCCACCGGCTTGGAACTGTGCGGCATCTCGGTGCCGAACGCGCCGCCGCTCCACACGCAGCCCCAGCACAGGGTGTGGTCCTCCAGCACCTTGCTACGCTCGCCCGGCCCGCGCGGCATCGCGCGCAACGTGGTCTGGCCGCGCCCCTGCGCCAGCCACTGCATGTCCTCGCCCCGGGTGGTGACGATCGGTTCGTCATAGCTGAACAGGCTGATCAGGTCCGGATCCTCGACCTTGATCGGGCCCCAACTCATCGGCGGCATGGTGAACAGCACCGGGTTGACCGTGTCGGAGGTCCCGGGCTTGATCGCATCGTCGAGACGCAAGCCGGCCATGTACACGTCGATGACGTAAAGGAAAACGTCCTTGGCCTTGTTGGTCGTCTCGGGGTCGAGCTTGATCGCCGGGCCAAGCGTGGACTTGATCAGGTCGATGATGTCGTTGAGCCTGACCGGCTTGGGCGTGTTGTGGGCCGCCACCGTCACCCGCGCGGGGATGGTTTCCTGCAGCGAGACCATCGGCTTGATCCCTTCCAGCTCGAACCGGCTCAGCCGGGACGGCAGCAGGGAGGGCGCGATCTTGTCGATCACGAAACTGGTGACGCTGAGCAGTGCAGTGACCAGGATGTTGGCCGGGTTGGCACCGACCGGCGAGCCCGGCACGCCGACGATGGCCATGACGTTGGCGTAGCCGTCGGCGGTGGGCTTGACGTACTCGCGGGCGAAGTCCTCCAGCAGGCCATGCATCTGCATCTTGCAGGCCAGGTCGTAGGCCTCGCCCTTGCCGCGGCAGCGCGGTCCGGTGGGCTGGCCGACGAGGTTGCGCGGCATGCGGATCTGGGCGAAGCCGAGCGCGCTAGCACCGGACAGGGCAGTGCCGACCGGCAGCAGCGCGACCGGCGGCCCGCTGGGCGGGGTGGGCGAGAGTGTCCGGGCGAAGCTCTCCATGCGCTCGACCATGCCGCCGGAGGCGAGCAGGGCGTCGATCAGTTCGGTGTCGGGCGTGGTGCCGTTGAGCAATGGCGAACGGCCATCGAGCAGGGCGGCCAGCGAGCGATCGCCTTCGCTGACCAGTCCGCGCAGCATGCCGATCAGGGCGCGGCGGTGTTGGCGTTCGTTCTCGTCGCGGGCCGGGATCGACTCGAAGATGCCTTCGTAGGCACTGGCGATCCCGTGCAGCGCATGCTGCACGCGGCGGGTGCTGCCCGGCGCGCGCTTGAGCTCGGTGACTTCAAGCCCGTGCTCGCTGCGCGCCACCAGATGACCGAAGCGACGCACTTCCACCGCTTGCGCGCCCTTGGGTGGCTCGGGCCAGGCACTGGCGTGCAGATACAGCGGGACGCGCAGTTGCAGGCGGCCATCGGCCAGGCGCAGTGCGCTGGTGGGTTGTCCGCCGACGGTGACTTCGAGTGGGTCGTTCTCGGCCACCACCAGCCCTTCGGCGATGATGGCGGCGCCGGGCGGTGCCTTGGCCGGGCTCAGGGTCACGATCACCGGCTCGCCCGGATCCACGCCGGCCGCGTCGGTGGCCTGGGTGGCGGTCGCACTGGCAGGCGCGTTTGCCGCCGTGGCCGGGGGCTGGTCTGCGCCGGGGCGCACCAGCAGCAGCGAGACGGCGAGGGCGACGAGCACGCCGGCCGCGGCGAGGAGCTTGCGCCGGTGTGGCAGACGCAGGTAGAGCCGGTGCAGCGCGGGCCAGGCGACGTGGCGCAGCCAGCGGCCGATGGCCGGCAGCGCACGCAGCACGATGAAGCCGCCGATCACCCGCAAGGCCGTCCACAGCGCGCGGCCGAGTGTTTTCAGTCCGCGGCCGAGCAGGGTGGCGATGCGTTGCAGGGGGGTATCGGGATCGGCGTTCATGGACGGGGCGGATGCGGGTCGGCGGAGCAGGGGCACGGCAGCAGGACGCAACCGGTTACCTCATCCACGAGATCGCGCACTGAAAACTGACAGCCCGGCGCGACCCACCGGCTCAGCGGCGGGTCACCTTCATGTTCTCGATCCGCGCGGCGATGCCGGCATCGCAACGATCACGGCCGGCGAAGTCCGCCAGCGGCATGTTGCGCACACCCGCGCTTTCTTCGGCAGCGAGCTGATGGCAGGCCGAGCCCTTCATCTCCTCGCCGTTGCGGCAACTGACGACCATGTCCCAGCAGGCTTCGATGGCCTTGTTGCCGGCGGTGCGCTTGACTTCGCAGTCCATGCCGCGGTCATCGGCACCTTTGCAGTTGACGTCGGCGGAGTCGGGCTTGACCACCTTGCAGGCGGCCAGGGCGAGCATGGCGATGGTGATGAGGGTGGTACGCGAGATGAGCTTGCTGTTCATGGCATCGGGATCCGGGGACATGGGGTGAGGGTTCAATGGCTGATGGCCAGGTGCGCGGAGTTCCTTGCGCCGTCGTCGTCATGCGGCAGGAAGTCCAGTTGCAGTCGGGGCAGGAACTCGCCATCTGCGTGGCGGTCGCGCAGCTTGAGCGGACGCGAATGGCCATCCATGTGCAGGCTGGCGCTGACCAGGTAACGGCCGATCGGGACGTCTTCGATCCGTTCGTGCCGGATCCAGTAGTGATCGCCCGGCTCCAGCTTCAGTGTTCGGCCCGGAGAGCCATCGATCAGCGGGCCGGATGGCGTCAGCGTCAGTTGTACGTAATCGATCTCGTCCTCGGCCAGGTTTTCCGCATCGACGGTGATCAGGCCGCCGTAGTGGGCATCGGGGTCATGGCTTGGCCGCCCTTCCAGCTTCCACGCGAAATTGCGTATTGCGCCGCGCTCGTTCACGTTGCCGGCGTTGTCGGGCTCCAGGTCGAGGGTGTAGATGCGGCCGTTGTATTGCCTGTCGAACGTGGCATGCACGTCCCAGGGGCCGGGCTTCACCGCAATGCGATAGCTGCCGTCCGCCTCGCTGGTGCCGCGGATGTAGGCGGCGTAGAACAGGCTGTGGTCGAGCAGGATGTTCGCGCCTTCGATGGCCTGGCCCCGGGTGTCGACGACCCTGCCGCGGACATGGCCCTTTTCGAGGGTGATGGGTTCGACAGCCACCGCGGGCGGCGTGCTGGCTGCCTGCACGGCGGCAGGATCGCTGGCATCGGCACGCGCGCAGGCGGTCAGCGTGGCCGTCCCCGTCAACAGGGCAGCCAGCAACAGGCCGGCCGGCAATGCGCTCGAGTGGGGTGTCGTGTTCATGGCATTCCTCACGTTGCAGTGACCTTGGCGTGGCGGGCGGCAGGCGCCGCCCGCGTCACTTCAACGGCCGATAAGCCCGCGCAGCAGTCCGCGTGCGCCGGACTTGCCGCCTTCCTGCGCGGCGTCCTGGGTACCCATTCCCGGCATCAACATGGCGGTGGACTTGCTGCGCACGCGCACGCGCAGGCCCGACTGGGTGAGGCTGCGGTCATTGCCATAGGCGATCATTTGCACCATCGGCGTGCCGCCTGCGGCGAACACTTCCTTCGGGATGCGGCATTCCTGCGTTCCCGGGCGCAGCAGGGTGCGCTTCTGCACCCATTGCCCCACCAGGGATTCGGGCAGGTAGGTGAGCAACTCGGGACCGGCATAGCCATCTTCGGAGCTGCTCCACATCACCATGCTGTCGCCGTTGGTGACCACGGCGTGGATGAAGTAGCCGCGTGCGCCCTCGGCACCGCTCCAGCGCAGGGTCATGCCCTGGTTGCCACCGCCGCTGCCGGAGAGTTTGAGCTCGGGCAGGAAGTCGTGTTCCGCGCCCAGGGTGAATGCGGTCTGCGACAGGCCGTCACCGCTGATCTGGTGCGCACCGACCAGCGAGGAGCGGCCCGATACCGAGCGCCGATTGGAGGGGTTCGGCCACAGCACATGCTGACTGGTCACGCTTCCCGATCCGGGCACCTTGCGTGGCGCCATCACGCGACCGGTGTGCACCGGCTTGCCGTTGCGAACGGTCATGGTGAAGTTGGCGGGTTGGCCCGAGCGCGCCTGTTCGCCACAGCCCCAGTAGTAGCGGACCTTGAAGCTGCCGTCGCCGCCATCGCCGCCGCTGTAGGACGCGGAGCCATCGCGCGGGTCTTGCTGTGTCCGCGGCAACAGGTCGATGCTCTTGCCCAGCTGCAAGCCCTTGGGGACCGCCTGTTGCGCGGCGCGACCGGGTGCCGCGCGGTTGAGCAGGGACACGTCCATGTAGCGGCCTGGCATGGCCGGTTGCGCGGCCATGCCGAACTCCGGTCCCGCGCCACCCATGGTGCCGGACAGGCGGCTCAGCGCGCCAAGTCCCGGCATGCCGGGCATACTGTGCGAGGCAAGGTCGATATGCAGTTCGGCCTGCTTCGATTGTGCGTTGGCCGAGGTGGCTGCAGCGCCCGCCAGGGCGAGCGCCAGCGCAGCGGAAATCGTGGAAAGTCGATGAGTCATGAATTGGCACCCGTGATGCGATGGGTCGAAACGGCGACCCGCCCGCGCCGGTGTATCCGGTCATCACCATCAACGAGATTGGCCCGCGAAAACTGACAGCTGTCGGGAAAGTGATGCTTGCCAGGCGAGTGGCACGCTGCCGTCGAGGGCAGCGCCCGGGTTGCCTGCGCGAATGCGGGACATGCGCAAAAACTGCATCACGGCAGGCGATGCGGGCTGTCTTGCGGCGGTGGTCCAGCTGCGGTGAGGATCGTCCTTGCCGCGGGATCGAATCAGGGAAAGCCCAGGCAGCTGGCCGCGTCGGGGGTGCCGAGGCAGGCGGATACCGGTGCGAGGGTGGCGTGTTCGCCGAGCTCCGCCGCCAGTCGCTGGCCGGCTTCGTGGTCGCCGGATTCATGCGCCAGCAGGGCGGATAGCATCCACGGCCTGATCCACTGCCGCACCACCGGACTGCGCGGCAATTCCTCACGCAGCTTGTTGCTGATCGCCGCGGCGTCCTGATGGCGGCCATGAGCGTGCAGCCATTCGGCACGCGCCATGTGCCAGTGCCGCGCCACCGGTTCGCTGCCGTTGGCGCATTCGACCAGCACCGCGTCGGCTTCGTCGGCACGCCCCATGCGCAGCAGGATCGAGGCCTGCAGGCCGCAGTCGTCGTGGTCGGACTCGCTGCCGACATCGCCGATGGCCTGCATCAGTAGGCGCGCCTGGGTGATGTCTTCCAGCGCCTGTACGTACTGGCCGAGCGCGGCGTGCACATAGCCACGGTCGCGCAGGCAATGCCATGGGCCGTAATCCTGCTGGCCGATCGCCCTGGCATTGGCGATTCCGGCCTCGAAATGTGGCAAGGCTTTTTGCCATTGCCCGGAAATCGCAAGGTGGTTGCCCAGATTGCACGGTGGAAAGGTCTTGTTGTAATGCGCCTTGGCATACACCCGGTTGGCGGCATCCGCAGCGGCGTGCGCCAGCTCCAGCGCACGCGCGCTCTGCCGCGGTATCCGTATCAGGTCGCGCGACACTTGTGCGAGCGTATGCGCGATCGCGCCCTCGTTTTCGGCATGCACCTCGCGGGCCAGTTGCAGGCGCTGCTCGGACAAGTCCAGCAGTTCCGCGCCCTCGATGTCATTGCGTTTGCGCGTGATCGCCAGCATGTTCAGCAGGTCGAGTCGGATCAGGTCGCTCACGCCTTCGGCCTCCCTGGCCTCCTCCAGTGCGATGCGAACCTGCCGGTCGGCACCCTCGAAGTCCTGATTCGTGTATAGCGCCATGGCAAGGCCATGCAGACTGTACAGCCGTTCGCTCAGCTCCAGCTTGGGGCTGGTGCGGGTCAGCGCCTCCGCGGCGCGAGCGTGTTCCAGTGACAGCTTCGGCTGCGAGCGGACCCGCGCAATCTGCGACAGATGGTCATGGGCGCGCCAGAGTTCGTAATGCGCATCCGGACGATGCACCGGGAACAGCGCGGCCGCCTGTTCGAGGTCGGCCGCGGCGGCATCGTACTGGCTCAGGTGCATGCGCGCATAACCGGTCAACAGCAGAATGTCGGCGGCCGCGCCGGGGTCGGTTGGCAGGATTTCCTCGCGCGCGCGGCGTGCGCCTTCTTCCAGCAGATCCAGCGCATCGGGCACGCCCTTGTCGTTCCTGGGCTCGGTGGACGAGAACACATGCGCAAGGAAGTCGCGCACCTGTTCGGCGCGGTGCGCTTCGATTCTTGCGCGTTCCGCTTCGCGCCGCGCCTCACCCGCCTGCCACAACGTGGCACCGATGCCACCAGCCAGACTGACCAGCACCAGCGCGGCAGCGGCGACGCCGGTCTTGTGGCGGCCGGCGAACTTGCGCAGGCGGTAGCCGAGCCTGGGCTTCTGCGCATGCACCGGCATGCCGGCCAGCCAGCGACGCAGGTCCTCGGCCATGGCATCGACGCTGGCATAGCGCTGCGCCGGATCTTCGGCCAGCGCCTTCAGCAGCACCCGATCCAGGTCGTTCTTCAGTGGCGCATAGTTGCGGTGGTAGGCATGCGCGGCCTGGCGCACCAGCAGCGAGGGGCGCGTGCCGGCGCTCGGTTCGGTGGCAGAGCAGGGCACCTGCCCGGTCAGCAGCCGGTGCAGCAAGGCGCCGAGGCCATAGATGTCGATCGCGGTGCTCGGCGGCGCGCCCTGCAATTGCTCCGGTGCGGCGTAGCCGGGCGTCAGTGCGCGCCACAGGGTGCGCGTGGGTTCGTCCTCGCTGTCGGTGAACTGGCCGATGCCGAAGTCGAGCAGGCGCACGTGGCCGCCTTCCTCGACCAGCACGTTCGACGGCTTCAGGTCGCGATGCACCACCAGGTTGCGGTGCGCGCAGGCCACCGCGTCGCAGACCTGCAGGCCGAGCTTGACTATGGCGCGTGCATCCAGCTTTTGCTGGTCGCAGTACTGGTCGATGCGTTCGCCTTCGACCAGTGGCATCGCCATCCAGAAGCTGCCGTCGGCGCTGCTGCCGCAGTCGATCAGCGGGGTGATGTTGGGATGGTTGAGGCGTGCGAGGATTTCCGCTTCGCGCTTGAAACGCTCGCGGCCGTCGGCGCCGAGCGCAGCGAGGGTGAGGATTTTCACCGCCGCCTGCTGTCGCGCCGGCCCATGCTCGCGATGCCCCAGCCACACCACCGCCATGCCGCCGCGGCCCAGCTCGCGTTCCAGCACCCAGCTGCCGAAGCGGCGGCCGGCCAGGTCGCCCTGCAGCGGATCGAGTTTGAGGCTGGGTTTGAGGTAGGCCTCGATCATGCGCTGCAGGCGGCTCATCACCGCAGGCTCGAAGTCCTGCGTCGCCAGCCATTCCTCGCGCACGGCCTCGTCGAGGCCGAGCCAGGTATCGAACGCGGCATCGGCAGCCTGCCAATGCTTCAGCTGCTCATGCCCCATCGGCATCCGCGTCTCCTTCTTCATCCAGCATCGCCTGCAGGAACGTGCGCGCGCGCTGCCATTCGCGGTGCACGGTGCGCTCGGACACGTCCAGCACCGCCGCGATTTCGGCGAACTCCAGTCCCGCGAAATAACGCAATTCGACCACCTGCCGACGCTGCGCGCTGATCGATTCCAGTGCCTCCAGACACTGCTCCAGCACCAGCACGTTGGTCGCCTGCGAGGGCAGGTCGGGTATCTCCTCGTGCAACTGCACCATCACCTGGCCGCCGCCGTCCTTCTCGCTGCCGCGCTTGCGCGCATGGTCGACCAGGATCCAGCGCATGGTGCGCGCCGCGGCGGCGAAGAAATGGTTGCGATCGACCAACGTCATCGGCGAGCCCTGGCTGATGCGCAGGAACAGCTCGTGTACCAGCACGGTCGGCGTGATGGTGGCCTCGCGGCCGTGCATGCGCGAGTTCGCCAGCCGGCACAACTCCGGGTACAGCGCCTCGAACACTGCCCCCAGGCGTGCCGAATCGCCATTGCGTGCATCCACCAGCAGGCGGGTGATGTCGGCATCCATCGTGTTCACGTCATGTCCTCTGCAATGGTCGGAGAACCCCGATCCCCGATTGCGCTTCCCTGCTTCTCGCCGTGGCGGCCCTCTCCCCGGGTATTCCCCTGGTCCGCCGGGTCCGGTCTTGCAAATATGCCCGTTTCCGGCCGAAAACGCATGAATGCGTATGCCCGGGCCAGCGTGTGCGCCCACGGCAGGCCGTCGCCGTGATTTGCATCACGGTCTGGCCGCATCCCTCACTGCGGGCGCATGTCGCCGCTGTCGATGAAGCGCTGGTGCCAGGACAGCGCGTCGGGCAGCAGGTGCGGGGTGTGCTTGCCGAAGCTGTCGCGGCTGGCGCGTTCGAAGTAATCGCGCAGCAAGTCGCGGTAATCCGGGTGCGCGCAGCGCTCGATCACCAGCGCCGCACGCTGCCGGGGCGCCAGCCCGCGCAGGTCGGCCAGGCCCTGTTCGGTGACCAGGATCGAGACGTCGTGTTCGGTGTGATCGACGTGGCTGACCATCGGCACGATGCAGGAAATGGCGCCGCCCTTGGCCATGCTCGGGCTCAGGAACACCGAGAGATAGCCATTGCGGGCGAAATCGCCGCTGCCGCCGATGCCGTTCTGGATGCGGCTGCCCATGATGTGGGTGGAATTGATGTTGCCGTAGATGTCGGCTTCGATCATGCCGTTCATGGCGATGCAGCCCAGGCGCCGCACCAGCTCCGGATGGTTCGACATCTCCTGCGGGCGCAGCACCACCCGCTCGCGGTAGAAGTCGATGCGCTCCTTGAAGCGCAGGTTGGCATCGGGTGAAAGCGACAGCGCGGTGGCCGAGGCGCTGCGCATGATGCCGGCATCGATCAGGTCGAGCATGCCGTCCTGGATCACCTCGGTGAAGCCGGCCAGGTCCTCGAAGCCGCTTTCGCCCAGGCCCGCCAGTACCGCGTTGGCAATGTTGCCCACGCCCGACTGCAGTGGCAGCAGGTTGGGTGGCAGCCGTCCGCGCTTGACCTCGTGCTTGAGGAACTCGATCAGGTGCCCGGCGATGCGCTTGCTGTCCTCGTCGATCGGCTTGAACGGGGTGTTGCGGTCCGGGCTGTCGGTTTCCACCACCGCCACGATCTTGTCCGGGTCCACCCGCAGCCACGGGTCGCCGATGCGCTGGTCGGGCCGTGTCAGCGGGATCGGTTGGCGATGCGGCGGCAGGCGGGTGCCGTAATAGATGTCGTGCATGCCATCCAGCCCTTCGGGCTGCCAGCTGTTGACCTCGACGATGACGCGCTCGGCCAGGTCCAGCCAGGTCTTGTTGTTGCCCAGCGAGGTCGAAGGCACCATCGCGCCATCGGCATTGATTGCCGAGACTTCGATCACCGCGACGTCGATGTCACCGAAGAAGCCGAACCAGGCGTGCTGCGCGACATGGCTCAGGTGCATGTCGATGTAGTTCATGCGCCCGTCGTTGATGCGTTTGCGCGCCTCCGGATCGGACTGGTAGGGCAGGCGCAGTTCGACGCCCTCGGCACGTGCCAGCGCGCCATCGAGTTCCGGTGCCGTGGAGGCCCCGGTCAGCACGCGGATGCGAAACGCTTCGCCGGCATCACGCATGGCTTCCATGCGTTCGGCCAGTGCGAAGGGCACCACCTTGGGATAACCCGAGCCGGTGAAACCGCTCATCGCCACGGTATCGCCGGGTCGGATCAGCGCGGCGGCGTCGGCCGCCGACATGCGGCGCTGGAGCAGGCGGGTATCGAGGATGCGCGATTCGGTCATGTTGGCCTCTGCGTGCGTGGGGCCTGCATTATCGGCCAGACGCAACGATGCGGGTCTGACCACGCTCAAGCCCGGGCCATGCAGTGACGCGCCACGGATTCGGGCATGAAAAAGCCGGCCCCGAGGGACCGGCTGTCGATTCCGGCGACGTGCATCGCCGTCGCGTGGTCGCGGCTGTATCAGCGGCCATCACCATCGAAATCGCCCGGCAGGCGGCGTTCGATGTAATGCCAACCGTCGCGCACCGCACCCTTGGCGTCTTCCCACGCCAGGCGCGATTCGGCGCGCGTGTTCTGCCAGTCGCGCTCGAGCTGGCTTTCGACGTCCTCGAAGCGCTGGCCGCGGTACTGACCGTAGGTGTCGTAGCCGTAGCGGTAGGCCGGCTCGTAATCGTTCCAGTTGCGGTCCTTCACGTAGTAGTCGGTGTTTTCATACTTCGACTGGAAATGATCGCGGTACTCGGTCGGGTTGACCGCCTCGGCGATCGCACCGCCGGCCTTGGCACCGGCGACCGCGCCGACCACCGCACCCACCGCGGTGCCCACCGGACCCGCTGCCGAACCGATTGCCGCACCGGCAATCGCGCCTGCGCCTGCGCCGGTGCCTTCGCCGATGCTGTGATCCTTCTTGATATCGCTCATGTGTGTTGCTCCTTCGTTGGGGAGGTTCGTGGGGAAGCGACTTGCGCCGCACGATCAGGGTTGCGCGCAGGCCGTGGCATGCAAGTGAAAAACACGCTTTGAAGCTGAAGTAGCTGAACCTCGGCGTTTCGCGTTTGGCGCAGGCTCAGTTTCGTGGCGACGATGTGTGCCCGGGGTCGGCTTTCGCGTCGCGTGCCGGTCGCGCATTGCGACATGGCGCGCGGCGATGCGCGGCCACGGCCACGACGCGGGCAGGTCGTGGCGACGCGCAATCGCCCCCGATGCCGCCTGCTGCGGTATCTTCGGCCGGACCATTGGGGAGAAAAGCCATGCACATGCGGTTCGCGTTGCCCCTGTTGTCCGCTCTGCTGCTCGTTGCCTGCGGGCGGGAGTCCGCCCCCGAATCCGTGACCCGGGACCGTGCCGCCGCGATCGAGGAACTGCCCGCGGCAGGCGCGGTGCCGGCGGTGTCTGCCGATCGCGAGCTGGTTTCCGCGGTGGGCGAGGGCGCTGGCGAGGAACGCCGCTTCGTGCACACCGCCAGCGCACGCTTCGAGGTCGATGACGTGTATGCCGCGGCGATGAAGATCGAGGATGCGGCGGCCGCGCATGGCGGCTTCGTCGCGCGCAACCGCATCAGCAATCCGTCCATCGGCAATTGGCAGCGCAACCTGGGTGATGGCCGCCGCCTCACCCTGCAACAGTACCGTCGCCAGGCCGAGTTGCAGGTGCGCATCCCGGCCGCGCGCAGTCAGGAGTTCCTGCGCGCGATCGCCAACGACATGCGCTTCCTGGAAAGCCGCGAATTCAGTGCGCATGACGTGCAGTTCGATCTGTTGCGCGCACAGCTCGCGGCCCGGCGCGGGCAGGATGCGGCCAGCGGCATCGACGCCACCGACGCACAACCGGGCAAGGTCGGCGAACGCGTGGATGCCGCACGCGCCCGTGCCGATGCACTGGCCGGGCGCGATGAAGCGCGGGTGGCGCAGGCGGAGCTTGAGGATCGCATTGCCTTCGCCACCCTCAACCTGTCGCTGTACCAGGCACCGCAGCTGCGCGAAGTGATCGAGGACAGCCCGCGCGCCGCGCTGCGCGCCGCAGGACCCGGCTTCGCCACGCGCATGACCTGGGCACTGAAACAGGGATGGCTGGGCCTGGGCGAGGGCGTGCTGCTGTTGATCACCCTGTGGCCGCTGTGGCTGGCGCTGGTGCTGGTGTTCGCCATCGTGCGCGCGCTGCGCCGCCGCCGCGCACCGCGCGTTCCGCCGCCGCCACCGGTTCCGCCATCCGCATGAATCGCACGCGGCGCTTCTGGCTGGGCGTGGTGCTCGCCCTGCTCGCCGCGCTGCTGCTGGTGCTGGCCCTGGGCATGGCCGGCGCCTGGGGCGGGCTTGGTCTGCCTCAGTGAACTGAAGGGTTCAGTTTTGCACTGCAGCGTGCACTTTCCATAACGAAATATTTACACTGAATCCGCTTCTTCGTGGGGAGGGAGCACCACCCGCCAGCGCGGTCCTGCACGCTGGCGGGTTTTTCATGCCCGCGCCACGGCGGCGGCGCATGCCATCATCGGCGTCATGCCCGACGCCCTTGCCGATCTCACCGCCCGCGCGCTGGCGCGCTTGGAGCTGCCCGCCGGGCTGGATACCGCGGTGCGCACGGCGCTGCAGCGGGTGGCGCTGGTCAGCGATTTCGCCATCGACACCTTGGTGCGCCAGCCTGATCTGCTGCAGCGTCTGTTGGCCGATGCCGATGCCCCGGCGCTGCCGCCACCGCGGCCCGGCGAGGCCGGGCGCGAGGCGTGGGAAGCGGCGCTGCGGCAGTGGCGTGCGGCCGAGTCCACGCGGCTGATCTGGCGCGACGTGCTCGGGCTGGACGACGTGGACGCCACCCTGCGTGGCAGCACCCGGCTGGCGGAGCAGGCATTGCAGCTTGCGCTTGAAGTATTGGAGGACGAATTCGCCGCGCGCCATGGCCGCGTGCGCGACGCCGACGGGCAGCCGGTGGGGCTGGTGGTGTTTGCGCTCGGCAAGCTCGGCGGCGGCGAGTTGAACTTCAGTTCCGACATCGACCTGGTGTACGCCTATGCGGCCGAGGGCGAGAGCGACGGCCCGCGCCCGCTGGCGGCGGAAGCCTGGTTCACCCGTCTCGGCCAGCAACTGGCGCGGCTGCTGGATGAGGTCACCGCCGCCGGCTTCTGCCATCGCGTCGATCTGCGCCTGAGGCCTTATGGTGCCGCGGGTCGGGTGGCGTGGTCGTTTGCCGCGCTGGAGCAGTATTTCCAGCGCGAGGGCCGCGACTGGGAGCGCTATGCCTGGCAGAAGGCGCGCCCGGTGGCCGGCGACACCGACGCCGGCCGCGCCTTCCTCGCCAGCCTGCGCCCGTTCGTGTATCGCCGTTATCTGGATTTCGGCGCGCTGCAGGGCTTGCGCGAAATGAAGGCGCTGATCAGCGCCGAGGTCGCGCGCAAGGAGCTGGCCGATGACATCAAGCGCGGGCCCGGCGGTATCCGCGAGATCGAGTTCCTGGTGCAGGCCTTGCAGTTGATCCGCGCCGGGCGCGAGCCGGCATTGCAGACCCGCGGCCTGCTCGAATCGCTGCAGGCGCTGGTCGTGGCGGGGCAGGTCGATGCGGCCACCGGCGAGGAACTGGCCGCGGCTTATCGCTTCCTGCGGCATCTGGAAAACCGCCTGCAGATGCGTGCCGATGCGCAGGAGCACCAGTTGCCGGTGGATGCCGAAAGCCGCGAACGGCTGGCGCGCGGCATGGGCTTTGCGGACTGGCCGGGGCTGCGGCAGCGGTTGGACGCGGTGCGCGGGCGGGTATCGGAGGAATTCGCCGCCTTGCTCGCCGAGCGGCAGAAGCAGCATCGCCCCGATGCGCTGAAGAGCTACTGGCAGGCGCTGCCCGAGGCCGGTGATGCCGCGGTGCTGGCCGAGGCCGGCTTCGAGGACGTCACCGCGCTCGATGCCGCGCTGCGCGATTTCCTGCGCGGCGCGCGTGCGCGGCAAACCTCGGAGATCGGCCGCGGCCGGCTGGACCGGGTGATGCCGGCGCTGATCGCCGCCTGTGCCGCGGCGCCGCAGGCCGATGCCGCGCTGCGCCGGGTGCTGGTGTTGGTCGGCAACATCCTGCGTCGCAGCAGTTATCTCGCGCTGCTGGACGAACAGCCGCAGGCGCTGAAACGGCTGGTGGACGTGCTCGCGCGCAGCGCGCTGCTCGGTGAACGGCTGGCGGCCTATCCGCTGCTGCTGGACGAGTTGCTCGATGCCCAGGCCGGCGAGGCGGTGCCCGATGCCACCGGTTTGCGCGCCGGTGCCGAGCGTGCGGTGGCGCAGGCCGGCGACGACATCGACGGCGCGCTGCGCCTGCTCAACGAATACCGCCAGGCGACCAGCTTCCGCATTGGCCTGGCCGCGCTCGACGGGCGCGGCAGCGCCAGCCTGCATGCACGGCAACTGGCGGAGCTGGCCGATGCCGTGCTCGCCGCCTTGCTGCCGCTGGCGCGTGCGGAGCTGGCGGCGACGCATGGTGAGGTGCCCGGCGCGGCGTTCGCCATGCTCGGCTACGGCAGTCTGGGCGGATTGGAACTGGGCTTCGGATCCGACCTCGACCTGGTGTTCCTGTACGACGCCGAGCCCGAGGTGCTGTCCGCTGGCCGCCGCCCGCTGGAAGCGCAGCGCTGGTTCGCGCGGCTGGCGCAGAAGATCGTCGGCTGGCTGCAGACGCCGACTTCATCCGGGCGCCTGTTCGACATCGATGTGCGCCTGCGCCCGGATGGCAGCAAGGCGATGCTGGTATCGACCCTGTCGAGCTTTGCCGAGTATCAGCGCGAACGGGCGTGGACCTGGGAGCACCAGGCACTGGTACGCGCACGCTGCGTGGCCGGCGATGCCGCGCTTGCCGACGGCTTCGAGCAGGTGCGCGCCGCGGTGCTGGCACAGCCGCGCAATGCCGAAGAACTGCGCGCCGAAGTGGCGATGATGCGTCGGCGCATGCGCGAGGAACTGGATCGCAGCAACGCCGCGCAGCTCGATCTCAAGCAGGGCGAAGGCGGTCTGGTGGATGTGGAATTCCTCGTGCAATACCTGGTGTTGGCGCATGCGCGAGAACACCCCGCGCTCGGCGTGCCACGCGCCACCGACGGCCTGCTCGCCGCGCTGGCCGGGACCGGCGTGCTCGCCACCGATGCGGCCAAGGCGCTGGACCAGGCGCATGAAACCCTGCTCGGCGCCGGCCTTGCCTGCACCCTCGACCGCCGCCGGCGCATGGCCGCGCGCGATGACGAACCGGTCATCGCCGCCGCCGCCATGATCGCCGACGTGCTGCGCACGCATGGCCTTGACGGATAAATCCGGCACGCCGCGCATGACAGCGCGCCCGCGGTCGGCTACTTTGCGCGGATGAACGCCGACCTTTCGCGCAGTCCGTCCTTCGCCCGCATCCATGCCGGGGAGTGGCCGGCGTTGCTGGTGTCCTTCCTGTATTTCTTCTTCGTGCTGTCGGCGTATTACGTGATCCGCCCGGTGCGCGAGCAGTTGGCGGCGGCGGTCGGCTCCACCCAGTTGCCGTGGTTCTTCGCCGCCACCTTCATCGCCACGCTGGCGCTGACGCCGGTGTTCGCGTGGCTGGTGTCGCGCTGGCCGCGGCGCGTGGTGGTGCCGGTGGTGTATCTGTTCTTCATCGCCTGCCTGCTCGCGTTCATGCCGTTCTTCGCCAGCGAAGGGCTGCTCAGCCCGCGCGTGCTCGGCATCGTGTTCTTCGTCTGGGTCAGCGTGTTCAACCTGTTCGTGGTGTCGGTGTTCTGGAGCTTCATGACTGATATCTGGAGCAACGAACAGGCGCGCCGGCTGTTCCCGCTGATTGCGCTCGGCGGCACGCTCGGCGCCATCAGCGGCCCGGTGCTGACGCGGCAACTGGTCGGCGTGCTCGGCGTCGCGCCCTTGCTGCTGGTGTCCTCGCTGCTGCTCGGCCTCGCGCTCGGCTGCGTGTTGCTGCTCGGTCGCCGTGCGCACCGCTTCAGCCGCGCCTCGACGCAGGAGCGCGAAGGGCGCGCCATCGGCGGCGGCATGTGGGATGGATTGAAGCAGGTATTCGCCGATCCGTTCGTGCGCGCGATGTCGATCCTGATGCTGCTTGGCGATGCCATCGGCACGCTGGCCTACGTGATGATCACCGATTACTCGCACGTCACCTTCGCCGATGCGGTGGAGCGCACGCGCTTTGCCGCGAATGTGGACCTTGCCACCAACCTGCTGCAGATCGGTGCGCAACTGACGCTGACCCGCTGGCTGCTGGTGCGCCACGGTGCCGGCCCGGCCATCGCCGGCTGGGCGCTGGTCGGGGTGCTGGCTTGCCTCGGCTGCATGCTGGCGGCCGATCCGCATGCGGCAGTGTTCGCCACCACCCAGGCGCAGGCACAGGGCTGGATCGAGGCATTGCCGCGCATCCCCTTGCTGCATCCGCTGCTGGCCGGGCTGGTCGAATTGCTGCCCAACCTGTCGTGGGTGGTGCTGATGCTGGTGCTGACCCGCGGCCTGATGTACGGCATGGTCGGCCCTGCGCGCGAGAGCCTGTATACGCGGGTGCCGCGCGAGTTGCGCTACAAGGGCAAGAACGCGGTGGATACCGCGGTGTGGCGCGCCGGCGACGTGGCCTCGGCGTCGATGATCAATGGCCTCAAGGCGCTCGGCGCCGGCATCCCGGTATTCGCCGCGCTCGGCGGGCTGGCACTGGCCGCTTCGGGCGTGATCGGCTGGCGTCTGGCACGGCGGGTGGAAGCGCCCGATGCGGGCGAAGCCCCGACGGCGCCACCGGCGCACGCCTGAGTCGGGTCAGCCGCGGCTGGCGGCCAGTCCGGCGTAGAAGCGCGCCAATTCGCCGACGCGCCGCTGCAGGTCCTGCAGGCTGTCCTCGTTGCCGAGGATGTCGTCGGCGATGGCCAGGCGCGCTTCGCGGCTCGCCTGCGCGGCGATCATGCGCTGCGCCAAGGTCGCGTCGATGCCGTCGCGCGCCATCAGCCGCGCCTGCTGCGTGGCCGGGCTGACATCGATCACCAGGATGCGATCCAGCCACGGATAGGCGCTGCGGCCACCGCCCTCGGCCAGCAGCGGCACCGAGGCGATGACGAGCGTGGTTTCGGCGGCTTCGCAGCGTGCGCGCAGTTCGGCACGGATGCGCGGATGCAGGATCGCTTCCAGCGCCGCCTTGGCCTGCGCATCGGCGAAGATCAGCCGGCGCAGGCGGGCACGGTCCAGTTCGCCACGCGCATCCAGGATCTCCGCGCCGAAATGCGCGGCGATCTCGGCCAACGCCGGCTGCCCCGGCTGCACCAGTTCGCGCGCGATGGCATCGGCATCCACCACCGTGGCACCGTGTGCGATGAAGGCGGCTTCGGCCGCGCTCTTGCCCGAGGCGACCCCGCCGGTCAGGCCGATGTACAGGCGTGCCATGCCCGGCTGTCCGTGCCCGCGCTCAGCGCATGCCGGCGAAGCGCAGATAACCATCGATCAGCGCGTCGCCCCACATGAACATGATCCAGCCGGCGGCGGCCAGATAGGGGCCGAACGGCAGCGGCGTGGCGCGGTCGCGGCCCTTGGCATACAGCCACAGCGAGCCGACCACCGCGCCCACCAGCGAGGAAATCAGCACCGTCGGCAGCAGCGCCTGCCAGCCGCACCAGGCACCGATGGCCGCGAGCAGCTTGAAATCGCCATGGCCCATGCCCTCCTTGCCGGTCATCTGCTTGAACAGCCACCACACCAGCCACAGGCTGACATAACCGAGCACCGCGCCGGCGATGGCCGGCTTGGGCGCGATGAACAGGCCTTCGTGCGCGGCGATCAGGCCTAGCCACAGCAGCGGCAGGGTGAGCGCATCCGGCAGCAGGCGCGTGCGCAGGTCGATGCCGGCCGCGGCCAGCAGCATCCAGCTGAACACCAGTGCGCCAAAGCCCTGCCAGCCGAAGCCGAAGCGCCACACGCAGGCCAGCGTCAGCAGCATGCAGGCCAGCTCCACCAGCGGGTACTGCGCGGAAATCGCCATGCCGCAGTGGCGGCAGCGGCCGCGTTGCAGCAGCCAGCTGAGCAGCGGAATGTTCTCGTACCAGCGCAGGCGGGTCTTGCAGCCGGGGCAGTGCGAAGGTTCCACCGCGATTCCCGGCGGGGGCGGGTCGTACAGCTCGGGTAGCTCGAGTGCTTCGCGCGCATCGCGCTTCCAGCGCCATTCCATGCGCGCGGGCAGGCGCAGGATCACCACGTTGAGGAAACTGCCGACGGCAAGGCCCAGTGCGGCCGCCGCCGGATAGCCCAGCGCCGGATTCTGGTCGAGGAAGGCCATGCCTCAGCCGACCACCGAGGCCAGCTTGAAGATCGGCAGGTACATGCCGATCACCATGCCGCCGACCAGCACGCCGATGACCACCATCACGAACGGCTCGATCAGGCTGGACAGCGCGTCCACCGCGTTGTTGACCTCTTCCTCGAAGAACTCGGCCACCTTCAGCAGCATTGCATCCAGCGCACCGGCTTCCTCGCCGATGGCGGTCATCTGCACCACCATGTGCGGAAACAGGTTGACCTGCTTCATCGCCATGTTGACCTGGTAGCCCACTGCCACGTCATCGCGCATGCGCATGACCGCCTTCTCGTACACACTGTTGCCGGTGGCGCCGGCCACCGTGCCCAGCGCATCGACCAGCGGCACGCCGGCGGCGAAGGTCACGCCCAGAGTACGCGAGAAGCGCGCGATGGCCGAGTTGTGCATGATCTGGCCGATCACCGGCAGGCGCAGCACCACGCGGTCGAGGAAATGCTGGAACCTCAGCGAGCGCTTGTAGAAGAAAAGGAAGGCGCCGATTGCCGCCACCGTGATCAGCAGCATCAGCCACCACCAGCTGACCATGAAGCGGCTGGCAGCGACGATCATCTGGGTGAACGCCGGCAGATCCGCGCCGAAGCTCTTGAACACCTCCTCGAACTGCGGCACCACGAATACCAGCAGGATCGCACTGACCACCAGCGCCACCGCGATCACCATCGCCGGATAGAACAGTGCCTTCTTGATCTTGCCCTTGAGGGTTTCGATGTTCTCCTTGTAGCTGGCGATGGTCTCCAGCACCGTTTCCAGCACGCCGGCGCTCTCGCCCGCCTGCACCAGATTGCGGTACAGCTCGTCGAACTGCACCGGGTACTTGGACAGCGCCTCGTAAATCGACGAGCCGCCGGCGATGTCCGCGCGCAGATCGTTGACCATGTTGCCCATGCGCGGGTTCTTCTGCCCGCTGCCGATGATCTCCAGCGCCTGCACGATCGGCACGCCGGATTTCATCATCGTCGCCAGCTGGCGGCTGAATACCGCGATTTCCTTGGCGCTGATCTTCTTGCCGGCGGCGCCGAACAGCGGCTTGCCCTTGGGCCGCACGCTGGTCGGGGTGATGCCCTGGCGGCGCAGCTCGGCGCGCAGCAGGGCATCGCTCTTCGCGGCCTGCTCGCCCTTCATCACCACGCCGCGCTTGTCGGTGCCCTTCCAGGTGAAGACCGGCAACGCCTCTTCGCGCACGCCGCGACGAGCGGCTGGGGCAGAGGCGGGGCGGGCAGGGGTGACGATGGGGCGGGTGGCCGACATGGGCGGGTTCCTGTTCAGTCCTTGGTGACGCGGTTGATCTCGGCCAGGCTGGTGATGCCTTCGGCCACCTTCAGCAGGGCGGACTGGCGCAGATCACGCACGCCGGAGCGTTGCGCCGCCTGCGCGATGTCCAATGCAGTGCCCCCATCCAGCACGATCGCCTGGATCTCCTCGGTCATCGGCATGACCTCGTAGATCCCGGTGCGCCCTTTATACCCTTCCGTGCATTCGCTGCAACCCACCGCTTCCCAAAGCGTGAGCCCGGCGGCGATCTGCTCGGCGGTGAAGCCCTCGGCCAGCAGGGCGTGCTCGGGCAGGGTCTGCTCGCGCCTGCACTGCTTGCACAGCCGTCGCGCCAGGCGCTGCGCGATCACCAGGCTGATCGAGCTGGTCAGGTTGTACGGCGCGATGCCCATGTTCATCAGCCGCGCGATGGTCTGCGAGGCGTCGTTGGTATGCAGGGTGGACAGCACCATGTGCCCGGTCTGCGCCGCCTTGATGGCGATTTCCGCGGTTTCCAGGTCGCGGATTTCGCCGACCATGATCACGTCCGGGTCCTGGCGCAGGAAGCTGCGCAGCGCGGCGGCGAAGGTCATCCCGGTCCTGGTGTTCTGCTGCACCTGGTTGACGCCTGGCAGGCGGATTTCCACCGGGTCCTCCACCGTGGAGATGTTGCGGCTGTCGTCGTTGAGGATGCCCAGCGCGGTGTACAGCGAGACGGTCTTGCCCGAGCCGGTCGGGCCGGTCACCAGCACCATGCCGTAGGGCTTGTGGATCGCCTCCAGGTACAGTGCCTGCTGGTCCGGCTCGTAGCCGAGTTTTTCGATGCCCATCTGCGCGGCGCTGCCATCGAGGATGCGCAGCACCACCTTTTCGCCGAACAGGGTGGGCAGGGTGCTGACGCGGAAGTCGATCTGCCGGGTCTTGCTCAGGTTGAGCTTGATGCGGCCATCCTGCGGGATGCGCTTCTCGGCGATGTCCAGCTGCGCCATCACCTTCAGCCGCGCGGCGATGCGCGCCTGCATGCGCGGGCTGGCACGGCTGATGCTGCGCAGCACGCCATCGATGCGCACGCGGATGCGGTAGCTGTCCTCGTAGGGCTCGAAGTGGATGTCCGAGGCGCCACGGCGGATCGCATCCACCAGCACCTTGTTGACGAAGCGCACGATCGGCGTGTCGTCCTCGCCCTTGGCATCCACGCCCTTTTCGCCGCCCTGTTCCTCGCCATCGGCCAGGCTCAGTTGATCCAGGCCCTCGTCATCATCCAGCAGGCCGTCCAGCGCGCTGCCGCCGGCCTGCTGCCAGGCCTCCAGCGTGCGCTGCAGGGTATCGGCGGCGACCAGCACCGGCTCCACCGCCAGGTTGGCCTGGAACTTGACCTCGTCCAGCGCCTGCAGATTGGCCGGGTCGCTGGTGGCGACGAACAGCCGCCCGCCGCGGCGATACAGCGGCAGCACGCGATGCTTGTGCAGCAGCTCCTCGCTGACCAGGCCAAGCGTCTCGGTCTGCGGCAGCAGCGCGGCCGGGTCCAGCAGCGGCACGCCGAATTCGATGGAATTGGCCGCCGCCAGTTGCACCGCGCTGGCCAGCTTGTGTTCGACGAGGTACTGCGCGATCGGCTGGCGCGCGTTGGCCGCGGCGTCCTGCGCCGCGCGCGCGGCCTCGGGGGTGAGCACGCCATCCTGCACCAGGCGGCGGGTGATGCCGGTGATGCCGACGAGATTTTGCTGGAGCTGGGCGTTCATCTGCGCGAGTTCAACCTGGCGTGCAACCGCGCCACTTTAACGGAAGAAAGCCGTCTTGGTTTGAGCCAAGGGGAGTGTGAGAATCCAAAAAGAAGCCCCGGCATGCCGGGGCTTCGATGAAAAACCAGCGAAACAAATCAGGTGCACTTGCCGGGCTTGTACTTCGCGTCCAGGTCACTGGTGCACGACCACATGCCATCAGCATTGCGAGTGAGGGTGATCTTCTTGCCATTGAACTTGGTTGCGTTGCCACCCTTGGTGGTGCACTCAATAACCGTGGTGCCGGTCAACGCCAAGTCACAGTAGCTGCCGCCGTTCGCGGTTTGGCCAACATAGCCTGCATCGGCCGCCACCAGCGACGGAGTTTTACCTTCATTGACCATCACTTCGAACTGGGTCTTGAGCGGGGTGACTTCCGCCAAGGCCGAAGAAGCCTGCGAGCGCACCACGTAGTCCTGGTAGGCCGGCAGCGCGATGGCGGCGAGGATGGCGATGATCGCGACGACGATCATCAGTTCGATCAGGGTGAAGCCTTGTTGCTTGTTCATTGGGTATCCCCTAGATGGAGTTGGGTTGGTTCCACGTGCCCCGTGGCCGGTGGCCGGATCGTGGGCAGCCGTGCGACAGGCACGTGCGCCATGGATCATGCACGAGGCGTGCCAACCGGGGAAGCCCACCGCTTCACGCTTTGCGCAGCCGCCGCCTGCGGGTGGCGCGACAGAATGTGACGCACAAGGTCAGAAACGGTCGAAACTCTCTTGCCTGCTGCGTATGGTGGCGCGGCGCAACGGCGATGCTGGCGTGAGGCAGAAGATGACCCCGTTTGCCGCTGGCGCGCGGGCGCGAGGCGGGCAGGGCAGCGCTGTCAGGGCAGGGGGGTGCCAAGGCGCTGGCGCAGTTCGGCGGCGATGCGCGCGGTTTCGCGCAGCGGCTCGACCGGCCACGTCTGCAGACTGCCGGCGAACTCGCGCACCCGGCCCGCCTCCTGCAACTGCCGCAGCAGCTCACGCGGGCGGCCCACCAACACCTCGCCGCCGATCACCCATAGCGGCGCGGCGGTGGCGGCGGCTTCGCACAGCATGTTGACCGAATCCGCGCTGCAGACGACGGCATCGGCCCAGCCGAGCAGGCCGGGATAGGGATTGTCGCCATCGCGCGCATCGCGCCACAGCAGCGCCGGCTGCAATGCGGCGAGGCGCTCGCGCCACGCCTGCGGGGTGCGCCGCGAGGCACTGGCCAGCAGGCTGCCGCCGGCCGCGGCGACGCTGCGCGCGAGCCGTTCCAGCTGCGCGGCCAGTGCGTCGTCCGCCATCGGCCAATGCCGGCTCGGTCCGCCGAGCAGCAGCGCCACGCGCGGGCCGGGCAGCGCGCCCGGTGCGGGAAAATCGCGCCGCGCCGCGGCCAGCCACAGATCATCCACCGGATGCAGGCTGCCCCGCATGTGCAGCACGTTCCCGCCATGCAGCGCATCGTGCGCCGGCACCACCAGCAGATTCCAATGACGCGGGTCGATGCGCGGGTCGAGGATCTGCACCACGCGGCTGCCGGCACGGCGCAGCAGGCGCGTGGCCAGCGCCGCCTGGCGGCCGCAGCCGATGGCGAGCGCGGGCGGTGCCGCCAGCACGCGGCTGAATTCTTCGCCCAGCGCATGGCCGGCGCCGGGGAAACGCCGCGGCGCCAGCAGCCGCGCCATGCGCCCGGGTGCCAGGATGATGTGCGGTGCGGTGGCATGGCCCAGTGCCTGCGCCAGCGCCTCCGCCTGGCGCCGGTTGCCGGCGTGGCCATCGCTCAGGCACAGCACGGGCGGGGGCGGGTGTTGCATGGATGGGACTGCCTGTTGCGTGGATGGCCTTGGGCGCGGGTGTTTGCGCACTCTACACTGGGCGCAGTCCACGGAAATGGTGATTGCATGTTCCACAATCTTGACGATGCCGCGCTGGACCAGTTGTTCCGTACCGCGCGCACCTACAACGCCTTCAGCGGCGAGATCGACGATGCCACCCTGCACCGGCTTTACGACCTGCTGAAGTTCGGCCCGACCGCGGCCAATTCCACCCCGGCGCGATTCCTGTTCATCCGCTCGCCCGAGGCCAAGGCGCGGCTGGAGCCACTGCTGGACGAGGGCAACCGTGCCAAGACCATGGCCGCGCCGGTGACGGTGGTGGTGGCGACCGACATGGACTTCCACGAGAAGCTGCCGGTGCTGTTCCCGCATACCGATGCCAAGGCGTGGTTCGACGGCCCGCGCGAGGGGCGCCAGGTGCCGGGCATGCGCAACGGCACCCTGCAGGGCGCGTACCTGATCCTCGCCGCGCGTGCGCTGGGGCTGGATACCGGGCCGATGTCCGGCTTCGACCACGAGAAGCTGGATGCCGAGTTCTTCGCCGGCACGCAGTGGAAGTCCAACTTCCTGGTCAACCTCGGCAAGGGCGACCCGGCCAGCATTTTCCCGCGCAGCCCGCGCCTGCCGTTCGACGAAGCCTGCCGCATCCTGTGAGGACGCGCCCCGTATCGCAAAGGAGACCGCGATGACCCGCAAACCCCACCTCATCCTGCTGCCGCTGGCCGCCGCCCTGCTGCTGGGCCTGGCCGCCTGCGAGCGCCTGACCGTGACCGACAACGAACCGCCGGTGGCCGAAAAGGAACCGGAAGTGGTGCTGCCGGCCGACCATGTGAAGCCGGTGACCGGCATCTACGCCATCGACCCCGCGCACACCATGGTGCTGGCGCAGTGGAGCCACTTCGGCTTTTCCAATCCCAGCGCCAATTTCGGCGATGCCGACGGGCGCATCGTCATCAACGCCGCCAACATGAGTGCGTCCTCGGTGGACGTGACCCTGCCGCTGTCGGGCCTTGCCAGCTTCAGCGCCGACTTCGACCAGCACCTGCGCGGCGCCGACTTCTTCGATGCTGCGGCATTTCCGGTCGCGCATTTCGCCAGCACCAAGGTGACGCCGCTGGGTGCCGACCGCTACGAGGTGACCGGTGAACTGACCATCAAGGGCCAGAGCCGCGTGGTGGTGCTCGATGCCAAGCTCAACGGCGCCGGCGAGCACCCGATGACGCAGGTGCCGAGCCTGGGGCTGGATGCCACCACCACGGTCAAGCGCAGCGACTTCGGCCTTGGCCTGCATGCGCCGATGGTCAGCGACGAGGTGACGCTGCGCATCACCAGCGAAGCCTCGCGCGTGGACGATTCGGCCAAGCCATGATCATTCAACGCCCGGCCGCCGCGCGCGGCCATGCCGACCATGGCTGGCTGGACAGCCGGCACACGTTCTCCTTCGGCCATTACCACGACCCGCAGTGGATGGGCTTCGGCCCGCTGCGGGTGATCAACGAGGATCGCGTCGCGCCCGGTGGCGGCTTCGCCCCGCACCGCCACGCCAACATGGAGATCATCAGCGTGGTGCTGCAGGGCGCGCTGGCGCACCGCGACAGCACCGGCAGCGAGGGCGTGCTGCGTCCCGGCGAGGTGCAGTGGATGAGCGCCGGACATGGCATCGAGCACAGCGAATACAACGGTGATCCGGCGCAGACCACGCATTTCCTGCAGATCTGGATCCAGCCCGATCGGGTCAACGCCGAGCCGGCGTATGCGCAGCGGGCGTTCGAGCGCGACACCCGCCGTGGCCGCTGGGACACCTGGGCATCGCCCGAAGGTCGTGATGGCGGCCTGCCGCTGCGCCAAGACGCGCATCTGCGTGCCGTGCTGCTGGCGCCGGGCCAGCGCGTCGATGTCGAACTCGACCCCGCGCGGCGCTACTGGCTGCACGTGGCGCTGGGCACGATCCGCGCCGGCGAGCATGAACTCGGCCCCGGCGACGCCATCGGCCTGGTGGACGAAACCGGCCAGCTCGCACTGCAAGGTCTGGGCAGCGACGAGGCCGAAGTGCTGTTGTTCGATCTGCCGGGGTGATGCGGGCGGGGCATGATCGTGCACATGCACAATCCCCCGCATCCCGGCGAGTTCATCTCCGGGATTTACCTGCAGCCCAATGGCATCAGTGGGCGCGAGCTGGCGCAGGCACTGGGCGTGGCGAGTTCGACCCTGAGCCGGGTGCTGAACGGCAGCAGCCGCGTCAGCCCGGAGATGGCGCTGCGTCTGTCCAAGGCGCTGGGCCGTTCGCCGGAAAGCTGGCTGGCGATGCAGTCCGCGCATGACCTGTGGGTGGCACGCCGCGACACCGACCTGCGGCAGGTGGATCGGCTGCGATTGGCCGCAGCCTGACCGGCCAGGCGCGCCTGCGCCGGGCTTTGCCGCTAGAATCCTCGGCATCCTGTCTTCCGCAGTCCGTGTTGCCGCCATGAACGACGCCATCCACGCCACCGAGGCCAACGCCCAGCGCGAATACGAAGTGCATCGTGCCGACCTGCCGTTGTCCTGTCCGCTGCCGTCGATGGCGCTGTGGAACTCGCATCCGCGGGTGTACCTGCCGATCGAGGAGGAGGGCGGCAAGTCCGAGTGCCCGTACTGCGGCGCGAAGTTCACCCTGGTGGACTGAGGCTGCGCCGCGCGCCCGGATGCGCCGACGCCTGACCATCGTGCAACTGCTGCCGGCGCTGGAATCCGGCGGCGTGGAGCGCTCCACACTTGAAATCAGCCAGGCGCTGGTGGCTGCCGGACATCGCGCGATCGTGGTCTCACGCGGCGGGCGGCTGTTGCCGCAGTTGCAGGCGCTGGGTGGCGAGCATGTCGCGCTGGACATCGGGCGCAAGTCGCCGCTGACCCTGACCCGGGTCGCTGCGCTGCGCCGGGTGCTGGCCGAGTGCGAAGCCGACATCGTGCATGCACGCTCGCGATTGCCGGCCTGGATCGGGCGGCTGGCACTGCGCGGCATGCCCGCGGCGCAGCGGCCGCACTGGGTGACCACCATGCACGGGCTCAATTCGCCCTCGCGCTACAGCGCGGTGATGGCCAGCGGCGAGCGCGTGATCTGTGTCTCCGACACCGTGCGCGCGTACCTGCTGACGCATTACCCGCGCACCGACCCGGCGAAGCTGCGGGTGATTCCGCGCGGCATCGACCCGGCGGCCTTTCCGCGTCGTGCCGGCATCGAGCGTGCCGCGCGCGTGGCGTTGGCGACCGAACATCCCGCGCTTGGCGGTGAGGGCCCGTTGCTGCTGCTGCCCGGCCGCGGCACCCGGCTCAAGGGCCATGCCGATGCGCTGACGTTGCTGGCGCGCTTGCGTGCCGACGGGCTGGATGCGCGGCTGTGGATGCCCGGCGCGCGCGAGGCGGGGCGCGAGGCGTATCTGGCCGAGCTCGAGGCACAGGCCGTGCGGCTCGGCATCGACGCGGCGCTGGCGATGACCGCACCGACCTCGGCGATCGCGCAAGCGTATGCGATGAGCGACCTGGTGCTGCAGCTTTCGCGCAAGCCGGAGGCCTTCGGCCGCACCGTGATCGAAGCGCTCAGCGTGGGGGTGCCGGTGCTCGGCTGGGCGCATGGCGGGGTCGGCGAGTTGCTGGCCGAGTTGCAGCCGGCGGGCGCGGTGCCGCCGTTCGACCCGCAGGCCTTGCACGCGGCGGCGCAGGCGCTGCTGCATCACCCGCCGACCGCGCCCGTTACCATGCGCCATCACCTGCGCGCGATGCAGGACGCCACGCTCGACGTGTATCACGAACTCGCATGAACGCCACTGCCGCCCCTGCCGATGCCCCGCGCCTGCCCACCGGCTGGCGCTGGGCGCCGTGGTGGGTGCTGACGTACATCGCGCTGTGGCCGGCCTCGCGCGTGTCCGAGGGCATCCTCTCGCTGGGCGCGGTGGCAGCGCTGCTGCTGCTGGCCAAGGCGCGCTTCCGCGACGGCACCCGCCTGCTCAGCTCCGGTGCGTGGGCGCTGACCACCGCGCTGTTCTTTGCCTACTGGCTGCCGCAACTGATCTCCACCTTCGATGCCGCCGATCCGCTGGCGGCGCTGCGCAAGACCCTGACCGGGCTGCGCTACCTGCCGTTCCTGTGGCTGGTGGCGATCGCGGTCGCCACCGGCAGTGGCCGGCGCACCCTGTTCGGCGGCATCGCGGTGATCGTCGCGGTGTGGACCCTCGACCTGTTGTTGCAGGCGATCAGCGGCAGTGCGATGAGTCCGCTCAATGCCGGGCTGGACGCGCTGTACCAGTTGCTGCGTGACGGCAAGCAGATGTGCGATGGCCAGCTTGAACGCGGCTTCGACCGCGTCAACGGTGTGTTCGGTACCTGCAACCCGGTGCTCGGCGTGCTGCTGGCGAGCCTCTCGCCGTTCCTGCTGTTCGCCGGCTGGCGCCGTTTCGGTGCCAAGGGCTGGTTGCTGGCGGCGCTGCCGGTGGGCATCGCGATCCTCCTGGCCGGCTCGCGTGCGAGCTGGCTGACCTATGCACTGGTGCTGCTGTTCACCGGCTGGCGCATCCTCGGCGCGCGCCGGATGCTGCTGCTGTTCGCCGCGGGCGCGCTGGCGCTGGCGGCCTTGAGCCTGGTGCATGCGCCGCTGGGCGAGCGCATCGCGCGCACCGCGACCGCGTTGAGCGGCGAGGCCGACGGCGTGGACAACGCGCTGTCCGGGCGCAGCCGGATCTGGGCCGGCGCGCTGTGCATGATCGGCGAGCATCCGGTCAATGGCGTGGGCGTGCGCGAGTTCCGCAATGCCTGGGCTGAATGTGACCCGCAGCCGCAGGTGCAGCCCGAATGGGGCGAAGGGCCGGCATTGCATGCGCACCAGCTGGTGCTGGAAGTGCTGGCCGAGACCGGCTTCATTGGCCTGTTCCTGTGGCTGGCCGGGCTGGCGCTGGCGTGGCGTGCCTGGCGCTGGGCCAGCCCGCAGGCGCGCCGCCGCGCTCGACCGGCGATGCTGGCGTTGCTGGTCACGGTGTTCCCGCTCAATACCCACCTCGCCTTCCATGCCGCGTTCTGGGGCGGGGTGTTCATGCTGCTGCTGGCGCTGTATGCCGGCAGCCTGCTGGCACGCGAGGACGACGCCCCCGCGGCGTGACGTGCGGGCGCCGTGGCGTCCGGCGCCATGCTTCAGGCGTACAGCGAGCGGCCGTCGGGCTGGCGCTTGAAGCGGCGGTGGATCCACAGGTATTGCGAAGGCGCTTCGCGCACCATGGCCTCGATCGCGGCGTTGACCCGCGTGCTGTCGGCGGCCGCGTCATCGCTCGGGAACGGCGTCAATGGCTCGCCGATGCGCAGCACGTAGCGCGCGCCCTCGCGGCGGTGGAAGAACGGCACCACCGCGCAGCCGCTGATCCGCGCGAGCTGGTGGGTGGCGGTGATGGTGGAGGCGGGGATACCGAAGAACGGCGCGAACACGGTGTCCTTGCCGAGCATGTCCTGGTCCGGCGCGTACCACAGGATGCCGCCGCGCTTGAGGTGGCGCACTGCGCCGCGCAGGTCGTCATTGCCGAACATCGCGCTGGCATGGCCGAGCCGGCCCCGCAGCACGCACCATTCCAGCACCGGGTTGCGGTGGCGGCGGTACATGCCGGCGACCTCGACGTGGTCGCACAGCAGGCGGCCGCAGATCTCCAGGGTGGTGAAATGCCCGGACACCAGCAGCACGCCGCGGCCCTGTTGCTGCAGCGCGTGCAGGTGTTCGAGGCCTTCGATTTCCACGCGGCGCCGCATCGGCGTGATCGTGCCCCACCAGGCGCGGGCGAATTCGAACAGGCCGATGCCGAGATCGCGGAAGCTGGCCTCGAGCAGGGCCTGGCGCGCATCCGCGCCGAGTTCCGGCATGCATAGCTCCAGATTGCGCCGGGCCGCGGCGAGGCGGTCGGGCAGCAACCGCGGCAGCAGGCGGCCGAAGCCGCTGCCCAGTGCCCGTTGCAGACCCCAGGGCAGGCGCGCCATCAACAGCAGGAAGCCCATCAGCAGCCACATCGGCCAGTGGCGCGGCGCCAGCAGCTGGCGGGGCAGGGGCGGTGGCGTGGCGGCGGGCATGCGCCAATTCTAAGCGCGCGTTGCCGGTGGCCCGCGCCGCGCCGACGGCATCGCACCGACGCGGGCATCCCGTATCCTTGCGCGATGAAAGCCCGTTTCAGCGAGCGCCTGTTGCGTGGCCTGTATTCGGCCGTGCTCTACCTGTTGCTGCCGGTGACGCTGTACCACCTGGTGTGGCGCGGCTTCCGCCATCCGGCCTATCTGTCGCGCTGGAACGAGCGCTATGCGCGTTACGGGCGCATGCCCGCGCCTGCGCCGGCGCCGAACGGACGGCTGTGGCTGCACGCGGTGTCGGTGGGGGAAGTGGCCGCGGCCGCGCCGTTGGTCGATGCCCTGCTGCAACGCCATCCGCACAAGCGCCTGGTGCTGACCGCGATCACCCCGACCGGCTCCGAACGCATCCAGGCGCGCTGGGGCGGGCGGGTGGAGCATGTGTACCTGCCCTATGACCTGCCCGGCGCGGTGGGTCGCTTCCTCGAGCAGTACCGGCCCGAGCGCGCGCTGGTGATGGAAACCGAGCTGTGGCCCAACCTGCTGTTCGCCTGTCGGGATCGCGGCATCCCGCTGGCGATCCTCAATGCGCGGCTGTCGGCGCGCTCGCTGCGCGGCTACCGCGTGCTGGCGCCGCTGGTGTCGCGCGCGCTGGCCACGGTCGGCAAGGTCTGCGCGCAGAGCCGCGACGATGCCCGGCGCTTCATTGCGCTGGGCGCGCGGGCGGATGCGGTCGAGGTCACCGGCAATCTCAAGTACGACGTCGCGCCGCCGGCCGATGCCGCCGATTTCGTGCGCGAGTTCCATCGCCACGCCGGGCGCAGGCCGGTGTGGATGGCGGCCAGCACCCATCCCGAGGAAGAGCTGCCGGTGCTGATCGCGCACCGCCGCCTGCGCCGACGCTGGCCCGACCTGCTGCTGCTGTGGGCGCCGCGCCACCCGGAACGCTTCGCGCCGGTGGCCGAGCGCCTGCGCAGCGACGGCCTGCGCACGCTGTGCCGCAGCCGCGAACGCTGGCCGGCGCAGGACAGCGCCGCCTTCGTCATCGACACCCTGGGCGAGCTGCCGTTGTTCTTCAATGTCGCCGACGTGGCCTTTGTCGGCGGCAGCCTGCAGCCGATCGGCGGGCACAATCTGCTGGAGCCGGCGGCGGTCGGTTGCGCGGTGGTCAGCGGACCGCATCTGTTCAATTTCAGCAGCATCGCCACGGGCCTGGAGCAGGCCGGGGCGATGCGCGTGGTGAACGAGGCGGATGCGCTGGCGGAGGTGGTGGAAGCGCTGCTGGCCGATGATGCGCTGCGCGCGCGCATGGGCGAGGCCGGGCGCGCGTTGGCCGAATCCGGGCGTGGTGCATTGGCGCGCACGCTGGAAGTGCTGGGCCTGTGATGCGACAAGGCCGGGCATGCCCGGCCTTGTCATCGTTATGGCCGCACGCGCGGTGCGCGGCGGGCTCAGTTGTTGATGCGCGGTGCCTGTCCGGCGGGCACGGTGAGCAGGCGGTTGACCGCCTGCACGTCGCCGATGTCGAGTTCGCCCGCGGCCTGACGCAGCAGCAGATGGCTTTGCAGGTAGTTGTACTTGGCCTCGGCATAGGCCTGCTGCGCATTGAACAGGTTCTGCTGGTTGATCAGCACGTCGATCACCGTGCGCGTGCCGACTTCAAGCCCGACCTGCGAGGCATCGTAGGCGCTCTGTGCGGCGACCAGCGCCAGACGGCGTGCTTCCAGCGCGCTGATGCCGGCGGCGAGGTTCTGGTAGGCGCTGCGCGTGTTGCGTTCCAGGCCGCGCTTCTGCTGCTCCAGCTGCTGCTCGACCACGTCGCGCTGGGCGATGGCCTGACGCACCTGCGATTGCACCGCGCCGCCGCTGAAGATCGGTACCGAGAGGCTGAGCGACACCGACGGGCCGCGGCCGCGACCATCGGTGTCGAAGTTGCCGCCACCGAGGATGTCGGTGCTGCTGTTGGTGCGCGAGATGCCGTAGCTGCCGCGCGCGTTGAGCGTGGGCAGGTGGCCGGCGCGTGCGGTGCGGATGTTCTGTTCGGCGGCGGCCAGACGGGTCTTCTGCGCGGCCAGCGCGGGGTTGTTGTCGACCGCGCGGTTGACCCAGTCCTCGGCACCGCCTTCGGCCGGCAACTGCGGCACGAAGTCGTCGGGCAGCGCCATCAGGCTGCGGATCGGCTGGCCGGTGATCTCGGCCAGCGCCTGATAGGCATCTTCCAGCGCGTTGCGACGCAGGATGGTGTTGGCGCGCGCGGCCTCGTACTGCGCGCGCGCTTCGTGCACGTCGGTGATCGGCGCCAGGCCGACTTCGAGCCGCTTGTCGGCGAAATCGAACTGCTTCTTGAGCGCCTCTTCCTGGGCTTCCGCGGCGGCCAGGGTTTCCATCGCCACCAGCACGTCGAAATAGGCGCGCGAGGTGCGCGTGATGAGCTGGTCGTTGGCCGATTCGAGATCGTATTCGCCGGCCTCGGTATACAGCTTCTGCGCGCGGTGGCGGCTGATGGTGGCGCCGTTGAACACCATCTGGTCCACGCCGATGCTGGCGCTGCGGCTGGTGCTGTCGCTGGTGCGCTCGCCGCCGGAGATGATCTGCCCGGTGTCCGGGTCGATGATCGGCTCGCCGGAGCGGTTGGTCTGGCGCTGGCGCGAGATCGAGGCGTTGGCACCGATCTGCGGCAGCATCGCCGCGCGCGCCTGCACCTGGTTCTCGGCGGTGGAACGCTGGTTGGCTTCGGCCGCCGCCAGCTGCGGGTCCTGGCCCCGCGCGATCTGGTAGGTCTGCAACAGGTCTTCGGCCTGTGCCGACAGCGGCAGCAGGGCGAGCGAGAGGGCGAGGGCAAGCGGTCGGCAGCGCATCGGTAATCCTTGCGATCGGGCGGCGGACGCGGGCGAGGCCCCGCCCGCCGCGGGTTACAGCACGAAACGGGGCGCGGGTTCGGCCCCGATGAGATATGGCAGGTCGGTTTCAAACAACGATTCAGCCGCGCCGCCGTTGACGCCGGGACGGATCAGCACCGCCTCCATCACCGGCGACTGGCCGTGGATGACGAACAGGCGGCCACCGGGTGCGACCCAATCGAGGAAGCGCGCCGGCACTTCGGCCACCGCGCCGGTGACGCAGACCACGTCGTAGCGTTCGTGCGCCTGCCAGGCCAGGGCGTCGACGGTTTCCACGCTGACATTACCAAGGCCGAGCCCGGCCAGACGGCCCTCGGCACGGGTGGCCAGGGTGGGATCGATCTCCAGGCTGTGCACCGAGGCCGCCAGTTGCGCCAGGCAGGCGCTGAGGTAGCCCGAGCCGGTGCCTACTTCCAGCACCTTCTCGTTGGCCTGCGGCAGCAATCCCTGCAGGGTGCGGCCTTCGACCACCGGTTTCATCATGAACTGGTCGCCGCCCAGCGGCAGGGCAAGGTCGGCATAGGCCAGTTCACGGTGCGCGGGATCGACGAAGGCTTCGCGCGGAGTACGCCCGATCACGTCCAGCACCCGCGGATCCAGCACCTCCCACGGGCGAACCTGCTGTTCCACCATGTTTTCGCGGGCCTTGGCGTAATCGATGGTCATGGCGACACTCGTTGGCAGTGAACGGGACATTCTATCCGCCCGTGGGGGCAGAGTGCCCGTTGTGCGCGGCGGCGGAGAGTGCCGGAAGTCATCACTGCCCGCCACGCTTCGCCGCCGGCGTGAACGCGGCGAGGAACAGGTCGACCACGCTGTGCGCATGGCGCTCGAGTGCATCGGCATCGGGCAGGTCGGGGTGGCCGATCATCGCGCGTGCGTAGGGCTCGCCCTTGAGCAGGGCGAAGAAGTGCGACGCGGCCTGGGTCGGATCGTCGATCGCCAGCTCGCCGGCTTCGACGCGGCGCTGCAACAGCTCGGCCAGACCGTTCTGGATGCGCATCGGGCCGGCACTCCAGTAGCGCCGCACCAATGCCGGCGGCTGTGCCTGCGGCGCGCTCAGCATGCGTTGCGCGGCGATGGTGTCGGCATCGTTGACCATCGCCGAGAACGCCAGCGCGATCTGCAACAGGCGCGGGCGCAGCGGCATCTCGGGCGAGGGGTCGAACAGTTCCAGCGGCATTTCGCGCTCGCAATGCGCTTCCACCACCGCGGTGAGCAGGCCTTCCTTGTCGCCGAAGTGGCTGTACACGGTGAGCTTGGAGACACCGGCCAGCTGCGCGATCTGCTCCATGCTGGCGCCATCGAAGCCATGCGTGGCGAACAGCTGCGTGGCCGCGGCCAGCACCGCGGCACGCTTGGCCGGATCCTTGGGGCGGCCAAGGGCGGGACGCGCGGGGGCAGGGCGGGCAATGGCGTTCATGTGTCCAATAATAAACCGAGTGGTTCTTTAATTCGAATGCCGGGTCATTGCCGGGTACGCTTCGGCCGTTGCGCTGCCCGGCCGCGGGCCGCGCAGGTCAGCCCGCGGACAATGCGCGCAGCAGCGCGTCCGGGTCGGCGGCCAGCGGCTCGCCGCGTGCCGGGCGTGCCAAGCACTCGGCCAGCGCCGGCGGCAGTTCGATGCGGTGGCCGACCAGCGGCTCGACGATGCTCTCGAACTTGGCCGGGTGCGCGGTGGCCGCCACCGCCCACGGCCGCCGGTCGCCGGCATCGCGCACCTGCTGCAGCAATTGCAGGCCGCAGGCGGTATGCGGGCAGGGCACGATGCCGTGGCGCGCCGGCGCCGCGGTGATGGTGGCGCGGATCGCGGCATCGTCCACCGCCACTGCGCGGAATGCCGCGCGCAGCGCGTCATCGTCATGGCCGAACCAGTGGCGCAGGCGCTCGAAATTGCTTGGCGCGGCCACGTCCATGGCGTTGGCCAGGGTGGCGATGGTGGCGCCCGGTGCGTAGGCCGCGCCGGCGAAGAACCGCGGCAGGGTGTCATTGGCATTGCACGCCAGCGCGATCTCGCCGATCGGCGCCCCCATGGTGCGCGCCAGCCACGCGGCGGCGGCATTGCCGAGGTTGCCAGTGGGCACGATGAGATTGAGTGGCTGGCCGTGCGCGGCATGGAAGCGCAGCGCCGCATGCGCGTGATAGGCGGCCTGCGGCAGCAGCCGGCCGAGGCTGATGCTGTTGGCCGAGGTCAGGGCAAGGCGCTGCCGCAGTTCGACATCCCCCAGCAATGCCTTGGCCATGCGCTGGCAATCGTCGAAGCTGCCGGCCACGCGGAAGGCACGCACGTTGCCGCCCCAGCACTCCAATCCGTGCGCCTGGCGTGGCGAGACCTTGCCATGCGGGTAGAGGATCGCCACGTGGAAGCCCGGGCGGTTGTGGAAAGCGGCGGCGACCGCCGCGCCGGTGTCGCCGGAGGTGGCCACCAGCACCGTTCGCGGTGGCTCGTCGTCATCGCGCAGCGCGGACAGCGCGGCGGCGAGGAAGCGCGCGGCATAATCCTTGAACGCGGCGGTCGGGCCGTGGAACAGTTCCAGCAGGTAATCGCCGTCGCCGCGCATCGCGCGCAATGGCGCATCGAAGGCGAAAGCCTCGCTGCACAGCGCCAGCAGGGCGGCCTGCAGCGGGCTGCTTTCGAAATATGGCGTCAGCACGCGCAGCGCGGTGTCCGCCAAAGTCGCCCCATCATGGTCGGCTGCCGGCATGGCGGAGATGGCGTCGGGCACGTACAGGCCGCCATCCGCTGCCAGCCCGGCCTGCAGTGCCGCGTCGATGCCGACCGCCGCCTGCCCGCGGGTGCTGACGAACTTCATGCCAGCACTTCCGCGCGCGGCCCGGCGACGGGCGACACATGGGCGTGGGCGTGGATGCCGCCGTCGGTGAACGCCGCCCGCATCGCCGGGGCGGCCGCTTCGGCGGCGGCGCGGGTGGCAAACCAGGCAAACACGCTGGGACCACCGCCGGAAATGCTGGCACCGATCGCACCGTGTTGCAGTGCCGCCTGCTTGACCTCGGCGAAGCGCGGGATCAGTGGTGCGCGTCGCGGTTCGACCAGCACATCGTTCAGTCCTTCCGCGACCAGGGTCGCATCGCCCTCGCGCAGGCCGTGCAGGAACAGGGCCAGGTGCGTGGTTTGCGCCACCACGTCGGCCAGCGGGTACGGCGGCTCCAGCACCGCGCGCGAGGCGCGCGTTTCCAGCACCTGATCCGGGTGCACCACCACCGCGTGCCAGCCGGGCGGCGAAGGCAGTGCGATCAGCCGCTCGCGGGTGGTCATTGCCACGCCGCCAAGCAGCATCGGCCCGACGTTGTCGCCGTGCACGCTGCCGCTGGCGACCGATTCGCCGGCCAGTGCATGCGGGTACAGCGCCTCCCGCGACAGCGGCTGGTCGATCAGGGCGTTGGCCGCCACCAGCGCGGCCACGCAGGAAGCGGCCGATCCGCCGAGGCCGGAGCCGAGCGGAATCCCCTTGTGCAGGTGCAGGGCAAATCCGAATGGCAGGGCCAGCGCCTCGCGCAGCGCCAGAAGCGCCTGGCCGGCGGTATTGCGCGAGGCTTGCAGCGGGATGCGTTCGATGCCGGGGCTGTCGCCGTCGATGGCCTCGATCACCACCTGCGGGGCCTCGATGCGGCGCACGCTTGCGACATCACGCGGGCCGTCGATGCTGTGGCCGAGCAGGTCGAAGCCGATGCCGATGTTGCCGACGCTGGCGGGGGCGAATGCGGTGGCGGATGTGCGGCTCATGCGATGGCTCCGATGCTGCGCGCGATGTCGAGCATGTCGCCGAACACGCCGGCGGCGGTCACTTCGGCGCCGGCTCCCGGGCCCTGCACGACCAATGGATTCCCGGCATAGCGCTGGGTGTGGAACTGCACCAGATTGTCGGTCAGGCGGGTGTGCAGGCTGGCGTGGCCCGGCTCCGGCATGGTCAGGCCGACATGGGCCGAGCCGTCGGTGCGCAACTGCGCAAGGTAACGCAGTTGGCGCCCGGTCGCGCGCGCGGCTTGCAAACGTTCGTGCATCGGCTCGTCCAGCTCGCCGATGCGGGCGAGGAACTCATCCAGCGGCAGGTCGCGCAGCTGTTCGGGAACCAGGTTTTCGATGGCCACGTCGGCGAGGGAAAGGTCGCGGCCGGCCTCGCGCGCGAGGATCACCAGCTTGCGCGCCACGTCCATGCCGGACAGGTCTTCGCGCGGATCGGGCTCGGTGTAGCCCAGCTCGCGCGCCTTGAGCACCAGTTGCGAGAACGGCGTGCTGCCATCGAAGCGGTTGAACAGCCAGGCCAGGGTGCCCGAGAGTATGCCTTCCACCGCGACCAGCGCATCGCCGGTGTCCAGCAACGAGCGCAAGGTGGCGATCACCGGCAACCCGGCGCCCACGGTGGCCTCGTAGCGGAATGCACCGCCGTCGCGCTCGGCCGCGCGGATCGCCCGGTAGCGGGCGAGGTCGCCGCTGCCGGCGTGCTTGGACGGGGTCACCACGTGGATGCCGCGTGCCAGCCAGGCGGGGTAATGCGCGGCCACCGCATCCGAACCGCTGCAGTCCACGATCATCGCGTGCGGCAGGTGCTCGGCCTGGATGTGGTCGGCGAACGCGTCCAGGTCGAGGGGGACGCCCTCGGCCAGTGCCTGCGTGGCCAGGGTCGGGTCCAGCCTGCGGGGTTCCAGATGCATGCGGCGACTGTTGCCGATGCCGCGCAAGCGCAGATCGAGGCGCCGCCGCAGCCGCGGGTTGGCGGCGAAGCGGGGAATCGCATCGGCCAGTTGCGCCAGCAGTGCACCGCCGACGTTGCCCGCTCCAATCAGGCCGATCGATACCGTGGCCGGCGACAGCCAGAATGCGCTGTGCGCGGCGCGCAGCGCGCGTACCGCCTCGTCGGCGTCGATCGCCACCGAGATGTTGCGTTCGCTGGCGCCCTGCGCGATCGCGCGCACGTTGACACGTGCCTGCGCGAGGCCGGAAAACAACCGTGCGGACACGCCCGGGGTGCCGACCATGCCATCGCCGACCGCCGCCAGCACCGCGATGTTGCCGACCACCTTGACGTCGCCGATCGCGCCGCTGGCAAGTGCATCGGCGAAGGATTCGCGCACCGCTTCGCGCGCGGCTTCGGCCTGCGCCTGCGGGATCACGCAACAGATGGAGTGTTCGCTGGAGCCCTGGCTGATCATGGTCACCGACACGCCGACCGCATGCAGCGCCGCGAACAGGCGCTCGGCAGTGCCCGGCACGCCGATCATGCCGGCGCCGGACAGGTCCAGCAGCGCCAGCCCGTCGACGATGGTCAGCCCCTTGACCGGCGAGAGTGCCGGCTGCGAGGTGCGGGCAATCACGGTGCCCGGTGCGCTCGGATGGAAGGTGTTGCGGATGCGGATCGGCAGGTCGTGCCGGATCGCCGGCAGCATGGTGCGTGGATGCAGCACCTTGGCGCCGAAATAGGCCAGTTCGAGCGCTTCGGCATAGGACATCGAGTCCAGGCAGAACGCGTCCGGAACCAGCCGCGGGTCGGCACTGAGCACGCCGTCCACGTCGGTCCATACGGTCAGCTCGCGGGCAGCGAACAACACGCTGAAGATCGCGCCGGACCAGTCGCTGCCGTTGCGGCCCAGGGTGGTCGCGCGGCCGCTGCCATCGCGGCCAATGAATCCGGTGATGACCAGATTGCGTTGCGGGTGCGCCTCGCACCAGCGCGCCAGCCGCTCGCGGCTGCGCTCCCACTGCACTTCCGGGCCCAGTTCGCCATGGGAGACTTCCAGCACCTCGCGCGCGTCGAGCCGACCCCAGCCGGCGGCTTCGCCACCCAGCGCGAGTTGCAGCAGCCGCGAGGACCAGACCTCGCCCAGGCCCTGCACGGCATCCCGGTCGGCGCTGTCGGCGGTGCCGGCAGCGGCGATCGCCTGCAAGCGCGCGCGCAGTGCCGTCAGCTCCTGCATGAACCAGCGCGCGGAGCCTTGCGCATCGGCCGGGTCGAGTTCGGAGGCGGTATCGACGTGGCGGCGTGACAGGGCCAGGTAATCGGCTTGCCAGTCCTCGCCGGCCGCCGCCTTGCGGAGCAGGTCGATGAGTGCATCGGTGACCCCGTGCATCGCCGAAACCACCACGATCTTCGAGGCTTCGTCGAGCGTGAGCAGTTGTGCGACCAGACGGATGTGCGAAGCGTCGGCAAGGCTGCTGCCGCCGAACTTGTGGGCCTGGTCGATCGAAGGAAGCGGTTGTGGCATGGGGACTCCGTGTGGGCCCCGCCCGACCGGATGCGTGCCCCGCATCCGGTCCGGACGCGGGGCGGGGGTGGTCAATTCATCCCGACACGCACGTCCGCACCGACCGCGTAATGATCGTCGCGGTCATGGTGGTGCGGTTGCGTGCGTTGCAGGACATGTCAGGGATTGGACGGCCGCGGTGCGTGCGTGTCAATGCAGCTCAGTCACGCAGGGCCACGGCCGGGCAGTCGCGCTCGACCCGTGCCAGTACCGCGTCGGTCATCGCGCGGGTGCCCACGGCGTGACCGGCATCGGCCACGTCGGCGGTGAGAGTGCCCGCGTCCAGCGCCGCGGCAACCGCATCCTCGACACACAGCGCTTCCGCCTCCAGTCCCAGGGAGTGCCGGAGCAGCATCGCGGCGCTGAGGATCGCGCCGAGCGGGTTGGCGATGTCGCGGCCGGCGATGTCCGGCGCCGAGCCATGGATCGGTTCGTACAGGCCGCGACGACCCTGGCCAAGCGACGCCGAGGGCAGCAGGCCGAGCGAGCCGGCCAGCATCGCCGCCTCGTCGGTCAGGATGTCGCCGAACATGTTCTCGGTGACGATCACGTCATAGGCGCGCGGACGTGCGATCAGGTGCATGGCCATGGAGTCCACCAGCTGGTGTTCCAGGGTGACGTCGGGGAACTCGGAGGCCACCACGCGCGTGGCCACCTCGCGCCACAGGCGTGAGGTCTCCAGCACGTTGGCCTTGTCCACGCTGGTCAGGCGGCGGCTGCGGGCACGCGCCAGGGCGGCGGCGGCACGCACGGTGCGTTCGATCTCCTCGACCGTATAGGTGCAGGTGTCGCTGGCCGCGGTGTCGCTGCGGCTGCGCTCGCCGAAATAGATGCCGCCGGTCAGCTCGCGCACCACCATCAGATCCACGCCGGCCAGCAGATGCGGCTTGACCGGCGAGGCGTGCAGCCCCGCCGGGTGCGGACGCACCGGGCGCAGGTTGGCATACAGGCCCAGGCCCTTGCGCAGGTCCAGCAGGCCCTGCTCGGGGCGCAGTGTGGGATCGGTCCACTGCGGGCCGCCGACCGCGCCCAGCAGCACGGCGTCGGCCCTGCGGCAGGCCTGCAGCGTTGCCGCCGGCAGCGGCTCGCCGCAGGCGTCGATCGCCGCGCCACCGATTACGTGTTCATGCAGCGTGAACCGGTGCCCGTAGCGGGTGGCGATGGTATCCAGCACGCGCGCGGCGGCGCGGGTCACTTCAGGTCCGATGCCGTCGCCGGGCAGGACCACGATGTCAGCATGCATGGTGTGTCTCCTCGTAACGTTTGATTTCGGGAAGGCGGGCCAGCAGCCAGCCCAGTTCGTCCACGCCCTGCAGCAGGCAGGTGCGGGCGAACGCGTCCAGGGTGAACGGATGCACATCACCGGCCGGCGTGCGCAGCTGGCCGGCGGCGATGTCGATCAGCAATTCGTCGTCGGGGCGCTGCATCAGCGCCTGCACCACGGCTTCGGGCAGCACCACCGGCAGCAGCCCGTTCTTCAGCGCGTTGCCGCGGAAGATGTCGGCGATCTCGCTGCTGACCACCGCACGCAGGCCGAGGTCGCGCAGTGCCCAGGGGGCATGTTCGCGCGAGGAGCCGCAGCCGAAGTTGCGCCCGGCGATCAGGATCGAACGGCCGGCATTGGCCGCATCGTCGAACGGAAAGCCCGGTTGTCCGCGCCAGCCGGCGAACGCGTGTCGACCCAATCCCTCGCGTCGGGTGGTCGACAGGAAGCGCGCCGGGATGATCTGGTCGGTATCGATGTTGGTCTGCGGCAGCACCACCGCGCGCGAGCGGATTTCGCGGATTCCGGTACTCATGCCGCCGCCTCCGGAAGTTGGCGGGGATCGACGATGTGGCCGTGCACCGCGGCCCATGCCGCCACCGTGGGCGAGGCCAGCACGGTGCGTGCACCCGGCCCCTGGCGACCTTCGAAATTGCGGTTGGAGGTGGACACGGCCAGTTCGCCGGCGGCCACGTTGTCGCCGTTCATGCCGATGCACATGCTGCAGCCGGGTTCGCGCCATTGCGCGCCGGCTGCACGCACCACCTGATCGATGCCTTCGGCTTCGGCCGCCTGCTTGACCTGCGCGGAGCCGGGCACCACCAGCATGCGCACGCCGTTGGCCAGGGTGCGTCCGCGCAGCACCTGGGCGACCGCACGCAGGTCGCTCAGGCGGCCATTGGTGCAACTGCCCACGAACACCACATCCACCGGCATGCCGGTCATCGGCTGGCCGGCGTGGCTGCCCATGTAGTCGCGTGCGCGGGCGTCGGCCGGCGCCTGGCTGCTCGGCACTGGCGCGTCGATCGCGATCGCGGTGCCCGGGTGCGTGCCCCAGGTCACGGTGGGGCGGATGTCGGCGGCGTTGATGCGCACCTGCGCGTCGAACACCGCGCCTTCGTCACTGCGCAGCCGCGACCAGCGCGCGCACGCGGCATCGAAGGCATCGCCCTTGGGTGCGCGCGGGGTGCGTGCCAGGTAGGCGAAGGTGGTGGCGTCCGGAGCGACCATGCCGGCGCGTGCGCCGGCTTCGATCGACATGTTGCACAGGGTCATGCGTGCTTCCATGTCCATCGCGCGCACCGTCGAACCGCGGTATTCGATGACATGGCCGGTGCCGCCGTTGACCCCGATCACCCCGATCACGTGCAGGATCACGTCCTTGGCGCTCACTCCCGGCGCCAGCGTGCCCTCGATCTCGATCGCCATGGTCTTCGGCTTGCGTTGCAGCAGGCATTGCGTGGCCAGCACATGGCCGACCTCGCTGGTGCCGATGCCGAACGCCAGCGCACCGAACGCGCCGTGGGTGCTGGTATGGCTGTCGCCGCAGACGATGGTCATGCCCGGCTGGGTCAGGCCCAGCTCCGGCGCGATCACGTGCACGATGCCGTGGTGCGGCGAGTCGAAGTCGAACAGTTCGATGCCGTACTCGGCGCAGTTGGCGGCCAGTGTTTCCACCTGCAGGCGCGCCGCATCACTGTGGTAGGGCAGGTTGCCATCGGCGTTGGCCGGCAGCGTCGGCGTGGAATGATCCATGGTCGCGCGGGTGCGCTCGGGGCGATGCGGGCGCAGGCCGCGCGCCTTCAGTTCGGCAAAGGCCTGCGGGCTGGTGACCTCGTGGATCAGATGCAGGTCGATGTACAGCACGGCCGGGCTGTCGGCGCTTTCCGGCACGACCACGTGCGCGTCCCACAGCTTGTCGAACAGGGTGCGTGGAGCGTTCATGCGCGCATCGCCTCCCGGCGCGGTGCACCGCGTTGGCGCAGGATGCGGTTGGCCACGTCGAGCCAGGCCATGGCGCTGGCCTCGATCACGTCGCGGCTGGTGCCGCTGCCTTGGTACTCGACGCCCTCGTGGCTCACGCTGAGGTTGGCTTCGCCGCGCGCGCCGGCACCCAGGCCGACGCTGTGCACCTGGTAGCTTTCCAGTGCCAGCCGCACGCCGGTGGCGATGGCCAGCGCGGCAAACAACGCATCCACCGGGCCATCGCCGAGGGCCTCGCTGGATACCTTGTGCCCGTTCGGGTCGGACAGTTCGATCTGCGCGCTGGCGCGCTGGCCACGGTCGCTGACCGTCATCGAAGCCAGTCGCCAGCCCTGGCCGGGCATGTCGGCCTGGACCAGGCGCTCCAGGTCCGCATCGTCGACCACGCGCTGTTCCTCGCACAACGCCTTGAAGCGCGCAAACACGCCGTCCAGCTCGGCATCCTCCATGCGATAGCCGATGGCGGCGAGGCGGTGAGCGACCGCCGCGCGCCCGCTGTGGCGCCCCAGCACCAGCTTGGAGGCGGGCCAGCCCACGTCCTCGGGGCGCATGATTTCGTAGGTGTCGCGGTTGCGCAGCATGCCGTGCTGGTGGATGCCCGATTCGTGGGCAAAGGCGTTCTCGCCGACGATCGCCTTGTTGCGCTGCACCGGCATGCCGATCAGGCGCGTCAGCAATTTCGAGGTGGCGACCAGGCGTTCGCTGACGATGCGCGTATCGGCGTTGTAGAAGCCGTTGCGCACGCGCAGCGCCATCACGATTTCCTCCAGCGAGGCGTTGCCGGCACGCTCGCCGATGCCGTTGATCGAGCATTCGACCTGACGCGCACCGCCCTCGATGGCGGCCAGCGAGTTGGCCACCGCAAGGCCGAGGTCATCGTGGCAGTGCGCGCTGAACACCACCTCGCGCGCGCCGGGCACGGTGTGGATCAGGAAGCGGAACATCTCCCGCGACTCCTCCGGCGTGGCATAGCCCAGCGTGTCCGGCACGTTGATGGTGGTGGCGCCGCTGGCGATCGCCACTTCCACCGCCTGCGCGAGGAAATCGCGCTCGGTGCGGGTGCCGTCCTCCGGCGAGAACTCCACGTCGTCGAAATAACGACGCGCCATCGCCACATGCGTGCCGATGGCGTCCAGCACCTGCTCGCGGCTCATGCGCAGCTTGTGCTCGCGGTGCAGCGGGCTGGTGGACAGGAACACGTGCAGGCGCGGCCTGCGTGCCCCTTCCAGCGCACGTGCGGAGGCTTCGATGTCGCTGGCCACGCAGCGCGAAAGCACGCACAGGGTAGTGTCCGCGGACAGGTCGCGGGCGATCAGCGCGGTGGCCTCGCGATCGGATTGCGAGCTGGCCGGAAAACCGGCCTCGATGATGTCCACGCCGAGCTCGGCCAGGGCGCGTGCGAACACATGCTTCTGTTGCGGGGTCATGCTGCAGCCGGGTGACTGCTCGCCGTCGCGCAGGGTGGTATCGAAGATCCGTACGGTATCGCCGCGCGGAGCGGTGGTGGTGGGGCTCATGCGGGCAGCTCCTGTGGATGTTGGTTTGTTCGTGTCGATGCCAAGGGGTGGGGACGCGGTGTCAGGCGCGCGATGTCCACCTCCGGTGCGGGATGCGATGCACGCGCGCGCGGGCCGCGCGGCGTGGTGTTTGCCGGCGCCTGCGTCTCGCGCATGCGCCGGCGCGGTCGGCGCGGTGGCCGCGGGCGGATGTCGGTCAGCAATCGCGAGAGCACCGGCGCGTCGATGTTGCCGCCGGAGACCACGGCCACCTTGCGCCGGCTGGCGACCCGCCTTCCGGCCGCCAGTGCCAGTGCACCGGCACCCTCGGCGATCAGGTGTTCTTCCATGATCAGGCGGACCATGGTTTCCTTCAGCTCGGCTTCGCGCACGATGACCACGTCATCCAGTGCATCGCGCAGCAGGCGACGGGTCAGCAGGCCCGGCTCCCTGACCCGGGTGCCATCGGCCAGGGTCAGCGCCGGCTCCGGTGACGGCGCTTCGCCGCGCAGGATCCGCGCCATCGCGTCCACGCCCTCGACCTGTGCACCGACGATGCGCACGCCCTGTGCCTTCAGCGCGAGGATCATGCCGGCGGCCAGTCCGCCGCCGCCGATCGGCACCAGCACCACGTGCGGCGCGAACGCGGACAGTTCCAGCCCGACCGTGCCCTGACCGGCGATCACGTCCGGGTCGTCGAAGGCCGACAGCAGGCGAAAGCCATGCTTGGCGGCCAGTTCGGCGGCGAACGCCTTGGCTTCGTCATAGCTGTTGCCATGCTGGCGCACCGTGGCGCCCCAGTGGGCGACACCGGCCACCTTGGTCTCGGGCGCGCTGTCGGGCATCACCGTGATCACCGGCTGGCCCAGGCGATAGCCGGCCCAGGCCAGGCCCTGCGCATGGTTGCCGGCCGAGGCGGCGATCACCGGGCGATCATCGCCGCGCTCGCGTGCGGCCAGCAGCGCATTGAGCGCGCCGCGCACCTTGTACGAACCGGTGCGCTGCAGGTTCTCCAGCTTCAGCCAGCAGCCGAAGCGTTCGGCATGGTGCAGCGGCGTCGGCTCCAGGTAGCGGCGCAGACGTGCCTGTGCGGCCAGCACGTCGTGCACGCCGACTTCGGGGGGTGCCGCCACGGGCGCGGCATCGCGGCGTGGCGAGGGGGCACGAGCGGTGGTGGCGGCGGCGTGCGGCATGTTCAAACCGTCGTCAGCCAGTGTGCAAACCCCGGCTCTTCGCCACGCACCACGCGGCCGTAGCGTTCGGCCAGTGCCCGCGTGACCGGGTTGTCGCCATAGGCATGACCCTCGACCCGGGTGATCGGGGCCACTTCGGCCGCGGTCCCGCAGGCGAACACCTCGTCGGCGGCGAACAACTCTTCCAGCGTGACCTTGCGCGAAGCGGCACCGCTCAGCCGGATCAGCGTGTCGCGGGTGATTCCGGGCAGTGCGTCGGGATGCTCGACCGCGGTCAGGACGCCATCCTTGACGATGAACACGTTGGCGCCGGTACACTCCACCACGCAACCGTCGCGGTCGACGAACAGGGCTTCCTCGAAGCCGCGTTGCCTCGCCTCGCGCTTGGCCAGGATCGAGTTGACATAGCCGCCGCACAGCTTCAGTGGCGGCAGCGAGTCCGCCGGGTTGCGCCGCCAGGTGGAGATGCCGACGCTGGCGCGTTCGCCGCCCAGGTGCACGCGGGTGGCACTGGTGGCGACCATCAAATGGGTGGGATGCCCTTCCACGTCCAGTCCGAAGCCACCTTCGCCAACCCAGGCCAGCGGGCGGATGTAGGCATCGCGGTGGCCATTGGCGCGCAGCGTGGCCAGTACTGCCTCCTGCGCGCGGGCGACATCCAGCGCCATGCCCAGCAGTTCCGCGCCGCGACGCATGCGCTCCAGGTGCTCGGGCAGGCGGAACACGGCGGCGCCTTCGGCGGTGGCATAGGCACGGATGCCCTCGAACACGCCACTGCCGTAATGCAGCGCATGGGTGGTCAGGTCGGCCTGCCGCGCAGCCGCGTCGACCAGTTCGCCATCGAACCAGAGCATGGTGGTGCCGGAGGCGGGTTCGGGCGTGCTCGCCGGCGGCTGCACGGCCTGTGCTGCGGGATTGCTCAGGGACACGGGGAAACCTCCACTTGCAGGCAGTCGTAAAGTTTTGCCAGTTGCGTGCGCAGGCCATCGGCACCGCGCTCGCCTTCCACCGTCATGCGCAGCCGCCAGCATTCGTCACCGGCATCGGCCTCGCCATCGACGGCCAGCGGGCGGTAGCCGCGGCGCTCGGTGGTGCCCAGCACGCGGGCCAGCGCGCCCTCGGCCTGGCGCAGGGTCAGGTCCAGCCGGTAACGCGCGGGTGCAGGAGTGTCAGGCGGCATGGACGGCCTCCCTGGGAGTGGCGGTGGCATCCGCCACGGCGTCGGCCTCGGGGTCGAGCATCTGCGCGTTGTTGTGGTTGGGCGGCACCAGTGGCCAGACATTGGCAGCGGTGTCGATGGCCACGTGCAACAGGGCCGGCCCGGGTGCGGCCAGCAGTGCAGCCAGTGCGTCGTCGACTGCCTCGGCGCGATCCACCTGCAGGGTCTGCAGGCCGAAGGCCGCCGCCATCGCGGCGAAGTCCGGGTTGTCGGACAGGTCGATCTCCGAGTAACGCTTTTCGAAGAACAGCTCCTGCCACTGCCGCACCATGCCCAGCGCCTGATTGTCCAGCAGCACGATCTTGACCGGCAGGCCGTAACGGCGAAGGGTGGCCAGCTCCTGCACGTTCATCAGGAACGAGCCGTCGCCACTGACGCAGATCACCTGCGCGCGCGGGTCCTGCAGTTGCGCGCCGACTGCCGCCGGCAAGCCGAAGCCCATTGCGCCCAGCGCGCCGCTGGTGAGGTGGTTGCGCGGCGATTGCAGCCGCCAGTGCTGTGCCACCCACATCTGGTGCTGGCCGACATCGCAGCACACGAAGGCATGCGGGGCCTGTTCGGACAGGCGCTTGAGCAGTGCCGGTGCATACACCGATTCGCCCGGCGCGTCGTAGCGGGCCGCGAAGCGCAGCCGGCGTTCGTCGCAGGTCCGCGCCCAGTCACGTCGCGCCTGGCCATGACGGCCGGCCATCTGCGCGGCGACCGCCGGGCCGAGGCGCGCCAGACTGGTCGCGATGTCGCCGCACACGCCGACATGGGTGTGCCGCAGCTTGCCGATTTCGCAGGCGTCCGCATCGATGTGCACGATGCGTGCATCCGGTGCGAACTCGGCCAGCTTGCCGGTGGCGCGGTCGTCGAAGCGCGCGCCGACCACGATCAGCAGATCCGACTCCTGCACCGCGATGTTGGCCGCACGGCTGCCGTGCATGCCGAGCATGCCGAGGTTGCACGGATGCTCGCTGGGCAGTGCGCCCAGTCCCTTGAGGGTGAGCACGGTGGGCAGGCCGGTCAGGTCCACGAACTCGCGGAAGGCTTCCAGCGCATCGCCCAGCACGATGCCGCCGCCGCCGTAGACGACCGGCCGCCGTGCCTGCGAGATCAGCGCCGCGGCCGCATGCAGGGCGTGCTCGGCCGCGGCCGGCACCGGCTCCACGGGCAGCGGGCGATGCCGTGCCAGATGCGAGGCATCGGCCAGCTGCACGTCCTTGGGCAGGTCGACCAGCACCGGGCCGGGACGGCCGCTGCGGGCGATGCGGAATGCTTCGGCCACCATCATCGGCAACTCATCCACGCTGCGCGCGATGAAGCTGTGCTTGACCACCGGCATGGTCATGCCGAACACGTCCAGCTCCTGGAAGGCGTCGGTGCCCATCAGCCCGGTCGGCACCTGGCCGGTGAACACCACCATCGGCACCGAATCCAGCAGCGCATCGGCGATGCCGGTCACCAGATTCGAGGCGCCGGGGCCGGAGGTGGCCACGCACACGCCGACCTTGCCGCTGGCGCGGGCGTAGCCATTGGCCGCGAATGCCGCGCCCTGCTCGTGCCGTACCAGGATATGGCGCAGGTTCACGCCATCGGCATTCACCCGATGCAGCGCATCGTAGAAGGGCATGATGGTGCCGCCCGGGTAGCCGAACAGCGTGTCCACGCCCTCGATCACCAGGGCATCGGCCAGCCACTGTGCACCGTTGCAGGGCGCATCCATGTCAGGCCGCCCGGGTCTGCGGTGTCGCCACCGGCGTGGCCGGCGCGTCCAGCCACTTCATCGTGCTGCGCAGGCGCTTGCCGACTTCTTCGATCGGGTGATCCAGGTCGGCCTGTTTCATCGCCTTGTACTGCGGGTTGCCGGCGGCGTACTCGGCGATCCACTGGCGCGCGAAGGTGCCGTCCTGGATTTCGCTCAGGATCTTCTTCATCTGCGCGCGGGCGTGGTCGTCGATGACGTAGGGGCCACGGGTCAGGTCGCCGTACTGCGCGGTTTCGCTGATGAACTCGTGCATGCGGGTGATGCCGCCCTCGTACAGCAGGTCGACGATCAGCTTCAGTTCGTGCAGGCATTCGTAATAGGCGATTTCGGGTTGGTAACCGGCTTCGACCAGGGTTTCCCAACCGGCCTGCACCAGCTTGGTCGCGCCGCCGCACAGCACCGCCTGCTCGCCGAACAGGTCGGTTTCGGTTTCTTCCTTGAAGGTGGTGCGGATCGCGTTCTGGCGCGCGCCGCCGATGCCCGCGCAGTAGGCCAGCGCCAGCGCCTCGGCGTTGCCGCTTTGGTCCTGGTGCACCGCGTACACGCTGGGCACGCCACGGCCGATCTCGTACTCGCGGCGCACCAGCGCGCCGGGGCCCTTGGGTGCCACCAGCACCACGTCCAGGTCCGCGCGCGGTTCGATCTGCCCGTAGTGGACGTTGAAGCCGTGCGCGAACAGCAGGCAGGCGCCTTCGCGCATGGCTGGTGCGACGTGATCGGCGTACAGCGCCGGCTGCACCATGTCCGGGGTCAGGATGGCGACGATGTCGGCATTGGCCGCTGCCTCGGCCACCGGCCTGGGCTTGAAGCCGTCGGCTTCGGCCTTGTGCCAGGTCGGGCCACCCGGGCGCAGGCCGACGGTGACGTCGAAGCCGGAGTCGCGCAGGTTGAGCGCGTGCGCGCGGCCCTGGCTGCCGTAACCGATGATCGCGATGCTGGGCTTGGTGCTCATGGAAATCCTCGTTGCGTGGAAGGGAGGGGAAAACGGGGTTGCAGTCATGGGAGAGGGCAACAAAAAACCCCGCACCTGGTCGGTGCGGGGTTTTCTGGTTCCTTGCGTGTGTCGTTGCTGCTTACACGATCGGCCGTCCCGCACCTGTGGGCGAGGTAATAAGGACGAGCACGAGAATCGACGCCGCGGCAGGCGTCGTGGTCGAGGTGTGTGGCAGGGGATTGCGGTGGTGCAGCATGGATTTCACGGGAACACGTCTTGATCGACTTGTCAAGCACCCGGCGAAAAAGGGTAATGTCCGTGGAGCGCGGACGTGCCTTCCGCTTCACGATCCGGATGGCGGGAACGCACGCAACCCACTGATTCCAAGGCCTTAAAGCCCATGCCCGATTACCGTTCGAAGACCTCCACCCATGGCCGCAACATGGCCGGCGCGCGCGCGTTGTGGCGCGCCACCGGCATGCGCGATGACGATTTCCGCAAACCGATCATCGCCATCGCCAACTCGTTCACCCAATTCGTGCCGGGGCATGTGCACCTGAAGGACATGGGCCAGCTGGTGGCGCGGCAGATCGAACGGGTCGGTGGCGTGGCCAGGGAGTTCAACACCATCGCGGTGGACGACGGCATCGCCATGGGTCATGACGGCATGCTGTATTCGCTGCCCAGTCGCGAGTTGATCGCGGACGCGGTGGAATACATGGCCAATGCGCACTGCGCCGACGCATTGGTGTGCATCTCCAACTGCGACAAGATCACCCCGGGTATGCTGATGGCGGCGCTGCGCCTGAACATCCCGGCGATATTCGTCTCCGGTGGCCCGATGGAAGCCGGCAAGACACGGCTGGCGGGCGCGGCCGACGGGCGCAAGCTGGACCTCATCGATGCCATGGTGATGGCGGCGGATGCCTCGGCAAGCGACGAGGAGGTGGCGGCGGTGGAGCGCAGTGCCTGCCCCACCTGCGGTTCGTGCAGTGGCATGTTCACGGCCAACTCGATGAACTGCCTGACCGAAGCGATGGGCCTGTCCTTGCCGGGCAACGGCACCCTGCTGGCCACGCATGCCGACCGCAAGGCGCTGTTCGAGCGTGCCGGCACCACCATCGTCGAGCTGTGCCATCGCTGGTACGGCGCGGAGGATGCCCGCGCGCTGCCGCGCGGCATCGCCACCTTCGCCGCGTTCGAGAACGCGATGGCGCTGGACATCGCCATGGGCGGTTCGACCAATACCATCCTGCACCTGCTGGCCGCGGCGCAGGAGGCCGGCGTGGACTTCACCATGCGTGACATCGACCGGCTTTCACGCAAGGTGCCGCAATTGTGCAAGGTGGCACCGAACACGCAGCGCTACCACGTCGAGGACGTGCATCGTGCCGGCGGGGTGATGGCGATCCTCGGCGAGCTGGCGCGTGGCGGCCTGCTCGACACCTCGGTGCCCACCGTGCATGCGCCGAGCCTGGGCGATGCGCTGGCACGCTGGGACATCGCCGGCAACGACGATGCCGATGTGGCGACTTTCTACAAGGCCGGGCCGGCCGGCATCCCCACGCAGACCGCGTTCAGCCAGGCCACGCGCTGGGACACGCTGGACACGGACCGTGCCGAAGGCTGCATCCGCGACATGGCGCATGCGTATTCCAGCGAGGGCGGACTGGCCGTGCTGTACGGCAACCTTGCGGTCGATGGCTGCGTGGTCAAGACCGCCGGCGTGAATGCGTCGATCCATGTGTTCGAAGGCCGCGCGCGCGTGTACGAAAGCCAGGACGCGGCGGTGGAGGCGATCCTTGCCGACCAGGTGCAGCCCGGAGACGTGGTGGTGATTCGCTACGAAGGCCCGAAGGGGGGGCCGGGCATGCAGGAGATGCTGTATCCCACGAGCTACCTGAAGTCGAAGGGGTTGGGCACGCAATGCGCCTTGCTGACCGATGGCCGCTTCTCCGGTGGCACCTCCGGGCTGAGCATCGGCCATGTCTCGCCGGAAGCGGCAGCAGGCGGCACGATCGGGCTGGTGCACGACGGCGATCGCATCCGCATCGACATCCCGGCGCGCAGCATCGAGCTGCTGATCGACGAGGCGGAACTGGCGCGGCGTCGTGCGGCGCAGGATGCCGCCGGCTGGAAGCCGGCACAACCGCGCGCGCGCAAGGTCAGCCTGGCGCTGAAGGCGTACGCGTTGCTGGCGACCAGTGCCGACAAGGGCGCGGTGCGCAATCGCGCCATGCTCGAGGCCGACTGAGCGCGCGCCACTGTGGTCTAATGCCCGGTGAAGCGGGGGTACCGGGCCATGCGGCCCGGTTGAGACAGTCCCTTGGAACCTGATCGGGTTGAGACCCGCGTAGGGAAGCTTCGCGAGCCTTGGCCTGCCCGCACTCCGCTTCATCGCCATCCCGCGCCCGGTGCGCCCCCGTTTTCGAGGACGACGATGAACGCCATTCCCGCCAGCGAGCTGCTGCGCCAGACCGAACAACTCTCCGCCGATGTCACCCGGCCGATCCCCGGCTCGCGCAAGATCCATGTCGAGGGCAGCCAGCCCGGCGTACGCGTGCCGATGCGCGAGATCGTGCTGGACAAGACCCCGACCCTGTTCGGCGGCGAGGACAATGCGCCGGTCACGGTGTACGACTGCTCCGGCCCGTACACCGACCCCGAAGCGCATATCGATCTGGCGCAGGGGCTGCCGCCGCTGCGTGCGGCGTGGATCGAAGCGCGCGGCGACAGCGAACAGCTGCCCGGCATCACTTCGGAGTTCGGCCGTGCGCGCGAGCACGACGCCAAGCTGGCACATGTGCGCTTCCCCAACCGGCCGAGGCCGCGCCGGGCGATGGCCGGCAACAACGTCACCCAGATGCACTACGCCAGGCGCGGCATCATCACCCCGGAGATGGAGTTCGTCGCCATCCGCGAGAACCAGCGGCTGGAGGCGGTGCGCGAGGCGCATCTGCTGAACCAGCATCCGGGCCAGTCCTTCGGTGCCAGCATCCAGCAGGCGATCACCCCGGAATTCGTGCGCGAGGAGATCGCCCGCGGCCGCGCCATCCTGCCCAACAACCTCAACCACCCGGAAAGCGAGCCAATGATCATCGGCCGCAACTTCCTGACCAAGATCAACGCCAACATCGGCAACTCGGCGGTGTCCTCGGGCATTGCCGAGGAAGTGGAAAAGCTGGTGTGGGCGATCCGCTGGGGCGCGGACACGGTGATGGACCTGTCCACCGGCAAGCACATCCATGAAACCCGCGAGTGGATCCTGCGCAACTCGCCGGTGCCGATCGGCACCGTGCCGATCTACCAGGCGCTGGAGAAGGTCGATGGCCGTGCCGAGGAACTGACCTGGGAAATCTTCCGCGACACCCTGATCGAACAGGCCGAGCAGGGCGTGGACTACTTCACCATCCACGCCGGCGTGCTGCTGCGCTACGTGCCGCTGACCGCCAAACGCGTCACCGGGATTGTCAGCCGCGGTGGCTCGATCCTCGCCAAGTGGTGCCTGGCGCATCACAAGGAGAACTTCCTCTACACCCACTTCGAGGAGATCTGCGAAATCATGAAGGCCTACGACGTGGCCTTCTCGCTGGGCGACGGCCTGCGTCCCGGCTCGCTGGCCGATGCCAACGACGCCGCGCAGTTCGGCGAACTGGAAACCCTGGGCGAACTGACGAAGATCGCGTGGAAGCACGACGTGCAGACCATGATCGAAGGCCCCGGCCACGTGCCGATGCAGCTGATCAAGGAAAACATGGACAAGCAGCTGGCTGAATGCGGCGAAGCGCCGTTCTACACCCTCGGCCCGCTGACCACCGACATCGCGCCCGGCTACGACCACATCACCAGCGCCATCGGTGCGGCGATGATCGGCTGGTACGGCACCGCGATGCTGTGCTACGTCACGCCCAAGGAGCATCTGGGCCTGCCCAACCGCGAGGACGTGCGCGAAGGCATCATGGCCTACAAGATCGCCGCCCACGCCGCGGATCTGGCCAAGGGCCACCCCGGTGCGCAGGTGCGCGACAACGCCCTGTCCAAGGCGCGTTTCGAGTTCCGCTGGCAGGACCAGTTCCACCTCGGTCTGGATCCCGAACGGGCGATGGAATACCACGACGAAACCCTGCCCAAGGACGCGCACAAGCAGGCCCACTTCTGCTCCATGTGCGGCCCGCACTTCTGCTCGATGAAGATCACCCAGGACGTGCGCGACTACGCCGCCGAGCATGGCCTGAGCGAAGAGGACGCGCTCAAGGCCGGCATGGCCGAAAAGGCCGCCGAGTTCCGCGACGCCGGCGCCGAGGTGTACCGGCCGGAGTGAATGAGCACCGCCATTGCCGCGCGCGTTCGGTGAACAGCGGACAACACCGTGCCCAGGCGGTGGCGATATTCAAGCGGCATTGAGCCACGGTGCTTACACTCGGAAGCATGAACCCTTGGGGAATTGGAGACTCGCCATGCGAAACCTGACCCGCCACCTGCGCCCGTTGCTCGTTGCCTTCGCAGCCGCCGTGCTGCTGGCCGCCTGTGCCAGCGGGCCGACGGTGCGCACCGATTACGACCCCGGCGCCAACTTCGCCCAGTACCGCACCTGGGGCTGGTACCAGCCAATCGCCATGGAACAGGCCGGCTATTCGACCTGGATCAGCGACCGCATCAAGGCCAACGTGCAGCGCGAGATGGAAGCGCGCGGTTATCGCTACACGGAAACCTCGCCCGACCTGCAGGTCAACTTCCAGGCCTTCACCCAGGAGCGCTCGGACTTCTACACCATGCCGCGCAGCGACATCGCGTGGTTCTACAGCTACCGCGCACGCAGCTACGTGGCGGTGCCGGTGTGGTATGACGAAGCCCGCGTCAGCCGTTACACCGAGGGCACGCTGACCATCGACCTGGTCGATGCCAAACAGAACCGCATGGTGTGGACCGGCGATGCCATCGGCCGCGTGGTGCGGCGCAAGCCGGAGGAGCGTGCTGCCGACATCGATGCATCGGTCGGTGCGATCTTCGCCAAGTATCCGTACCAGGCCGGCAGCGGCCAGCCGTTGCCGTTGCCGGGCCGCTGAGCGCACGCGCCCATCGCGGCAAACAGCAAGGCCCCGCAGTGATGCGGGGCCTTTTCATGTCGGTGGCCGGCGTCAGTCGAGGCGTCCGAAGCGGCCGCTGCGCAGGTCATGCAGGGCCTGCGCGATGTCGGCCTGGCGGGTCATCACGAACGGGCCGTGGCCGACCACCGGCTGCTGCAGCGGCGCGCCGGATAGCAGCAGCAGGCGCACCGCCTCGTCCGCGGCGATGCGCACCCGCTCCCCGGCATGCGCGAAGGTCGCCATGTGCTGTGGTGGCAGGTCGGCTTCGCCATTGAGCCGTGCCGCGCCATCGAGCGCGACCAGCAGCAGACTCCAGCCTTCGGGTTGCTGCAGCTCGAAATCCGCACCTGCCGCGAGGCGCAGCTCGCCCACGCGCATCGGGCTGAAGGTGTGCGCCGGTCCGCGCTGGCCGGCGAACTCGCCGGCGACCAGACGCAGCGTGCCGGCGCCATCGGGCAGTTCGAGCAGCGGGATGTCGGCGGCAGTGATGGCCTGATAGCCGGGTGCGGTCATCTTTCGCGCGGCCGGCAGATCGACCCACAACTGCGCCATTTCGAACGCGCCGCCGGCATCGCTGTAGGCGCGCGAGTGGAACTCCTCGTGCAGGATGCCGCCGCCGGCGGTCATCCACTGCACGTCGCCGGGGCCGATCACGCCGCCCTGGCCGGTGGAATCGCGGTGTGCGACTTCGCCGCTGAAGGCGAAGGTCACCGTCTCGAAGCCGCGGTGCGGATGCACGCCGACGCCGCGCGGCGGGCCGGGGTTGGGCTCGAAGTGACCAAGTGGCGCGTAATCGAGCAGCAGGAACGGGCTGCGCAGCTCGACCCCGGGCTGGCGGTAGTCGAACACGCTGCGCATCGGGAAGCCGTCGCCGACCCAGTGCGGCGGGGCGGAGGCGGTGATCGAGGCGATGGCTTTGAGCGGCATGGCGGTGCAGGCAGAGAGGGAGGCCTCCAGCATGCCGGCAGTGGCGCCGAGCGCCAAGCGCACCGGCGCATCGCAGTGTTGCGGGCATGGCACGCGGCGTCTGCCGCGTGGCGGGGCTCAGAATGCCGGGCGCTGGTCCTCGGGGATGGCCTGGAAGCGCTGGATCGCATCACTGAGTATCGCGCGCGCTTCCTCGGCATTGCCCCAGCCGTCGAGCTTGACCCACTTGCCGTCTTCGAGGTCCTTGTAGTGCTGGAAGAAGTGGCCGATGCGCTCCAGCCAGTGGCCGCTGACATGGTCGATGTCGCGCACGTGGGTGTAACCGGCGAAGGTCTTGTCCACCGGTACCGCGAGCAACTTTTCGTCGCTGCCGGCTTCGTCGGACATCTTCAGCACGCCCACCGGGCGGCAGCGGATCACGCTGCCCGGTACCAGCGGCAGCGGCAGGATCACCATCACGTCGGCGGGGTCGCCGTCGCCGCACAGGGTGTTCGGCACGTAGCCGTAATTGCACGGGTAGCGCATCGGCGTGGACAGGATGCGGTCGACGAAGATCGCGCCGGTGTCCTTGTCCACCTCGTACTTGACCGGTTCGGCATCCTTCTGGATTTCGATGATGACGTTGATTTCCTCCGGCGGGTTGTTTCCGGTGGTGACGAGGTCCAGGCCCATCGGGCGACTCCATGAGTGCAATTCGGGGCGCCCATTCTAAGCCCTGCTGCGACGCACAAAAAACGGCGGCCCGCAGGCCGCCGTCGAGGAGTGCCGTGCTACGTTCAGCCGCGCGACGGCGGACCGCCGTCCTTGCGCTCCAGGTATTGCTGCGCCCAGCGCTCGGTGACCCGGCCCGCGGCGTGGCGCCCGCCAACGCCGAAGGCGATCGCCACCGCGACCGCGACTGCGCCCAGCACCAGGGCGAAGGCGAGGTTGACGATGTCGTCGGCGATGCCCATCGCGCGCAGGCCCATCGCCACCACCAAGCCGAGAATGCCGATGCGCGCGATGCGCGAGAGACCGACCGCGTTGTTCGGGTTGGCGCGCTGGATCGCTTCGGCGGCGAGGTTGGCCAGCCAGTAGCCGACCACGAAGATCACCAGGCCAAGCAGGATGTCCGCACCGAAGGCGATGAAGGTTGCCAGCAGGTCGCGCACGCCGGCGAAGCCGAGCAGGTCGGCGGCCTCGACGGTGGCGAACAGCATGATGAAGAACAGCGCCAGCTTGCCGATGAAGCCCGACAGCGAGGTCGTCGCGCGGCTGACCGCGGGCAGGTCGGGCGAGGTGGTCGGGTCGGCCGCCACCACGACGGAGGGTGCCGGGCCGTCACTGGCCGTGGTGGTGCCGGGCAGCGCTGCCGGCGTGGTCGGCGCGGGTGCGGCGAAGGCATGGCCGAGGCCGAGGCGCTCGGGCAGCCGGTCCAGGCCCAGCGAGTTGAGCAGGCGGGTGATCAGGCTGGCGACGAAGCGGCCGATGTACCAGGCCAGCAGCAGGATCGCGGTCGCGGCGAGGATCGCCGGCACCGAGGACACCATGATGTCCAGCATGTGCGTCAGCGGCGCCGAGATCGCGCTGATGTGCAGCGCATCGAGCGCGGCGATCAGCGCCGGCACGAACACCGCGATGAAGGCCAGCGTGCCACCGAGCTGCGAGAGCTTGAGATCGCGCGTGCCTTCGCTGCCGGCGGCGAAGCGATCGACCCCGGTCGCGCTGAGCAGGTTCACCACCAGGCCGCGCACCACCTTGGCGATGACCCAGCCGAGCACGCCGATGACCACCGCGACGAAGATGTTGGGCAGCATGCCGACCACGGTGGTGGTCATCTCGGTCAGCGGGCCCATCAGCCCTTCGATGCGCAGCACGCCGACGATGGCGGGCAGGAACAGCAGCAGCACCAGCCAGTAGGCGACGTTGCCCATGCTCGCCGACACCGGCGGCATTTCCGCGCCTTCGGACAGCTTCTCGTCGAGCCGGGTGGCGTCCAGCGCGCGGTTCACCAGCGAGCGCACCACGGTCGCCACGATCCACGCCAAGGCGGCCAGTGCCAGCGCGAGCAGGATGCGCGGCAGGTATTCGAGGATGGTGGCGACCAGCACCGACAGCGGCCCGTAGACGCCATCCACGTTGAACACGCTGAACATGCCGAGCAGCGCCAGCAGCAGCACGAACCAGAACACGAGCCGGGCGGCGAGCTTCTCGTAGTTGAAATCGCGGCCTTCGACGTTGGTCGTGCCCGCGGTGGCGCCGTTCAGGCGGCGATTGAGGCCGAGCGCGTTGAGGCCGCGGCGGGTACCGGCCGACAGCGCCAGCGCGACCAGCCAGCCGATCAGCAGGATGGCCAGACCGCCGAGCAGATGCGGCAGGTAGGTACCGAGCGAGTTCTGCAGGGTGACCTGCCATGGCTCATGCACGGTGACCGGCATGGGTTGGACGGAAAGCATGGGCGCGCTCCGAAAGACGGTGGTATGGGGTCTTCACGCTAACGCGCGTTTCGTGAATCGGGCGTCGGCATCACATGATCGGAGCGTGAAGCCGGCGCGACCATGCCGCTTCGTCGACCACGGAAATGCACGAGGCCCGCGCATGGCGGGCCTCGTGGCGGCAGATGCGGGCGCGGCCTCAGTCCAGCCGCACTTCCACCCGGCGTGCGTGCGCCGGATCGCCGCTGCCGGTGGTGATCATCGGCTTGTCCAGCTCGATGCGCGCCGGGTCGATGCCGGCCGCGGCCAGTGCATCGGCCACGTTCTGCGCGCGCTGCTTGGCGATTTCCGCATTCACTCCCGGATCGCCGCTGGCGTCGTGGAAGCCCGAGACGCGCGCCTTGAGGCCGGGATCGTCGTGCAGCGAGGCGATCACCCCGGACAGGGCTTCACCGTCATTGACCGACAGTTGCGAGGAGCCCAGCGCGAAGTAGATGTCCGCCGAGCGTGCATCGCCGCGGGTGACATGGCTGGCGGCTTCGGCCTGCAGCGCATGGCCCGTGCCGGCCGCAGCGCCGGCCGCACCCGCGGTGGCATCACCGGCGCTGACCGGCAGCAGCGGCACGATCAGCAGCGCGACGATGTTGATGATCTTGATCAGCGGGTTGACCGCGGGGCCGGCGGTGTCCTTGTACGGGTCGCCGACGGTGTCGCCGGTGACCGCCGCCTTGTGCGCCTCCGAGCCCTTGCCGCCGAAGTTGCCGTCCTCGATGTACTTCTTGGCATTGTCCCAGGCGCCGCCGCCGGTGGTCATCGAAATCGCCACGAACAGGCCGGTGACGATGGTGCCGATCAACAACCCGCCCAGCGCCTGCGGCCCGAGCAGCAGGCCGACCACGATCGGCACCACCACCGGCAGCAGCGAGGGCACGATCATCTCGCGGATCGCGCTGCGGGTGAGCATGTCCACCGCCTTGTCGTACTGCGGCTTGCCGGTGCCTTCCATGATGCCCTTGATCTCGCGGAACTGGCGGCGCACTTCCTCCACCACGCTGCCCGCGGCGCGACCGACCGCTTCCATCGCCATCGCGCCGAACAGGTAGGGGATCAGGCCGCCGATCAAGAGCCCGATGATCACCTTGTGGTCGCTGAGGTCGAAGGCGAAGTGCATGCCCGGGTTGGCGGCTTCGAGGTTGTGCGTGTAGTCGGCGAACAGCACCAGTGCGGCCAGCGCGGCCGAGCCGATGGCATAGCCCTTGGTCACCGCCTTGGTGGTATTGCCGACCGCGTCCAGCGGGTCGGTCACGTTGCGCACCTCGGCCGGCAGCTCGGCCATCTCGGCGATGCCGCCGGCGTTGTCGGTGATCGGTCCGTAGGCATCCAGCGCGACGATCATGCCGGCCATCGACAGCATCGCGGTGGCGGCAATGGCGATGCCGTACAGACCACCGAGCGCATACGCGGCCCAGATCGAGATGCACACCGCGACCACCGGCAGCGCGGTCGATTTCATCGACACGCCGAGGCCGGCAATGATGTTGGTGCCGTGGCCGGTGGTCGAGGCTTCGGCCACGTGGCGCACCGGCTTGTACTGGGTGCCGGTGTAGTACTCGGTGATCCACACGATGACGCCGGTCAGCAGCAGGCCGATCAGCGCGCACCAGTAGATGTTCATCCAGCCATGGCTGTTGTCGGCCATCAGCTCGCGGGTGATCGGCCAGAACGCCACGGCGGCGAGCACCGCGGAGACGATCACGCCGCGGTACAGCGCACCCATGATGTTGGGATTGCTGCCGCTGACGCGAACGAAGAACGCGCCGACGATGGAGGCGATGATCGAGGCGCCGCCGAGCACCAGCGGGTAGAGGATGGCCTGGCTGCCGGCTTCGTTCATCATCAGCCCGCCCAGCAGCATGGTGGCGATCACCGTCACCGCGTAGGTTTCGAACAGGTCGGCGGCCATGCCGGCGCAGTCGCCGACGTTGTCACCCACGTTGTCGGCGATCACCGCCGGGTTGCGCGGGTCGTCCTCGGGGATGCCGGCTTCGACCTTGCCCACCAGGTCGGCGCCGACGTCGGCGCCCTTGGTGAAGATGCCGCCGCCCAGGCGCGCGAAGATGGAGATCAGCGAGGAGCCGAAGGCGAGGCCGACCAGTGCGTGCAGCGCGTCATCACTGGCCACGCCCATCACTGCGGTCAGCACGTACCAGTAGCCGGCGACGCCGAGCAGGCCGAGGCCGACGACCAGCATGCCGGTGATCGCGCCGCCCTTGAAGGCGACATTCATCGCCGGGCCCATGCCCTGGCGCGCGGCTTCGGCGGTACGCACGTTGGCGCGCACCGACACGTTCATGCCGATGTAGCCGGCGGCACCGGAAAGCGCCGCGCCGAGCAGGAAGCCGATCGCGGTGAACCAGCCGAGGAAGAAACCGACCAGCAGCATCAGCACCAGGCCGACCACCGAAATGGTGATGTACTGGCGGTTGAGGTAGGCGCGCGCGCCTTCCTGGATGGCGCCGGCGATTTCCTGCATGCGCTCGTTGCCGGCTGGTTGCCGGTTGATCCAGCCCGCGGCCCACAGGCCGTAGACGATGGCGATGACGGCGCACAACAGCGCCAGGACAAGTCCGTATTGCACCAGCATGAAACCTCCCCGTATCGGATGCGGATGGCGGAACGGGCCGACTATGGCACAGCCGGGCCGGGTTCGGGGCGGTGCGCGCGACATGGCGGGTCACGCGGCTTCGGCAATCGCCGAAGACGCGCTCACCGTCGCCGCCGGGGATGTGGCGGTTGTGCAGTGCCCGTGCACGGATGAACGCCACTGCACCCGTCGCGCCACGGTTCAGCCTGGCCCTGCCAGCCTGCATGGCATGTTCGCACCCGGATTCCCCATCGCCATGCGTCCACTGCCGCTGTCCGCACTGACCCTCGCGCTTGCCCTCGTCCTGCCGCTGCAGACGGCCGGCGCGGCCGAACCCGAACCTGAAATCCGCCGTGCACCGGCGACGCCGCAGGCCGATGGCGTGCTGCATACGCTGCGCGTGATCCCCGAGGCCTGCGTGCGCCTGCAGGGACGTTTCAGCGCAGACGCGGCCACGCCCTATGCGCTGGAGGCGGTGCCCAGTCGCGGCAATTGCGCACCGCGTGCGCAGCTGGTCGCGGCCCGCGAGGCACGTCCGGAGCGTGGCGAAGGCTGGGTGCTGAATGACGTGATCCGCGTGCCGCGCGCGTCCTGCCCCGGGCAGCAGGCGGTGCTGCGCATCTGGCGTCATCCGGGCGCGGTCGCGGCGCCCAGGCTCGATGCCCAGGGCCGCAGCCGGGTGTACCTGGATCGTGATGGCGGGCGCATCAAGGACGACGGCCAGCGTCGCCAGGTCCCCGCCTTCGCCACCGACTTCAAGCTCGAAGGCAAGCGCTGCTGACCGCGCCGCGTGCGTGCGGCGCGCGGCGTGTGTGCGACGTCAGTCCTTGATGTCGACCAGCTTCATGCGCCCGCCGGCGCCGGAGCGGATCGTCACGTCCTTCTTGCGGCAGCCGAAGCGTTTGGCGATCACGGCGATCAGTTCGGCATTGGCCTTGCCGTCCACCGGCGGCGATTTCAGTTGCGCCAGCCACACGCCGTCCTCGCCTTCGACCAGCGATTGCGTGCGGGCATTGGGTTTGACCTTCACCTGAAGCGTGCGCATGGCGGCAGTCCAGTCGGCGCGGCATCGCCTGCCATGTTCAAGGGAAGCGGAAATCGCGATACTTCGGCAGTCCGTCGCGCGCATACGGCGGATAGGCCTCGCCACGGATCAGCGGCTGCAGGTAACGGCGTGCGGCCTCGGTGATGCCGTAGCCGTCGGCGCGGATGTAGTCATCGGGCACGGTCTTCTCGGCATTGGCGATGTCCTGCAGCGGGGCCGGGCGCACGCGCCAGCGGTAGGGCGAGTCGGCCAATCGTTCGATCACCGGCATCACCGCGTTCATGCCCTTGAGTGCGTACTGCACCGCGCGCCGGCCCACCGCCTGCGCGTGGCGGAAGTCGGTCTCCGAAGCGAGGTGGCGTGCCGAGCGCTGCAGGTAATCGGGCAGCGCCCAGTGCACCTTGTGGCCGAGCGCGTCCTGCACCCGGCCGGCGAGGTGGCTGGCCACGCCGCCGAGCTGGGTATGGCCGAAATCGTCCTTGCCGGCACCGGCGTCGGCAATGAAGTTGCCCGCGGCATCGCGGATGCCTTCGCTCGCCACCACCACGCACCAGCCCACGCGCTTGACCGTGGCATCGACGCGGGCGAGGAAGTCGGCCTCGTCGAACGTGCGCTCGGGGAACAGGATCAGGTGCGGGGCTTCGTCCTCGCCGCGACCGGCCAGGCCCGCCGCCGCCGCCAGCCAGCCGGCATGCCGGCCCATCGCTTCGTAAATGAACACCTTGGTCGAGGTCGAAGCCATCGCCGCCACGTCCAGCGCCGCTTCGCGCACCGAGACCGCGGTGTACTTGGCCGCGGAGCCGAAGCCCGGGCAGCAGTCGGTGACCGCGAGGTCGTTGTCCACCGTCTTCGGCACGCCGATGGCGGTCAACGGGTAATCGAACTCGGCGGCAAGCTGCGAGAGCTTGAGCGCGGTGTCGGCCGAATCGTTGCCGCCGTTGTAGAGGAACCAGCGCACTTCATGCCGGCGCAGCGTGGCGAGCAACTGCTCGTAGCGCGCGCGGTCGGCCTCCAGCGATTTCAGCTTGACCCGGCAGCTGCCGAACGCGCCGCCCGGCGTGTGCGCCAGTGCGCGCAGGTCGGCACGGCTCAGTGGCGCGGTGTCGATCAGGTCATCGTCGATCGCACCGAGGATGCCGTTGCGCGCGGCCAGCACGTTGACCCCATGGCTGCGCGCTTCGCTGATCACGGCGGATGCGGTGGCATTGATCACGGCGGTCACGCCACCGGACTGGGCGTACAGCATTTGGCCTTGCGGGCGGGATTTTTTCGTCATGGGGCGCTTTGGAAGGGGTCCGAGTGCGTTAAGCTGCGCGTGCTGCGCTGGCCCGGCGAGTGTAGCGCCCGTGCATGAACAGCTTATGGAGTGATACCCGATGCGACTTGTCCTGCTTGGCCCGCCCGGCTCCGGCAAAGGCACCCAGGCCACCCGCCTGAAGGAATACCTGCAGGTGCCGCATATTTCCACCGGCGAACTGCTGCGCGCCGAAGTCGAGGCCGGAACCCCGCTGGGCCTGGCGGCCAAGGACGTGATGGCGCGTGGCGAACTGGTCAGCGACGACATCCTGCTCGGCATGCTGGAAGAGCGCTTCTCGCGTGCGGATACCGCCGCCGGCTTCATCCTCGACGGCTACCCGCGCAACCCGGCGCAGGCCGATGCGCTGGGCAAGCTGCTGGCGCGGCTGGGTCAGGATTTCGACGCCGCGGTGCAGCTGGCGGTGCCCAGCGAACTGCTGGTCGAGCGCATCGCCGGTCGCGCGCAGGCCGAAGGGCGCGCCGATGACACTCCCGAATCGGTGCGCAACCGGCTCAAGGTATACGAGGAAAAGACCGCGCCGGTGGTCGAGTTCTATCGCCAGCATGGCCAGCTCACGGTGGTCGATGGCGTCGGTGAGCTCGACGAGGTGTTCACCCGCATCATCGAGGCGATCGGTGCCGGCAAGGATGTCGGCTGAGCATGCCGCGACTGCGGATCAAGCGGTGAACTGAGCACGGAGCAGGCTTGAAGATCCATATCCTCGGCATCGCCGGCACTTTCATGGGCGGCGTGGCGGCACTGGCGCGCGAACTGGGGCACGAGGTCGAAGGCAGCGACCAGGCGGTGTACCCGCCGATGTCGACCCAGCTGGAAACCCTCGGCATCGAATTGAGGCAGGGCTACGATCCCGCGCACATCGATGCCGACTGCGACGCGGTGGTGATCGGCAACGCACTGTCGCGTGGCAACGCGGCGGTGGAGGCGGTGCTCGACTCCGGGCGCCGTTACATCAGCGGCGCGCAATGGCTGGCCGAGGAAGTGCTGCCCGGGCGCGAGACGCTGGCGGTCGCCGGCACCCATGGCAAGACCACCACCAGCACCCTGCTGGCCTTCCTGTTGCAGGCCGCCGGGCGCGAGCCGGGCTTCCTGATCGGCGGGGTGGCCGAGGATTTCGGCGTGTCCGCGCGCCTTGGCCAAGGGCGCGAGTTCGTGGTCGAGGCCGACGAATACGACACTGCGTTTTTCGACAAGCGCAGCAAGTTCGTGCATTACCGGCCGCAGGTCGCGATTCTCAACAACCTCGAGTACGACCACGCCGACATCTTCCCCGACCTCGCCGCGATCGAGCGCCAGTTCCACCACCTGGTGCGCACGGTGCCGCGACGCGGCCGGTTGATCGTCAACGGCGAGGACGAAAACCTGCGTCGGGTGCTGGCGATGGGTTGCTGGACGCCGGTGGAAACCTTCGGCATCGACAGCGAGGGCGCGAGCGGCGGCTTCGACTGGAGCGCGCGTTTGCTCGAGGCCGATGGCAGCGCCTTCGAGCTGCGCCGCGCGGGCCAGCCGATCGCGCGCGTGGAATGGCCGCTGCTGGGCCGGCACAACGTAATGAACGCGCTGGCGGCACTGGTGGCGTGCGCGGCGGTGGGCGTGGATCCGGCTGCGCTGGCGCCGGCGCTGGCGCGCTTCCGCAGCGTGAAGCGGCGCATGGAGCTGCTGGCCGAGGCCGGCGGCATCAGCGCGCATGACGACTTCGCCCATCACCCCAGTGCGATCGCCACCACCCTGGCCGGCCTGCGCGCACGCGTGGGCGATGAGCGCATCGTGGTGGCGATGGAGCCGCGCAGCAATTCCATGCGCTTGGGCGCACATGCCGATGCATTGGCGCCGTCATTGGCCGAGGCCGATCTGGTGCTGTTCCTGGCGCGCCCCGAGCTGCCCTGGGATGCCGCGCGGGTGATCGCCGACCTGCGTGGCGAGGCGCTGGCGCTGGCCGATGCCGATGCGCTGCTGGCCGAACTCAAGACGCGCGTGCGCAGCGGCGACCACGTGGTGTTCATGTCCAACGGCGGCTTCGACGGCCTGCCGCGGCGCTTCGCCGAATTCCTGCGCCAGCGCGGCTGAGCGCGCGCCTGCGGCTGCGCTCAGGGCACGCGGGTGGTGTCGATGCGCAGCACCGGCACGCCATCGCTGCGCCGGCCATCGGCCTGGCGTGGCAGCGTGGCCAGATCTTGGCGCAGGCTGGCATAGGCTGCGCCGCCGTCATCCACCGGCAGCCACAGCCGCGCCACTCCGAGCACCCGGCGCAGGCGCATGGTCTGCACCGTGCCGATCCACAGCTCGGTGCCGTCTTCCATCCGCGCCGGTGCCGGCCACAGGCGCAGCACCTCGCGCTCATGCTCGTCGGCGCCGGGGCGGCTCATCAGCAATGCTTCGGGATGGCCTTCCAGCGAGCTTGGCAGGATCGGCAACCGGGCGGCCACCGCATCGCCGTCGAGCAGGCCCAGCATGTCCACCCACTCGGCCTGCGGCTTGACCCGCCAGCCGGCCACTTCCAGCGCGGTCTGCACCGGTACCAGCGGGCCGGCCACCTGCAGGTCCAGCGGCCAGCGGATGGTGTCGCCACGCGCATTGCGCGTGCCGGGCAGCTCGCGCCAGCCATCGCCGCGCCAGTGCTGCAACGACATGACGCGGGTCGGCGGTGGCGAGAACTTGGCCAGCAGTGCCTCGCTGCCGCGCGGTCCGTGCCACAGCGCGGCGGCGATGAACACGGTGTAGAAGATCGCGGCCAGCGGGCGCATCCAGAACGAGCGTTCGACGCGTCGGCGGTAGGCGATGCCGAGCGCGAACACCCACAGCAGGCCGAACAGCATCGCGCTGACCACGTCGCTGAGCCAATGCGCGCCGAGGTAGAGGCGGGCGAAAGCGACCAGGCACACCGCCACCGTGCCGGCGAGGTAGGGCCAGATGCGCCGTCGCCCGGGCCATTCGCGTGCGATCAGCACGGCGAAGAAACCGAAGCCGATGGTCATCATCACGATGCTCACCGAAGGGAAGCCGAAGCCGGCCGGTGCGACCGGTGGCCGCGGCATGTGCACCGCGTGCTTGACCGCCATCGCCGCCAACCAGCCGATCATCAGTGCCGCCAGCCAGTGCAGCGCCGCCGCCCAGCGCCGTCGCCACAGCAGCCACAGCACCCCGGCGAGCACCGCCGGGCCGAGCACTTCGGCATCGCCGAGCCGCGCCAGTGCGGCCATCAGGTTGTCGGCCAGCGGGTTGCGCAGCGCGAACATGGCCTGGTAGACGCGGTGGTCGATGGCCAGCGGGCCACCGCTGGCGGCCAGCGCCAGCGCACCCGCGATGGCCGCCCACAGCATCGCGATCAGGCCGCCGATCAGCAGCAGCAGGGAGGGTGAATCGGGACGCCTGGGGTCGACGAAATAGGCGGCGAGGCGACCGATGCGCGGATGCGCGCGCGACCAGCGCAGGCTGCGTGCAAGCAGGCCGTCGGCGTGGTCGGCGAACCAGCGCGAGGTGTAGATCACGCCAGCCCAGGCCGCCGCCACCACCGCCGCCAGCGCGACCAGCACCAGCGCCAGTTTGTCGGCCACCGCCGCCACCGCATCGTAGGACTTGCCGAACAACCAGCCCGGGGCGAGGAACAGCAGTGCCCAGCTGGCACAGGCCAGCGCACTGGCTGCGGCATAACGCGCAAACGGCATGTGCAGCATGCCGGCGATGGCCGGCACGAAGGGCCGCACCGCGCCCACGTAGCGCGCGATCAGGATGCTTTTCAGGCCATGGCGCCGGAACAGCCGTTCGCTGCGGTCGATCAGTTGCGGATAGCGCCGGAACAGCCACAGGCCGCGCATCTGCGGACCCCAGCGCTGGCCGATCCAGTAGCTCACCGCATCGCCGATGAAGGCGCCGGATGCGGCCGCGGCCACCGCCAGCGGGCCGTTGACGTGGCCCAGGCCAATCAATGCGCCGACCGCGAACAGCAGCGGGAGCGCCGGCACCAGGATGCCGACCACCGCCAGTGCATCGCACAGCGCGACCAGGAAGGCGAACGCGATCGCAGCGGCCGGGTGCTCGCCGATCCATGCCACGAGCTGATCGAGCCATGCGCTGGTCATCGGCGCGATTATAGAAGCCGCACGCAACCCGTTCGCGACGCCTGTCCGCCATGGTCCGGCATGTTCATCCGGCTGTCAGCCGCCGCCTATACTCGGGCGCACTTCCCGCACACACGAGATCGAGCATGCCCACACTGGCTGGCAAGACCCTGATCATCACCGGCGCCTCGCGTGGCATTGGCCGCGCCATCGCGCTGGCCGCCGCGCGCGATGGCGCCAACATCGCGATCCTGGCCAAGTCCGCAGTCGCCAACCCCAAGCTGCCCGGCACCATCCACAGCGTGGCCGACGAAGTGCGTGCCGCCGGCGGACAGGCGCTGCCGATCCAGTGCGACATTCGCGAAGAGGAGCAGGTGCGCGCCGCGGTGGCCGCCACCGTGGATGCGTTCGGCGGCGTCGATGCGCTGGTCAACAATGCCAGCGCGATCTGGCTGGCGGGTGTGCTCGACACCCCGATGAAGCGCTACGACCTGATGACCCAGGTCAACTCGCGCGGCAGCTTCCTGTGCGCACAGGCGGCGTTGCCCGAGCTGCTCAAGTCGCCCAATCCGCACATCCTCACCCTGTGCCCGCCGCCTTCGCTGGCGCCGAAATGGTGGGGGCCGCACACCGCCTACACCCTGGCCAAGATGGGCATGAGCCTGGTCACCCTGGGCATGGCCGCCGAGTTCGCCGGCAAGGGCATCGGCATCAGCGGGCTGTGGCCGCGCACGGTGATCGCCACCGATGCGCTCAACATGATTCCGGGGGTCGAGGTCGAGCGCTGCCGCACGCCGCAGATCGTGGCCGATGCCGCACGCGAGATCCTGCTGCGCGATGCCGCCGAGACCAATGGCCGCTTCTTCATCGACGAAGAGGTCCTGCGCGAAGCCGGCATCGAGGATTTCAGCGGCTACGCGGTGAACCCGGAGCAGCCGTTGCTGCCGGATCTGTTCCTCGAACCCTGAGCGCGGCGTGCATGGCCATGGCGGCGTCGCGGCGCCGTCATCGGCAGGCGCGATAATGGCGGCAGACCCGATCCGGTAGCGCACGATGAAATACCTGCATGCCATGTTGCGCGTCCATGACCTGGACGCCACCTCGAAGTTCTTCACCGAAGGCCTCGGCCTGGTGCAGACCCGACGCATCGACAACGAGGCCGGAAAGTTCACCCTGGTGTATTTCGCCGCGCCGAAGAATCCGGACGTGGAGGTCGAGCTGACCCTCAACTGGGGCAGCGACGAGGATTACGGCAACGCGCGCAACTTCGGTCACCTCGCCTTCGAGGTCGAGGACATCTACGCGCGCTGCGCCCACCTGCAGGCGATGGGCGTGACCATCAACCGTCCGCCGCGCGATGGGCGCATGGCCTTCGTCAAGACCCCCGACGGGATTTCCATCGAACTGCTGCAGGCCGGGGAGGCGCTGGCACCGGCCGAGCCGTGGAGCTCGATGCCCAACAGCGGCGAGTGGTGAGGCGGGGCGATCGCTGCGGATGCCGCGTCACCGTCCGCCACCGCTGACACGCGCCTGCGACGCAGCAGGGCCGGGATCGCGCCCGGCCCTGTCGTTGCAGCACGGCAATCAGAACGTCGTGCGCATGCCGATGCTGAACTCACGTGGCGCATTGCCGCGTGCACCGTCCGCCCCGCGATGGGTGATGCGCTGCTGATCGAACACGTTGTTGACGCGCACGTACAGCTCGGTATTCGCCGCCAGCGGGTAATGGCTGGCGAGATCCACGGTCATCAGGCTCTGCGTCTGCAGCAGGCGGTTGTCCACCCCGGGGCGGCGTGCGACATTGCTGGTCCACGCCTTGGCCTGCCAGTTCAGTGCCAGATAGCTGTTCCAGCCGGCGCTGGTTTCCAGCCCCAGCCGCAGCGTACCCACGGTTTTCGGCGTGTATTCGATGACGTCGCCCTTGAGCACCGCGCCGCTGTCCGAAGCGCGGGTGTATTCGCCATCGGTGAAGGTCCAGGCCAGCCGCAACGGCACGCGCAGCGAATCGGTTTCATGCAGCACGCCGAACGCACCGAGCTCCAGCCCGGAGACGCGCTTGCGACCGGTCTGCTCGGTGCCGTCGACGCGGCCGCCGGGGCAGGGGTTGGCCACCATGCAGGTACGCATCGAATTGCGGTAATCGGTGTGGAAGCCGATTGCGTCGACGCCCCACGTGCCGCTGCGCCAACGCAGGCCACCTTCGTAATTGATGCTTTCCTCGCCACGGGTGCCGTGCGCAACGCCATTGCCGGGCGGCGCGAAGCCCTGATGGATGCCGCCGAGCAGGGTCCAGTTCGGGTTCAACGCGTAATTCGCGCCAAAGCCCAGCGTGGTCTTGTCCAGGCGATTGTGCTTGCGCGCCGCGATCTGCTCGGCAGTGGCATCGCGGGCGAGGTTGGCCTGGCTGCGGATGCGCTCGTGACGCAGCATCGGCAACAGGTTCCACTGACCGATGGTGATGCGATCGCCGAGCCAGAACGCCAGGGCCCGCGCTTCGCCGCGCGAAGGCGTCGCCGACGCGGTGGACTGGTAGACCAGGGTGCCATCGATCTGCTGGTAGAAGCTGTTGGCGATGCCATTGACCGCGTTGCGCGTGGTGTCGTGGTGCCAGCGCACGCCGCCGGTCAGCTCGTGCCAGGCCTCGCCGCTGGCGAAGCCGTGGTTGAGCTCGATCTGCGCGCCCTTGCTGGTGAACGCCTGGTGGTTGTGGCCGTAACGCACGCCATTGGCATGGGTGGTGTCCCGCGTGCCGTCGAGGATGCCCTGCAACAGGTCGGCATCGGCGCCGCCTGTGTTGATGATCGAGGTGATTCCGCCGAGGTTGATGCCATTGATCTGGTTCAGGCGGTTGTAATAGCGATGGGTGTCGGCCCCGTACAGGGTGCTGGTCAGGCGGGTGTCGGCGCCGAACCAGATCTGGTGCTGCACGCTGGCATTCTTGCGGCCGCGGTTCATCCGCTCCAGCGCCGACAGTCCGTAGCGGCGATTCGGGTCGGCCCGGAAGTCGGCTTCGGTGAGGCCGAGGTAGCTGACGTCGAGGCTTTCGCGGTCGTAGCCGAGCTTGATGTCCAGTTGCTGCGGATACGCGGCATCCGGCGCACTTTGCCAGCGCAGCTTGCCCATCCAGTCGTTGATGCGGAAGCCGGCGCCGTTGCGGCTGCGATCGATTTGATGGAAGCCGTCACTGGCGGCCTGGTAGGTCTCCAGCAACCAGCTCCATTGGCCCTGACTGCCGCCGACGTTGGCGTGGATCTTGTGGCGGTCGAAGGAACCGAATTCCGCGTTCAACATGCCGCCGAACTGCTGCGGGATCGCACTGCTCACCAGGTTGACCACGCCCGAGGTGGTCTGCGGGCCGTGGAACAGGATCTCCGGGCCTTTCAGCACCTCGACCATGCGCATGCGGCCGATGTTGGGGAAGAAGTAGGCCGAGGTGTTGGCGTAGGCGGCCATCGCTGCGGGAATGCCGTCCTCCAGCACGCTGATGCGGTCGCTGCGCCCGGCGCTGGAAGCGCGGATGCCGATGCGCGGGAACTGGCCGAGGCCGGACTCCTCGCGGGTATACACGCCGGGCACGGTGCCGAGCACGTCATTGGCATTGGACGAGCCGAACTTGTGCAATTCGCGCTCGCTGAGCACGTAGGCCGAGCCCATGCTTGATTGCGGATCTTCGATCTTGCCGATCACCCGCACCACATCGAGCTGTTGCGGGGTTGGATCGACGGCGGCGTCGACGGCGAAGGCGCTGGCGGGGGCGGCAAGTGACAGCCACAGCGCACGGGTGAGGGCACGACGGCGTGGCGCGCGTGCAGGATGGGTGGGCATCGAAAGGCTCCAAGGATGTGGTCAATGAATGGATTCGCGCTCACTTGCATCAGCAGCTGGCTGCGCGCGGGATGCAATATTAAACGAGAATCATTCTCGTTTCCATTCTCTTTTGGAGGTGATGCCCGGCTGTAGCTTCGCTCCGAACGTGCCCGGGAATGATGGGCCCGGGAAGGGTCTGCCACAGGCCGCTCCCACGGCCGCTCCCACGGCCGATCCGCGCCGTCATGCGCGCGCCGGACCTGCGCGTGGCGGGCGCATGTGCGGCTGGGTCAGTCCTCGTCGGGCTCGTTGTCCGGCAGCACCTGGCCGCATTTGCGGCAGTACCAGGCATCCACGTCGTGATCGAGCAGGCCGCACTGGGTGCAGCGCACGCGCACCCGGCCGCGCTCGCGCATGGTGCGCGCCAGCTCCGCGGTGTAGATGCCGGTGGGCACGGCGATGATGCTGTAACCGATGATGATCAGGGTCGAGGTGATGAAGCGGCCGAGCGCGGTGCCCGGCGCGATGTCGCCGAAGCCGACCGTGGCCATGGTCACCACCGCCCAGTACATGCCGGTGGGGATGCTGTGGAAGCCATGCGCCGGGCCTTCGACCACGTACATCAGCGCACCGAAGATCACGGTGATGGTCAGCAGGGTGGTGACGAATACCAGGATCTTGCGCCGGCTGCGCAGCAGCGCCTGGATCAGCATGCCCGCTTCGCTGGAGTATTCGACCAGCTTGAGGATGCGGAAGATGCGCAGCAGGCGCAGGATGCGCACCACCGCCAGCGAGGCACTGGCCGGGAACAGCAGCGAGAGAAAGGTGGGCAGGATCGCCAACAGGTCGATCACGCCGAAGAAGCTGTTGACGTAGCGTCGCGGCCGCTTCACCACCCAGATCCGCGCCACGTATTCGACGGCGAAAATCAGGGTGAACATCCACTCGGCCAGGTACAGCTGCGAATGCCACTTGGCCTTGATCCACGGCACGCTGTCGAGCATCACCACCAGCACGCTGGCGAGGATCACGCCGATCAGCAGCAGGTCGAAATTGCGCTCGTCGCGGTGGTTGTGGTGGAAGAACAGGCGGAACAGCTTGTAGCGCAGACCGGTTTCGCTGGCCGGCAGATGGCTGCGCTCGAAAAAGCCGCCATCGCTCTGATCCTTGTGCCGGGATTTGCGCGGATGCATGGTCGTGCCGCTCAGAGGCTGGCGAAGGCGTCGCGCGCGGCGGCGATGGTGGCGTCGATCACCGCCGCATCATGCGCCGAGGACACGAAGCCGGCCTCGAACGCCGATGGTGCGAGGAACACGCCGCGCTCGAGCATCGCATGGAAGAAGCGGTTGAACGCGGCGCTGTCGCAGGCGGTGGCGGCGGCGAAGGTATCGACCTTGTCGGCATTGAAGAACAGCCCGAACATGCCGCCCACGCGCTGGGTGGAGAACGGCACCCCGGCCGCGCGCGCGGCCTCTTCCAGCCCGTCGCACAGGCGGTTGGAAGCCGCTTCCAGTGCCTCGTGGAAGCCCGGTGCCTGGATCAGCTCGAGCATCGCCAGCCCCGCGGCCATCGCCACCGGATTGCCTGACAGCGTGCCGGCCTGGTAGATCGGGCCGGACGGCGCGATCTGCTGCATCAGCTCGCGGCGCCCGCCATAGGCGCCGACCGGCATGCCGCCGCCGATGATCTTGCCGAAGGTGGACAGGTCCGGCGTCACTCCGTAACGCGCCTGCGCACCGCCGAGGGCCACGCGGAAGCCGGTCATCACCTCGTCGAAGATCAGCAGCGCGCCATGCTGCGTGCACAACTCGCGCAGGTGCTGCAGGTAACCGTCCCGCGGCGGCAGGCAGTTGGCATTGCCGACCACCGGCTCGATGATCAGACCGGCGATGTCGGCGCCACATTCATCGAACAGCTTGGTCGCCGCATCGAAGTCGTTGTAGGGCAGGGTCAGGGTCAGATCCGCCAGCGCCTTGGGCACGCCCGGCGAGGTCGGCACGCCGAAGGTCAGCGCGCCGCTGCCGGCCTTGACCAGGAAGCTGTCGCCGTGGCCGTGGTAGCAGCCTTCGAACTTGACGATGCGGCTGCGCCCGGTGGCGCCACGTGCCAAGCGGATCGCCGACAGCGTGGCTTCGGTGCCGGAATTGACCATGCGCACCATCTCGCAGCTGGGCACCAGTTGGGTGATCGCCTCGGCCATGGTCACTTCCAGCGGATTGGGCGTGCCGAAGGACAGCCCGTCGCGCGCGGCATCGATCACCGCCTGCAGCACCTGCGGGTGGTTGTGGCCAACGATCATCGGCCCCCAGGAACCCACGTAGTCGATGTAGCGGTTGCCATCGACATCGAACAGGTACGGCCCTTCCGCGCGCTGCACGAAGAACGGCTCGCCGCCGACCGACTTGAACGCGCGCACCGGCGAATTGACCCCGCCGGGCAGCAGGTTCTGGGCGCGGGTGAACAGGTCGTGGGAGCGGGGGTGGTTCATGCGGATTCTCTTGACGAAGGATTCGGGTTGCAGGCGGCAGCAATGGTGCGTGCGGCGGCGATCGGATCGCGCGCATCGAACACGCCGCCGATCACCGCCAGCACATCGGCGCCGAGGGCGACCGCCGTGCCTGCATTGTCCGCCGTGATGCCACCGATCGCCACCCGCGGCACGCCGAGCGCTGCGGCCTGCGTGAACAATACCGGCATCGCGCGTCGTGCCTGCGGCTTGGTGGCGGAGGCAAACAACGCACCGAAGGCGATGTAATCGGCGCCGGCTTGGGCGGCGTCGTGCGCGCGCTGCAGCTCGTCGTAGCAGCTCGCGCCGACCACGCGTCCGGCGCCGAGCAGGGCGCGCGCAGTGGCGATGTCGCCATCGTCCCGACCCAGGTGCACGCCATCGGCATCGACCTCGCGCGCCAGGTGCATGTCGTCGTTGACGATGAAGCACACCCCGGCTTCACGGCACAGCTCGCGCAGCGCACGCGCCTGCCGCAAGCGCTCATCGGCCGTGGCCAGCTTGTTGCGGTACTGCAGCGCGGCGACGTGTGGCAGCAACGGCGCGATGCGTGCGGGCAGCGTATCGCCATCGACGCTGTCGGGTGTCAGCAGATACAGGCCGCGTGCGGGGAAAGGCATCGAGCTCATGCGCGGAGGCGTGGCGAATGGGACAATGCGCATCTTCACCGATCATCCCGTGAGCGTCATGTCCCGAAGCAGCGCCGATTCCGTCCCTTTCCGCACCTGGATGTGCGTGGTCTGCGGCTTCATCTATGACGAAGCGGCGGGCCTGCCCGAGGACGGCATCGCGCCCGGCACGCGCTGGGAAGACGTGCCCGAAACCTGGACCTGCCCCGATTGCGGCGTGACCAAGGCCGACTTCGACATGCAGGAAGCCTGAGCGCGCGCAGGCTGTCGGTACGACTCTCGTACCGACTCTGCTGCGGTCACTGCGTCAGGCGCGTGGCGGACGTTACTTGCGCGCAGCGTCGATGCCGGGGCCGAAGGTGAGTTCCGCGCCGTCTTGCAAGTCGAGCGCTTCGGCCTGACCGGCGTTCAACTCCAGCACGTACAGCGCCGGCCCTTCGCTCGGATACGACGGGCAACGATCGCCGAGGATGCACGGCGGCACATCGCGCTGCTGACTGACCAGGCGGCGTGCCGAATCGAAGTAGAGGATGTCCAGCGCGATGCGCGTGTTCTTCATCCAGTACGCCTGCGGCGCTTCGTGCTCGTGGATGAACAGCATGCCGTGGTCGGCGTCCATGGCTTCGCGGAACATCAGCCCACGCGCACGACTGGCATCATCGCGTGCCACTTCCACCTGGTAGCGCTTGCCGGCCAGCTCCACCCAATGGCGACCATCGGTGGCGCAGGCGGCCAGCGGTGCAATCAGGAACAGCGCGAGCAGTGCGCGACGGATCAGGGCGGGCATGGCATCGACTCCGGTGCGTGCGGGAAGGCCACATTCTGCACCGGCAGCCGCAACACGGTGCGCATGGGCGCGGCGGTGTCGCGATCAGCGCGCAAGGGCTTCCCTTGTGCCCCGCATTCATGCACAATGCGCGGCCCGCCACGGAGCGCACCTTCGAGGCGGGGCCATCAGGCAAAAATTTTTCGATCAGGGTGTTGACGAATCGAAAAAGCGCGCTATGATGGGCGGCTCACCTCGACGGACTCGTCGCGGTGAGGCGGCAGAAAAAAGTTCTTGACGAGGTGTTGACAAGGACCAAATCTGCTGTAAGATGGTCGGCTCCCTCGGGCGACATGCCCAACGGAGCAAACGGGACGGCGCTGAGGCCAACCCGCGGATCTTTGAAAGTGTACGCAGGTGACTTGTGCGGACGTCTGGTGGATGGAAGTTTGTTCACAAGCAAGACGTTCAAACAGAACCAAGTCAATTCATGCATAGCGATATGCAGCGAGTGATTCGGGTCTGGACGAAGTCTGCACTCAAGCAATTTCGGAACTTCGGTTCCGGAGCAAGTTTAAGTGAAGAGTTTGATCCTGGCTCAGAGTGAACGCTGGCGGCAGGCCTAACACATGCAAGTCGAACGGCAGCAGCAAGAGAGCTTGCTCTCTTGGCTGGCGAGTGGCGGACGGGTGAGGAATACATCGGAATCTGCCCAGTCGTGGGGGATAACCTCGGGAAACCGGGACTAATACCGCATACGACCTACGGGTGAAAGCAGGGGATCTTCGGACCTTGCGCGATTGGATGAGCCGATGTCGGATTAGCTAGTTGGAGGGGTAATGGCCCACCAAGGCGACGATCCGTAGCTGGTCTGAGAGGATGATCAGCCACACCGGGACTGAGACACGGCCCGGACTCCTACGGGAGGCAGCAGTGGGGAATATTGGACAATGGGCGAAAGCCTGATCCAGCCATGCCGCGTGGGTGAAGAAGGCCTTCGGGTTGTAAAGCCCTTTTGTTGGGAAAGAAAAGCTTTCGGTTAATACCCGGAAGTCATGACGGTACCCAAAGAATAAGCACCGGCTAACTTCGTGCCAGCAGCCGCGGTAATACGAAGGGTGCAAGCGTTACTCGGAATTACTGGGCGTAAAGCGTGCGTAGGTGGTTTGTTAAGTCAGATGTGAAAGCCCCGGGCTCAACCTGGGAACTGCATTTGATACTGGCAGGCTAGAGTGCGGTAGAGGGTAGCGGAATTCCTGGTGTAGCAGTGAAATGCGTAGATATCAGGAGGAACATCCGTGGCGAAGGCGGCTACCTGGGCCAGCACTGACACTGAGGCACGAAAGCGTGGGGAGCAAACAGGATTAGATACCCTGGTAGTCCACGCCCTAAACGATGCGAACTGGATGTTGGGTTCAACTTGGAACTCAGTATCGAAGCTAACGCGTTAAGTTCGCCGCCTGGGGAGTACGGTCGCAAGACTGAAACTCAAAGGAATTGACGGGGGCCCGCACAAGCGGTGGAGTATGTGGTTTAATTCGATGCAACGCGCAGAACCTTACCTGGCCTTGACATGCACGGAACTTTCCAGAGATGGATTGGTGCCTTCGGGAACCGTGACACAGGTGCTGCATGGCTGTCGTCAGCTCGTGTCGTGAGATGTTGGGTTAAGTCCCGCAACGAGCGCAACCCTTGTCCCTATTTGCCAGCACGTAATGGTGGGAACTCTAGGGAGACCGCCGGTGACAAACCGGAGGAAGGTGGGGATGACGTCAAGTCATCATGGCCCTTACGGCCAGGGCTACACACGTACTACAATGGGAAGGACAGAGGGCTGCAAACCCGCGAGGGCAAGCCAATCCCAGAAACCTTCTCTCAGTCCGGATTGGAGTCTGCAACTCGACTCCATGAAGTCGGAATCGCTAGTAATCGCAGATCAGCATTGCTGCGGTGAATACGTTCCCGGGCCTTGTACACACCGCCCGTCACACCATGGGAGTCTGTTGCACCAGAAGTAGGTAGCTTAACCCTCGGGAGGGCGCTTACCACGGTGTGGCCGATGACTGGGGTGAAGTCGTAACAAGGTAGCCGTATCGGAAGGTGCGGCTGGATCACCTCCTTTAGAGACACGGCAGACCAAGTCTGCCAGGCGTCCGCACAAGTAACCTGCATCCAGATTCCCGGCATGGCCGAGGAAACGTCCCCAATACTGGGGCCTTAGCTCAGCTGGGAGAGCACCTGCTTTGCAAGCAGGGGGTCGTCGGTTCGATCCCGACAGGCTCCACCAAACTGGCGAAGACAACGGGTCTGTAGCTCAGGTGGTTAGAGCGCACCCCTGATAAGGGTGAGGTCGGTGGTTCGAGTCCTCCCAGACCCACCACCCTGGCACATGCGCCAAGGGTCGTCGAAAGCCGAGAATCTGGATCGGAAGCGTACACGAACATTGATTTGAAGCATCCTGGCGTTGAGGCCCGGATGCGTTCTGTGAAAACCGGAATGTAGCGAGCGTTTGAGATTGAAGAATACTCAAGACGTGTCGTTGAGGCTAAGGCGGGTGCAGTGATGCACCTAAACATTTGAAATGTCGTTGATATTCGCGCGACAGGTTGTATGGCTCCGAGGCAACTTGGGGTTATATGGTCAAGCGAATAAGCGCACACGGTGGATGCCTTGGCGGTCAGAGGCGATGAAGGACGTGGCAGCCTGCGAAAAGCGTCGGGGAGCTGGCAACAAGCTTTGATCCGGCGATGTCCGAATGGGGAAACCCACCCTTAGGGGTATCGTGCACTGAATACATAGGTGTACGAAGCGAACGCGGTGAACTGAAATATCTAAGTAACCGTAGGAAAAGAAATCAACCGAGATTCCCTTAGTAGTGACGAGCGAACGGGGATTAGCCCAAAAGTCCATTTGGTTCTAGCAAAACGGTCTGGAAAGTCCGGCCATAGAAGGTGATAGCCCTGTATGCGAAAGGGCCATTTGGATGAAATAGAGTAGGGCGGGGCACGAGAAACCCTGTCTGAACATGGGGGGACCATCCTCCAAGGCTAAATACTACTGACCGACCGATAGTGAACCAGTACCGTGAGGGAAAGGCGAAAAGAACCCTGGTGAAGGGAGTGAAATAGAACCTGAAACCGTGTGCGTACAAGCAGTAGGAGCCCTTCGGGGTGACTGCGTACCTTTTGTATAATGGGTCAGCGACTTACTGTCTGTGGCAAGCTTAACCGTATAGGGGAGGCGAAGGGAAACCGAGTCTGAACAGGGCGCATAGTCGCAGGCAGTAGACCCGAAACCGGGTGATCTAGTCATGCCCAGGGTGAAGGTTCGGTAACACGAACTGGAGGCCCGAACCCACTCCCGTTGCAAAGGTAGGGGATGAGGTGTGATTAGGAGTGAAAAGCTAATCGAACCCGGAGATAGCTGGTTCTCCTCGAAAGCTATTTAGGTAGCGCCTCATGTGAATCCTCTCGGGGGTAGAGCACTGTTATGGCTAGGGGGTCATCGCGACTTACCAAACCATGGCAAACTCCGAATACCGAGAAGGAATGCATGGGAGACACACGGCGGGTGCTAACGTCCGTCGTGGAAAGGGAAACAACCCAGACCCACAGCTAAGGTCCCCAATTACCGCTAAGTGGTAAACGATGTGGAAAGGCATAGACAGCCAGGAGGTTGGCTTAGAAGCAGCCATCCTTTAAAGAAAGCGTAATAGCTCACTGGTCGAGTCGGTCTGCGCGAAAGATTTAACGGGGCTAAGCGGTAAACCGAAGCTTGGGGTGCATGCTTTGCATGCGCGGTAGAGGAGCGTTCCGTACGCCTGCGAAGGTGAGTCGAGAGGCTTGCTGGAGGTATCGGAAGTGCGAATGCTGACATGAGTAACGATAATGCGGGTGAAAAGCCCGCACGCCGAAAGCCCAAGGTTTCCTTGCGCAACGTTAATCGGCGCAGGGTGAGTCGGCCCCTAAGGCGAGGCAGAAATGCGTAGTCGATGGGAAGCTGGTTAATATTCCAGCACCTCGCGTAAGTGCGATGGAGGGACGGAGAAGGTTAGGTCTACCCGGCGTTGGTTGTCCGGGGGAAAGGCGGTAGGCATGGTTCTTAGGCAAATCCGGGAACCTCTATGCCGAGCACCGAGACGAGCTCACATTGAGCGAAGTGACTGATACCACGCTTCCAGGAAAAGCTCCTAAGCTTCAGCTTACGCAGACCGTACCGTAAACCGACACAGGTGGGTAGGATGAGAATTCTCAGGCGCTTGAGAGAACTTGGGTGAAGGAACTAGGCAAAATGGTACCGTAACTTCGGGAGAAGGTACGCCCCCTTTGGTGGTCACATGCGTGACTGGGCTGAGGGGGGCCGCAGATACCAGGCCGCTGCGACTGTTTATCAAAAACACAGCACTCTGCAAACACGAAAGTGGACGTATAGGGTGTGACGCCTGCCCGGTGCTGGAAGGTTAAGTGATGGGGTCAGCCGCAAGGCGAAGCTCTTGATCGAAGCCCCAGTAAACGGCGGCCGTAACTATAACGGTCCTAAGGTAGCGAAATTCCTTGTCGGGTAAGTTCCGACCTGCACGAATGGCGTAACGATGGCGGCACTGTCTCCACCCAAGACTCAGTGAAATTGAAATCGCTGTGAAGATGCAGCGTTCCCGTGGCAAGACGGATAGACCCCGTGAACCTTTACTATAGCTTTACACTGAACGTTGAGTTCGTCTGTGTAGGATAGGTGGGAGGCTTTGAAGTGTCGGCGCCAGCTGGCATGGAGCCATCCTTGAAATACCACCCTGATGTGCTTGACGTTCTAACCTAGGCCCGTTATCCGGGTCGGGGACCGTGTATGGTGGGTAGTTTGACTGGGGCGGTCTCCTCCCAAAGAGTAACGGAGGAGCTCGAAGGTACGCTCAGCGCGGTCGGACATCGCGCACTGTGTGCAAAGGCATAAGCGTGCTTGACTGCAAGAGTGACGGCTCAAGCAGGTACGAAAGTAGGACTTAGTGATCCGGTGGTTCTGTATGGAAGGGCCATCGCTCAACGGATAAAAGGTACTCCGGGGATAACAGGCTGATTCCGCCCAAGAGTTCATATCGACGGCGGAGTTTGGCACCTCGATGTCGGCTCATCACATCCTGGGGCTGTAGTCGGTCCCAAGGGTATGGCTGTTCGCCATTTAAAGTGGTACGCGAGCTGGGTTCAGAACGTCGTGAGACAGTTCGGTCCCTATCTGCCATGGGCGTTGGAAATTTGAGAGGGGCTGCTCCTAGTACGAGAGGACCGGAGTGGACGAACCTCTGGTGTTCCGGTTGTCACGCCAGTGGCACTGCCGGGTAGCTACGTTCGGAAGCGATAACCGCTGAAAGCATCTAAGCGGGAAGCGCGCCTCAAGATGAGATTTCCCGGGGCACAAGCCCCCTGAAGGCACCATCAAGACTAGGTGGTTGATAGGCTGGGTGTGTAAGTACAGCAATGTATTGAGCTAACCAGTACTAATGAGCCGTGAGGCTTGACCATATAACCTCAAGTGGCCTTGAGCCAAGACGCGCGTCTGCGTGTTCTTCGACCAGGCACTCGCTACATTCCGTCCCCATGAAAGTTGGCGCGAAGCGGCTTGCCGCCCACGCGACACTTCCCAGCTTTCTGGCGACATTAGCGCTGTGGAACCACCCGACCCCATCCCGAACTCGGAAGTGAAACGCAGCTGCGCCGATGGTAGTGTGCACTCAGCATGCGAGAGTAGGTCATCGCCAGATTTATTCCGGACGCCCCGCATCCCTGATGCGGGGCGTCTTTCTTTTTGCGCATTGCACGAACGCAAGGCGCCACGCGGGATTCCCGGCAGGCGGAGCATGCCGGCAGCCACGGCCCGCAGATCTTGTTTTTCCGGTTGTGCAAAACCCGCCTGCCGCCCCTCAGCCGGGCGGGAAAAGTGGCAGCGTGCCTTGCGTCTGTGCCGCTGGCGGTTCCGTTTTCTTCTGCCGTTGCCAGCCGCCGGCACCGGCGCGCATCGGTTTGCGTGTCGCCCCCGGGCGCCTGGCCTGGCGATGCGCGGCCTCGGCCAGCACCTTGAACTGGCGCTCGCGCAGCAGCATCAGGGCTTCGCTGGCGCGCTGCCGGCGGCCGGCGGATTCGTCTTCGGTTTCAAGCCGCGGGATGTTGGCAAACGGGATGCGCATCGGTGCGGCGTCCTTCCTGATCGCCGTTTGCATGGTGCCGAAATACAGCGTGTCGGGGCCGAAGCGTCGGTTTATCCGATCCAGCGCCGCGCTGACCTGGTGATCGCGTTCCCGCCGCGGCAGCAGTTCATGACTTTGCCGCGCGGCTTCGGCCACGCGCAACAGGGTGACCGCGACCGACAGCGGCGGATGCCGCTTTTCCTGCCAGCGTCCGTTGCGCCGGGCGGCATCGAGCGGCTGCAGTTGTTCGCTCAGCAGGTGCAGAAGGGTGGGTGTATCGGACAGGGCCTCGAAACGGGTTTCCCGGCTGTAGCGTTGCTCCAGGCCGACGAATCTCACATGCAGCTGCAGGCCGCGTGCCACCAGCCCGTCGCGGCGCAGGCGCATCGCCGCCTTGGCCAGCAGCTTGAACAGTACCGAACGCATGCCGGCGAAATGCCGCAGCGCCGGATCGAGCACATGCGAATGGCCGACCGAGCCGCGCCGGGTGGGCAGCGCCGGCAGCTCCATCCCGCGCAGGCGCATCCAGAATCGTTCACCCTCCACGCCACCCCAGATCGCGCGCAGGCGTTGGCGCGGAGCGGCGCACAGCTCGGCCACCGAGTCGATACCCGCTGCGACGAGGCGCTGACGCATCGAGTGGCCGATCCCGCACAGGTCACCCAGCGCCAGCGGATGCAGGGCCTGTGGCAGGTCGGCCTGCTCGATCACGGTGAGGCCGTCGGGTTTTTGCATGTCCGAGGCGGTCTTGGCGAGGAACTTGTTCGGCGCGATGCCGATCGAGCAGCGGATTGCGGCATATTCGGCGGCGATGCGGCGCTTGATCGCCTCGGCGATGGCGATCGCGTTCTCGCGCTGGCGCTCGCGACCAAGCAGCCAGCACGGCACCTCGTCGATCGATTCGGGCGCACCATGCGGGATGCATTCGCCGATCGCGTCCATCAGCCGGTGATGCAGTTCGACGTAGCGCGAGGGGCGTGCCGGCATCACCACCAGGTCCGGGCAGGCTTGCAGCGCCTGCCACACCGGCGTGCCGGTACGGATGCCATGGAGTTTGGCCTCGTGGCTGGCGGCGATGCAGCAGGTGCTCGCGGTCATCACCGGCGCCACCACCAGCGGTCGGCCGCGCAGTTCGGGGGCATCCTCCTGCTCGACCGAGGCGAAATACGAATTGAAATCGACGAACAGGCAACGCAGGGACATGGCGACAGGGCAGGCAGGCGAAAGGCAGCGCGAGCAGGCCGGACGGCCACGCGGGCCGGCCCGGCAGTATCCGTGCCGGGCATCTCAGGCCGCGGCGCGAAACTCACGTTTCGACTAAATGCCATGCCGGCGTCGCAGCCGCTGCGACGCGGATCGTCGCGGGGTACTCGATGCTTGGCGGGTGCGTTTCAGGCCGGCTGCGGCGGGGCGGCGCGTGCGTCAGAGCAGCAGCGGTGGCTCGCCGCCGACGATCACGATGTCGGCCGGACGGCGCGCGAACAGGCCCACGCTGACCACGCCGGGGATCTGGTTGATCGCCTCTTCCAGCCCTTCGGGGTCGCTGATCGACAGGTGGTGGATGTCGAGAATCACGTTGCCGTTGTCGGTGACCACGGCGCGGTCCTCGGCTGCCATGCGGAACACCGGTTGGCCGCCGCACAGGGCGAGGATCTCGCGCGCCACCAGGCTGCGCGCCATCGGGATCACCTCGACCGGCAGCGGGAAGCGACCAAGCACGTCGACGCGCTTGCCCGGATCGATGATGCACACGAAGCGCTGGCTGGCCTGGGCGATGATCTTTTCCCGCGTCAGCGCCGCGCCACCGCCCTTGATCAGGCGCTTGTGCGGGTCGCATTCGTCGGCACCGTCCACGTACAGCGCCAGTTGCCCGGTGTGGTTGAGGTCGAGCACCTCGATGCCGTGGCGGCGCAGGCGCTCGCTGCTTTGTTCGGAGCTCGACACCGCACCCTTGATGCGCTCCGGTTCGCGGCCCAGCGCATCGATGAAATAGGCCACGGTGGAGCCGGTGCCGACACCGACGATCATGCCGTCTTCGACGTAATCCAGGGCTTTTTCGGCGGCCAGGCGCTTGGCTTCGGACATGCGGAGGGTGAACGCGACAGGGGCAGGCATCGTAGCAGGAGCCAGGCCATCGAGCCCGGGCGCAGACCGTGCGGCCTATTCGGCAAGTGCCAGCAGCAGCTTCCATTGCGCGCTGGTCACCGGCATCACCGACAGCCGCGAGCCCTTGCGGATCAGGGCGAACTCCTCGCCCAGCGCGTCGGCGTGTTCGCGGATCTCGGCCAGTGCCAGCGGCTGCGGCAGGGTGCGCACGTAGCCGACATCGACCAGCTGCCAGCGCGGCTCCTCCTGCGTGGCCTTGGGGTCGTGGTACTTCGAGCTGCGATCGAACTGGGTCGGGTCGGGGTAGGGCAGGCTGGTGACCTCGGCCACGCCATAGATGCCCGGGACTTCGCAGTTGGAGTGGTAGAACAGCACACCATCGCCGGGTTTCATCTGGCGCATGAAATTGCGTGCCTGGTAATTGCGCACGCCGGTCCAGGGTTCATTGCGAACGCGCTCGAGGTCGTCGATGGAGAAGTCGCCGGGTTCGGACTTCATCAACCAGTATTTCTTGCGGGTGCTCATGCCGGGGCCCTGTGCAGGGTGCGGGTTTCGGTGACGATGGCATCGCAGGCAATGTCCCACGGTTCTGCCACGATTTCGGAGACTTCCTGCAGATCGAAGCCGACGCCGATCGCCAGCGGCGGCGCAGGCTGTTCGCTGCGGAAGGCCAGGGTGCGATCGTACCAGCCACCGCCCATGCCCAAGCGCCGGGCGTGGCGGTCGAAGCCGGTCAGCGGCAGCGCGATCATCGCCATCTCGCGCGCATCGAGCAGTGTGTCCGGGGTGATTTCGGGTTCGGGAATGCCATAGCGATTGGATACCAGTGCATCACCCGGGCGCCATGGCGCGAAGCGCAGGATCTGCGCGTGGGTGTCCAGCACCGGCAGGCAATAGACGCAGGCCGCCGGCAGGCGCAGTTGCCACACGTGCAGCGGCAGCTCGCCATCCATTGCCCAATAGCCGGCGACATGGCCGGAGATCGGGGCATCGGGCAGTTCCAGCAGGCGTTGCGCGACCATTTCGGCGGCCAGCATGCGTGCCGGTGGTTCGATCGCGCGCCGGCGCATGCGCAATTCGGCGCGATTGGGTGATGGCAGGCTCATGGCGGCATTGTAGGCAGGGCATGACGCGCAAATGTGGAGGCCGCGTGGACGCGCGCAAAAGGAAACCCGCGCTCGTGGCGCGGGTTCCGGTGTGGCATCCTCCGCCGTGGCGATGCGGCGAAACGACCTTGAACCCGGGGTTCAAGTGGGAACGCTTGCCGACCTTCGGGCTTTCCGCTGCGTGGCGGACTTGCACCCCTGGCGGGCTTCGCGGACCCGGTGTCGTCTATAGGGACAAGGCAATATGTTTTGCGCGCTGTCGCTCAAGGCAGAGGACACACCTGCAGTATAGCCTTCCCGCCGCGGACTGCATGAATGGCAGCCGCCCGCGGGCATTCACTCCGCCGGCAGGCGCGCCAGGCGTTGCTCGAGCACATCCAGCGCTGCATTCATGGCGCGGTCGTGTTCGCGGTTGCGCTCGCGCAGCAGCTCGAGTTCATGCGCCAGGTTGAGGGCGGCCAGCACCGCGATCCGTTCCATCGCCACCATGCGATTGTCGCCGCGCAGCTCGCGCATGCGCATGTCCAGCGCGCGTGCCGCGGCCAGCAGGCTGTCGCGCTCGGCAGGGCGGGCGCCGACCGTGTAATCGCGCTCGAGGATGCGCACGCTGACCGCTTCGGTGGCTTCGTTGCGCTCGCTCACGTGTGTTGCTCCAGTGCTTTCAGTCGCTGGATCATCGCCTCGACCCGGCTGCGTGCTTCTTCGTTGCGCGCCACCAGGCGTGCCCGTTCCAGAATCAATTGCTCCTGCTGCTGGCGCAGGCCGTGGTTTTCCTCGAGCAGGCGCTGTTGGCGCTCGATCAGGACATGCAGGCGGTCGAGCAGCTGCTGCAGGCGCGGGAGCGAATCATTCGGGTCCATCAGCGCACCTTGTCAGGGCGGGGACAGGCGGTCAAGCAGCAGGGAGTCGGCTTCCTGCGCCAGCAGGCCGCGGCAGTCATCGGGCGGGAGCGGCTGCGAGATGTGGAACCCCTGCGCCTGGTCGCAGCCGAGCTCGCGCAGGCGGTGCATCTGTTCGGCCGTTTCCACTCCCTCGGCAACCACCCGCATGCCCAGCGCGCGGGCCATGGCGATGATCGCGACCACCAGCGCCTCGTTGCGGCGGTCTTCGGTCAGGTTGGTGACGAAGGCGCGGTCGATCTTCAAGGTGTTGAAGGGCAGATCGCGCAGGTAGGCCAGCGAGGAGAAGCCGGTGCCGAAGTCGTCCACCGACAGGCGCATGCCCATGCCGCGCATCTGGCGCAGGCGCTCGATGACCTGGGGTGGCTGGTCCAGCAGCACGCTTTCAGTCACCTCCGCTTCCAGCCGTCCGGGTGCGATGCCATGCGCGCGCGCGGCTTCGGCAAGCTGGTGGGGCAGGTCGTCGCGTTGCAGCTGCACCGAGGACACGTTGATCGCCATGCTGATGCGCGGCAAACCATCGCGATCCCAGTCGGCCAGCGTGCGGCAGGCGGTATGTGCCGCCCAGGCGCCGAGCTCGTCGATCAGCCCGGTTTCTTCGGCCAGCGGGATGAACAGCGAAGGCGCGACCTCGCCCAGTTCGGGGTGATGCCAGCGCAGCAAGGCCTCCATGCCGGCGATGCGCCCGCTCTTGAGCCAGGCGCGCGGCTGGAACACCAGATGCACCTCGCCGCGTTCGATGGCGCCGCGCAACTGGCTGCCCAGTTGCAGGCGACGCAGGGTGGCGGCATCCATTTCCGGCTGGTACCGCAGGTACATGCGGCGGCCACCGGCCTTGGCCTGGTACATCGCGGTATCGGCACGCCGCAGCAGGGTTTCGCCGTCTTCGCCGTCCTCGGGATACAGGCTGATGCCGATCGAGGGGGTAATCAGGAAACCGAGGTTGTGGTCGAGCTGCATCGGGCTGGAGAACTGCTCGAGCACGGTGCGTGCGACGGTGAAGGCTTCGTCCTCATGGCGGATGCCTTCCAGCACCATGGTGAACTCGTCGCCACCCAGACGGGCCAGCAGGCGCGAGGGACCGGCGATCTCGCGCAAGCGGTCGGCGGCGACCTGCAAGGCACGGTCGCCGGCGGCGTGGCCGAGCGAGTCGTTGATGTCCTTGAAATGGTCGAGATCGAGGAACATGACCGCGAACTGGCGTCCATCGCGGTGACTTTCGACAATGGTGTCGAGGCGGCGCTGGAACAGCAGGCGATTGGGCAGTCGCGTCAGCACATCGTAATCGGCGAGCCGGCGCAGTTCCTGTTCGGCATGGCGCTGCTCGGTGATGTCGGCCAGCACCACCACGTAGTGGGTGCCGGCACCGGTGGAGGTGTTCGCCTCATGCGTTACCCGGGTGGCCTTGGCCCGGCACAGCAACGGTTGCCGGTCGCGCCCGCGGTGCCACACCTCGCCTTGCCAGTGGCCGTGGGCAATGAGGTCACGGTGCATGTCCGCGAGCACCTGCCGCGCCTGCGGGAGCCCGGAGAGGAAGTCCATGCCCTGGCCCAGAAGCGCATCGAGCTCATGCGAGGTCATCGACAGCAATGCATCGTTGGCCGAAACGATGCGAAAGCCCTCATCCAGCACCACCACGGCTTCGGCCATGGTCTGGAACACCTCGGTGGCGATCAGCTGCGCCTGCTCGACGGCCATGCTCGCGGTGACGTCGCGCGCACTGCCTGACAGCCGCAGCACCTGGCCATGGCTGTCACGCTCCACCGCGCGCCCACGGATGTTGACCCAGTGCCAGTCGCGATCCGCATAGCGCACCCGATGACGCGCGGTGATGAAGCCGACGCCACCTCCCTCGAGGAAATGACGCAGGCGCGTGTTGATCATGTCCTTGTCGTCGGGATGCACCCACGCCGGGTGCGTGATGCGTGCAGTGCTGTGCTCATCCGGGCGATGGTTGATGGTCAGCTGCCCGGTGGCGATGTTGTAGTCCCACAGCAGCTCACTCGAATCCCACAACGCCAGGTCGAGGCGATCCTCATGCGTGCGCAGGGCGGTGGCATGGCGTCGCGCATGACGTTGCCGACGCAGCGTCGCGCCCAGCACGAATGCCAGCAGCAGGCCGGCAGCCAGGCCGTACAGCAACAGCCAGGGCCAGGCCAGCCAGTCCGTTGGCAGCGGGTCGATCACGAAGGACTGGGCCGCCGCGGTTGCCATCGCCTCGTCGGCAGTCGGGCAGGCGGCCGTGCTGCTTGCAGCGACAATGCGAGGGGAGATCCACCAGGATCGAAATGGCGACATCAACCAAGTTCCGCTTTTCCATGTGCTGCCTGCAGGGTACGTGGCGTGATATTGGTCACGCAATGCCCGGCGCCGCCGCCGCGATACACTGATGTCATTCCCGAAACGGAGAAACGCCCGGTGCAACCAGGCATGGAGTTGCCCCAGTGGGAGGAGGTGAAACAGATCCTGGCGCCGCTGCGCCTGGCGGTCAGTCCGGCCGAATTGCATGGCGCGCTGTGCGGCTGGCTGGCCGGGGGGGGCAGCGCGGAAGGCGCATGGCTCGGGCGGGTGCTGGCCGACGAGGATCTGGCGCAGCCCGAGGATGCCGGCCTCGCGCAGTTGCGTGACGCCACGGTGGCGGCGATGGAGGATCGCGAGCTGGGCTTCGGCGTGCTGCTGCCCGATGACGCGGTGCCGGTGGACGAGCGCGGCAATGCGCTGTTCGACTGGTGTCGCGCGTTTCTCGGCGCGTTCGGGCTTGCCGCGGGTGCCAATCCGCCGTTGTCGGATGAGGGCAGCGAAGCGCTGCAGGACCTGGCGCGGCTGGCGATGGCCGAGGCCGAGTCGGCCGGCGACGACGAGGAAGATGAGCAGGCGTTGGCCGAGATCGAGGAGTTCGTGCGCATCGCCGTATTGCTGCTGCATGGTGACTGTGCGCTCGGCCCGCGCCATCGCCAGCGCCTGCACTGAGACTGCCGCATGTCCACCTTGCACCGTGCCCTTGGCCCCAAGGCCTGCGCCAGGCGCCGCCAGCAGCTGATGCACATGGTCGGCGGGGATGCGATCGTCATCGTGCCCGCCGCGCCCGAGCGCGTGCGCAGCCGCGATACCCATTACCCGTATCGCCAGGATTCGGATTTCTGGTACCTGACCGGCTTCGATGAGCCGCGTTCGGTGCTGGTGCTGGCCCCGGGGCGCGCGCATGGCGAATCGCTGCTGTTCTGCCGCGAGCGCGATGCCGAGCGCGAGGGCTGGGACGGGCCGCGGCTGGGCCCGGAAGGTGCGGTGGACGTGCTCGGCATGGACGACGCCTGGGACATCGAGGACATCGATGACATCCTGCCGGGCCTGCTGGAAGGGCGCTCCCGTGTCTGGTACCACTTCGGCCATGACACCGAGTTCGATCTCAAGCTGATCGGCTGGCTGAACCGGGTGCGCGCGCAGGTGCGCCGTGGAGCGCAACCGCCGCACGAGTTCCTCGAACTCGGCCATCTGCTCGACGAGATGCGCCTGATCAAGTCCGCCGACGAGCTGCGCCTGATGCAGCACGCGGCGGACATCTCGGTGGCCGCGCACCAGGCGGCGATGCGCGCGGCGCGACCGGGGATCCACGAATACGAATTGCAGGCCGAGCTCGAGTGCGTGTTTCGCGCCCACGATGCCTGGCCGGCGTATGGCTCGATCGTCGGCGCCGGCGCCAATGCCTGCGTGCTGCATTACGTCAGCAACCGCGGCCAGGCACACGATGGCGATCTGGTGCTGATCGATGCCGGCGCGGAGTATCGCGGCTATGCCGCCGACATCACCCGCACCTTCCCGGTGACGGGACGCTTCAGCGCCGCGCAACGCGCGCTGCACGAACTGGTCGGGCAGGCACAGGCGGCGGCACTGGCACAGGCACTGCCGGGCAAGCCGTGGGCGGCGATCCACGATGCGGCTGTGGAAACCCTCACTGATGGCCTGCTGTCACTGGGCCTGCTCAAGGGCAGCCTGAAGAAGAATCTCGCCGATGGCAGCTACCAGCGCTTCTACCGCCACAAGACCGGGCACTGGCTGGGGCTGGACGTGCATGACGTCGGCGATTACCGCATCGACGAGGAACCGCGGCTGCTGGAGCCGGGCATGGTGTTCACCATCGAGCCCGGCCTGTACGTCGCGGCCGACGACACCACGGTGGCGGCAAAGTGGCGTGGCATCGGCATCCGCACCGAGGATGACGTCGCGATCCGCCGCGAGGGTCATCGCGTGCTGACCGCCAAACTGGCGCGCAGCGCCGACGAGATCGAGGCCTTCATGGCCGAATGAACATGGCCCGCACGATGTCGCGGGCCATGTGCCCGGTGGATGGCGGGCGGCTTATTGCGCGGGCTTGAGCGTCTGCAGCACCAGGCCCAGCGGTTCGGCGGCACCATCGCCCGACAACGGGCTCAGGCTGCCCTGCGCGCTGACGCGCTGTCCGGCCAGCGAGAAGGCGTCGGCGAAATCACTGCGCGGCACCAGTTCCACCTGGCGCACGTCTTCCAGCGCGGGGAACTCCCCGGCGCGGCCGGGGCGCGGATTCACGCAGACCGGGGCATCCAGCGTCAGCACCAGCGCACGGCGATAGTCCTTGTCCGGTGCAGTAACGGTGCGCACTTCGGCCATGCCTTCGAGCGTGACCATGCCGGCGGACCAGTCCAGGCACTCGGCGCGGTGGCTGTCGGGGGCCGCGGGCTGGCGGCAGGCGGCGAGCGCTGCGGTCACGGCCAGGCCCAGCAGCAGCGGCTTGCGGATATTCATGCGTTGTTCTCCTCCCACGCTTCGCGGGTCAGGTTGATCGGCTCGCCCTCGGTGCAGACCACATCGTCCTCGATGCGGATGCCGCCATAAGGCTTGAACTGCTCCACGCGGTCCCAGTCGATGGCCGGGCCGGTGTCCTCGTTGCGCAGTCCGTCGAGCAGCATGTCGATGAAGTACAGCCCGGGTTCGATCGTCACCACCATGCCGGGGGCAAGGGTGCGGGTCAAACGCAGGTAGGGGTGGCCTTTGGGTTTTTCGATTTCACCGCCCTCGTCGGAGGCGGCGAAGCCGGCCACGTCGTGCACCTGCAGGCCGATGCCATGGCCGATGCCATGCGGGAAGAAGGCACTGGAAATGCCCAGTTCCACGGCGGTATCGGCATCCACCGTGATCAGGCCGAAGTCCTTGAGCACGCCGGCCAGCGCCAGGTGTGCATCCAGGTGCAGCTGGCGGTAGTCGGTACCCGCCCTGACCTGTGCGCACATCTGCTGCTGTGCCGCGTCCACCGCGTCGATCATCGCCTTGAATTCGTCGTCCTCGGCCGACCAGGTGCGGGTGATGTCGCAGGCATAGCCATTGTGGCTGGCACCGGCATCGATCAGCAGGCTGCGTGGCGGCTGCGGCGGCAGGCGGTCGCGGTCGGTGTAATGCAGCACCGCGCCATGTTCATTGAGCGCGACGATGTTGTTGTAGGGCAGCTCCATCGCATCCTGCCCGGCGGCCTGGCAATAGGCCAGGTGGATGCCGAATTCGCTGGCACCGGCACGGAAGGCGCGCAGCGCGGCACGATGCGCGCGCACGCCGCGGGCGGTGGCCGCGCGCATCATCTCGATCTCGTACGCGGTCTTGAACGCGCGGTGGTAGTCGAGATGGGCCAGCACCGCCTGCGGGTTGTTCGGCGCGACATGGCCCAGCGTGCTCTGTGCCTCGCCCAGCACCGCGGCGCGCACCGCCACGCCGGGCAGCAGCGGCAGCGCATCCTCGGCCTTGCGGATGATCTCGATGTCGAAATGCTCGACCCAGTAACCGCTCGGATCGGCCGGCACCACATGCCAGTAGTCGCGCGGCTGCAGGAACAGCAGGCGTGGCTTGTTGCCCGGTGCGTAGTCGATCCAGCTGCCCGGCGCATTGGTCAGCGGCAGCCAGTGCTTGAAGTTGGGGTTGACCGCATAGGGATAGTCGCGGTCGTCGAACACCTGGTAGTGCAGGGTGCCGCTCGGGATCAGCAGGCGTTCGAAGCCGCCGCGCTCCAGCGCGGTGTCGGCGCGCCGGCGCAAGGTGTCCAGGTGCTCGGCGTAAAGGGCGGGGATGTCGTCGCGGGCCATGACGCCTCCAGAGGGTAAAGCCCCGATTCTACGGAATCGGCCACGGAGCGGGCATGTGCGCCGGCGGCGCGGGTGTGCCGCTCAGCTCTTCAGGAACAGGCTGATCACGTCATTGGTGAAGCGACGACCAAGCTCGCTGAGCCGCAGCCGGCCCGTGTCGTCCGGTTGCAGCCAGCCGCGCGCGCGTGCGCTGTCGAGCTCGCTGGCGATCGCGGCCAGCGGCAGACCGGTGCGTTGCTCGAACAACGACAACTCGAAGCCATCGACCAGGCGCAGTGCATTGAGCATGAACTCGAACGGCAGCTGCGTCGCATCCAGGGTTTGTTCGCCACCGATCGCTGCCGCGCTGCCGGCATGCTGCAGCCAGGCGTTCGGGTGCTTGAGCTTCCAGCGACGCAGGATGCGCTGTTCGCTGCCCAAGGTGAGCTTGCCGTGAGCGCCGGCGCCGATGCCGAGGTAATCACCAAAGCGCCAGTAGTTGAGGTTGTGCGCGCAGGCGTGGCCGGGGCGCGCGTAGGCGCTGACTTCGTAATGCTCGAAGCCGGCCGCGGCGATGCGCGCCTGACAGGCCTCCTGCATGTCCCAGCCAAGATCCTCGTCCGGCAGGTCGGGCGGCGGGCGCAGCGCGAACAGGGTGTTCGGCTCCAGCGTCAACTGATAATGGCTGAGGTGCTGCGGCGACAAGGCCAGTGCGCGCTCGACGTCGAGTTCGGCCATCGCCAGCGTCTGCCCCGGCAGGGCATACATCAGGTCGAGGTTGATGTTGTCGAAGCCGGCATCCTGCGCCGATTTCACCGCGCGCTCGGCATCGTCGGCACAGTGGATGCGGCCGAGGCGTTGCAGGCAGCCGTCATCGAAGCTCTGCACACCGAAGGACAGGCGGTTGACGCCGGCGGCACGGTAGCCCCTGAACGGGCCGTGCTCGACGGTGCCGGGGTTGGTTTCGAGGGTGACTTCCAGGCCCGGCGCGAAACGCAGGCGGGCGCCGGCTGCGCAGAGGAAGCGGTCGATCTGCGCCGGCGGGAACAGGCTCGGCGTGCCGCCGCCGAAGAACACCGAATGCACGGTGCGGCCCCAGACCAGCGGCAGGTCGAATTCGAGGTCGCGGATCAGCGCGTCGATGTAGTCGTCCAGCGGCAGCTCGCCCTTCTGCGCATGCGAATTGAAATCGCAATACGGGCATTTGCGCACGCACCATGGCAGGTGCACGTACAGCGACAGCGGGGGCGGAGTCAGAGTGGACATGAGGGTGGCGACGGCAGGGCCGGCGCAGTCGGCTGAAAGGCTACCGCAGCGCGGCCAATTGCTGGCGCAGCGCCTGCATGGCGATGGCGCGGTGGCTGGCGCGATGCTTGACCTCGGCCGGCAGCTGCGCCGCGCTCATGCCGTGATCGGGCACGAAGAACACCGGGTCGTAGCCGAAGCCGCCGCTGCCGGTCGGTGCGTTCAGGATGCGGCCTTCCCAGACGCCCTCGGCGATCAGGGGTTGCGGGTCTTCGGCGTGGCGCAGCAGGGCCAGCACGCAGACGAAGCGTGCGCCGCGTGCGGCCTCGGGCACCTCGGCCAGTTCCTGCAGCAGCTTGTCGATATTGGCCGCGTGATCGTCCTGGCGCCCGGCATAGCGTGCCGAATACAGCCCCGGCGCCCCGTCGAGCGCGTCCACGCACAGGCCGGAGTCATCGGCCAGCGCCGGCAGGCCGGTGGCACGGGTGGCGTGGCGCGCCTTGAGGATCGCGTTTTCGATGAAACTCAGCCCGGTTTCCTCGGCATCGTCGACGTCGAAATCCGATTGGGGGAGCAGGCTCATGCCGGCATCGGCAAACAGGGTGCGGAACTCGGCCAGCTTGCCGGCGTTGCCGCTGGCCAGCACGATCTGGCCCGTGCTCGCGGCAGTGCTCATGCTCCGGCCAGGGCCACGCGCTGGGCTTCGAACAGCTGCGCGCAGCCGGCTTCGCCCAGCGCCAGCATCGCGTCCAGTTCGTCGCGGCGGAAGGCATGGCCTTCGGCAGTGCCCTGCAGTTCGATGATGCCGCCGCCGTCGTTCATCACCAGGTTCATGTCGGTGTCGCAGTCGCTGTCTTCGGCGTAGTCCAGATCCAGCACCGGCACGCCGCGGTACACGCCGACCGAGACCGCGGCGATCGCGCCATGCAGCGGGTCGGTCTTCAGCGCGCCGGCATCCAGCAGCCCGCGCACCGCATCGGCCAGTGCCACATACGCGCCGGTGATGGCCGCGGTGCGGGTGCCGCCATCGGCCTGCAGCACGTCGCAGTCCAGGGTGATGGTGCGCTCGCCCAGCGCGGCGCGGTTCACGCAGGCGCGCAGGCTGCGGCCGATCAGGCGCTGGATTTCCAGCGTGCGCCCACCCTGCTTGCCGCGTGCGGCTTCGCGGTCGGAGCGGGTATGCGTGGAGCGCGGCAGCATGCCGTACTCGGCGGTGACCCAGCCTTCGCCCTTGCCGCGCAGAAACGGCGGCACCTTGTTGTCGACGCTGGCCGTGCACAGCACCCGGGTTTCGCCGAAGGACACCAGCACCGAGCCCTCCGCATGACGGGTGAAGCCGCGCACGATGCCGACCTCGCGCATTTGCTCTGGAGTGCGACCACTGGGGCGTTGCATCGCGAAATCCTCGCCGGCACACGGCTGACCATCGGGGCGCGCGAGTTTACCATTCGCTCATTCGCTCCCTTCCGGAAAAAACATGTCCATCCGCAGCATGACCGCGTTCGCCAGTGCCGACGCCGCCACCGAAGCGGGCCGCCTGCAGTGCGAGATGCGCGCGGTCAACCACCGCTTCCTCGATGTCAGCCTGCGCCTGCCCGACGAGCTGCGTGCGCTGGAGCCGGCCATGCGCGAGCGGATTTCGGCGCGGGTGGCACGTGGCAAGCTGGACGTGGTGCTGCGCCTTGCCGCGAGCGCGGATGGCGATCGCCTGCGCTTGAACGCCGGTTTCGTCGAGCGACTTTCGGACATCGCACAGGAGCTGGATGCGGCATTGCCGGCACTGCGCGTGGACCTCGGCACCCTGCTGCAGCTGCCGGGAGTGCTGGAGGCGCGCGATGTCGATGCCGACGCACTGCAGGCGGCGGCGCTGGCCCTGCTCGATCGCACGCTTGATGACTTTCTCGCTGCCCGCGAGCGTGAGGGCGCGAGCCTGGCGGCGGCGATCAACGAACGGCTGGATGCCATCGCCGCCATCGCCGGCGAGTTGCGCGGTTTGCTGCCGGCGATCCGCGAAGGACAGCGTGCCCGTCTGCAGGCGCGGCTGGATGACATCGCGCAGGACGCCGACCCCGGCCGGCTGGAGCAGGAACTGGCGCTGGTGCTGAACCGGCTCGACGTCGACGAAGAGCTGGACCGGCTCGACAGCCATCTGACCGAGGCACGGCGCGTGCTGGCGCGGCGCGAGCCGGTGGGGCGGCGGCTGGACTTCCTGCTGCAGGAGTTCAACCGCGAGGCCAACACGCTGGGCTCCAAGTCTGTCGATGCGCGCAGCAGCAATGCCGCGGTCGAGCTGAAGGTGCTGGTCGACCAGATCCGCGAGCAGGTGCAGAACCTCGAATGAGCGGCGCGGCACGGGCGACTTGGTACGATGGCGCCGCCTTTCCCCGAACCTGATCCGGACCCATCGTGCGCGGCACCCTCTACATCGTTTCCGCGCCCTCGGGCGCCGGCAAGTCCAGCATCGTCAATGCGGTGTTGGCACGCGACGGCGGCATCAGTCTGTCGGTGTCCTTCACCTCGCGCGCGCCGCGCCCGGGTGAGCGCGATGGCGAGCATTACCACTTCGTCGATGCGGATGAGTTCATGCGCATGGTCGAGGCCGGGGATTTCTTCGAGCACGCACTGGTACATGGCGACCTCAAGGGCACCGCGCGGCAATCGGTGGAGCCGCTGCTGGCCGCCGGGCGCGATGTGTTGCTGGAGATCGACTGGCAGGGTGCGCGCCAGGTGCGCCGTCAGGTGCACGATGCCATCGGCGTGTTCATCCTGCCGCCCTCGCGCCAGGCGCTGGAGGAGCGCATGCGCAAGCGCGCGCAGGACAGCGAGGACACCATCGCCCGCCGCCTCGCCGCCGCGCGCGAGGAAATGAGTCATTACGGCGAATACGACTACCTGATCGTGAACGACGACTTCGACACCGCGGTCGCCGAAATGTGCGCGATCTTCAGCGCCAGCAGGCTGCGCCGCGAAGCCCAGCAGGCCCGGCACGGGCGCCTGATCGACACCCTGCTGGCACCATAGTCTGCAGCCTGCGCCGGTCTTTGCGCGCATGTCGGGCGGCGGCAAGGCGTTGAATTGAAAGGAAAACACCCGCCGATGCTTGCGCATGGGCGGTGTATTGCCTACAATGCCCGGTTCCGAATTTCAACCGGCGGCCCGTGGCCGTGGAGTCATCGCGATGGCGCGCATCACCGTGGAAGATTGCCTGCAAGTGGTCGACAACCGTTTCGAGCTGGTCATGCTCGCGGCCAAGCGCGCGCGCCAGCTGGCGCGTGGCGTCGAGACCAAGCTGGACAACGAGGAATACGACGACAAGCCGACCGTGCTGGCGCTGCGCGAGATCGCTGCGCGGGTGGTCGACGAGCCCTTCATCGACGCGGTGGAGAAGGCCGAGCGCGAGCGCCGCGAGCGCGAGGCGCTGGAGTGGGCCGCGGCCGAACTGGTCAGCAGCGACGACGACCTCAAGGGCGAAGACTGATCCGCGCCCTGCCATGTTGATCCGCGAACCCCGCCACGGCGGGGTTCTTCGTTTGTGCCGCTGGCCTGCGCCCCTTCCCACTGCGCGCGCTTGGGCTTAGTCTGCAAGCATGTCCTCGTCCGACTCCGCCATCGCCGGTCCCGGTCGGGGTGCGCCCGATGTTGCCGCCTTGCCCGATTATCTCCAGTCGCTGCTGAAAACCGCGGCCTACCTGGATGACGTCGACCGTGCGCGACTGGTGCACGCCTGGCAGGTCGGCGCCGCCGCACATGCCGGGCAAACGCGCAAGTCCGGCGAGCCCTACATCACCCACCCGGTGGCAGTGGCCGAGGTGCTGGCCGAGCAGGGCATGGACTTCAAGACGCTGGCCGCGGCGATCCTGCATGACACCGTCGAGGACACGCCGCTGACCGCCGACGAGATCGCCGCCGACTTCGGCCATACCGTGGCTGATCTCGTCGAAGGCGTGACCAAGCTGGACAAGCTGAAGTTCCGCGATCGCCAGGAAGCCGCCGCCGAGTCGTTCCGCAAGATGATGTTGGCGATGTCGCGCGATCTGCGGGTGATCCTGATCAAGCTCGCCGACCGCCTGCACAACATGCGCACGCTGGGCGCGCAATCGCCCGAGGCGCGCCGTCGCATCGCGCGCGAAACGCTGGAAATCTATGCGCCGATCGCACAGCGTCTGGGCATGAACATGGTCAAGACCGAGTTGCAGGATCTGAGCTTCCGCGCACTGCATCCCTGGCGCTACGCAGCACTGGCCAAGCGCATCCGCGAGCAGCCGCTGGTGCGGCGCGAGGCGATGATTCGCATCGAGGCGCAACTGGCGCAGCGGCTGGCCAAGGAGGGTTTGACACACAAGCTGGTGGGGCGGGTGAAGTCACCGTGGAGCATCTACAACAAGATGCGCAGCGAACACAAGACGCTGGAACAGGTGATGGACGTGTTCGGCTTTCGCGTGATCGTCGACAGCGTGGCCGATTGCTACCACGCGCTGGGCGTGGTGCATGCCGCGTTCAAGCCGCTGGACGGGCGCTTCCGCGATTTCATCGCCATTCCCAAGGCCAACGGCTACCAGTCCCTGCACACGGTGTTGTTCGGCCCGTATGCAGCACCGATCGAAGTGCAGATCCGTACCCGCGAGATGGACCTGGTGGCCGAACGTGGCATCGCCGCGCACTGGACCTACAAGCAGGGTGCGGAAGCCAGCAGCCCGCTCAGCCGCGCCAGCACGTGGCTCTCGGAGCTGATGGAAAGCCAGCAGAGCACCGGCTCCTCGCTGGAGTTCCTCGAGAACGTCAAGGTCGACCTGTATCCGGACGAGGTTTACGTGTTCACCCCGAAGGGGCGCATCTTCGCGCTGCCACGCAATGCCACCGCGCTCGATTTCGCCTATGCGGTGCATACCGACATCGGCAACCATGCGGTCACTGCGCGCATCGACGGCAAGCTGATGCCGCTGCGCAGCAAACTCGCCAGCGGACAGACCGTGGAGGTGGTGACCGCGCGCACTTCGCACCCCAAGCCGCAATGGCTGGAGTTCGTCGCCTCCGGCAAGGCGCGCACCGCGATTCGCCAGCAGCTCAAGCAGATCGAGCACGAGGATGCGGTGCAGTTGGGTCTGCGCATGCTCGAAGTCCAGCTGGACGCACTTGGCAGCAGCATCGAAAAGCTCGAACCCGGGCGTCTGGACGAGTACCTGGCCGAGCAGCGCATGCCGCGTCTGGAAGCATTGCTGTCGGAAATCGCGCTGGGCAACCGCATGCCGCAGCTGGTGGCGCAGCAGCTGGTCGATGGCAAGGTGGATGCCGCGCGTGCGCCCGCGGCAGGCAGCGGGTTCGCCCCGGGTCATGACCGCATCCTGATCACCGGTGCCGAGCGCGGCGTGATCAGTTTCGCGCAGTGCTGCCAACCGATACCCGGTGACGCCATCATGGGTTTCCATACCGCCGGCAAGGGCGTGGTGGTGCACCGCATGAGCTGCCCCAATCTGGCCGAGTACCGGCGCTCGCCGGAGCGCTGGGTGGACATGGGCTGGGATCCGCGCGTCAGCGGGGATTACGCCTCCAGCCTGCGCGTGGACGTGGACAACCGGCCCGGGGTGCTGGCGCAGGTGGCCGCGGCGATCGCCCAGGCCGAGTCCAACATCGACAGCGTGGATTACCTCGAGCGTGATGGCAGCGTTTCGCTGATCCGCTTCGGCATTGAAGTGCACGATGTTTCCCACCTCGAGGAAGTGATCCGCCGCGTGCGCCGCCTGCAGGTGGTGCACGACGTGCAGCGGATGTGAGCCGCCGCGCCGTCGAGGAGGGTGTGCGGCGTGGCCGCGAGGCGTCGCGATTAGAATGAGGCCCCACCCCATACCGGAGCTCTCCATGTCCCGCATCCCCGTGCAATCCGACCGTGCCCCCGCCGCCATCGGGCCGTATTCGCAGGCGGTCAAGTGCGCCAACCTGGTGTTCCTGTCCGGTGCGATCCCGCTTGATGTGACCACCGGCGAGCTGGCCGAAGGCGGCATCGAGGCGCAGGCACGGCAGGCCTTCGAAAACCTCAAGGCAGTATGCGAGGCCGCCGGCGGCAGCTTCGACAAGATCCAGCGCGTCGGCCTGTACCTGACCGACCTGGGGCAGTTTGCTGCGGTCAACGCGGTGATGGCGGAATACTTCAGCGCCCCGTTCCCGGCGCGCTCGACCATCGAGGTCTCGGCCCTGCCCAGGGGCGCGCAGTTCGAGGTCGACGCGATCATGGTTCTGGACTGATCCGGGTCGCGGCTGGCGGTGGCGCGCAGCAAGGCACGGCCCGCGCCGGCCATCCACGGCGGCGACACCCCGCTGGCCGGGCTGCCCGGGGTCGGGCCGAAGACCGCGGCCAAGCTTGCCGCGCGCGGGCTGGAACGCCTGCGTGACCTGTGGTTCTGGCTGCCGCGCAGCTGGGAGGACCGCACCCGGCTGACGCCGATCGCCGCGCTGCGCGCCGGTGAGCCGGCGCAGGTCGAGGGACGCATCATGGCCAGCGAAACCGCATTCCGCTTCCGGCCGATGCTGAAGCTGGTGCTGGCCGACGACTCGGGTGCGCAGCTGCTGCTGCGCTTCTTCCACTTCCGCGGCCAGCAGGCGAATGCCCTGCGTCGCGGCGTGCGCCTGCGCGCCTTCGGTACTCCGCGCGCGGGACAGGCGGGGCTGGAAATCGTGCATCCGAGTTACCGCGTGCTGGGTGAGGCGGATGAAGAACTGCCGCACGAACTCAGCCCGGTGTACCCGGCGATCGAAGGCGTCGGTGCGGCATTGATGGCGCGTCTTGTCGCCACCGCGCTGGAGGCGTTGCCGGCGGAAGAGGAACTGGAATTGCTGCCCGAGGACTGGCGGCAACGCCTCGCGCTGCCGCCGCTGCGCGAGGCGATCATCGGCCTGCACCGGCCGCCGGCCGGGGTCGATACCGGCCGGCTGCTCTCGGGCCGGCATCCGGCGCAGCGTCGCCTGGCGCTGGAGGAAATGCTGGCGCATCAGTTGTCGCTGCGGCGCCAGCGGGTTGCCATGCAACGCCATCGCGCGCATCCGTTGCCGGCGCGCGGCGAGCGGGTCGCCACATTGCTTGCCGCGCTGCCATTCCGGCTCACCGCGGCGCAGGCGCGGGTGTTCGATGAAGTGCAGCAGGACCTGGCGCGACCGACACCGATGCTGCGCCTGGTGCAGGGCGACGTCGGCTCGGGCAAGACCGTGGTCGCGGCGCTGGCAGCATTGCGTGCGATCGATGCCGGCCATCAGGTGGCACTGATGGCACCGACCGAGCTGCTGGCCGAACAGCATGCCGCGACCCTGCGTGACTGGTTGCAGCCACTGGGCGTGGAGGTGGCCTGGCTGTCCGGCAAGGTGCTCGGCAAGGCGCGCGAAGCGACCCTGGCGGCGGTGGCCGATGGCCGCGCGCAGCTGGTGGTCGGCACCCATGCGCTGATGCAGGAAGGCGTCGAATTCGCCGACCTGGCGCTGGCGATCATCGACGAGCAGCATCGCTTCGGCGTGCAGCAACGACTGGCGCTGCGTGACAAGGCGGATGCCGGGGTGGTACCGCACCAGCTGGTGATGACCGCGACGCCGATCCCGCGCACGCTGGCGATGAGCGCCTATGCCGATCTGGATGTTTCGGTGATCGACGAGTTGCCACCCGGGCGCACGCCGGTGCAGACCGTGGCGATTTCCGCCGAGCGCAGGCCCGAGCTGATCGAACGCATCCGCGCGGCGATCGCCGAAGGCCGCCAGGCCTATTGGGTATGCACCCTGATCGAAGAGAGCGAGTCGGGGCCGGGCATGCCGAAGATCGAGGCGCAGGCGGCGCAGACCACCTTCGAGGCCTTGTGCGAGGCGATGCCGGAACTGCGCATCGGCCTGGTGCACGGGCGCATGAAGGCACGCGAAAAGCAGGCGGCGATGGCGGCATTCAAGGCCGGCGAGCTCGCCCTGCTGGTGGCGACCACGGTGATCGAAGTCGGCGTGGACGTGCCCAATGCCTCGCTGATGATCATCGAGAATGCCGAGCGTCTGGGCCTGTCGCAGCTGCACCAGCTGCGTGGCCGGGTCGGCCGCGGCAGCGCGCGCTCCAGCTGCGTGCTGCTGTACCAGCCGCCGCTGGGACGCATCGCGCGCGAGCGCCTGGACATCCTGCGACGCAGCAACGACGGCTTCGCCATCGCCGAAAAGGATCTCGAACTGCGTGGCCCGGGCGAGTTGCTCGGTACCCGGCAGACCGGCCTTGCCGAGTTCCGCATCGCCGACCTGTCGCGCGATGCCGACCTGCTGCCGCAGGTGCAGGCGCTGGCCGACGAACTCCTGGCTGGCGCACCGCAGGTCGCCGCGCGCATCGTCGAGCGCTGGGTCGGCGGTGCCGCACGCTATGCCTCGGCCTAGAATGGCGGGCGATGCCGCACGCCGGCGTGGAAAGTCGCAAGGAGCCGGCACATGAACGATGAACGCGTTCCCCTGCTGATCGATACCGATCCCGGGGTGGATGATGCGCTGGCGATCCTGATGGCGCTGGCCGATCCACGCCACGAGGTGGTCGGGCTTGGCGTCTGCGCCGGCAACGTCGGCCTCGCGCATACCGTGGCCAATGCGCTCAAGCTGTGCGAAATCGCCGGACGCGAGGACGTTCCGGTGTTCCCCGGCAGCGCGCAGCCGTTGCTGCACCCGGCACCTGATGCGGCCGACGTGCATGGCGCGGATGGCTTCGGCGATACCGGGCAGGCGCCCGCCGCGCGCCAGCCCGAGGACGAACATGCCGCACAGGCCATCCTGCGCCTTTCGCGGGAGCACGCCGGGCGCCTGCTGCTGGTCGCACTGGGGCCGCTGACCAACCTCGCCCTCGCGCTCAAGCTCGATCCCGCGCTGCCTTCGCGCATCGCCCGCCTGGTGGTGATGGGCGGTGCGGTCAACGGGCGCGGCAACATCACCCCGTTCGCCGAGTTCAATACCCATTTCGACCCGGAGGCGGCGCACCTGGTGTTCAGCGCCTTTCCCGAGTTCGACCTGGTGGACTGGGAAGCCACCCTCGCACACGGACTCGCGCATGCGGACATCGAGGCCTGGTGCGCGGCCGATTCGCCACGTGCACGCTTCTACGACGCCATCTCGCGCAAGACCCGCGACTGGGCACGCGCCCGTCGTGGCCAGCGCTGGCACAGTGCCGATGCGCTGGCGATGGCCTTCGCACTGGATCCCGGGCAGGGGCGATGCGAGCGCCACGCCCTGCGCGTGGCGCTGGACGGCCCGGCACGCGGCATGACGCTGGTCGATTGGCAGGACATCGGGGCTGCGCCGGCGAATGCGCGCATCCTGTTGCAGTATGCGCAGGACGCATTCGAGGCGCGGGTGCGCGGCGCACTGGCAGCGCTCTGAGGCCGCTTGCAACCTGTTTCGGGCTGCGGTTACAATACCCGGCTCCATTCCATATTCATTGGTGCCGCCATGAAGGCCGACATCCATCCCGAATACCGCGAAGTCGTCTTCCATGACGTCACCTCGGACTTCAAGTTCCTGACCCGTTCCACGCTTTCCAGCAAGGAAACCGTGAAGTGGGACGATGGCAACGAATACCCGCTGGTGAAGGTGGAAATCTCCTCGGCCTCGCACCCGTTCTACACCGGGCAGAACCGCGTGGTCGACACCGCCGGCCGCATCGACAAGTTCAAGCGCCGCTACGCCAAGTAAGCGCGCACGTCGGGCCGGCACGCATCGGCCCGGAGCACGAACGGCCGCCGCAGTGCGGCCGTTTTCGCGTGCACGTTTCACGTACGCGTCTTGCGTGCGCGAGCCGCGGCGCACGCGCCGGGCAAGGGCACCGGGAGGGTGCCCAATTCACGGCGGCGGCGTCGGATATGCGATAATGCTGCGTTGCGACACAAGCGGCCCCGCGCGCATGCAAACCGCCTTGCGCCGGCCCCCAACCAGGAGCTCTCCATGTCCGACAGCAAAGAAGCCAGCCTGAAGCTGGGCGACAAGAACCTCGACATGCCGGTGCTTGAGCCGACCCTCGGCCAGCCCTGCATCGACATCGCCAAATTGCCGGCGGCGACCGGTTGTTTCACCTACGACAACGGCTTCACCGCCACCGCTTCGTGCAAATCGTCGATCACCTACATCGATGGCGAGGAGGGCGTGCTGCTGTATCGGGGCTATCCGATCGAGCAGTTGTCCGAACACTCCAGCTTCCTGGAAGTGGCCTACCTGCTGATGCATGGCGAGCTGCCGGACCGGCAGGCGTTCGCCGACTTCGAGAACAGCGTGACCCGGCACACCATGTTGAACGAGAAGTTCAAGCAGTTCGTCGAGGGCTTCCGTTACGACGCCCATCCGATGGCGATGATGATGGGCATGCTCGGCTCGATGGCCAGCTTCTACCACAACGATCTCGATTACGAGGATCCGGAGCAGCGCCGGCTGGCGGCGATCCGCCTGATCGCGAAGGTGCCGACCATCGCTGCGCTGTGCTACCGCCATTCGCTGGGTTGGCCGGCGGCCTACCCGCGCAATGACCTGGAGTACGTCACCCGCTTCCTGCACATGATGTTCGGCGTGCCGAGCGAGCCGCTGCAGCTGAGCCCGGTGGCGTCCAAGGCACTGGATCTGCTGTTCATCCTGCACGCCGACCACGAGCAGAACGCGTCGACCTCGACCGTGCGCCTGGTCGGTTCCACCGGTGCCAATCCGTATGCCTGCATCGCCTCGGGCGTGGCCGCGCTGTGGGGTCCGGCGCATGGCGGCGCCAACGAGGCGGTGCTGAAGATGCTCGAGGAGATCGGCACCCCGGACAAGGTCGGCGATGCCGTGGAGCGGGCCAAGAACAAGGAGTCGGGCTTCCGCCTGATGGGCTTCGGTCACCGCGTGTACAAGAACTTCGACCCGCGCGCCAAGATCATCCGCGAGATGACGCACAAGGTGCTGGGCGAGCTGGGCATCAACGACCCGCTGCTGGACGTGGCGATGAAGCTGGAAGAGGCCGCGCTCAAGGACGACTATTTCATCCAGCGCAAGTTGTACCCGAATGTCGACTTCTACAGCGGCATCATCTACAAGGCGCTCAACATCCCGACCGAGATGTTCACCGTGATGTTCGCCATCGCGCGTACCGCCGGCTGGATCAGCCACTGGCTGGAGCAGCAGGACGATGCGGAAACCCGCATCGGCCGTCCGCGGCAGATCTACACCGGCCATGCCAGCCGCGATTACGTGGAGATGGGCAAGCGCTGAGCCGCTTGACCCGCGCAGCAAAACGCCCCGCGTTGCGGGGCGTTTTCGTGTGCGCCCGGTGCCGCCCCGGAGTTCTGTCAGGGATGCCGCGTTCGTGTTTCCTCGTGCTCGCGCATTTCGTTTTCGGCCAGCAGCATGCGCAGTTGTGCCGCCGAGGCGCGTGGCATCGGTTTCTCGTTGAGTGCCGACAGCGGCGCCTGACGCAGTGCCGTGGTCGGCAGCACGCTGATGTCGAAGCCGGTATCGTCGGCGGCAAACAGCCACACGTCGATGTCGAGATGGCGGTTGCGATCCAGGCGCACACGGCGCATGCGTGATTGTGCCGGGATCGCATGCTGCTGCAGGAAGGTGGCGACCTGGTGCGGGTCGTCGGCATGCAGGTGCAGTTGCACCGGGCTGTGCTGATCGGCGCTGCCATCGAGCACGTCGCCGACCAGGCGCGGCTGGAACGCGGCGAAGAACTCCATCGCTTCCAGTGCCGCCTGGCGCTGCCGGGCAAGTTGTTCGGCGCGTCCGGCGCTCGGCCGGAACAGGCGCTGGTATTCGGCCAGCGCTTCCTCGATCTCCCGATTGCGCGGCAACGAGGCGTCCTCGAAGATGCCCAGCCGTTCGGCGGCCTTGCGCTTGGCCTGGTGATAGTCACGGATACCGCTTTCGGCCATCAGCCGCGCCGCCTCGTGGGCCAGTCGCTGGCGGCGCTCGCGGGTACGGGTCTCGGCATGCTGGCGGGCGCGATGCATGGCGGTCTCCCCTGTGGTTTCGAGGGGACTCTACCGCACTTCGATGTCGGTCCGCGTGCACGTGGCACGCGGGTTCAGCCGGCGGCGGGGGAGCCCGGCTCAGAAGATGTCGTAGGTGTCTTCCTGCGGCTCGACATCGCCATCGACCGGGCCGAAGTCGATGTAGCTTTCCATCCGTTCCAGGTCCTCGGCCTTGACCCACTCGGTGATGCCGCCACCGCCCGGGATCAATTGCCCGCCGGCGGTGACGCCGACCTTGATCATGCCCTGCGGCGGCTCGTGGCTGATCTGCGGCTTGCCTTCCAGCGCGGCCTTCATGTAACTGATCCAGATCGGCAGTGCCGCCTTGCCGCCGTATTCGCGATAGCCCAGCGACTTGAAGTCGTCGCGCCCGACCCAGACCACGGTGACGAACGGGCCGCCATAGCCGGCGAACCAGGCGTCGCGGTGGTCGTTGGTGGACCCGGTCTTGCCACCGATGTCATCACGCTCGAGCACGCGCGCGGCGGTGGCGGTGCCGCGCTTGATCACGTCGGCCATCATCGATTGCATCTGCCAGGCCACGCGCTCGTCGATCGCGCGCGGCGCGATCGGGGTGCCCTCCGGCGGCGCCCGACGTGCCTGCGCCTTGCTCTGCTGCTGGCCGGTCCTGGTCGCCGGATCGGTGCTCGGCGCGGCAGGCTCGGGCGCACCGAGGTTGAAACCATCGACGATCTGCGGTTTGCCCGCCACCGGCGCCGCCACCACGTTGCCGGCCGGGGCGACGCAGCCGCGACATGCCGTGGCCGGGTTCTCCTTGAAGATCACCTGGCCCTGGCTGTCGCGGACTTCGTCGATCACCCAGACGTTGACCCGCGAGCCACCGTTGGCGAATACCGCGTAGCCGCGCGCCACCGACAGCGGGGTCAGCGAGGCGGTGCCCAGCGACATCGACAGGTTGGGAGGCAACTCGTCCTCGGCAAAGCCGAAGTGGCTGATGAAGCGGCGCGCATAGTCCACGCCGATGGCATCGAGCAGGCGCACCGAAACCAGGTTGCGTGATTGCACCAGCGCTTCGCGCAGGCGGATCGGGCCGACGAAGCGGCCGCCATCGTTCTGCGGTCGCCACACCTTGCCATTGCCCTGGCGGAACACCACCGGCGCATCCAGCACGATCGAAGCCGGGTTGAAGCCACGCTCGAACGAAGCGGCATACACGAACGGCTTGAAGCTGGAGCCGGGCTGGCGCCGCGCCTGGGTGGCACGGTTGAACTTGTTGCCGGCGAAGCTGTAGCCGCCGACCAGCGCCTTGAGCGCGCCGTTGTCCGGGTCCAGCGAAACCAGCGCCGCCTGCGCGCGCGGCAACTGGTCCAACTTCCACGCCTGTTTGTCATCCTGACGGATGCGCGCCAGGTCGCCGCGCTTGAACAGGCTGGCCGGGGTACGCCCGGGCCAGGGCCGGCCCGCGTCGGCCGGCAGCACGATGCGTTCGCCCCTGGCGTTGACCACGCTGGCGCTGCCGTCGCTGCCGGTTTCGGCCACGATCACCGGCTGCAAGCCGGCCTGCACGGGAATCGTGGCGAGGCGGCGGGCGATGTCGGCATCGCTTTCGCCGGCGGCCAGTTCGAAGTGCTGCTCCGGCTTGTCCCAGCCATGGCGGCGGTGGTAGATGCGCAGCCCGCTGCGCATCGCTGCATCGGCGGCCTGCTGCAGTGCCGGTTCGATGGTGGTGGTGACGTGGTAGCCGCGGGCAAGCGCCTCCTCGCCGTAACGGGTGACCATCTCCTGACGCACCATCTCGGCCACGTAGGGCGCGTACACCTCCACCGGGCGCTCATGCCGCGCGGCGTGCATCGGCTCGGCGGCAGCGCGATCGGCCTCGGCCTGGCTGATCATGCCCAGCTCGACCATGCGCGGCAGGATGTAATTGTTGCGGCGCTCGAGGTTGCGTTGCGGATTGGTCAGCGGGTTGGCGCTGGAAGGGAACTTCGGCGTGCCGACCAGCGTCGCGATTTCGCCCAGGGTCAACTGGTCGAGGGTCTTGCCGTAATAGAACTCGGCGGCGGCGGCGATGCCATAGGCGCGATGGCCGAAGAAGCTCTTGTTGAGGTAGAGCTGCAGGATTTCGTCCTTGGACAAATCCTGCTCGATCCTGCGTGCCAGCAGGATCTGCGCGAGCTTGGCGCGGTAATCGCGCTTCTGCCCCTCCTGATAGAACATCTTGGCGACCTGCATGCTGATGGTCGAGCCGCCGGGCACGCGGCGGTCATCGGTGGTCATGGTCAGCCAGACCGCGCGCGCCAGGCCCTTGAGATCGACCCCGTGGTGGCGGTAGAAGTCCGCGTCCTCGGCGGCGATGAAAGCATCCTTGACCTGCTGCGGCACCTGCGCGATGTCGATCGGATAGCGCCGGCTTTCACCGAACATCGCCATCAAGCGGCCATCCGCGGCATAGACATAGAGCGGCTCCTGCAACGGGATCTCGCGCAGGCTGCGCGCGTCCGGCAGGTCGGCACTGACATGGCGATACACCAGGCCCGCAGCGACCAGTCCGGCCAATGCCAGCACCAGCAGGACAAGCAGGCTCCACAGCAATATGCGGCGCAATCGGGACATGGACGGGAACAGGCCGGAAGCGGAGCCGTACAGTATAAGGATCGGCCGCAAACGCCGGGTAGTGATGACCTTCCGCGCCGGTTAAAATGGGCGCGTACGAGGGGTCGATTTGGCATTGGCTATTGTGCGGATGTGAAAAGTCCGTTATGAATAGCCGCTGCAAAGGGGATGGCAGCATTGCCGTCCATTGGGGAGAGCACAAGCGTGAAATTCGTCAGGCGTGTCCAGCCGGCGCTGCTCGGCGTCGACATCAGCTCGACTGCGGTCAAGCTGCTGCAGCTCTCGCGCAGCGGAAACCGTTACCGGGTCGAACATTTCGCAGTCGAGCCACTGCCGCCCAATGCGGTGGTGGACAAGACCGTGGTCGAGATCGAGCAGGTCGGCGATGCCCTGCGCCGCGCGGTCGAGCGTTCGGGCAGCAAGCTGCGCAATGCCGCTGCCGCGGTCACCGGTTCGGCGGTGATCACCAAGCTGATCTCGATGCCCGGTGATCTCAGCGAGGACGAGCTGGAGGCGCAGGTCGAGCTGGAAGCGCCGAACTACATCCCGTACCCGATCGACGAGGTCAACATCGACTTCAACAGCCTGGGCCCGGTGCCCGGCGCGCCCGACATGCAGCAGATCCTGCTGGTGGCGGCACGCTCGGAGGACGTGCTGGCGCGGCAGGCCGTGCTGGAAGTGGCCGGGCTCAAGGCCGCGGTGATGGATGTCGAGGCCTTCGCACTGGAAAACGCCTTCGAACTGATGCGCCCGAGCCTCAACATCCCGGCCGATGGCCTGGTGGCGATCGTCGACATCGGCAACACCATGACCACGCTCAGCGTGTTGCGCGACGGGCGCAGCCAATATGCGCGTGAGCAGGCCTTCGGCGGCCGCCAGCTGACCGAGGAAATCATGCGCCGCTACGGCCTCAGCCACGAGGAAGCCGATCGCGCCAAGCGCGTGGGCGGCCTGCCCGAGAGCTACGAGACCGAGGTGCTGGAGCCGTTCCGTGATTCGCTGGTGCAGCAGGTCAGCCGTCTGCTGCAGTTCTACTACGCCAGCAGCGAATACAACCGCGTCGACCAGATCGTGTTGTGCGGTGGTTGTGCCTCGATCGCCGGCATCGCGCAACAGGTCGAGGAGCACCTGGGCGTGGCCACCGTGGTGGCCAATCCGCTGGCGCAGATGACGCTTGGCTCGCGCGTGCCGGCACAGGCACTGGCCCAGGATGCCCCGGCGCTGATGATCGCCTGCGGCCTTGCGCTGAGGAGCTTCGACTGATGGTCAGGATCAACCTACTTCCCTGGCGCGAGGAGCGTCGCAAGCAGCGCCAGCAGGAGTTCTACCTGATGATGGGCGGTGCCGTCATCGGCGGCCTGCTGCTGGCCCTGCTGGGCTGGATGTGGTTCAACGGCCAGATCTCCGGCCAGAACGAGCGCAATGCCTTCCTCGACGGCGAGATCGCCAAGGTCGAGGCGGAAATCGCCGACATCAAGGAGCTGGAAGGCAAGCACGCCGCGCTGCTGGCGCGCAAGGAAGTGATCGAGAAGCTGCAGGCCGACCGCTTCAAGATGGTGCACCTGTTCGACGCGCTGATGCGCACCGTGCCCGATGGCCTGGTGCTGACCCAGCTCAAGCAGGAGGGTGAGCAGCTGACGCTGGAAGGACGGGCGCAATCCAATGCGCGCGTCGCCAGCTACATGCGCAACCTGGAAAACGCGGGCTGGATGAAGAATCCGGATGTCACCGTGATCGAGACCACCCAGCCGCAGGGCGTAGTGCGACAGGCCGCTGCCAGCGGCACGAGCGTGCCGCCGGCGGGTTCGGCGGCGGCGTTGCTGCCGTACATGTTCACCATGCGCGTGACCCTGGCCAACCCCAACGAGCCGCGTGATCCGGATGCGCCGCCGACGCCCGATCCGGTGCCGATCCCGGCGATCGAGCCGGCCACCATTGCACCGGCCGAGCCGGCTGCCGCGCCGGCAACGCAGGCGCCTTCGGAATCGCAGGCACCCGCCGCGGCGCCACAGGTCGGGCAGCCGGTCGACGGTGGTGATGGCGTGGTGACGGAGGGCGACCAATGAGCAAGCGACGCAACCTCGACATCAACAACATCGGCAACTGGCCACGCAACATGCAGTGGGTGGCGGCTGCGGTGATCGCGGTGTTCATCCTGCTGCTGGCGTGGCTGATGGTGTTCCGCGGACAGAAGGAAGAGCTGGAAGGCCTGGAAGCGCGGGAAGCCGCACTTCGCACGACCTTCGAGGAAAAACAGGGTCAGGCCGCCAATCTGGAGCCGCTGCGCGAGCAGTTGGCGCAGATGGAGCTGGAACTGCAGCAGATGCTGCGCCAGCTGCCGTCGAAGACCGAAATGCCCGACCTCATCGTCGACATCTCGCAGACCGCGCTGGCTTCCGGGCTGCGCCATGAACTGTTCCAGCCGATGCCCGAGGTGGCGCAGGACTTCTATGCCGAGAAGCCGATCCAGGTGCGAATGGTTGGTGGCTACAAGCAATTCGGCGCCTTCATGAGCGGGGTCGCCTCGCTGCCGCGGGTGGTGATCATGACCATGAACAACATTTCCCTCACCCCGCGCGGCACCAGCGGCGCACTGGTGATGGAAGGCACGGTCAAGACCTATCGCTACCTGGACGAGTCCGATCCGCAGGACAAGGAAATCCTTGATGCCGCTGCCGCGGCTGCCGCGGCCAAGGCGGCGGAGGCAAAGCAATGAGCCGCGTCCCGTTCCCGCTGTTGCGTGCCCTCGTGCTGCTCGCCGTGCTCGGCCTGCTCGCCGGCTGCGGCCGCAGCGTGACCCGTGCACCGAATGACCCCTCGAACCTGCAGGCCTGGGTGGCCGAAGTGCGCGCGCGCCCGGCACCGCCACTGGATCCGATCCCGGTGATCAAGCCGTTCGAATCGTTCGAGTTCGATGGCCGCGGTTTCCGCGATCCGTTCGACATCAATGCGGTCGCCGACAGCGCCGCCGGCCAGCGCCCGGATTCGAACCGGCGCCGGCAGCCGCTGGAAGCGTTCCCGCTGGACTCGCTGGACATGGTCGGCACCATCGGCGGTGGCCGCAGCATCGTCGCCTTGGTGATGGGCCCGGACCGGGTCACCTATCGCGTGCGCAACGGCAATTATCTCGGCCAGAGCGATGGCCGGGTGGTCGGGGTCTACCTCGACCGGATCGAACTGATCGAGCTGGTGCCCGATGGCGCCGGCGGCTGGCTTGAACGGCCGGCCACGATCCTCCTGGAGAATCAATGATGAAGGGCATCAGCATGCACACTTCCACCATTCGCCGCGCCGCCCCGGCGCTGTTGGCCGGGCTGGTTTGCGCGATCGGCGTGATGAGCGCGCAGGCGGCACCGCCGGTCCCGGCCGCCGCCGGCGTCGACATGCCCGGCAGCAGCATCGGCGCGACCACGGTCAGCAACATCGACTTCCGTCGCGGCGAGGGTGGTGCCGGCAAGCTGGTGGTCAGCTTCAGCAGCGAGGGGGCTTCGCCCGACCTGCGCAATCAGGGCAACCAGGTGGTGGTTGATCTTGGCCGCACCTCGATCCCGGCCACGCTGGCGCGCCAGCTCAACGTGACCGACTTCGCCACCCCGGTGCAAAGCATCGACTCGCGCGATGGCCGCATCGTGCTCGCCACCCATGGCCAGTTCGAATCCATGGCCTACCAGCGTGGCCGCGAATACATCGTCGAGATCATGCCGCGCAACGTGCAGAGTGCCCGCGGTGCGGTGGCGCAGACCATCTCCGGCAGCGCGCGCGCCGCGGCCGAGGCACCGCGCCCGGCCTACCGTGGTCGTCCGGTCAGCTTCAACTTCCAGGACGTGCCGGTGCGCACCGTGTTGCAGCTGATCGCCGAGGAGTCCGGCCTCAACATCGTGGCCTCCGATACCGTTGCCGGCAACATCACCCTGCGCTTGGTCAACGTGCCCTGGGATCAGGCCCTGGACATGGTGCTGCAGGCCAAGACCCTGGACAAGCGCCGCACCGGCAACGTGATCTGGGTGGCGCCGCAGACCGAAATCGCCAAGTACGAGCAGGATCGTGAAGACGCACGCATTGCGCTGGAAAACCGCCAGGACACGATCACCGAGTACTTCCGCATCAACTATCACAACGCGGCGGCGATCTTCAAGGCGCTGACCGAGGCCAAGGGCATCGGTGGCCAGCAAAGCGGGCAGGGCAGCGGGCAGAACTCCGGCGAGAACGGCTTCCTTTCGCCGCGCGGCCGCATCGTCGCCGACGAGCGCACCAATACCCTGATGATCAGCGACATCCCGAAGAAGGTCGAGGCGATGCGCCAGCTGATCAACGAGATCGACCGTCCGGTCGATCAGGTGCTGATCGAGTCGCGCATCGTGATCGCCACCGAATCCTTCGCCCGTGATCTGGGTGCGCGTTTCGGCGTGTCCGGGCGCAACATCAATGGCAGCCGCAGTCAGGGAGTCAGCGGCAGTCTGGAAGGCAGCCGCGACGTGATCGGCAGCGGGCACGGCACGATTCCGTCGGGGCTCAACGTGAACCTGCCGGCCAAGCCGGCCAGCGGCACCGCGGCGGGCATCGCCTACACCCTGCTCGGCGCCAACTTCTCGCTGGACGTGGAACTGACCGCGATGCAGCAGCAGCAGCGTGGTGAAGTGCTGTCCAATCCGCGCATCCTCACCACCAACCAGCGTGAAGCCACCATCAAGCAGGGCAAGGAGATCGGTTACGTCACCATCACCTCATCGGCCGGCGGCATGGTGCAGCCCAACGTCGAGTTCAAGGAAGTGCTGCTCGAGCTCAAGGTGACCCCGACCATCACCAACGACGACCGCGTGTTCCTCAACATGGTCGTGACCAAGGATGAGCTCGACAGCTGGCTGCAGAGCCCGATCGGCGACGTGCCGATCATCGCCAAGCGCGAGATCAACACCGCGGCGCTGATCGAGAATGGCCAGACCGTGGTCATCGGCGGCGTGTACGAATTCACCGACATGGACGCCATCTCGAAGGTGCCCTTCCTCGGTGACTTGCCGATCATCGGCAACCTGTTCCGCAGCAAGAGCCGTCGCAATGACAAGGTGGAACTGCTGATCTTCATGACCCCGCGCATCCTGCGCGTGGAGCAGCAGCGCCACTGACCGGCGCCGCCGGATGACGCGAAACGGGGCCGATGGCCCCGTTTTCGTTTCCGTGCGCGGGAAACCTCCGGCGTTTGCACGGTCAAGCACGGTTGAACCTTGGGCGTGGACAATGGTCTGATCTGTTCACCCTCGAGTACCGATGCCCCGCATGGATACCGCTACCGCCCCGCCGCCACTGCCAGCGAGCATGCCCGATGCCGAGCGCGCGCGCCTGCATGACGCCTTCAAGGCCCTGCAGGCATCCCTTGGCGAAGAAATCGTCGGCCAGCCACGCCTGGTCGAGGGTCTGCTGATCGCGCTGCTTGCCGATGGCCATCTGCTGGTCGAGGGTGCGCCGGGACTGGCCAAGACCCGCGCCATCCGTGCGCTGGCCGCGCGCATCGAAGCCGAATTCGCGCGCATCCAGTTCACCCCCGATCTGTTGCCGGCCGATCTCACCGGCAGCGAGGTATGGCGCGCACAGGCCGCGCGGTTCGAGTTCCAGCCCGGGCCGATCTTCCATTCGCTGCTGCTGGCCGACGAGATCAACCGGGCACCGGCCAAGGTGCAGTCGGCCCTGCTCGAGGCGATGGCCGAGCGCCAGGTCACCGTGGGTGGCCAGACCCGGCCCTTGCCGCGGCTGTTCCTGGTGATGGCGACGCAGAACCCGATCGAACAGGAAGGCACCTTCCCGTTGCCCGAGGCGCAGCTCGACCGCTTCCTGATGTACCTGCGCATCGGCTATCCGGATGCCGACAGCGAAGCGCAGATCATGCGTCTGGCGCGCGAAGCGGCTCGCGCGACGGAGACCGAGGCCGCGCAGCCGGCACGTCAGCGCATCGCCCAGGCCGACGTGTTCGCCGCACGCCAGGCCGTGCTGGACGTGCACATGGCACCGGCGCTGGAACGCTATCTGGTGGAGATCGTGCTGGCGACACGTGATGCCGCGCGCTATGACGAACAGCTGGCACGGCGCATTGCCTGGGGCGCCAGTCCGCGCGGCTCGATCGCGCTGGAGCGCTGCGCACGCGCACGCGCCTGGTTGGCCGGACGCGACTACCTGACGCCCGACGACATCCGTGCGGTCGCACCCGAGGTGCTGCGCCATCGCGTGCTGCCCAGCTTCGAGGCCAGTGCCGAAGGCTGGGATGGCGAGCGGCTGGTGCAGGAAGTATTGCTGCGGGTGCCGCACCCCTGACCGTGGCCCGCCTGCCTGACCCCGTGCACGAGGCGCCGGCGACCCGCGATGTGGTGGACGACGCCATCGTGCCCAGCCTGCAGGCATTGCTGGCGTTGCGCGGCGCGGTCGCGGCGCGCACGCCGGCCCGGCGTGGCCGGCATGGCCATTCCGGCGTCGCTGCCTCGCCGCTGCGCGGACGTGGCATGGAATACGCCGAATCGCGCGAATACGTCGCCGGCGATGACGCGCGGCATATCGACTGGCGGCTGACCGCGCGTCGCGGGCAGGCGCATACCAAGCTGTTCCAGGCCGAGCGTGACCGCCTCAGTCTGGTGCTGGCGGACACCGCACCGGCGCTGTATTTCGGCAGCCGCGTGCGTTTCAAATCGGTGCAGGCGGCGCGTGCCGGAGCGGTGGCGGCGTGGCGCGCGCTGGCCGATGGTGATCGCATCGCAGCCTTGCGTGGCAGTCGGCGCGAGCCTCCGGTACCGCCGGGAGCGGGCATGCGCGGCGTGCTGCGGGTGCTCGATGCACTGGTGCGCTGGTATGCCGCGCCGCCAGCGGACGATGCCGGCCTCGGCCTGGCGCTGGAGCAGGCGCGACGCGTGCTGCGCCCGGGCTCGCGACTGGTGGTGCTGGCGGAGCCCGCCAGCATCCTCGACATCGAAGCCTCGCACTGGTCGGCACTGGCACGGCACAACGAGGTCAGCGTGCTGCTGTTGAGCGACGCGCTCGAACAGGCACCACCTGCGGCCCGGCTGCCCATCGCGACGGACGATGGCGAAATGCATCTGGATCTCGCCGCCGAGGCGCAACGTGCGCTGTGGGCGAACGCGTTCAACACGCCGTTGGCCGATGCGCTGGCAGTGCTGCAGGCGCGCGGCATCCATGCCCATGAGCTGCGCGCCGATGCCGACAGTGCTTCCTGGTTGCCGGCGGCACGCCGCCGAGAGGTGGCGTGATGCGGCTGGCCCCGGAACTGGTCTTGCGCGACATCCATCGTCCCCCGGCGCCCTCGCTGTGGCCACCGGCGGCCGGCTGGTGGTGGTTGCTGGCGGCCGTGCTGCTGGTTTCCATCGTGCTGGGGTGGTGGTGGCATCGGCGCCGCGCGCATCGCCGCGCGGTCGAGGCGATGTTCGAGCAGGCATTGGCCGAAGCGGGCGATGGCCCGGCGCAGATCGCCGCGCTGTCGGCGCTGCTGCGGCGCGCGGCACGCCGGCATCATGCCGCCGCCGACACCGTGGATGGCGAGGCGTGGCTGGCGTTGCTCGACGAGGGCATGCCCGGCGCGTTCGGCAATGACGAGTGCGGCCACCTGCTGCTCGAAGGCGGTTGGAAACAGCAGGTGGATGCGCAGGCATTGCAGCGTCTGCGCCTGCGCGCACGCGAGCGCTTCCTGCGCTGGATGGGAGTGGCCCCGTGAGCGCCTGGTGGCAGGCATGGCTGGCGCAGTTCGCGTGGCCGTGGATGTTGCTGGCACTGCCTCTGCCGTGGCTGGCGCGCGCCTGGCTGCCGGCCGCGGCGACACCGGGCGCGCCAGCGCTGAAGCTGCCGCAGGCGCGCGAACGGCTGCAGATCGCGCCGGCGATCGGCGCGGTGGGCCGTCGCGCCGGCGTGCCATGGTTGCCGCTGCTGGCCTGGTGCCTGCTGTGCGTGGCGGCGGCGCGGCCGCACACCCTCGGGCCGGTGCAGAGCCCGCCGGCAAGCGGGCGCGATCTGATGCTGGCGGTGGATCTGTCCGGCAGCATGGAAGAAACCGACATGGAGCTGGGTGGGCGCCGGGTGGAGCGCATCACCGCGGCCAAGGCGGTGCTGGCCGACTTCCTCGCGCGCCGCGAGAGCGACCGCGTCGGGCTGATCGTGTTCGGCCAGCGCGCCTATGCGGTATCGCCGTTGACCCGCGACCGCGACAGCGTGCAGCGTCAGTTGCGCGACGCGCTGGTGGGCATGGCCGGGCGCGAAACGGCGATCGGCGATGCCATCGGCCTGGCGGTCAAGCGCCTGCGGGCACAGACCTTGGGCCAGCGTGTGCTGATCCTGCTCACCGATGGCGAAAACACCGCCGGCACGCTGACCCCGCAGAAGGCCGCCGAGCTGGCGCAGGTGGAGAACGTGCGCATCCACACCATCGCCTTCGGTGGCGAAGGGGCGACGTTGTCGGTATTCGGCATGCAATTGCCGATGCCGGGAATGCAGGCGGGCATGGACGAGGAGAGTCTGCGCGAAATCGCGGCGACCACCGGCGGGCGTTTCTTCCGCGCGCGTGACACCGCGTCGCTGGCCGGCATCTATGCCGAAATCGACGCGCTGGAGCCGGTCGAACATGCCGGCGCGCCGCTGCGGCCGCGCATCGAACATTACTGGCGTTGGCTGCTGGCGGCGATGGCAGTGCTGCTGCTGGCGTTCGCCGTGGCGTCGATTGCCGCCTGGCGCAGGAGAGCGGCATGAACGAATGGCTGTCGCTGCCGCACTTCATGCGTCCAGACGCGCTGTGGTTGCTGCTGGCACTGCCGCTGCTGCCGGCCTGGTGGTGGTGGCGACGGCGTGCGCGTGGGGATGTCTGGGACGGCGTGATCGATGCGCATCTGAGGCCGCATGTGCTGGTCGGTGCGGGCGCGCAGCAACGAGCCGGCATGCCGTGGGCGCTGCTGCTCGGCCTTGCGCTGGCGGTGCTGGCACTGGCCGGCCCGTCATGGCGGCAGACGCCGCAACCGTTGTGGCAGGAGGGGCGCGCACTGGCGGTGGCGCTGGATCTGTCCAGTGCCAGCATCGCGCGCGACCTGCCGCCCGATCGCCTGTTGCAGGCACGCGCCAAGCTCAGGCAGCTGCTGGCCGAGCGCGGTGATGCCCCGGTCGCGCTGCTGGCGTTTGCCGACGATGCTTTCACCGTCGCCCCGCTGACCGATGACGCGGCCAATGTGGCGCTGTTCATCGACGCGCTGGCACCGCAGATCATGCCGCTGGACGGGCATGATGCGGCGCGCGCGATCGAGCTGGCGCAGCGCCTGTTGCGGCAGGGCGGGGCGGCGAATGGCGACATCCTGTTGCTGACCGACCATGCCGACGATGCCGCCACCGCGGCGGCACGCGCGGCCGCGGCGGCCGGCTTTCGCGTCTCGGCCATTGGCCTTGGCACGCCGGCCGGCGCCGAGGTGCAGGACGGCGCAGGGCGCAGCCGGCAGGCACGGCTGGATGCGGCGTCGCTGCGCACCCTGGTGACTGCCGGTGGCGGCCGCTACGCCACGCTCACTGCCGACGTGGGCGACCTGCGCGCGGTCGGCGTGCTGGATGCGCAGGGCGCGTCAGCATCGGCCGCCAGTGGTGCGCAGGGTCTGGCGTGGCAGGATCAGGGCTATTGGTTGCTGCTGCCGCTGGCGTTGCTGGCACTGTGGAGTTTCCGCCGGCATGCCGGCGCCGGCCTGCTGCCGGCCCTGCTGCTTGCCTGCGGGCTTGGTCTCGCGCCGCAGGCCCGGGCCGAGCAGGGCGTGCACCAGGACGGCTGGTGGCTGCGTGCCGATCAGCGCGCGCATCGGGTGATGCGCGAAGGCGAGCGCGCCTACCGCGCCGGCGACTATGCGCGTGCAGCGGAGCTCTACGCACGCCTGCCCGGTGCCGATGCGCAGTACAACCTCGGCAACGCCTTGGCCAAGGGCGGGCAGCTGGCGCAGGCGATCGAGGCCTATGACCGCGCATTGCAACTGCAGCCGCAGATGGAGGATGCGCGCGCCAATCGCGCAGCCGTGGAGCGCGCGATGCAGCGCCCGCCGGCATCCGGCGGCGAGGAGGGTCAGGACGATCGGCAGCAAGGTGGACAGGACGGGCAGGGGCAGCAAGGCCAACAGCAGACGGACGGGAATCAGGGTCAGGCACAGGATTCGTCAGCGGCGGAGCAAGGTGATGCGCAGTCTGGTGGCGAGCCGCAGCATGGTGCGGATTCGCCGGCAGATCGGGATCGGTCAACGCAACCCCCGTCTGCCGCCGACGGCGAGCCCCCGCCCGCCGATGCCGAAGCGGATGCGCGCCAGCGTGCCGCGGAGCAGGCGCAACGCGAAGCGATGGCGCGCGCCTTGCAGGACGCCGGGCAGGCAGAGCAAGGATCCGAAGCCGCGGCGGCCACGGCGGCCGATGCGCAATCGCGCAGCGAGGAGCAACGCATGGTCGATGCCTGGTTGCGCCGGGTGCCGGATACGCCGGGAGACTGGCTGCGGCAGAAGTTCTGGATCGAGCACCAGCGCCGCCTGCGCGGCGAGGACGATTGATGCGCCGGCCTGCCTGCAAGGCGTGGATGTGGCTGGCCTGCCTGGCGTTGATGCTGCTCGCCGTCGATGCCGTGGCACAGACCCATGCCCGGTTGGAGCGCCCGGCGATCGCGATGGGTGAATCGGTACTGCTCGAAATCGACAGCGATGAGTCCGCTGCCCCCGACCTCGGCCCCTTGCAGGCCGACTTCGAACTCGGCGCATTGCGCAGCAGCCGGCAATGGCGATTGCAGGGCTTCCAGCTGGAAGCACGCCAGCATCATTCGGTGCTGCTGCGACCGCGCCGGCCCGGCATGTTGCAGGTGCCTTCCTTGCGCGTGGGCAGTGCACGAACCGCGCCGCTGAGCCTGCAGGTGCGCCCTGCCGCGGCAGCGGCCGCGCCGATGGATGAGCCGCCGCCATCGGAAGGGCCGCGCGAGGCGGTATTCGTCGAAACCGAAATCGATGACAGCGCGCCTTACCTGCAGCAGGCGGTGGCGGTCAGCGTGCGCCTGAACTACGCCATCAACCTCGTGACCGGCGAGTTGCGCCAGGCCGAGCCCGAAGGCGGCAGCCTGCAGCCGCTGGGCAATGATCGGCGCAGTGTGCGCGTGATTGATGGCCGCAGCTATCGCGTATTGGAACGGCATTACCTGCTGACGCCCGAGCGCAGCGGCACCCTGGTGTTGCCGCCCGCGCGCTTCGCCGGCGAGGCCGAAAGCGGATTCTTCGATGGCCTGTTCGGTAGCGGGCGTTCGCGCATCCGCGTCGAATCCGCGCCGCGGCGGCTGCAAGTGCGGCCGATCCCGGCCACGGCCGTCGAGCCCTGGTTGCCGGCCCGTGATGTACGTTTGCAAGCCTCCAACCCGCCGCGACAGGCACGCGCCGGCGAGGCCTTCGATCTCGTCATCGAGCTGCATGCCGATGGCGCCAGTGCGGCGCAGTTGCCGGACATCGAGTTGACCACCGAAGATGGCGCGCAGGTGTTCGCCGATGCGCAACAGGCCAGTGACGGCTTTGATGCCGGGCGCATGCAGGCATCCGCGCAACGGCGCTTTTCCATCGTGCCGAACGAGGCCGGCGAGTTGCGTCTTGACGTGCGCGCGATCGACTGGTGGCAGACCGGCGCCGATAGCGCGCGCCGCGCCACGCTGGCGCCGATACGGCTGACGGTGCTGCCGGGCGCGGCAGGCCCCTCCAATGGCGATGCCGATGGCACGCGCTCGCCCGTGACCAGTACGGATCACGGCGCCGCCGCACGCTCCGGCGCTGCCCGCTGGCGGCAGGCGCGTTGGTTGCTCGCTGGCATCGCCATTGCCGTGGCATTCCTTGCCCTGTGGGCGCTGTATCGCCACCGTCGTCGCCCGGCAGTCGAAGACACGCCGCGCGAGCCGACGCCACGCCAGTTGCGCCACGCGTTGCGCGATGCGTTGCGCAAGCGCGATCTTGCCGCCGCCGCCCGTCTGCTGCCACGCATGGCCGCGCCGCCCTTGGCTTCGCTGGATGAGGTGCAGGCCAGACTGGCGGATGCCGAGCAACGCAGCGCGCTCGCCCTGCTGCAGGCTGCGTTGTGGGGCGGAGGCGATGCCGGCGCCGCGGCCGAGGCATTGCAGCGCGCATTCGCGCGCGGCCCGCGCTGGCAACGGGCTGCCGATGGCGACCGTCCGCTGCTGCCACCGCTGTACCCGCAGGCGTGAGCGAAATCGTGGTTTGTTAAGCTGCCGGCCTGGTCCCCGGGAGCACTGCATGTCCGCCAACCCCGCGCGCCGTCCCGCGCTGCCGCTGCACTGGAAGATGGTGATCGGGTTCGTGGTCGGTGCCGGCTTCGGCCTGCTGGCCAATCTGATGGCCGCCGAGGCAGGGTGGCTGGATGGGCTGATCCAGTACGTCGCCGACCCGGTCGGGCAGTTGTTCCTGCGCCTGCTGTTCATGCTGGTGGTGCCGCTGGTGTTCTCGGCGCTGGTGCTGGGCGTGGTCGAGATCGGCGACCCGCAATCGCTCGGTCGCATCGGCCTGCGCACGCTGCTGTGGCTGCTGCTGATGACCCTGATCGCGGTCGCCATCGGCCTGATGATGGTCAACCTGCTGCAACCGGGCATCGGCTTGCCCGAAGAGGCCCACGCCGCGCTGATGGCGCAGGCCGGCGAGCACACCGAGCAGGTGGTGGTGGCCGCGCGCGAGGCGCCTTCGGGTATCGACATCCTGCTCAACATCGTGCCGAAGAACCCGGTCGCGGCGGCCGCTTCCGGCGACCTGATCGCGGTGATGTTCTTCGCCTTGATGGTCGGCCTTGCCGCGGCGGTGGTGCGCAACCGCGCCACCGAACATTTCGTGCTCGCCTGCCAGGGTCTGTACGACATCTGCCTGAAGCTGATCGACTGGGTGATCCGCCTTGCTCCGTATGCGGTGGCTGCGCTGTTGTTCAGCGCCACCGCGCGTCTGGGCGTGGATGTGCTGCTGCAACTGGCCAAGTACGTGGGTACCGTGGTCGCCGCGCTGGGCCTGCATTTCGCGGTGGTGTTCCCGCTGATGGTGATGATCGCCGCGCGCCGCTCGCCACTGGCGTTCATGCGTGGCGCGCAACCGGCCATCGTCACCGGCTTTTCCACCTCGTCCTCCAGCGCCACCCTGCCCACCACCCTGATGTGCGCGGAGGAGCGCCTGGGCGTGCCGCGCCGGGTGTCGCGCTTCGTCTGCACCTTGGGCGCGACCGCCAACATGAACGGAACGGCGATGTTCGAAGGCATCACCGTGCTGTTCCTCGCCCAGTTCTATGGCGTCGAACTCGGCCTCGGCCAGCAGCTGATGATCCTCGGCCTGTGTGTGATGGGTGGCATCGGTGCGGCCGGGGTGCCGGGCGGTTCGTTGCCGGTGATCGCGATGATCCTCGCCATGTTCGGCATCCCGCCCGAAGGCATCGGCCTGATCCTCGGCGTGGATCGCCTGCTCGACATGTGCCGCACCACGGTCAACATCACCGGTGATCTGGTGCTGTCCACCGTGGTCGCGCGCGGCGAAACGCAGGACGCGACCGGTAGCGGCGACATCGACGCCGGCGAACGACGGCTCCCACCGGCCACCTGAGCCGGGTCAAGCCATCGGCTCAGGTGTCGGGCAACTTCACCGGATAGCCCATGTCATGCCAGGCGCGGATGGCGAAGGCGTCATCCTCGTCCAGGTAGGGCGGCACGATGCCTTGCTGCAGCCGTACCTGTGCGCGCCGCAACAGATCGTTGCCGCGCAACAGGCGGCTGCGCGCGCTGCGCAAGTGGTGCAGGTGGCGGGTCACCATGATGTGCTCGATGTCATCGTTGTTGTTGTCCGGCGAATACCACAGCTCGACTTCGCGCTTGCCGGCCTCGTCATCAACGAGGTGCCAGCGGTAGGTGTCGTACACGTCCTCCGTCGTCTCCACGCACAGCTGCAGCAGCGGGCGCCAGGTCTTGCCGTCGTGGCGCGCATTGTCCTGGCGGAACGAGAAATGCATCTCCGCCAGCCAGAAGCCGTTGCGATCCATGTCCCACCAGTCGTCGTAGGGCTGCGCGATGGGCAGCGCGAGCAAGGCTTCGATGTCCTGCGGGGTGAGGCAGGCGCGCAGGTGGGCGTATTCGCTGATCGCATGCAAGGCCCAGGCAAAGGCCTCGCGTGCATCCGCGACGATCTGTGCCGGAGCGCTGTCGTCGAAGCTGATCCAGTCCTCGCTGCCCGGCGGTTTGTACTCCACCGTGAACACCGCTTCGGGCGGAGTGCGGCCGAACAGCTTGCCGAGCAGGCCGCGTCGTGCTCGGCCCGGGTTGCTGCAGAACACCCAATGGCGTGCACCTTCGGGCTGCAGCAGGATCGTGTCCTGTTCGCCACTTTCGGCCTGTGGTCCGTAACACAGCACCGACACCACGGTGTCGTCGGCACGGAATTGCGCGATGCGCACGCCGTCTTCGTTTGCCTCCACGGGGACGAAGGGCAGGGTGGACAGCGGTGCGAGCGTGGCAGCGGCGAAGGCACCTTCGCCGAACAGGAAGGGAGCCGCGGGCTCGGCCGCTGGCGGCGGTACCAGATCGACACCCAGAATCGGCCGGCCTTGTGCCAGGCGCCGCAACAACGAGTCGCGCTGCAGATACAGCTCGTCGCTGTCGCCCTCCTGCGACTCCTCGTAACCATCTGCCGGCAGCTGCGCACGCACGGCAGGCGCACGCAGATCGGTGTCACTGATGCCCGTGGTGTTGAGTGGGTGGAGGACGTCGATCGCGCCCTGCACATGCACGTGATACTCGTCGGTGAAGGCGGTCGTCGTGGCACGCATCGCGCCGCACACGGTCAGATCGCCATGGTTGTAGTCGCCCCAGCACAGGCCATCCACGATCAGGTCACCGCCGACCCGCAGTTCCTGACCGCCGACCAGCACGTGCCCGGCATGCACGTCACCGTGCACCTGCAGCGTCAGTGCGCCGTCCACATCATGGTTGGCGATCCAGTGTTTCACCCGCAGGTTGCCGGTCACCACCAGCGCCACGATCCCTCTGCCGTCATCGATGTCCCCGAGAGCCGGCTTCCCGTCCAGCAACGGGATGGGGAAATCCAGCATCAGGCTGTCCAGTTCGAGATCGCCCTCGCGCAGCAGGACGCGGTAATCACCCGCAGTGGCGTCGCGTTCGAGCTGACATGCCAGGTGACTCTCGGCTGCGAGCACGTCGCGCGCTTCCTGCAGGGTGACCAGACGGAGGGGTGGCATATGCAGGCGATTGCTAAAGGGGCAGGCCGATTCTAGGGGCGTGGCAGGTATGGGACAATGAGCGTTTCGCCCGTCTCCAGGTCCGCCATGTCCGCTCCCAGTCGTCGCGAACTCGCCAACGCGCTGCGCTTCCTCGCCATCGATGCCGTGCAGGCGGCCAACTCCGGCCATCCGGGCATGCCGATGGGCATGGCCGACATCGCCGAGGTGCTGTGGCGCGACCACCTGCGGCACAACCCGGCCAACCCGGGCTGGGTCGATCGCGATCGCTTCGTGCTCAGCAACGGCCATGGCTCGATGCTGCAATACGGGCTGCTGCACCTGGCCGGCTACGACCTGCCGCTGGAGGAGTTGAAGAACTTCCGCCAGCTCGGCTCGCGCACGCCGGGGCACCCGGAAAACTTCGTCACCTCCGGCGTGGAAACCACCACCGGGCCGTTGGGCCAGGGCTTCGCCAATGCGGTTGGCATGGCGCTGGCGGAGAAGCTGCTGGCGCGTCGCTTCAACCGCGAGGGCTTCGAGGTGGTCGATCACCGCACCTTCGTGTTCCTCGGCGATGGTTGCCTGATGGAAGGCATCAGCCACGAGGCCGCTTCGCTGGCCGGGACCCTGGGTCTGAACAAGCTGGTCGCGTTCTGGGACGACAACCACATCTCGATCGACGGCGATGTCGCCGGCTGGTTCAACGACGATACGCCGATGCGCTTCGAGGCTTATGGCTGGCGCGTGATCCGCAATGTCGATGGGCATGACCCGCGCGAGATCGAGGTCGCGATCCAGAATGCGCTCAAGTCGAGCGACAAGCCGGTGCTGGTCTGCTGCCGCACGCAGATCGGCTTCGGCTCGCCGAACAAGGCGGGCAAGGAATCCAGCCACGGTGCGCCCTTGGGCGGTGACGAGGTGCGTCTGACCCGCGAGGCGCTGCAGTGGGATCACGCTCCGTTCGAAATCCCGCAGCCGATCCGCGACGCGTGGGATGCACGCGAAGTCGGCGCCGCGCGCGAAGCCGACTGGCAAAAGCGGTTCCAGGCCTATGCCGAGGCGCACCCCGAGCTGGCCGCCGAGTTCAGCCGCCGCATGGGCGGCGAACTGCCGCAGGGCTTCGCCGGCGCGGCCGATGCCTATGTCGCCAAGCTGCAGGCCGAAGGCCCGGTGGTGGCCAGCCGCAAGGCCTCGCAGATGGCGATCGAAGCCTATGCACCGCATCTGCCTGAGCTGATCGGTGGCTCCGCCGACCTGGCCGGCTCCAACCTCACCCTGTGGAGTGGCAGCCGTGATGTCAACGGCGCCGATGCCGACGCCAACTACATCTATTACGGCGTGCGCGAGTTCGGCATGAGCGCGATCAGCAATGGCCTGGCGCTGCATGGCGGCTTCCTGCCCTATGACGCCACCTTCCTGGTGTTCTCCGATTACGCGCGCAATGCGGTGCGCATGAGTGCGCTGATGGGTGCGCACGCGATCCACGTCTATACCCATGACTCGATCGGCCTGGGCGAGGACGGCCCCACGCACCAGCCGATCGAGCACCTCGCCAGCCTGCGCCTGATCCCGCACAACGACGTGTGGCGTCCTTGTGACGCGGTGGAATCGGCGGTGGCCTGGCGGCATGCGATCGAACGCCGCGACGGGCCGAGCTGCCTGGTGTTCTCGCGGCAGAACCTCGCCCACCAGCCGCGCGACGAGGCGCAGTTGCGCAACATCGCGCGCGGCGGCTACGTGCTGCGCGAGTGCGCGAGCGGCACGCCGGAGCTGATCCTGATCGCCACCGGTTCGGAAGTGGAACTGGCGATGCAGGCCGCCGAGCAACTCGGTGACGGCGTGCGCGTGGTGTCGATGCCCTCGACCAGTCTGTTCGACCGCCAGTCGGCCGACTATCGCGAAGCGGTGCTGCCCGACGCCTGCCGCCGGCGCATCGCGATCGAGGCCGGCAGCGGCGATGCCTGGCGCAAGTACGTGGGGCTGGATGGTGCGGTGATCGGCATGGAAGGCTACGGCGCTTCGGCACCGGCCGATGCCCTGTTCAAGCACTTCGGCTTCACCGTCGAGCGCGTGGTCGAGGCGGCGCGGGCACTGTAAGCGCACGACCGCCTCATGTGCCTGCACTGCACGTGCAGGGCTTCCGGTCTGACCATGCTGTTTTCGACGCACTCATACCCCGATTTCCGGAGAACGGCATGCTCGGCAAGACGCTACTGATGGCCATCATGATGATGGGGATGAGCGGAGGCGCATGGGCGATGGACGACCAGGCATTGGCGAGCATCGTCGATGCACGTCTGGCCGGCGACCGCACTGGCGCTTGCATGGCGGTGGCGGTGGTCGAAAAGGACGCGGTGGCGCGTGCCTGGCGCTGCGCCGATGCGAAAGACGCCGCGCGCATCGGTGCCGATACGGCGTTCGAGATCGGCTCGCTCAGCAAGACCATGACATCGGTACTGCTGGCCGATCTGATCGGGCAGGGCAAGGCTTCGCTGGATGATCCGCTGGCCGACCATCTGCCTGAAGGCACGCCGGTGCCCAGCTTCGAGGGCCAGCCGATTCGCCTGCGGCATGTGGTCACGCACACCTCGGGGCTGCCGGCGCTGCCATCGCGGTTGGGCGCGAGTGACATGGCCGATCCGTACGCCAACCTCGACGAAGACGCGCTGCTGGCTTCGCTGGGCGATGTCACGCTGTCGGCGGCGCCGGGCAGCGCCTTCGAATACTCCAACTTCGCCTCGATGCTGCTGTCGTACGCAGTGGCGCGGCGTGCCGGCACCGACTTCGAGACGTTGCTGAAACAGCGCCTGTTCGCGCCGCTGGGCATGCGTCATGCGTACGTCAACACGGTCCCGGACGGGGTTCGCCCCGCAGTGGGGCACACGCCGAACGGGCAGCCCGCGCCGCCCTGGCGGTTTGCCACAAACCTGGCCGGTGTCGGCGGCGTGCGCGCCACGCTGGATGACATGGTGGCCTACGTGCAGGGCAACTTGGGCCTGCGCGACGCCGGGATTTCACCGGCGCTGGAACTTGCGCAGCAACCGCTGGGGACTGAGCCGCCGATGGCGATGAACTGGATGCTGGCCAAGGCCAATGGCCGCACCGTGCACATGCACGAGGGCGGCACCGGCGGGTTTTCGTCGTTCGTGTCCGTCGATCGCGAGCGGCAGCGCGGGGTGGTGATCCTCTCCGACACCACGTGGAACTCCATCGGCAGCCTCGGCAGTCTGGGCCTGCATCTGGTCGATCCGGCGTTCCCGCTGGGCAAGCCGCGCAAGCTGGCGATGCCGCCAGCGGACCTGCTCGAAGCCTTGCAGGGCGAGTATCGATTGCAGAGCGGCCTGGCGATGACCTTGTGCCAGCGCGATGGCCGCCTGTTCGTGCAGGCCGCGGATCAGCCGGAGCTGGAGATGGCGTACGACGATGCCGGCGACTTCTTCCCCTTGCAGTTGGATGCCGTGCTCAAACCGCAGCAGACGCGCCGCGGCGAGTACGCCTTCACGTGGACCCAGATGGGCGCGATGATCCCGGCGCGGCGCATCGATGGTGCGGCCGGTCAACGCAGTGCAGCGCCTGAGTTGTCAGCGCAAGCCCTGCAGGAGTACGCCGGCGAATACCCGCTGCTGCCGGGCTTCGTGCTGAGCGTGCGCGCCGGTGACAGGCGGCTGCATGCGCGTGCCACCGGGCAGGGTGAGTTTGCGCTGGAGCATGCCGCCGACGATGCATTCGAAGCCCTCGCCTTCGGCATCGAAATCGTGTTCCAGCGCGACGCCGCCGGCAAGGTGGTGTCACTGGAATTGCATCAAGGCGGGCAAGTCCTGCGCGGTGACCGCCAGCCTTGATATCACGTGCAAGGCAAACGCACTTGCTGCTGCACCAAGGTTCCGGTGATGGGCTGGCAAAGGCACGATTCGCGATGAACGCGTTGCTTGCCGGGTTGGTGTTCAGCCAAGCAGCGCGCGCAGCGCGGCATCCAGCTGTCGCGCCATGCGCCATTCGTCTTCGTTGCGCGGCTGCGCCAGGCCCATGCGCTGCATCGCCTCGGCATCGTGCCAGTCCGTGCCGGTCGCTGCGGCGCCGGCAGGCACGTCACCGATGCGCTCCAGCGCCTTGAGCAGGCGCTGTTCGACCGCGCTGTAGTCGCTGCCCAGCGGGTAGTCCGGCAGTACGCCATTGGCACGGAACGGGGCGAGGGCGGCGGACAGCCGCTCGCGGGTGTTGTGCTGCCAATGCGCGGGCGGCTGGAAATCCGCGGCCAGTTTGCCGGCGGCCTGCGCGGCCTGGATCAGGTCGGGCTGGAACCTGGCATCGGCGATGCCGAGCATCGCCGTGACCAGATCCTCGTCGGCCAGCGAGCGCACCTGGGCGATGCCGTATTCGCTGATGAACACGTCGCGCAGATGGCGCGGGATGGTGACGTGGCCGTAGTTCCACAGGATGTTGGAGGTGGCGCGCGCGCCGTGGCCGCGCGTGGCGCGCAGCATCAGCACCGAGCGCGCGCCCTCCAGCGAATGTGCCATCGACACGAAGTCGTACTGGCCGCCGACGCCGGACACCACGCGCCCGTCCTCCAGCGCGTCGGACACCGCCGCGCCCAGCGCGGTCGCCATCATGCTGGTATTGAAGTGGCGCGAATGACGGCGCTGCACGCGTTCCAGTTCCTCGTGGCCACGCCACAGCGTGTTGATGCGGCTGACCGGCAGCATGTCGATGCCGCGGGCGGCGTCGGCATCCAAGCCGTGCAGCCAGGCGTAGAACTCGGGCGAGCCGAGGTAGAACGCGCCGCGCAGGTAATGGCCTTCGCGCGCCACGATGGCCGCGGCTTCGGTATCGCCGGCCTCGGCACGGCGCATCAGCTCGATGTCGTCGAGCACCCGGCGCTTGAGGATGCCGTGCGAGGCCAGCACGCGGAAGCCTTCGTTGAGCATCTCGCTGCAGCCGTACAGCCCCTGCTCGAACGGTTCCAGCCCGCCTTCGTTTTGCACCAGCGGGTGCTGCGGCAGCTGCGGGTCCAGCGCATGCAGCAGCTCGCGCCAGGTGGCATTGTCGACATGCCGCAGCAGCAGCGCGTAGGCGAGCGCATCGGCCAGCGCACCGATGCCGATCTGCAGGGTGCCGCCATCCTTGACCAGGGTGCTGGCATACAGGCCGATGGCGAATTCGGCATCGCCCACGCGCTCGCGCGGCATCGCGAACAGCGGCGGGTGCGGCGCCGGCGGCGTCACCACCACGTCGAAGAAGTCCTCGGGCAGGGCGGCGCTGTTGCCGAGCCAGGGCAGGGCCGGGTCGATTTCGGCAATCAGCAACGGCCGCGGCTGCCCGGCCGCTTCGATTGCCTGCAGGATGTCGAGGGTGAGGTCGGCGTTGCAGGAAATCGACAGCCGCGGATCGGTCGGGTGCGCGGCCACCTTCTGCACGATGCAGTTGATTCCGCGCGAGGGCATCGCCCGCGCCACATGGGTGTAGTTGAGGCTGGCGTAATCGCGCTGCGCCAGCGGCGAACGCAGCAGGGCGCCGGACTGCACGTAGAACTCCTCGATCCGCACATGCGCCGGCAGCGTGCCCTGTTTTTGTGCGGTGACGTAGTCCAGGCGCGGGAAATGCGCACCGTACAGGCGCTCGATGACCGGGCCCAGCAGGCGCGCCTTGAGGTCGTCGCCTTTGACTTGCGGCGGGTCCAGCGACAAGGCGGTGAACAGCTGCAGGCGCCGCGCCGGATCGGTCACCACGCGGCGGTACAGCGCATTGAGCAGCCGGTGCGGCTTGCCCAGCGCCAGCGGTGCGACCACGTTCAACGGCCCGTCGATGCGCGCAAGCAGGTGATCGACCGCGGTGTCCAGGCTGTCGAAACGCAGGGTCATGTCGGGATTCCTTGGCGAGTGCCCGGGATCATGCCTGATGATGCCGTGCCCTGCGGCGGCGGGTCACAGCGTGTCGAGCGGGATCTTCAGGTAGCGCCGGCCATTGTTCTCTGGCTCGGGCAGGGCGCCGGCACGGATGTTGACCTGGATCGAAGGCAGGATCAGTCGCGGCATGGCGAGGGTGGCATCGCGCGCCTCGCGCACGCGCACGAACTCCTCCTGCGACGTGTCGCTGCGGACGTGGATGTTGCCGCGCTTCTGCGCGCCGATGCTGGTTTCGCAGGCAACTTCGCGCCCGTTCGGTGCGTAGTCATGGCAGACGAACACGCGCGTGGCATCGGGCAGCCGGTACAGGCGCTGGATCGACTGGTACAGGGTTGCCGCACTGCCGCCGGGAAAGTCGCAGCGCGCGGTGCCACCATCGGGCATGAACAGCGAATCGCCGACGAACAGCGCATCGCCGATCAGGAAGGCGATGCTGTCACTGGTATGGCCGGGGACCGCGATGACTTCACCCTTGAGCCGGCCAATGCTGAACTTTTCGCCATCCTCGAACAGATGGTCGAACTGCGAGCCATCGACGGCGAAGTGCGCGTCGAGGTTGAAGATCGGGCGGAAGGTCTGCTGCACCCGGGTGATGCCCTGGCCGATGGCGATCGGCACCCGTGGCCAGTGGTTGTGCTTGAGCCAGTGCGCTGCGGACAGGTGGTCGGCGTGGGCATGGGTTTCCAGCAGCCACTGCACCTCCAATCCGTGGCAGCGTACGTGGTCGATGATCGCGTGCACGCTGTGCTGGCCGGTGCGGCCGGAGCTGGCGTCATAGTCCAGCACCGGGTCGATCACCGCGCAGGCATCGCTGTCCGGGTCACGCACGACATAACTCCATGTGTTGCTGTCGGCATGGAAGAAGGCGTGGACGATGGGGGGAGTCATGGCATCAACACAGGGGTTGGGGATCGCAATAGATGGCATGCAGGGTAGCGAGGATTTGCTGCGCCGGCCCCGGGGCCAATGAGTAATAGATGGTCTGCGCTTCGCGGCGCGTGTGTACCAGGCCGTCCTCGCGCAGCACCGCCAGATGTTGTGAAAGCGCCGATTGGCTGAGATCGACGCCGCTGTTCAATTCGCCCACCGAGCGTTCGCCATCCACCAGCTGGCACAGCAGCAGCAGGCGCTTTTCGTTCGCCAATGCCTTCAGCAGGCGACTGGCCTCGCCCGCATGGTTGCGCATCGCGCTGGTATCGATGGCAGCGACCGCGCTCAACGGCTGGTCACTGGCAGCCCGGCCTGGCGCCAGCCCTCGATGCCGCCGGCCAGCGAGCGGACATCGCTGAAGCCGAGTTTCTGCAGGTTGTCGACCGACAGCGCGGCGCGTCCGCCGGACAGGCAATACACCACCAGCGGGCGTCCCCGATGGGCGAGCGCGGGATCGGTGGCACACGCCACCGCAGGATGGGCATCCACCTGAAACTCCAGCACCCCACGAGGGATGTTGATGGCACCGGGCACATGGCCGGTTTCGAATTCGGCCGGTTCGCGCACGTCGATCAATACCGCGTCACCGCGGTCGGCGTGGAACTGGGCAGGGGCGACTTCACGGATGCGGCTGCGCGCATCGGCAACGAGGTCGGCAGCGGTCAGGTTCATGGGGGTCTCCAATCGTGCGTGGCGTCAATATATCACTTGACACTAATATAAGAAAGAGCTAATTTAGTATCCGGTTAACGTCCTCGGGTGGAGCGGAGCAATGGCCAGAATCGTGGTGATGGGAGCTGGACTGGGAGGCATGAGTGCCGCCTACGAGGCGCGCGAGCTGCTGGGCAAGACGCATGAAGTGGTGCTGATCGGCGAAGGACCGCGTTTCGGCTTCACACCATCCAATCCGTGGCTGGCGGTGGGCTGGCGCGAGGAAGAAGAGATCAGCCTGTCGATCGGCGAATGCGTGGATCGGCACGACATCCGCTTCATTGCCGATGGCGTGCAGAGCATCGATGCGGCCGGCGACGCGGTGGTCACCGGCAGTGGCGAGCGCATCGCCTATGACTACCTGATCATCGCGACCGGCCCCAAACTTGCATTTGACGAGGTTCCCGGGAGTGGTCCGCATGGCGGGCATACGCAATCGATCTGCACGCTGCCGCATGCCAAGCATGCGTGGGAGCAGTACCAGGCGTTCCTCGCCGATCCGGGCCCGGTGGTGATCGGTGCGGTGCAGGGTGCGAGTTGCTTTGGTCCGGCCTACGAGTTCGCGATGATTCTCGATACCGACCTGCGACGCCGCAAGCTGCGCGATCGGGTGCCGATGACCTTCGTCACCAGCGAGCCGTACATCGGCCACATGGGACTGGGCGGCGTGGGCGATTCCAAGAGCCTGATGGAATCCGAACTGCGCCAGCGCCACATCAAGTGGTTCGACAACAGCAAGGTGACGGAGGTGCGTGAGGGCGAGATGGACGTGCTGCCGCATGATGCCAAGGGCCAGCCGCTTGAAGTGCAGACGGTACCGTTCAAGTTCTCGATGCTGTTGCCGGCGTTCAAGGGCGTGGATGCGGTGGCCGCGGTGGAAGGCCTGGTCAATCCGCGCGGCTTCGTGATCGTCGACAAGCACCAGCGCAGCCCTGTCTATCCGAAGATCTTTTCCGCCGGCGTGTGCGTGGCGATTCCGCCGGTGGAAGCCACCCCCGTGCCGACCGGCGCCCCGAAGACCGGCTTCATGATCGAATCGATGGTCACCACCATCGTCAGCAACATCAAGGCCGAGCTGGAAGGGCGCAGCGCCGACTACGAGGGCACCTGGAACGCGGTCTGTCTGGCGGACATGGGCGATACCGGTGCGGCCTTCGTTGCCTTGCCGCAGATCCCGCCACGCAACGTGACCTGGACCCGCATCGGCAAATGGGTGCACCTGGCCAAGGTCGGTTTCGAGAAGTACTTCCTCTACAAGATGCGCAATGGAACTTCCGAACCGATCTACGAGAAGTACGTCCTCAAGCTGTTGGGCATCGAGCGCCTGCGCGATGACCGCCCTGCCTCCTGATCCACCCCTTCCTTCCACTTTGGAGAATGACCATGAACCTTGACCGTGCCGTGATGGCGTTTGCAGGCGTGATGGTGCTGATTTCCGTGCTGCTGGTGTATTTCGTCTCGCCGCTGTGGCTGTTGTTCACCACCTTCATCGGCCTCAATCTGTTGCAGGCGAGCTTTACCGGGTTCTGCCCGGCTGCCAAGCTGTTCAAGAAGCTCGGGTTCGCGCCGGGGAATGCATTCAAATGAAGAAACTGCTGTTCGTCGGCCTGATGCTGGGCCTGGCCGCCTGTGGTCGCGACGCGGGAGAGCGTGTGCTGCCCGCGCTGGATGACATCGACACCTTCGAGATCGAAGCCGGCGCAGCTGCCGGCGGACGTGCCTGGGATGGCGTGGTCGAAGCGGTGCGCCGCGCCGACCTGACCGCGCAGACGGCGGGCCAGGTGAGTGCGGTGCATGTCGATGTCAACGACCGCGTGCAGGCGGGCCAGGTGCTGTTGCGCATCAATGCGGTCGAGCAGCAGGCCGCGGCCAATACCGTGCGTGCGCAGTTGCGCGCTGCCGAGGCCGCGGCGGCGGAAGCCGAGCAGAACTATCGCCGCTTCGCCTCGCTGGCTGGCAGTCAGTACGTGTCGCGGCAGCAACTGGATCAGGCCCGCGCCGGGCGCGATGCGGCGGTGGCCTCGCGCGATGCGGCACGGGCGCAGCTGGCGCAAGCCACCCAGCAGGCCGGCTATACCGTGGTGCGTGCACCGTTCTCGGGCGTGGTCGCGCGGCGTGATGCCGAGCCGGGCGAGAGCGTGGCACCGGGCATGCCGCTGATCAGCGTGCATGCGCCGGGCGAATTGCGCATCCAGGTCGCGGTGCCGCAGACCCGCGCCGAGGCGATCCGCCGCGATCCGCGGGCCCGCGTGGTGCTGGGTGACGGGCGCGAAGTCATCCCCGCCGGGGTCGTGGTGTTCCCCGCCGCCGATGCCGCCAGCCACAGTGTAAACATCCGTGTCGAACTGCCCGAGTTGTCCCCGGCGCCGGCGCCCGGCACCACCGCCAAGGTGGTGTTCGATGCCGATGCCGCCGGCGAAGCCGGTGCCGAAGAGGCGGGCCGGGTACGCATTCCGGCCAGCGCCATCGCCCGGCGTGGCGAGTTGTCCGCCGCGTACGTGCTGGCCGATGGCCGCCTGTCGATGCGCCAGCTGCGCCTGGGTACGCACCAGGGCGACGAGGTCGAAGTGATTTCCGGGCTGCGCCCCGGCGAACGCATCGCGCGCGATCCGGTCGCGGCCACCCGCGCCATCGCCGCGCAACGTGAGCAGGCGAAGCAGGCGCAGCCATGAACAGCCATATCGATGCGCCGCACCGGATGGGCATTTCCGGGCGTCTTGCCGCTGCCTTCCAGGCCAACCCGCTGACCCCGATCCTCGCCATCATGGGCCTGCTGCTCGGCCTGATCGCGGTGGCGATCACCCCGCGCGAGGAAGAGCCGCAGATCGACGTGACCATGGCCAACGTGATCGTGCCGTTCCAGGGCGCGAGTGCACGCGAGGTCGAACAGCTGGTGGCCACACCGCTGGAGCAGAAACTCGGCGAAATCGAGGACGTCAAGCACGTCTATTCGGTCAGTCGCCCGGGGATGGCCGTGCTCACCGTGGAATATGAGGTCGGCATCGCCCGCCAGCCGGCGCTGGTGCGGTTGTACAACCAGGTGTTTTCCAATCAGGACTGGATGCAGCAGGGCGTCGGCGTCGGCCAGCCGATCATCAAACCCAAGGGCATCGATGACGTGCCGGTGATGGCGCTCACCTTGTGGAGCGACGATGCCGGCGCGGACGCCACCGCGCTGGCCGAAGTCGCGCACACGCTGGAAGCCGACCTCAAGCGCATCGCCGGCACGCGTGACGTGTACACCATCGGTGCGCCCGAGCGCGCGGTGCTGGTCACGCTGGATGCCGCCAGGCTGGCCGCGTATGGACTGGCGCCGGGTGACCTGGTGCAGGCGCTGCAGGCGGCCAACGTGGTGCTGCAGGCCGGCGAGCGCGTGGATGCCCGCGACGGTGCGGTGCCGGTCACCGCCGGCGAGTTCCTCGCCTCGGCGGACGAGGTGGCGGATCTGGTGATCGGCAGCCATGATGGCCGTCCCCTGCTGCTGACCGATGTGGCGCGGGTGGAGTCGCGCGGCGACCTCGCGCGCCAGTATGTCTGGCACGGTTCGCCGCCGGGCCGCGACGGGCCGGCCACCGGCAGCGCGCCGGCGGTGACACTGGTCATCGCCAAGAAGCCCGGCAGCAATGCCGCCGACATCACCCAGGCGGTGCGCGAGCGCATCGACATGCTGCGCGGCGAACTGATCCCCGACGGCGTGCAGGTCGCGGTCACCCGCGACTACGGCCTCACCGCCAGCGACAAGGCGCAGGCGCTGATCAAGAAGCTGATCTTCGCCACCGCCAGCGTGGTGCTGCTGGTGCTGTTCGCACTGGGCTGGCGCGAGGCGATCGTGGTCGGCAGCGCCGTGGTGCTGACCCTGGCGATGACCCTGTTCGCCTCCAAGGTGATGGGCTTCACCCTCAACCGGGTATCGCTGTTCGCGTTGATCTTCTCCATCGGCATCCTCGTCGATGACGCCATCGTGGTGGTCGAGAACATCCACCGGCACATGGCCATGGGCGGAAAGTCGCTGCGCGAGGCGATCCCGCCGGCAGTGGACGAGGTCGGTGGCCCGACCATCCTCGCCACTTTCACCGTGATCGCGGCGCTGATGCCGATGGCCTTCGTCTCCGGGCTGATGGGCCCGTACATGCGGCCGATTCCGATCAATGCCTCGGTCGGCATGCTGCTCTCGCTCGCCATCGCGTTGATCGTCACCCCGTGGCTGACATTGAAGCTGCTCGGGCGCCACCAGCCGGCAGGCGAGGCTGTCGCCGAGACGGCTGACGCAGGCCGTGCGGACTGGCTGCACCGCTTGTTCCGGCGCGTGATGCAGCCGTTCCTCGTCGGCGACTCCGCCGGCCGCCGGCGTGGCCTGCTGTTTGCCTCGATGGCATTGCTGGTGCTGCTGGCGGCATCGCTGGCGGTGGTCAAGCTGGTGGTGTTGAAGATGCTGCCGTTCGACAACAAGTCCGAAGTGCAGGTCGTGCTCGACATGCCCGAGGGCAGCACGCTGGAGCAGACCAATGCAGTGCTTGGCGAGCTTGCCGCGCGCCTGGACACGGTGCCCGAGGTGCTGGATTACCAGGGCTATGCCGGTACCGCCGCACCGATCAACTTCAACGGCCTGGTGCGGCAGTATTTCCTGCGCAGCGCCGCGAACATGGGCGATCTGCAGGTCAATCTGGTCGACAAGGCGGAGCGCAAACGGCAGAGCCATGACATCGCACGGGCGATCCGTCCGATGCTGGCCGAGATCGGCGAACGCCACGGAGCGTCGGTCAAGGTGGTGGAAGTGCCACCCGGCCCGCCGGTGCTGGCGCCCCTGGTGGCCGAGGTTTACGGCCCCGATTACGCCGGCCAGCGACGCATTGCCGAAGCCCTGGCCAGCGCACACTTCGCCCGCACCGAGGGCGTGGTCGACGTCGACACCACGGTGGAGACGGCCGCGCCGCGCGAGATCATCGCCATCGACCGCGAACGCGCCGCACGCCTGGGCGTGCCGCAGGCGTCCATCGCCCAGGCGATAGCCGCCGGCGTGTCCGGCATCGATGCCGGCTACGTGCAGGACGGCAGCGCCAAGTACCCGCGGCCGTTGCGTCTGCGCCTGCCGGCGGCCGAACAGGCGGACATCGACTCGCTGCTCGCCGTCCGGGTGCGTGGCGGGCAGGGCCAGCTGGTGCCGCTGTCGGAGCTGGTCAGCGTGCGTCGTGCCGAGTGGGATGGGGCCATCCACCACAAGGACGGCCTGCCCGTGGTCTATGTGACCGGCGACGAGGCCGGCGAGCTGGACAGCCCGCTGTACGGCATGTTCGACATCGTCGGCCAGTTGCGCGGACAGACCGTGGCCGACCAGACGCTGGCGCAGACCTTCATCTCGCAGCCCGAGGACACGCGCGAATATGCGATCAAATGGGATGGCGAGTGGCAGATCACCTATGAAACCTTCCGCGACATGGGCATTGCGTATGCCGCCGGCATGGTGCTGATCTACCTGCTGGTGGTGGCGCAATTCCGCAGCTATCTGGTGCCGCTGGTGATCATGGCGCCGATCCCACTGACCGTGATCGGGGTGATGCCGGGGCATGCACTGCTCGGCGCGCAATTCACCGCCACCAGCATGATCGGCATGATCGCGCTGGCCGGCATCATCGTGCGCAACTCGATCCTGCTGGTGGATTTCATCAACCAGGAAACCTCGCGCGGGGTGCCGCTGGTCGAAGCCGTGATCGATGCCTGCGCGGTGCGTGCCAAGCCCATCGCATTGACTGCGGTGGCGGCAATGCTCGGCGCCTTCTTCATCCTCGATGATCCGATCTTCAACGGCCTCGCCATCTCGCTGATCTTCGGCATCTTGGTCAGCACACTGCTGACCCTGGTGGTGATCCCCCTGCTTTATTTCGTGCTGCTGCAACGCCGGCAGCCTGACATGGAGGTATCTGCATGACCCCGCGTTCCCTTCACCTGTTGCCGCTTGCCATCGCCCTGTTTGCGGTGGCCTGTACTGCGCAGCCGCCATCGCCACCCACCGCACCAACGGCCGCGGTCGATGACGCTGCCACGATGGAGGCGCAGCAACGCGCGCAGGCCGCGGCACAGGCCTTCTCCAGCCGCCTGCAGTCCGCGCTCAAGGCACGCATGAGCGAGGGCGGGCCGGTGGCCGCGATCGACTTCTGCAAGGCCGAGGCGCCGCTGATCGCCGCTGATGTCGCCATCGAACACGATGTCGGCATTGGCCGCGTGGCCGTTCCCGGCAAGTTGCGCAATCCCGCCAATCAGGCGCGCGACTGGCAGGCCGAGGTGGTGCGCAGTTTCCAGGCCAAAGCCGGTGCCGGCCAGGCGCCGGGCGAATTGCGCAGCGTGCGCACCCGCGACCTGCCCGCTGGCGTGGCGCTGCGCATGATGCGTGGCATCGAAGTGCAGGAAGGCTGCCTGGCCTGCCACGGCAAGCAGCGTGCGCCGGGCGTGGACGAGGCGCTGGCGCGCCTTTATCCGGACGACATGGCAATCGGTTTCGAGCCCGGTGACCTGCGCGGCGCGCTGTGGGTCGAGGTGCCGGCGCGATGAGCCAGGCCGTCGAACCGCGCAAGCGCCTGCCGCGGCGCTGGTTTCCCTGGGCCTTCGGGCTGCTGATGGGGTTGGTGATGACCGGCATCGTGACCCTGGCCATCAGCCTCGTGTTCGATGCCGGCGGCGAGGGTGCCGTGCTGCGCTGGCTGAGCCGCTGGCTGCTGGCATGGTGGGTTGCCACCCCGGTGATCGCCCTGCTGTCGCCCCCCATGCGCCGCTGGCTGGCGCGTCATATCGAGCCCCCGGGCGTCTGAACACGGAGTCCGCGCATGAGCACGCCCTTGCACCTTGCCTGCCCGCACTGCCATGCCCTGAACCGGCTGCCGCCCGGGCGTCTGGCCGATGCGCCCAGCTGCGGCCGCTGCCGGCAGCCGCTGTTCACCGGCGCGCCGCTGGCATTGGATGTGGACAGCTTCGCCGCCCATGCCGACCGCGCCGAACTGCCGCTGCTGGTGGATTTCTGGGCGCCGTGGTGCGGTCCGTGCCGGGTGATGGCGCCGCAGTTCGAAGCCGCCGCCACCGAACTGGAACCGCAGCTGCGCCTGGCCAAGGTCGATACCCAAAGCCAACCCACGCTGGCACAGCGCTACAACATCCGCAGCATTCCCACCCTGGTGCTGCTGCGCCAGGGCCGCGAACTGGCGCGCCAGGCCGGCGCCATGGCCAGCGCCGACATCGTGCGCTGGGCGCGCCAGCACCTTTCCTGATCGTCAACCTGCCGAGCAACCAACGGAGTCATCCATGAGCCAGCAATCCTTCCCCGACCTCATCGACGGCCTCAACGCCGCCATCGGCAACCTGCGCGCCGGTGCCCCCGACACCATGCGCGCCTTCAGTGGCCTGGCCCGCGAAGCGCTCAAGCCCGATGCGCTGGACGTCAAGACCAAGGAGCTCATCGCGATTGCGATTGCCGTCGCCGCCCGCTGCGACGGTTGCATCGGCTTCCACGCCAAGGCTGCGATCAAGGCTGGCGCCAGCCGCGCGGAAGTGCTGGAAACCCTGTCCATGGCCATCTACATGGGCGCCGGCCCGTCGATGATTTATGCTGCCGAAGCCCTGCGCGCGTTCGACGAACTGTCCCCGGCGCAGGAGGTCCCCGCCGCCTGAGGACGCCATGCGCCGCCACGCCTTGCCTGCCATCGCCATGAGCCTGCTGCTCGCGTCATGCGGCGGCGACAGGCAGGCGGCAGTGCAGGGTGAGGCGACGTCAGCGCAGGGCTTGCCGATGACTTCGATCCCCTTGCTTGAGCCGCGTCCCGGACTGTATGCCGCCGGCCAGCCGGCGCCGCAGGACTGGGCCGCGATCCATGCCCGCGGTGTGGTCACCGTGATCAACCTGCGCCCAGATGCGGAAACTCCCGGCCGCGACCTCGCGCACGAAGTGCGCGCCGCCGGCATGGACTATCAGCAGATCGAGGTCGCCGGCCCCAGTGACCTCAACGCCGCCAACGCGCGACGCCTGCAACAGGCGATCGATGCCGCCCCCGGCCCGGTACTGGTGCATTGCGCCAGCGCCAACCGCGTCGGTGGCCTGCTGGCATTGGCCGCCCTGCAGCAGCCCGGCGTCACCGCGGAGCGTGCACTGGAACTGGGCCGCCGAAGCGGCATGCGCAGCGCCGAAGCCGCCGTCCGCCTCGCCATCGCCCAGGATTGCGACAACGCCCGACAGCTGTGTTGATGGGTGGTGGTTGCCACGGACGGCGCTGCATGATGGTCACGGCCGCTCGAAATGCCGCTTGTTTAATCCCTCTGCGGGCGATGAGACAGACTTGAGAGCCGTCAGGCCCGGAGGCATCAGGCCGGCATAGGCAATACATGGGAGCCTTGTGCGCGCTGACTCGCGCCACATCCCTGCAGACGCGATGGTCCTTCAATGTCCTGGCGTAAAACCCGCGCCATCGCGAAAGTGCGGGTTGGTGTCGATGCGCAGCGCCATCATTCATTCGATGTCGAATGACCGGGCAACTCCCGATAGCGCCATGTCATCCATGCACCGACCGCGATCGCGTAGCAGATATTCGGAATGAATGCCTTGTCCAGCGTGGTCACCTTGGTGATCAGGGCGATGTAATTGGTATAGGCCGCTTGTGAAAGCGTGAATGCCGCGACGATGAGCATGAACCGGATCGGGATCGGTTTGCGCATGTGCAGTGCGAGGACGGTTCCTTCCGAAACGAATATGCCGACCAGGAACGGCATGACCCCGCCGATCAGGATCTTGTGCAGGATGTTGCCTTGCTCATGGGCGCGCAACATCATGTCGGCAAAGGTGATGTCGAGCGGTCGGCAGAGCAGGAACAGCAGCAGGCCGGTGCAGAACGACATCAGGCGCACGTATTGCTCGTTGCCTTTCGCGTTTTTTATCACCAGGAACGAGATCCAGATCTGGCCGACGATGGTCAGGATGATCAGGAGCTGCTGGATGATGGTGAAAACGTCCCAGTGCATGAGCGTCCGCGCTGCGCGTGTGATGGAGCAGGATACGAGGCTGGCCGGTCAATGGGAAGCAAGCACGTTCGGTCGCCTGGTTATGCGATGATCGCGCACTCGCATACATGCCGGGATGGAGGACAGCGTGAAGGCGATGAAGTGGGGGTTCGTGCTGCTGGTGCTTCTGCTGGCAGTGGCGTTCGGAGCTTATTTTTCCGGGCTTCTGGTCAAGATGTTGCTGGGGGTGGAGATCCCGGTGGGGTTGAAGACGTGGTGGAGCTACTACGCCGCCATCGACACCCCACGCATGCAGCCTTACGTGGGCAAGGTCAAGATTGCCGGGGCCATCGGCTTCGGCGTGCCGCTGTTGCTGTGGCTGGTCATGCTGGTGCTGGCGCTCAAGCCACAGCGCAAGAGCCTGCATGGCGACGCGCGCTTCGCCACCGCGGGCGATGTCGCCAAGCAGGGCCTGTTCGATGGCAAGCAGGACAACGGCATCGTCGTCGGCAGGCTTGGCGGCAAGCTGATGCGCCTTCCGGGCCAGCAGTTCGTGATCCTGGCGGCACCCACGCGCTCGGGCAAGGGCGTCGGGGTGGTGATTCCCAACCTGCTCGATTACGGCCAATCCATGGTGGTGCTGGACATCAAGCAGGAGAACTTCAACCTGACCTCGGGCTGGCGGGCGTCGCAGGGTCAGGAGGTGTATCTGTTCAATCCGTTTGCCGAAGACCGGCGCACGCATCGCTGGAATCCGTTGAGCTACGTGTCACGCGACCCGGCGTTCCGCATTTCCGACATCCAGGCAATCGCGGCGATGTTGTATCCGGATGGCGCCGACGAGCAAAAGTTCTGGGTCAGCCAAGCACGTAACGCGTTCACCGCCTTTGCGCTGTTCCTGTTCGAAAACCATGACGAGGAAGTTCGCATCGGATTGTCGGAGGAAGAAAGCAGCTTCCCGACCCTGGGCCGCATCTATCGCCTGTCGTCCGGCGATGGAAGCGACCTGCGCGAACACATCCGCGAACTGTCGCAACACGCGTTCCTCAGCGCGGCTTGTCGCACCGCGTTCGCCAACCTGCTGTCCCAGGCCGACGAGACGTTCGCCTCGATCATGGGCACGTTCAAGGAGCCGTTGAACGCGTGGATCAATCCGGTGCTGGATGCCGCGACCAGCGGCAACGACTTCTGGCTGAGCGATGTCCGGCGCAAGAAGATGACCATCTACATCGGCATCCAGCCCAACAAGCTGGCCGAATCGCGGCTCATCGTGAACCTGTTCTTCAGCCAGCTGATCAACGTCAACACCAAGGAGTTGCCGCAGGACAACCCGCAGCTCAAGTACCAGTGCCTGCTGTTGATGGACGAATTCACCAGCATCGGCAGGGTGGAGATCATCGCCAATGCGGTGAGCTACATGGCGGGTTACAACATGCGCCTGCTGCCGATCATCCAGTCGATGGCGCAACTCGATGCCACCTACGGCAGGGAGATTTCACGCACCATCATCACCAACCATGCCCTGCAGATCATCTACGCGCCACGCGAGCAGCAGGATGCGAACGACTACTCGGAAATGCTGGGCTATACCACCATCCGGCGGCGCAATCGCAGCCGTTCGCATGGCCAGCATGGCAGCGTCACCTTTAGTGAAAGCGAAGAGCGGCGTGCCCTGATGCTGCCGCAGGAACTCAAGGCGATGGGCAACGACAAGGAAGTCATCCTGTATGAAGGCCTGGCGCACCCGGTCAAGGCGGACAAGATCAAGTATTACCAGGATAAATATTTCACCCGGCGAGTGATGGACAAGGTGGTGGTGGAGCCGCTTGCGATTCCCGCGGCGTGAATACGGCAGATAGCCGATGCCGGCCATCACGAAGGCGCCTCGGGCCGTGCATCGCGGCACGATGGGCTGACGATTGCTTTGCCCGTGCTCTTCCGCTACTCAATCAAGTATTGAATGCCCGGCCTCGAGAGGCATGCAGCCTGCCCACCGGCAGCGGGAGCAGGCTGCAGTGCTGAATCTATTTCAGTCCGGTCACGTCCAGGTAAATGAGGGTGGGTGATCCGTTCCTCGGATAGACGTGATAGGTGCGGAGAACCTTTCCGCCACCGATTTCATATCCGCTGAAGGATCTGTCGATTTTCGAGCCCGGATAGGCCTTCTGGATCCATGACCTTGCCTGTTTTTCCGCGGCGCTGCGGTTTTTGGCGTCGGGGTAAACAAGAGGATTGCTTTTCGATTTTCCGAGGTCGAGTTCGGCCGCCTGAGCAGCCGCCGTGCGGGTGTCGCATGCGGGTGAGCTCTTCCCGCCACATACCTTCATCGACATCAATATCCGAAGCAGGCGATTCGCCATGTCTGGCGATATCCCGTAAGGCGGCCAGGTTGAGGCCTCATTGGAGGAGCGTGGGCGCCAGCCAAACGCGATTTCATGCAAATGATCCTGTCCCAGGATGTATCGATACAGCCTGCCTTCACCGTCCGGAGCGGGTCCACCATAGGTGCTGCAAAAGTAGCCACTGAACGCCGTTTCATGGCCGTCCTGGTTGCCCTGTTTCGCTGCCATTGGCCGGAATTCGCCCGCGCAGCCCGCACGGGATTGTTTCAGCCCTATTCCGACGGCAACGTCCGGTATGCTGGTTTTGTGCTTCTTTGCCTCGTCGGCCAATGCCTTGTCCGGGAAGGAGTAGCGCCGGACAATGAAATACAGGCCTTTCCAGCTTTGAATGTCCTGCCCAGGCTCGATGTATTCGGCGAAATATTCGCCATCTTCGCTGCCCTGGATGAATGCCAGCTGCAGTTCCGCAGGCACGGACAGGGCGATGCGCTCGCCCACGGGCTGGAATTGCGGGCTGGATTCCTGTGCGCCGGCATGCGATGGAGCGTTGCTGAGGGCAACAGCCCCCAACGCCAGCACGCTGATGTGCAGTTTCAAGTCTTGTCCCCCCTTTATGAACTTTGCAGTCGATCGAACCATCGGCTGCCGCCCGGATGCAGGTACGGGCAATGATACGTTTCGCCGGTGCGAGTGTCATGGATGCGAATGGGTGAATGGTGCGCATCCGATTCCTGCTGGCATCGGCCGGGTGTGGTAGGGGGCGGGATGAAAATCGAGTCTGCCTGTGGCAATTGCGCGGCAGCCAACACTGGTGGCTGTCCGGGATCAACCGTTGCGCAGAGCGCCGGCCGTCAGGTGCACCGCTTGCGTGGGGAGTCAGTTCCGCGCTCGGCCCAGTACCCCATTCAACGTCTCCGCCAGCCGATGGCCGGCCTGGCGCAGGCGGCGTTCGACGAGGGGGCGCATGGTGTGCAGGTAGGTGTCGTCGTGCTTGTGCTGTTCGGGATACACGCCCCAGGCATCAAGCAGCTGGCAGGATTCGCGTGCCCAGGATTCAGGGGTGCCGGTAACGGTGCCGAGGGGTGGCCAGCCGGGTTGCATCAGGGCATCGGCGTATTCGGTGACGCCCATGCCGGCGACGCCGGGGACGTAGTAGTCCATCACCGCGTGCAGGTTGGTGCCCATGACGCCATCGCGGTAATTCTGGCGGGCGTAGGCTTCGGGAAGTTGCCCGGTGGTCAGGCTGATCTGGAAGCGGTTGCCGCCGGCGTCCTTGCGGTTGCCGGCGTGCATCGGCTGGTGGGCGTCGCCGATGAAATGGACCACGAATTTCAACGCATCGCGGCGCTCGGCCAGCGGTCGGCGGCGATCGGCGAGGATCGCCAGTTGGCGTTCGGTGGCGCTGATGATGCAGTTGCCGTCCTTGCAGTCGCGCTCGGGTTCGAAGCTGCAGCTGCCTTCGGGGTAATTGACGTAGTGCCAGCGCGAGGTTTTGCGGAAGCGCGGCGGGTCGGTGTGGCGCAAGGCATCGGCCCAGTTGGCGACTCCGGCCAGGGTGGGCCGTGGCTCGCCTTGCAGCAGGCGGCGCACTTCGGCGGCGGCTTCGGGGGTGAGTTGGCGTTCGGCGAGTTCGCCGATCACGCTGTGGCCGAGCGGGGCCCAAGCATGTGCCGGCATCCAGACCAGGGCCAGCAGGAGGACGAGCGCACCGTGGCGCAGACGGACGGGAGAAAATGAAAAAGCCATGCCGGCAAGCATAGCCGGCATGGCTCCATCGGGTGTTGCGTTGGTCTTACAGCTTGAACACGTAGGACACGCCATACACCAGCGGGTCGACGTTGACGGTGCCGATCGGCACCTTGTCCAGCTTGACCTTGGTGTCGATGTCGATCTTGCGCACGTCCACGCGGATGGCGCCATTCTGGCCGACCTTGAAGTCCACACCGGCGTGCAGGCCGAGGCCCCACGAGTTGCCGAGCTTCATCTCGCCACCCAGCAGCTGGCTTTCGCTGTAGAACCAGGTGTAGTTCACGCCGGCGCCGACGAAGGGCTTGATCGAGGCCTCCGGGGCACCGAAGTGGTATTGCAGGCTCACCGTCGGCGGCAGGTGCTTGGTCGCGGCGACCTTGCCGGCATTGGTGTTGGTGGCGGTGACCGTGGCATGGATGTCATGCGAGAACGGCAGCGCGGCGATCACCTCGATGCCGAGGTTGTCGGCGATGAAGTACTCGCCGGTGATGGTCGGACGCACGGAGTCCTTGACGTGGACTTCGTAGGCACCGCCGGCGAGCGTGCCGTTGTTGGACTTGGGCGCCACGTTGTGGATGCCCACGCCAATGGTGATGTCGCCCTTGGACTGCGCCATGGCCGGGCCGGCAATGCACAGCGCGAGGGCGGCGGCGAGGGGAGCGAACTTGCGGATCATGTCGGATCTCCTGACAGGGATACGGGGTGTGCGGGAGAGATGATGCGCGCCGCAGCAATGACACGATTTGATGTCAGTCAATTAATTGTTAAGTTTGGGTAAAGGCAGTTCGTCCCCATTCATCTTCATGTGTCGACCTGCCGCCACGGGTTCGCGTGCCGAACCGGCGATCGCCGCGATCGGCTAAAATCGGGGGATTCACTTCCGTCCACTCATACAGGAGCAGGCATGGCCATCAAGGTCGGCATCAATGGATTCGGTCGCATCGGCCGCAACGTGTTCCGCTCGGCGTTCCAGAACTTCGCCGACGAGGTCGAGATCGTGGGCATCAATGACCTGCTCGAACCCGACTACCTGGCCTACATGCTGAAGTACGACAGCGTGCACGGCCGCTTCGACCGCGAGGTGAAGGTCGACGGCAACACCCTGATCGTGGACGGCAAGAAGATCCGCCTGAGCCAGGAGCGCGACCCGGCCAACCTGAAGTGGGACGAGGTCGGCGCCGAGGTGGTGATCGAGTCCACCGGCATCTTCCTGACCAAGGAAGGCGCGCAGAAGCACATCGATGCCGGCGCCAAGAAGGTGATCATGTCGGCGCCGTCCAAGGACGACACCCCGATGTTCGTGCACGGCGTGAACTGCGGCACCTACGCCGGCCAGCCGATCATCTCCAACGCCAGCTGCACCACCAACTGCCTGGCGCCGATCGCCAAGGTGCTGAACGACAAGTGGGGCATCAAGCGTGGCCTGATGACCACCGTGCACGCCGCCACCGCCACGCAGAAGACCGTCGACGGCCCTTCGGCCAAGGACTGGCGTGGTGGCCGCGGCATCCTCGAAAACATCATCCCCTCCAGCACCGGCGCGGCCAAGGCGGTCGGCGTGGTGCTGCCGGAGTTGAAGGGCAAGCTGACCGGCATGGCCTTCCGCGTGCCGACTTCCAACGTCTCGGTGGTGGACCTGACCGTGGAGCTGGAAAAGCCGGCCACCTATGATGAAATCAAGGCCGAAATGAAGGCGCAGAGCGAAGGCAAGATGAAGGGCATCCTCGGCTACACCGAGGACGCGGTGGTTGCCACCGACTTCCGCGGCGATGCCCACACCTCGATCTTCGACGCCACTGCCGGCATCCAGCTGGACGACACCTTCGTCAAGCTGGTCAGCTGGTACGACAACGAATGGGGCTACTCCAACAAGTGCCTGGAGATGGTCAAGGTGGTCGCGGCCAAGTAAGCCGCGCGCAGTCTTGCACCCGTCACGAAGCCCCGCCGATGCGGGGCTTCGTCGTTTCCGCGCGCCGCCGAAGCGTGTGACGGCGCGAATGGCCGCAAGCGCTGGCAGTGACGTACATTGTGGGCGATGGAATTGATCGGGATGGGAATGGACGGATTCTGGGTCTTGCTGGCTCTGGCGGTACTGATGCTGCCGGTGTTGGTGATCGTGGCACTGGTCGGGCTGGGCAGCCTCAAGCAACGCGTGCGCATGCTGGAGCACGAGGTGGCCGAACTGCGTGCCGCCGTGGTCGACGGCGAACGTCGCAGCGCTCGGGCAACAGCTGAGGCGCAGGTCGCGCCGGCTGCCGGAAGGGCCGAGGCGGGCGAGCGTCCCGAGGTGAGCGATGCTGTACACGGCACGGACGCGGCGCCCGCTGCCACGCCAGCACCGGCCCGGCCACAACCGCCGCCGGTGCCGGCGACAATTGCCGCGGATGCCCCGTCCGCCGCAAGTGCGGCATCGCCTGCGGCCGCGATGCCACCGGCTTCACCACCGCCACCCGGCGCGATTGAAAAGGCACTGGATCACGCCAAGCGCTGGCTGACTACCGGCAACGTGCCGATCAAGGTCGGCATGCTGGTGTTGCTGGCCGGTGTTGCCGCGTTGCTCAAGCTGGCCAGCGAACAGGGCTGGTTACGCCTGCCGATCGAGTTGCGTCTGGCCGGAGTGTCGCTGGCCGCGCTGGCCGGGCTGGCAATCGGCTGGCGTCAGCGCCTGCGTCGCCCGCAGTTCGCACTGGCGGTGCAGGGCGGTGCCATCGGCGTGCTGCTGCTGTGCGTGTTCGCCGCGGCCAGGCTGTATGGCTTGATGCCATTGGGTTTGGCTTTTGCGCTCAGCGTGGCCCTGATCGCCGCAGGCGGTGTGCTCGCGGTGGTGCAGGATTCGCGCACATTGGCCGTGCTCGCGGTGCTGGCCGGCTTCCTCGCGCCGATCTGGCTGGCGGACGGTGGCGGCAACCATGTCGTGCTGTTCACCTACTACGCGCTCCTCAACGTGGCGATTTTCGGCGTCGCCTGGGCGCGACCCTGGCGCATCTTGCCGCTGCTCGGCTTCGTGTTCACCTGGGGCATCGGCGTGGCTTGGGGCGTCCTCGACTACGCGCCACACCTGTACGCCACGACGCAGCCGTTCCTGGCGTTGCTCTTCCTGCTCTATCTGCTGCTGCCGATCCTGCATGCGCGCCGGCTCGAGCCCGGGCGTGGCGATCGAATCAATGGTGCACTGCTGTTCGGCACGCCCTTGATCGCCTTTGCACTGCAATCCGGGCTGATGCCGCAGCAACCTCTGCGTCTGGCCCTGATCGCGGTCGGCGTGGCGGCAGTGTATGCGGTGCTTGCGTGGTGGCTGCGCGGGCGCGAACGTTTTTCGGTGTTGGTGGATGCTTACGCCCTCCTCGCCATCGGCTTCGCCACCCTGGCCGTGCCGCTGGCATTCTCGGCCCATGTCACCGGCATGGTGTTTGCGCTGGAAGGCGCGGCACTGGTCTGGTACGGGCTGCGTCGGCAGCGCCGCTGGCCGGTGGTGATCGGCATCGGCCTGCAGCTGGTCGCCGGCTGGGCACATGCAGTGGCCGGCGATCGATTCGGTGCACCGGTACCGCCGCTGATCTTCAACAGCACGTTCATGGCTGCCCTGGTGCTGACCGTCGCGGGCTTTGCCAGTGCATGGCGGCTGTGGCTGGCGCGCCACGGGCAGTTCGCGGCAGCCGTCTATCTCTGGGCCATGGCTTGGTGGATCGGTGCATGGAGCACGGAGATCAACAACCATGCGACACCCGAACAGATCGCCCCGGCGTGGCTGGCGCTGTCCGCGTTCAGTGCCTGGCTGGCTGCCGAGGCATGGCACAGATTGGGTGGGCGTTTGCTGCTGGTGACAGTGCTGGCGGGAATCGCGATGGCGCTGCCACAGGCACTGGTGCAGATCGGGCCGGGTCTGCCGATTGCCGGGCTCGGCGGATTGGCCTGGGCGCTGCATGGCGTGCTTGGCGTGCGCAGCCTGAGCCGCTTGCGCGGTGCCGATGTCGAGGACCGCTTGCCGGCCTGGGCGCAGACGCTGTGGTGGCTGTCCTGGCCGCTGCTGCTGTCGGTGCTGGTGCATGCGCTGACGCTGCGCTGGTCACTCGGCCAAGGCTGGGATTTCGCACTGGTCATGCTGCCGTGGCTGCTTGCGTTGCTGCTGACGCTGCAACGCGGGCAGTGGCTGCATTGGCCGCTGGGCGAACGTTTCACGCCGGCGCTGACATGGCTTGGCAGCCTGTGCATGCTGGTGGTCGCCGTGGCGTTCGGCATCAGCTTGTTCCTGCCCGGCGATGCGACCCCATTGCCGTGGGTGCCGTTGATCAATCCGCTTGAGCTGTGGCAACTGGCCGCATTGGCGCTGGGCATCACCTGGCTGCGCGGCAACCCGCATGGCATGAGTCTGCGCGTGCAGCGTCCGCTGCTGATCGGCGTGGTCACCCTGGTCTGGATCAGCATGGCGACCTTGCGCAGCGTGCACCACTGGGGTGGCGAAGCATGGAATCCGGCGATGCTGGAAGGATCACTGGCGCAGACCAGCCTCAGCGTGGTGTGGAGCGTGCTGGGCGTGCTCGGCTGGATCGTCGGTTCGCGCCGTGGGCAACGCGGTCTGTGGCTGGCGGGTGCGCTGCTGATGGGGCTGGTACTGGCAAAACTGGTACTGGTGGATCGTCAGCATCTGGGCAACCTGCTCGGCATCATGTCCTTCATCGCCTACGGCCTGCTGTGCACGCTGGTCGGCTGGTTGGCGCCGGCGCCACCGAAATCGCCCGAGGCGCGGTTGCAGGAGGACTCAACATGAAGCCGACACGTCGGCGCGCACTGTGCCTGTTGCCATTGCTCGGCCTGACCATGGCCGCCGCCGGCTGGCTGCGGCAATGGCCCCTGCAGCTGGATGACGCCGAGGCGGGTGCCTACCGCCTGGTGCTGGACGAGGCGGTATATCGGCAGGCGCGTGAGCGGAACCTGCGGGATGTCGCGGTGGTGGATGGCGAGGGCCGCCAGGTGCCGGCGATGTTGTTCGCCCCCGACAAACCGGCAGCACAGCCGGTGCGGGAAACGGCGCTGCCGTGGTTCCCGTTGCCCGATGCACAGGGCCTGCCGAGCAATGAGTTGAGCCTGCATGCCGAGCGCGCGGACGATGGCCGGGTGGTGCGGGTGGAGGCGTGGACGGCGCCGAGCGAAGCACCGACGCGTGCACCGCGCAGCTGGCTGGTCGATGCCAGTGCATTGCGCCGCCCGTTCGTGGCCTTGCGCCTGGGGCTGCCGCCCGATGTTCAGGTCGACGCGCGGTTGCAGGTGGAAGGCAGCGACGACCTTGTGCGCTGGAGCCTTCTGCATGCCGCGAGCCCGATCCTGAAGGTCGAGCATGGCGGGCAGTCGCTGCGCCGTGACCGCATCGAGGTCGCGAGCCAGGCGCGCTACCTGCGGCTTTCATTGCTGGGCGGTACCGGCCTGCCGCTGGCCTCGGTGGCGGCGGAGTTTGCAGAGGAGCCGGTCGAAGCGCGCCAGTGGCTGAGCCTTGCCGCCAAACGTGGCAAGGATGCGCATGTGTTCGAGTTCGAAGCCGAGGGCCGCCAGGCGTTCGATCGCGTCGATGTGGAGCTGGCCGGCAACACCGCACTGCGCCTGCGGCTGGAAAGCCGCGACGACCCCGAACAGCCTTGGCAGCACCGTATCGGCCCATGGACACACTTCAGTCTGGGCAGCGATCGCCAGTCCGCCGCGCAGGCGATCGCGCCGATGCGCCAGCGCCACTGGCGCCTGGTCAGCGACACCCCGTTGGACGAGGCACCCATGCTCAAGCTGGGTTGGCAGCCGGAAGTGCTGGTGTTCGTGGCCTCGGGCACGCCGCCCTATCGACTGGTGGCGGGCAGTGCGCAGCAGCGGCGGCTCGACGCACCGATCGATGAGCTCCTGGCGCAGATGCGCCTGCGCCACGGCCTGCAGTGGCATCCGGGGCAGGCGCACCTTGCTGGCGCCGGGCAGATCGCGGATGCGCGTGCGTTGCTGGCGATGCGCGACTGGAAAACCTGGACTCTGTGGGCGGTGCTGCTGCTGGCAGTGGTGATGGTGATCGCCTTCGCCGGTCAGTTGCTGCGCCATCGCCCGCGCGACTGATCCCGGTCAATGACGCGGCGGTCCACGCGCGCGAGAATCGCGACATGGGAACATCCGACCTGCAATTGAGCCGCGCCGACATCGTGCGCCTGGTGGATGCGTTCTACGATCGGGTACAGCGCGATCCGGTGCTGGGGCCGATCTTCAATCCGGCGATCGACGACTGGTCGGCGCACAAGGCCACCCTGGTCGGCTTCTGGGCCTCGATCATGCTCGGCACCCGCGAATACCGCGGCAACCCGCTGGCGGTGCACCGTGGACACGCCATCGTCGATGCCCATTTCGGCCATTGGCTGGCGCTGTGGCGTGACACCGCGCATCAGGTGTTGAGCGCGGAGCAGGCCGAGGGCTTCTACGAGCGTGCCCAGCGCATCGGCCAGAGCCTGCGTTACGGTCTGGGCCTGGATCGCACCCGGCCGCGGCCGCCGCAGCCGGGTTGAGGGACGCCGGTTCGTCGAAGCCGGTTTGACCCGGCACGTTTGAACCGCGCACGCCGGGCGCGGACAATGGGCGCTTTCCCCAGCCCACGGAGCGCCCGCGCATGTCCATCCCCCGCATGAGTGACCTTGATCTGTCCGGCAAGCGCGTGCTGATCCGGCAGGATCTGAACGTGCCGGTGGAAAACGGCGAAGTGACCTCGGATCAACGCATCAACGCCTCGCTGCCGACGCTGCAGGCGGCGTTGGAGGCCGGTGCCGCGGTGATGGTGATGTCGCACCTGGGCCGGCCCAAGGAAGGCCAGTGGAGCGAAGCCGATTCGCTGGCGCCGGTGGCGCGCCGGCTGTCGCAGTTGCTCGGCCGCGAGGTGCCGCTGGTCAAGGAGTACCTCGGCGGCGTCGACATCGCCCCCGGACAGATCGTGTTGCTGGAGAACTGCCGCATGAACCCCGGCGAGAAGGCCGATGACGAAGCGCTGGCCAGGCAATATGCCGCGCTGTGCGACGTGTTCGTGATGGATGCCTTTGGTACCGCGCACCGTGCGCAGGCCTCGACCCATGGCGTGATCCGCCACGCCGGCGCGGTGGCCGGCGGCCCGCTGCTGATGGCCGAGCTCGACGCGCTGGGCAAGGCGCTGGACAACCCGGCGCGGCCGTTGCTGGCGATCGTCGCCGGCAGCAAGGTCAGCACCAAGCTGGAGCTGCTGTCCTCGCTGGTCGGCAAGGTCGACCAGTTGATCGTCGGCGGCGGCATCGCCAATACCTTCATCGCGGCGATGGGCCATGGTGTCGGCAAGTCGCTGGTGGAAATGGACCTGATCGACACCGCGAAGCAGATCATGGCCAATGCCAAGGCGCGCGGTGCCGAGATCCCGCTGCCGGTCGACGTGGTGGTCGCGCCCGAATTCAACGCCGATGCACCGGCCACGATCAAGGCCGTGGACGCGGTGGGCGCGGACGACATGATCCTCGACATCGGCCCGCAAACCGCGCAGCAGTACGCCGAGCTGATCGCCAAGGCCGGCACCGTGGTCTGGAACGGCCCGGTCGGGGTGTTCGAGTTCGATGCCTTCGGCAAGGGCACCGAGGCGCTGGCCCGTGCCATCGCCGACTCCAAGGCGTTTTCGATTGCCGGCGGCGGCGACACGCTGGCCGCGGTCGACAAGTACGGCATCGAAAAGGAGGTCGGCTACATCTCCACGGGTGGCGGCGCGTTCCTGGAGTTCCTCGAAGGCAAGGAACTGCCGGCGGTCGCCGCACTGCGGGAGCGCAGCCGATGATGCGCCGCCGCCTTTGCTTCGCTGTGCTGCCGCTGCTGATCGCCGGCGGCTGCACCACGCTTGAGAACGCCGGAGAGTACCCGATGAATCCATCCGCCACGGCTGCCGGCCACGACCTGCAGCGCGTCTCCAGCCGCCACGATGTCGAGGCCACCGTCGCCGCCCTGCGCAGCGCGCTGGAGGCACGCGGCATCACCGTGTTTGCCGAGATCGACCACGCCGCCGCGGCGCGCCAGGCCGGGCTGGACATGCCCCCGACCCGGGTGCTGCTGTTCGGCAATCCCAAGGGCGGCACGCCGCTGATGGAACAGCATCCGGACCTGGCACTGGACCTGCCGCTGCGCGTGCTGGTGCGCCAGAGAAGCGATGGCAAGGCCGAAGTGCTGTGGCATTCGACCGCGGCGATGGAGCGGAGCCAAGGCATGCCTGCCGGCAGCCTGGATGGCCTGCAGCAATTGCAGACGCTGGTGCGCAACACGGTGGATGGTCTGGGCAACTGAGCCCGCGCCATCGGTCATCGCTGCGTGCTAGCGTGACGGCCATGAGTGAACACCTGCGCCGTACCCGTATCCTCGCCACCCTGGGGCCGGCCACCGATGCCGGCGAGGTGCTGGACCGGCTGATCGGCGCCGGTCTGGATTGCGTGCGCCTGAACTTCTCGCACGGCCATGCCGACGAGCACCGCGCCCGCGCCCGTGCGGTGCGTGAGGCGGCGGCGCGACATGGTCGCGAAGTCGGTGTGCTGGCCGACCTGCCGGGGCCGAAGATCCGCATCGAGCGCTTTGCCGACGGCCGCGTCGAACTGCGGGCGGGCCAGCGCTTCGATCTTCTGGCCGATGCCGATGCACCGCCCGGCGATGCCAGCCAGGTCGGTGTCAGCTATGCAGGCCTGCCGGGCGACGTGCGCGAAGGCGACCGGCTGTTGCTGGATGACGGCCTGCTGCAGCTGCGGGTGCAGGCGATCGACGGGGCGCGGATCATCACCGAGGTGCTCAACGACGGCGTGCTGTCCGACCGCAAGGGCCTGAACAAGCAGGGCGGCGGGCTGTCGCTGGGCGCGATCACCGAGCGCGACCGCGAACTGATCGGGTTGGCCGCCGAGATCGAGGCCGACTTCATCGCGGTGTCGTTCTGCCGCAATGCGGCCGACATCGAGCTGGCGCGCAGCATCGCCGCCGAGCACGGCAGCCATGCCGCCATCGTCTCCAAGATCGAGCGCGCCGAGGCCATCGCCAACCTGGCCGAAATCATCGATGCCAGCGACGTGGTGATGGTCGCGCGCGGCGATCTGGGCGTGGAAATCGGCGATGCCGAACTGCCCGGCCTGCAGAAGAAGATCATCCGCGAGTCGCTGGCGCGCAACAAGGTGGTGATCACCGCCACGCAGATGCTGCAATCGATGGTGGAAAGCCCGCTGCCCACGCGCGCCGAAGTACTGGATGTGGCCAATGCGGTGATCGACGGCACCGATGCGGTGATGCTGTCGGCGGAAACCGCCGCCGGTGAGCATCCGCTGGAGGCGGTCGAGGCGATGGTGCGGATCTGCGTCGGCGCCGAGCGCCAGTTCGACCACGACACCGACTTCGAGCAGGCCGAGCGCGGCCTGGAGCGGGTCGATCACGCCATCGCCATGGCCACCATGTTCCTGACCGAACACCTGGACGTTGCCGCGATCATCGCCCTGACCGAATCCGGCGGCACCGCGCGCTTCCTCTCGCGTTTCCGCTCCGGCGCACCGATCTACGCGTTCTCGCGCCATGCCGGCTCGCGCCGGCAGATGACCCTGATGCGTGGCGTGTTCCCGATGGCCTTCGACAGCCGCGGCCTGCATCCGGCCGATGCCGCGCGCGGCGCGATCGCGCATCTGCGTGACCGGAGCTTGCTGCCGGCTGGCTGCCGGGTGACGTTCACCAGTGGCGACAGCATGGAGCAGCTCGGCGCCACCAACACCCTGCGCATCCTGGAAGTGCCGGGCGCGGGTTGAGCCCTTGCCTCAGCCGGGACGCATCTGCAGCACGCTGCGGGTGCCGCGCCCGGGATCGGATTCGAAGTGGAGGCGCCAACCCAGGTGTTCGCACAACCGCGCCAGCAGGTCCATGCCGATGCCGCCACCGTCGCGGCCACCACCGCGGGCCAGTTGCGCGTACAGACGACTGACTTCCTCGGCGCTCATGCCATGGCCGGGGTCGTCGATCACGAGGGTGGCGTCGGGCAGCAGCTGCAGGCGAATGTGGCCACGGTCACTGTTCTCGATGGCATTGCGCAGCAGGTTGCCGATTGCCACGCGCAGCACCGCCGGCGGCGCGTGCACGGTGCATGGTGGCAGCGGCTCGATGTCGATCTGCAGGTCCTTGTCGGCCAGCAGGTGACGATGATCGGCGACGATCTGCGGGATCAACGCCTCCACTTGCACCGGTTCGTTGCTGCGCGACAGCCGCTCGGGCGTCTTCGCCAGCACCAGCAGCAGGGTGATCAGCGGATCGACGTCACGCACGCTGCGCAGTGCGCGCTCGACTTGCCTGCGTGCGGCATCGGGCAGGTCGGGTTGCTCAAGCGCCAAGTCCAAGGCGCCGGCGATCACCGCCACCGGCGTGCGCAACTCGTGGCTGGCGCTGTCGATGAACAGCCGCTCGCGTTCGATGAATGCTTCGTTGCGTGCCAGATAGTCGTTCAGTGCATTGGCGATCACCGCGATCTCGCGACTGTCGCCGGCGGCCACCGGCAGGCGCTGCGCGGGTGCATCGGCCTGCAGCTGCTGGATGCGATCGGCCAGTGTGGTCAACGGCCGCAGCAGCCGACGCAGGCCCCAGGCGGCGATGATCCCCAGCAGCAAGGCCAACAGCAGCGCATAGCTGAGGATGAACAGGGTCAGTTCGCCCTCGGTCTGCTCCAGCTCGGTGATGTCCAGCGCCAGCACATGGCGATGGCCTTCCGCATCGTCCTGCACCAGCACCACGAACTCGCGGCCCTGCCAGGGCACGTCGTCATGCACGCCGGGGGCCAAGCCGGCGAATGCCGGCGGTGCGGCGCGTTCCGGTCCATACAGATGCAGGTTGTCGGTATCCGACCAGTGATAGTCCGGTTCGCGCACACGGCGCTGCAGATGGTGTTCCAGTTCGCTGCCCAGCAACGAGTTCCACACCATTTGCTCGGCGCGTTCGTTGACCACGTAGCCATGCAGGAAGGTGGCCGCAGCCAGCAGCAGGCCGAAGACGGTCAGGCCCAGCAACAGGCGCCGCAACAGGCTGCTGCGTGCCTTCATTCCGCACCTTCCGGCGCGGCGATGCGATAGCCGACCTTGGGCAGGGTCTGGATCAGTTTCAGCGGGAAGGGGCCATCCACCGCACGGCGCAGCTCGTAGATGTGCGAGCGCAGCAGGTCGCCATCGGGTGGGTCATCGCCCCACAGCACCTGTTCCAGGCGTTCGCGACTGACCGCTGCCGGGCTGGCCAGCATCAGCGCCTCCAGCAGCTTGCGGCAGGCCGGGTACAGATGCAGCGACCGGCCGTCGCGGCTGACCTCCAAGCTGTCGCGGTCCAGTTGCAGATCGGCCACCTGCAACAGCCGGGTCTTGCCGCGGCCGCGTGCACGGGCCAGCAGCGCATCCAGCCGCACTTCCAGCTCGGCCAGGTCGAACGGCTTGGTCAGGTAGTCGTCGGCACCGGCGCGGAAACCGGCGATTTTGTCCGGCAACTCGTCGCGCGCGGTCAGCATGATCACCGGCAGGTCCGAGCCGTGCTGCTCGCGCAGCAGCCGCAGCAGGCCGGGGCCGTCCAGTCGCGGCAGCATCCAGTCCAGCACCACTGCATCGTAGTCCTGGGTGATGGCCAGATGCAGGCCGGTGATGCCGTCGGGGGCGGCGTCCAGCACGTGTCCGCGTGCTTCGAAATAGTCGAACAGATTGGCGACCAGCGCGCGGTTGTCCTCGATCACCAGCAGGCGCATGCGATGCCCTCCTTGCAGGCTGGCACTGTGGCACGCGCGCCGGGCGCTGCCAAGCGCGCCGGCAACGCAATTCCAACACCACTCCGACCGCTCTCCGACATCCCCGGCCCGAGCATGCACGCATGTTTCAAGGGATGTGGCAGGCATGAATTCCATCAGCAGCGGCTTGCCCCGGGTCGTTCCTGCCGCCGGTCGAACCGAACACTGGCACCTGCTGTGGCCGTTGCCGGTCGGCGTGCTGGCCTGCCTGCTGCTGTGGGTGCTGCAGTGTGATCTGTGGTGGGCCGACTGCCTGCACGCGTGGCAGGGTGGCGGCTGGCTGTTGCGCGAGCACTGGCTGACCGAGGCGCTGATCCACCAAGGCGGCAAGTACGCCAGTCTGGCGGCCTGGCTGCTGCTGGCCGGCTTGGCCGTGGCCGCGCCCTCGCGGCTGCGCGCATGGCGGCGGCCGTTGTGGGTGCTGCTGGCCTCGGTGCTGGTGTCGGTGACCGTGGTGGCGTTGCTCAAGCGTGGCAGCGGCGTCGCCTGTCCCTGGGATCTGCTGCGTTATGGCGGCAGCCTGCCATATCACCTGCCTTGGTCCGCGTCGGCTCTGCCCGGCAGCGGTGGCTGTTTCCCGGCCGGCCATGCCAGCGGCGGCTATGCCTGGGTGGCGCTGTATTTCTTCTTCGCCCGGGTGGCACCGCGCTGGCGCCGGCCGGCGCTTGCCGCTGCGTTGCTGTTGGGGGCGCTGTTTGGCTTCTCGCAGCAACTGCGCGGTGCGCACTTCCTGTCGCATGACATCGTCACGTTGACCCTGTGCTGGTGCGTGGCGTGGTCGCTGGATGCGCTGTTCGGCGAAGCCGGTAAGCCGCTTGCGGGGGCAGGGCGATGAGCAGCGTCGGCAAGGTTGGCGTGCAGGTGCTGTCGGCGACGGCGCCCGGCGCTTTCCGGCATGCACTGCAACATCGCCTGGCCCGGCGACCGGAAGTTTCCACCGAGACGCTGGTGCTGGCGGCATCGGTCTGGTGCGTCGTGACCTGCAACGCCGCGTTCTGGCGTGCCGCGTTGCCGGCGTCGGATTTCTCCTGGAAATGGGCGATCTGCCTGGCCGTGCTGTTGCTGGCGGCCAACATGTTGCTTCTGGGCCTGTTGGTCTGGCGCTGGTCGGCAAAGATGCTGCTCAGCCTGTTGCTGCCGACCGCCGCGGTGGCGGCGCATTACATGGCCGCCTATGGCGTGCACGTGGATGCCGACATGGTGCGCAACGTGCTGCATACCGACAGCAAGGAAGCCGGCGAGCTGCTGGGCTGGCAGATCCTGCCGTCGCTGCTGCCGGGTTTGTTGCCACTTCCACTCTTGTGGTGGTTGCGCATTCGCCGGCGCACATGGCCGCGCGCATTGCTGGCGCGCGCCGGTTTGCTTGCCATGACCCTGCTGCTGGCGGCACTGGCGGCGATGAGTGCGAGCCAGGACCTGTCCTCGTTCCTGCGCAACCAGCGCGAAGTGCGTTATCTGGCAACCCCGGCCAACATCGTGGTGGGCCTGGCATCGCAGCTGAAGCAGGAAGGCCACGCGGCGACCGTTGCGCGCACGCCGATCGGTGTGGATGCCCGGCAAGCGAGCACCGTGGCCAGCCGCAAGCCGCGGCTGTTGCTGCTGGTGGTGGGCGAAACCGTGCGCGCCGCCAACTGGGGTCTGAACGGCTACACCCGCCAGACCACGCCCGAGCTGGCCGCACTGGGCGCGGAAGTGATCAATTTCCCCGATGTGGCCAGCTGTGGCAGCAGCACCGAGGTGTCTCTGCCGTGCATGTTCTCTCCGCAGGGCCGCGCCGATTACGACGAGCGCCGCATCCGCAGCCAGCAATCGCTGCTGCACGTGCTCGACCATGCCGGCATCGACGTGCTGTGGCGCGACAACCAGTCCGGCTGCAAGGGCGTGTGCGACGGTTTGCCGCAGCCGCAGCAGCGTCTGGATGCAGCCACCGATCCGCGGCATTGCCGCGACGGACGCTGCTTCGACGAAATCCTGCTGTCCGATGCGCAGAGCTGGCTTGGCGACGGACATGCGGACCGGGTGGTGGTGCTGCACATGCTCGGCAACCACGGCCCGGCGTATTTCCAGCGCTATCCCTCCGGGTTCGCCCGCTTCCAGCCGGTATGCGAAAACCTCGACCTGGGCAAATGCCCGCGTCAGGCCATCGTCAATGCCTATGACAATGCCATCGGTTATGCCGACCACGTGCTGGCGCGGGCGATCGCGCTGCTCAAGCAGCAGGATCGTTATGACGCCGCGCTGGTGTACGTCTCCGACCATGGCGAGTCGCTGGGCGAGAAGGGCCTGTACCTGCACGGCATGCCGCATGCGATCGCGCCGACCGAACAGATGCGGGTGCCGATGATCTGGTGGTTCTCGCCGGGGCTGTCGGCTTCAATGCAGCTGGATGGCGCCTGTCTGACGGCCGTCGCGGCCAGGCCGGCCAGCCACGACAACCTGTTCCATTCGGTGCTCGGGCTGATGGATGTGCAAAGCCAGGTCTACGGCCGGCAACGCGACCTGTTCGCCGGCTGCAGGCCGGTTCCAAGTGCCTGAGCCGGCGGCCTTTTGTCGCGGCGATCGGCTATAATGGGGGTTTCACCCACCACCTTCGCAGGACGCCGAAAACATGAGCATCGAACAGCTTGCAGAAACCGCCCGCGCCATGGTTGCCCCGGGCAAGGGCATCATCGCCATCGACGAATCCGCCGGCACCTGCCAGAAGCGCTTCGATGCGGTCGGCGTCGACTGCACCGAGGAAAACCGCCGCGCCTACCGCGAGCTGCTGCTGACCGCGCCCAACGCCAACGAATACCTGTCCGGCGCCATCCTGTTCGACGAAACCATCCGCCAGAAGACCAAGGATGGCGTGCCGTTTGCCAAGTACATGATGGACAACGGCATGATCCCGGGCATCAAGGTCGACAAGGGCACCCACGCCCTGGCCGGCTTCCCGGGTGAAGTGGTCACCGAAGGCCTGGACGGCCTGCGCGAGCGGCTGAAGGAGTACTACCAGCTGGGTGCGCGCTTCGCCAAGTGGCGCGCGGTGATCAACATCGGCGAAGACATCCCGTCCGGCACCTGCATCGAAGCCAACGCCCATGCGCTGGCCCGTTATGCCGCGCTGTGCCAGGAGCAGGGTCTGGTGCCGATGGTCGAGCCGGAAGTGCTGATGGACGGCGACCACGACATCGACACCTGCTACGAAGTCACCGAAGTGACCCTGCGCGCGCTGTTCGATGCGCTGTACAACCACAACGTGATGCTGGAAGGCACCATCCTGAAGGCGTCGATGGTGCTGCCGGGCAAGGACTGCGCCGACAAGGCCAGCGTCGAGGAAGTGGCCGAAGCCACCCTGATGTGCCTGAAGTCGGCGGTGCCGGCGATCCTGCCGGGCATCGTGTTCCTGTCCGGTGGCCAGTCCGACCACGACGCCACCGCGCACCTGGACGCGATGAACCGCATGGGCCCGAACCCGTGGCCGCTGTCCTTCAGCTACGGCCGCGCCATGCAGCAGGCCGCGCTGAAGCTGTGGTCGCAGGACATGACCGGCAACTACGCCGAAGCCCAGAAGACCGTGTTCGAGCGCGCCAAGGCCAACGGCCTGGCCGCGCTGGGCAAGTGGCAAGCGGCCGCCTGAGCCGTCCTGCATGACTGACGCGGAACGCCGGCCCCGGGCCGGCGTTTCCGTTTGTGCGCGCCACGCGTGTGCGACATTCATCAATCGAACGCGTCAACCACGGCCGCAGTGGAGCGTTGACACCCCTTCCTCCCTGTCTGATGGCATATGGCGAACTCACCTGCCGTCATTAAAATCGGGCGCCTGTCGAATTTCCTGTTGACCATGCCAGTCTTTTCCCGCTTCGTTCCGGGCGTGCTGCTCGGCCTGGCCCTGTTGCTTGCCGCCTGCGACAAGTCCGCGGATGCGCCGGCACGTGGCGCCATGCAGGCCGTGCCGGTCACCACCACTCATGTACGCGAGCAGCCGTTCGTCGAAACCGTTTCGGCAATCGGCACGGTCAGCGCGCGTGAATCGGTCACCGTCACGGCAAAGGTCAGCGAGATCGTCGAGCGGGTGCATTTCGAGAGCGGTCAGCACGTCACCCGTGGCACGCCGCTGGTCACGCTGTCCGGCCAGCAGCAACAGGCGGCCCTGCGTGCGGCCGAGGCCAATGCCGCCGAGGCCGAGCGCCTGTATCAGCGCAATCGCCAGCTGGCCGAGCAACAGCTCATCGCCCGCGCCAGCCTGGACAGCCAGCAGGCGATCCGTGATTCCGCGCGCGCCCAGGTGGCGCAGATCCGTGCCCAGCTTGGCGAGCGGGTGATCCGTGCGCCGTTTTCCGGCGTGCTCGGTCTGCGTCAGGTCAGCCCCGGTGCGCTGGTCAGCCCGGGAACCCCGATCGCCACCCTGGATGACGTGAGCCGGGTGTGGGTGGACTTCCCGTTGCCGGAGGCGCGGCTGAACCAGCTCGCCATCGGCCAGCGCCTGTCCGGCAGCAGCAATGCCTGGCCCGGGCGCCAGTTTGACGGCGTGGTCAGCACCATCGATGCGCGCATCGACCCGGCCACGCGCGCGCTGACCGTGCGCGCGGATTTCGCCAATGCCGATGGCGCGCTCAAGCCCGGCATGCTGATCGCGATCGATCTGTTCAAAGCCGAGCGCCCGGCCTTGCTGGCGCCGGAGATCGCGGTGATGCAGGTTGGCCGCGATACCTTCGTGTGGAAGGTGGACGCCGAGAACAAGGTGGCACAGGCGCCGGTGGAGCTGGGCCAGCGCGTGGCCGGTCAGGTGGAAATCACCAACGGACTCGAGCCGGGTGATCGCATCGTGGTCGACGGGGTCGGCAAGCTGCGCGCCGGGCAGACCATCCGCGATACCAGCGAAGATCCGCCCGCCACCGCCGCGGCGGGCAATGACGCGAACGCGACGCAGCCATGAAGCTCTCCGATATCTCCGTCGAGCGGCCGGTGTTCGCCACCGTGCTCAGCCTGTTGCTGATCGTGCTCGGCGTGATGTCGTTCCAGCGATTGACGGTGCGTGAACTGCCGGCGATCGACCCGCCGATCGTGTCGGTGGACGTGAGTTACCCGGGTGCCTCGGCCGCGGTGGTGGAAACGCGCATCACCCAGCTGCTGGAAGGCGCGCTGGCCGGCATCGAGGGCATCAATACCATCGAGTCGAGCAGCCGCAACGGGCGCGCTTCGGTGACCATCGAGTTCAATCTGACGCGCGACATCGAGGCCGCAGCCAACGACGTGCGCGACTCGATCAGCCGCGTCGCCGGGCGCATGCCGCCGGAAGCCGATCCGCCACGGGTGGCAAAGGTGGAATCCGATGCCGAGGTCATCCTCTGGCTCAACATGCGTTCCACCAGCATGGACACCATGGCGTTGACCGATTACGCCAACCGCTACATCGTCGATCGCCTGTCGGCGCTGGATGGCGTGGCCCAGGTGCAGGTCGGTGGCGGGCAGAGTTATGCGATGCGCATATGGTTGGACCGCGATGCGCTGGCCGCGCGCGGCCTCAGTGCCGCCGAAGTCGAATCCGCATTGCGTGCCGAGAACGTCGAATTGCCGGCGGGCAGCATCGAGTCCGCGCAGCGCGATTTCACCCTGCGCATGGAGCGCGACTTCCGCAGCGCCGAGCAGTTCGCGGCGATCCCGTTGAAGAAGGGCGCCGATGGTTACGTGGTGCGCCTGGGTGACGTGGCGCGGGTGGAGCTGGGCGCCAGCGAGCGGCGCAGCTATCTGCGCAGCAATTTCCAGCCCAACGTGGGCCTGGGCATCGTGCGCACGTCCACCGCCAACGCGCTGGACGTGGCGCGTGCGGCGCGTGCCGAGGCCGAACGCATACAGGATTCGCTGCCCGAGGGCACCGACATCTTCGTCGCCTATGACAGCACGGTGTTCATCGATGCCTCGATCAAGCGGGTGTACCAGACGCTGGTCGAGGCCGCGTTGCTGGTGGTGATCGTGATCTGGCTGTTCCTGGGCTCGCTGCGCGCGGCGATCATCCCGGCGGTCACCGTGCCGATCTGCCTGACGGCCGCTTTCATCGCCCTGTACGCATTCGGTTATTCGATCAACCTGCTGACCCTGCTGGCGCTGGTGCTGTGCATCGGCCTGGTGGTGGACGATGCCATCGTGGTGCTGGAAAACGTGCAGCGGCGCGCCGACCTGGGTGAGCCGCCACTGGTCGCGGCCAAGCGCGGCACCCGCCAGGTGGCGTTCGCGGTGATCGCCACCACCGCGGTGCTGGTCGCGGTGTTCCTGCCGGTCGGTTTCATGGAGGGCAATACCGGTCGCCTGTTCCGCGAGCTGTCGGTGGCGCTGGCCGGTGCGGTGGCGATCTCCGCCTTCGTCGCCCTGACCCTGACCCCGATGATGTGCGCCAAGCTGGTGCGCCCGCAGGGCAAGCAGACCGGCTTCAACGCCTGGATGAACCGGCGCCTGAAGACACTCAGTGACGGTTATGGCCGTCGCGTGTCCGCGCTGGTGACGATGCCGGGACGGCACATCGGCCTGCTGCTGCTCGCCGCCATGGGCCTGTGCCTGGGGCTGGCGGCCGTGCTGTATCTGCGTGTGCCCAGCGAACTGGCGCCGAGTGAGGACCGCGGCCGCTTCTTCATCAGCATCGATGCACCCGAGGGTGCCGGCTTCGATTACACCGTGGCCCAGGTGCAGCAGGTGGAGGAAATCCTCAAGCCGCTGATCGGCGATGACAAGCCGATCGCGCGCGCCAATTCGCGCGCGCCGCGCGGCTGGGGCGGTGGCGAGGAGATGCACACCGGCAACATCATCGTGTTCATGCAGGATTGGGACAAACGCACGGCGAGCACCGACGAGGTGGTGAGCCAGGTGCGCGCCGAACTCGGCAAGTTGCCGGCGGTACAGGCGCGTGCCTCGGCGCCGGGTGGCCTGGTCGGCGGGCGGGGCGGTGGTCGCTTCAGTCTGGTCATCGGCGGACCCAATTACACCGACCTCGTCGAGTGGCGCGACCGCATGATGGCGCGCATGGACGAATACCCGGGTCTGCTGTCGCCGGATTCGGACTACAAGGAAACCCGCCCGCAGATGCGGGTGAAAATCGATCGTGCCCGCGCTTCCGACCTTGGCGTGTCGGTGAGCGAAGTCGGCCGCACGCTGGAAACGCTGATGGGCAGCCGCCGGGTCACCACCTTCGTCGAAGATGGCCGCGAGTACGACGTGGTGTTGCAGGGTGAGCGCGACAAGCGCATGACCCCGGACGACCTCGCGGTGATCCAGGTGCGCGGGCATGGCGGCACGCTGGTGCCGTTGGGCAATCTGGTGACGCTGGAGGAGCTGGCCGAGCCCGGGCGATTCAACCGCTTCAACCGCTTGCGTGCGATCACCGTCACCGCCGAGCTGGCGCCGGGCACCACCATGGGCGAGGCCATCGCCTGGGCGCAGCAGACCGCGCGCGAGGAGCTGCCCGCGCATGCGCAGATCGACTGGAAGGGTGAGGCGCGCGAATACCAGCGTGCCGGCAGTGCGGTGTTGATGACCTTTGCGATGGCGCTGCTGATCGTGTACCTGGTGCTGGCCGCGCAGTTCGAAAGCTTCATTCACCCGCTGGTGATCATGCTCACGGTGCCGCTGGCGGTGCTCGGCGCATTGATCGGCATCTGGCTCACCGGCGGCACGCTCAACCTGTTCTCGCAGATCGGCATCGTCATGCTGGTTGGGCTGGCGGCGAAGAACGGCATTCTGATCGTGGAATTCGCCAATCAGCTGCGCGACGAAGGCCGCAGCGTCAGCGAAGCGATTGCCGAGGCCAGTGCCGTGCGCCTGCGCCCGATCCTGATGACCGCGGCGGCCACGGTGATGGGCGCGGTACCGCTGGTGGTCGCCGGTGGCCCGGCGTCCGCCAGCCGTGCCGCGATCGGCGTGGTGATCATCTTCGGCGTCGCCTTCGCCACCTTGCTGACGTTGTTCGTGGTGCCTGCCCTGTACGCACTGCTGGCCCCGTTCACCACCTCCCCGGAAGCCCTCAAGCGCGAACTGGAAGCTCTGGAAGCCGAAACCCCGGTGGTGCACGGGCATTGAGTTGGGGCAGCGCCACGCTACTTGTTCCTTGTTTCTCGTTCCTCGTTACTGGATCGCAAGGAGTGAGTGGAGAGAAGTGAGGAGTGAGAGAAGGGCGTGAGGCGTCGGTGCGCGGCGACGCACCGCCACTCGTTCCTCGTTCCTCCTCATTCGTTCCTGGCTCCTCTCATTCCTCGTTCCTCTGCACTCGTTCCTCGTACTAATGCACAATCGGGCCTTCGTGCCGATGCGGGGAAGCCTGTGGAAAATTTCGTCAACACCCTCAACAACTGGGTCTGGAGCCCGCCACTGGTGTGGCTGTGCCTGGGCGCGGGGCTGTATTTCTCGCTGCGCACGCGCTTCGTGCAGGTGCGCAAGCTGCGCGAGATGGTGCGCCTGCTGCTGACCGACAACCGCTCGGCAGCGGGCGTGTCCTCGTTCCAGGCGCTGGCGGTGTCGCTGTCGGGCCGGGTCGGCATGGGCAACATCGCCGGCGTCGCCACAGCGATCGGCTTCGGTGGCCCGGGTGCGGTGTTCTGGATGTGGGTGGTGGCCTTCCTCGGTGCATCGACCGCGTACGTGGAATCCACGCTGGGCCAGATCTACAAGGAAACCGATGCCGATGGCCGTTACCGCGGCGGCCCCGCGTTCTACATCGAAAAGGCGATGGGGCTGAAGTGGTACGCGTGGCTGTTTGCCATCGTCACCATCGCCGCCACCGGCTTCATGCTGCCCGGGGTGCAGGCCAATGGCATCGCCGGCGGCCTGCAGAACGCCTGGGGTATCGATCCCAAGGCCACCGCCACGGTGCTGGTGGTGTTGCTCGGCTTCATCATCTTCGGCGGCCTCAAGCGCATCGCCGCGGTGGCCGAATTCGTGGTGCCGTTCATGGCCCTGGCCTACATCCTGGTGGCGCTGGTGATCATGCTGCTCAATGCCGAACAGATCCCGGCGATGTGGCTGCTGATCATCAAGAGTGCGTTCGGGCTGGAGCCGGCCTTCGGCGCGGTGGTGGGCCTGGCGGTGGAATGGGGGGTCAAGCGCGGCATCTATTCCAACGAAGCCGGGCAGGGTACCGGCCCGCATGCGGCCGCCGCGGCCGAGGTCACGCACCCGGCCAAGCAGGGCCTTGTGCAATCCTTTTCGGTGTACGTCGACACCTTGCTGATCTGCAGTGCGACCGCCTTCATGATCCTGTCCACCGGCGCCTACAACGTGATGCGCCCGGACCGGGCCGGCATGATCGTCGAGCAGCTGCCGGGGGTCGCGCACGAAGGCCCGGGCTTCGCGCAGAACGCGGTGGAATCGGTGCTGCCCGGCTATGGCGGCATGTTCGTGGCAGCGGCGCTGTTCTTCTTCGCCTTCACCACGCTGATGGCCTATTACTACATGGCCGAAACCAACGTCGCCTTCATCAACCGCCGTCGTCACCGGCCATGGATGATCTTCCTGCTGCGTCTGGCGCTGCTGGCGGCGGTGACCTTCGGCGCGGTGCGTACCGCCGGCATGGCCTGGACGCTGGGTGATATCGGCGTCGGCCTGATGGCCTGGCTCAACATCGTCGCGATCCTGATCCTGCAACGTCCGGCACTGAAGGCCTTGCGTGATTACGAAGCGCAGAAGGGTGCCGGGATCATGGAGCCGGAGTTCGACCCGGAGGCGCTGGGCATCCGCGATGCCGACTACTGGCAGCAGCGCAAGCAGGCACGCCAAGCCGACGCACTGCCCGACAAGCACGATGCGGCCGACTGATCGCAGCCGCGGCGCCTCGCCGTGGCGACGCAGCGCGGCGCAGCGCGAGGAGGCCGGCAAGCCGGCAGACACCCGCAGCCGCGAACTGCGGCTGTACGGGGTTAACGCGGTGCAGGCGATGTTCGCGCGGCGGCCACAGGCGCTGCGCAAGCTGTACCTGTCGCAGGCACGTGCTGCGCAGTTCGGCGCGATGATGAAATGGTGTGCGGCCAACCGCATCGGCTATCGCATCGTCGCCGACGACGACCTGCGCCGGCTGGCGGCCAGTGCGCATCATGAAGGCGTGGTCGCCGACGTGCTGCGCACGCCATCGCTGACACTGGCGGACTGGTTGCAGTCCCTGCCCGCAGGGCCGGTGTGTGCACTGTGGCTCGATGGCGTGGGCAATCCACACAACCTCGGCGCGATCCTGCGCAGCGCCGCGCATTTCGGCGTCGCCGGCCTGCTGCTGCCGGCGTCCGCCGATCTGCAGCTGTCCGGCGCGGCCGCACGCGTGGCCGAAGGCGGCGCCGAGCATGTGCCGCTGGTGCAGCTGGATGATGCCGCTTCGGCCCAAGCGCAGTTGCGCGAACACGGTTTCGCGCTGGCCGCGACCCTGGTCGATGGCGGCGACGACCTGTTCGCCGCCACCCTGCCGCCGCGGCTGATCTACGTGCTTGGTGCCGAGCAGGACGGCATGGACCGCGGCTTCGCCCGCCAATGCGAATGGCAGCTGTCGATCCCCGGCAGCGGCGCGGTGGAAAGCCTCAACGTCGCCGCCGCCACCGCGGTGCTGCTGTCGCACTGGTACGCCGCGCAGCGCGCCGGTTAGGCGCGCACGGCTGCACGGCGGGGCAGACGCACCCGCCGTGTTCGTGCATCAGCGCTGCTCCGGATCCTTGCGTTGGCTGCCGAAGTCGCCTTCGGCCTGTGCCGCGAGATAGGCAAACACCGCGTAGGCGGCGACGTTCTGCGCGATCGCCTGCGGGTCGATCTTGTCCAGCGTGTCGTCCGGAGTGTGGTGGTAGTCGAAGTAGTCGGTGCCGTCCTGGTGCAAAGTGGCCCAGGCCACACCGTAAGGCGCGAACGGGATGAAGTCCGGGCCGGGGCTGCCTTCGCCGGGCCGGTGCTCGATGCCCAACGGCGCCAGTGCCTCCGCGATGCGCGCGGCGGCGGCTTCGGAGCCGGCATGCGGCATGGTGCTGAAGGCATAGATGCGGTCGGCGCCGAAATCGCTTTCTGCCACGATCTGGTGCTGCTCCACCTTGTCCGCCTGCGACTGCGCATACACGCGCCCGCCGATCAGGCCCTGTTCTTCGTTGGCGAAGGCGATCACGCGGATGGTGCGCGCCGGGCGCTGTGCCTGCGGCAGTTTGCCGATCAGGTGGCCGGCGGCCATGGTGATGCCGATGCCCGATGCATCGTCGATCGCGCCGGTGCCCAGATCCCAGGAATCCAGATGCGCGCCGATCGCCACCACTTCGTCCGGGCGGCTGCGTCCGGTGATTTCGCCGATCACGTTCTGCGAGGTGTATTCGCCGTCCCAGCCGGCGTCGATGCTCAGCCGCAGCTGCTGCGGGCCCAGCGCCAGCAGGCGGGTCAGCTGGTCGGCATCGGCATTGGACAGCGCGGCGGACGGAATCGGCGCAAGGCCTTCGTCGAAACGGGTGATGCCGGTATGCGGGTGGCGATGGTGGCCGGTGCTGGCCGAGCGCATCAGGTAGCCGGCGGCGCCGGCGCGGATCGCCGCCGACGGGCCGCGGCTGCGCACCCGCCCGGCCGGGCCGTAGCCGCTGCCGTCACGCGCGCGCTGCATCGGGAAGTCGATGTAGGCGATGCGCCCGGCCAGCGAGCCGGCGGGCGCGGCTTCCAGCGCTTCCAGCGTGGCAAAGCGCACCACTTCGGCCTCCACCGTGCCGCCGGGGCTGCCGCCGAGCGCGGTGATCACCAGTGGCTGCGCGTTGGCGCCCAGCACCTGCGCCGATTCGCTGCGCCGCACCCACAGCGGGAAGGTCACGTCCTGGGTCCAGACCTTGTCATAGCCCAGTGCCTTGAATTGCTGCTTTGCCCATTCCACCGCGCGCGCGTCGGCCTCGCTGCCGGGCAGGCGCGGGCCGATGCGGGTGGTCAGCGATTCGATGATCGCGTAGCCGGTGCCATCGGCCAGTGCCGCTTCGCGCAGGCGCCCGGCATGGGCCAGCGCCGCATCGGAGATCTGCGTCACCTGCGCCGGCGGGGTGCCGGCATCGCTGGCCGCTTGGGCGTGGACGGACGGGGCGAGGGCCAGGGGCAGGGCAAGGGTCAGGGGCAACAGCAGCAGGCGGACCGGACGCATCGGCAGGCTCCACGAAGAACGAGACCGCGAGCATAGCGCCCGCGGCCGCGTCGTGGACCTGCAGGAAGTCAGGTCAGCGCTGGCGGATGCCGTCGCGGATCTCGCGCAGCAGCAGCACTTCCTCGCTCGGCTCGGCCGGGGCTTCCTCCGGCGCCTTGTGCATGCGGTTGATGGCCTTGACCACCAGGAAGATGGCGAAGGCGACGATGATGAACTGGATGATGGCGTTGATGAATTCGCCATAGGCGATCTGCACCGCCGGCACCGCCTCGCCGGCGGCATCGACGCTGGCTTCCTTCAGCGTGATCGCCAGGTCGGAAAAGTCCACACCGCCGATCAGCAGCCCGATCGGCGGCATGATCACGTTGTCGACCAGCGCGGTGACGATCTTGCCGAAGGCCGCGCCGATGACCACGCCGACGGCGAGGTCGACCACGTTGCCGCGCATCGCGAATTCCTTGAACTCGTTCATCATGCCCATCGTCGTGCTCCTGAAGTTCGGGTGGGAGTAACGTCGGCCAGCTTAAGCGCTTACCCGGCGGCGGTCACCTGGCCGCCACAAGCCAGCCGTTCGCGGCCCTCGGCATCGAGCAGGCTGGCACGCCAGCCATCGCCGGGCTGCAGCGCGGCCACGCCCGCGGGCGTGCCCATGTAGACCAGGTCGCCGGCGCGCAAGGCATACAGCCGGGAGAGTTCGATCAGGATGTCGGGCACGTCCCAGATCAGATCGGACAGCGCGCCCTGCTGGCGCAGCTTGCCGTTGACCTCGAGCTGCAGGGCCAGCGTGGCGATCGGTGGCAGTGCGGCCACGGGCCGCAGCGTGCTGGCGACCGCGCAACCATCGAAGCTCTTGCCGGTATCCCACGGCAGGCCGCTTGCCTTGGCCGCCGCCTGCAGGTCGCGCCGGGTGAGATCAAGGCCGATGCCCAATGCCAGTACCAGGTGCTCGGCCTGCGTACGGTCGAGCTCGCCGGCGGGCGCATCCGCGCCCAGTGCGACGATCAGTTCAACTTCATGGTGCAGGTCGGCCGTGCCTGGCGGGTAGGGGATGTCGCCGGTGGTGAGCAGCGCATCGGCAGGCTTCAGGAACAGCACCGGGGTGCCGCGCTCGGCCGGCACCTCGGCCCCCATTTCGCGGGCATGGTCGGCAAAGTTGCGGCCGACGCAATAGATGCGGCGTACCGGAAAGCAGGCATCCTCGGGCAGGCCGGCACCATGCACGGCCAGACGCACCGGCGCGCGGGCGGGGACCAGGTCACTCATTGCCGCGTTGCTCAGTGCGGATGCGGAAATGCGTCGTGGCGCACGCGGCGGTAATCGCCTTCGATCACGCGCCCGCCGGCCTGCGGCCGGCCACGTTGGCGCAGCAGGCGCCAGATGCCGGTGCCGAGCAGCATCGCGATGCCGATGAACACGCCGGCCACCAGCAATACCAGCAGCAGCGCGAGGCCCAGCACGCCCAGCGCCGCGCGCAGCAGCGGGTGACGTGGCCGGCGTGCGGCAAAGCGGGCTTGCAGCCGGCTGATCAGCGGATGGCGGAGCCAATGTGCGAACATCGCATGCAACCTGTTGCGTGGAACGGGCATCGAGTATCGGGCCTGGGGCCACCCGAAATGTAACAAAGGTGTTAAACAAACCATGAGTTCCATCCCCCTTGCCAGCCTTGCCGACGGCGCGCTGGTGGAAGCCGAAATGCAGGTCGAAGGTGTGGCCGAATCGGTGATCCTGTACCGCGACGGCGATACAGTGCGCGCCTGGCTCAACATCTGCCCGCATGCCGGGCGGCGACTGGATTACGCACCGGGGCAATTCCTCAAGACCGGCGAGGGCCTGTTGGTATGCGCGGCGCACGGGGCGAGCTTCGAGTTGGGTCAGGGCGAATGCGTGGGCGGTCCGTGCCGCGGCCAGTTCCTGACCCGGGTCGAGCTGGTAGTGGAGGACGACGAGCTGCGGGCGGCCGAGTCATGAGCCGGCCACGGGCCACTCACCAGATCAGGTTGACCATCAGCACCACGACCAGCGTATAGGCCAGTGACAGTGGCAGGCCGGCGCGCCACAGATCGCGCGAGCTGTAGTTGCCGGGGCCGATCACCATCGAGATGATCGGGTTGGTCGCGGTCATGAAATTGTTGGAGGCGGACAGCGCCACGATCAGCGCGAACACCATCGGGTTGCCATTCGCGGCCAGCGCCAGGTTGATCGCCAGCGGCACCATCATGATGGTGGCACCGACGTGGCTGACCACCAGCGAGAACGCGACGGTGAGGATGGCAAGGGAAAACTCGATCAGCCACAGCGGCGTGCCCTCCGGGATGCGCTCGATCGTGTGGCCGGCAATCCACGCCGCCGCGCCGGAGGAGTCCATGGCCCAACCAAGCGGAATCAGGCAGGCCATCAGGAACACCGTCTTCCAGTTGATCGCGGCATAAGCCTCATCCATGTGGATCACGCCGGTGACCAGCATGCCGGCGACCCCGGTCATCAATGCGATCGGCACCGGAATGCGCGAGGACAGCGCGATCAGCATGGTCACCGCGAAGATGGTCATCGCGATCTTGAACTTGTGCGGGCGCTGCTCGCCCTTGGGGTAGTCGGTGACCACCACGAAGTCCTTGCGCGCGGCGGCATCGGCGAGGTTGCGCCAGATGCTGTGCAGCACCAGCATGTCGCCCGCCCTCAGCGGCAGCTTGCGCAGATCCTCGCGGATCACCTCCTTGTCCCGGTTCACCGCCAGCAGGCTGAGCCGGTACTTCTTGCGCAGCTGCAGGTCGCTGGCGCTCTTGCCGATGAAACGCGAGTTGGGCGGGATCACCGCTTCGGCGATGCCGGCGCGGCTCGGGTTGAACAGGTCGGCGAACTGGCGCAGGCGCGCGTTCATGCGCAGGAAGTTGGCCTGCGAAAACTCCGCCACCTGCTCGCGCGGGCCCATCGCGCCGATCACGTCGCCGACCCAGATACGTGCATCGGCCGGCGGCGCCATGCGCGATTCGTCGCTCGACTTCAGCGCCAGGATGTGCGGTGCATCGGGCAAGCCCTCGGCCTCGCCCAGGGTCATGCCGACCAGCGGGCTGTCGGCGCTGACGGTGAGTTCGTAGACATCGCCCTCGATGCCGTAGGCCTGGGCGAAATAACTCTGCGTGCGCGCCGGGGTCACGCCGCCGTCGTCCTCGTGGCTGAGCTGGCGATCACCCACGTAGCGGAAGTAGATCAGCGCCGTCGCGAGCAGCGCGAGGCCGATCGGCAACGGCGCGAACATCTGCAGCGGCTGCAGCGATACCGCGCCGGAAGGCAGGTTGGCATTGGCCGCCACGATCAGGTCGTTGAGCAGGATCAGCGGCGAGTTGCCGACCATGGTCAGCCCGCCACCCATCACGATCGCCGCCGCGATCGGCAGCAGCATGCGCGAGAGCGCGACGCCGGTGCGTGCCGACAGGCGCGAGGCGACGGGCATGTACAGCGTCATCACCGCCGGGTTCTGCATGATCGAGGAATTGAGCCCGGCCATGGCGCTGGTCAGCAGCAACAGCCGTCGCTCGCTGCCGTCGGCACGGCGCAGCAACCAGCCGGCGAGGCGGTTGAGCGCGCCGGTGCGCTCGAGTCCGGCGCCGAGGATCATGGTGGCGATGATCGCCATCACCGCGTTGCCGGCGAAGCCGCCGAACAGGTCCTCCGGCGCGACCAGACCGGTCAGGCCGAGCAGTACCAGGACCACCAGCGCGACCACGTCGGCGCGGATGCGGTCGAACAGGAACAGCACCATCGTTAACACCACCAGCCCGAGGACGAGCTTCATGTCGCTGGTGAGGGTGAGGGCGGGGCTCATGCTCGGTTCGGATGTTAGCTGTCAGGTCGTGGGCGTGGCCGGGGTGGCGCTCGCATCCGGGCGCTTCACGTAGATCATGTCCCATACGCCGTGGCCGAGGCGTTGGCCACGGGTTTCGAAGTGTGTCTGCGGCCGCCACAGCGGGCGCGGCTCGTGCCCGCGCGGCCCGGCGCGGTTGACAAGGCCGGCGGTGGCGTCGAGCACGTCCCACATCTGTTCGGCGTAATCGGCCCAGTCGGTGGTCAGATGCAACAGGCCGCCGGGTTTGAGCTTGCGCGCCAACAGTGCGGCGAACCCGGGATTGAGCAGGCGCCGCTTGTGATGGCGCTTCTTGTGCCAGGGATCGGGGAAGAAGATGCGCACCTCGTCCAGCGCGGCATCGGCGATTTCGTTCTCCAGCACTTCCACCGCATCGTGGTGGTACAGGCGCACATTGCCGAGCCCGTCGGCGTCCAGCGCATTGAGCAGGCGGCCCACGCCCGGTGCGTGCACCTCGATGCCAAGATGATCGCGCGCAGGGTCGCGCGCGGCGGCGAAGCGCAGCGCTTCGCCATTGCCGAAGCCGATTTCCATCACGCGCGGTGCGTGGCGGCCGAACACCAAGTCGAAATCGCGTGGCGTGCCGTGGTAGTCCAGTCCGAAGCGCGGCCACAAGGCATCGAACGCACGCTGCTGCGCCTCGGTGAAGCGCCCCTGACGCAGCACGAAACTGCGGATGCGGCGGGTGCCGTCATCGGTATAGGGTTTCGGTGGCGCCTTGGCGCCCGGGCTGGTGCGCGGATCGGTCATGCCTCAGCCGATCAGGCCATCCACCGGCGAGGACGCGCTGGCGTAGCGCTTGCGCGGGATGCGTCCGGCCAGGAACGCGGCGCGCCCGGCTTCCACCGCCAGGCGCATGGCATGGGCCATGCGTACCGGCTCGCGCGCGCCGGCGATGGCGGTGTTCATCAGCACCCCGTCGCAGCCCAGTTCCATCGCGATCGCCGCATCCGAGGCGGTACCGACGCCGGCATCGACGATGATCGGCACCTTGGCGTTGTCGACGATCTCCAGCAGGTTCCAGCGGTTCTGGATGCCCAGGCCCGAACCGATCGGCGCGGCCAGCGGCATCACCGCCACGCAGCCGATTTCCTCCAGCCGTTTGCAGATGATCGGGTCATCACTGCAATAGACCATCACTTCGAAGCCGTCGGCGACCAGTCGTTCGGCGGCGACCAGGGTCTGGCTGACCTCGGGGTACAGGGTGCGCTCATCGCCCAGCACCTCGAGCTTGACCAGGTTGTGGCCGTCGAGGAGTTCGCGTGCCAGGCGGCAGGTACGCACCGCTTCGTCGGCGGTGTAGCAGCCGGCGGTATTGGGCAGGATGGTGAACTCGTTGGGCGGCAACACGTCGAGCAGGTTCGGCTCACCCGGATTCTGGCCGATGTTGCTGCGACGGATGGCGACGGTGACGATCTCGGCGCCCGCCGCGTCGGTGGCGGCGCGGGTTTCATCGAGATCCTTGAACTTGCCGGTGCCGGTCAGCAGGCGCGAATGGTATTGCCGGCCGGCGATCACCAGCGGCTTGGGGTCGGGGAACGTGTGCATCCGCCGATTATGGCGCAGCACGCCGGCGGCGAGTGAACCTCAGCCACATGGTGACGCGGGAGTGCAGATATTTACGGTGTGCACACGCGTGCCGCGTGCCACCCGCACAGCCACCTGATCCCGGTGGCTGCGCGGGAAAGACTTCAGGGCCGACTCGGTGTCTTCAGAGTTGCTCGGCCATGCTGAGCAGGCGCTCCTTGGCAGCCAGCTTTTCGCGCTTCATCTGGGTCAGTTCCATGTCCCCGAGCGGGAGCACGCCGTGCTCGGCATCGCTGACCTTCTTGTCGAGCTCTCGGTGATGGTAGTAAAGCTGGCGGAACTCGACGTTGTTCTTCATCAGCTCTTCGACTTCGCTTTGCGGGCGATCCTCGAACATGCAGCATCTCCTGTGCGTGGCGTGAGGCCGTCGCAGCCGGGCCGGTGCGCAGGGGATGTGGCCTTGGCGGAGTGGAGACGCTCCGGCAACGGGAGACATCCGGTGCAGACCGGCATGGGCCGCGTCGGCAACCCCACCATACCCCTGTCCTTCGCGGCGACGCAATCCAATGGCGAGCGTGTTCATGACACGCTCGGGTGAAGGTTGAAAAAGCGTTATTTGCGCGCCCGGATGGCCGTTTTCAGCATGGATTCCGTTACTGCGCGCACCTGCGCAGCGCGTCGCACTCAATGCAGTCCGCGCGATTCGATGCGCCCGTCTCAGCCGCCGCCCAGCGCATGCACGATCTCGATGCGATCACCGGCGGCGAGGCGGTGTTCGGCGTGGCGCGCACGGGGAATGATCTCGCCATTGACCTCGACCGCCACCCGACGCTCGGCCAGGTGCTCGCTGTGCAGCAGCTCGGCGATGGTGGGCGTGCCCTCGAGTTGGCGCCGCTCGCCGTTCAATTCGATTTCCATGGGCTCATTGTCGCCAACGCGGGCGCGGATTTCATCCTCCGAGCGCCCGCGTTCAGCCCGGCGTGATGCGGCACCGCTTGTGGCAGGGGCCTGCGGCATGAAACCATCACCGTCTTCCCTTCATCTTGACGAGCGTCATGAGCATGAGCCTGATCTGCCCACGTTCCCTCCTGCGGCCGCGTACCGCGATCCTTGCCGGTGCGCTGGCATTGGCGGCGATGCCCGCGCTTGCCGGCAACAAGCGCGCCTTCGAGCAGACCGTGTTCTTCGGCGACAGCCTCACCGATGCCGGCTATTTCCGCCCGCTCATGCCGCCCGCGGCGCAGCCGGTCACCGGCCAGTTCACCACCAATCCCGGGCTGCTGTGGTCGCAGTTCCTCGCCAATTACTACGCCACCGATGGCAGCGCGGCCTGGCTTGCCAGCGGCGCGGAGCCGCGCCCGGCCGAAGGCGACAACTTTGCTGTCGGCGGCGCGCGGGTGGGCGTTGACGTGGTCGGTGCGCTGGGGCCGACGCCTTCGTTGGCTTCGCAACTCGGGGAATACCTCGCCCGCACCGGCGGGCGGGCCAATCCGAACGCGCTGTACACGGTGTGGGGCGGCGCCAACGACCTGTTCGCGATCGGTGCCGGTGCGCCGTTGCAGCCGACCCTCTCCGACGCGGTCGGCGCGCAGGTCGGCATGGTCGCCACCCTGCGTGGAGCCGGCGCCGAATACATCCTGGTGCCGAACATTCCAGATCTTGGCGTGACTCCGGGCTTCCTCGCCCAGGGGCCAGCCGCCGCGGCCCAGGCCAGCGCGCTGGCGCGCGCCTACAACGATGCGCTGTACGGTGCGCTGGCGGCGCAGAACCTGCGCTTCATCCCGCTGGATACCTTCAACCTGCTGCGCGAAATCACCGCCGCGCCGGGTACGTATGGTTTCACCAATGTCACCGGTACCGCCTGCCAGCCGCAGATCGTCGCGCAATCGCTGACCTGCAATCCGACCAGCTACGTCAGCCCGGATGCACCTTATACCTACGCATTCGCCGATGGCGTGCATCCGACCACCGGCGCGCACGCGATCCTTGCCGATTACGCCATCGCCACCATCGAGGGCCCGCGCCAGATCGCGCTGTTGCCGCAGGTCGCGGCGGGCAGCGGTCGCGCACGCGCCGACATGCTGGCCGACCAGCTCGAAGCACGCGGCAGTGAAGAAGGCGGGCGCGTCTGGGGCGGTGCGCGCATCGATGCGCTGCGCATTGAGCAGGGTGCGGCAGGCGAGGGCTTCGACGGTGGCGGTGCCAGCCTGCATGTCGGTTATGACCGGCGCAGCGGCGCACTGGTGTATGGCGGCCATCTCGGCATTGGCCGGCAGACATTCGATTACGCCGGCAACCGCGGCGATTTCCGCCAGCGCGAAGCAGGCATCGGTGGTTTCATCGGTTGGCATGGCGAACGCGGCTGGATCGACGGCCAGCTCGGCTGGACCCGTCTGCGCTACGACGTGAACCGCGAGGTGCCGCTGGGGCCGGCCTCGCGCCGCCATGTCGGCAGCACCGACGGTGACAACCTGAGCGCCGGCATTTCCGGCGGCTGGCGTTTTGGCGAGGGCAGTCTGCGCCACGGCCCGGTGCTGCGCCTGCTGGCGCAGAAGATCCGCATCGATGGCCATGTCGAATCCGAGCCGGAGCTGTCCACGGCGCTGGCCTTCCCCGATCAGGATTTCGATTCGCTGCAGGCCTCGGCTGGCTGGCAGGCCGATTTCAATGTGGACGGCGCGTGGCAGCCGTGGTTGCGCCTCACCCTCGATCGCGAACTGGGCGATGCACCGGAACAGGCCTTCGCACGCATGACGTCGGTGGCCGACAGTGCGCCCTATGCAGTGCCCGCGCCCGCATTCGACACCCGTTACGCCAGCCTCGGACTGGGCGTTCGCGGGCAGGCCTGGGGCATGGAACTGGCGGCCGGTGCCAACCTGCGCCTGGGTCAGGACGATGCCGACGGCGGCAGCGCCTGGCTGACCCTGGGCAAACGCTTCTGAAGGCACGCGGGCCTGGTGCATGCGTTGCCAAGCGCGCCGCGTGCGGCCTAGACTTGGCGCCCATGCGGGTGTAGCTCAATGGTAGAGCAGAAGCTTCCCAAGCTTAAGACGAGGGTTCGATTCCCTTCACCCGCTCCACTGCATCAATCTGCGGACTTCCGCAGAAGTCCAAGAGAGCCTGCAAGTCGTTGCCACACAAGGACTTTTCCTCTCTTTGACGTTCTGCCGCGGTCCACTGCGATCCGCCTACAGCCGGGACTTTTAAGTCCACAAACAAGTCCATTTTTGCGGGTGCGGCTGATTCCGGATTGTTGATGGAGGGGCGAGGTCGACGTGACCAGCATCTGGTTCCTGACTCATGTTCAGGAGCAAGAGCATGGCACTCTCAGACCTGGCCGTTCGGCAGGCCAAGGCAACTGGCAAGGCATACACCCTCCCTGACTTGGATGGCCTCTCCCTGGCCGTCACCGCTGCCGGGGGCAGGACTTGGCACTTCCGCTACTACTGGGCGGGCAAGCAGAAGCGGATGTCGCTCGGCACCTACCCGGAGGTGACGCTTCGCGAGGCCCGCAGCCTGCGCGACGAAGCGCGCGCCCTGCTGGCCAAAGGCACCAATCCTCGCGTTCACCGCAAGCAGAAGCGCACCGCTGTCCGGCTCGCCGACGAAAACACCTTCGAGGCGGTGTATCGCAAGTGGCTCAAGCATCGCGGGCTCAGCCTCAAGGAAGGCCGGCAGACGACCCTTTCGATACTTCCGCGCATCTTCGACAAGGATGTGCTGCCCGCCTTGGGCAAGCGGTCGGTCTATGAGATCAAGCGTCCCGACCTGTTGGAGGTGATCGCCAAGATCGAGAAGCGCAAGGCGCTCTCCGTCGCCGAGAAAGTCAGAACGTGGTTCAACCAACTGTTCCGCTACGCGCTGGTGATCGTGCCGGGCCTGGAGCAGAACCCCGCCGCCGATCTCGATGTGGTGGCGCTGCCGCTGCCACCCGTCAACCACAACCCGTTCCTGCGCATGGCCGAGCTGCCGAAGCTGTTGCAGCGTCTGCGCAGCTATCGCGGCAGGCGGCAGACCCAGCTCGGGCTGCGGCTATTGCTGCTGACCGGCGTGCGAACCGGCGAGCTGCGACAGGCGATGCCGGATCAATTTGATCTGGACCGGGGGTTGTGGATCATCCCACCCGACGTCGTGAAGCAACTCCAGTTGGATATGCGCAAGAAGCGGCAGCAGCCGAAGGACATCCCGCCCTACATCGTGCCGCTGTCGATTCAGGCCATGGAGATCGTCCGGCACCTGCTGGATGAGTTCAAGCCGGCCCAGCGCCACCTGTTCCGGCACGACAGCGACTTGAAGAAGCGCATCAGCGAGAACACGCTCAATGGTGCGCTCAAACGCATGGGCTATCAGGAGCGCCTGACCGGACACGGTATCCGCGGCACGATGTCCACTGCGCTCAACGAGATCGGCTACCCGAAGGTCTGGGTGGATGCACAGCTCTCGCATGTCGATCCCAACAAGGTCAGCGCGACCTACAACCATGCCGAGTACGTGGAGCAGCGTCGCCGCATGATGCAGGACTGGGCCGATCGGCTCGACCTCTTCGAGCAGAACCAGGTCGAGGCGGCCAGCATGCCGCTCACCGTGCATCTGGAAGGCGTGCCCGCGTTTCCGAGTGAGCAAACCGCAAGCGCGCCCTCCGCGCCGGTTGCCGCTTCGCCAATCCTGCTCGTGACGAAGCCGGGCGACGCCATGCCGTTGGTTCCTGCCGCCGCACATCGGCTGCCGGCGGTTCCGCCCCCTCGATCGGCCGCGCCGCTGGTGCCTTCGGACATTCAGCGCGAGAGGATGGAACTGTTCGATGTCTTCGAAGCGCCGCACAACCTTCCCGTCGCTGCGTTTGCCAAGATGGCAGGCAAATCCCGCAGGTGGATCAGCTACGAGATCAAGGCGGGCAACTTGCTGGCGTTGAACGTAGGCAACCGCGGCCAGCGCGTGCCGGACTGGCACCTCGACCCACTCAAGCACGAGCTGATCCAGTCCGTCCTGAAGCTAACCAGGGGTGCGGACCCTTGGCAGATCTACCATGCACTGCTACAGCCGCGCTCGATGCTGCGGGGGCGTTCGGCACTGGAGGGCGTGACGGCCGGCAATCTCGACAAGCTCGTCATGGCCGTGAGCACAGCCGTGAAGGAAAGCGAATGGACCCCGCCGCGAGTCGGGGTCGCCTAGCAGCAGGAATGCGGGATCGTGGCGAAACCGCGATCCCCGCGCGTCCGTCAGGACACCAAGCGCGCGCGGCGGGCGAATCTTGCCTGGGTGTCCGACAAGGAAGCCTCGCGACGGAGCAGATAAGCCATCACGATCGTTGGTGCGCCGGCCAGCGGCCGCATGGCGATGCCTCGGCGTAGGTAGCTCGCCAGTCTCGCGGCGGGCGCAATGGTGATCCCGTACCCGGCGGCAACCAGCGTCATCACCACATCGAATGTCTCCACCGTTTGCTCCCGCTCCTGCAGCGCGTTCTCGAACACGCGCTGCACGGTCATGCGCCATGGTTCATCGGCCGTGGACTGCGAGCAGATCAAGGGCTGCTTGAGCACTTCCCCGCACGGCACTTCACGGTGGGCCAGCAGGTGGGAGCGCTTGGCCACGGCGACCGCCAGCGTGTCATGCCACAGCGGTTCGCATACCCAGCCAGGCCACTGCCGGGCAACCGCAGACAAGGCGAAGTCGAAGCCGTCGTCCGGCATCTCCGCGCCTCGACCGGGATCTGTCCAGCCGGCCAGGACGGCATGAGTCTCCGGCTCTTCGGCACGCTGCAGAGCGAGCACGTCGGCGAGCTGGGGAGGCACCCATTCGCCGAGGACGGCCATGCGAATTTCGGCGGTGATGTCACTCGATTCCACGTCCAGCTCCCCCAGGCGGTGAACTCGTGGCAACTGATCTCGAAGCCGTTGGATGAGTTAAGTTTAACGTGGTTTAAATCGTGACCGTGTTCGACGCTCTTGGCAATGCCAAAGCGTTCGATCCAAAGGGGCCGCCCCACCGGCACCACTACCTACGAAGCGGAACCAGCCATCGCGTTTGGGGCTGCCGTGCGGGAAGAAAGAACCAACCAGGGCATAGCTCAGGAAACGCTGGCCCACATGGCCGGCATCGAACGGTCGCACATGGGCAAGATCGAGCGCGGCGAGCATGTGCCCACGCTCCCTCTCATCCTCAAGATTGCCCGTGCGCTGAAATGCAGTTCCGCCCACTTGATGACTCTGACCGAAGCCAAGCTGGCAGAGTCGGCTCCATCCGCAGATTGAAGCCGGCCCGCACAGCGGTCGCACGCCTACCCCTGATCGTCGTTGTCCTTGCCCCCAAGGGCTGAATCTTCGCGCTTTGCGGCCTCGTTGAGGAGCCGCAGGTATGGGTTGTCTGGCGGCGTCTCCCGGAACAGCGCCTCCGGGCTGGCGAGCAGATAGCCGTGCAGCCGGCGCGACTTGCGCGGCCCCGTGACTTCGCAGGTCCAGATGTTCAGCCCGCTCGGCTGCTTGCGGTGCTGCCCCAGCTTCTCAAAGCGCTTCTGTACCCACTGCCACCCCTCCAGCTTCTCCTGCTTGGCCAGCGCGGCGACTTGAAGGTACTCCTGCGCGTAGCGCTGGAACACGCCGGGGCTGACGAGATAGGTCGTACCGGCGACGGTATGCACCAGGGCCTTGGCGTCGTTGATGATGAGCTTGCGCGTCTGGATGCTCTGACGCAGCCAGGCCATGAAGTGCGCCCCGGAGGGCTCCGCGCGATCCTGGGAAGGCGCGAGGCCCATCTGCGGCGGGGGCACGGTCGAAGGGGCCGGCTCGGGCTCGGCAACAGGGGAACTCGGGATCTCCGGTGCCGTGGGTGGAGCGGTGTCGCCCAGCAGGTCGAGCAGCGCGGCCACGCCGGTGTCCATGGCTGCGGATGCGATCGGCGTCGTGCTCGCGGATGCAGCTTCGATGCCTTCCGCGCGCGGCCCATCGGGCACCGCCGGCGCCTGTGGCGTCGGCTCCGCTTGTTCCTCTTCGACCTGCACACGGCCTGCGAACGGCGCCGGCCGGTCGGCGGCATCCCAGATCATCGCTGGCGAGAGTTTCAGGAAGGTGAATGCGTGCGACCAGCCCGCGTCGCTGGTGACGGTAGCCTTCCAGATCGCCTTGCCATCCGGCGTCGGTTGCACGATGCCGTGATCCTGCAGCACGTTGAACACCGCCGTATTGCTGGCCGGGATGCCGTCGATGCCCTGTGACAGCAGATGTGCGCGCAGCTTGTCGGAGACGGTCTTGCTCACCAGCCACAAGGCGTCTTGGGTCAGCCAACCGTCCGCCGGGCCGGCCTGGTTCAGCTTGAACGCTTCCTTGAGCAGGTAGCGCAAGCCGTCGAGCAATTTGCGTTGCAGAGCATGCTTGGGCGCCACCAGCGCCTTGCTGGGATCGCCGCCGAGTTCCTGGGCGACCGATGCCTGGTCGGCCTGCACGACCAGCTCGCCGAGCGTGCCGGCGTGCTCGTACTGGCCGGCCAGCACGTACAGCAGCGCGGCCCAGAGGTCGGGATAGCCGCTGAGCCAGTCGAAGATGTCCCGATCGAGAAGGCGCGCGTAGAGCAGCCCGGTGGCGGCGCTGTGCAGGCGGTACTCGCGCTCCTTTCGGTAACGGAAGCGGTAGGGCTTTCGCAGCGGGCCGTGCCAGGGATGCCAGACGCTGCCGTCGGCATGTTCGACGTGCAGATCGACCGCAATCTTGCCGATGTCGTGCAGCAGGGCCGCGTAGGCCGTGCCTGCGGTCCAGGCTTCGGCCTGGGCCGCCTGTGCCTCCGGCGTGACGCCCGCAGGCAGCAGGTATGACTGCCGCAGCTTCAGCGCATAGGCGACGATCTCCAGGCCGTGGTCCAGCATGCCGCCCGGATAGGCGTGGTGGTGGTTCTCGGAGGCCGGGAACTGCTGGACCAGCTCGGCGTAGCGCTCCAGTGGGGCGAGGTAGAGCGTGGCGAACTGCCGGCGCGAGAGCGATGTGCGCTGCCAGATGTGTTCCAGCAGTTTCTGCCGGCGCGGCGTGGCCAGCAGCGATGCGGCCGACTCCGGCCGCATCGACCCTTTCGGAGTTTCGATGGCGGAGGTGGGCGGCGTGCCGGCGGTGGGTGGCACCCGTTTGCGCTGGAACAGCGAGAGCATGGCGAACCCCGGATGACGGGCTGCTCGGGGCGCCTTTTGGCCTTTTCAGGATAGGGCCTTTCCCCTTGGCACCCTTCCTTTGCCCCTTCCCAGCCCTTTGGCCTTTGTCGGAAGCCTTTGGGTATAGGGCCGCTGCTTCGCGGGTGCCACGATGAATGCGGCATGGGGCAATCCCGGCAAGTGGGGCGCTGCGGGACGTTCGTCAGCTCTGGCCCAAGCCGGTGTCGAGGGCGGCGGATTGCGCTGCGAAGTCGTCGGGACGGCGCTTGCGGAAGGTTTCGAGATTGGCGAGCTTCCAGCGCAGTGCCGGCAGTTGAGCGGCGTGTTGGCATTGCACCAGCGACCAGTCCGGTTCTGCGCGCACCAGCCCGCTCAGAAACTGCTTGTGAGCGGTGCTCAGTCGCTGTGGCAGCTCGCGCCGCACCCTGGCGCGAGCTTCGAGCAGTGTCTCCAGGGAGCAGTCCACTTCGGTCATGCCGACAAAGGCCCGCTCGTACTCGCCGGCGATGTCCTTGTCGTTGCCGAACAGCACTTCGTGGGGCGGCCGGTTGTGGCCCGCCAGATAGATCACGAAGCACTCGACCATGCCGTCGCTGATGTCGCCCGATTCGTAGAGCTGCCACACGTCGAACAGGTCGCGGGGGTGCTGCCGATCCAGCGCGGCCACCAGCTTGCTGGCGTACAGCTCGTCCGGTGCCAGAACCGGCAGCTCGAACTCGACGCCGAACAGATCGCTGGTCTTGGCGCTCAGCGGCCGCCGCTCGACGGGCAGCACGCTGCCTCGGAACACGACGTTGACCTCGATCTTCACCTGGTTGGCGTCGTTCTCGACGATCAGCTTGGTGTCCCCCAGGTCCTTGGCGCGAACCAGGCGTGTCTGCACGCCCAGTGGTGCAACGCGCGTGGCGATGGCGGCCAGCTCCTGGTTGATGGCTTGCAGCGCTTCGTCGCGCGGCGTCTGCCATGGGAGGTACACCACGTCGATGTCCACCGACAGGCGCGGCATGTCCCGCACGAAGAGGTTGATGGCCGTGCCGCCCTTCATGGCGAAGATGTCGTTGGCGAACACGTCGGGCGCGACGGCCAGCAGCAGGCGAACGGTGTCCGCGTAGGTCTTATCCATGAGGTTTCAGGCTCAGCAGGGTTCCGTCATCGAGCCGGCTCATCCAGCGCGTGTTGCTGCCGGTGCGAACCGGGTACTGCTCCAGCAGGGCATCGACATCCACGAGGCTGGTCTCGCGCGCCCAGGTGAGGAACAGGCGCACGGCCTTCACGCTGGTGCAGCAGGACAGCAGTTGTCCGAGCAAATCCTTGCGGGGGGAACGCAGTCCATCAAAGATGTTGCGGGCCTCTTCGAGGCTCTGCTTGACGCCGGCTTCGTACAGCAACTCCAGAACGGCACGCTCGGAGGCAGCCACCCGCAGATCCTCGGGCAGGCCAGGCGGCGTGGTCAGGGTCTTGCCGGCCAACACCGTATCCGGCCAGTCGAACAGGCGGGCGTGGACGTAGCGGGCCGGAAAGCGCGAAGTGAACCAGGCCGGCAACGCGAAGCGACCGTCGCCCCACAGCACCAGCGCCTCCCGGCTGCCCAGGTTGTGCCGCACGCCCTGCAGGGCCAGGGCGCTCTTGCCGCCGACGTGCAGGCCGGGCGCGCGCTGTTGCAGGAACTTCAGCGCACCGTAGACCCCGAACTCATCGTTCGGGAAGGCATAGACGCCATGGGCCAGGCGCACGAGCCACCCGCCGTCGGCATAGTGGGCGGCGAGCTGGGGCGATACCCCGAACTGGCTCAGGGTGGCAAGGTCGAACGGCGCCCCGCGGGGGAGTCCCGCCTGCAGCCGCTTGATTACCTGGTGCCTAGAATTTCCATCCATGCTATAAAAATAGCACGGAATCCAATCAATCCCTAGAACTATCGCAAGAACGTGCAGGGAAAGTAGCATAACGTTTGATTTCCATCGCAGAATCTAATCGACCTGCGACCCAGGCCGACCGGCTCTGCCAGCCGCAACCCGCCCTCCTGATCGCGGTCTATGCTGGAGGGCAGGCCACGACCGGCCGCTCCATGAGGTGAGGTACCACTGAAGCCGAGGCACATGAGCATGACCACCAACACGCACAACGGGAGCTGGAGCCACCGGCTGGGCCGGGGGGCTGGCCGTGCCTGGCGTGGATACGTGCGCCGCGAGCAGCGTGTCGCCGGCTGGCTGGTGACGCGCGGGGTGCCCGCGGGCGCGGCGACGGCGGTGCTCTGGATCGTCAAGCTCGCCGTGCTCGGTGCGCTGCTCTACTCCGCGTTCTGGCTGGCCCTGCTGCTTGCCTTTGCGGTAACTGCTGCATGGCTCGTGCAGCACGACGACCCTGATCAAAAGGAACCGCAACCCGAGTGGAGGGAAGGCCCCAACGGCTTCGGGCTTTATGACAAGAGCGATTGGCGCATCGACCCGCATGTGACCGACGACGACTGAACGGCGGTCACTTCTTCGATACGGCGCTCATTGCCATGCCAGCGCCACGCCCCCCAGCGCCTTTGGCGTCCGAGGTGGCGGTGGACAACCCCTGCACGATATTTCCCGTGCGCACGCCTGCCCAAGCCAATGCCATCACCCAAAACGTCGGCAGCACGATGAACATCATCGCCATGACGAAGTTGAGCAGCATGTCGCCAAAGGCGTTGTTCAAGCCGATCAGCGGATCGAAGTTCGTGTGCGGCCTGTCCGCGCCAAACCCCCAACCGTAGAGCGCATCCAGGATCGTGCTGTCGATCCAGCGTGCGAGCTGGAACCAGAAGTCCACGAAGAACAGCGCGAACTGGACGCAGCTCACCGTCACCACCGTCTTCAGGTCGTAGGTGCCGATCAGCAGCACCAGCGGGATGCAGATGACTAGCGCCATCTTGAGCATCGCCAGCACCATCGGCAGCGCCTGGCGCACCACGTCCATCGCCGGAAAGAAGCCCAGCGAGCCGACGGTCAGCCCCAGGTCGCTCGCGCCGCGCGTGACGATGTTCGGCAGCGTCTTGTCGATCTGGCCGCCGTAGTCGGTGTAGACGGCGCCCTGGTTCATCTTCTGCTGCCGCGGTGAGACGACGGCGCGGATCACTGAGTCATTGACCTCGCTCTGCGACAGGAAGCCCACCCAGCGCCCGATGCGGGTCAGCAGGTCCGGGTCGACCTGTGCCAGCAGCCGGCTGCGCAGTCCCTGGCCGCCATCGGCCCACCACTGCCGGCAGGACGGATAGCCGCCGCCGCTGTCCACCTGTGCCAGCCCTGCATCGCGGGTCGCGTCGTAGGGCCAGGCCGTGCGTGGGGTCTTGGCGCGATAGGTGTCATAGAAGCCGGGCGTGTCGAGGAAGTAACTCGACCCGATCCAGGTGACGTCGTTCATCTGCTCGTCGGAGAGCGTCGGCCGGTTCATGAACAGCTTGGCGCGCGACGGCCCGTAGCAGTCGTGCGTGAAGTCGGCGACCTCCTGTGCCAGCACCGGATCGTCGATGCGCGTGGCATCCACATCCATGCGAATCTGACGCAGGTCCGTGCCGCAGGGAATCGCTGCCACCGCGGAGCCCGTCACGGCTTTCGACAGCGCGTGCATGAAGAACCACCACACCGGCACCAGCGCGCTCTGGTCGTTTAGCGCCGTGTAGACGTTGGACCAGCCCGTGTCGTTGGGCAGTGGGACGTTGACCTGGCATTGCGCGGAGCGCGTGGTGTCGAACTTGATCGTGGCGAGATCCACCGGGATGAACGGGATGCCGGCGAACATGATGACCACGATCGCCACCCACACCCGGTTCTCGATGCGCATCGACGACAGCACGCCCTTGTTGCCCTCGTCCGCACCTTCGCCGCGGGCCTTGAGCCATTCCTGGATCACGATGGCCACGAACGGCAGCGCGAACACCCCGCTGGCCACGAGGATGCTCCAGATGCCGTTGTTGACCACCCAAGCCACCAGGGTCAGGTAATACTCCAGGTAGTCCGTGGTGTAGAGCGTCATGCCTGCCTCCCGGTCTCAGCCGTGCTGCAACAATTGGCTGGCTTCCAGCGCGACCACGGCGATCACGGCCGCGATCTCCGTGCACAGCAGGCGCTGATGCGTCTCGCGGGACGGCTCCCGCCGCAACAGGCGCCGACGCATCCACCACCAGCCGTAAGCCGTCGCTCCGTAGAGGCACAGACGCCACACGAAGAAGTGGCCGGCGTGCGCCTTCAGCCAGTGCTGCCAGCCCTCGACGCCGCCGACCACGTGGATGCCAGTGATGTTCACCGCCACCGCGGCGGCGACCACCAGCAAGGTCCACAGCAGCGCCAAGCCGATGCGGCGGTTGAACAGCCATGGCAGCCGCAGCCAGGCCAGCCGGCTCATGGCGTACCGCTCCGCGGCTTCTGGACTTCCCGCAGACGGTCGCGCGTGGTGTCGCCCTCGAAGACGCCGCGCGAACCGGCAGCGCGGGTGCTGTGGCGCTGGATGATCGCCATCGCCGAGTTGCCGGCCAGCGTGCGCCGCAGCTCCAGCTCGGTCTTGAGGTTGTTGATCTCCTGCTCCAGTGCGCTGTTCTCCTGGCCGACCGCCTGCACGGCCAGCTCGTTGGCGGCGACGTTCGGCTCCTTCTTGCCGGTCAGCAACGTGCGTTGCAGCAGCAGGGCCTTCTCCAGCACGCTGGACAGCGCCGCCTCGGACGCGAGGCGCCGGCCCAGCACGTCCTGGTCGGGCTCGTCACGCAGGGCCTCGATCACGCCGCGGGTGATCGGCAGCGAGCTGCTGCCGGCTGCGTCGAGATTGGCCAGCGTCGTCGGCCGGGCGCCCGTCACCAGTTCCTGCAGCGCCTGCAGCTTGGTCTCGTACTCTTCCTGGATCATTGGCGTCAGCCCGACGCCAGGCGTGGTCTGGGTCTTCGTGCAGTTTTCGCAGGTGCGCTGCTCGCGTTCGCCCAACACGCGGGTCGCCCAGTCCGCGGCCGCCTGGGGCGAGAACCAGGTTTGGCAGGTCAGGCGGTTGCCGCAGGCGCTGCGCGCGATCGACGAGCTATCGGTGGCGCTGCGCCCGTTGAGCAGGTTGTAGCCCGCGCGCGTCACGTCGCCGACCACCTTGATCGAACTCTGACCGGAGCCGCCCGCGTTGCCGCCGCCGACCCATGGCACGCCGTTGTTTCCCTTGTTGGACTCGGCCTGCTCGATGGCGGCGACGGCATCGGTGCTGCTGACCGCATCCCGCAGCGCCATCCCTTCGGCGAGCTGGTCCCAGCCGGCCTGGCCGCCGGCCATGTCCGCCATGCGATTGGCGATGGCGCGGCAGGTCATCTTCGAGCGGTCGAAATCCAGGCGCGCCTGCAGGATGCCGTTGGTGAGCAGGTTGTACAGACCCGGGTCGGCGCGCTGGATGATCAGGGCCGGCAGCGAGGCCACGGCGCTGGTGGCGTTCTGGATCACGTTGCTCATGATCGTCTGGAAGCCGTTGGTGATGCCGTTGAGCTGGTTCTGCAGCGTCGTGGTGATGCTCATGTCGCCGCAGATCAGGTTGCTGTTCCAGCCGACGCCGACGCCGATGCTCTGCATGTTGCCGGCACCACCCATCGACACGGCCCGGCCGCCGCCGATGCTGTAGAGCACGTCGTCGCCGATCACGCTGCCGCTGACGTTCACGCCATTGGGGTCGATGCGGGTCTGCGCCCAGGCGACGCCGACGACCAGCGTGATGGCCGCCACGAGCAGCGTGGCCCGCAGGTGCGACTTCGCGCGACGCAGGAAGTCAGGGAGGGAGGCGTTCATCGTGGGTTCCTCACATGAAATCGACGCTGCCGAGGAAGACCTGGCCACGGCGCCGGCAGCAGGAGTACGGCCGCCACAAGGCCCAGGCGTAGTCGCCCTGCTGGGCCTGCACGCGGGTGCGGCTGTGCGGGAAGACCACGCAACTGTTCGAGAGCGTGGGCGTCAGCTCCTGCCACTTGCCCGTCGAGGCGTCGGTCTCCATCAGCGCGCCGGCCGGCCAGTAGCCGTCGCGGGCGTTGGCCAGCAGGGGCTGATACACGTGAATCTGGTTGCGGCGCGTCACGATGTCGCCCGCGCGCTGCGCGACCACGGCGCCGCTCTTGTGGTCGTCGGTCTGGTGTAGGAAGCCACCGCGGGGATACACGTTGCCCCAGAGGTTCAGGCCGGTGCGCGTACCGATTTCGCGCCGGCCGGGGATGAGCGCTTCGGGGTAGAGCGCTTCCGGGATGTTGTAGCGCCAGGCGATCGTGTCGAGCGTGCTCAGCAGATACGGCATGAAGGCCGTGCCCGCGCCTTCGCAGGTGTAGCCGGAGGCGCTGGCGAACTGGCTGAACACCATCCCGGCCGGATGGCCGATGACATCGGCGTTCTTGAACTTGGCGAGGTTGTTCTCGTTGTCGTGGTTGGTCGTGCCGTCACCGCCAGCCTTGGCGCTCGGGTTGGGCATGCTCATCGCCCTGACTTCCTGCCACGGGTTTTCGCCGGTGTTCGAGTAGCTCGACACCACTGCATCGGGGACGTAGTGGCGCACCTTGACGGAGGTGCGAACCGAGCAGCCGAATGGCGTGCAGTACAGCCAGTAGCAGATTCCGACCACGCGATATTCGAGGCAGTCGGGGGACAGCGCCGACGAGACGATGGTGGCGGTGTCCAGGGCGAACGTCGACGTGGCCGCGCTCAGCAGCAGCGCGGCGGCGGTGGCTCGCAGGCGCCGGGATGCCAGCAGGAGGCTCATGGCTGCGTGCTCCGGTAGGCGTTGATGCGCGCGACGGCGCGGGGCACGTCGGGCTCGCCGTAGACCACGTAGCGTCGATCGACCACCACGGCGGGAATCTTGGCGATGCCCAGCCCCCAGGCATCCGCGACACCTTGGTAGGCATGGCCGATGCGGCGCTGCAGGGCCTCGCCGCCGTCATGCAACCCCTGCCGCACCAGGGCCGCGGCCTGTCGCGGGTCGGCCGGCAGGTGCGCGGCGAGTTCGACCTCGATGCGCGTGGCCTGGTCCAGCTCGATGACCCGCACGCCGGCCGGGGCCTGCACCGGATGACGGCTGTCGGTGACGACGAGCACATCGGCGGCCGCCGCGATGGGAGCGAGCAGCGCGGCGCACAGTCCAGCGGCCAGCCTGGCGGCCAGGGAGCGCCGCGAGACGGCAGGAAGGTTGAGGAAATGAGCCGGCATGTCGCGTCTCCGAGGAGTCGATGCAGGCTCGTAGTCGAGCGCAAATGCAGATCAGGGAACGACAAAGAAACCGAAACCGGTCAGCCCCGATTCCCTGCGGACCGGCGAAAAGAAACGGGAGCCAAGGGCTCCCGTGGTGATGAATTGAGTGCGCTACAACAAGCCGGCTTCTGCGAACGAGTACGGACTGCCCTTGCCGACGATGAAGTGGTCCAGCACCCGGGCATCGACGGTGGCCAGGGCGCTCTTCAACCGCTCGGTGATCGCACGATCAGCGGCCGAGGGCTCGGTGTTCCCCGAGGGATGCTGATGCGCCAGGATCAGCGCCGAAGCGTTGAGCGCCAGCGCACGCTGGACCACCACCCTCGGATACACCGAAGTCTGGTCGACCGTGCCCCGGAACAGCGGCTCAAAGGCGAGCACCTGGTGCTGGTTGTCGAGAAACACGACGGCGAAGATTTCGTTTGGCTCCGCGACCAGTTTCAGGCGCAGGTAGTCGCGCACGGCGGCGGGACTGCCCAGCGCCGGACCGGCCTTGAACACGCGGTTCTCCAGCAGGGTGATGGCCTGCCGGATGATCCAGTCTTCGTGCTGGGCGGCGATCAGGGTGAGCGACTCCGGGCGGTAGTCGGCGATGACGAGAGACATGGCGAACCTCCAATGGATGAGATCGGAGGGCGCCTGCCCCTGGAGGGCAAACCCTCCTGGGGACGATGGGGATGGAACAGGTGACGAGCGGGCATCCACCACCGCGGATGCGATGGCTGTTCGCGTCAAGGGATGCGATGCGAACGGGTTTCGATCAACGCGGACGAGCCGCGCCGCAGCCTTGAAGATCGATGGCTACCTGGGCATGTCACCGGCAACGCCGGCGGGCATGTCTGGGGAATGGGCGGGTTCGGCTGCGGTCGTGCTGCCGACGGCGAGCAGGTCGATGGCCGACAGCAAGGCATCGCCTTCGACGGGACCGTGCAGCAGGAGGGTCTTGCCGGACTCGCGGTCGCGCAGTTGCAGGGCCGGCGTGGCCGCGATGCCCTGCTGTGCCGCTTCCGCCGCCTGGGCACGGATGACGGCATCGGGGCGATCGCTGTCGAGACAACCCTGCATGGCTGGCGTGAGGTCGGGATAGCGCAGGCCCTCCGGCAGGCCCTGGCCGTCGCCACGGGTGTGCGCGTAGAGCCACGCCACGGCCTGCCAGAAGGTGGCATGTCCGCCCGTCTCGCCCGCGCACTCGGCCAGGCGTGCCCCGGCAGTCGCGGCCGGCTCGTGCATGGACAGCGGCAGGTGGTGCCACTGCCAGTTCACCTCGGGATGGGCGTCGATCCAGCCCTTGAGCGCGGGGAAGTAGGCCCGGCAGTACGGACACTCCAGGTCGGCGTACCCGACCACCGTGAAGCGCGCATCGGCACGGCCATACAGCCAGGGCGGGCCGGCCGGTTTCGACGCTTCGGACCGGGCGGCGGCCAGGGGCATGGACTCGGTTGCCGGTTGCGGCGCGCGCAGCAGCATCCACGAGCCAACCCCAATCGTCGCCACGATCAGCAGACCGATCCAGGGATGACGGCGGGCGAATGAAGGCATGCGCATCGTGTCGCTCCCGTCAGGCTAACGTGTCCAACGCCAGAGGTTCGATACCCCGCGCACGGTCGATCTTCTCGGCCACGCGGAAGGCGGCATCCAGCTCGCTGATGCCGTGCTGCTGCATCAACTGGAAGCGTTCGGCCTTCTCCTCGGGCTCGGTCATCGCCATCGCCAGGTAGAGGCTGGGCGGCACGGCCCGGAACAGCACCTCCATCGACTTGGACAGGATGACGCCCTCGCTGAACTTGCCGGCCTCCTTGCGGGCCGAGAGCATCAGCGCCTTCTGCGACGCGTTGAGTTCGCGGAAGCGCGCGATCTTCTCGACTTCATCGGGCGGCATCGACAGGCAGATCCACCACTCGATCATGTTGAGCATGGGCTCGGCCGCCTTCGGCAGGTCGTCCAGGTTCTGCGTGGCGAGCCAGAACCAGGCGCCGAGTTTGCGCCACATCTTGGTGATCTTGACCACGTAGGGCGCGAGCAGCGGGTTCTTCGTGATGATGTGGCCTTCGTCCGTCACGTTGATGATCGGACGGCCCAGGAACTGGTCGCGCTCGGCGATGTTGTTGACGGTGTTGATGAGCGAGATGTAGGCAATCGAGAGTTGGGCGTTGTAGCCCTCGCGCGCGAAGGTGGCCAGGTCCACGATGGTGATGTCCGCCTCGGGCCACGGCGTGCCGGACCGGTCGAACATCTCGCCGTCCACGCCCTGGCAGAACATATCCATGGCGTCGGCCATCTCCAGCAGCCGTGCGCGCCGCATCTCCGGCAGCGTGGCGTCGCGGGCGCGCTCGCGCAGCGCGTCGCGCACATCGCGCGTGAGCACCGTGCGTCTGTCCGCCACGCAATGCTGGGCCGCATCGAGAATGCACTGGCGGATCAGGCTGCGGTCGGCGCGCGTCATGCGCGCTTCTTCCTTGTCCTCGCCGCCGGTGATCATCAGTCGTGCAGTGATCTCCAGCTCCCCGAGCACGTCGCGCTGCTCGTCACCTTCCACGGCCATGCCGGCATCGGTCTGGTCTTCGTCGAGCGCATCGGCGTCCAGCGTCTGTACCTGGCTCGGCGTATCGACCAAGCGCCAGGCGTCGGCGAACGGAGCCAGACTGACGCCCGCGCCGGGCGCAAGTTTCACCCGATGCACGGTGAGACCCAATCGTGCCGCGAAGTCGCCAAACAGGCCGAAGCTGTTGCCCGCCTCGACGATGAACAGGCGCGGCCGATAGATCGCCGTCACCTGATTCAGGATGTTGTTGAGCGTCGCGCTCTTGCCCGAACCCGTGGGGCCGAAGAGGAACAGATGCGCGTTCATCTGCCGGTCGAGGCGGTTCAACGGATCGAAGGTGATCGGGCCGCCGCCGCGGTTGAAGAACGTGATGCCCGGATGCCCCGTGCCCTGGCTGCGGCCCCAGACCGGCGCCAGGTTCGCCGCGTGTTGCGCGAACACGAGCTGGGTGTACCACTGGCGCTTGTCGGCAGCCGGATCGAACACGCACGGCAGCCAGCGCAGATAGCTGTTCAGCGGCGCCACCTCGTCCTCTTCGCGCACCGGTTGCAGGCCGGCGTTGAGCATCACGTTGACGAGCTGCAGGCCGCGCGCATCGAGCTGGGCCAGGTCGCAGCCGCGCAGGTAGAACGCCAGCGCACCGCGGTAGAGCTTGTGCGCGCTGCCGATCAGGCCGCGCGCCTGCTGCACGTCTTGCCGGGTCTGCTCCGAGGCCAGGGTTTCGCCGACGGCCTTCCTGGCGAGGTGGTTGAGGTGCGCCTCCAGCACGTCCTGGGGTGTGGCGACCAGCGTCAGGCACATCACCGTGTCCTCGGGCATCTGGTCGAACAGCGCGTTCATGGCATCGCCGCCTTTGCGCGTCTCGCCCGTCAGATGGCCCGTCACGGGTGGCGTGCGCAGGCGATCCATCACGATCACCCGATGCGGCATGCCGTCGAAGAACCACAGGCCGTTGGGCACGTCCGAACGTGGCTGGCCGAAGAACAGGCGCTGCGCGAAGTCGGTGCCGCTGGCGAGTTCGATCTCACCCTCCTCCCGCTCTTCCGGGTAGCGGGTCAGCGCGTAGAAGCGTTCCCGGTCTTCGGCAGTGGCGCCGAGCAAAGTCGGATTCGGGTTGAACCAGCGCAGCAGCCAGGCGTGAATGTCCGCCGCGCCGAGCCGTCGGGCTTTCACGCCGGCATTCGCCAGCCCGCCGGCGAGGCGGTCGCAGATCGTGGTCAGCGCCTGCTCGGGCGACTGGCCGCGCCGCGAGGCCGGGGTCGCGGACGTGCGGCGGTAGACCACCATGCGCACGCGCCGGACCTGGCCGCGCCACGGCAGGCGCGTCACCGTGGTGTCCTCGAACAGGCCCCCCGGCTTGGCGATGGCCCGCAGGTGATGGGCGAAGAAGCGCAGGTAGAAGTCGCTGAACGCGCTGCCCTGCGCACGCGGCTGCAGATAGTTCGCCAGGGAGCACCGATAGTTGTCCCAGTCGGCCTCGTCCTGGGCGTAGAGCTGCACCACCCAGGGGTTGTCGTCCAACTCGTCGAAGGAGTCCTGCAGGGCGTTCTCCAGCGCATCGCGCGCCTGCCATAGCCAGGCCATCTCGCGGCCCTCGGTACCGACTGGCGCCAGCTCGAAGAAGGCCGCCACCGACTGGCCGTCTTCCAGCAACATGCACTTCGTGTCGGGCAGGTACTCGACCCAGGGCAGCAAGTCCGCGAACGACGGCGCGACGCCATAGAGCGCATCGTGGTCGGCCTGGGTGGCCGGCCTGCGCCGGCCCCGGCCGAGCGCGCTGCCCGGCTCGGCGACACCCTGTGCCGCCAGCGCCGTTACGTGCTGTGCCCAAGCATCATCGGCCGCATCCGCGGCGTCAGCAGGCGATGCGTCGGGCTTGCGTGACCACGGCAGCGACCAGGCCATCAGTAGTCCTCCACGCGCTCGCCCGGCATCGCGTACTGCACGCGCTGGTAGAGCGGGAACACCGTGCTGTAGCCGGGCACCGGCACCGGGTCGGTGCCCGCCAGGTGCGGGAACACGTACATCACCAGGTCGGGGTTCGGCAGGCGGTGGAACTGGCGGTAGATCTCGTTCTGCGCGGTACGGGTGTAGCGCGCCTGCACGCCGGGCGCCGCCTGCACATCGGCCTCGGTCAGCGGCCGGCGCAGGCCCTGGCGCGCGTCGAGCAGTTGCCGCGCGGCCTGGCCGCCGCCCGCGCCGCCGCCGGTCTCCAGATTCCAGATGTCGAGCATGGTGCTGTCGCCGTGTGGCAGCAGCTTCTCCTTGCTGGTGGCGCAGCCGCCGAGCAGGGTGGCCGCCAGCAGCACGGCGGCCGCGTCAATCCAGATCCGAGGCATGGGCTTCTCCGGTGCGGTGGTGGACCCGACGCCCCTTGGCGTCGTAGTCGATGTCGAGCGGTTGCTCCAGATGCACGGCCACCTTGGCGCCGGGCTGCACGTAGACCGCCGCGAAGGCCTGGCCGTAGAGCTTGTTGACCCAATCGGCCATGTCGCGCACGCCGCCCGCGAGGATGCGGCCCATCGCTTCATTGCCGCTGATGCCGACGGTGCCCAGCGAGCCGTTGTTGTTGGCGACCACGGCCACGCTGCCGTTGTCGGACTTGATGAGCGAGGCCGCGCCGGCGCCGGCCGCGGTGATGAGCGCCTGGCTGCCCAGGTACTGCTGGGCGTTGCTGCGCCGCTCGCCGCTGACGCAGGGAATGCCATAGGGGTCGCTGATCCAGCCCAGGCCGCCCTGGATGCTGGCGCCGTTGTGACCGGAGTTGCCGCCGCTGCTACCGCCCTTGCTGCTGTCCTCCGGCACCGTGCGGATGGTGCCGTCCTGGAACACGAACGTGACCGAGCGGATTTGCCCGCGCACGCACGAGAGCGTCCAGTCGCCCGAGGCCGTGCCGCTGACCACGGCGCCGGCCACGTCGGGGATGTCGATGCCGTTGGCCGTGAGGTTGTCCGGGCCGATCAGCACCTTGAACGGGTACGGGTCGTTGACGGTTCCATCGATCGGCACGCGCCCGATCAGCGCCGTCATGGCAATCGACCCCATGAGCGTCGAGTTCGACGGCACGGTGTAGACAGCCTTCGTGGAGGCGCCCACGGCGCGGCTGCCCACGTCGGCGACGGATTCCGCTGCGGCCGACAGGCTTTTCTGGGCCGGCCCGAAGCTCAGGGGAAAGCTCGGCTCCTTGCTGCCGTTCTTGGCGTCGACCTTGGCATCGTCGGGCTCGACCCACTGCGTGCCACTGGTGCCGCGGTTGAAGCGCTTGCCGTCACCCTCTTCCAGCCCCAGCCCGATGGGCAGGTCGGACGGGCCACCCTTGCCGGAAAGGCCGTCCAGTTGCCGCTGCAGATCCTGCAGCAGCCCTTGGGTCTGCTGCCTGTCGCTGGCCACCTGATTGCGCTCCTGCTCCAGGCGGTTGCGTTCGCCTTCCAGCGCGCTCTGGATGCGCTGGTCGATCACGCTTTCCCGCGCACGCAGGCGCTCATTCTCGGCCTTGTGCTGCTTGTTGTCGCCGAGCGCGCTCTGCAACTCGGTGCGCAATTGCTTCACCTGGGCCACCAGCGTGGCGACGGTATCGCGCGGCGTGTCGCCGGCGATGCCCAGGGCTTTCATCTCCTCGGGCGTGAGCGTACCGGCCGCGCCCTTGGGGGCGGGTTGGCCGCCGGGGGCGCCGGAGAACAGTTTGATGCCGACGAACACCAGCAGCAGCGCCATCGGGATCAGCAGCCACTTGAGCAGCGGATTACTCTTCATCGCGCGCTCCTCCGGTCGAGCCCGCCGCGGCGGCCGGCGGCAGGTTCACGGTGGCGTCGATCGGGCTCAGCGCCGGCAGCAGCGACTCGGCCAGGCCGTGGCCGCGCGTGACCAGGTAGAGCACCGTGGTGTCGGACGCGGTGCCGGCCGGTCCCAGGTTCGGATGCTGGAAGGTCGCCGCCACGAAGTTCCCCTGCAAGGCGCGCGGGTCGAGGTCGAGCCAACGCGCGGCGGTGTTGGTGAGTCGCACGGCCGTCACCCACTGGTCTTCCAGGCGCCACGCGGCCAATGCCCGCGCGTGCACCGGCAGCGTCGGCAGCAAGGTGTCCAGCGCGAGGTCGCGGCGCAGGTTTGCGCGCCCGATGCCGGCGACCGGCTCGACGGTGCGCAGCGGCGCGTACAGGTTCTGCGCGGCATGGCGCGTCAGCACGACCGATACCGGCGTTTCGCGCCGGGGAACGGATTTGTCTGCGGGCGCATCGGCCTGCTCGTCCGCGCCGCTTGCTGCACCGCCGCCGTAGCGCTTCGCGGGGGCTTCCGCTTCCACGATGCGCACCGGCTCCAGCGGCGCCTGGCCGTCCTTCGCCGGCTCGGCGGCGATGTCGAGCAGGATCAGCGCGCCGGATTCCACGTCCTGCAGTTGCAGCCGCGTGGGCGGAATCGGCTCGCTCGCCCGCAGGTAGATCGCGCCGCCCGCACTCTGCACGCGCAGGTGATCGCCGACGCTGGCCGGCACGCCGACACGCACATTGCGGTCGATGAAGACCACGCGCTCCTGACCGACCACCAGCGGCACCGGCAGGGGCAGGCGCTCCCAGCGCAGGATTTCCACGGCCTGGCTGGCCGGCACGAAACCGAGGATCAGCAGGACGCCGGCCAGGGCCGACAAGGCAATGGGCTTCATGGGGAGTCTCCCTGCAGGTGGCCGGAGGCGTTGGCGGGCGCGCCGGCCTGGGTCGGCGGCGGTTCGATGCGCTGGGGTGCGCCGGCGTAGCAGTCCAGCGCCAGGCCGAAGGGGTTGCGCTCGGGGTCGATGTCCAGCCGGACGACCTTGATGGGGTAGCGCACCAGGGCGCGCTTGACCTGCTCGGAGCCGTAGTATTCGTCCGCGCTCACGTCGAGCGTGACGATCCAATCGCGGTCGGAAACCACCTTGACGCGCGTGGCCGGATCGTCGCCGTAACCGCGGCCGGGAATCTCGTAGATGCCGCGCACGCGCTGACGCAGCTCGCCACTGGCGCGCCGGTACTCGTAGTCCTGCTGCAGAAAGGCCCGGCAGCTCGGCGTCAGGTAGGCCGATAGCGCGCGCAGGTTGCGTGGATAGTCTTCTTCGCCGTTCGTGGGCCAGCGCTGTACCTGCTGCCAGATGTAGAACGAAAACGCGTACACGCTCTCGGGCGGCACGTCCCACCACTTGCGCGTGCTGCCCGAGCGCAGGTCCGGCGGCACATGGATGGTCAGACTCTTCGGCGCACTCCACCAACCGAAGCCGAGCAGCAACGCCACCACGAACAACGCGCCGGCCCCCAGACGCAGCGTCTTCACGTGCGCCTGCAGGTGCGCAACCTCGTTCTTGAAACGGCTCATGGCGCCCCTCGATCGGTGTTGCGCCGGGTCGTCCAGTAGCCCGAGCGGGTGATGAGGCGCTGGCCGCCCAGGAGCGCTGCCAGCGCCGGGTGCCGCAATGCCAGCCGCCACTGGAGCTGCCGGTGCAGCCAGGTGTCGGGCCGGCCGCGCTTCTGCGCGCGCAGAAAACCACCGCCGACGAAGACGCCCAGCGCGATGCCGGCGACGATCAGCGTGGGCACCATGGCGATGCTGTGCGTGAGCCAGGCCAGCGGCAGGCCGAGCGCGAATCCGGCGGCGGCCGACAGGCCGGCGCAGATCCACAACTCGTCGGCGGTCAGCCCGCGCACGACCACCGGCTGGCGGTTCAGCCGGTGCGGCAGGAAGGTCACCAGCGTGTCGCGCGGGGTCTCCGCAGGGACAGCCATCGCTTGCCGCCCTCACAGCACGCCGGTGGCCTTGGTGAGCAGCCAGATGCCGACCACCAGCAGGATCGCGCCCACGGCGACCGTCAGGCCGAACTGGCCCCAGGTGGCGCGGCCGGTGTGGATCTCCGAGTAGCGCGTGTAGGCGTGATAGCAGACTCCGACGAACATCGAGGCGACCACCAGCAGCGCGATCAGCAGCACGATGTCGTAGCCGTAGTTCTGCAAGGTCTGCAGGATGCCGCTGCCCTGGCCGCGCGATGGGTCTTCCATGGTCGGCAGGCCTTGCGCGAAGGCCGACAGCGGCAGGCCCGCGAGCGCCAGCGGCAGCAGCGGAGCGGCGATGCGGGACGGAATGCGATGGAATGTCGTTGGAGTGTTCATGGCGTATGGCCCTTCGTGACGGTCAGGAGAGGAGAAAGAAGGTCAGCACCAGGTACATCGCCACGAAGCGCACGACGACGGCGAGGAACTGACGTTCGGTGATGCGGTGCTCGGCCCAGCCGACGTAGGCGGTGCGCATGGCCCACACGCCCCACAGCAGCAACACGGCGAACACGAAAGCGAGCACCACGGCAGAGACGGCCGAAGGCGCGAAGCCGCCGTTGGCCTGGAAGGCGGCGACCTGATCGGCAGAGGGCGTCATGGCGACGGCTCCTCGTCGTCGGTGCGGTCGCGGCGGACGTAATCGCCGGCCAGCGGGACGGGATCGCGCGGCTGGGCGCGCTGGGGCACGAGGTAGTCCTGCAGGCCGGCGCGAACGCGCATCAGGTCCGCGCGCAGTCGGGCGTAGTCGAAGTGGTAGCGGGCGCGTTCCTGCGGAGCGGTATGGGCGGCGTGCTCGGCGAGGCGGTCGAGCAGGTCGAGTTGGCGGGTGAGCGCCGCCAGTTGCTCGTGCTCAGCGGTGACACCGCCGGCCGATGCGGGCGATGCGCCGGCGAGCGCGATGGTCAGCGCCACGGCCAGGGCCGGCACACGGCGGCAGGCGGTCGTCGGGTTGCCAAGGGGTGTCATCACGCCGTTCCACAGTCGTCTGGATGGCGGGATGCTGCGGCGTGAAGCTTGGGTGTGCCGCAAACAATCGGAACTGGTGGTGCACCGGAATTTTCTGTGGTCGACGGGCGCTCTCGGAGCGGGAGGTGGTTGGCGCTACCGCAAATAGCCTCACCCGTTCGGACGTTCGGAGGCGGTCTGCTCTCAGCAAAAAGCACGCATTGACGGCATTGTGTTGTAAGACCGACGCGCAATACTGTACATTGCAGTACATTTGCAGTGCTTCCTGGAGAAGCTGATGGCTACAGGCAAGACCGCCACGCTGACTTTCCGGATCGATCCCGGATTGAAAGAAGCGCTTCGCATCGCGGCGGAACAAGAACATCGATCCATAACGAACATGGTCGAAGTTCTGATTCGGGGCCACTGTGAGCGGCGTGGCATTGCAATTCAGCCTTCTGACGAAACAAGAACAACTGCAGGGGGGGCGCATGATTAAAGCTGCAGCGAGTAGGGCTATGACGAAGACCGTGCACTCAGTTCGACGCGCCGATTGCTCGATCATCGCGCTCGACAAGTTCATCCAAGCGACCCGAGACTCTGGGTACAAGGGTACAGCGAGCGCGATCTCAGAACTCGTTGACAACTCTATCCAAGCGGGTGCCACACGCATCGCGATCTCCGTCGCGGCCAAGACCAGCGACGACGAGGAGAAGGCGATAGAGGTTTCGGTACTGGACAATGGCTGTGGGATGGACCCGCCGACACTGCGTCAGGCACTCCGGTTCGGCGGGAGCACTCGATTCGGAGACCGCCGAGGACTTGGGCGGTACGGCATGGGCCTGCCCAATGCGTCGCTGAGCCAAGCGCGGCGTGTCGCGGTCTTTACGTGGCAGTCGCCGAAGGGCGCGCGTGGGCATGACACCCCGACCGTGTACTCGTCATACCTCGACGTCGACGAGATCGTGCGCTGCGAAATGATCGAGGTGCCCGAGCCGAAGGTGGTGAAGGTGTCGCCAAGTGAGTGCGCAGGGAACTCGGGAACCCTCGTTTGCTGGTCGCAGTGCGATAGGCTCGACAATCGCCGCGTCTCTACCATCGTGCGCAAGCTTGAGGTCGAACTCGGTCGACGTTTTAGGCACTTCATCTGGAAGGGACTCCGTATAACCATCAACGGCGATACACTCGACGCCTTCGATCCGCTTTACCTACACCCGAAAGCAGAGATTTCTGGTGCCCAACTTTTCGGTGAGGAGATGCGCTTCGAAGTCCGCGCCGATCCGCTCGATTCGCGAAAAACTGGTTGGGTGAGCGTGCGGTTCACGGAACTGCCGGTCCACGCGTGGCACAAACTTTCGAACGACGAGAAGCGCCGAATCGGCCTCTCGAAGGGTGCCGGCGTCTCAATCGTCCGTGGAGGACGAGAGGTAGACTACGGCTGGTTCTTCATGGGCAGCAAACACCGAGAGAACTACGACGACTGGTGGCGCTGCGAGATCCAGTTCGATCCGATCCTCGACGAAGCCTTTGGCATTACACACACGAAGCAACAGGCTCGCCCCCAGGCGCACCTCATCGAGGCACTCTCGCCGGATCTCGAGGCGACCGCGCGTGCCCTCAATGGCCGCGCACGCAAGGCTCACACAGCCGTGAAGGCGCGCGAGCGCTTCTCCGAAGCGGAGCGCATCGCCAATGAGCGGGACCACCTCCTACGCCCCCTCCCGCGCAGTGTTGATCCGACAGCGCGGGCGCTGATGCGTGAATTGGAGGAGAGTCACCCGACGCTACGGGATCGCCCTAACGAGGCGGACCGCTACAGCATCATCGAGCACTCGGTGAAGGACACGTCGTTCTTCACCCTCGCGCACGACGGGGACAGGCTTGTGCTCGTATTGAACCCTGATCACCCCTTCTACCGCGAGATCTACAAGCCGCTCTCTGAGGGCGAGGCCCCTCGCGATCCGCAACTCCGCGCCAAACTCGAACTGCTCCTCCTCGCGGCGGCGCGGAGCGAAGCGGCCGCGCGCGGGAAGGTCCCGGCGCTCGCAAAGCATCGGCTCGAGTGGAGTAACACCTTGGCTGCCTTCCTGAACGACAAATGACCAACGTGCCCGGTAACACGTGGACCACGCTGGAGCCACCGCTCCCGAGCAAGGCGTCGCAGAACGCCTTCGTGGAGCACGCGCGCGCGCTGGCGAAGGTGTGCCGGCGGGAGCGCACCGAGGAGGCGATCGAGAAGGCGCGCGGCGCGTTCGTCGCTGAAGTCACGGCGTGTCGTCGCAGTGATCGACAGGCGCTGCTCGCGGCGGGGCTCGTCATGACCGACCTCGCGACGCAGGGCTGGACGGTCCGCGTGCGCAGCGAGCGCGTCGAGGTCAAGCCGCCTGACCCCGTCACCGACCCGCTCGCCGAGAAGGCACGCATTCGTCGGCAGGAGTTGGTCAAGCGCAACGCACAACTCCGCCAGCCGTCGGTGCAGCGGTTCCTGGACTCGATGGAACGTCAGCGTCTCCACGATGGGAGGTACGTCTCGATCTACTCGCTCATGCGCGACGGGCGAGATCTTGCGGAGGGCCTTCGGGAGGCCCGGACGCACCTCAACAACGGTTGGGCCGACGCGCTGTCGAAACTCGTCGATCCCTACCTACAGTTCGTCACCGCTGAGAACACCGCGTGTGAGTTCACAGGGCTGCGCCTGATGGACGTGTGGCGCTACTTCCGCCACACGTGGACGAACCAGTACACGAGCGTGCCGGGCCGGACGATGGTCTTCCTCGTGCGCGACCGCGCCGCTGCCAACCACCCGGTGATGGGTATCGGCGCGCTGAGCAGCCCGATCATGCAGATCCGCGAGCGCGATTCGTGGATCGGGTGGCACCCGGAGACCTTCCTTGATCGCGTGCGGACCGCGCCGACGCGAGAACTCGCTAAGTGGCTCGTCGACACGCTCGACGCCGCCATCGACGAAATCTACGTGGCGGACCTGATCGAGGACGGCATCCTCTCGACGCGCGATCTCAAGACACCCTCGTTGGCAGTGATCGAACGACTGTTGAAAGAGAGCGCCGAGGCGCGCAAGAAGCACCACCGCTTCGCGCGCTCGCGTGACCACAAGCAGAAGCGCTCAGATTTCCATGGCGACGAGTACTGGATCGCGAAGGCTAGGACGCACCTGTTCCGCAGCAAGCGCGCGCTCGCCCTCTCAACGTACCTCCGCGCGCGCGCGGTTCTCGACGAGGCATTCGGCGGCAAGCCGACGGCGGAGAAGCTCGCCACGCTCGCGAAGACCGGGTATGGCAGCGACGCGATCCGCAGGGTGCTCAAGAAGGCGAAGGCTGACCGGGTCGGCATCGCGGTCGCAGACATCTCGGTGTGCGGCGCGGTGCAGCCCTACAACGCGCTCCTTGGCGGCAAGCTCGCTGCCATGATGGCGGCGAGCCCAGAGGTCGTGCATCAGTACCGTCGACGGTACGCACAGGCGGAGAGTGAGATCGCGTCCTCGATGGCTGGGCGACCCATCGTGCGTGCTTCGAAGCTTGTGCTCCTCGGTACGACGTCGCTCTACGGCGTGGGGTCGAGCCAGTACAACCGCATCAAGATCCCGGCGGAGCGTCTCGGGGGCAATGCGGAGGACGTCATCCGATACGCTGAGTTGGGTCGATCGGAGGCGTTTGGCACGTCGCAATACTCCGAGGAGACGGTCGACGCGCTTGTCGACCTTGTGCAGCAGTCCGACGCGCAGCGTGTGAACAGCATTTTCGGTGAGGGCGTGAGCCCCAAGCTGCGCAAGGTAAGACAAGCACTCGATCTGCTGAACCTGCCGTCGGGGATGCTCCTCCGCCACCACCGTCCGCGCGTTGTGTACGCGGTGAGCCTTATTAAGAACCTCGACGACTACCTCATCGGCGCCGCCAAGCGGCCCGAGTACATAGTACCGGTCAACGAGGGCGTGGCGGCGACGGCGGCGATCGGCGCGTGGTGGCGCGAGCGGTGGTTACGAAATCGGATTATCTCCGATGACGTCCTCGATGAGATCGAGCGGCACACAACCGTCCGTCCGGTCACCCACGGGGCTCGTGTTCCTCTCCAGCGCGCCGCCCCCCAGCAGCCCATGTACTCCGATCTCTCCTGAAGTTCCAGAAGGATGATGATGAGTAAGTTCAGGGACATCCGAGAGAACACCGCGCTCGCGCGGGGAGTCGCGACGCATTCCCCTGCGTGCGCGCTGGGGTGGTGCGCTCGGTCTCCTCACCTGACGACGACCGACGCGCAGCGTGCAACTGTGCGGCTCGGGAAGTGAACAGGTGTCGTGATGGATCTGGGGGCGTGGAACCAGCGACTTGCAGCGCACTTCGGCGCCCTCGCGCGTGACCGCAAGGACATCCCTGTCTTCGCCTTGGAGCACGGCCTCGCGCAGGCCGAGTTGCTAGCGCTGCAGAACACGCTGCGCGCCCACATCCAGGTCTCGGCGCCCGCACGCGACCACCAACTCGTTTGGGTCGTTTATGCGGCGGAGATCGGCTACGGCTATGCGGGGAGCGAGTACTGGCAGACCTTCGAGGATAAGACGCCGGGCTGGACGTTGAACGGTAGGCGCGACTGGATTCGCGACGCCTTTGTCGCCTTCCAGAGGAAGTTCGCGGGCGCCAAGCCGTCGGGCCCTTGGGCGGAGCAGTTCTCGATCATTGCGTGGCCCATCACGCACGCGATCCTCCCGTGCGACCTGCAACAGCAACTCGCGCGCATCCTCTACGAACTTCGGCACTCGTTCTCCGGCGAACTCTTCGATGAGCCGCAGCGCCTCGGGGACTTCATCGCGGCGCGGAGTTGGAACACGTCGGCACGCTTCCAAAACCTTGTGCAGGCGCCGGCGCTCGTCGGCCAGATCGCCGCCGCGCTCCTTCTCCAAGGGAAGGAGGGCTTCAAGACGCTGCTCCACCCGACGACGCTGAAGCGCATCAGCGATGACGTCGACCGCGAACGTCGCGGTCGCGACTGGCTGCGCGGCGCACGCCGCGCGGCGGAGGAGCGGGCGAAGATCCGAGGGCTGACCATCGGCAGGTCAACGAACACGACGTTCCAGAGGCGTGAGGAGGCTCGAGAAGAAGTCGTACGACTCGGCATCGAGCCGCGCCTCGTGCTACGACCCATCGAGGGGTCACGCTGGGAGGTCTCGCTCGAAATCCCAGACCTCTCGCACTTGCTCCTCCGCTTCCCGCAGGTGCGAGAGGCCCTCACCGAATCGCGATGCACCGTCGCGGGCGCGGTGGGGCGCCCGCTCGCGAGGGGACGCTGCCTGCACGGCCCCCAACGCGTCCCGCTCAGCCACTGGCCCCGGCCCGACGATGTGCTGTTGAAGTTCGAGCGCACCGACGCGCAACTCGAGTACCTCCTGCGCGCGGAGTGCATGCTCCGTCCGGGCACTTCGTGGCTCTTCAAGGTCGCCAGTGATGGCCTTGCCTACGAGTCTCGCGGCATGCGCGTGCGTGCGGACTCGAAATACCTGCTGGTGAGCACAGAGTCGTTTGCGTGCTCACCCATCGCGCGCCCCGTCGCGCTGACGTGCCAAGGCGTACACGCCGTGCTCCTCGACGTGCCCGCAGCGCTCACGCCGGAGTGGGAGCAGGCGCTGAAGCAGTTCCAGGTCACCCAGGCGAAATCGATCGAGGTGTGGCCCGCCGGGCTCGCGGCGGTCGCGTGGGACGGTGAGGGATATGGCGAGTGGCTCGCGTCGGAGACACCGACCCTCGCTATCCGATCGGACCACTCGATGGACGAGTTGACCATTGCGATGGGGGATGGCCCGTCGCTCTCGTTGACGCTGACCGACACGCCGCCCGGCGAGGCAGTCTTCGTCGAACTCCCGCCGTTGCCAGTCGGGCTCCACAAGTTCAGCGTCGCAGCGCGCAGCGGGAGCAGCGCAGACTCCGAGGTGATCGGCGACCTCGATGTCGTCATGCGGGTCCGCGAGGCCCGCCCTTGGTCGCCTGGGTCGACCTCGCACGGTCCACTCGAAATGGAACTCGACCCCGCCGCGCCCTCGCTCGAACAACTCTGGGAAGGGAAAGCCGCCGTCCTGGTGCGTGGTCCTACTGGGCGCCAGGTAATGGTCCGGGTGCAGATGTTCGTGAAAGCGGGAGAAGCACCGTTGTTCGAGCGTCAACTGCCGCCGGTTACGTTACCGCTTTCAAGCGAGGAATGGACGCGCCACTTCGAGGCACACATCAAGAATGACAAGAGCGCGCAAGGCGCATACGACGACACACACGTTTGTGAGGTCGAACTCACCGCCGACGAACTTGGTGTGTTCACGCTTCGCTGCGAGCGCGAATTCACGCCGCTGCGATGGTCATTGCGGAGGGATTCCTCTGGGTTCGTAGCGCGCTTGCGAGACGACGCTGACAGCGACGCGCCGGTCATCGAGCGCTATTCGTTTGAGACTCCAGCCATCGGAGAGAAACTTCCGAGCGTTGTGGAACACAACGTACCGCGCATTGGTGGTCTATACGTTGCAACGACCGGTGATTTCAAGGCGGCAATTGTTGTTCCGCCTGTCGTGGAAACGCTTGCGGATCTACAGTTTGAGCCACGGGTTGACGTTCGAGGTCGCACGGTTGAATCAGTAGCTCAACTCTTGGCATTGGCTAGACTTTGGAACTCGGCACGGCACTCTGGCGAACTTATTGGGCGCGCGCGCCAGCGGCTTATCTCACGAGCTATTGCGACGCGCATTGCATCTCTGATCGCCGGAGACAACTGGAGCAGATGTGAACGAGATTTTTCTCGAGAAGAAATAGGAATAGGAGCGCTGAGGCGGGCGATTCCGATGCAGCGGCATCAGAAAAATAATGGTTGGCGGCTAATTACTGTTGATCAGATTTTTCCCCGGGAAATCTTGGCGCGACTAGCGGATACGCCCTTGGCCGAACGAGGCGCTGCATTTAAGGATTTTGCTGAAAATAGCCTAAGTCTCGAACAAGAAGGGAGTTTGCTCTGGCTTTCCGAATTTTCACTGCGGATGGCAAGCGCCCCTGACAGCCTTGAGAATTGGGCGGGCTCCCTCCTCGCAAAAGGAATCAATACATTATTGGACGCGCCGTCGCTTGCTTGCACTGCACGCTTCTTTGTTCTCGCTGTTGATCAGATGAGGACTGTGCCAACAGGTGCTGGTGAGATATACGCCGGATGGGGGTGGTCATGAGGCGCCTTACCATCGAAGAAGTACACGCGCAGAAGATCCGAGAACTCGGGCTCGACCCAGAGGCGCTCGACCTGACGACGCCGGAGGGGCTTGCAGGCGCGCTGCGCCGGGCTGCGAGCTACCTGTGTCCGTGCTCTGCGGCGACGCTCGTGCGCGCCGTTGTGCGTCCACTGCGGGGTTTGGTGCCCGACCTCGAGAAGGCGAAAGAACTCGTCGAGGAGACTCTCGAGGCGATGATCTCGCACGGCGACATCCTCGAGCAGCCTGAGGTAGAAGACGGGACGTCGACAGCGCGTGTACTGCTCTACGCCGCGCCCGCGAGCTTCGTCGTCCGTCAGAGCGGGCTCGTGATCCTCCTCGGTGTCACCGCAGACCAACTCTCGCCGCTGCCCTCGGAGCTTGAACGTCGTATCGAATACCTCGGGCACGTACGCAGGCTGAGCCCGTCGTCGGGGGCCGAGGATCTACGCAGCGAGTTGCGCCAGCTCGGGTTGTTCGAGCTCACTCCCGACGCGTGGCTGAAAGGCCCTAAGCCCTGCGCCGCATCGCTGGCCGTTGCCGCGAGCGATCGAGCCCTCGACGTCGCCCCGCCGTCGAGGGACATCCCGGGGCTCCTGCTCCTCGATCCGACGAAGCCGGTCCGATACTACCGGGGACGCTGGACCGAGCCAAAGACGCAGACGGGCCGCTTTATGGCGCGGCGACAGCAGGCCTACGGCGCCGATCTCTGGTGCTACGTCCAACTCACTAACGGCCACCCAGAGCGGATGATCGACCTTCCGCAGCGGGGGAGTCGGTGGCGCGGCTGCGACGAAGCTTGGCACCTCCAGATGGCGATCGACGCGCAGCGAGGTTCGCCACAGCGCTTCCGCGTCACTCCAAGTGGTGACGCCATGGTCCTCGAGTTGTTTTCGCCAACACCTGCATGGGCGCGTCGACGTTGGGACGCAATCGGCGAGCCGGTTCCGAGCGCTGGCTGCCTCTTCGCTTATCGGATACCCAAGACTGAGATCGAAGAGGAGCGGCGGTTTGCGCACGAAGCGCTCTGGCTTGAAGAGATGACGACGGGTTCGGAGGGGCGAGGTACTGAGAAATGACAAGTCCGCTTAAAGCGAGGCTGGAGCAAGAAGTCGATGCCGCCCGCCGTATTGAGATCATCGAGCAGGAACTCTGTCCACCCGAACCTCAACTGCTTGACACATGCGTTCTACAGAATCTTGACTGGGTCGACCGCCGGACTGAGTCAGACGGCTCCCTTACGTGGGATGACGGAGCAGTCGCCGACCTCACGGAGAGATACGGCGCTGAATTGGCGAACGACCTCATAGACCTCGGCATTCTTTACAAGGAATTCGAGGATCGCTCTGGCTATCCTTGGCTGGTTTCCCGGGCGGCCCAAGGGGAAGCGAGTCTCGCCGATGGAGCCAAAGGCGTGAGGCTCTTATCGCTGCTCGGCTTCTTTCGTGGTCACCAGGATGACTGGTCCGACGACGCCTACCCTGGTATCGCGAAGGGACTATTGTCCGCTCGTCGAAGCATTCGGGTGTCACCGCTGCTACTACGTGGGTTAGGCGTGACGTCTGTGGACGAGATCCATTCGGTAAGAGGTCCGCTATCCTTCCTTCCGGATGAGGGTGACAGGATGGTTGCCGCCGAGGCCTTGATCGCGAACGTCCCGGTGTTGTTGACAACAGACCGGCGAACATTTTGGAAGCACCGCGTTGAACTCGATGCTTTTGGATTGGCAGTTATGCGCCCGACAGAACTGCTCAAACTGTACGAACCGTACTGGGAGGCGTTGGACGAAGAGTTCATGCGGCGCAGAGAAACGCAGCGATGAGATCGAACGCTCCAATTGCGGGAATATGATTCTGGAGAGAAAGAGGCTGATATGGCTCTGACCATTGGCGAGACGACCCAGCAACTCCACCGCGCCCTGCGCGACTACATCGAGGCCACGTACCACGTGAGCCACCGAACACTCGTCGAACAGCGCAGCGCGCTTCTCGATCAGGTCGGCATCATCCACCAGCGTCCGTATCTTGAGAGCACACCACGCTACAAGCCTGGAAAGAAGTTCGTGGACCTCGGCCTCCCGCCTGCGGCGCTCGACATCTTCGCGTCGGTATCCGCCGCGAAGGGCGACCTCGGGCTGCTCATTCACGACCCGCCGTACCAGCATCAGGCGCTCTCGACGCAACTCTCGCTCGTCGACGGACGCAGCCTCGTGGTGATGACCGGTACCGGTTCAGGAAAGACCGAGTGCTTCCTCCTCCCGATCCTCGGCAAACTCGCCACCGAAGCGGAGGCGAAGGGCAAGGAGTTCGGCGAGAGCAGCGCCGTGCGCGCAATGGTGCTTTACCCGATGAACGCGCTCGTCAATGATCAGCTTGGACGTCTCCGATTGTTGCTCGGCGATCCGCGTGTCGTCCAACGCTTCGTCGGCTGGTCCGGGCGCCCTGCGCGCTTCGCGCGATACACGAGCCGAACACTGTATCCCGGCGTTCGCGACAAGGATAAAGACCAAGACCGCTTGAAGCCCATCGGGAAATACTACGTCAAGGCGCTTGAACTAGCCTCCGGTCCTCCGTCGCCGGAGCAAGCGGCGGCCGCTCACCTCGTGGACGAGTTGAAGAAGCGCGGCAAGTGGCCAGCGAAGCCCGACCTCGCGGCATGGTATGGCAATGGTCGCTGGCTCGATAAGAATGGCGACTTCAAGCGCTGCGTCACGCTCCCGGAGGACCCCGAACTCGTCACCCGTCACGAGGTCCACGCGGCACCACCCGACGTCCTCGTCACGAACTACTCGATGCTCGAGTACATGCTGATGCGCCCGCTTGAGCGGCCCATCTTCGACCGCACGCGCGAGTGGTTGCAGAAGAATCCCGAAGAGCGCTTCCTCCTCGTCATCGACGAGGCCCACCTCTATCGCGGCGCGCAGGGCGCCGAGGTGGCGCTGCTTATCCGACGCCTGCGGACGCGCCTCGGCATACCCCCGGAACGCCTGCAGGTCATCTGCACGAGTGCCAGCTTCAAGGACGCGGACTACGCCGTCGAGTTCGGCGCGCAACTCTCGGGCAAGGACCCCACCGACTTTCGGAAGGTCCAGGGGGACCTCCTAGAACGCCCCGGTGCGGCGAAGGGGACGGCCGCCGACGCAGCCGCGCTGGACGCATTCGATCTCAACGACTTCTACGAGGCGGCCAGCGACGCAGACCGTCTCAAGGTGATCGAGGGCTTCCTCAAGTACCGGAAGGTCACGGCGCCGTGGGAACTGCAGCCCTCGCTCTACAAGGCGCTTGAGTCATTCGGCCCGATGTCGAGCCTCGTCAACTCGACGATGAAGGAGGCCCAGCCCGTCGACGAGTTGGGCGCCAAGCTGTTCGAGGCGGACGTCCCTGCCGAAGTCGCTGCGCGGGCAGTCACGAATCTCATCGCGCTCGGCAGCGTGGCGCGGAGGGAGCCGACGGAGCCTGGTCTGCTGCCGTGTCGAGTCCACTCCTTCTACCGTGGACTCGCGGGCCTGTGGGTCTGCATGGACCCGAACTGCACGAGCATCCCCGCCGCCCAGCGTGGCGGCCCCGCGGGCAAGCTCTACAGCCAGCCGCGCGACACGTGCGAGTGCGGCGCGCGCGTGTTGGAACTCTTCACGTGTAGGAACTGCGGCACGGCTCACGCGCGCGCGTACACCAACGACGTCAACAACCCGGATTTCCTGTGGGCGGAGCCAGGCGGCGCATTCCGGACGCTCGCCGGGTTTGTCGACGAGATCGCTCCGCTCGACCTCCTCCTCGAGAAGCCTGTCTTCAATGACTTGGCGGAGCCCGCTGAGTACGACCTGATCACTGGCCGGCTGAACCCGCAGAAGCTCGGAACACGGAATAGAACAGTCTACATCCGGGCGGGGCGGGCCCAGCCCGTGACGGACGATGAGCCGCAGGACGCGAACCCGGGCGAGTTCCGGCCCTGCGCCGTATGCGGAGGGCGTGCGGCGTTTGGGCGCACGTCCGTCCAGGATCACCAGACGAAGGGCGACCAGCCGTTCCAGGCGCTCATCGCGAAGCAGATCCAAGTGCAGCCCCCGAGCCCGGTGCCCGCGACCCGCCTCGCGCCGCTGCGTGGGCGCAAGGTCCTCATCTTCTCCGACTCGCGACAGACGGCGGCGCGCCTCGCGCCGAACCTGCAGACATACTCGACGCAGGACGCGATCCGTCCCCTCATCGTCGCGGGCTACCAGCGGCTGTCGAGTACGGCCGCGATTGCTCCGTATCTCTCGCTCGACGACCTGTACTTCGGCGTGCTCACCGCAGCGAAGGAGTTGGGCGTAAGGCTCCGGCCAGAGCTAAAGGCGGGCGAGAGCTTCCAGGACGAACTCGACGTGGACGCCGCCATCAAGAGCGGGGCGCTGACGAACCCTGCGGCGCTGATGCCGCTCTGGGGCAAGTTGCGCGCATCGCGACCGCCGGAGTCGTTGCTACGCGCGATCGTGAACTCGCTGGGCGACCGATACTACGGTCTCGAGGCGCTCGCGATCGCGTCGCTCCGGGAGCGCGGCGACCACACGACATGGGTCGAGGCGCTGCCGGACATCCCTAGCTTCGCGACCACGCCAGAGCAGAAGCTGGCAACCGCGCGCTCATGGATACGGTGCTGGGGCCGCGCCGGCCTGTGGATGAGCCAGATGCCGCCCGCGTGGCGCAACTCGAGCCGGCAGTACCAGGCGCGCTCCGGCAAGTTCGACGAGATGGATCGGTTCATCGCGGACAAGCCCGCGCGAACGTTCTTCAATAAGGAGTGGCTACCCAAGCTGCTTCAGCGCTTCGGAGAGCAGGTCGCGCCGAACAAGTTCTACCTGAAGGGCAGCGAACTCTCGCTCTACGTCGGCGGTCCATGGGCGTACTGTCAGTCATGCAAGACGGCGCAGCGCCCGTTCCCCGGACGCACGACCTGCGTGAACTGCGGCCAGCCCACCGCGACGGCGATCGATCCGAACACCGACAAGGTCTTCGTCGCGCGTAAGGGCTACTACCGCGCGAGCACCGTCGATGCCCTGAAGGTCCCGCCGTCGCCGCCGATGGCGCTCATCGCCGCGGAGCACACCGCCCAGCTCAACACTGCCCAGGCCGACGAGGTCTTCTCGAAGGCGGAGGAGCACGAGTTGCTCTTCCAAGACGTGGACCTCGGCAACGACGGGACCGGCCATGATCGGCCGGCCATCGACGTGCTCTCCTGTACGACGACGATGGAGGTCGGTATCGACATTGGATCGCTCTCGGGTGTGTCGCTGCGGAACATGCCGCCGGCGCGCGCGAACTACCAGCAGCGCGCAGGTCGCGCCGGTCGTCGAGGGAACGCGGTCGCGACCGTCACGGCCTTCGGCAGCGCGGACAGCCATGACGAGCACTACTTCTCGAACCCCGACCAGATGATCCGTGGCGCAGTTGATGATCCGCTCCTCACGCTCGACAACGCCGAGATCATCCGACGGCACGTCACCGCGTACCTGCTGCAGCGCTACCACCAGGACAAGCTGCCCACCATCAACCCGGAGGAACAGCCGCACCTCTTCGCGGTGCTCGGCACCGTGGCTGACTTCAAGAAGTCCGCGAAGGTGCTCAACCGATGGGATCTGAAGAACTGGCTCGAGGCGAACGAGGCGGCACTGCGCGCCGAGGTCGACGCTTGGCTCCCGCAGCAGTTCTCGACTGCAGAACGCAAGCGCCTCCTCGACGAACTTGTGCCGAAGACGATGGAGCCGATCGACGCGGCGATCGAGTTCGAGCCTCCGGCAAGCGCGGCAGCGTCTGCGCCGGCAGCCGCGCCCGCTCCCGCCGCCTCTGGGGACGCGTCCACGGCCTCGAGCGCGGACACCGCGCTCGAGGCGCCTGACGAGGAGGGCGAGGAGAAGCCGGGGCGTGACCCAGCCTCCGAGAACCTGCTCGACCGGCTCCTCTACCGGGGTGTTCTCCCTCGCTACGCGTTCCCGACCGACGTCGCCACGTTCCACGTGTTCGACCCGGTCAACTCGACAATGTACCGACCCGCTTTTCAGTTCACGCCGTCACAGGGCCTCACCATTGCGCTCTCGCAGTACGCGCCCGGGAAGGAGGTCTGGATTGGCAACAAACTCTGGACCTCCGAGGCCATCTACTCGCCGATGCGCGATGACCGATATCGCGCCTGGCTGGGACGGCGGCTCTACTACGAATGCAGCGTGTGCCACTACGCGAGGACCACGACCTTCGAGGGTGGCTCGCGTGGCGAGACCAAGGACTGCGAGGCGTGCGGTGGCGTGGGTACCTTTGGCCCTGCCACGCAGTGGCTCCGCCCGCCTGGCTTCGCGCACCCTGTGAGCAAGCCGGAGGGCACCTCGCCCGACGACATGCCCGCGAAGAGCTACGCGACGCGCGCGAAGTTGACGGCGCCGACCCCCGCGGACGCCTCGAAGTGGAAGCAATTAAACGAGCGCCTCCGGGTCCACCACACGCGGCAGCACCTGCTCGTAACGAACCGAGGTCCGCGGGAGGAGGGCTACACGTACTGCACCAAGTGCGGGCTCATCGAGCCCACTGCGAACCCGAAGGGCACCGTCGCGGCGGCGCACCGAAAGCCGTATCCGGATATCAAGGAGCCGATGTGCCCCGGAGGAGGCGCGACGAAGGGCTTGGTCCTCGGTACGGACTTCATCACCGACGTCTTGCTCGTCGCGATCCGTGTCGACGCGCCTATCACGCTCGTGCCCGGCGTGCTTGCGACCGACGTCGCGCTGCGCACGATCTGCGAGGCGGTGACCAAGGCAGCGTGCGCGCGGCTTGAGTTGGAGGCGAACGAACTTCAAGCCGAGTACCGCCCAGCGCTCACGCCAGAGGGCCGCGCGGGGCTTGAGTCGGAGATCTACATCTACGACACACTGCCCGGCGGCGCCGGTTTCGCGAAGCGCGTTGGGGATATCGGGCTCCCGATCTTCGAGGACGCGCTCAAGCTTCTTGAGGTGTGCCCGGACAACTGTGACCGTTCCTGCTACCGCTGCCTTCGCAGCTACAAGAACAAGTTCGAGCACGACCTCCTCGACCGCCATCTCGGGGCGAGTTTGCTGCGGTTCATCCTCAACAACTCGGCCCCGACGCTGAGCCCGAATCGCGTCGCGCACTCGACCAACCTCCTGTTCGAGGACCTCGATCGGCAGGACATCGAAGGGCTCACACTCGAGCGCTACAAGAAGATCTCGGTCGCGGGCCTCGGCGACGTCATTGCGCCTATCCTCGTGACGAACGCGAGCGGCGCGCAGTTCGCCATTGGGCTGCATGGTCCGCTGACGCCGAACGAACCGACGGACGCGGACCTCAAGGACATCATGGAGTATGCGACGTCGCTGACCGTCCACCTCGAGGATGAATTGGTCGTGCGGCGCAACCTCCCGTTCGCCACGCAGAAGCTCATCGAAAAGCTCGGCTGAGGAGTCCCGGTGAGCACGAACGAGAAGACGAACTGGCGCGTCGTCACACCGGCAACGTGGCCCGCTCCACCGGCCGAGATGAGCGTGTCGACATACGCGGAGATCGAAGAGTGCCCACGGCGCTGGGCGCTCAGCTCTGCCGAGTATCCGGAGCTTTGGGGCGGGCGAGGCTACCCGCCTAAGCTCCAAGTCGCTGCGCTGGCGGGCAGCGTCGTCCACTTGGCGCTCGAGATCATCATGAAGCAGCTTATGCGAGCGGGCGTGCCTTCGCTGAGCGACCCGAGCGCCCCGCAGGTGCTGCGGGAACTCGGCGGATACACGCGCGTCGTGGAGGAGTGCGTCGAGCGCATCCTCAAACGCTATATCGACAACCCGCGCGCAGGCGCGTTGATGGAGCATGCACAGCGGGCCCTGCGCGGCCAAGTGCCGACGCTTCGAGTGCGCGTACAGTCGATGCTGAGCCGACTTCGGTTGCCGAATAGTGCTCCGCCAGCACCTGCCGCGTCAGCGCCGAAGTCGGGCGGACCACCGCCACGGCTCCCGCTCGTGAACGGGATCTACCCCGAGGTGGAGGTCCACGCGAAGAGCATCGGGTGGAAGGGGAAGATCGATCTCCTTGTTCTCGGCGACGACGCGTGCCAGATCACCGACTTCAAGACCGGCGCGACTGACGAGGCGCACAAGTTTCAGGTCCGGGCGTACGCCGTGATGTGGCGGCTCGACGACGAACTGAACCCGTCGGGGCGCGTAGTGGATCGGCTCGTGCTCGCGTACGAGAACCAGGATGTCGACGTCGCGCCGCCGATCACATCGGAGATTGATGAAATCGGTCGTGAACTCCTCGCGCGCCGACAGGCAGCGGAGGCCGCGTTGGCCGCACGCCCGCCCTCGGCACGCCCGAACACCGAGTCGTGTCGCTACTGCGGTGTGCGCCAACTCTGCGACGCATATTGGGCCAGCGCCACGCAGGTGGTCTCGGATGACGGACGCTACTGCGATATCGAATTGAAGATCACCGGGCGTCACGGCCCGACGAGTTGGGACGCTGTAGTCGTACGTGCGCGTGATCTCCCGGCGAAGATGCCAGCATTGCTGAGGGTCCAACAGCCCGGCGAGTTCAAGAAGGGCACCCGGGTGCGCGTGCTCGACGGCGCGCTTGCCCGTGACTCAGAAGACGATGCTGCCCCCGCCATCGTCACGCTTGGTGTGCTCAGCGAGGCGTACTACGAACCGCTTGGCGATCAAAAATGAACTTCTGGGGTGTTGACTGAACGGGGAGGATAACGGTTGGCTCAGGAAATCCAGATCATCGATCCGAACTATTTCGCGCCCTGCTGTTGGCCCGGCTGTTGGCAGAGCGGGGAGCCTACGATAGTTCTCGGGGAAAGCTCGCATTTCCCCAGGAGGGGCGGGGCATGAATCAGCAGACGCAGCCATCACCAAGAGAGCATCATTTCTACGTTGCGATTGCCAAGTTTCTTTTTCACCATCCGAAGCACGACATTGTGTCTGTGCGGGACCCGATCAAGGTCAAGGACGCAGAGCGGTACGGGCTCAGCCCCCTCATACTCTATGGATTGACCGTTGCCGGGTTGCCCATTCGGTGGATGACCTTTACCCCAGCCGATCAGCCCAGGGCCTTCCGGGATGTTCTTTTGGATGCGTGGCGTAACGCCAAGGGCTTGCGTGGCCGACCGGACATTCTGAGGATCAACCGCCACCTCGCGACAGCCAGCCCTGAACTGGCACGGGATATGGCGGAAATCGGAGTCCAGGTCGAGGTCGCCGATGCCAAGGAGAAATCCCTTCCAGCTTCCCTGCGCTCAGCCCAGGACTCCAGCCGGTGGCTGCTGAGGAAGCACGACGGAAAAGACCGGTCTCTTACCGGGTCCATCCAGGCCCTTTGCCGGGACGCTCAAAATGACCACGATTTTCGTATCAGGGATGGTCACAGAGGCGTGAACAGCCGCGAGGTCGAGGACAGAATCCAGCAGTGGCTGGCCTTACCGGCGCAAGTACCGGTGCCAACAATGACAGGTGGGCTCGACTGGGAACCCGGTCCATGGATGTCGTCCTGGGAGACCTCTCTGCCGCCCGATCAGCCCCGTTATTTCAACCTCGACGGGTTCGATGGCAGGACTTGGCTGGTGACAGGTGAGAAGGCACCGGAGGACATCGTTGAGGATGACGATTTCTGGGCCGACAGTGACTATGACAACGCAGCCGAGATCGTCAAGAACCTCGTGGCGTGCTGGCCCAATTCGCCTGCAGACGTTGCCAAGTGTGCAGGGATCACCCTGCGGGAACTTCAATGGTTCACCTCGGGAAAGGCTCCCCTGGGCCGACATGCACGCTTTGACCTGGAAGACTTGCTCGGCATCGAATACGACGAACGCATGGGTAGTTATGTAGGGGCCGGGCCTTATGTCCTGGTGGCCCACAAACCCCAGGCCATCAAGGAGGTCTACGAAGCCATTTCCAAAGGCGGAGACGCGCGTCCCTGTGAGATTGTCCCTCGCCAGGGAGCCGCAGACCCAAGCTGGCGATACGTGTTGATCAATACGTATGGAGAGCCCCCGAGCATTGTGATGGCACCTCGCGGAGCAAGTATCACGGAGCGTCTTCCGGATTTGCTTATGAATTATGACGGCATCAGGACTGTCGCTCCGGAACTCTACCGGGATGTCGTTTCTACCTGCGCCCGGGCCTGCCGCGAACCTGCCGTCAACATCCGGGAGATGAAAGACTTTGTGAAACGCTACGAAGCGCACTGGGCAGATTGCGCCTGGCAGCCGGAGTGATCTACAGGTACTTCTTGAACGTCGCCGCCGCAATGCACACCGCCACGCCGAGCAATGCGGCGCTGGGCAGCAGGACCAGCAACGGGTTCACGCTGACCGGCAGTGCCAGGTATGTCACCCACGGAAGCACGGCCAGCGGGATCAGGCTGGCCCTGGCGCGGTGATAGATGAACCCCGATTCGCGTCCCGCGCCGAAGCGGCGGATGTCTCGGCGCACCAGGCCGTCGACCAGCCCGACGAAGGCGGCCATCAGGAACAGCGGCAGGGTCAGGCACAGCACCAGCAGCCGCACGAGAAAGACGAGCGTCGTGTAGGCCGCCGCGATCAGGTAGCTCTCCAGATGCACGTAGACCAGGCCCAGGTAGTAGCGGAAATCCTGGGTCGGGCGATGGCTGCCGGCGCTGGCCTGCGCCGAGGCGTCGCGTATCCAGTCCAGCAGGCCGCTCTTCACGAACAGCCAGTCGTAGCCCTGCTCGACCAGCCGGTGCGCGGTGCGCCCTGGCTCCTGCACCAGCGCGCTGCGCGTGAAATGCGTGGAGAGCTGATCCAGCTCGTAGTGCAGCATGCCCTGCGCGTGGCGCCAGCCCTGCTCGGGCCAGAAGAAATGCATGCCGACGCATTCGATCAGGATGCACAGCAGCAGCGCGCCGCACAGCACGCCGAAGAAGCGGAACGGCAGCGTGACCAGGCTGGCGATCAACCCCTGCTGTCGTTGCAGCTGGCGCTGGGCCGCGACGGCCGGATCGCTCATGCTTCGGCCTCTTCAGCGGCAGCCATCTGCTTGAAGTCGTCCAGCAGGTCGTCGGGCAGCGCCTTGTCCTGCAGGCCGGGGAGGCCTTGGTTCTCCCACCAGTCTCCGGCCTCGACGTAGTGCTGCCGCATGTAGCCGGCCAGCTCCTGCAGATCCTTCGGCATGGCTTCGTCGGGGTCGGGTGCCGGCAGCGGCATGCGGACTTTCCAGAGGTTGCCGCCCTCGGTCAGCGCGAAGCACTGCCCCTTGGGCAGCGCCACCACATGCGCCGGCTCGATCAGCGGCACGCTGTTGCTGCTGATGCGGTCCTGGGTGTTAGACGTGAATGCAGTATTGCCGTGCGGGTCGGAGCTGTCGGTGGCGCCGCTCATCAGTGCCGTGGCGTACACCTCGACCTTGGGCAGTTGTCGCGTCAGCAGCTCGGCGGTGGCGGTCTCGCGCACGCGCAGCATGAACAGGTTGTTGAAGTTGCCGACCACCTGGCCGGCCTTGGCACGGTTGCCGATGCGCGCCTCGATGTCGCTCAAGGTCTGCGTGTAGGCCGTCACCTGCACGCCGGCACCGCCACCCTTGTTGACCATCGGAATGAACTCGTCGCCCATGAGTTCATTGAATTCGTCGGCGTGGACATTGATCGGGATCTTGGCGCCCGCCGCGGCGCCGGGCAGCCCGTCGTCGATGCCGAACTTGTAGATGTGGCCGGCGACCGAGACCAGATCGCTGAACATCGAGTTGCCCACCGCCGCCGCGACTTCGGCGTCGGACAGCGCATCCAGCCCCACGTAGACCACCGCGCGTTTGCGGATGACCTGCATCCAGTCGAAGATCGGCCGCGGGTCGGACAGGTCGGAATAGTTCGGTGCGAGCAGTTGCGCAATCTTGCCGGTGGTGAGCTTCTCCAGCAGCGGCAGCAGCGAGGCGACGATCTTGTCGAAGTACGTCCGGTCGTAGCGCACGGCGCTGCGCAGGCCGTCGAGCACCGGGTCATAGACGCGCACCTGGGACAGGTACTGTTCGAGGGCCACCACGCGCTTCTCGCGCCCGATCATGTTGCGCGGGATGTTCTTGTCGTTCAGCTTGGCTTCGAGCTGGACGATGACTTCCCAGGCCTTCGGCTCATTCTTGGCGAAGTAGTGCTGGGCGTACTCGATGAACAGCGCGTCGATGTTGATGACGTGGCGCTGGATCAGCAAGTAGTCCGGCCGCTGCCCCAGCTCGACCAGGGCGCGCGCGATGATGTTGACAAAGCGCCAGGCGAACTCGCGGAACGCGGCGCTGTTGCCTTCGCCCGAGAGCTGTCCGGCGATGCGCGTGGCCACCTCGGAGATACGCCCGAACCGGCCGACGGCGTTGTAGCGCGCCGAGATGTCCGGCCAGCCCAGATGAAACACGTAGAACTCGCCTTCGCGCCCGGCGCGCTTGGCCTCGACGTACATGCGCTTCAACAGGTCCGCATCGCCCTTGGGGTCGAAGACGATCACCACCTCGTGCTCGCCGCGGACCTTGCGGCGGATGTCTTGCGTGATGAACAGCTCGGCCAGCCGCGTCTTGCCCACGCGCGTGGTGCCCAGCACCAGGGTGTGGCCGACGCGCTCGCCCAGCGGCAGGGTGACGTCGACCTCGTGCGGCTCGATGCCATGCAGGCGCGGCAGTCCGCCGACCGGCGGCAGCGGCCGGGCCGGGTTGAGCGGGCTGTCCCAGGCCAGCGCGCGCGCCAGCGTCGAGACGGCAAACGGCGCGAACTCAAGCCGCTCCTCCAGCCGCCGGGCGGCCCGGTAGATCGCCGTCGGCTCGACGTAGCGGCGGAACTCCGGCCGGTAGGTCTGCATCAGCCGGTGCGTGTGCCGCTGCTCCCAGCGAAAGCCCCGGCCGACGAACAGCCGTTGCTGACTCACCGGCACGTCGCGGCTGGTCATCACGTAGCGCGGCAGGCGGCGGATGTTGCGGCGATAGCGCAGGATCGCCCAGGCATCGCGCAGGCGAATCGCGCCGAAGGTCAGGAAGGCCAGCGCCGAGCCCAGGCCGAGCAGCGGGTTCAGCGCGAGCGACCACGGTGCCACCAGGCACAGAATCGCGGCGCCGGTGCAGACCGCCACGGTATGAAGCTCCACCGCTGGCCGCAGCAGCACCTCGACCGCATGCGGTTGGGCCATTTGCGCACCTACTGCTCGACACCGGTGGCCGTGATGAGCACTGGGTAGTGGCGCAGGCCCAGGCGCTGGGCCAGGTCGTCGCCGGAGACCGGCGAGAGGGTGAGGCCGGGAGCCAGCCTACGCAGCGCCGTCAGCGCGGCCATCGACTCCACGTTGACCACCAGGCCCACGGCCTGCAGCTCTCGCAGCGCCGCCTGCCGCTGCCGCAGCCAGGCGCGCGAACGCTCGTCGTCGCCGATCAGGAACAGCGCCGTCAGGCCCGGCGCCCGGATGACGCGGCGCTGCACCTCGCCCGGCGACAGTTGCGTCGAGCGCACCGGCAGCATGGCGGCTTCGGCGTCGGCGGTGTTGCCCGCGCGAGGGGCCGGCATCGGGGCCGGCGGCGTGGCCTGATCCGGCTGAGGATTCAGCGACTGGTAGTACGGCAGCGCGGAGTCGCCGCCGCGGTCTTCGACGACGATCAGCGGCGCGGAGACGGTCTGGGCGAAGACGGTGGTCGTGGGCAGCAGCCCGATGGCGGCGATGAGAACGATGTGGTTCATGGCGTGGTGGCCTGGAGGGTTGGAACGGGAACGTCGGGGTCGAGCACGCGGGTCAGGTGCCGATGCACACTGCGCCGGTAGCGCGCCGCGGGTGCCCCGCCGGCGGGCCGGTGGTAGCGGCCGATGGCAAGCAGCCAGTCCTCGCCCGGCGTGTGCTGTTCGCGCAGGATTTCCGCAGCGATGGCGAGGTTGCGGTACGGGTCCAGCAGCTCGCAAGGCTGCGTGTAGCGATGCGTGTGGTAGCCGAGATTGACTTGGCCGAGGCCGGCGTCGATGCGATTGGCCGGCGTGCTGGCGAGTGCCCGGCGTAGCCCCGCGCAGGCCTCCGCGCGGGTGGCATAGCGCTGTGGCGAGCCGGCGACGTTGAGCGTCCACGGCCAGGGGATCAGGCGCCCGCGCAGCATGGCGCCGCTCTCCTGCAAGGCCACCGCGTACAGCACCGCCGCCGGCACGTCTGCACGATGCGCCGCCAGTTGATAGGCCGGCGGCGGCACTTCCCGCGCGAGGGCGGCCAACGTCCAGCCGCCGGTGGCGAGCAGCAGCGCGGCGCTGGCGCAGCGGATGGTGACGCGGGATGGCCGACGCTCCCGGCCCGGAGTACCTATTGCCGCTGCCATTGGCCGTTCACCTCGCGCACCACGGCCGGCAGATCGCCGGGCAGGCCGAGCGACAGCCAGCGCCCCGCATCGTGGTTGAGCGTGATGGTGCGGGCGCGCACCCTGGCCGGGTCGATGCCCGCCTGGATGGCCCACTGCCGGATGCGCGCGTCGTCCTGACGGCTGCCGACCATGTAGAGGTCGAAGGCCGTGCCGGCCGCCTGCAACTGCTGCACGCGCTGCGCGCACGGTGCGCAGTCGGCCTTGACGAAGACGGCCAGGCGCCCGGAGCCGGTGTTGCCGGCACCCTGCGCCTTGGCACCGGGAAGGCTCACGCGCGGCTGGCCGGGAAACAGGCGCTGCCACGCCGCGTCGTAGGCCCGCTGGTAGGCCAGCGTCTTGCCGACGCGCCGGGCCTCGGCCTGCACCTGCAACTCCGCGTAGCGCCTGCGCTCCTCCTCGCTGCGGGCCTCGATGCCGAGCGCCGTGAGCGGATCGAGCTGGGGCGAATAGACCCCGAGCGGCCCCTGCATCAGTTGCCGGTAACGTGCCCACTCCTCGGGCTGAAGCCCCCACTCCCGCGCCTGCCTCTCGTCGAGCGCGGCATCGGCGCCCGGCTGCACCTGGGCGGGCACCATGCGCGAGTTCGTCACCGGGGCTGGCTGGGCGGATGCGCCGAAAGCGGCGAACAGGACGATGGCAGCGAGCAACGGCCACAGGTTCATGGCGACCTCCTACGGTACCGCAACGCGCTGCGTCTGGCCGTTCACCCGGAACACGCCCGCCTGCGCCTCGATGGACTGCAGTTGCCAGCCGCCCTCGGCATCGCCCTCGCGCAGCAGCCGGGTGCCCGCGAGCGAGGCCGCGGCGGTGGAGGTGATCGACAGAAAGCGCTCGCCTCCCCGCAGCTCCACGCCGAGCACCCGGAACGGCGGCTCCGGCACCTTGGGCTTCGTCGCAACCGGAGTGCGCGGGCGAGCGGCGGATGCCACCTGCCGGGTCTTCTCCAGGCGGGTTTCGATTCCGTTCACGCGCGCCTGCAGCGTCTGCAGGTCGATGGCCGAGGCCCTCGCCTCCTCCGCCTCTTCGAGGCGCGTCATCCGTTCGTTCAGCGCCTGCCGCGCGTTGGCGAATTCGGCCTCGCTGATCGGCGCCGGCCGGCGCTTGTCCGCATCGGCCTGCCTTTCGAGATCGGCCACGCGCAGGCCCAACGCATTGATCTGCGCATCCTGTGCGCTGCTCTGGGTCTGTTCGGCGAGCCGCGACAGGCCGACGCTGTTGATGAGTGCCACGGCACTGATGAGCAGCAGCCAGAAGACCGCGGCGACCTTAAGCCAGCGCGTGCGGGAATGGCGCTCGGATGGCGCTTGGGGAAAGGTCATGGCCGCATCTCCTCGGGCCGGTCGGCGTCCGGCACGGGCGTGGCGGTGCCGGGCGGGTTGGCGGAAAGGAAGGTGGGAGTACCGTGCCGGCTGAAGCAGACCTGGCGGGTCAAGTCATCGACCGACAGCTCCCAGGCGGGGCCGGCAAGGGTCAGCAATGCATCGCGCAGCATCAGCGGGCCCAGGCGCAGGTGTGCGGCAGGCAGCGGCAGCGCGTAGAGGGTGGCGGCCTCAGCCGCATCGCAGAGCCGATAGCCGGAGCGCAGCAAGACGTGGCGCATGGCATCGCCCACGCTGGCATCGAGCATGGGCGGAATCGAGACTTCCACCGCCTGCTGCAAGAGATCACGCTGCGCAGGTTCCGGTACCAGCTCGACCAGGGTGTAGCGGCCGTAGCGGGCCACCGGAACCAGCCCCTGGTCCACCACCGAAGCTATCTCGTCGGGTGGCGCTTCTAACTGATCAGGGGTGGCCGGTGTCGTCGTGCAACCGGGCAGTAGGCCGCTGAGCACGGCGAAGATGCAGAGGAAACGAGGCAGAGACGGCAGCATGTGGCACCCCACTGTGACGGGATGCCTTCACCTTTGCAGAAACGTGCTGCGCGGGATGCCGAAAATCCGAAACGCGCGGCGCCCCATTTCCCAAGGGAGGGGCACATATCAATCAGCCAGCGTGACTGGCTCGCTGCTGGGCCGGAACTGCGACGATGGATCTATAGAGGCTGGAAAGTGCTGCCGGGGCTGGCAGCTCGGTGGGAGGCAGGGCAACGCTCTTTCTCACATGGACGGAAGACAGGGGTCATCGAATCATCGCCAGGAGGCCAATGGCGACAACGACGCCAATGACGCCTGAAACAGCGACAGCTCCCCATGTTCCCAGCTTCGGCTTGAGCCAGTAGTAGCAGCCAAAGGTGACCAGTCCACCGACGAGACCGAACAGCTTGACGATGATCACCGCCACGATGGACGGCCACAGCCAGTCCCACGAGCCGGACTTCTTTTCGGGTGCAGCGACTGGTGTCGTTGCGGGTGCGGGCGTCTGCGGCTGCGACGGCGCGTTCGGGTCTTCGTAAGCCATGGGTTCCTCCCCTGTTGGTTATCACTTTCCTGCCGCGTTCAATGCGCTGATCAGGATCAGCACGGCGAAGACGGCGGCGGTACACACAAGCGCGCGAAACACTCCCCACTTTTTATGGAGCACCACTGCGTTGGCGGATGTATCCCACAGGGTCGTGCCGGTCTTCGTGAGCCGCCGATACGCAAACAGTTGCGTGAACAATGCGACGAACGGAATGCCCAGACCGACACCCTGAATAAAGACAAGAAATGAGCGGTTCAGCGCCTCTGAAAAGTTCAGCAGGTCGCCGCCCGGATGTGCGACCCTGATGCCAAACAGCCACTTCGCCGGAGTCGTCCCGAACAGCGAGAGAAGCAGAGCCTCGGCGGGCAGCCAGATCAGATACAGCACGACACTGGCGATAATGGGATTTTCGATTGCCTTTGCGAAGCCCGCTGCCTGTTCGGGCATCGTCGCGCCGAAAGCAAATATCAAAAGAAGGAACAGCACGAAGCCCGCGGTGCAAATGTCGACCGTGCGCGCAAACAGTCGCCGCCACGGGTGATGCTGCCCTCCAAGAAAGGTCTTGCTTTGATCGACGGGCGAGGTTGATTGTTGGGCGTAGCCGCTGGTGGCAGGCGACGGAGCGTTGGGGTCTTCGTAGGCCATTGGCTGTTCCTGTTCTTCTTATCGAATTACGATGCTGTTCTTCAATCGATTGTGGGCAGCGATTGCCTGCTGATCACCTTCAATGTACGAAAGAGTGATCAATGCCTTTTCGGCGCCCAGCGGCACGTGGTACTGGGCTACTCTCATCGTCTCTGCCGAGTTGACGGATGATGTGCGTCCGTAGCGAATGATCAGGGCGGTCTGGCCTCCAATGGGTTCAACGGCAAAGCTGGGGCGTCCGACCTCCTTCATTCCATACTTCGCCATCCCCGCCCACATCGTTGGAGACTCTTCGCGCCAGACTTCCGCCAAATCTCTCAACACCTGCTGCTTATTGGCCTGAACCTCCTGCCTAACGTCTGCTTGAGTAAGTGGCGGTTCCATTGGAATGAACGACACCCGGACAAACACCCGGGAGGGTGCTGGATAGGACTGCACCGATAGCGAGGCCACATGATCAATAGCCACGCCAGTCATCTTTTCGCTGAATTCCTTGACACGCCTGCGCTGTTCGGCATCACTGATCGTCCAGTCGCTCGGCACTTCAAGCTGGACCCGCCCTTTGACGTTGAGCTTGGTGTAACCGGCTGACTGCGCGGCCACCGGCATGGCGACCGCAGCCAACAAGCAGAAGCACAGGGCGAAGAATATTGTTCTGGAATTGTTCATCATCAGTTCTCGGTGAGGAGGCTGTTCAGCAACTCCTGCTGGACAGCTTGCAGTTGGCCACGGCTCTGTGGTGAACCGGTTCCCTCATAAACGTTGATCGAGAGCGGCAGGGAGTTCAGGAGCGTTATTGCGCTGATTCCCGAAATTGGTCGGCTGCTTTCCCCAACGCTCATGTTCATCCGCATGGAAAAATAGACCGCGTTCCCGTCCCGCCCAATAGGTTCAAACTTCATGTCTGTTAGGGCGACGTCGCTATTCTCGAACGACGCTTTCAGCCGTCGATTGAGCTCGGCGGAATTCACCCGGGGAGTCGACTTGGAAAGGCCGGAAAGGAACGCCTCTCGCGGCATCTCGATTCGCTGGAAATTCCCCTTCGGGCCGATAAGTTGGATTTGCAGCCAGTGATCCAGCATGTCCCTGCGGCCCGCTCGGTAGTCCTCCAGTTCGGAGCAACGGACTGCTGCGTGCACGAGGCGCGAACCTTCTGCGAGGGAACGCTTAGCCAAGTCCATGAGCTCGACTTCGCGCGCCGACTCACCCGGCGTGCAATAGCCACTTGGATTGGAGAACAGGACCTGCTGACCAAGCACGTTCACCGACTCCGCAGCCGCGCGTTGCTGGATAACTGTCTCCAGGGCAGCCTGCCGATTCTGCGTGACTGGCGCGACAGTTGGCGGTGGATAGGAGGGGGCCGCGGTGACGGGGGCTTGAGCAACTGGTGCCGTCGCCGAGCGGGTGGGCTCGTTCTTGGTCGAGTTGACGAAGACAATGAGCAGAAGCCCGATGCCCAAGCCGATACCGACCATCCATTTACCGGTGGCCGCGTCTGATGAGCCGTCGCTCTTTGATTTGGATGGCGGTGGAACAATTGAGGCAGACGGCGCTTCCTCGGCCTGTCTGGGTGGCGCTTCGGGAACCGGAGCGGGGTTGGGCGGCGGAGTTACTTGTGGCGTGGACTCGCCGGCTGGGCTGCCTTCGTCGACATCCGAAACAAGTGTCGAAAGGCCTGAGAAGCCTTTGGCGTTTCCATTTTGTTTGTCGTCAGCAGCCACGGCTCTTCATCTCCTCTTCAAAGCCGCAGCTTCGTATAGACGCCTTCGACCATACAGTCGTCTCCGTCTTCGAAGCGAAGTTGTCCGAACCCAGAAGCCGAAATTGTCAGGTAGGCTTCTTCGCCGAGCGCAAGGGAGAGACAGGTCGATGTCTTGATGTACGAATCTGTTCCGAGGACCTCGTACCAATCATCATCTTCACGACTGACCGTCACCACGTACTTACCAGCCTTCTGCTTCGACAGACCAAAAACCGCCTTCACATCGCACTTGTCCTTGCTGTCGAAGAAGATTAGCTCTCCGCCGTAGCCGGACGCCTTGAAAATGGCCTCTTCAGAGTAGGCATACACGTAGCAGTAGCGCGTCTGGATGATGATGTCTTTGCCGTCGATCTTGTAAACGTTGCTGCCCTTGCGGGTCAGGCTCACCTCATAGTTTTCAGCCAGAACTGGCCCGGCCTGAAGGGTCATCAATGCGGCAAGCGTGGCCAGCAGGGTCTTCTTCATGACCATCGCCTATTGGGTCTGGAAGCTCGACAAGCGGCTTTTCACGAGGTCTAGCTTGGCCTTATGGGCCAGTGGCCTGTTGAAAACACGATTCTGGATTTGGTCGAACACCTTGCTGATGGCGATGTACGCCATGCTCAAGCCAGACTCCCGCTCTGAGGCCTTCTTCTCGACGAAATCGTATGGGAAGTTCTCGCAGAACTTGTGGAAGCCGGAGAACTGCGCGACATCCTTCGTGAATCGGAAGCCGTCTGGGGTCAGGCGCGAGCGCCGTGGATGGTAGAGGTCAACGAAAAAGATGAACCATCCGCTTCCGTCGAATGTCACGGCCTCAAACACGTCCACTTTATCGATGGCCCCGAGGCGATGAAAAAGGATGCGCTGCCCCGACTGCGTTTCGAGTCTGGACAGATATGCCAGTTGACCGATCGGCCCGTTAACCGGGATGGGGTTCGTCTCAGTAAAGCCAAATGGGCCAGAGCCGTTCGGGTCCTTGTCGTAGGCAGGCGCAGATTCCAGCATCGCCTTCATCATTGGATGAACGAGCTCCAACTGGAACTTTTCGTCATCCAGGATGCGATGGATGTGCGCAAGCGCCTCACGTAACGCCTTGTCTTCTTTGTTGCCCCCGAAGAGGTTTGATAAAAATCCCATATAAGCTGCCCCCAAAGTCGAATGGATTACGTCATTGCAGCAGTTCGCTCAGTCGGCGCAGTCCGGGCTTCTTGAAAGCCATGCGAATGAGCTGCTCCAGAATGTGCGTGTTTGCGACGTGAATGTAGGAAATGCCGACATTGGTTTTCTTGTCGTCCTTGGACCCGATGCAGAACGATCCATCAGCATTCCATATCTGCACCTGCCCCCACGTGCACCGCACCCTTTCATTGGCACCCAGAAATTTGTGCCTCACCAGGGTGATGCCATCGTCGTGAAGGAGTGCGTCGCCGAAGTACAGGTCCCGCCCATCCTTCAGCGCTTCCAGCATCTCACCCAGCAGGCGAACGCACACGGCTCGCCAGAGCTTGTCGATAAACTTGCTGTAGATGTCCTCTTTCTTTAGCTCGACAACCGCCTCCGAGCGCTTGTCTCCGAAGGCAATGGTGTAGGTCGTCCCCGTCGGCACGCCGTTGACGGAGTGGCGCACACCACCCCAGCGAACTCGAGTGATCGAATCCAAAGAAAAACTCTGCCTTTTCCATGAGATTCCATCGGGCGAAATACTCAGGGTGTCCTTGAACATCACACCAATTTCAGCGCGGTAAGTGATCTCACGCGCCCATTCGTCTCTGCGTGCTACCGCCTTCTTCCGCTCATGGAAGATTTCGGCAAGCGCATCCGCATCCTGCTCAACGCGCTCGGATACCTCAGGTAGCTCGGCAAACAACTCTTGAAGTAGACCAGTCAGCCGTTGGGACTGCGTCAACATGTCATGCGTGTTGAACAGGTCGATGGCGAGGCTACGTATCTCGTAGGCCAGGTCACGGCTTGCTTCATGATCGATGCCGCGCGCTTTGGCACTCAGCTGGATAGGCTGTGCGACCTTGTCCCAATTACGTGCCACGGCATCAAGCTTGTCCACATACGGCTTGACGGCTGCTTCACCCGAGTTCGCCGAGTCACGGGCGGCTTTGATCAGCTTGTGGACGTTCTCAGCTTCCTTCTGCAGAAAGCCTTGGGTTTCCACTTCGTAGCTATCGACGAGGTCATCGATCAGTTCGGGCGCGTGATCCTCGCCGCCCAACGTAACCCCCTCCACTGTGTCCGTCATGACCTGGACGAGCGTCGTAGGTGGCAACCTGTCGAGGGCGTCCTTGATGGCGCTGCGATAGTACCGTTTACGTTCCGCCAGTTCGGCTTCGATTTGGTCAAGTGCCCGGACCTCCGGGAAGCCGGAGACGGCACGGTCTTCATTGATGTCGCGCAAGACATCTTCGGGATCGATCTCATCCACGAGGTAAGCAACCTCCTGAATGAAACTCGCCAGATCTTCCGCATCGTGTTCGCTATCCACCGCCTCGAAGGCGGCGGCAAGCAAATTCAAGTGTGCAAGCGTGGGCAAGCCAGACTCCTCCCTGACCGCCATAGGATCATGGAGCAGGTTTTCAACGAGCTGGGATGCCTTTCGCGGAGAAACGCCGGGAAGCCATGCGATCTCCGCGCTCAACCTGGTGCGTGGATTCGTTAGATCAGAGCGTGCCTTCTGGCAGACATCGTGGTCCAGCTCCAAAGACTTCTCTTCAGCCAATTCAACGATTCGCCTGCGGTCGTCGCGGGTGGTCACACCGAGAATCGCGAAGGGCGTCTGATGGAGTGCGGTTGTTTTCAGTGTGCGTTGAACTCGGGCTCGCGGAGATGGGGAATTCCTGGCCGGTTGCGCAGGAGGTGCAGCAATTGGGCGGGAAGATGCCGTTGTTGGCACGGGCTTCGCAGATGCGTCTGATGCCGGTTGAGCACCAAGCATCGCCATAAGCTGCGGGTCCTTCAAAGCTTCTTGCGCCTGAGCCAAAGCATCAGCTGGCACGGAAAGCTTCAAATGATTGCGAAGCTCGTGGCTGTAATGTGCCAGCTGCGTTTTCGACGAGAGGTGATCAGTAAGCACGAGTGACAAAGCCAGCTCGCTGTTTAATCGAGGAGTGGTTCCGCATGCACTGCAGGCGAGCAATGCGCCTGACTTATCTGAACCGCATTTGAAGCAGACTGCCGACGCCATATCGTTAATCACTCACCGTTCGAAGACAGAAACACAGTTGTCGCCAACTTTTCGGAAACCTTCTTTGCAGTACCAATTCGATCCTGATACGAAGGCGTTCTGTGGAACGACCAGTGCCTCGCATTGGTTGCCGACTTTTCGAAACCCCTCTTTACAGTACCAACTCGATCCCGACACGAAGGCGTTCTGTGGAACAACGAGAGCTTCACATTCGCTGCCAACCTTCCGAAACCCCTCTTTGCAATACCAATTCGATCCCGACACGAAGGCGTTCTGTGGAACAACAAGAGCTACACACTCATTGTCGACCTTCCGGAATCCTTCTTTACAGTACCAATTCGATCCCGACACAAAGGCGTTCTGTGGAACAACAAGAGCCACACACTCATTGTCGACCTTCCGGAATCCCTCTTTACAGTACCAATTCGATCCCGACACGAAGGCGTTCTGTGGAACAACAAGAGCCACACACTCACTGTCGACCTTCCGGAATCCCTCCTTGCAATACCAGTTCGAGCCTGACACCCATGAATTGGGTGGAGGGCTTGATCTCTGCACGCTTGGTGATGGAGGAGCGAACAGCGGTGCAGCCGTGGTCGGCGTGGATCGTGATGGAGTGTCCTGGACGACTGGGGCGTTGGCTCCTGATCCGCGAGCGGAACCTGAAGGAATCTGCCGAAGCTGAAACAGCAACGTCTGATCTGCTACGCCAGTTGCGGCCAGGCCTCTGTCTTGCTGAAAAGCGATGATGGCAGCACGAGTGCCTCTTCCCATCAGCCCATCGGCTGGGCCGGCACTGTAGCCAAGCTCATTGAGCTTCTGCTGAACGGCACGTACCGTCTCATCCGCAACAGGACGCGCTGGTGCTGGTGCCGACAGGGAGCCCGTGGATGAACTACGAGCGAATCGGCTCCTTCCTTCTGCCTGAAGTTGGCCACGATACGGCTCAACGTCTCGGCGTGCGCTCTCCAAAGCACCGCTTCTATAGCGGAAACTGCCACAGCGACTGTTGTAGTCAGCCACCATGGCATTGAACCGATCGACATCGGAGTCGCTGTAGTTGTTGAGAGCGGCCTTCGCGCCCTCCATACGGATGTCTTCGGCCAAGCAATACCGAATCTGAGCCGTTGAAAACACCAAGTCCTGACCTACTGGCGGCTTTGATTCTTGTGGCACGGAGGGGGCTTGCGGTTGAGCAGGCGGCGAATAGCTAGGCGCTGCACTCTGTGCGGGCGGTGAATAGGCGGGAGACGGTGACGGAGTGTTCTTATCGGACTGGCCGATGAGCCAAAGCAGGCCAACTACGGCAGCTATGCCCAGTATCCATTTGCCCCCAGACGAGCCAGAAGACGGTTGCGGAGGCTCTTGATACGCCTGACGCTGAGTCGGCTGCTGCGATTGCGGTTGAGCAGCCTGCGAGGCTGGGCGTCCGGTGGATGTCGTAGAGCCGGCGGATTCCGTCTTGGGCGCAGGGGGTGGCGGTGTCGTGTCCACGTCGGACACGAGCGATGAAAGGCCGGCGAAGCCCTTGCCTTCATTTTTCTTGTTGTTTTCTTCCTCCGCTGCCACCAGTGTCTCCCTTAGATAAATCCTATGCGCCGCTTTTCGCCGCCTTCACGTTCCCGTGCAGGTGTCGTGCGCAAAGCCGCCAGCAGACTGGCCTGGTCCAGCCTTTCCTTGCCAGAGCGTGCTGCGAGCCTTGCACCTTCCCGCACAACGAAAGCAACGTCGGACAACGGTCGTCCAGCGAGTTCTTGCGCCAGCGGCTTGGAGTCCACGTCTGACTCCTTCGGCAAAGCTGACAGCAGCTTGTCCAGCAGCGACAGCACCTCGAGCTCGCTTGCAAAGTCCACCTTGATGACATGATCGAAGCGTCCCCGGCGCTGGATGGCGGGGTCGATCATGTCAATCCGGTTCGTCATCGCGATGATCAATACCTCGTTCTTCACAGCCTCCGGGATGCGCCGCAGGAACTCAGCCACCTCTTCGACGCGGTGATGGCCCGATCCCATTTCGCGGTCAGCAAGAAACGCCTCCATCTCGTCGATCACGAGCACTGATGGCGCGTTTTCCATCGCTTTATCGAACACCTGGGCGACCTTCTTGCTGGTCTCGTGGATGTACGGGCTGGCCACGCTGGATGCGTCGATCTGGAAGCTCGGCCACCCGAGGAAATCAACCAGTCGCTCGACCGCAAAGGTCTTGCCGGTGCCTGGAGGGCCGTACAGGATCACGGCTGATGGGAATTCGATGCCAAGCGCCTTGTAGCGGTCGCGGTGCAGAATGATGTCAACGATGTGCTCGTTGAAGAAGGTCGCCAGTTCGGGACGCCCCGCGAGTTCGAAGACCTTGTTGGGCTCCGGCTCGGCGCGCTTGACTTCCTCCACCTTCTCGGCAGGAGCAGCTTCCGTTTTCTCGGCAGGCGCCGCTGGCTTGCGCTCCAACGGAATGATTTCCGCGACGTCGAAGCCCGCTGCCTGCACGACATCCTTCAGATGGCTCGCGCCCAGCCAGCTCATGGTCTGGCGGAGACGGCGGAAGGACGTGGCCGGAATGCTGGTGCCGCCCGTCAGCCAGTAGCCGAGTACGACATCATCGCCAGTTCTGGAGCTGATGCTGTAGGTTGGCAGCAGCCGCGTGATCTTCTCAACGTAGAGCGCATCCTGGAGCGCCGAATCCGCATCGATATCGCGTGTTGCCTTCAACGCAAGAGCAAAGGCGAGCGCCTCAGCCTTGGTGTCGGGTGATTTCGCCTCGCTGACCGGGCACAGCGTCTGGCTCGGACCACACGAGATGGCCCGAAGCTGCTGATCGCCGAACAGGAAGACGTTGAAGGTCCCATCATCGATCAGCCCGGCATCTACCCAATGCTGAGCTAGCGCCTCGCGTACAACGAGCGCCCGCCCACCACCCTGGGTCTCAAGGATCTGCCAGTCCGCCCCTTCAAACAGGGCGACGCGCGCCTGCGCACCGTCGGGCAACGTGAAACCGATGGGAAGCCACGCATCGAGTGCCATGGGTCAACTCCGCACGATGTTCGCGCCAGCAAGCATGTCGTCCTCACCCGCAGAACCGATGCGGATGGAATCGAGATGGGCTACTACAGCACGAAGCTTGTCGATGTCATTGGCCTTCAACGCCTCCGCTCCCGCAGCCACCAGCTGGGCATGCTCGCGGGCATCTGGGAAGAGGTAGGTATCCTCGGCCAGCCACTTGAAGCGCTCGATGACGAACCAATCCTGACGCCACAGGATCATGAAGTTGCGACCGCGCAGATCATCCAGGTGCGACTCGAAGTCGCCACTGTTGTTGTCAATCGCGCGCTGCGCTGTCTTGACCAAGTTGTCGAAAGACGAGGCTTCGGTGGGTCTGGCGTGCTGGCGCACCACCTTGTTGAAGAAATCGACTGCCTTGTCCAGTTCCAGCTGGCGAATGTCCTTCAGATGCTCCTTGCGGGTCAGCGCCAGCAGCCGTTTGGCCTCCTGAACGTGATCCATCGCCTGCTTGGCCGTCTCGGGGTCGGCCTCGTCAGTTTTGATAGTGCCCGCCTGCTCCAGCTTCTCCCGAGCCTGCTCCAGACGTGGGTCATCGACCTTGGATGCCATCTCGTCAAGCCGCTGCAAGGTGTGGTCCGACTGCTCCTGGATGTTCTTCGCCTGGTTGGTGTAGTCGACCTTGCCTTCCTGGCTGGAGTAGAAGTTACGCCCGCTCTGGAACGAACCGCTGATTGAAGGGACTGAAACCTCCAGAACGATGTTGCCGGAGTCGAGCACTTCGTACTCGCAGATCAGCTCCGCGCCAGCGGCGATGACACCGTCGTCGAAATCCGTTCCCTTGATCTCAAACATGCCGATGAATCGGTTGTCGTTGATGGGGTCGGAGATGTCGCCCTCCCACAACTTGAACTTGATCGACCCAGCACTTCCAGCCTTGAGAGACTCGCCCGCCTTGAAAGTCTTCTTGCCTTTCTTGGGTAGCTGATCGCCCTCCCGAACGAGATAATCCAAGCTCAAGCGACCGCCCACCTTGTCGCGCGCTTCCACGCCGACGGAATGCGATGCCGGGATCGCATCGATGCTGGAGGCGGTGCGTGCGATGACAATCTTGTCTTCACGCAGCGATACGGGCCCGCCGTTGGAATCGAACACAAACACCTTGAAGGTGTTGTCGCCAGGCTTGGTCAGGTTGAGTTCGATACCTGCGCCATCCTTCAGGGCGATGCGTCCGGAAGACCACCCGGTGTCCAGACTGTCAATCTGAAACTCGACTCCAGCCGGAGCAGAACTTCCCAGTTTGGCGACGATCTTTGCCTTCGAGTCCGGCGTGCGCGCGATGTAGTTGAACGACAGATCAAGCGCGCCACCGGCGCTGATGGCTCCTCGGGCGCTCTTGCGTCCACGGCTTTGCGACGCCCAATCGATGGACTCGGCGAAGACCGCTGCGCCTTCCGCAACGGCGGTCATCGGGTTCACATCGGTGGACGGCGCGATACCGAGCTCGAAGGCCACCTTGTCACGCAAAGGCTTGTAGTGGGTTGGGCCACCCACAAAGACAACACGCTCGACGTCGTGTGGGCTCAATCCAGCCTTTTCGAGGGTTTCGCGGGCGGACACTATGGTCTCTTCCACCTTCGGCCCGATCAGACCGTCGTATCGTTTGCGATCAATGGTGATATCGATGTAAATCTCCTCACCCGCCTGATCGCGGACACCGAGTTCGGTCTCGGGCAGACTGACGACGGCCTCTTCCTTCTGCGACAACTCGATCTTTGCCTTCTCTGTCGCCCATGTGGCCATACGCAGCAGGGACTTGAACTGTGGATTGGTCGTCAAGTCTTCCGGAAGATCAAAGTTTTCCAGCAGCCACGGCTTCACGATGTTGTCGAACAGAATCCGGTCGAAGTCGCGACCGCCACACATGGCGATGCCACCGTGCGCGAGAAGTGTCACGCGACCGGAAATACTCTCTGCAATTGCGATGTCGAGCGTTCCACCGCCGAGGTCATAAACGACAAACACGCCGTCATTCTTTCGCTGCCGCATGACGCTCATCACGGCGGCCACCGGTTCTTGCATCAAGGCCACTCGCCCGAGCCCAGCCGCATCAGCGGCAGCCATCGTCGAGTCCTTCTGCATCTGGTTGAACGCGGCTGGAACCGTAATGACGGTACCGGTGTCGCCATCGCCCCGGATCTCTTCCGGCAGGTAGCCGTACAGCGCACGCAGCACCTCGGCAGAGCATTCCTCTGGTGTCATGGTGAGGTTCACCGCCGGCAGCTTGACCGGCGTGCTCGTACCCATGAGCCGCTTGAACAGCACCGCCGCGTTGTCGGGGTTGCGGGCAGCATTGTTGTAGGCGCGCGAGCCGACGTACTTGTTGCCACGCCGGTCAATGAAGATGGCCGACGGCGTGACGTCGTGCTGTTCTGGACTCTTGTAGAGCCGGATCGACTCGCCGTCGAAAGAGCAGATGGCACTGTTGGTCGTGCCCAGGTCGATACCGACGTACTTCATGCTTCCACCTTCCTGAGCATTACCGTGCCTTGTTTGCGCAGGCCGTTCGGCCCCATGATGATTGGCTCCACCATCTGATCGACGAGCAACACGTCGTCAGGGCCGAAGTCCCCGAGGTTCAAAGCAGATGCCGCCATACCCGCGTCGTAGTGCTGCCCCTCGACGTTGACCAGCTTGAGGCCACTCGAGTCGAGGCTCTCCTCGACCTTCTTCTGGAAGTAGCGGAGCTGATTGACATAACGGCCCGACTCACCCGCATCGAGTTTGCTGACGACCTTTCCGAACAGACGCGAGAAACGCCAACTCTCGACAGCGATGTCGATCAGGGATTGCTCCATCTGCTCACTGCTTTCGGCCTGCTGGGTCATCAAATCCTCCTGTGGTTACGTCTTATCGGCTTTTCCGCCCTGCGTTTGCTGCTGAATCCATTCAGTGATCTCCGCCTTGGAGAACCGCCATGTCCCACCAACCTTGAACGCGGGGATCTTCTTGGCTGCGGCCAGCCTGTAGATCGTCCGGTCCGTGACCTTCAGGAACTCTGCGACCTGCTTGAGGGTGAGGATCTCGCCCTCGCTGGTACTTGTAGGCATGGTGATGGCCAGTCTAGGTAAAACTATGACAGAATAGTGCAGAATTTTCAGGGCAGCAATGACATACGTCACGGCGGTCACCCCGCTGTGTGCTGCCCGAGGGCTTTGCTGTAAAAAGGAAGCGGCCCCCGAAGGGGCCGCCAAGTTCAGCAACGCTCAATGCACCAACTGCCGTGCCAGTGCCACCTCCACCGAGTCGCCGTCCTGGTTCAGGACATCGAGTCCGGACTCGGGCACGTCGCCCGACGTGCTCTGCGAGACCATGATCTTCCTGGCCATCAACCCCAGGCAGGTCATCTGCGAGGAGTTGGCGTAGCCGAGGTAGATCACGCGCACCGGCTGCTTCTGGCCGATGCGCCAGGAGCGCCGGGCAGCCTGCTGCAACGAATACACGTTGTAGCCCGACTGGAGGAACACGATGGTCGGGAACTCCAGCAGGTCCAGGCCGGTTTTCACCAGCTCGGGATTGGTGATGAGCACGTCGATGCCACGGTCCAACTGCTCGGCGATCCAGTCCTCGCGGCGGGAGGCATCCACGCTCGCGCGCAGTACCGCCACCTTGAAGCCTTCCTGCTCCAGCAGCACCTTCAAACGCGACGTGGTGTCGCGCGTGCCGGTGTAGACCGAATAGACCAGGGTCTTGCGACCTTCTGCCTTCTCCTGCTTGCAGATCTCGATCAGCTCGCGTTCCTTGGGCATCACCTCCAGCTCGTTGAACTGAGCCGGCACGAACGCCAAGGTGTTGCGCGTGCGCGGATGCACCACCGTTTCCGACCGGAAGCAGCAGTCCGGCCAGGCCAGCAGCACGTTGAGGACTACACCGAGCAGCGTCGTGTCGCGCTTCGCCAGGGCCTGCTTCAGCTCCTGGGTCAGGCGACCCGCCAGATCGCGGTAGGCCGCGGCTTGCGCCGTGTCCATCGCGACTTCGCGGAACTCCTCGTCGTAGGGCGGCAGCACGTTGCCACCTATGTCCTTCAGCTTGAGGAAGACCGTGAACGGCAGGACGCAACGCAGTACGCCCTTGGGACCGAAACCCGGCGCCTTGACCGTGCGCACCGATACCTTGGTGCCCTTGGCCGTCTTGTGCGCCGTGCCGGTGCTCTCGGAATAGATGTCCTTCAAGACACCGTGATCGCGCATGAACGCCATCGCGGCCGAGGTCATGCTGCCGCTCTTCGTCGGCCGGTAGCCGTCTTCGATCATCCGCCCCGGCAGGGCTCGGAACAGCAGGTGGAACAGGTCGTCGCCGTAGCCGCCCATCAGTGTGCCGGTGAGCAGCAGTGTCTTGCGCGCCTTGGCCGCCAACACCCCCATGGCCTGGCCCTGTGCGGAGCCGCCGTTCTTGTACTCGTGTGCCTCGTCGGCGATGAGCAGGTCGAACGTGCCTTGGGGAAGCTGCCTCTTGATGAACTCGGACGGCTGGTAGCCGCCCTCGCCGAAGCCGAACTCCATGTTGGCCATCGCACGTTCCATGCGATGGGCTTGCCGGTCCGAGAAGACCAGCTCGCCGTTGCCATCCATCAGGTTGATGAACTCGTGGATGTTGTCCCCGAGCATCGACGCGAGGAAGGCGTCGCCGAACTTCTGCATCAGCTTCTGCGCGGTGACTTCCCCGATGGTTGGAATACGCTTCAGTGCCTTGAGCACGGTCGAGGACTGGTCGCTGGCGGACAGGCCCCTGGGACGGATCAGCGTCCACAGCGGCGCACGGCAGTGGCTGCACTTGCGGCGGGACTCCTCGCCTTCGAGTTCGACCGGGTTGATCGGCTCGCCGTCGAGGTCGGTGATGACATGCCCGCAATCCGGGCAGGCCCCCACGTCGCCGTGAGGCGTGCGCCGCCGAACGAAGACAGGTTTCCAGTGGAACCCCATCCGCATCCGCACGCGGCCCAGGACGAAGAACTCCTGGCCCTGCGCCGGCACGCCTAACTGCTCGCGCAGTTTCAGCAGCTTGACCAGCGTGTCCGGGCCGTTGAGCACCCAGACCTTGGCACCGGCCACCGTCTCCTGGATTTCGCGCCGCCACTTGTAGACCAAGTGGGGTGGCGAGAGCACCAGGGTGCGGCGGTAGCCTTCGGCGTTGAGCACGGCGGCGGTGGCAATACCCACCGTCGTCTTGCCGCAGCCCATCTCGCCATTGACGATCGCGGCGCGTTCGCCGCGGTCGACCAACAGCTCGGTGACGGCGTGGACCACATCGGCTTGCGCCGGGAACAGCTTGCGCTTGAGTGCGGCGAGGATCATTTGCCGATGCACCCGCACCTGGCCGGTGTAGACCGGAGGATTGGCGCGGTTGAGCGAATCGAGCAGCTCGTCGCCGAACTCCGATACGAAGTCCTGCAGGCTGAGCGTGAGGGGTGAAGCGGCCGCTTCGAGCAGGTCGCCCTGCACAGCGGTTTCGAGAACGGTTTCGAGATCGAGGGACATGGTGATGCTCCAAAAAAATGAGGCATGCACCTCCCCCACGGGGCGGTGACATGCCCCTGGGTGGGAAGAAAGATGCGGCGCGAGGCCGCTGGATGCGGATCAGTATTCGCTGGGCAACAGCAGCGTGGTGACGCTGCGATCCCATTCGGTGATGATCCAAAGCTTCAGGTCGCGCGTGACCTGGTAGGACGAGAACAGACGATCCTCACCGGATTGCAGCGCGGCGTCGTTCTGCCGTCGATCGCTGTCGTCCAGGTCGCCCCAATCGCCATGAAGATGGCGGCGCAGGTACGGCGAGGGGTTGAGCCGGCCCTGTCGGACCAGCTCGTCAACGCCGGCGGTCATGACCACCTGCCCTGGCGAAAAGCGTGCTTGTGACGCGAGGTTGAGGACTGCGAGTGCCATGGTGGTTTCTCCTTCTGGAAGAAGGGGCCACGGCACCCCCATCGGGGCAACGTGACCCCGGTGGGTGGATGAAAGCGACGGCGAACCGTCAGGGAACAGCGATCAGCGGATGGTCAGCACTTCGCCCCACGTGGGCGAGCCCAGCGTCAAGTCCCATGCACGAATGACCGGCACGAACTTGTCGGTGAGGATGCGCGTCTCGGCCACGGAGCCGTCGTCGCGCTCGGTGTACTCCGTCTGGAGCGTCTTCTCCTTGTGGGTATCACCTTTGACGACGAGCACGCGCCCGGTCCTGGACTTCACCACGCCGGAGATCGCGCCTGCGGCCAAGGCCAGGGCGAGATGCCAGTGCGACAAGGCCCGCGCCGGTGGCCGCAGCGACTGCTGCGCGGCGCCCAGGTGCGTATCGAGCGCCGGCCAGAGTCCTTGCAGCCGGCCGACTTCATCGGCGAACTGCTCGGGCTCCATCGTCACGCGATAGAAGTGCTCCGGCTCGGCCGGGCTGGCAGGGACGGTGTACGGCAGGAACGGCCATTCGAGCGGCAGCTCATCGGCTTCGGCATCGCCTTGCCCGATCTGCAGCAGCAGACCACGCATGACCTTGGCCGACTCCGACGCCTGGTCGCGCTGGCGAACCCGGCGGCCGAAGATCACTACCTGCTTGAACTGCGTTTCCACCGCACGGTAGATGCGCAGGTCGGCGAAATGGCGCGTCAGCCATCCGACCAGTTCGGCGTCGAGCACGTAGGACGGCACGATGAAGACCAGCACGCCGCTGTACTGCAGCAGCGGCAGCGCGCGCTGATAGAACAGCTTTTCCAGCCGCGCACGGCCCTGGCCCTGATAGCCGATGTTGCCGTTCACGTCCTTGCTCAGGTCGCCATACGGCGGGTTCAGCCACAGCAGCCCGAAGGACTGGCGCGAGATCAGCGTGTCCATCAGGTCACCGTGGATGCAGCGATCGACCAGTTGCCGCGCGTGGCGGGCACGCTCGGCGTCGTACTCGACGGCGAAGGCCTGGACCTGCTCGCGCCCGAGGGCGTGGGCGGCTTCGGCGATCGCCACGCCTTCGCCGGCGCAGGGATCGAGGATGGACATGGAGCCGGGAGACGGCGCCAGTGCGGACAAGGCCCGCTCCAGCGTCGGCTCGTCGGTGGGGAAGTAGCCGTTACGAATGAAATTGCGCGCCAGGCGCGGAAACATGAGTGCCATGGATTTCTCCTGGTGATGGATGAGGTAAGGCGGGCACGCGCGGCGCGCATGCCCGTGGGGATGGCTCACGCCACACGCCGAAGCGGTGCGTTCGCGGCCAGTTCGTACTGCGTGGCGCCGAGGGTGCCGTTGCGGATCAGGTCGCCCAACGCCTTCGTCAGCGCCGGGACATCGAGGGCCAGCCGATGGCCTTCCAGCGGCCCGAGGGCCAAGGGAAGACCGGTCAGCATCCGCCGTGTCTGCAACAGCTCCAGCACGGTGTCGCGCCAGTGGTCTAGCAGTGGCAGCGGGCAGGTGTCCTGCACCAGCGTCCACAGCCGGTCGAGCCGGTGAGCGGAATCCCTGGGCAGAAGCGCCAGCGCGCTGGCGTTGGCCTTGTCTGGCTTCACGCAGCGACGATCGAACAGCCACACATTCGTCAGCGAACCGAACAACGTGCGCCGGTAGGCGCGTGTGATGCGCTTTTCCAGATTCTCGACGTTGCCGACGAAGACCGGGATGGATGCGCCCTGCTCGGTGATGACGTGGAACTGATCCAGCCCCTGTTCATCCCGGACGAGGGTCAGGCGGGCGAGGAACTCCTGAACGGCGGTGTCGCGCGCCCAGATCGAGAGAAAGACGAGATTGCCCTGCGCGTCACCGACGCAACCGTCGGCCATGAGGTCGGGGCATTCGTCGATGCGGTACAGAGGTTTCGCGGAAGAAGGTGCAGGCATGGTGATGTCCTCTTGGAAATGAAGGAGCAACCACAGCCCGCGGGGCCATGCTCGCCCCGGTTGGGTGAAGGAAGATGCGTGCCGCTAGACAGCGCGGCCCGCGTGGAAGAGGTGAACCCGCTCGCGCCAGTCGGGGCTTTGCACTGGCGCCATGTCGAGATAGCGCAGCGGGCACGAGTAGTAGTACGGGTGCACGGACTCATCGAGGGACTTGTAGCCCCAATCGCCGCCCGAGCTTTCCAGCAGATGGCAGCCGATGTAGCAGACGGACTCACCGGCCGCGAGGCCCATGACGCCCGCCTGCCTGGCGGTGACGCGAACCACGGTCCACAGAACGTCGCCGTCCAGCGTGTGGTCGATGACTTCGCAGCAAGCGCGCTCGGATGCCTGCGGAGCGAGCAGCTCGCGGATCAACTGATCGCGCGTCTGACGAACGAAGGTCCAGCCCATGAAGGTCTCCTTGAAGAAATGGCCGGAGCCCTCCCCGTCGGGGGAGAACCCCGGCGGGTGGTGGAATGCCGCGCAAGGCGGCGGATGGATCAGGCAGCTTTGAGGTGCCAGTCCTGGGACAACGGAGCGAACTCGTAGCCGAGCTTGTCGAGACGGTCGCGCTGCTGACGCAGCACACGACGATCCACGGTCGCATCGAGCTTCACGGTCTCGCCCAGGGGCCACAAGGCACCAAACAGCGCCCCGTCGTCTGCCTCGGCCGAGGCCGCAGCGGACACGGGAGCCGGTTCGCTGCCGAACGGCGTGGTATCGACCAGGGGATCACGCGGACTGCGCGGCTTCGCCTTCGGCTTGGCCGGGGGCGATGCTGGCGCGGGCGTCTGCGCTTCCTCGTCGATCGGATCGACTTCCTGCGGACTCAGCCGGCGGGCCTCGTCGCGGCTCAGGGCGTCGATGTTGGATAGCGTCATCCCGCCCAGATGAGCGCGGATCTCGATGACCATGCGGCCGTTGGCGTTGTACGTGGAGGGGCGAATCTCGACGATGACGAAATCACCGTCGTACTTGCCCTCGCGGTACTGATCGAGTTCGGCGTTCTTCACGACGAACTCGCCGATCGAGGTCGCCAGGCGGCCGACGTTGAAGTCGCCGTTCCTGCCGTGGATGGTCTTGATGGCCAGTTGGCCGGGGATGGTGATCATGAAGGTCTCCTGGGACGAAGAGAAGACAAGGCCCCGGGGATGGGGCCTTGCGGATCAGAACGACTCGGCAACGGCCAATGCGGGGGCATCGGCTGCGTCGTCGGCAGCATCGGCGACGGTCTCGGAAGGCTCCGGTGCCGAGGCTTGCTGCGCAGCGGGCGCGTCGGACGTCATAGGGACTTCCGGCTCCCGCTCGTCGGTCTCGGTCGGCTTTGGTTCGGCCTTGTAGACGAGCTTGCCGTCGACCTTGATCCAACTGACGAACAGCAGGCGGGCCTTGAGGCTCACCCCCTGCTCGCCGGCACGCTTGCCCTTGGAGTAGGTGAAGGTGTCGGTCCACAGGTCGCCCAGGCGGAAGCCGATCATCACCTTCTTCTCGGCGTCGACCGCCTGAATGCAGCGGCGCACCAGGTGCTGCGCTTCCGATCCCGATACGCGCGTGTCGAAACGCACGTACGAGACGTCATCGCTGGGACCGTTCAGAGCCGCGATGTCGCAGGCCAGGAACGCATCGCCTTTCTTGGGCTTCACTTCGCGGATGCGATTGAGATACCCGAGGCCGGTGATGTGCAGATCGAAGTAGGATTTTTCGTTGGAAGTGGTCATGGTGAATCTCCTGGGAACAATGAGGCGGAGACACACCCGACCCAAGGCGGGGAAGGTGTGGAACCCCCGCGTGGGTTGATGGAACAGCTTGGTGGCATCGCCATCGAGAACCGATGGCCGTTCGCGCATGGATGCCGGTGCGAACTGGTGTGATCAACGCGGTCGGAACCGCGTCGCAGCCTTGAAGATCGTGGCTGCCTGGGCATGTCGCTGACGGACGTCAGCGGAACATGGCCGGAAGCGTGGCGCCGGGACGGCGCGCAGGCGAGCGGCAATCGGCACTCGCGGCTGTCCGCATTGCCCGGAAGAAAGAGGCCCCCGGAGCGGGGGCCAGGGATGGGCGGTCAGTTACCGCTGGGCGTGGGTGGAACCGCCTGCAGCGACAGGTGTGTCGCGGTGGCGGACACGTCGAGGTCGTCCTCGCTGCGCAGGATGCGCACAAACACGCCCTCCTGCGGATCGAAGAACTCGCCGAAGTCGTCGCCACCGAACGCGGCACGCGCCAGCTCCCACCAGTCGTCGAAGGCATCGACATCCGGGTTGCAGCCGGCGGCATAGGCGATGGTCTTCTGGCGACCATCGGATCGGCGCTCGCCGCACTCGGCCAGGAAGTACACGCCCTGATCCTTGACCAGGATGACGCGGCATTGATTCGCCACCGCTTCGGCGAGCACGGGCCGCAGCTCCGTGCCTTTGAATCGAACAGTCATGGGTGTGATCTCCAAGGGGGCAGGAAGAGAGGCTTCCCGCCGCGAGGGCGGGAAGCTGCTGAGAGGTCAGTGCCGGACAGCCTTGCGACCCGACAGGCACTGCACGCGGATGCGCCTCCAGCTTCCGTCGTCGATCAGACGTTCCAGCGTCTCGCCGAGGATGTCGAAGAACACCTCATCGACCCGTTCAATCAGCTCGCCGTCGCGGCGCAGCTCCACCGCGTAGTGGTCGAGGCCACGCTCATACAGCACGGTGACGCAACCCTGGAACTTCATCGTGGCGACGGTGAAGCCGATGGCCGGCGGCGTGCGGATGATGTCGGCGGGCAGCGGATCGACCCAGGTGATGTCCCGCGCACCGGCATCCACCAGCATGTGGGTGATGCGCCGGAAGCCGTCGGGAGCGGGCAACTGCTCCAGTTGGTCGATCAGTTCCTGCAGCTCGGGGCAGCGCGGCTCGGGGATCGGCAGCTTCGCCGGTGCGGAACCGAGCACGAACCGCTTCACCGTGTAGGGCTGGCCGTCGGCAGTGAACTCGACGGTCTGCTCCTCGGGCGTGTCCGCCCGCTGACCGTCGAAGCGGCGTCTGACATAGGGTTCGACCTGCACCTTGGCGCCCTCGTCGGGCACCTCGGTCACGAGCGTTCGATCGAGCACCGCGAACTCGGCTCGCCCCGTCTTGACGACGATGGCCTCGTCGGTGGTGGCGATGACCTTGCCCTCGAAAGGCTTCGGGTCGATGTGAAAGCCCAGCGTCGAAACCTTGGGCTGGCCGTCGAAGATGTTGAACTTGAACGAACGGACGTTGGAAGGCACATGACCGACAACGAGCGTCGGCATCTGTGCGCGGATGGCTTGGGTATCCATGGGGAGACTCCTTGTGGCAACCAAGGGACTCCCGCCCGCAAGGGAGGTATGTCCCTTGAGGGTGAGGTGGATGGACGCGGTATGCGTCCGGCGAAAGAAGCGACCAGCACGGCGAACCGCGCCGCAGTCTCGAAGGTCTCGACTGCCTGGGCATGCTGCCGGCAACGCCAGCGAACATGCGGCCAGCGTGCGGCACATGGCGGCGGCCGTCCGCCTGGAATCGGCAACGCGCCGGCACCGCGTTCCGCGGAAAAGAAGAGCCCCGCACGGGGCTCAAGAGGGGGTTACTCGTCGTCGTAGAGCGTCAGTCCGTCCAGCACGGGCGCGTCGGCATCGAACACCAACATGCGAACGTCGGCCAGCGCAGCTAGGTGCAACACTTCCACGAGGGACTCCGGCATGCCCTTGGCCCGGTGCTCCTGCCGCAGCTCTTCGGCAGCGATGCCCTCGACATGCTGCAGGTTCGCATCCGTCCAGGGGGTGGCGATCAGCTTCACGCCGACCGCCGGGCTGTAGGGAATGCGGAAGGCGACGAACAGAAAGCCGCTCGGCGTGGCGATGTCCGCCAGTTCGGCGAGGAAGCGGCCGGCCTCCTCGGTGATGTGCGCCGAACTGATTTCCCAGGCACGGCTGTAGAAGCCGGTCTCGAAGCGCAGGCGCCGCACCACCTCGCGCGCGGCTTCCTCGGAGTAGGTATCGCCGACGTGCAGCGGTTGGCCGGCCTCTTCGGCCATGACGGCGTAGACGAGGTTTCGGGCGATGCCGTGGCTGGGGCACTGCGCGTCCAGCTCGGGCGGCACGTTCTGGCCCTCGGTGATCAGCGCGAAGTCGTCGCAGAAGACGCAGGCATGGCGCTCGACCTGGCTGTCCGACAGGTGCGACTGCGAGACGTGCAGCGGCAGATAGCTCAGCGGGCAGTCGTCGTCGTAGGAAATCGCCAGCAGCCGTTGCACGGACAGGCCATCGTAGCCGCGGACGAAGGGATTGTTGGAATGGGACATGGGATTCCTCCAGCAGAGGATGGCCGAGGCAATCCCCTGCCGGGGATTGAACCCCAGCGAGTGGATGAAGTGGCAGCCGGTCAACCGGCCGCGGCGTCGGGCCGCCCTGGTGGCGGGCGGTGCAGGTCAGTGGAAGATGGTGATTCGGGACATGGCCGCTCCTGCGAAAAGAAGGAGGGACATGGCCCCGAACGGGGACGCATGTCCCTCGTGGGGTGGGATGAAAAGACGGTGGGTTGCCAGGCGCGGCTCACCAGCCGTTGTAGTGCAGCGTGAGGTCAGCGATGACCTGGCGCCGTTCCAGATCGAGGCCGCCGAAGTCGGACAGCCCCTCGAAGCCGCAACGCTTGAGCATCGCGCCGCCCTCGCGGGAGTTGTAGAAGCTCACCATCGCGGACAGGAACATGCGTTGGCCGCTGCTCAGCACACTCAGGGCGTCGTTGAGCATCAGCATGTTGGGCCGCAGGTCCCACTTGGTGGTGGCACGCTGCAGACCTTCGCGTGTGCCGTCGCCGAACCACTCGTGGCCGGCGATCTGCGCGCCGCGCTTCCAGGCCTCGAAGAAGGCCTGCGGTGCAGCGTCGAAGTGCGCCTGTTCCAGCGCCATCTGATCGAGCACGTCTTCGGGCAAAGACAGATTCATGAGAGAACTCCTTGAAGGGTGGGAATCAGGGGTGAGCGCGCTGTGTCCAGGCATGGGTATCCAGGGCGCGCTGTGCTGCGAGGTGGGTCGGGAAATACTCGACGGACTCCCGCGATACCGGGCCTTCGTCGTCTTGTGTGCCGATGTAGTGGCCGGCCGCGCTGCGCAGCACCTGTAGCGGCAAACGCTTGCCGGTCCAGGTCAGCGCCAGCGCACCACTGCGCACTGCGGTTGCAGAGGAAGATGCGGAAGGTTCAGACATGCCGTGCTCCTTGGTGGGTCGGGGAGCACGCATCCCGCAGGGGATGGGGTTCCCCTCGGGTGGTTGAGAAAAGTGCATCGTCGCCAGGCCGGCGAGCGTCCGCGGTGGGCGATGCGAAGCGGACTGGATCGGTCAACGCGGCGAACCGCGTTGCAGTCTTGAAGACCGGGACTGCCAGGGCATGCCGCTGACGACTGTCAGCAACGCATGGCGTGAGGATGGGCGCGAAGCATGGCTGCCGTCGCAGGGAAAACCGAATCGCGGACGGCCCGCTTTAGGGCAGGCCCGCGTCACGGGACAAGGCAAGGACCAGGGCGCCGAAGGCCACCCGGGCCTTCGGCTGGAGAGGAAGGAAAACCACCTGTGGGCTGCGTCAGCGCGGGCCGTCGTCAAAGCCGTTCGCTGCGTCAGCAATCGCACCCGGCCCGTTTCGTGGCTGGGGCCGGAATCCTCTGGCGTGCATCCACACACAAAGGGAGCCCGTTGTTCCGCCGGCGGGCACCGGCACGGAATACCCTCGGCCCAAGGGGCCTCCTCACGGCTCGCGCGGCGGCAAGGCGTCAGGAAGCCCCTCATGACCGAGGCAAGGCACACCGATCAAGGGAATGGCGGCGGGCGCGATTCGTGGAGCAATGACCTTCTCGCCCCGTCGCCCGATGGCGGGCAGACGGGGCGCGCACACCGTTGCAGAAGGAGACGCGCGCTTTGGAGTCCCGCGCGGTGCGGGACGTTTGCCTCGCCGCCAGTGAAGTGGCCGGCGCGGCAGGGGGAAGCGAGGATCAGGACGCCTTGGAGGCAGCGCGCCGCTTGCGCGGTGCGCTGCGCCGGCCCGTCGGGGACTCGATCGGCAACGTACCCTTGCAGTCCGGGTAGCGCGAGCAGGACCAGAACGCGCCGCTCTTGCCCGTGCGCTGCTGCATCGGTGCGCCGCACTGCGGGCAGGCCGGCGCCGGCGGCAGCTTGAGCGAGAGCGTTGCGCCGCGGTACTGCTGCACGAGCTGGCCGACCCACACGGCCTGCTTCTCGATGAAGGTGTCCAGCGCCATCTGGCCGGCCTCGATCATGTCGAGCGCCTGCTCCCACACCGCCGTGGTGCCGGGGTCGGCGATGGCCGAGGGCACCGCGTCGATGAGCGTGAATGCCGCGTCGGAAGCGCGGACGGCGCGGCCTTTCTTGACCAGGTAGCCGCGACCGATCAGACCGTTGATGATGTTGGCGCGTGTCGCCTCGGTGCCGATGCCGGTGGTATCTCGCAGCTTCTGTTTCAGCCGCGGGTCGGTCACGAACTTGGCGACGGTCTTCATGGCCTTGATCAGCTCGCCCTGCGTGTAGGGCTTGGGCGGCAGCGTCTTCAACGCCTTGAGATCCACCTTCCCGACCGGGCAGGACAGGCCCGCATGCAGGGCGGGCAGCACCTGGCTGCGCTGCGCATCCTCGCCATCGGCATCGTCCGGACCCGGCGTCGCCAGTACCTGGCGCCAGCCGATCACGGCGATCTGCTTGCCCACCGCCAGGAGCGACTGGCCGCCGCAAGCGAGCTGCGCCACCGTGCGGTCGAACTCATGGTGCGGGAGGAACTGCGCGAGGTAATGGGCGCGGATCAGCCGGTAGACGGCCAGCTCCTTCTCGTTCATGGCCGACAGGTTGGCGGGCTCTAGCGTGGGAATGATGCCGTGGTGCGCCGTCACCTTGCCGTCGTTCCAGGCGCGCGAACGCTGGTTGCGGTCGAGCTGGCCGATCAAGGGCCGCAGGCTGGGATCGGTGACGAGCAGTGCATCGAGCACCGCCGGCACTTCCGCGAGCATGCTTTCCGGCAGATAGCCCGAGTCGCTGCGCGGATAGGTCGTCGCCTTGTGCGTCTCGTACAGCGCCTGCGCGATGTCCAGCGTCTCCTGCACATCGAGGCCGAGCTGACGCGAACACACTTCCTGCAAGGTGCCCAGGTCGAACGGCAGCGGCGGTGCCTCGCGCACGCGCTCGGTGTCCACCGACACGACCTGCGCATCGCGTGCCGCGCGAATGCGATCCGCAGCCTGCTGCGCCACCGGCTGCTGAAGGCAGCGACCCGCTGCATCGGTGCTGCCTTCGGGCGGTATCCAGCTCGCGGTGAAGGACTGGCCGGCATGGGATAGCAGCACGTCCACGGCCCAATACGGCACGGAGACGAAGCGCGCGATCTCGCGGTCGCGGTCCACCACCAGTTTCAGCGTCGGCGTCTGCACGCGCCCCACCGACAGCACACCGGTATAGCCGGCCTGGCGCCCCAGCAGTGTGAACAAGCGGCTCAGGTTCATCCCGATCAGCCAGTCGGCGCGCGATCGGGCGAGTGCGGAGAAATACAGCGGCAGCGTCTCGGCGGACGGCTTGAGCGCACCCAGCGCTTTGCGGATCGACGCATCGTTGAGCGCCGACAGCCACAGGCGCTGAATCGGCCCGCGGTAGCCGCACAGGTCGATGATCTCGCGGGCGATCATCTCGCCCTCGCGGTCGGCGTCGGTCGCTATCACCAGCTCGCCCGCCTTGGCGACGAGCTGCTGCACGACCTTGAATTGCGCTGCGGTCGCCGCCTTGGACTCGACACGCCAACGCTCGGGAAGAATGGGCAGTTGCTCGATGGCCCAGCGCTTGTATTGCTCGCCGTAGCCTTCGGGCGGAACCGCCTCCACCAGATGACCGATGCACCAGGTCACGACGACACCCGCGCCGCTGTAGCAGCCGTTGCCGCGTTGAACGGCACCCAGCACACGGGCGATGTCCTTGCCCTGGGACGGCTTCTCGCACAGGAACACGCGCATGAAGCCTCCTTGGAAATGTGCGGTTCATCGGATGGGCGTCAGCTTGGCGGGGCCAGGAGATGCCGGCAGCAAGGAAGCCGATTGATGCAGACACCGCTTTGTGATCGGCAGGCGGCCCGTTGCCGCAGCGGTGTGCATAGACCGCAGGAGCTGGCACAGCAAGAGCGTCGTTTCGGGAGGGCGGCTGGAACTCCGTGAACGACCTTGGAGCTATCCCCTGGGGATAGCTCGCTGGTGCATCGCGGGCGTATGACGGTTGCTACAGCCGCCCTCGGGGGAACGGCGATGGGCGAATTACTGTCCGCCGGCCGGCTTGGTGCTGAGCGCCACCGACTCGATGCGGTACGGCAGGATGCCCACGCGCCGCGCCTCGACCTTGAACGTCACGCGCTCGTTCTCGTCGGCGTCCTCCCATTCGTCGCGCACGGTGCGGCCCTCGACCAGCACCCGCATACCTTTCTGGTACAGCGTCTTCCAGTGCTCGGCGTCGCGGTGCCACAGCTCCACGGGCGCCCAGAAGCCGCCGCGATCTTCGTACTCGCCGTCCTTCTTCGGGATCGGGTTGTCGAAGTAGACGTTCAGGCGAAGCAGCCGGCGCGGCTCGTCGTTGCCGTTCGGAAACTCTCGGTAGTCCGGCGCAGAACCGATGTTGCCCTCGCCGACGAAGTGCGTGCTCATGGTGACTCCTTGGTGGTGGGTGGAACGGCCGCGGTATGCCCGTGGACACGCCGCAGGTAAGCCGCTTCGGCCTGGGCGGCCTTGCTGGCGCATTCCAGGGCTTGGCGAGCGATGCTGTGGGTCAGGCTGATCTGCATGTTCAGCACGATGCGCTGCAGTTCGATCGCGTACAGCCCGTCGATCAGCGAGGCCGGCGTCGCGGGGTTAGCCAGCAGGGCCTCCCACAACGCCACGCCCATGGAGGAACGGTCGAGGTTGCGCCAGCGCAGGAAGGTCGTCCCTGCGCCAGTGGCCTGCTGGGCCAGTTGCACGTCGAGCAGGCTGAAGGGGTAGGCGCGTGCCTGGGGCAGCACACGCCGCTGCGCCAGGCCAATCACGTCGTCGCGCAGCGCTGCGCACTGGCTGGCCCAGGTCTCCAGACTCCCCTTACCCTTAAAAGGCTGTAAAAGGCCTTTTAGGTAGCCTGCGTGTTCCAGCCGCTGGAAGTCCGCCTGTTCCAGCGTCACGAAGCGCGTGGAGTGACTGATGGGGGGCGATGCCGTCATGCGTCAGCACCCTCATTACCCGTCGCTGGATTGGCTGCGCCATCCGTGTGAGCCGGCGCATCGGGCTCGATGGCGGGCGCAGCAGGCGGCGTGCCGGGCTTGGTCGTCCGCCGCGCGATCGGTGGCGCGAAGCGCGAGCGGCGCGTGCCTTCCAGCACGTCTTGCGGCAGCTCGCCGAACTTCTCCAGCGCCGCTCGCGCCGCGGCGTTCTTCGCCGCGAAGTCGTCGCGCGTCGTGCCCGAGTAGCGGTACTGCTGGGCGAGCGAGAACAGGCTGCGCAGCGCGTGCGCGCCATCATTGAGCCAGCGCTCCAAGGTGCTGCGGTCGATCAGCGCCGTGTGGTGCGCCAGGATGAGTTTGCGCGCCAGGTCGTCGTAGTCGGCCAGCAGATATACCGCCATGAAACCGAGCTGGGCGTTCACGAACAGCGGCAGCTTCACCGGCTGCACGTTCATATTCTCGCCCAGGGACAGCGCAGCTGGCACGTCGGCTAAGGCCTGATCCACCTGTTCGCGCAGGGTCTGCAGACGGGTCTTGGTGTCGGCGAGTTTGTCCTCGATCCGCAACATCCACCAGTCCGAGTACGGGTCGTCCTGCTCGGCGCCGCGCTTCATCTTGTTCATCGCACTGATGAAGCCGTTGAGTCCGATGATGCCGGGGCGCCCCTCGGTCGGCGCGCGGCCGTGCCAGATGCGCGAAGCGTGGTGCGTGTGCAGCGTCAGCGACATCGCGCTGCGCAGCGATCCGAGATTCAGTTGCAGGGGTTCTGTGCGTTCGTTGGCCATGGGAGCGACTCGCGGTGAAGGGGCGAGTCGCCAGCATCGGCATCGGCCGGAAGGCCGTCAGTCAACAAACCGCAGCCCATGCGCGCCCGGTTTGTTCCGCACGGAAGGCTGTGTGTGCCGGCTATCCCCTGGGGATAGCTCGGCGGATGTGTTCGCGGCTCGCGCGGAGGTGAGACCGCGTTGCGGGGCTATGCTTCGCGAGGTCTGTACCAGGCGGCCCGTTGCCCCTCCACCTCACGGTAGCGAAGCTCGAACAGGCGGCACTCATGCACCACCTGCCGCCAACTGCTGCAGCCGTACTTGGCTGGAAGCTGCTCGGGATGCCGGTCCGCGATCCAGCGGCCAGCGGCGGCGATGGGTGTCCAGCCCTCGACGGCCAACTGCGCGGCGGCCTCGCGCAGCGCGCGGACGATGCCGGCGGCCGGCCAGTCCACCGTGCCGTCCGGCGCGATGCCATTGACCACCAGGTCGTGGAACACATCCGACTGGACGAACTCCGCTGCCAGGCGCCGCGCCTGATCCATGTGCTCGGCCCAGCCGCGCAGCTGCTCGAAGTGTTGATCGATGCGCGTGTAGGCGGAACCGAGTTCGTCCTGTGCAACGCGGCACCCGTCCACGGTCCATAGATCGTGCTGATCGATGAAGTGGTGCACCAGAGTGTTGCGCAGCGATACCAGGTCTTTGAGGTCGGCCTGGGTGTTGGCGTAGTCCTGCGCAGACAGGCTCAGTTGCACGCGCGTGCGAAAGGAAATCACGTCGCCGGGAAGATCGTCGTCGCGTTCCTCGCCGCCATTTCCATCGGTGACGACATACGAACCAAACAGTTGTCCGACCAACGTGCCCAGGGTCTTGGTCGCGGCATCTTCAATCCGCGCTGCGCGAATGGCCTCCAGCGAATGCGCCGGGCCTGAAATCTCGTGGTGGGCCACGATGGCTTTCATGAGGCGCTCGTATTGTTGAAGGCGCAACAGGCATCTGCCCAGCAAGCGCTGAACGTCTTGCTGTAGTGGTTGCAGTGCGTTTGTGGCGGGGGAAGTCGTCATGTCCATCGTCGGCCGGGCTCGTGCGTGGCTGTCCTCGTCTGATTCACAGGCGACAGTTTCGCCTGTCATTCGGCGGGCGACAATCGAGCGCGGCGGAAAGATGTCTGTTCCAGCTATCCCCTGGGGATAGTCAACATCAGCGATCACGCAAGGCTTCTCGGAGCTGAGCCAGGTAGGCTCGTGCGACCTCGGGGTCAGCCGCACGGGATGCCGGCGGTGACGAGGGCGCAGGTGACGGGGGCGCTGGCGGTGCCGATGCACTTTCTCCGGCCCAGGCCTTGAACTCCCCGCGGATCGCCTTCTGGATGATGCCAAACAGGTAGCCGGCCGGGTTGCGTACCGCGCTGTTGTGGCAGCGTGCCGCCCACTCGTCGAGAACGGCCTGCCTCTGCGCCTCGTCCACCTGCTGCAGCGCCACCAGCGCGCCGGCCTGCTGCTCGTCCTTCAAGCGCAGGAAACGCTCGGGTAGCCGCAGGTTCTGCAAGGCCCTCGCGCGCGGTACTGTACGTACTTCATTTATACGATCATTACGTACTGTACGGTCCTCCTTCGGAATCCGAAGAGAGCCGTCCGGCGCGGGTTTCGGTCCTGCTTCGGATTCCGAAGACGGGCGCGCAGCATTCCGAAGAAGGGCTTCCTGGCCTTCTTCGGATTCGTGGTCCGCACCCTCCTGTGGATAACCTGGCGTCGTCCAGCCATGCAGCGCCATGCGCTGCGCCAGCACCTGCAAGCGGGTCGGCAATGTGCGGCCGCTGAGCAGCGGGTCTTCGGCAATCTCCTTGAGCGTGTTCATGCCCACGATCTGTACCGCCTTGGCGGCATGGGTCAGCGCCTGGCTGACCAGGCCGAGGTAGTCGGCATCGAGCTGCATCGCCTCGAAGGGCGACAGCGGTTCGTCGTGCAGCACGTAGAGGTTGCCTTGGATGCGGCCGGTCTTCGGGTCGCGCCGCCGCCGCGCCAGGCTGAGCCAGCGCGTCAGTCGCAGCAGCGTCAAGGCGCGCGCCACGGTCTCGTGCGAGGCTTGCGCCGCACAGGGCATGGACGCCAGATAGGGGCGGAGCTGGTCGTAGGTGGGAAAGGCGGTCACGCCGTCGTCGTTGAGCTGCAGGCGGAACACCTGCCAGGCGTTGCGTTCCAGCGGGGTCAGGCGCCGGTCGAGGAACAGTCGGCGCGGCACGCTCTCATGGCGGTTGCCGCTGTAGAGAAAGCCGTCCTGGCTCGGCGCCGTGCCCTGCGCCGGTTCCTTCGGCTCAAGGTGCCGCAGCGCCTCGTCGAACAACGCCGACAGCGCAACCGGACCTTCGCGCCGTGGTGCGCCACCCGTGGTCATGGCCTACACCAGCCCCTGGTCGATCCAGTTGCGTATCGCCGCCCACACCACCGACATCGGCAGGCTCAGCGCCTCGGCCAGATCCATGGTCAGCGCCAGCATCGCCATGTCGTCGGTCAGGGCGATATGGCGCTCGGAGACGCCGGCCTTCCAGCGCTCCCACAAGGCCACGTCCTGCGCCTCGTCGAGCACCGGATGCCGGCCCTTGCGCTTGGGCAGCCCGAGGATGTCGCGGCGCAGCGCCACTTCCTGATGCGTGAGGCCGTAGAACTTGCTGACCATCTCCGTGCTCGCCCCCAGGCGCAGCATGCGGTCCACCGTGGCGATCTCCCGCTCCACGTCGTGCACCTGGCTCAGCAGCCGCTTCAACACTTCCCGGTTCACCGACACCGAACACCACGACACCGTGGCATTCACCAGCATGCTCACGAGTTCGGGGTGCTTCAGCGCATCCAGCTCCTCCTCGCCGAAGCCCATGGCCTTGCAGCGGCGCAACTGGCCGTTGCGCAGGTCATGCAGGGCCTGGGCGATCACGGCCTGGTTGAGTGGGTGCGGTGCCGACATGCGGGAGCCTCCTGCGCTCAGGAATCCTGGCTCGCTACGCCGGCTTCCAGATCCAGCAGCCGGCGCGCCAGGCGCAGCAGACGGAACAGCTTCACCAGCGCAGCATCGCTCAGGCGTGTGGCCGAGCCGCCGTGGCCATGCAGCAGCGCCGCCAGCTCGTCGGCCAGCCGCGCGCGGTCCAATCCGTTCGCGGAGGGCGGAGCCGCACTCAGCACATGCAGCAGGGTCAGCACCGCCCGCGCGAACGTCGGCAGCGCCTTCGCCTGGCCCACAACCGGCGCCGCGCAGACGAAGCCGATGCCGCCGACGCTGGCCTCAATGTGGTCGGCGACCGCCGCTTCCTCGCCGATCTCGCGCGCGAACTGCGCGATGTGCCCGCGCAGGCGATCCGGCACGTCCAGCCCCGGCTCGACGTACCAGACGTCCGAGATGGGATAGAGCCCGCCGACCTGCACGGGGATCGCACGCAGCGCATCGGCCTCGAAGTCGGGCAGCTTGTCGCCGAGCTGGTCCGCGACCATCCGCTGGATGGACTGCAGGCGCTCGGTGGTCGGTGCCGGTGTCACGATGTGCCCTTGCAGGCGCTCGTCGCGTTGCCCGTGCTGGTCCTCCGGCGCTTCGAGCGGTGCAGGCGGTGTCGCTGCTGGCGCCGAAGGCGCGACCGGCGTGGTGTCGCGCGGCACGGACGAGGCGGGTGGCTGCTGAGGCGCGGAGACCGGCGGGGGAGGACCAGCAGGCACGACAGGCGCTGCCGGTGGCGTCGGTGCCGCCGGTTCGCTGGTCAGCGCACGCTGGCGGCTTTCGCTGTCGTTGATCTCCAGCGCCAGCGTGTCGTAGTCCGCCTCCAGCAGCTCGGCCATCTGGCCGACCAGCTCGTCCTGCACCCGCTGCGGCGAGAAGTCGTCCGGCTGTGTGTCGAACTGCGTCAGCACGTCCTGAAACAAGGTGGCGAAGTCCACAGTCACGGTGCGGCCCAGCGCACGCCGCTCCCAGGTGCGCTCGCACGCCTTGCGCAGCACCGCGAGCCGGTCCACCTGATGCCGGCCCAATCCGCCGTACAACAGCGTCGGGATCGCCGGCAGTAGATAGCGCACCGCATCGTTCATGCGGCTGATGTGTGACTGCGGCACCGGATAGCCGTCGGCAGTCAGTCGCCGCGCGAGTTCGCTCTGCGACAGCGCCTGGCCGCTTTCCTGCTCGTAGAACTCGCGCGCCTTCTCGATGCCCAAGGCCCGCTCGATGAAGGTCAGCCCGCCGCGCAGCTCGCTCTCGGCCAGATGCCCGGTCAGCGCCACGATTTCGCCGCGCGCCGGCCACGGGCGGAACAGGCACGCAATGCGGAAGAAGCGCTCCTCCTTGGTCTCGCTCCACAACTCGCGCAGGATCGCCAGCCGCGTGTTGCCGCCGTTGCGAATGATGTAGTGCGCCTCGCCCGGCCTGCGCGTGATCGCGGGGGGCGCGTCCAGCCCGCGTTCGCGGATGGACGCCTTGATCTCCGCATAGGCCGGGTTGCGCGTCACGCGCGGGTCGTGGTCGTAGGGCCGCAACTGGTCCAGCGTCACCACCATCGGCGTGTCGGCGATGGGGTCGCTCAAGGTCGCGGCCGAAGGGCCGCTGCGCTCGAAGCCGGTGGCCAGCAGCTTGGCAGCCATGTCCTGCGGCGTCAGCTCAGCCACGGCCGTTCTCCTGCGCCTGCCGGTCGGCGCGGCGAAGTTGCGCGCGGGCATTGCGGTCGGCACGGTGGTCGCTCGCAGTCGAACTGGTGTAGATCGACGCGCAGCCTGGTTTCGTGAATTTCAGGTGCCCGCCGGACGTGCGCACCACGCGCCAGCCTTCGCCCAGCGCGAACTCGATCAGCGCGCGCAGCCGTTCACGGCCGCGCGCCAGTTCATGTGCGCTCGCCATGGCTGGCCCCTCCCGCATCGGCCCGGCCGGTGACCAGCGCGAAGCGCCCCCGCCACGCGGGGAACAGCTCGCCGGCCAGCGTGCGCATGGTGTCCAGCGCCGCGGGCGCCGTGCGCCCAGCTGGCCGCCGGTACTCCACCCGATGCACCGGCAATCCTCGTGTTGCAGCGCGTGGATAGGCTTCGATGGCCGGCACGTCGGTGTCCAGCACCTGCATGCCGGCCTGTTCCTGGAACACCTGTCGCAGCGCCTGCTGGACCAGCCGCGCGTTCGACGACACCGGATGCACACGGTTGATGAGCAGGCGCAGCGGCGGCGGCTCGATGCCCAGGTGGCGATACGGCGCGATGTCCTCGATCAGTTGCAGTGTGCCGCGGCGCAGTTCGCGCGCGGCCAGAATCTCCGGCGTCACCGGTGACAGCGCCAGGTCGGACGCCAGCACCGCCATCTCCAGCAGCACGCTGCGCGCGCCCTGCGTGTCGATCAACAGCAAGTCATAGTGCGTGCGGAAGACGGGAAGCAGATGGCGCAGTCGCAGGCGCCCATCCGGAGCGTGCAGCAGCAGCGTGTTCAGTTCGCCGCGGTCGTCGTTGGAGAGCACCAGGTCCAGGCCCGCGATCGCGGTGCGCGACACCAGTTGCTCGATGCGCCGCTCGTTGAAGGCCAGCATCTCGTAGATGCCGCCGGGCGCGCGCACGTCCAGCGTGAAGTAGCTCGACAGCGTGGGCTGCACGTCCAGATCCAGCAGCAGCACGCGCAGCCCGGCATCGGCGATGAAGCCGCCCAGGTTGGCCGCCGTCGTGGTCTTGCCCACGCCGCCCTTGGTCGAAATGATGGACACCACCTGCATGAGCTTCTCCTCGTCGAATGGCATGAACCGAGAAGAAGCGTCAGGCGCGTTCTTTGAGGCGATCGGCGATCCACTGTTCGATCTCCACCGAGTCCCAGCCCACCGCGCGCACGCCCAGGCGCAGCGCCTTGGGGAACTTGCCTTCCTTCATCAGGCTGTAGATGTGCGCGCGCTTGAAGCCGGTCTTGGCTTCGACCTCGGCGCGGCGCAGGATGCGGTGCTCGGGCGGCAAGGCCGGCGCGATGGTCTGCGAAGACATGAGAGGCACTCCTTGACGCTCGATGGCGTTGTTCAGAAAGTGCCTCGCATTCCATATGCTGCTGCTGCGAGATTCACTGCAACTGCAGAACACGCAACTGCAATTGCAGTCTGCTGTTACAGGCTCAGCGCGATGCCTCCAGGTGGCGACGCGCCTGTGCCAGCTTGCTCCACAGCGTTCGCTCGCTGATGCCGGGCCGCCCTTCATGGTGGGCCAGTAGCGCACTGATCACCGCATCCATGTTGCGGAAGGACGAGTAGGCAGAGCCCGCGGGGGACTTGCCCAACAGCAATGTCAGCAGGCCGCCAATGATGTTCAGGTAAGTCGATTCGCTGCGCAGGCCCGGTTCACTCGCATCGCCCTCACGAATGCTACTGGCATGCTCCTTCGCCAACGCTTCGTGCTGTGCCTTCAGCGCCGCATGTAGTTGTGCGAGTTCGGCAAGCTGCAGCTTGGCGGCCTCGCGATCGGCCAGCAACACGTTCAGCATGGCGACGCTCACCGAAGGATGCAGTTCGCGCTCGATGCCGTCGAACAGGAATGGAGGCCGCTCACCGGGGTAGTAATGCGACATCCACGCCTTCAGGTCGACGTGGCGCACGATCAACGCAGGATCGTCGAGTGCGGGGCGCTGAGGTTCCTGCGCCATGCCTGCCTTGCCGTAAGAAAGCTCATCGTGTGCCAATGCGTCGAAGATGCGCTCGGAGAAAAGGCGCAGCAAGGGCCAGCGCGGAAAGTCGTTCGGCTCAGGCATGGCACGTGGCCCGAGCGTTTCCAGAATCCGCGGCTCAAAGCGCAACAGTCCCGCCCAACGGACGGCCGCCTCGATCGGGCGGTAGTAGATCCTGGCGCCAAAGGCAAGGCAACTCGATTTCTCCATGTCGCGTGCGTCCCATCGTCGGATCGAACTCTGGCAGACGCGCACCGCCCAAGTGGGCGAGGCGATTGCCCAGAAATCCGGATGAAGCGCAGGACCGGCCGGGATCGTGGAAGGAAGCGTTGCATCGGCGCTGACGGCCGGCTAAGGGCGAACTCCATCTTGCTACGCTTGAAACTCCTCAACCATGATGCGGGCGCTTTGCCTTTGGACCGGCACGCGGCTTGGTGGTCGCGCTCCCCTGGAGTCAAGCATGGGTGCCGCGCTTTACCCGAAACCTGGCCAAAGTTTTCCGTAGGAATTCCAACGGCGTAAAGTGCCAATACGTCAACAGGATGAGCCGGTTTGCAACCAGCAAAAGCTCATGCGTTCCGCGTCAGTGAAATGACCGCGGCGGCGAGCCCGCAGGCGAGTGCCGGAGTACGGAAGGGCGCAGCAATTGCGTCGAAACTGGAATTAGTACAGCGCATGAGCCATGCGGATCGGGTCAGCCGCAAGACCAAAGATGAATCGCGCAATCCGAGAAAACTAGCCGCGCACCTTTCGATAGATCTGCGTCAGATCGCGCGTGATGTGCTTGCGTCCTGATGACATACACGTTCGGCGCGTTCGATGAACCGCTGCAACGGCTCCGTCATGCCACCCTCGGTTCGTAGCAGATAGGTGGTTATCGATGCGCTCTGACCGGCCAACGGGCGGACAACAACATCCGCCGGCTGGCAAGTTGCCAAGTGCGCGGCAGTGGAAAAACTTAGCCCGTACCCTGCGGCCACCAACGTCAGCATCAGCCCGTGAGAAGCGGCATACTCAGCCACGATCGGTTGGACATCGACAGAGCGGAACAGTCGTTCGCTCTGCCGACCGCAACCTTGGCATGCCCGTGGATCACAAAGTACCAGCGGATAGCTCACCACTTCCTGCAACGGCACTTCCTTGAAGGCTACAAGCGGGTGCCGTGCGGGCAGGATCACTACCAAGGGGTCGGCCCACAGCGGCTCAGCAATGATCCCGTCCTCCACTTCATTGACCATTGCAAAGCCGGCGTCGAACAGATTTGCGTTCAGCCCCTGCACGAGTTCGGTCAGCGGTACTTCGGAGAGCCGGATGTTTACCTGCGGCGACTCTTCGCGGCACAGTGCAAGCAGTGCTGATAGCCTCGCCCGTCCTATGTCTCTCGACAGCGCGATTCGCAAAATGCCCTGAGAACCGGAGGCAGCAGCCTTCGCGCTGGCCACTGCCTGCTCAACGCTCAACATGATGCGGCGGGCGTCGTCGAGGAAGACTCGCCCTGCCCAAGTCAGGGTTGCGCCCCGCGGCGTGCGACTGAGCAACGTCACGCCTAGAGTTGTCTCCAACTTGCGGATCGTGCGTGATAGGGGAGATTGTTCTATATGCAGCCGCCTAGCGGCTCGACCGAAGTGCAGTTCCTCGGCTACAGCAATGAAACAGCGAAGATGACGTAAGTTCATGCGCAGTCCCTCGTGACGTGACCAGTCCTTATGATCGTAGGGAGCCGCATGCGTGCGGAGAAGAGGCCGGCATGTCTTGCAGCGGCTGCCGTCGCCGGCTCACAGCACGCGGGCAATGGTGTCCGGAGTTATTGCAACGCTGCTTGAACGCGGGCGGCGGTCATGGCGGATGGCTAGCTAGAGCACTCGCGCCAGCGCGCCTCGGCTATCTTCTGTGGCCGCAGCGACCCGAGGAAGACAGTCGCGGCGTCTTACGTCACTCCCCGAGGGCGAGCGATTTGGTCTGTCGACACGGGCGGCGGCGCAGCGTCTGAAGTTCGCGCCAGCGGGCATCGCGCCGGATGAACTGTCGATGGGCATGTTCGGCGAATTCGAGATCGCCACCTGTAACCGCGCTGCTGAAGCACTGCGGCCGGAGCAGTCGCAGCAAGCGGTTGACGCGGGCGGACAAGCAATTCCTGTAACATGTGCCGCGCCTCTTCACTGCCTTGCAGCAAGCCCGCGACAGCGTGAGGGGAGCGGCCAGCGGCTTTCACGGTCAGCAACGCATTACGCTGTCCGATGGCATCACCCCGTCGCGCTTGCCGACCTTGCTGGCGTTAAGCTGGCAGGAGGAGCCCGACGTCGAGTTGCGCCTGTTCGAGGTGTCACTGTCGCAGCAAATCAAGGGGCTGCATGGCGATCTGTATGACCTAGGGCCCAGTCTGGTGAAGTGGGTGACCACATCGTGGCTAAGGCGCTTTGGAGCGCCCCCCCTCATGGTCGCGGCGCCGGCATGGCATCCGCTGCTCAAGCACAAACGTATCTCACTGGACGAGGTGCTGCGTTATCCGCTGGTGCTGGTGACCCACATGCATACGGGAGTCATGAACGTCAGATCCAACGAGTGCTGCCGCGGGTGAAGCAGGAACCCGTGATCGCTGCACGGGTGGCTTCCTGGGAACCTGAAACGCGTCGAGGTATATTGATTGGACAGAAGCTAGTCTTCCGTCAACAGGTGTAGCCATCCCTTGCTAGCGGCTTCCATAGAACTTTTCCACGAACGAGCGACGGTAACTCTGGTGGCAGGCTAGGCAGCTTTGCTGGGTCTTGGAGAAAGCCGCGATGACTGCTTGGCCGTCATTCCGCTGTGCAGCCTCGCCCATGGCGGTCGCGGCGTCATGGACCTGTCCATCAAGACCCCGAAACTTTCCAGCGTCTGCCCCAAGCCAAGCAAGGATGCGCATCTTTTCCGACATGGGCGGCTCGGCATGCTTGGCGATTCGTGGTGCTAGCTCGGCGACCAGCGGCCAGTCTTCTTTGGAGATCGCGCCCGTGACGGCTTGCATGTCGCGACCGAGTCTTTCCATTATGGTACGAAGCGCCATTGGCTTTGCCGCCTCTACGGACTGCGCACCGAGTGCCGTGGCGAAGGTTGCCAAGAGCACGGACAGCGGGACGGTGAAAAACGATCTGGGTTTCAAGGGCTGGTTCACGAATTTCTCCATTGATGTTGTGACGAATGCTTTGGGTCTAACGATTGGTTGCAGGTGTCCTCAAAATTCCAGACTCAGCGCGATCGATCCGAATGCGTGATGGCCCGCCTGCTGGTCGAACTCGCGGGTTCTCCAAACGCGCATCACGGCGAGCCGTACGCCACGTCCAGCAACGATCCATTGGCTACTGATGCCGAGAGCTGCTTGCGCGATCCAAGGCCGCCGGCTGACGTGATGGCTATGCCGGAACATGTTTCCGTCGAGTGAGAAGTCCCAGGCGACGGCTTTACCCTCCAGATTCAGGAAGACATGTGCCCCAGGTTTGGGCGCCAGGACCGACTGCGGCGTTGTCGTGCGCAGATCGGCAACACCAGAGGGCGGGCGGTTCTCTGCGCCAGGGCGGATCGGATAGCTGCCGAAGTCGTTCGGTATGTTCCAGCCCGCGCGAAACTCCACGCCGGTACTGGCGGCGGTTTCGATGTTTCCGACCCGCAGGGCATAGCTGCCGATCACGTCGCTGCCCCATCCAGGGCGGACCGCACCCTCCGTGTACGGCTTGAACTTGCGCTCCATGGCCATCTGAAACGCCGGCTCGTTGCGCAACTGGTTGTCCCAGCCGCGAAATCGCTCAATGCCGCGTGTCCGATGCACCAGATCCTGAGATTGCTCGGCCAGCGACCAGGGGCCGATCACGCCCAGGGTCAGCTCACGCACGTCAAGCATTTCGTAGCTGGCGGCTTGTGGGTGGATGCGGCGATTCCACGCCAAACCCAGGTAGAGCAAACCAGCGTACGGTCGGTCATCTGGAATCACGTCGGTGCGCGTCTTGTTCTCGGGCGTGTACATGGACTGGCCAAAGCGCACGACGAGGTTTTGCGACGATGTCTGGGCGCCGGAATCGCGCCAGAACCCGGGATCAGCCCAGCCGATGAAGCGGGCGTACAAACCAATCGGCTGTGGCAGGCACTCGGGACGGAGCTCGCCTTGCAGATCACGTGAGACTGCTGTTAGCGCGACACCGTTGGTGTAGTTGCGGTCGGAGCCGGTGAATAGATCGTTCTCCAGGCGCAGGGTGCCACCCCGCCAGCGCAGGGAGTGCTCTGGCGAGCAGGAGGGAGGATCTGCAGAGAGCGAGAAGTCGGAACCGAAAGCAGAAATCGGGCTGAACAATGCACAGGCAATCAACAAGGTGGCGAACTGCATCGACTGCTGCACCTTGGTGCCGCGCAGGCTCCGGCAATACCCGTCGATGCCGATCATGTCGCCCCATCGCCTGCTGCCCTGTTGACGTAAAAGCGTTCGAGGGCACTAACGATTTCCTCGGCTTCGTCTACGCAGGTGAACAAGTCGAGATCGGATGGAGAGATATAGCCTTCGTCGAGCAGAAGATCGAAATCAACTACGCGACGCCAGAATGCACGGCCGACCAGCACCACCGGAATCCGCTGCATCTTTCCGGACTGGATCAAGGTGAGCACCTCGAACAGCTCATCAAGCGTTCCATAGCCACCGGGGAAGGCCACCAAGCCCTTGGCGTGCAACAAGAAGTGCATCTTGCGCAGGGCGAAATAGTGGAATCGGAACGCCAAATCCGGGCACATGTAGGGGTTGGGTGCCTGTTCGTGGGGCAGCGTGATGTTGAGGCCAATCGAACGTGCGCCGACCTCGAAAGCACCGCGGTTGGCGGCCTCCATGATGCCGGGCCCACCCCCGGTGACGACGACGAAATCACGGCGGTTTTGCTGCTGGAAACGCGCCGAAATAAGGCCCGAGAAACGCCTCGCTTGCTCGTAGTGACGTGCCTGTTCGACCCGGCGATTGGCCCGCGCAAGCTCTTGCCGCAGCCCGACATCCTCCGGAGTGACGAGCGCCTGACGCTCCAGAACGCCAAGACGGGCTTCTGCCGTCTCGGCATCGCTCACGCGTGCGCTGCCGAAGACCACTACCGTCGAGCGAATGCCTTGCTCGTGCAGGATGCGCTCGGGCTTGAGCAGTTCGAGCTGTAGTCGCAGCGGCCGCAGTTCGTCCTGGCCAAGCAGCTCGATGTCTTCGTACGCAAGCCGGTACGTTGGCGACTCGCGGATGGCGCGCAGGCGTTCATCGAGATCTTCTGCGGGCTTCATCACTCGTGCGCCAGAAAGTCCGGCCAGCGCAGCGCATGGCCATACTCGGGCACCGTGACCTGCCAGCCGAGTTGCTGCTGCAAGAGGTCAGCGAAGGTTTGCGCGGCCGACGATTCCCCATGCACCACGAAGGTTTGCGCCGGTGCTTGAATGAAAGCACGGGCCCAATCCAGCAGCGCCTTCTGGTCGGCATGCGCCGAGAGGCCGTCCACGCTGTGGATCGCCGCATGTACCGGGATGTCCTCACCGAAGATGCGTACACGTTCGGCCCCCTCGATCAGGCGCCGGCCAAGCGTCCCCTGCGCCTGGAAACCGGGAAACAAGATGCTGCATTCGCGGCGTGGCAAGTTGTGGCGCAGGTGGTGCCGGATACGTCCCGCATCGCACATGCCGCTGGCAGAAATAATGATGGCCCCGGAGCGAATCCGGTTCAGCGCCATGGACTCCTCAGCGCTCGCTGTGAAATCCAGGTACGGGAGGTTCTCGCCGCGCGCGTGCCATCCGGCCAACCGCTTCGCCTGTTCGTCGAACAATTCGAGATGTTCACGCGTGATGCGTGTGGCCTCGGTGGCCATCGGCGAATCGACAAACACCATTGGACGCTGCAGACGCCCTTCGCAGGTGAGACGATGTAGGTGGTAGAGCACCTCCTGGGTTCGGCCGACCGCAAAGGCCGGAACGATGACATTGCCGCCGCGCTCGAACAGGGTTTTCTCGACGATGCCGATCATGTCCGCTTCGGTCGCCGAAAAATCCTTGTGCCGGCGGTCACCGTAGGTGGACTCGATGACGAGGATGTCGGCTTCCTCAATGGGTGTCGGGTCGCGCAGGATGGGGCGTCCCGGCTGACCCAGATCGCCGCTGAACACGATCTTCGTGGGGTAACCGTACTCGGTAATCCAAACTTCCACGATGGCCGAACCAAGGATGTGTCCGGCATCACGAAAGCGGGCGCGCACCCCGACGCGGGGTGCGAACTCCCGGTCGTATTCGATACCTCGTACTTGCTGCAGGCATTCGTGTGCATCCTGTAGGGTATACAGGGGTGGCGGCACGGTCTTTTCTTTGAGCCGCTTGGCAACCCGCTTGGCATCGCTTTCCTGGATGTGAGCGCTATCGGGCAGCATCACCCCGAGCAGATCAACCGTCGCTGGCGTGGCGTAGATGGACCCCTTGAACCCGGCGCGCGTGAGTTTGGGCAATAGCCCGCTGTGGTCGATGTGGGCGTGGGTCAGCAGGACGAAGTCAATGGACGCCGGGTCGAACGCGAACGGCTCGTGGTTGCGTGCTGCTGCTATACGCCCACCTTGAACCATGCCGCAATCGACCAGGAAGCGGACATTAGCCGCTTCGACCAGAAAGCACGATCCGGTGACTTCTCGGGCTGCGCCCAAAAAACTGAGTTTCATAGGGCGTTCACTCGGGTTTTCGCATCGGGCAAGTGCTGAGGCCGAGCAGGCGATAGCCAGGACAGCGGCCTGCCAGGCCGGCGAGGAGTGGCATGATTCCAATGAGTCCCAGCCAACGCCAGGATGAGTCCAGCCACAATGGGAGACTGAGCAAAATCAGTCCGATGACGATGCGCACAATGCGGTCGAGATTTCCAACGTTGATTTGCATGACGGCCCCCTTGTGTTGAGTCAGCGGCTTGAAAACGCGACGGGGGCGGCAGCGCCCCGCAGCGGATGGGTTGCGGTCGATGCCGTCGTCGATACGTCCCAGCCGCCACCAAGGGCCTTGTACAGCGCCACCAATTGCACGGCGGCGTTGGTATGTGCCCGCGCGGCTGCGGTTTCGGCCTCGTGCAGGCTGCGCTGGGCGGCCAGCAGTTCGACCAGCGCGATGTCGCCCGCCGCGTAGCGCGCCTTGGCGTGGCCGTAGCTGGTGCGCGCGGCATCCAGTGCCATACCGCGGCGCTCCAGTGTGTCCAGCCCGCCGTGGTAGTCGCCAAGCGCGCGCTCGGCATCGCCCAGCGCCGCCAGCACGGCCTGCTCATAGGCCAGCGCGGCCTGTCGCTCGGCCGCCTCGCGTGCCCGAATTTCGGCTCGCACACGGCCACCGTCGAACAGGCGCCAGGAAATCAGCGGCAGGATGGAAAAACGCGAGCTGGATGCATCGAACCAATCGCTCGTACTGAGCGCTTGGAACCCGCCGCCGACACCGATGGAGAGTTTGGGGAACAACTCGGCCGTGGCCACGCCGATGTCGGCGGAACTCGCTGCCAGGCGACGTTCCGCAGCCAGCACGTCCGGGCGCCGACGCAGCATCTCTGCGCGCTCGCCCACCGGCAGCGCCCGCAGCGTGCTCGGCGTCAAGGGGCCATCCAGCAGTGCCAGCTCCCGCTCCGGCGGCGCGCCCAGCAGCACGCCCAGGCTGAGTATCGCGGCGCGCTGACGCGCCTGGATATCCGGGATGAGCGCGTTGACTGCTGTCCATTGGGCGTACGCCGCCTCCACGTCGGCGGCCGACGCGTCGCCCAGCGCATGCCGCAGGCGCACCAATTCCAAGGTCTGCTGCAGCGTATCCAGTGTGGCCTGTTGTGCGTGCAACTCGTAGCGGGCGCCGACGGCGGTGAACCAGGTGCGCGCGACCTCGGCCACGATGCGCATGCGTACGCCCTGCGCCTCGGCTTCGGTCGCCTGCAGGCGGGCGCTGGCGCCTTCCAGCGCCCGCCGCTTGGCCCCGAACAAGTCGGCCTCCCAGGCCGCGTCGAAGCCCGCGTCGTAGATGGTCTGCGTGGCGTCAAGGCCGGGGATCGAACCTACGGGCAGGGGTCCGTTCTCGCTTTGACGGCGCCGGTTGACGCTCGCGCCAGCGGCGGCGGTGGGCAATGCCTCGCCGGCCACACGATCGCGCAGGGCGCGTGCCTCATCGATGCGTGCCGCAGCCTGGCGCAGATCCAGGTTCTGTGCCAGCGCCGTGGCCATCAGGCGATCGAGGATGGGATCGTCCAGTGCAGACCACCATTGGCTCAAGTCTGCGGACTGGGATTCGCTTGCCAACGGCAAGCTCCAGCCGCTGCCGACGTCGACCGGCGGCGGCTCGCGGTAGTCGGGGCCCACGCTTGCGCAGGCAGTCAGCAGCACGCAGGACAGGGCCAGCGCGAGCGGACGCGCGCGCCCAGGGGTCAGGCCGGTGACGGTTGCGCGAAGAAAGGGAGTGCGGGGCTTGGATTTCATTGCAGGCGTCCTCGGACGAATACGGTGGCCATCGTCAGCGTGGCCAGGGCGATGACCGCCAGCGGCCACAGGCTGGCGAGAATGTCACCGGGCGGCATGGCCTTGAGAAAGCTGCCTTCGACGATGATGAGGAAGTGGGTCAGCGGAATGGCCTGAGCCAGCCATTGCAGGACGACAGGCATGTTTTCCACAGGCGTCGCAAAGCCTGACATCAGCACCGCCGGCACGCCGACGGCGAACGCCCCCAGGATGGCCTGCTGCTGCGTCATGCTGACCGCGGAAATCATCAGGCCGATGCCGACCACCGAGGCGATGAACAGCACCAGGCTGGCAAGCAGGAGTGCAAACGAGCCCGTAAACGGGATGCCGAACAGGAAGACGCCCGCGCTAATCATGAACAGGCCCAGCCCGGTGCCAATTGCGAGTGCCGGCAGCGACTTGGAGATGATGATCTCGGGCGTCGAGGTGGGCGACACCAGCAACTGGTCGAAGGTGCCCAGCTCGCGCTCGCGCGCGATCGACAACGAGGTGATCAAGAGCGAGCTGAACAGCGCCAGGATGCCCGTCAGCCCGGGCACGATGAACCAGCGGTAGACCAGATTCGGGTTGAACCAGTGGCGCACGACCACGGGCGTTGGTGCCTGGGCGTCGGGCACGACCTCGGCGCCGACATCGGCGGCGATGGTGGACAGATAGGCCACGGTGATCTGCCCGGAGTTGCTGCGCCGGCCATCGACCAGTACCTGCGCGCGGCCACTTTCGCCGGCAGCGATGGAGCGCGAGAAATCCACCGGGATGGCGAGCGCGGCGATCACCTCGCCACGGTCGATCAGCTCGTGCAGTTGCTGCTGGCTGTCGACATGCCGGATGTGGGTGATGAAGCGGGCGCTGTCCAGGCGCTGTACCAGCTCGTGCGACCAGCGCCCCGTATCCTGGTCGTAGACGGCGATATCGACGTTGCGCACTTCCAGCGTCGCGGCAAAGGCGAACACCAGCAACTGCAGGATCGGCGGCACGAACACCACCATGCGGCTGCGCGGGTCGCGCAGGACGCTGAGCACCTCCTTGATGAACTGGGCGCGCAGGCGGGTCAACGAGAATGCGGACGTCAACATCGCTTCACTCCAGGTTCTTGCGCGTGGCGCGCTTGGCGATCACGAAGAACAGCACCCCGATCGCCGCCATGGCCGCCAGGTTGGGCAGGAACACGGCCCAGATGTCGCCGGCCAGGAACACCGTCTTCAGCGAATCGACGAAGTAACGCGCCGGAACCAGCCGGGTGATGGCCCGGATCGGCGCGGGCATCGCGTCGATCTCATACAGAAAGCCCGACAGCATGAAAGCCGGCAGAAAACCCGTGAACAGCGCGATCTGCGCTGCCAGGAACTGGTTGCGTGCCAAGGAGGAAATCAGCAGACCTTGACCCAGCGCCGGCACCATGAACACCGCCGACAGCAGCAGCAGCGCCGCCAGCGAGCCCCGCATCGGGACCCCGAACACGAACACCGCCAGCGCCGCCGCACCCAGCGTGGACAGCATGCCGAGCACGAAGTACGGCAGCAGCTTGCCGATCAGGATTTCGGCCACCGAGGCCGGCGTGGACAGCACCGCCTCCATGGTGCCGCGCTCCCATTCACGCGCCACCACCAGTGCAGTCAGCATGGTGCCGATGATGGTCATGACGATGGCGATGGCACCGGGAATCAGTGCGCGGCGGCTTTCCAGCTCGGGGTTGAACCAGTAGCGCGGTTCCAGCATGACGGCCTGCGCTGGTGCTCCGACGTCCAGTCCGGCACGCCAGGACTGGACCACGCCACGGGCGTAGTTCTCGACGTAGTTGGCGGTATTGGGGTAGGAGCCATCGGTGACGATCTGCACCAGCGGCTCGCTGCCACGCTGGGCCAGACGCTGCTCGAAATCCTGCGGAATCACCACGTAGCCGCGCAGGTCGCCTGAGACCAGTTGGTCGGCCACTTCGCGCCGGTCATGGGCGAAGTGCGTATTCAGGAAGCGGGTGCCCGAAAACGCTGCGGCCAGCGAGTGTGCCGATGCGCCGGGCGACTCCAGGACCACGCCGACACGGACATCCTTCGCATCCAGCGACACCGCATAGGCGAACAGCAGCAGCAACACCACTGGCAGCACGAACGCGATCAGCAGCGTCGAGGGGTCGCGCAGCGCCTGGTAGCTTTCCTTGGTCACCAGGGCGATCAAGCGCCGTAAATCAAAACGGCGCAAGTCGGTCTGCAGGGGGCCACTTCCGTCTTTGTGCATTGTGGCGCCGTTCATGTGGCGGCCTCCAGCTCGCGGTCTGACGACTCCACCAGGTGAATGAAGGCGTCCTCCATCGTCGGGTCGGGTTGTTCGGGGCTGACCGCCGAACGTTTGAGCGCGTCGGGCGTATCCAGCGCGATCAGTTGCGCACGCGAGAGCATGGCCACGCGGTCGCAGTATTCGGCCTCGTCCATGAAGTGGGTGGTGACCATGATGGTCACGCCCTTGCGGGCCAGTCCGTTGATGTGGGTCCAGAATTCCCGCCGGGTGATCGGGTCCACGCCCGAAGTGGGTTCATCCAGGAACAGCACGGGCGGCCGGTGCATCAGCGAACAAGCCAATGCCAGGCGCTGCTTGTGGCCCAGCGGCAGGGAATCGGGCGTGGCGGACAGCCAGTCGCCCAGATCGAAGGTTTCGATCATCTCGGCAATGCGCTCGCGCCGGGTGTTGCCTTCCAGTCCGTAGACGCCGGCCGAGAATTCCAGGTTCTGCTGCACCGAGAGCAGGCCGTAGAGCGAAAACTTCTGCGCCATGTAGCCGAGCCGGCTCTTGGCTGCGCCGGTGGCGCGGCGCAGATCATGGCCCACCACATGCGCTTCGCCAGCAGTTGGTTTCAACAGGCCGCACAACATCTTGAAGGTGGTGGACTTGCCGGCGCCGTTAGGGCCGAGCAGGCCGAAGATTTCGCCCTTTTGCACCTCGAAGCTGACGTTGTCGGTGGCGGTGAACTCGCCGAAGCGCTTGGTGAGGTTTCGGCACGACACGGCAATGTCGGAACCCAGCTCAACCGGCGGCAGACGCTCGGCCAGCGTCGAAGTGCCGCCGGGGCCGCCACCGAGCAGATCGATGAAGGCGTCTTCGAAGCGCGCGGGCACCTGCGCCAGCTCCACTCGCGCCTGATCGGACAGGGCCTGGAGCTGCTCCGCTTGAGCGCCCTCGCGCAACACCACGCGCACGCCGGCGCCCTGGATCACGCCATCGCTCACGCTGGGCAGGTCGAGTGCCTGGGTCAGGACCGCTCGGCGCTCGGCACCGACGTCTTCCAGACGGAAACTGCGGCCTTCGAGCTGCGCGGTCAGCTCCTGCGGCGGGCCATCGAACAGGAGCTGCCCTTGGTTCAGCAGCAGCACGCTCTCGCAGCGCTCGGCTTCGTCGAGATAGGCGGTGGACCAGACCACGGCCATGCCTTCATCGGTCAGCGCCTGCACCATGCGCCACAAGTCCTGGCGGCTGACCGGGTCGACACCCACGCCCGGCTCGTCCAGCAGCAGCACCTTCGGCCGCGCCATGAGCGCACAGGCAAGGCCCAGCTTCTGCTTCATGCCGCCGGAGAGCTTGCCGGCCAGGCGTTTGGTGAAGGGTCCGAGCCGCGTGAAGTCCAGCAGCTCGGCAAACAGATCGGCGTTGCGGTCCGCATCCATGCCGCGCAACTGCGCATACAGGCGCATGTTCTCCATCACCGACAGGTCTTCGTACAGGCCAAAGCGTTGCGGCATGTAGCCACTGGCGACATGAATGGCGTCGTTGTCCTTGACCACGTCATAGCCTGCCAAGGTGACGTGGCCGGCGTTAGGCACCAGGAGGCCGGTCAGAATCCGCATCAGCGTCGTCTTGCCAGCGCCGTCGGGGCCGACCAGACCCGTCAGCCGCCCATAGTGGATGCGCGCGCTCAAGCCCCGCAGCGCCTTTACGTCTCCGAAATGCTTGTCCACGTCTTCGATGACGACGGCAGCGTCTTCGCCCGCACCCGCAGGCACGGCGGCGATGGCAGGGCTTGCCTGCATTTCAACGCTCCCCCGCCGGGATGCTGGTGCCGGCTTTCGCATCGACCTCGATCGTCACCGGCATGCCCTGGCGCAAGGCACTGTCGCTGTCGGCTTCGTCGATGACGATGCGCAGGCGGTAGACCAGATCCGTGCGCAAATCCGTCGTCTCCACCGTCTTGGGGGTGAACTCGGCGCGCGGCGAGATGAAGCCGATCTGGCCGCGATAGACCTTCTCTGATGAATCGCTTTTGACGCGCACCACAGTACCGGGCGCGATGCGCCCCAAGTCCGACTCGCCCACGTAGGCGCGCACGTAAACCGGCTTGTCCAGGCTCAGGCTGTAGACCGCGCTCTGGCTTGCGACCATGCTGCCGGGCTCCCGCACTCGTGCGATGACGGTGCCGCTACTGGGCGCCATCAACTCGGTGTCCGCCAAGGCTGTCGTGGCTTGCGCTGCGGCAGCCTGTGCGGCCGCAAGGCGAGCTTCTGCTGCGGCGATGTCTTCCTTGCGAAAACCTTCGGATGCTTGCGACAGGGCCGCCTTGGCCGCTTCGACGCCAGCGGCTGCCTGGTCGCGTGCCGTGCGGGCTGCATCGACCGTGCGCTGGCTGCTGGCGCCCGATGCCAACAGGCCACTCTGGCGCTGGAAATTGCGCTCGGTCTCGGTGGCGAGCGCCTGTGCCTGTCTGAGAGCCTCGCGCGCCTGGGTGATTTCCTGTGGTCGCAGGCCGCGGCGCAGCTTGGCCAGTTCCGCCTGCGCCACCTGCACCTGGGCCTGCGCTGCCGCAAGGGCCTCCCGATAGGGTTGCGCATCGAGCGCCGCCAGGCGCGCGCCGGCGCTGACGGCATCGCCCTCATCGAAAGCCATTTGCATCACGCGCCCGGGCTGACGGAAGGCCAGTTGCACCTCGCGGATGTCGACGTTGCCGTAGAGGCGCAATGCATCTTGTTGTCCATGGTCGCGCGACAGCCAGAACGCCAGTGCGCCGCCAAGAGCGAGCACGACGACGGCGATTACGACCCAACGGGTTTTTCTGGAGAGGAGGTTTGGAGTTGTCATCGATGGGTTTCCGCTGGATAAAGGTGCTCAGTGCTCGCGTGCGACCGGCGCATTCGCCGCTGACCGGCGCCAGGCTATGGCCGCTATGCCTGCCCACACCAACGTGCGCAGCGTCATGGCGACCACCGTGCGCCGCTCCCAGGCGCCACCCAAAGCCACATGCACTCCGAAAGCCAGGAACACGAGTGCGGTCGCCACCGTGATGACAATCGCCAACCACGCGGCCCAGCGCCGGCGCATCCACAAGCCGACGCCGGCGACGATGTAGGCGAGCCCGGCCAGAAAATTGAACCAGAGCACGAAAGGCACATAGTGGCCGGCGGCTTGGCGCGCCGCGCCGTCGACAAACAGAACGGCGCCGCCCTCCCGAAGAGTGAGCAGGCCGAAGCCGATCGCGAGCGGGGAGATCAGCCAGTGCCAGATGCTGCGTTGTGGATGAGTGGTCATCTTCATGGCCTTTACTTGATCGCGGAAACTCCCAAGCCTTCGCCGTCGTCGCGGTGTGCGTGTGCGTTCCGCCGGGCGGTCGGGCTGAGTGTTGAATGACGCGGATTCGCGCTGGAGGCGCAACGCGATCGCATGACCGTGGTGTGCCTCTCGGCCGACCGGGCAACTGCGTGGCGGCAGGATGGAAGGCGTTTCATCGGGTGTGCGTGATGCCACGGAGATAGATGGCAAACACGGCTGGCGCATCACGACGGATGCGACTGACCTTGCCGGCCAACAGCGACTGCATGACCAGTCCCTGGATCGTGCCGATGAACAACACGGCGGCGGCATCTACGTCCAGATCCGCATCCAGGTCGCCTTGGGCCTTGCCTGCCTCCATCAGGCGGCGCAGGCGCTGTTCGTATTGACGGAGCAAGGTCTGCACCATCCGCTTGGCGAGCGTCTCGCCAGAGCGTTGCAGTTCTCCGAACAGCATGCGCGGCACGCCGGGATGCTTGGCCACGAAGTCGATGTGCGTCATGAACATGGCTTCGAGTGCCGCGGCAGGAGACGCGGCGCCCTCGGCCGCCTTGTCCACGCGCACCAGCAGACGCTCACCGACCCAGGTCATCGTTGCCTCCAGGATCGCGTCCTTGGTGGGGAAGTGGCGAAACAGCGCGCCCTGCGTCAAACCCATTCGATCGGCGATGGCCGTGGTCGTGATTTCGGCCGGGTTTTGCTCCGCGGCCAAGTCCACCACCGCTTGCACTGTGGCAGCACGCCGCTCTTCAGCGGACAGATGTTGAGGACGTTCGCTCACCGATCAGACTCCATAAAGTAAGTGACTTATTACTATCCTAACATGCAAAACATCCGCGTCGCAAGATCGGGAATACGGTTCATCGCATGGGAAAGGATGGTTCCTGCCCCATCCATGGATCGTGGCCAAGTGAGCTGACGAGACCCAGGAAGCGAACACACTCCTCTGGCACATCATGAGTAATCGGTCGGCAGGTCGGCCACCCCAGTCAGAGCAAGAGAAGCGGTTTCGTTCGAGCGAAGGCGGAAATCCCCCGGGCGTTCTTCAAGGCTTTGCATCTTTTCCCGTAGGCATTATGATAGTAATAAGTTACTTACAACATCGGAAGACCAGAGATGAACACCCTTGCCATACCTGACAAGCCCGCGCCGGCACCGTCCGAAGTCGTCTGTCGCCCCGATGTCCTGGATACGCTTGCGAACGCGTGCCGGGCACGCGGCACTGGCGGGTTGTCACCGGCGGCGGGTTTGCTGGCTTGGTACGACTGGGCGCTGCACCTGAGCCTTTCACCGGGCAAGCAGCGCAGCCTGATCGAAAAGGGATTGCACAAGCAGCGACGCTTGGCGCGCTACGTCGCGCACGCTGCAAGTGCCCACGGCTGCCCCACGTGCATCGAGCCGTTGGAGCAGGATCGGCGCTTCGAGGCGCCGGCCTGGCAGCAATGGCCGTTCAACGTGATCCACCAGGGCTTTTTGCTGCAGCAGCAGTGGTGGCACAACGCCACCACCGGCGTGCGCGGCGTGTCGCGCCATCACGAGAACATGGTCACTTTCGCTAAGCGGCAGTGGCTGGACATGTGGTCGCCATCGAATTTCATCTGGACCAACCCGGAAGTGCTGGAAGCCATCAGAACCAGCGGCGGCGCCAACCTGTGGCGCGGCGCGATGAACTTCCTCGACGATACACAGCGTCTTGCGCTTGACGATGAACCGGCCGGGGTCGAAGGCTTCAAAGTCGGCCAGGACGTGGCGGTCACACCAGGAAAGGTGGTGTTTCGCAACCACCTGATCGAGCTGATCCAGTACACACCCACGACCCCCGATGTGTATGCCGAGCCGGTGCTGATCGTGCCCTCCTGGATCATGAAGTACTACATCCTCGACCTGTCACCGCACAACTCGATGGTGAAGTACCTGGTCGACCAGGGGCATACGGTGTTCATCCTTTCCTGGAAGAACCCGACCGCGGCCGATCGCGACCTCGGCCTCGAGGATTACCGATGGCTGGGGGTCATGGATGCACTGGACGCGGTCACGGCCATCGTGCCCGAGCGCAAGGTGCAGGCGGTTGGCTATTGCCTGGGCGGCACCTTGCTGACGATCGCCGCAGCCGCGATGGCGCGCGATGGCGACGAACGGCTGCGCAGTTTGACGCTGCTGGCGTCGGAGACCGACTTCCGCGAGTCGGGCGAAATCGCGCTTTTCATCGACGACAGTCAACTTGCCTGGCTGGAAGCCGGGATGTGGGACAAGGGCTATCTCGACGGCAAGCAGATGGCCGCCTCTTTCCAGATGCTCAACTCGCGCGACCTGATCTGGTCGCGGCGCGTGCGCGAGTACCTGCTGGGCGAACGGCAGGAGTTCAATGACCTGATGGCATGGAATGCCGACGTGACGCGCATGCCGTATCGCATGCACAGCGAGTACCTGCGGCGTTTGTATCTGAACAACGATCTGGCCGAGGGACGCTACCAGGTCGGCGGACGGCCGGTGGCGATCGCCGACATCGAAGTGCCGATGCTCATCGTCGGCACGGTGCGCGACCACGTTGCCCCCTGGCCATCCGTGTACAAGATGCATCTGCTCAGTGATGCGGAGCTGACCTTCGTACTGACCAGCGGCGGGCACAACGCCGGCGTGGTCAGCGAGCCGGGGCACCCCCGGCGCAGCTACCAGATTGCGACCCGCAGCGTCGGCGCTCGCTACGTCGATCCGCAAACGTGGCGTACCGAAACCCCGCTGAACGAGGGCTCATGGTGGCCAGCCTGGCAGCAGTGGCTGGCACGACATTCGACCGAGCGGGTATCGCCGCCTGCCATGGGCGGCACGCAGGTCCCGCTTGGTGATGCACCGGGAACCTATGTGGCAATGCGCTGATACGACGCGCCGAAGCCGAGACAAGACAAGACCATTTCAACAGGGACATCGCTTGGGATGGCCTACACCCGCCCCGAAGGGGGCCCACCATGACCGAAGGGCACTGCAATGAGCAACGAACTGCCAATCCATCTCTACAAAGCCAATGCCGAGCTGCAACTGCAGATCACGCGCTTGCTGCAGGAGAGCAGCCATCACTGGCTCGAAGTCATGCAACAGCTCAGCGCTGGCAGCGTGCTGGAGACCACCTCGCGCATCCAGGGCCTCCAACAGGCGGCCGACTGGCAAGCGCTCGCGACCTTGCCGTCCGAAGTGTTCTGGCGTCTGTGCCAAGGCCGCATGGGCGATGCCCAAGCGGTCGGGCAAGTAGCAGCCAAGAGCCAGACGGCCTTTGCCAATGGACTGCGCCAGGCGCTCACGACTTGGCAGGAGTCTGTCTCCGAGGCATTCGGCGCGAGTGGCGACGCAGCCTCTTTCACGCAGCTTTGCCAGCGCTGGACCCAGCCCTGGACCGCCCCAAGCGCCGTACCCCAGGGCAAGACCAAGAAATGAGGGGACGGCAATGAATACGACGCAACGGACGGCGCTGGTGACGGGAGGCAACCGGGGGTTGGGCGCTGCGATCGCCCGTGCCCTGCACGATGCCGGCCACCGCGTGATCGTCACGCATACCCCCGGCAACACCACGATTGGCCAGTGGCAGCAAGCGCAAGCGACACAGGGCTACAAACTTGCTGCCTACGGGGTGGATGTATCGAACTACGAATCAACGCAGGAAATGGCGCGGCGCATCCACGCCGACGGTCATCGGATCGACATCCTGGTGAACAACGCCGGCATCACCCGCGATGCAACGCTGCGCAAGCTCGACAAGGCCGGTTGGGATGCCGTACTGCGCACCAACCTGGACTCCATGTTCAACGTCACCAAGCCGTTCATCGATCCGATGGTCGAGCGCGGCTGGGGTCGCATCGTCAACATCTCGTCGATCAACGGCAGCAAGGGCCAGTTCGGGCAGACCAATTATTCGGCGGCCAAAGCCGGCGTGCACGGGTTCACGAAGGCGCTGGCGCAGGAGGTCGCGCGCAAGGGTGTGACGGTCAACACCGTGTCGCCGGGTTATCTGGCCACCGAGATGGTGATGGCGGTGCGGGAGGACATGCGCCAGAAGATCATCGATGCGATTCCGGTTGGCCGTCTGGGCCAGCCGGACGAGATTGCGGCACTTGTCGCCTTCATCGCCAGCGAAGCCGCCGCCTTCATGACCGGCAGCAACGTGGCGATGAACGGCGGCCAGCATATGTATTGAGTAGTCGAGGGGCCTGCGGCATGAAAGTCTGGACCATTCGCTTGGGCAGTTCACCGAAGAGCATCCTTTACACACTCGGGTGCTCGGACACGAAGCATGCGCATTGACACGAGGGTGTTTGCGTGCTGACGGATAGTGATCTGCAAGCCCTCCGGTTGACCGCACGTTTAGCAGGCGTCGTCACCCTGATCCTGATCGACATCCCCATCGCTTGGTGGCTGGCTCGTACCAAGACCTGGTGTAAAGGGCCGATGGGAGGCTGCCTTGGAGCCTAGATTGCTACGCTATTTCGTTGCAGTCGCGGAAGAGCTGCATCTCGCCCGCGCGGCCGAGCGTCTCGGGATCGAGCAATCTCCCGTATCACGAGCAATGCGCGACCTGGAAAGCCAGCTTGGCGTGCAGTTGTTCGACCGCAGCACCCGCCTGACGCGGCTGACCTGGGCCGGCCAGGTGTTCCTAGGCGAATGCCGACGCGTGATGGCCACCGTGGAGCAGGCAGTCAAGAGTGCCAAGGCGGCGGCACAGGGCTACCAGGGCCATCTGCGCATCGCGATCTGCGACGGCCTGGCGCAGCCCCGCATCGCCACCTTGCTGGCACGCAGCCGCGAGGAGGAGCCCGAGATGGAGATTCGCGTCTTCGAGCTGCCGTTCGCGCAGCAGCTCAAGACGCTGCACGACGATCTGCTGGACATCGGCTTTGCGTTGTCAAACGCGGTACATGATGGCCTCGTCGCCGAGCCGGTGTGGACCGATCCGCTGTCGGTGATCGTGCCCGCACGCCACCCCTTGCTGGCACACGTGCAGGTGCCGCTGGCCGAAGCCCTGAAGTTCCCGCTGGTTCTGTGCCATCCCGAATCGGGATCGGGCTGCCGCCATCAGATTCAAGCGCTGCTGCAGGACGCAGGCACGCCGCTCAAGCTGGTCGATGAAGTGACCAGCCTGGGCGTGATGCTGACCCTGGTCGGTGCAGGCTACGGCATCGGCTTCGCCATCGCCTCGCAGGTGCAGACGCTACAGCGCCCGGACATCTCCATTCGTCCCTTGGCCGGCAGCCCACCGGTGCTCTCTACCTACCTGCTGCGCCGCCGGGGCGAACCCTCGGAGCCCATGAAGCGGTTCATCGAGCGGGCGAAAGGCGGGCGGGACCGCGCCTGTCGATGATGAGTCAATCCTTTGAGGACGCAGCTCACCTGTCCGTAGCGGCCTGTGGCGTGATGTGCCAGTGGACAGATAGACTTCGGTATGAAATCCGATGCTCTGGCTGTTGATGGATGAGCTTGGCTCGATTTGGATCACCCGCAGCGGCTTGCGTTGACCAGGCCGAAGACTTGAGTCCACAATCGAGTCTATTCCGTGACGCTTGGATCGGAAAAAGCGTTCGTAATAAACGAGTTAGCGACCGGGTGCTGTTCCCTTCACCCGCTCCAGACCGATCACGGCAGCCTGCGGGCTGCCGTTTTCATGTGCGCACGTGCAGCCGGCCTTCATTGCCGATCCTGCACCATGGCGCCTGTCCCCCGCGGCCGGACCTGCATTGATGAAACTCGCGATCCTGTCGCGCAATCCGAAGTTGTATTCCACCCGCCGCCTGGTCGAGGCCGCGCGTGCACGTGGCCACAGCGTGCGCGTGCTCGATCCGCTGCGCTGCTACATGCGCATCGGCAACGACGGTTTCACGCTGCGTTACAAGGGTGCGCCATTGAGCGATTACCGCGCGGTGATCCCGCGCATCGGCACCTCGATCACGCGTTACGGCAGTGCGGTGCTGCGCCAGTTCGAATTGATGGGCGCATGGACGCCGAATCCTTCGGACGCGATCGCCCGTGCCCGCGACAAGCTGCGCGCGCACCAGTTGCTGGCGGCGCAGGGCCTGGCGATGCCGGCGACGGTGTTCGGCGACAACCCGGACGACACCAGCGACCTGCTGGCGATGCTTGGTCCCCCGCCGCACGTGATCAAGTTGAACGAGGGTGCACAGGGCAGCGGCGTCCTGCTGGCGGAAAAGCTCTCCGCCTCGCGCGGCATGATCGATGCCCTGCGTGGCCTGCATGCGCAGTTTCTGGTGCAGGAATTCATCGCCGAAGCCGGCAACAGCGATCTGCGTTGCCTGGTGGTGGGTGAACGCGTGGTCGCGGCGATGCGGCGCGAGGCGGACGAGGGCGAGTTTCGTGCCAACCTGCATCGCGGTGGGCATGCCCATGCGCACGCGGTCAGCGAGCAGGAAGCCGCGCTCGCGGTGCGTGCGGCGCAGGCATTGGGCCTGGGCGTGGCCGGGGTTGACCTGATCGCCTCCGCACGCGGCCCACTGCTGCTGGAAGTGAACGCATCGCCCGGCCTGGAAGGCATCGAACAGGCCAGTGGCGTGGATGTGGCATCGGCAATCATCGAGCACGTGACGCGCCATGCCGCACAGGCACCGGGCATGGCACGGCGACGCACGCCGGGCAGCGTCGTGGCCGGCGCTGCGCGCCCACGCGGCGCTGCGACATCGACCTGAACCTGCCCGCGGCCGGCATGGCAGAATTGAAACCATACGCGGCACCCATGTCGCAAGCGGAGCACTCATGCGCATACTGGTGATCGAAGACAATCAGGACATCGCCGCCAATCTTGGCGACTTCCTCGAAGACCGCGGCCATACGGTGGACTTCGCCGCCGACGGGGTGACCGGATTGCACCTGGCGGTGGTCAACGAGTTCGATGCGATCGTGCTCGACCTCAACCTGCCGGGCATGGATGGCCTCGAGGTCTGCCGCAAGTTGCGCAACGATGCGCGCAAGCAGACCCCGGTGCTGATGCTGACCGCACGCGACACCCTGGACAACAAGCTGGCCGGGTTCGACTCCGGTGCCGACGATTACCTGGTCAAGCCGTTTGCGCTGCAGGAAGTGGAGGTGCGCCTGAACGCGCTGGTACGCCGCGGCAAGGGCGTGCAGAGCCGCGAATTGCAGGTCGCCGACCTCGAATACAACCTCGGCACGCTGGAGGTGCGCCGCCAGGGCAAGCTGCTGCAACTCAACCCCACCGCATTGAAGATCCTGCAGGCATTGATGGAAGCCAGCCCGTCGGTGGTGACCCGGCAGGAGCTGGAAACCCGGGTCTGGGGCGAGGAATTGCCGGATTCGGACTCGTTGCGGGTGCATATCCATGGCCTGCGCAGCGTGGTCGACAAGCCCTTCGACGTGCCCCTGATCCAGACCCGCCATGGCATCGGCTACCGCATCGCCGCACCCGACGACAGCCAGTAAGCCGGTGTCGCAGTCCGATGGCATGGTGCGCCGCCTGACCCGGCGGCGGCGGCTGCGCAGCCGCATCATCTGGTCGTTCTTCCTGCTCGGGCTCGGCCTCACCCTGCTGTTCGCCTATGCCACCGACCATGTGCGCTCGTTCGTGCAGAACGCGCTGGTCGAGGACGTGCTCAATGACAACATCGACGAGTACGCGCGCAACTGGTATGCCAGCGAGGACAAGAAGAACGTCAGCGTGCAATTCCAGCAGATGGTCGGGCAGGTGGTGCGGCGTGACGAGTTCGAGAAGCTCAAGGAAACCCAGCCCGACTGGTACCGCCTGGGTGATGGCATCCACTCCCTGAGCGGGGTCGACGAGGACGGCAGCACGTTTTCCTACAAGCTGGCGGTGCGCAAGACGCCGGATGAGTGGTTCTTCCTCGCCTACGACACCACCCGCAGCGATCGCGGCGAGATGCGCATCAAGCAATTGCTCGGCCTGTCCGTGGTCGGCTTCGGCCTGTTGTCGTTGCTGCTGGGCTGGTGGTCGGCGTCCAAGGTGATGAGCCCGGTGACCGACCTCGCGCGGCGCCTGCGGCGCGCCGGCAGCAGTTCCGACCCGGAAGCGCTGGCGCCGTACTTCGCCGACGACGAAGTCGGCGAGCTGGCCAAGGCGCTGGATGACTATTCGGCGCGGCTGACCGAGGTGGTGCAGCGCGACCGCGAGTTCAACAGCGACCTCAGCCACGAGTTGCGCACCCCGTTGGCGGTGATCGGCAGTGCCGCCGAGTTGCTGCTTTCGCAGGACGACCTCGACGAGCGCACGCGCCAGCGTCTGCTGCGCATCCAGCGCGCACAGCAGAATGGCGCCGATCTCACCAGCGCCCTGCTGCAGCTTTCGCGCAACGAGCGCGTGCATGGGGCCACCGATGTCGCACGGCTGGCCGAGCAATTGCTGGATGCGCATCGCTCGCAGCTGCGCGGCAAGCCGCTGCAATTGCGCCTGGAAGGCGAGCCCGGCCTGGTGGTGGATGCGCCGGAAGCGGCGGTCAGCGTCGCGCTCGGCAACCTGATCGGCAATGCGGTGAAGTACACCACCCAGGGCGAGGTGGTGGTGCGCCTGCTGCCCGATGCGGTGGAAGTGATCGATTCCGGCCCCGGGCTGTCGGCCGAGGAAGCCGCGCGGCTGTTCGAGCGGGGCTACCGCGGGACGCATGCCGAACACACCCAGGGCGGCGGCATCGGGCTGTCCATCGTGCGTCGCCTGTGTGACCTGTATGGCTGGCGCGTGCACGTCACCCCGGGTGAGCAGGGCGGGGTGGTCGCCACGCTGGCGTTCGAGCCGGCTGAAACCGACGTCCTGTTGCCGCCAGCGCTCGCCTCAGAAGCTGATCCACAGGCAGCCGGCATGCCGGCGCAGGGCGAAGGTGGTGCGGGAGGAAGCCGCCGAACGTCCCAGTGACTGCTCGATGCGCAGGCCGCTCGGAGGGCGTGGCCGCGGGTAGATCGGCACCAGCACGCCCTCCTCATCCTCGACCCACTGCGGCTCGCCATCGCTGCCGCCACCGGCCGGGCCGATGTCGAGCAGCGGTCGCTTGACGATCGCCTCCAGCCGCGCCAGCACCCGATAGCCGCTGCGCGTATCCAGCCCGGCCCAGTGATAGCTGTTGGCCAGGCGATTGGCATCCTGCATGTCGATCGCCGCCGCCACCTCGTAACTCAGTTCCTCCAGCGTGCGCGCACAGCCGCCGCGATACGGACGCATGCGTGCAGGGCCGGCATGTGCCAGTCGCGGCAGGCGTTCCTCGGCACCGATCGCGGCGCAGGGCCGGTCGGTCATCACCGTGCTGCCGTCGGCGGCGGTGCAGCGGCGTACCTGCGGGGTCTGGGCGTCGGCGGTGGGAATGAATGCCAGCGCCAGACCGAACGCAAACGCGGCACACGCCTGCGTGATCATGCTGCGGCCGCTGCGTTGGCGGGTGGGAAAGGCGGTACTCACCGCGCCATCTTAGCGCCGTGCAGGCGGCTGCAATGCCGCCGCCTGCGGGCCGCCGGCCGACGGCGGTCAGGGCATGGCGGGCTCGGCTTCGGCAGCCGGCAGGTCGAGACGCTGCAACACGTTGAGCGTCGGCTTGGCGAGATTCAAGGTGTAGAAGTGCAGGCCGGGTGCACCGCCTTCGAGCAGGCGCCGGCACAGCGAGGCGACAAGATCGGCGGCGAACTCGCGGATTGCCTCGGCGTCATCGCCGAAGCCGTGCATGCGCTGTTCGACCCAGCGCGGAATCTGCGCGCCGCAGCTTTCCGAGAAGCGGCGCAGCTGGGTGAAGTTGGCGATCGGCATGATGCCCGGCGTCACCGGCGCATCGATGCCGAGTGCGCGGATGTCGTCGATGAAGCGGAAATAGGCGTCGGCGTTGTAGAAGTATTGCGTGATCGCACAATCGGCCCCGGCCTGCATCTTGTGCCGGAAATGTTCCAGATCGGCCTGCGCATCGGCGGCCTGCGGATGGGTTTCCGGGTAGGCCGCGACCTTGATGCGGAAGTGCTCGCCATGTTCCTCGCGGATCAGGCGCACCAGGTCGCTGGCATGGCGCAATTCGCCATGGCTGAACGAACCGGAGGGCATGTCGCCGCGCAGCGCGACGATGCGGCGGCAGCCGAGCTCACGATAGTGGTCGAGCAGCGCACGCACATCCTCGACACGGCTGCCGATGCAGGTCAGATGCGGCACGCAATCCACCGCATGCGCCTCGCGCAGGTGCTGCACGGTGTGCAGGGTCGGCTCACGGGTCGAGCCGCCGGCGCCGTAGGTGCAGGACACGAACTGCGGTCGATGCCGCTTGAGCTGGCGCAGCGCACGGTCCAGTTGCGCCTGCTGGCGCGGGTCGCGGGGCGGGAAGAATTCGAAGCTGAGCAAGGCGAAGGGGCCATGGAAGATGGAAACGACAACTATATCGCTTTATCGGGATGGAAGTGAACTCTCGCGACCGCCGGGATCGGCAGGGGGTACCCTTGTGCGCGGTTTTCCACGCTTTCCGCCATGTCGATCGTCCTCACCGAATTTGCCCGCAGCCGGCTGTTTCCGCGCGAGCCGCGCGGCAACACCGTTCTCGACTGCACCCCGGAGCAATTCCAGCAGCGCCTCAATGACGAGCCGCCGCTGAAGGTGCTCGATGGCTACGCGCCGTTCTGCAAGCTGCATGTGCATCGCAACTGGACATCGACCCGCTGCCTGACGGTGCCGATCACCGAGGCCAACCGGCACCGGCTGCGCAGCGCCTACGAGGCGCGCAACCGCAGCGAGTTGCCGGTGCTGGTGCGCTGGTTCGAGGGCGTCGAGCCGCCGGTCGCCGACTACCTGATCCCGATCCTCTACAGCGCCGAACAGATGGCGAAGGAAGGCGCACCGATCGACGGCGACTGGGGCATCGTCGGCTGCCTGTACACGATGACGCCGGAAGAAATCCCGATGGCACCGATCACCATGATGCGCAATGCGCTGGGCGTGGAGGAGGGCGGATCCGGCGTTGCCATCGATCGCGAAGCCTACCGCCGCAGCGTCGAGTTCTGGGAAGCCAACGCCAACTGGCGGCCCTGAATCCTGCCACGCTGGCCGCTGGCAGGCCGCGTGGCGCATCATGGTGGACTGGCATGCAGCAATGTCCGGCCATGGCCGGCGTGGAGGGCGAGATGAAACTGACAGTGGAAGGCATGACCTGCGGGCACTGCGCACGCGCCGTGGGCAAGGCGATCGAAGCCCTGGGTGGCAGCGCGCAGGTGGATCTGGAGCAGGGCACGGTGGAGGTCAGCGGTGTCAGCGACGAGGAGGCCGTGCGTCGCGCCATCGAGGATGAGGGTTACACGGTGCTTGCCTGCGACGCATGACCGCAGCATCGGGACCCGCTGCAGACGAGGTGCTGCGCCTGCCGGTGCGCGGCATGACCTGCGCTTCCTGCGTGGGCCGGGTGGAGCGTGCACTGAAAAAGGTGCCGGGTGTGGAGAGCGCCGTGGTCAACCTCGCCGCCGAGGTCGCCGAAGTGCACGTGCCGGCCTCGGTGCAGGCGAGCCAGCTGATCGAGGCGGTGCAGGATGCTGGCTACGAGGTGCCCGTGCGCACGTGGCAACTGGCGATCACCGAGATGACCTGTGCCTCCTGCGTGGGCCGGGTGGAACGCGCGCTGGCACGGGTGCCGGGGGTGGTCGAGGCGAGCGTCAACCTCGCCACCGAGCGCGCCAGCGTGCGCGCGCTGGAGGACGTGCAGCCGGCCGCCTTGCTCGCCGCCGCCGCGGACGCCGGCTACCCGGCGCGACTGATCGCCGAAGACGGCGCTGATGCCGCGCGGCAGGCCAGCACCGAGCCGTGGTGGCGCCGGCGCGATGCACGGCATCTGCTGATCGCCGCCCTGCTCAGCGCGCCGCTGGTGCTGCCGATGCTCGGCATGCCCTTCGGCAAGCACTGGATGCTGCCGGGCTGGCTGCAATGGGCGCTGGCGACGCCGGTGCAGTTCTGGTTGGGCGCACGCTTCTATCGCGCCGGTTGGCATGCGCTCAAGGCGCGCACCGGCAACATGGACCTGCTGGTGGCGCTGGGCACCAGTGCCGCCTACGGGCTCAGTCTGTACCACCTGTTGCTGCCGGTCGGAACGCCGGGCGCGGACGCGCTGTACTTCGAATCCTCGGCGGTGATCATCACCCTGATCCTGCTGGGCAAGTTCCTCGAATCGCGCGCCAAGCGCCGCACCAGCGAAGCGATCCGCGCGCTGCAGGCGCTGCGCCCGGATACTGCGCGCGTGCTGCGTGGCGAGAAGGAAGTGGATGTCCCGATCGCCGAGGTAGAGGTCGGCGACCGCGTGGTGGTGCGTCCGGGCGAACGCTTCCCGGTCGATGGCCGCATCCAGAGTGGCAGCACGCATGCCGACGAGTCGCTGATCACCGGCGAATCGCTGCCGGTGGCGAGGCAGACGGGTGATGCGGTCACCGGTGGCGCGGTCAATGGCGAGGGCCGGGTGGTGGTGGAAACCACGGCGGTGGGTGCCGAGTCGGCACTGGCGCGCATCGTGCGTCTGGTCGAGGACGCGCAGGCGAAGAAGGCGCCGATCCAGAAGGCCGTGGATCGGGTCAGCGCGGTGTTCGTGCCGCTGGTGGTAGTCGCGGCACTGCTCACCCTGCTGGCTTGGGGCCTCGTCGATGGCGACTGGTCCAAGGCAATCCTCAATGCGGTGGCGGTGCTGGTGATCGCCTGTCCATGCGCGCTCGGCCTCGCCACGCCGACCGCGATCATGGCCGGCACCGGCGTCGCCGCGCGTGCCGGCATCCTGATCAAGGACGCCGAGGCGCTGGAAACCGCGCATCGCGTCAACGTGGTGGCGTTCGACAAGACCGGCACGCTGACCCGCGGCCTGCCGCGACTGGTCGAACTGCACGCGACGGATGGCGATGATGCGGCCCTGCTCGCGCTTGCCGCAGGACTGCAGGCCGGCAGCGAACACCCACTGGCGCATGCGGTGCTGGATGCCGCCGGCGAGCTGCCGCGCGCCGCGGTCGAGGACGTGCGCGCGGTGGCCGGCCGTGGCGTCGAGGGCCGGCACGACGGCCAGCGCGTGATGCTCGGTTCGGCACGGATGATGGATGAAGCCGACATCGACATCGCACCGCTGCACGCGCAAGCCGAGGCCCTGCAGCAGGCCGGGCATACCGTGTCCTGGCTCGCCGGTGACGGCGGCGACGGGCCACGCCTGCATGGCCTGCTAGCGTTCCGTGACACCCCGCGCGCCGATGCCCGTGCGGCGATCACGCACCTGCATGAGCTGGGCGTGCGCACGGTGATGATCTCGGGCGACAACGCGGGCGCGGCACAGGCGGTCGCCAGCGAGCTCGGCATCGATCAGGTGCAGGCCAATGTGCAGCCGGCGGACAAGGCGGCCGCGATCACCGCGTTGCGTGAAGACGGCATCGTGGCCATGGTCGGTGACGGCATCAACGACGCCCCGGCATTGGCGGCGGCCGATGTCGGCATTGCCATGGGCAGTGGCACCGATGTCGCCATGCATGCCGCCGCGATCACCCTGATGCGCCCGCGTCTGGGTCTGGTCGCCGATGCGCTGGACGTGTCGCGCCGCACCACGCGCAAGATCCGGCAGAACCTGTTCTGGGCCTTCGCCTACAACGTGGTCGGCATCCCGCTGGCCGCGCTGGGCTGGCTGGACCCGATCATCGCCGGCGCGGCGATGGCGTTTTCCTCGCTCAGCGTGGTCGGCAATACCCTGTTGCTGCAACGTTGGCGCCCGCAGGCCACGGCTGACAACACGGACGGGGCTGCCGATGATTCCCGGCCCGGTGCCGTGCGCGCCGCATGAGTGATTGGCAGCCGATGATTCCGTGGCTGCACATCAAGGGAGATTGCGATGTCCGAACCGTCACAGCTGGTCGCCCGGCTGCGTTTTGCGCCCGGCGAGTTCGAGCGCTACAAGGCGCATGTGGTGCAACCGGCCAGCACCCTGGATGGCTGGGACGCATGGCTGTCCAGGGCGGTAGCCGGTCAAGGCGCGGGCAACGGCGCTGGCCGTGTTCAGGCCCCCAGCCGTTGCAGCTCCTCACGGGCCTGTGCGCCGGCGTGCAGCCGCCCGATGTGGCCGGCCAGCGTCTCGCTGCTCATGCCCTTGGGCTTGACGAACAGGCTGAGGACACTGCGATAGTTGCCGCTCTTGCGGTCCTTCGCGCTCTGGCCGACCCCGCGCGCCAGCGGCAACTTGGGTGCCTCGTAGCCGGCGACATGCTCCAGTGTCACCGTGGTCATGGTGGCGACGCCATTGATGGTGTTGGTCATCACCTCGAAATCGTCGATCGAGGTCCACGGCAGCAAGACGCCGCGCACGTCCACGCCCTGCTCGGTCAGGGTGAAGGTGGGCTGCCGCGCGCGCAGGAACAGCATCCACACCGCGAATGCGACCAGCGCCAGGCCAACGCCGCCGAAACCCAGCTTTTCGATGCCGCCGAGCTTTGCCGAGCTGAAGGCCAGGTAGGCCAGCGCCAGGCCGAATGCACCGGTCAGGATGCCGATCAGCAGCGCCGATGGCCACACGTCCACGCGACCACGCCCATCGGCGTCCAGCTGCCGCAGCTCGGCGATCGCGCGCTCGCGCTCGTGCTGCGACTGTTCGGCAAATTCCTGTTCCAGCGAGGAGGTGATATCGGTCATGGTGCAAATCTCCGTTGGGGGTGTGGTGGGACGGTGTGTTCAGCCGGGTGCTTCATGGCGCCGCAGCGTTGCCCGGGGCCGCTTCCAGCCCCAGCTCGGCGAGCAGGCCGCTTTCGTTCCGGTCCAGGGCGCGTTGCAGCAGGTGCGCGTCGATCGCCACGCCCAGTGCCTGCAGCCGTTGCGCCAGCGGTGGGTGGGTATCGAGCGGATGCGCCTGGCGCTCGCCCAGGTGCGTGGCCGGATCATCCGGGCCGTGTTCGGCGACCCAGCGGCGGACGAGCGTCAGCACGCCCTCGTGGCGACCCGGGGGCGCCTCGCGGTTGTGCTGCAGCGCCGCCTCGACGACGGCATGCAATGCGCTGATGCGCAGCAACGCCGAGGCGACGGCCTGCCGGCCGGCGACGCGCGTGCCGAAGGCATCGGCGGCCAGTTCACGCTGTCGGCTCCAGTGCTGCACGGCGTGGTCGAACTCGCTCAGGAACCATTTTCCGAAGCGGGTCGCCGGCCGGCTCAGCAGCTCGCGCCAACCGCCGTCGTTGTCGTCGTGCTCGTTGGTGATGGCAAGGATGCTGTCCACCGCCGCGCGGTAGACCGGTGCGAAACGCAGGCTGTATTCGGTGTCTTCGCCGTGGAAGTGGGCCAACTCGTGGCCGATCACCGCCGACACCTCATCACGCGCCATGAAGGCCACGTAGGGCAGTGGCAGGTACAACACGCGGCCGGGCGGCACCGGCTTGCCGCTGACCAGCGCGACCGGGTGTTCGGTGACGAAGAAGCCTTCGTTCAGGCCCACCAGCACGGCGTCCGGTGGCCGCGTCGCCAGTTGTCCTGCCAGGCGCTCGACGTAGCGCCACAGTGCCGGTGCGGCATCGCGCGTCAGCGCCTGGCCCATGATCCGGATCGGCTCCGGCTGCGTCCTGCGCAGCGACAGGCGCAGCATGTCGCGCACGATCAGCAGCCACATCCACAGCAGGGCCAGCGCACACAGCGCCAGCACGCCGATCGCGCGTAGCGGCCCGCGGCCCAGGTCGCCGGCATCGACCAGGCGCAGGGCCTCGAAACTCGACAGGCCGATCAGGCCGAAGAACACCAGACTGGTCTGCACCAGCAGGAACACCGGCAGCCAGCACCGACCGGCATCGAAGGCCTGCAGCAGCCGCGCGCGCGAATGCAGTGCCTGTCGCGTCGCGCGGCGCAAACCCCACAGCGCCAGCAGAAAGACGCCGATCGCGGCCACCCCGAGCAGCAAGGTCAAGGGGGGCAACCACGCCAGCCCACCGGCCCATTCCGCATGTGTGGATCGATGCGCCGCCGGCAGCACATCGCCCATCGCCTGGTCGGTGGCGACCCGCCACCATTGCCACAGCGCCAGCAACGCGATCAATGCGGGTACGCCCAGGCCGAGCAGCACGGGGGCGCGGCGTTCAGGGGACGGTACGGGCTGGATCGATTCGGACATCGGGGCTCCACTGCTTGGCGGGGCCACCGGCACCGATGCCGGCCGGAAAGCGCGATTCGCATGCCCCAGTCCTTGTCAATCACCAAATCGCGGCAAAAGCGCTCATTTTTCTGCGCCTGCCCGGCGCCAGCACCCGCCAGAGCGGCGCGGCGCCGGCATGTGCCACCACCCGAAACACGACGGGCGCCATGTGGCGCCCGTCGTCGTTCGCATCCCGTGTGTCGGGCAGGCGATCAGTAGCGGTAATGCTCGGCCTTGTACGGGCCGTCGATCGGCACGCCGAGGTAGGCGGCCTGCTCCGGGGTCAGGCGGGTCAGCTTGACGCCGATCTTGTCCAGATGCAGGCGCGCGACTTCCTCGTCCAGCTTCTTCGGCAGGATGTAGACCTTGGATTCATACGTGTCCTTGTTGGCCCACAGGTCGATTTGCGCCAGCGTCTGGTTGGAGAAGCTGTTGCTCATCACGAAGCTCGGATGGCCGGTGGCGCAGCCGAGGTTCACCAGGCGACCTTCAGCCAGCAGGAAGATCTCGTTGCCGGCGTCGAAACGGAACTTGTCCACCTGCGGTTTGATCTCGGTGCGTTCGGCGCCGGAGGCGATCAGCGCATCGACCTGGATCTCGTTGTCGAAGTGGCCGATGTTGCAGACGATGGCCTGATCCTTCATCGCGCGCATGTGCTCAAGCGTGATCACGTCCTTGTTGCCGGTGGTGGTGACGTAAATGTCGCCGCTGCCCAGGGTGTCCTCGACGGTGGCGACCTCGAAGCCTTCCATCGCCGCCTGCAGCGCGCAGATCGGGTCGATCTCGGTGACGATCACGCGCGCACCGTAGGCACGCAGGCTGTGCGCCGAGCCCTTGCCGACATCGCCATAGCCGCAGACCACCGCGACCTTGCCGGCCAGCATCACGTCCATCGCCCGCTTCAGGCCATCGGCCAGCGACTCGCGGCAGCCGTACAGGTTGTCGAACTTGGACTTGGTCACCGAGTCGTTGACGTTGATCGCCGGCACCAGCAGCTTGCCGTCCTGCGCCAGCTGGTACAGGCGCATCACGCCGGTGGTGGTTTCCTCGGACACGCCCTTCCAGTCGCGCACCACGGTGCTCCAGAAGCCGGGGCGTTCCTTCTCCACGCGCTTGAGCAGGTTCTTGATCACCTGTTCCTCGTGGCTGGCCGCCGGCGCATCGACCCAGGAACGGTCGCCCTGTTCCAGCTCGTAGCCCTTGTGGATCAGCAAGGTCACGTCGCCGCCGTCATCGACCACCAGCTGCGGGCCGACGAAGCCGCCCTTGCCATCCGGGAACGACAGCGCGGCCAGGGTGCAGTCCCAGTATTCCTCCAGCGTCTCGCCCTTCCAGGCGAACACCGGCACGCCACTGGCGGCGATCGCCGCGGCGGCGTGGTCCTGGGTGGAGAAGATGTTGCACGAGGCCCAGCGCAGGTCGGCGCCGATGTCCTTCAGGGTTTCGATCAGCACCGCGGTCTGGATCGTCATGTGCAGCGATCCGGTCACGCGCACGCCCTTGAGCGGCGCCTCGGGTGCGTACTTCTTGCGGATCGACATCAGGCCTGGCATCTCGTGCTCGGCGATGTCGATCTCGCGGCGGCCCCAGTCGGCCAGGGAAATGTCGGCGACCTTGTAATCGCCGTCTTCGGAAAAGGTTTTCAGTTGTGCATTCATGACGTGCTCCACGTGCTCCGTTCTGTGCGTCGATGGACGGGTGAACGGGCGCCGTTGCAGTCTTCGCCGAGCCTGGCCGGCAGCGGATGATGGATCATCACTCCGCTGCGGTCGCAGCGCCCCTCGGCAGCCGCCAATTATATCGTGGCCGCGTGTATCCCGCGATGCCGGCCGCGGACGGCGCTGCATGGCGGGCGAGAGGGGGCGGTGCTAGGCTTCATGCTGACACGGCCAAGCGTGGCTGGTTGCCTGCAAGCGTGTGATGAGCACCCCGGAAGAACTCGATGTCCGCGCCTGCCTGGAAGCGGCGCTCGACCATGAGGCCGACAGCCTGGCCAGCCTGATGACCCAGCTGCAGCAGGAGTTGCGCCAGATCGCGCGCCGCCAGCGTCGCCGCGGCATGGCCGGGGAAACCCTGTCCACCACCGCACTGGTCAATGAGGCCTGGCTCAAGCTGGCCGGGGCGGCCGAGCGCATCGAGCAGATGGATCACCGCCACTTCCTCGCGGTGGCGGCACAGGCCATGCGCTACATCGTGATCAACCATGCGCGCGATCGCGTGGCCGACAAGCGCGGCGGAGGTGCATTGCACGTCACGCTGGATGACGAGCTGGTCAGTGATCCGCAACGGGCCGAAGCCGAGCGCATGATGGAACTGGCCGATGCGCTGGATCGACTCGAGCAGGCACGTCCGCGGCTGGCACAGGTGGTCCACCTGCGTTACTTCGCCGGCTTGACCGAAACCGAGACCGGTGAAGTCCTCGGCATTGATCGCAGCACCGTGCGCCGTGACTGGATCAAGGCGCGTGGCTGGTTGCACAAACGTCTGGATCCGGACACCGGGGCATGAGCACATCGTCATCCGGCACCTGCGACTGGGCGCGACGGGAAGCGCTGCTGGATGCCGTGCTCGACCTGCCGCTGGAGCAACGCGGCGCATTTCTCGACAAGCTGGCGCAGCAGGATGCAGGCGATGCCGAAGTGGTGGCGGCGTGGCTGCGAGGGGTGGAAGAATCCGATGGCCACTGGATCGAAGCGGCCACCGATGGCGCGACGGGGCGTGCCGGCGAGGTGGTCGGGAACTGGCGCGCATTGCGCCTGCTTGGCCGCGGCGGGATGGGCGAGGTCTGGCTCGGCGAGCGTGCCGACGGATTGTTCGACAAGCAGGTGGCGATCAAGTTCATCCGCGATGAACGCCCGGCCTTGCGCGAGGGCATCGAAGCCGAGCGCCGCCTGCTGGCCGCGCTGCGCCATCCCGGCATCGTGCGTTTGCTGGATGCCGGACTGACCGTATCCGGGCAACCGTACCTGGTCACCGATTACATCGAAGGCATGCGCCTGGATGAGTGGCTGCGCAGCCACCAACCCGGCCTGCCGGCGCGTCTGGACTTGCTGCGCCAGATCGCCAGTGCGCTGGCCCATGCTCACGAGCAACTGGTGGTCCACCGCGACATCAAGCCGGGCAATGTGCTGGTGGATGCAGCGGGACGGACGCATCTGCTCGATTTCGGCATCGCGCGCGCGCTCGACCACGAAGACGGCGAAGCCGGCTCGCAGCGCGCGATGATGACGCCGGAATTCGCGGCACCCGAATCACTCGATGGCTCGCGCGTGGGCGTGCGTGCCGACATCCATGGGCTGGGTGCACTGTTGTATTTCCTGCTGTGCGAAAAGCCACCACTGGCCCTGCGCGATCTGCCGCTGAGCGCGGTGCACGAGCGTATCCGCACGCAGGCGCCTGCGCCGTTGCTCGAACGCATGCCCGCGTCGCTGCGCACCGGCGCCTCGTCGCATTGGCTGGCGGATCTGGAAGCCATCGCGCTCAAGGCGATGGCCAAGGACCCCGCCGACCGCTACGGCAGCGTGGAAGCCATGCTGGGCGATCTCAAGGCGGCTGGCGAACAGCGCAGCATCACTGCGCGAAGCCTGGGTCCGGCGGCGCGCGCCTGGCGTTTCGTGTATCGCAATCGTCTGGCGATCGGCATCGGCGTCGTGCTGCTGGCTTCACTGCTTGCGGGTCTTGCCGGCACCTTGTGGCAGGCGCGTCAGGCCGCGCAACAGCGCGACCTGGCGGCGGCTGCGGCAATGCGCGCGGAGGCCGAACGCGGCGCGGCGGTTGCGGTGCGCGACTTCATGGTCGGCGTGTTTTCCGCGGCCAATCCCGAGCATGTGCAGGGCGAGCTGCCGGATGCCGCGCAACTGCTGGCCAGCGGCGTGCGCCGCATCGAGGGCGATCTGGCCGACAAGCCGGCGCAGCAGGCCGAGCTGTTCACCGCGCTGGGGGACAGCTATGCCGGCCTCGGTGAATACGCGCGTGCGGTGGAGCTGACCCGACGCGCCTACGAACTGGCGCTGGCCGCATGGGGCGAGGACGATGCACGCAGTCGACGCACCCTTGCGCGCCTGGCCTATGCCACCTTGCAGCTAGGTGGGCCGTTCGATGCCTTGCGCGGGCAGCTGGAGCGTTCACTGGCCTATCCGCTTCCGCTCGATGAGAGCGACCGGATCGCGTTCGCCGAGGTGCGCGCCAACCTCGGCGGCGTGCTGTTTCGCGTGGGCCAACTGCCCGAGGCCGAGCGCGTGCTGGCGCAAGCGGTGGCCGAGGCGCGTGCACTGGGTGCGTCGGGCGAAACCGCGTTGATCACCGCATTGCACCAGCGCACCATGCTGGACGATGCCAGCGGTCACCGCGAGCAGGCCATCGCCGGTCTGCACGAACTCACCGCCTTGCTGGAACGCCAGCCGGTCGGCTCGGTGGCCAATCGCCAGGTGGCGTTGCAGAACCTGGCGACCCTGCTTGGCCAGGCCGGTCGCGGTGACGAGGCCGAACAGATCCTGATCAAGCTGCGCGATGCCAACAGCGCGATGTACGGTGCGAGCCATCCGGCCACCATTGCCAGCAATGTGCAGCTGGGCCGCGCGTTGTTGCGACGCGGGCAGAATGCGCAGGCACGCTCGCTGCTGGAACAGATGCTGGCGCTGGCCGTGCGCGCGCATGGCGAAGACAGTGAATCGGCCGCCTTCGCGCGGATCAACCTGGCGGCGCTGGAATTGGCCGAGGATCGCCATGCGGTGGCGATCGGATTGATCGAGGCGGTGTATCGCCATGCCGTGGCGCACGATGGCGTGCACGGCCCGCGCGCCCTGATGATGTTGCAGAACCTCGCGCGCACGCGCATCGATGCCGGCGACCTGGCAGGGGCCGAGCGCGATCTGCAGGCGCTCGAGCACGCGCTGGATGCCAGTGGTTCACCGCCAATGGCCGAGCCGCTGGCCTTGCAGGGCACCCTGGCGCGCCTGCGCGGCCAACCCGCACAGGCGCGGGCGTTGCACCGGCAGGCGCTGGACATGCTGGCGCAGCGGGGTGACACGTCCAGCCTGGACGTGCAGGACTACCGGCTGCTGCTGGCCGAAGATGCACGAGACCTGGGCGAGTTCGACGTCGCACGTGCGCATGTGCAGGACGCACTGAAGGGCCTGGCGGCGCTGGATCCTTCCTCCACTGCCAGCCAGAGCGGCGGTGCGCACTACCTGCTGGCACAACTGGACGTGCTGCAGGGGCGCTGCAGCGCCAGTGCACACGACGCGTTGGCGACCTATCGCACGCAGTTGCTGGCCCCGTTCACGCATGTCGAACCACCTGCGGCAGCGCGCTTGCGGGTGGCGACCGTGGATCTGTATCAGGCCCGTTGCCGGGTGCTACTGGAACCCGGTGATGCGCAGGCTCGCCGTGGTGCGCAGGCGCTGGCGCGGCGCATGCTCGCCATGCCCGGTGCCGAAGCCCACGCGCTGCGGCTGGCGCGGACCATGCTGGCGGGCTCGGGCGCGTCCTGAACCCGCGGACACTCTCCCTGAGCCATCACCCGGGTCGGGCCGCCACCTGCAGAGGCGGCGAGTGCTGGCCGGCACCGTGCCGCTGCGCGCCTGACGCCGCGAAGCAAGGACGGCCCGAAGCTGTCACGCTCCGCTTGAAGCCTCACCGGGGGTCGGCGATATCAAGCACGGAAAACATGGTCCGCCAATTGCCCCGTGCCTTGCGCACGAGGTTCGAGAAAAACGCAATCAGCTCACCGGCCGTTCTTTCGCGGTCGACATCATCGCCGGCATTTCCGTTCATGGCGTCGATCTTGAGTTCGACTTCCTCCAGATCACCCGCCACCCATCCACCTGACGACGCCAGCAGGTATTGCAAGTGATAGGGAATCTCGAAATCGATGGTCGGGGTTCCGTTGGCCAGAGCGGTTTTCAGCTTGCGCATCTGTTGCGCAAGAAGCTGCAGATCGAAGCTCCTTTCCGCCTCCTCGGAGCACAGCTCCGAGCCGTATTGCGCGATCTCAGCCCAGTATTCCGTGTCATGGGAGCCATCCATCTGCTCCATGTGCCGACTGGCAAACGTGGTGATCTGTTCAAGGTCCGCAGTCAGCGGCGACAACACGAGGTCGGAGCCATAGTCGAATCCGAAATAATGCGTTGTTCCATCGACACGAATCTGCTCGATGCCGCCCACATGGCCATATCTTCCATCAAGAGCATCCATGGCTTTTCCTTCGAGTTGTTGAAGATTGCCGTGCGGCATGCCACATCAGCCGCATCGGGCGCGGGTGCCGCCATCCCTGGCAGCGTCATCCACGCTCCTGTGCATCGATCACCCGGCCGCAGCCGCTGCTGTCCAAGTGCAGGCATTCGCCCAGGAAAGAGGCGAAATCATCCGCATGCACCCAGGCCAGCCCCAGCGCGTCATCCATGAGTGCATCGGCCAGTGCGTCGGTGCTCATTGCCGCCGGGTCGCCAAGCTCCATGGCCTTGCAGAAGTCGGCCAGGCTGTTTGCGCCGGCGTGCATTTCATGATCGAGGCTCGCAATGCAGCCGCGTTGGCGTCCGGCGAGGACTTCCACGTACATGGCGCCGTCGTAGCCTTCGCCGATCGGCAGGAACACGCCATGGAACAGGTTGCGCGTGCTGCACAAACGATCGGCCAGCTCGTAATGCGGATCGCGGCTGCGGAAACCGAACAGCACGCGCACGTCGGGATAGCCCGGTTCGGTGGGCGTGCCGTGCAAATAGGCCGAGGCGGCATCGCCCGCCGCATCCAGATGGTCGAATAACAGGCCGTTCTGCGTCTTCAGGAAATCGGCATAGGCATCCGAAAACTCGAACTCCGCCTGCAGCTCGACGACCTCCCCGGCGGGTGGCAGCGGATAGCCGTAGGGGTTGGGAAAGCGGATCTTCATTCTGTGCTCCGTGGTGCAGCCGGTTCGGCTGGCAGGGCGGGGCGCAGGGCGCGCGCCACCGTCAGCAAGGCCCAGCCGTGGAACAGGGCGAGACACAGGCGTGCAATGCCGCCCATGGCCATGCCGGCGATGAATACGCCGGGTTCGCAATCGAGCATTTCCGGGTTCGACAACATCCAGTGTCCGAGCCACACCAGCCCCACGAGTCGCATGGCCACGCACAGCAGCGAGGCCAGGCCGAGCCACAGCCCGACCCGCCTGCCGCGCAACAGCAGCAGGTTGCCGCTGATGCCGGTCAGGGCGACCGCTACGCCGGAAATGCCATCCATCCATGCCTGCACCGCATCCGCACTGCCCGGCTCCAGACCGGGCAGCATCGCCCAGGCCAGCATGGCGCTGACCAGCACCAGAGTGCACAGGAGCAGGTCGATCTTCAGCCAGGCGCGTGCAATGCGCAGCGCCGTGCCGGGTTTAGCGGCGCCGGTCGTGGCGGGAGACGCGTTCATGCCGACGATGGCCGAAGACGAGTCAGTCATGGTGGCCAACGCGGATGTAGCCGTAAGGATTGAAGTAGAGGTCGTCTTCGTCATGGCGCGTGCTGGGGATGGACGGCGCATGCGGTCCGTCGCCACGCAGCAGGCCGTCGATGGCGCGATCCATCGCTTGCACACGCGCCATCTCGTCGCCCACTTCGCGATGGCTCACATCCGGATGGCCGAGCAGGTGCATGCCGCAGGAGTAGAACTCGTCGCCATCCACGATCGGTCTGCGCACCCAGGCCGCGGCCAACGCCCTGCGGTCACCGCCGGAGGCACTCGAGGCCAGCGCCAGCCAACGCGATTTTCCGTGCGCGATCCCGGCGCTTTCGGACTTTGCCGCCAGGCCGCCGGACTGCAGCAAGGCGGATGTCAATGCCAATGCGTCGGCCGATGTTTCCAGCGCGGTTTCCTGCGGCAGTGGCGGGGACAGGATGTAGACGACGGACTCGTGCGCGTCGACCGCAACCCAGTCCTCCGTGAGCATGCTCGGGTCGACACGATCCCGACAGACGTCGAAGGCGCGGGGCATCCTGCCATCGTGCGCCTCCTCCGAATATTCCAGATCCACTTCGAAGCCCTTCCCGAACGAAGCGACGACTTCCTCGGCGTTGCCGAGAAAACCTTGCTCGCCGAGCACGCAAATGACATGGCGTGGCAGCATGTTCATGGCGTCCTCATCGCAGCGTGATCGGGTCGATCAGGACGTTTTCCACGGGTTGGCCGGCAGCCAGCCATTGTCGCCAAGCACCTTGGTGGCGTAGAAATCCCGCGGCGCCGAGTACGCGAAGATGGCAGCGATGAGGAACCGGGTGGCGTTGGCGAGGGTTTCTCCGCCGATGAAGTACAGGATCATCGACAGGATGAACACGGGCGGCACCGTGATCGCGAGCAGCACCAAGCCCTTCTTCCACATGCCCTTGGCGATGTAATAGAGCAAGCCGAAGGCGAACGCCAGGATCATGCTCACCGGCGGCGGCTGCACTTCCTTCAGGCGCAGCTTGCGCTCTTCCGGCGGCAGGTCCTTGAGTGCGGGCGCGCCCAGGCCGCCTGCGTTTTGCAGACCCTTGAAATAGGCTTTCCAGCGGTCGGACACGGCCAGCGCATCGATGTCCACGTGATTGGCGGCAACCGGCGCGGCCGGCAGGATTTCGGGGGTGGTGGAAGTGGTCATCACAGACTCCAACAGTTGAAAGGGCAGGCGATGGGTGGATCGGCGGTGGTTGCCGATCCGCCCGGTTTCAGTACCGCCTGTCCTTCAATTCACGATCGCGCCCCGGAATGCGTCATTTTTTCGTCCGGCGTCGTTCGCCGCACAGGGCCGGGCAGGACGCCGCGGATTCGCCATGTTCAGACAGGCGCGGCGCCCGCCCGTGGCCGGCGGCCAGCGGCCGATGCGATTCGGTCCACGCGCAAGAAGGTGTCCGCGCAAAATGCGCGCCGTGCGGGGTGGGGCATGACTTCCGGCCCCCGCAGCGGTGGCGTGCCTGTGGCAGGCTGATGATTGCGATTTCGAGGAGACGCCCGATGCGCCTGCCCCTGCTTGCCGGCCTGTTGCTGGCCTTCGCGCCGCTGTTCAGCCATGCGCAAACCGCCTACCGCACGCCGCCGCCGGAGTTGAAAGCGATTGCCGATGCGCCGCGCGCGCCGCAGCTGAGCCTGAGCCCGCAACGCGACCTGCTGGCGCTGATCGCGCAGCCGGGCCTGCCGGGCATCGAGGTGGTCGCGCAGGAGGAACTGAAGCTCGGCGGCACCCGCATCCATCCGCGTTCGTTCTCGTCCAGCCAGTTCGTGTTCGGCGATGACCTCAAGCTGCTGGAAGTCGCCGGTGGCCGCGAACTGGGCATCGACGGCCTGCCCACGCCGCTGTCGATCGCCAGCAGCGCGTGGTCGCCGGACCAGCGTTATCTCGCCTTCAATCAGGTCGAGCCGGCCAAGGGCGTCAACAGCCTGTGGCTGGTGGATGTCGGCGCACGCAAGGCGCGGCAGCTGACCACGCGCGCGCTGAACACGGTGACCGATCGCGGCTACCAGTGGCTGCCCGACAGCCGCGGCCTGCTGGTCAGCCTGCGCCCGGCCGATGCCGGCGCGTTGCCGGTCGGCGATGGCGTGCCGGCCGGCCCCAATATCCAGCAGTCCGCCGGCAGCGGCGCGGTGCGCAGCCTGCGCACCTATCAGGACCTGCTGTCCAGCCCGCTGGATGCACGCCGTTTCGAATACCTGGTGCGCAACCAGCCGGCGCTGGTCGGCATCGACGGCGCGGTGCGTGAAATCGGCACGGCCGATGCCTTCATCCGCCTCAGCGTGTCGCCGGATGGCCGGCATATCCTCAGCGAGCGCATCATCACGCCGTATTCGTATTCGGTGCCGTACCGCATGTTCCCGCGGGTGATCGAAGTGCGCGACCTGCAGGGCCGGGTGCGGCATACCGTGGCCAGCCTGCCGCTGGTCGAAGGGCTGCCGACCGGCAACGACGCGGTGCCCGAGGGCGTGCGCAACGTCGCCTGGCGCCACGACGCGCCGGCCACCCTGGTCTGGGCCGAGGCCGCCGATGGCGGCGACCCGGCACGTGCGGCCGAGGTGCGCGACATCGTCTACATGCAGGCGGCGCCGTTCCGCGCCCAGCCGCAGGTGCTGGCGCGGCTGGGCAGCCGCTTCCGCGGCATCCACTGGGGCCGCGGCGACCTGGCCATCCTCAACGAGTTCTGGTGGCGCGACCGCCATCAGAAGCAGTGGCTGATCCAGCCCGATGCGCCGCAGGCCGCGCCACGGCTGATGCATGAAGGCTCGGTGCAGGACCGCTACAACGACCCCGGCACGCCGGTGATGGTGGCCGATGCCGCGGGCAATGCGCGGCTGCTGACCAGTGCCGATGGCGGCAGCATCTATCGCATCGGCGCCGGTGCCTCGGACGAGGGCGATCGCCCGTTCCTGGATCGGCAATCGCTGCAGTCGCTGCAGGCGACCCGCCTGTTCCGCTCCAGTGGCGAGATGTACGAGATGCCGGTGGCACTGCTGGATGCCGAGGGCAGCCGCATCCTGACCATGCACGAGTCGCCGCGCTCGCCACCCAATGTGCACCTGCGCAGCACCGGCAGCGATGACGCGCCGGTGGCGCTGACCCGCTTCCCGCATCCCACCCCGCAGTTGCAGGAGGTGAGCAAGGAGCTGATCCGCTACAAGCGCGATGACGGCGTTGATCTGACCGCCACCCTGTACCTGCCACCAGGCCACGACCCCAAGCGCGACGGCCCGCTGCCGCTGCTGATGTGGGCCTACCCGCGCGAGTTCCGCAGCGCCGGCGATGCCAGCCAGGTCACCGGCTCGCCGTGGCGCTTCAACGCGATCAGCTACTGGGGCCCGCTGCCGTGGCTGGCGATGGGCTATGCGGTGCTGGACAACCCGACCATGCCGATCATCGGCGAGGGCGATGCCGAACCCAATGACACCTATGTGCGCCAGCTGGCGGCCGGCGCGCAGGCCGCGGTCGATGAAGTGGTGCGCCGCGGTGTTGCCGACCGCGACCGAATCGCCGTCGGCGGGCACAGCTATGGCGCCTTCATGACCGCCAACCTGCTCGCGCATACGCGCCTGTTCCGTGCCGGCATCGCCCGCAGCGGCGCCTACAACCGCACCCTGACCCCGTTCGGCTTCCAGGCCGAGGAACGCAACTTCTGGCAGGCCGCCGACACCTATGCCGCGATGTCGCCGTTCAACCACGCGGACAAGATCAAGGCACCGCTGCTGCTGATCCACGGCGAGCAGGACAACAACTCCGGCACCTTCCCGGTGCAGTCCGAACGCATGTACGCGGCCGTCGCCGGCCTCGGCGGCACCGTGCGCCTGGTGATGCTGCCCAACGAATCGCACGGCTACCGCGCCCGCGAATCGATCTACCACATGCTGGCCGAAAGCAACGACTGGCTGCAGCAGCACCTGAAGCCGCAGGCGGAGCCGCCGGCGCGATGAGCGGCGTTCGACCGGGCCGGAGGTGCAGGTCTGCGCGCCGGCCCGGCGTCGGGGGCGGCGTTTGCCTGTGTCGCACTAAAAGCGGGAGCTGCGTCACATCCTGACGCCGACTTGCCTATAATTCGATCATCCGATCCGGGGCAGGACGATGAACAAACGCATGGTGGCGGCAGTGTTGGGGGCGGCGGCTGCGGTATTGGCCTTGCCGGTGGCGGCGCAAACGTCGCTGGGCAGTTGCCCGGCGGATGCCTTCATCACTCGCGGCGCCGGCAGTACGCCCACCAGCCTGTACACGCTGGATCTCGCCACCGGCGCGATGACCGTGCAGGGGCCGCCGGATCCGGACATGGCACAGGTCAACGGCATCGGCTTCCGCAGCCAGGACGGGTTCATCTGGGGCTGGAATTGGGGAGTTAACCGTCTTGCGCGAGTCGGGCAAGGCGGTGTGACTGTTCTGCTTTCTTCGTTCCCCGCAAATATGCCAGCAAATGCAAGTCCGGACTTTTACGCGGCGGATATCCAGCCAAGTACGGGCTATTACGTGGGTCATGATGGTGGCAGTTGGCTCTACCGGCTCAACGTCGATACCAATGCCTTCGTGGACCGTGTCAACGTAGGCAGCGCGCTGGCGGATACCACCGATCTTGCCTTCAGCCCGATCGACGGCATGATCTACAGCGTCAACAGCACTGGTGGCGACCTGATCCGTGTCAATCCGGCCACCGGTGCAAGCCAGGTGGTGGCAGCGGGTCTGCTGCCGACCGGCGAAACCACCGGCGGCGGTTTCGGCGGCTTGTTCTTCGACAGCCAGGGCACCCTGTATGCCTACAAGTCCGGCAGTGGCGGTGCGTTCGGCTATGTCTATCGTGTGTTCAATCCACATACGGCAAGCCCCAGTTACGACCGTCTCGCCCAGACGCCGACCGCCAGCCGACTCGATGGCGCACGCTGCCCCAATGCGCCGCCGCAAGGTGCGCCGGCCATCATTCTCAACAAGCTGACCCACGGCCAGGCGGGCGGCCCGTTCGACTTCACCCTCAGCAACACCGTGCATACCAGCGGCAGCGTCAGCACCACCACGGCGGGGACTGCCGCTCAGGTCGATGGTGACACCACGCGCACCGGGCTGCAGCCGTTCACCGTGCTCAATGCCAATCTTGGCCAGCCGGTGCAAATCACCGAATCCACCCTGCCGATGGGCTGGAGGCTGAGTGCGATGAGCTGCACACTGAATGGCGCGCCGGTCGGCAGCGCGGACATGGCCAATCGCCGTTTCACCCTGCCAGGCAGCGTCATCGCCACCGGCAACAGCTTCGTGTGCACCTTCGAGAACAGCCGCCTTGAGGCCGACCTGAGCGTGGCCAAGACCGCCACGCCGACCGGGCCGGTGGCGTTGGGTGCGCCCATCCAGTACCAGCTCGTCGTCACCAACCACGGGCCCGACCCGGTCACCGGCGCGGTGCTCACCGACACCCCGGACGCGACCTCGGGCCTGTCCTGCGCCGACAGCGCGCCGGTCAGCTGCACGGGGACGCCGGCCAGCAGTTGCCCGGCCGGCCCGCTGACCTTGGGCCAGTTGAAGGCCGGCCTGACCCTGCCGACGCTCGGCAACGGCGCCAGCGCCACCTTCGGCTTCACCTGCCAGGCGCAGTAAGCCGCCAGCGTGAAATGAAACGGGCCGCGCGATGCGGCCCGTTTTCATTGCAGTCGACGAAGGTGCCGCGGCTTACTTCAGCTTCGCCGCCTTGCGCAGTTCCTCGGCCTTGTCGGTCTTTTCCCAGCTGAAGGCAGTGGCGGTCTGCTTCTTGCCGGCGCCGTCGGTGTAGCTGATCGCCTTGGGCTTGCGGCCGAAGTGGCCGTAGCTGGCCGTGGGCTGGTAGATGGGATGCTCCAGGTCCAGCATGCGCGTAAGCCCGTACGGGCGCAGGTCGAAGTGGGCGCGGATCAGTTTTTCGATAAGGGCGTCGGTCACCTTGCCGGTGCCGAAGGTTGTGACCGAGATGCTGGTCGGTTCGGCCACGCCGATGGCGTAGGACAGCTGCACCTCGCACTTGTCGGCAAGGCCCGCGGCGACGATGTTCTTGGCCACGTAACGGGCGGCGTACGCCGCGCTGCGGTCCACCTTGGAGGGGTCCTTGCCGGAGAACGCGCCGCCACCGTGGCGGGCCATGCCGCCGTAGGTATCGACGATGATCTTGCGTCCGGTCAGGCCGCAGTCGCCCACCGGCCCGCCGATCACGAACTTGCCGGTCGGGTTGATGTGCACCTTGTTCTTCGGCAGCGACTCCAGCCACTTCTTCGGCAGCACCGGCTTGAGGATCTGCTCGCGCACCGCCTCGATCAGGTCCTTCTGCTTGATGCCGGGGTCGTGCTGGGTGGACAGCACCACCGCGTCCAGGCCGAGGATGCTGTTGCCATCGTCGCTGTAGCGCAGGGTCACCTGGCTCTTGGCGTCCGGGCGCAGCCACTTCAGCTTGCCGGACTTGCGCACCTTGGCCTGCTGCTCGACCAAGCGGTGGCTGTAGTAGATCGGCGCGGGCATGTATTCCGGCGCCTCGTTGCAGGCATAGCCGAACATCAGGCCCTGATCGCCGGCACCTTGTTCCTCGGGCTTCTTGCGGTCCACGCCCTGGTTGATGTCCGGCGACTGCTTGCCAAGCATGTTGATGATGGCGCAGGTGTGGCCATCGAAGCCGACGTCGGAGTTGTCGTAGCCGATGCCGTTGATGACCTTGCGCGCCAGCGCCTCGATGTCCACCCAGGCGCTGGTGGTGACCTCGCCGGCGACGATCGCCGCGCCGGTCTTGACCATGGTTTCGCAGGCCACGCGGGCGCGCTTGTCCTGCGCCAGGATGGCGTCCAGCACGGCGTCGGAAATCTGGTCCGCGATCTTGTCCGGGTGGCCTTCGGACACCGATTCGGAGGTGAACAGGTAGCTGGACATGGGCTTTATCCCTTGATTCGGATGAAAAGATAGGGTGCGCATGATACCGCCTCGCCGTCGCGTGTGCAGATGAGCCGGGCGGCAGCCGCCAACGATCGTTAAGCCGCGGTTGTCGCGCACCGTCACCGGGTTGCAACCGGATTGCAACCGGGTTGACGCGACCGCGCGGCACTGTGCAGGGCAGGTTCCGCCTCCCGGTGTGCCGATGCTCGAATTGCAAGCCCGTGTCCGGCAGCGTTTTCCGCACTGGTTCCACGGCCCGCGTGCGCGCATTGCCAGGCCCTTGCTGCGCGGGGTGGAAAAGCTGTCGCGGCTGGAGCGGATCGAAGCGTTCCTGCAGGCCGCACCCGAGCGGCGCGGCTTCGACTTCGTGCGTGCCGCGCTCGAACACCTGGATGTGCATTGCCAGGTGGATGCCGAGGCGCTGGCGCGCATCCCGCCGCGCGGCCGCCTGCTGGTGGTGGCCAACCATCCCTCCGGCGCGCTGGATGCGTTCGCCCTGCTTGACGCCATCGGCCGCGTGCGCCGCGACGTGCGCATCGTCGCCAACGACATGCTGTGCGCGATCACCCCGCTGGCCGATCTGCTGCTGCCGTTGCGCGTGTTCGGCGGCGGGGCGGGTGTCGGCTCGTTGCGTGCGATCCGCGCCGCGCTGATGCGCGAGGAATGTGTGGTGGTGTTTCCCGCCGGCGAGGTATCGCGGCTGTCGCCACGCGGCATCCGCGACCGCCGCTGGGAGCCGGGCTTCCTGCGCTTCGCACGCGCCACCGGCACCCCGGTGTTGCCGGTGCACGTGCGTGCGCGCAATTCGGCGCTGTTCTATGGCGCCTCGGCGCTGTTCAAGCCGGCCGGCACGGTGCTGCTGGCGCGCGAGATCTTCGCCCGTGGCGGTCGCCGGATCGAACTGCGCATCGGCACGCCACGCCCGCTGGCCACGCACGCCGACGAGCGGCGCACGCTGCAGGCGCTGCGTGCCGAGCTGTATCGGCTTGGACGCGCCCGCGCAGCGGGGCAGGGTGCGATGCCGCCGCTGGCCGCGGCCGAGCCCGCGGCGCGGGTCGAGGCCGACATCCAGCGCTTGCGACTGCTTGGCCATACCTCCGACGGCAAAGAGATCCGTTGCGGACGGCTGGCGATGGATTCGTCGCTGATGCGCGAGATCGGCCGCCTGCGCGAGCGTACCTTCCGCATGGTGGGCGAGGGCAGCGGGCGCAGCCGCGACATCGACGAATTCGATGCCTGGTACGAGCACATCGTGCTGTGGGATGCGCCGGCGATGCGCATTGCCGGCGCCTACCGCCTTGCACGCGGTGCCGAGGTGCTGGCCGGACGCGGACTGCCCGGCCTGTACACCGCCTCGCTGTTCCATTACCGCGAAGCCGCCGTGCCGCGGCTGGCCGCCGGCATGGAACTGGGGCGCAGCTTCGTCTGCCCCGAGTATTGGCACAGCCGCAGCCTGGACTACCTGTGGCAGGGCATCGGCCTGTATCTGCGCGAACATCCACAGGTGCGCTGGCTGTTCGGCCCGGTGTCGATCAGCGCCGCGCTGCCGGCGGCGGCGCGCGACGCGCTGGTGGCCTATTACAGCCGCTATTTCGGCAGCGAGGATGGCCTTGCGCGTTCGCTGCGGCCGTTCGCCTATTGCGCCACGCCGCCGGACTTCGGCACGCTCGATGCCGACACCGCCTTCGGCGTGCTGCGCGCCAACCTCGCCACGCTCGGCAGCCGGGTGCCCACGCTGTACAAGCAATACACCGAACTGTGCGAACCGGGCGGCGTGCGTTTCCTCGCCTTCGGCGTGGACCCGGACTTCAACAACGCCATCGATGGCCTGATCGAGGTCGATCTGGCGACCCTGCGCGCGGGCAAGCGACGGCGCTATTTCGAAACCGGGGAGGCACGCGCATGAACACGTCCATTGCTTCGCGTCGTCACTGCCGCACGCTGTTCATTTCCGATCTGCACCTGGGCTCGCGGCACTGCCATGCGGCACAACTGGCGGCGTTCCTGCGCGGGGTGTCCTGCCAGCGGCTGTACCTGGTCGGCGACATCGTCGACATGTGGTGGCTGGCACGGCGTCGCGCGCACTGGGACGCGGCGCACAACCAGGTGGTCGAGGCGCTGCACGCACTGCGCCGCGCCGGCACGCACATCATCTACGTGCCCGGCAACCACGACCGCCCGCTGCGCCAGCTGTGCGGACTGATGCTGCCGGCGATGCAGGTGCGTCGCCGTGCCATCCACGTCACCGCCGATGGCCGCCGCCTGCTGGTGGTGCATGGCGATGATTACGACGCCATCACCCACTTCGGCGGCCTGCAGGAGCGTTTCGGCGATTGGCTGTACGAGCGCATCCTGACCTGGAATGCATGGGCCAACCGGTTGCGCGGCCGCTTCGGCCTGCGCTACTGGTCGCTGGCCGAATTCCTCAAGCAGCGCAGCGCCGCGGCGGAAGCCTACATCGCCCGTTTCGTCCAGGCCGGGCTCGAGGATGCGGCCAATCGCGGCCTTGACGGCATCATCTGCGGCCATATCCACCGCCCGGCACTGCTCGAGCGCGATGGCCTGATCTATGCCAACGATGGCGATTGGGTGGAAAGCCTGACCGCGCTGGCCGAGGATGCGGACGGCACGCTGCGCCTGCTCGGTCTGGAGGGCGAGACCCTGGCCGAACTTGCGCCGCGGCCCTGCACGTCTGCTGCCGAACCCGTGGCTCTGGCCGAAGCGGCCTGAGTCGCACCGCCTGACGCTCGCGCGCACGCTTCTTTCCTCACGAGGCCGGCGCTATGCTGGCCCGCGTATGAGGAAAGGACCATCCGCGATGGTGGGCAAGCAGCCGGCAATGAAGAGGCAGGCGCGGCTGCTGGCAGCCTGCCTGTTCCTGGCCGGCAACGCGGTCGCCGCCGATGTGCCGGTGCTGAGTTTCGAGCAGGCGCGCGAACGCCTGGAACAGGTCTCCGACGCGCTCGCCGCGGCCCAGGCCGGGGTACGCAACAAGCAGGACCTGCAGGATGCCAGCCGCTACCTGCGGCTGCCGGAAATCACCGCCGACGTGCGCCGCATGCAGTTCCAGAAGACCCTGCGGCTGCCGCTGGGCTCGCTGGCGCCGGTGGCCGAGGCCTTCGGCATCGAATCGCCGCTGCGCTTCGCCGAGCGCGATTGGCGCACGCGCCCGATTGTCACCGCCAGCATGCCGCTGTACAGCGGTGGACTGATCCCCGCGGCGCAGCAGGCGGCGCAGGCGGCCACCGCGCAGGCGCAGGCCGAGCACGAGGCGCAGCGGCAGTCGCTTGCGTTGCAGCTGGTGCAGGCCTATTTCGGCCAGCAGCTGGCCGAGCAGGCGGTGCAGGTGCGGCGCGAGGTGCGTGACGGCCTGCAGCAGCACCTGGACGATGCACTCAAGCTCGAGCGCGAGGGTTTCGCCAGCCGCGCCCAGCGCCTGCAGGCCAACGTCGCCCGGGACAAGGCCGAGCGCGACTACCAGAAGGCGCGCAACGATCTGGCGACCCTGCAGCAGGCACTGGCCACGCTGCTGCGCAGTGGCGGGGCGGTGCGCACGTCCTCGCCGCTGTTCGTGATCGACGCGCCACTGGGCGCACGTGAGGAGTTCGAGCGCAGCGCGCTGCAGCATCATCCGCAAATCGAGCGCCTGCGCGCGCTCGCCGCGCAGGCCGAACAGGGCGTGCGCGTGCAGCAGGCCAAGCTCAAGCCGCAGGTCTACCTGTTCGGGCAATACGACCTGCACCGCCGCGACGCGCTGCTGAGTGACGCCGACTGGGCGTTCGGCATCGGCCTGCGCTACACCTTGCTGTCGCCGAGCGCGCGGCCGCTGCAGGTCAGCGCCGCACGCGCGCAGCTGGAGCAGGCGCGCTCGGGCGTGAGCGAGGCCGAGAACCAGCTGCGGCTGGGCGTGGGCAAGGCGTGGAACGAGCTGGACACCGCGCGCACCCAGTTCCGCCTGCTCGACAGCAGCATCGCCCAGGCCGAGGAGAACCTGCGCCTGCAGGAGCTGTCCTACCGCGAAGGCCTGGCGACTTCGCTGGACGTGATCGATGCGCGCCTGGCGTTGGGCGGGGCACGGGTGGAGCGGGCGCAGGCCGCCTATCAGTTCGACGTGGCACTGGCGCAGCTGCTGGAAGTGAGCGGGCAGATGGATCGGTTCGACGACTACCGCCGACGGGCGGACAAGGTGCTGGAATGAGCGATTCGCTGGAACCGGGCGTCAGCCCGCGGCATCGCCGCGCGTTCGCCATCGGTGGCGGCCTGCTGCTGGTGCTGGTCGCGCTGGGCCTGTGGCTGGGCCTGCGCCGCCCGGCCGACCAGGTGCAGGGCATGGCCGACGCCGACACCGTCAACGTCGCGGCCAAGGTCACGGCGCGACTGCAGAAGCTGCATGTGCGCGAGGGCGAGCGGGTCGCGGCCGGACAGGTGCTGTTCGAGCTGGACAGCCCGGAAGTCGCCGCCAAGGAGCGCCAGGCCGACGCCGCGGTGGCGGCCGCGCAGGCAGTGGCGGACAAGGCCGAGGAGGGTGCCCGCAGCGAGGACATCCGCGCCGCCGAGGCCAACTGGAGGCGCGCGGTGGCCGGCGCCGAGCTGGCCACGGCCACCTTCCGCCGCGTGGACAACCTGTTCCACGAAGGCGTGGTGACGCGGCAGAAGCGCGACGAGGCGCAGGCGCAGGCGCTCAGTTCCCAGGAGCTGGCGCGCGCGGCGCGTGCGCAATACGACCAGGCGCTGGCCGGCGCGCGCAGCCAGGACAAGGCTGCGGCGCTGGCCCAGGTGCGCCAGGCCGAAGGCGCCAAGGCCGAGGTCGACGCCGCGCGGCAGGAAACGCTGGGCCGTGCGCCGCTGGCCGGCGAGGTGGGCAAGCGCCTGTCCGACATCGGTGAACTGGTGCCGGCCGGCTACCCGGTGTTCACCGTGGTCGACATCGACGCCATGTGGGTGGCGCTGACCCTGCGCGAAGACCAGCTGCACGGGCTCAAGCCGGGCGCGACGCTGCAGGGCACGATTCCCGCGCTGGATGGGCGTGGTGCCGAGTTCGAGGTGTACTTCATCAGCCCGGCCGGCGACTACGCCACCTGGCGCAGCACGCGCCAGTCGTCCGGCTACGATGTGCGCAGCTTCGAGGTGCGGGCGCGGCCACGGCAGCCCATCGACGGCTTCCGCCCGGGCATGAGCGTGCTGTTCGCATGGCCGCAGGGCTGACAACGGGCACGCTGGCCGCCTTCTCTGCTTCGCTGCGACGCGAACTGCGCCACTGGCGCCACGACCGCTGGGAGCTGGCGCTGCTCACGCTGATGCCGCTGCTGCTGATGGCGCTGATGATGTGGCTGTTCTCCGCCTCGGTGTTGCGCCAGGTGCCGGTGGCGCTGGTGGATCTGGACGGCAGCGCGGACAGCCGCGCGCTGGCGCGTGCCATCGACGCCAGCCCGGGCGTGGCGATCGCCAGCCAGCCGGCGTCGCTGGCGCAGGCGCAGGCACAGCTGCGCGCGCTGGAGGTGTTCGCCATCGTGCTGGTGCCGCGCGACATGAGCCGACGCGCCTTGCGTGGCGAGGCCGCGCCGGTGTACGCGTTCTACAACGCCACCTACATGGCGACCGGCCAGTCGGCCGCGCGTGACATCGCCGACGCGGTGGGTGCTTTCAACGCGCGCATGCTGCGCGAGCGGATCGGCCGGCAGACGGGGCCGGCGCGCCTGCGCGCGGCGCCGGTGACGGTGCAGGCCACGGTGCTGCACAACCCGGCACGCAGCTACGAGCTGTTCCTGCTGCCGCTGATCCTGCCCGCGGTGCTTTCGCTGCTGGCCGCGCTGACCGCCGGCGGCGCGGTCGGCCGCGAGCGCCGCGACGGCCGCCTGGCCGAATGGTTGGGCGAGCGCCCCTGGGCCGCCATCGCCGGCAAGCTGAGCCCCCATGTGGCGTTGTTCTCGCTGTATGGCGCGCTGGGGGTGCTGTACGTGGCCTACGCGCGCGGCGACGGCGTGGCCGGCAGCCTGTGGCTGCTGTTGCTGGCGCAGCCGCTGTTCTACCTCGCCAGCTGCAGCTTCGCACTGCTGTTCATGGCGCTCACGCGCGACATGGGCACGGGCCTGTCGCTGGTGGGCTTGAGCATCGGCACCGCGCTGGCGTTTTCCGGCGCCACCTTCCCGGTGATCGAGGCGCCGCTGTTCACCCGCGTGTGGAACGCATTGCTGCCGCTCACCGCCTATGTGCAACTGCAGATGCAGCAGCTGTTCATGGGCACGCCGTGGCCGCTGTCGCTGCGCCCGCTGGGCGTGCTGCTGCTGATGGCGGCGCTGGCCGGTGGCCTCGGCGCGTGGTTGCTGGTGCGCACGGCACGCACCCCCGTCGCTGCGCCGCCGGTGCCGGCATGAGCCGCATCGCCACCAGCTTCCGCGCCACGTTGCAGGCGGTGTTCGCCGATTCAACGGCGCGCGCGGTGATGATCGGCGCGATCCTGCTGTATTCGTTCTTCTACCCGGCGGCGTACCGCCACCAGGTCGCCAGCGACCTGCCGATCGCGGTGGTCGATGCCGACCGCAGTGCCACCAGTCGCGAACTGATCCGGCATGTCGACGCGCTGCGCGCGGTGCGGGTGGTGACGCAGCCGGCGGATCTGGCGCAGGCGCGCGCGCAGCTGGAGGCCGGGCATGTGGACGGCATCGTGCTGATCCCGGCGCGGCTGGAGCGCGACATCCTGCGCGGCGGCAGCGGCCGGCTGGTGCTGCTGGGCAATGGCGCCTACCTGAGCCGCGCCAGCGCCGTCCTCAACGGGCTGGCCGAGGGCATCACCGCCTTCGCCCGCGCGCAGGCGATGCGCCAGACCGCGTTCATGGGGCCGCCGCAAGCCGCGCCGCTGGAGCTGGTGCAGCGGCCGCTGTACAACACCCGCGAGGGCTACGGCAGCAGCGTGGTGCCGGGCGTGGCCGAATTGATCGTGCACCAGACCCTGCTGCTGGGCATCGGCGTGCTGCTGGGCAGCCGCCGCGCGCAGCTGGGCCGGCGCCTGCATTTCGCACCCGTGGTGCTGCTGGGCATGGCCGCGGCATTCGTGCTGATCGCCGTGTGCGGGCTGCTGTACTACGCCGGCTTCACTGCCTGGGCGCAGGACTATCCGCGCGGCGGCAACGTGCCGGGCCTGCTGCTGGCGGTGCTGCTGTTCGCGCTGGCGACGGTGTCGTTCGGCCTGTTCGTCGGCAGCTTCTTCACGACCCGCGAGCGCGCGTTCCAGTACCTCACCGCCGTGTCGATCCCGCTGTTCTTCCTGTCCAACCTGTCGTGGCCGGCGCTGGCCTCGCCGCCGGCGTTGGTGGCGCTGGCCAAGCTGCTGCCGACCACGCCCGGCATCAACGCCATCGTGCGCACCCAGCAGATGGGCGCGCGCCTGCCCGAGATCGGCGGCGAGCTGCTCAACCTGCTGCTGCTGGCGCTGCTGTACGGCGCGCTGGCGCTGTGGCGGTTCCGCGCGCCGCCGCCACGCCACGAGCCCGCGCCGGTGCCGGAGTCGCCTCGCCACGCCGGGGAGGGGCGCCCGGCGGGCTGACATGCTCCTTGAGATAATGCGGCGATGGATTCCCTGAGCCAGATCGTCTTGGGCGGCGCGGTGGCCGCCGCCATCGCCCCGGCCGGTCATCGCCGCGCGGCGCTGCTGGCCGGTGCCGCGCTGGGTACGCTGCCGGACCTGGACAGCATTCCCATCGCGCTGCTCACCGATGATCCGGTTGCGCGCATGACGCTGCACCGCGGGGCCAGCCACTCGCTGCTGGTGCTGCCGTGGGTGGCGCTTGCGATCTGGGCATGGTTTCGCAGCCGCGGCGGGCGCGTGGCCGAATCACCCGTGCGTTGGTTCTGGGCGATCCTGCTGGCGCTCGTCACCCATCCGCTGCTGGACGCGTTCACCGTCTACGGCACCCAGCTGTGGTGGCCCTCGACCTCGTCGCCGGTGATGTGGTCGAGCGTGTTCATCATCGACCCGCTGTACACGGTGTGGCTGCTGGCCGCCTGCATCGCCGCCTGGTGGTTGCGCGAGCGCCGCGCTGCGCAGCACTGGTTGCTGGCCGGGCTGCTGCTGAGCAGCGCCTATCTGGGCTGGTCGTTGCTGGCCAAGCAGCTGGTCGAGCGCGAAGCGGCCAAGTCGCTGGTGGCGATGGGTCTGGACGATGCGCGGATGCTGTCGGTGCCGATGCCGCTGAACACGCTGCTGTGGCGGGTGATCGCGATGACCCCAAACGGCCATGTCGAAGGCCAGTATTCGCTGTTGGCCGATCGTGGCCGGCCATTCCGCTTCGAAGCCTTCCCCGCCGATCAACAGGCGATGGCCGATGCCCTGCGCTTTCCCGCCGGGCAGCGCCTGCACTGGTTCACCCATGGTTTCCAGCGCGCCGAGGCCGTGGATGGGCAACTGGTGCTGCGCGACCTGCGCATGGGTGCGGAGCCGGAGTATTTCTTCAGCTTCGCCTTGGCGCAGCGCGATGCCGAGGGTGGCTGGCAGGCACTGGCACCGAGCGAGCAATTGCGTCCCGAGCTGAGCCGGAGCTTCGGCGAGCAGCTGCGGCAGACCTGGATGCGCATCCGGCAGCCGGACCTGGGCGAGGCGCAGGCGATGAACGGAGCGCCGCCCACGCCCGGTGCGGGCGTGACGGCTCAGGCGGCCAACGCCACGCCGGCGATCAGCGCATCGAAGTAATCGCGCGTGATTGCGTGCTGGTGGCGTGCGTCCTCGGCGCGGTTGACCAGCGCACGAAACGCGGCGTTCTCCGGGTGATCCTTGGCATACCAGCCCAGGTGCTTGCGCGCGATGCGCACGCCATTTTCCTCGCCATAGAACGCGTACAGCGCCTCCAGATGCGCCAGCAGGACATCGCGCACTTCGTCCAGCGCGGGCGGCGGCAGGTGTTCGCCATGCTCGAGAAAATGCGCGATCTCGCGGAAGATCCACGGCCGGCCCTGCGCGGCGCGACCGACCATCACCGCATCGCAGCCGGTGCGCGCGAGCACCTCACGTGCACGCTCGGGTGAGTCGATATCGCCATTGGCGATTACCGGGATGCGCAGTTCGGCCTTGATCGTTGCCACCGTGTCGTGTTCGGCCACGCCACGGTAGTGCTGGTCGCGGGTGCGGCCGTGCACGCTCAGCGCGGCGATGCCGGCGCTTTCGGCAACGCGGGCGATGGCCGGGGCATTGCGATGTCCGGCATCCCAGCCGGTGCGGATCTTCAGCGTCACCGGCACTTCGACCGCGGCCACCACCGCATCGAGGATGCGCCCGACCAGCGCTTCGTCGCGCATCAGCGCCGAGCCGGCCCACACGTTGCACACCTTCTTGGCCGGGCAGCCCATGTTGATGTCGATGATCTGCGCGCCCAGATCGACGTTGTGACGCGCGGCATGGGCCAGCTGCGCCGGGTCGGTGCCGGCGATCTGCACGCTGATCGGGTCCGGTTCGCCGGCGTGGTCCATGCGGTGCCGCGACTTGCTGGTGTTCCAGAAGCGCGGATCGCTGATGGTCATTTCCGACACCGCCAGGCCCGCGCCCATGCGCTTGCACAGCTGCCGGAACGGCTTGTCGGTCACGCCGGCCATCGGGGCCAGCACGACGCGCGGCTGGATCAGGTGCGGGCCGATGTGCATGCGCGGATTATCGATCAAACGCCGCTGCACGATGCCCCAAGCTGTTGTCGAGTCGTCGCCTGCTGGCCGTAAAACTGAATGAAGTCTGAGCAATGGACGTCATTGGCTGCAATTCGTCCGCGCTGCGGCTGTGTCCGTATCCGATTTCTGCATAGGCTTGCGCTGGGACTGAACAGTTCACGTTGGTGAGTTGTGCGTGACGGGCGGCCCATTCCCCCCACATCCATGGAAGATCCATTCATGAAAGTTTCCCTCTCCACTGCGCGTCCACGCGCGCTCATGGTTGCCCTGTGCGGCCTGCTGCCGTTGGCGGCACATGCGCAGGACCTGCGCCCGACCTACAACGAAGTGAGTTACATCGCCGGTCGTGACAAATCGGACTTGCGCACCAATGCCCTGTATGCGCGCATGGAAGTCAGCGACCGGATCCAGGTGCACGGCGCCGTGTACAAGCACAGGGCAAGCAGCACCAGCCACAAGATCGGCGAGTATGCCCTTGGTGTGGGCTATCGCCACCCGATCGCGGACAACCTGGACTTCCATGCGACGGTTTTCGGCTCCCACGTACGTGATCGCTGGAATCTCGACAGCGGGGATATTCGCGCCACGCGCACCGGTTACGTCGTGAAGGCAGGCGTCAAGTACCGGCCAACCGAGGCCTTCCAGATCGCGCCGACGGTCGGCTACTCGTCCGTAGGATCTTCGCGGTACCTGCAGGCCTATCGCACGCCGTTCATCGAGACGGAGATGTCCTACGATTTCAGTCGTCATTGGGGTGTCACCGGTGCCGTCTCCTTGCACAAGGGAGGCAACTGGGGGGTTCTCGCGGGACCGCGCTTCACCTGGTGAGGCGGAGGGTGATCGTGTCGATCACCAGCCCGCAGTGCGACAACGACAAGGCGCGCCCATGTGGCGCGCCTTGTCGTGATGCCCATCGTCCGCCATCGTCGCCCACAGGCGCCGATCGCGGGCAGTTCGTTCAAGCGGTGGTGTCGACCACGCTGGCGTCCGGCGCATTGGCCTTGACCGAGGCGATGCCGTTTTCGCAGGCGGCCTGGCCGGAATACATCTCGCTGTGGCCGATCACCTGCCCGTTGCCGGCCTTGAGCACGAAGTAGGGGCTGCCGTCCTTCGCGGTTTTGCGTTCGTAGAACTTGTCATCGGCGGCGTGCTTGCGCACCGATTCGATGCCGTTCTGGCAACCGGCCATCTGCGAGTAGCCCTCGCTGGTCAGGATCACCTGGCCATTGCCGGCCTTCAGATTGAACTGGAACTCGCCATTCTTGCGCTTGCTGATCTCGAACTTGCCGGCCATCGCCTGCTCCTTTGCGGTATCGGAAGCGTCATCGAAGGGAAGATGACCGATTCAGTCTAGACCCTGCCGTGGTGCGATGGCGTCAACCCGGCGTCAAACGCGGCATTGCGCTGGCGGCGCCGGCGGATTCGGTGGCGCGTGCCGCGTACAGACCGGCGAAGGCGATCAGTTCGGCGAACGGCGCCTGCGGGCGTGCCGCCCAAGCCGCGCACAGGGCGCCATTGAAGGCATCGCCGGCGCCGGTGGTGTCGACCACATGCGCCGGACTCGCGGGGACGCGCCGGCAGGGCGCGGCATCGCCATGCAGTCGCTGCGAAGCATGCGAGACGAAGCTGCCGGCTTCGCCCAGGGTGATCACCACGCTGCCGCCCGGATGCAGCTGGCGGCACAGCCGGTGCAGTTCGTCGTCCGTGCAGCCGGCGACCTCGGCGGCCGCGATGGTGATGTCCGCGTGCCGCGCAAGCAGGGCGGCGAACTCGGTTTCGTTCGGGGTCAGCACATCGGCCAAGGCCAGCAGCGTCGCCGTGGTCGCAGCATTGGCCGGGGCCGGGTTCAGCACCGTGCGCACGCCGGCTTCGCGCGCCATCGCGAGCGCGGCTTCGATCGCCGCCAGCGGTGATTCCAGTTGCACCAGCAGCACGTCGGCCCGGGTGATCGCGCTGGCCTGGCCGCGCACATGCGCCACGTCCAACGCCGCGTTCGCGCCGGCCCCGATGACGATGCTGTTGCGCCCGGCGGCATCGACGAAGATGCCCGCGGTCCCGGTCGGTGCGTCGGCTTCGAGCGCGTCCAGCACGATGCCGTCCTCATCGGCCAGGCGCCGCGCCAGCGCACCGCCGGCATCATCGCCGAGTGCGCAGACGAAATGCGTGCCGGCGCCCGCGCGGCGCGCCGCCACCGCCTGGTTGAAGCCCTTGCCGCCCGGGCCGCTGGCATACGTGCCGGCCAGCGTCGCGCCCGCCAGCGGCAGGGCATCGCAACGCCAGACGTGATCGACGTTGAACGAGCCGACCACCACCACGCGACCCATGTCAGGCAGCCAGGAAGTGCAGCACGCCGGCGATGGTCGCGGTCATCATGGTGGCGATCGAGCCACCGAGCACCGCGCGCAGGCCGAAGCGGGCGAGGTCCTGTCGGCGCTCCGGGGCGATGCCGCCAATGCCGCCGATCTGGATCGCGATCGAGCTGAAGTTGGCGAAGCCGCACAGCGCGTAGGCGGCGATCAGCCGGCCCTGCTCGCTCAGCGCGGCGGTACCGGCGACGCGCCCCGCATCGATGTCGGCCAAGCGCACGTAGGCGACGAATTCGTTCAGCACCACCTTGGTGCCGATCAGTCCGCCCACCGTGCTGGCATCCTGCCATGGCACGCCGATCACCCAGGCCAGCGGCGCCAGTGCCCAGCCCAGCAGGTTGGCCATGTCGGTGGGGCGGCCGAGCGCCTGCTGCAAGCCGGTGACTTCGCCGAGCCACACCAGCGGCGCATTGATCAGCGCGATCAGGGCGATGAAGGCGAGCAGCATCGCGCCGACGTTGAGCGCCAGCTTGAGTCCGTCCGAGGCGCCGGCGGCGGCGGCATCGATCACGTTGGTGGTGGTCTTTTCCACCTTGACCTCGACCTTGCCGAAGGTGGCCGGCTGGCCGGTTTCCGGCACCAGGATCTTGGCAATCACCAACGTCGCCGGCGCCGCCATGATGCTGGCGGTGATCAGGTGCTTGGCGTAGAACGCCTGCAGCACCGGATCGTTGCCGCCGAGCAGCATCACGTAGGCACCGAGCACGCCACCGGCAATGGTGGCCATGCCGCCGACCATCAGCGTCAGCAGTTCGGACTGCGTCATGCGCGAGACATAGGGCCGCACCACCAGCGGCGCCTCGGTCTGGCCGATGAAGGCATTGGCGCATACCGACAGCGTTTCCGCGCCCGATACCCGCATCACCCGGGTGATGATCCAGGCCATGCCCTGCACGATCTTCTGCATCACCCCCAGGTGGTAGAGCACGCTCATGAAGCTGGCGAAGAAGATGATCGTCGGCAGTACCTGGAAGGCGAACACGAAGCCGAACTTCGCCGGGTCGGTGAAGTCGCCGAAGATGAACTTCGCGCCCTCGGTGGTGAAGCCGAGCAGGCGCACGAAGCCCTGCGACAGCGCATTGAAGGTGCCCGCGCCCCATGGCGTGAGCAGCACGAAGCAGGCGATCAGGATCTGCAAGGCCAGCCCGGTGGCGACCAGGCGCCAGTCCACCCGGCGCTTGTTGTTGGAGAACAGCCAGGCGATCGCCAGCAGGACGGCGAGGCCGAACAGGCCGAAGCCGATGCGTGCAAGTGCTTCCATCTAGTCCGTTCCCAGAAACTGGCGATGCGCGCAGATTATCCGATGCCGCGCAGTGCCGCCCACAGGCCGAGCGCGAGGAATACCAGCGCCGCGGTGATGCGCGCCGCCTTCAGCGGCAGGCGTGCGGCAAACCGGCTGCCCAGCAGCACCACCGGCACGTTGGCCAGCAGCATGCCCAGCGTGGTGCCGGCGACCACCTGCCACAGCGGCGGATACTTCGCCGCCAGCAGCACGGTGGCGACCTGGGTCTTGTCACCGATTTCGGCGATGAAGAAGGCGATGGTGGTGGCGATGAAGGCACCGCGTGCCGGCAATGATTCGTTCTCGTCCAACGTGTCCGGCTTCAACGTCCACAGTGCGATGGCGATGAAGCTGGCTGCGACCACCCAGCGCAGCACCTCGGGCGTCAGCCATGCGGCAACCACGGTGCCGAGCCAACCGGCGAGCGCATGGTTGAGCAGGGTGGCCACCAGGATGCCCCAGATGATCGGCCACGGCTTGCGAAAACGTGCGGCCAGCAGCAGCGCCAGCAATTGCGTCTTGTCGCCGATTTCGGCCAGCGCCACGGTGCCGGTCGAGATCAGCGCGGGATAGAGTGAATGGTCCATCGAAGTTCCGGGGCCGGGTGAAGTCGACACGCGAAGACACGCAGCACGTCACCCGGCCCGGGCTGCGCGCTGCCTGCCTTCGGTCTTGCCCGGCCGGGTCAATGAACCTGGCCTGCGACGCCATGGCCAGCCGGCCAAGCATGTTGACGCCGCTCGCGGCCGCATGGCCGTGGGCTACTCCCCGAGGAGGTGGCGCAAGGATACGCGATGCTGCTTGCCATCATTGCAAATGCGAATTATTCTCATTAGCGACATCAATGAGGAAGCCACCATGTTCGATCTGCCGCTCGATTCCGTCGCGCCCGATGCCACCAGTGCGGCCGCCGTGCCAGCTGCCAGTGCGCATCCGCAGGTCGCGGCAGCTGCGCAATGCATCAGCATCAGCAGCGCAGCCTTGCTGCAGGGCGCGCGCGAAGTGCTGATCCGCCATGGCGATGCCTGCTATCGCCTGCGCCATACGCGCAATGACAAGTTGATCCTCACCAAGTAGGCCGCTGATGTGCAGGCAACGCCATTTCCCGCGTGCGCCGTTGCGCCGTGTGCCGTTGGCGGCACTGGCCGGTGTCGGCCCGATGCTGTGCCTGTACCCGGATGCCCGGCGCAGCGAGCTGGCCGCCTGGGCCAGCGCGTGCGAGGTGTGCGCCGAGAGCTGCGTGGATGTGGACGGCATACGCGAGAGCCTGCGCCTGCTCGATCAGGGCGGTGACTGCTGCCTGCGCCTGTTCCTGCTGCCCGACAGTGATTACCAGGCCTGGGAACAGCTGCGCGCCGGCTTGCCATGTGTTTCCAGCGAAGCGCGCCACCAGGCCTGTCGTGCCTGCAGCCTGATGCGACGTCGTTTCAACGACTGCTTCGGCGGCTGGCTGGGCGGAGCGGACTGGCGCGCCTCGGTACTGCGCATCGCCGACGGCGGGGATGGAGTCGCGACGCTGGCCTGGACCGGGCTGTCGGAAATCGGTCGCGGCATCGCCCGCCGCATCGCGCAGGCCGAAGGGGTCAGCGGCCCGGCGCTGGCACCACTGGCCTGAACATCGCCGGCCATCGTCTGTCCGTATACTCGGCGCATCCATAGGGGAGTACGCACATGCTTTCGGGTTCGATGTTGGCGATCGTTTTGCTGGTGGCCGGGGTGATCATCCTGTCCAAGACGGTGCGCATGGTGCCGCAGGGCTTCGAGTGGACGGTGGAGCGCTTCGGCAAGTACACCCACACCATGACCCCCGGCCTGCACTTCCTGATCCCGGTGGTGTACGGCGTCGGGCGCAAGGTCAACATGATGGAGCAGGTGCTGGACGTGCCCAGCCAGGACGTGATCACCAAGGACAACGCGGTGGTCAAGGTCGATGGCGTGGTGTTCTTCCAGGTGCTGGACGCGGCGAAGGCGGCCTACGAGGTTTCCAACCTGGAGATCGCGATGGTGGCGCTGGTGCAGACCAACATCCGTACGGTGATCGGTTCGATGGATCTGGACGAATCGCTGAGCCAGCGCGAAACCATCAATGCGCAGCTGCTGGACGTGGTGGATCTGGCGACCAATCCCTGGGGCGTGAAGGTGACCCGGATCGAGATCCGCGACATCCAGCCACCGCGCGACCTGGTCGATTCCATGGCCCGGCAGATGAAGGCCGAGCGCGAACGCCGCGCGGTGATCCTGGAAGCCGAAGGCCACCGGCAGTCGGAAATCCTGCGTGCCGAAGGCGACAAGCAGTCCGCCATCCTCAAGGCCGAAGGTGAAAAGGAAGCCGCCTACCGCGAAGCCGAAGCGCGCGAGCGTCTGGCCGAGGCCGAAGCCAGGGCCACCGAGCTGGTGTCCGACGCGATCGCCAAGGGCGACGTGCAGGCGATCAACTACTTCGTCGCGCAGAAGTACGTCGAAGCCTTCGAGAAGCTGGCCACCGCGCCGAACCAGAAGTTCGTGCTGATGCCGATGGAGTCCAGCGGCATCATCGGCTCCATCGCCGGCATTGCCGAACTGGCCAAGGACGCGCTGGGCAAGCAGACCGGCAGCCCCGCCGGCAACCGCCTGCCACCCTCGCGCCCGGGCATCTGAGAGCATGGACGGCATGCGTTGGGACGTGTTCGTGTGGGCCGCGGCGGCGCTGCTGCTGATGGCCGCCGAAACCCTGGTGCCGGGCGCGTTCCTGCTGTGGCTGGGCTTTGCCGCGGCGGCGGTGTTCCTGATCGTGCTGGTGCTGCCGGGCACCTCGCTGCTGCTGCAGGTGGCCGCGTTCGTGGTGCTCAGCTTCGTCAGCATCGCGGTGTACCGCAAATGGTTCCGCGGCCGCGAACGCCAAAGCGACCGGCCCACGCTGAACCAGCGCGCGGCGCATCACATCGGTCGCCAGGTGGTGCTGGAGCGGGCGATCGAGGGCGGCGTCGGCCGGGTCAAGATCGGTGATGCCTACTGGACAGTCAGCGGTCCGCCGTTGCCGGTCGGCAGCGTGGTGCGCGTGGTCGGCGTGGACGGCATGAACCTGGTGGTGGTGCCGGACGGTTGAGCCGTGAGCCGCGCGTCGGCGGCGCGCAAGGCTCAGCGTCGCGGCCGTGACGGAGCCGGCTTCGAGCCCAGCAGGTGGCCGTTGACGACGGTGCCGTAGGGTGAGGCATCGGTGTCGTGGAAACGCTTGCGCGTTTCGGCGACATCGCCGGTGAAGCGCGGGTCCTGCGGCCGTTCGTGGGCATTGATGTACAGCGCCACGTCCAGCGCCTGCTGATCGCTCAGGGTGCCGCCCAGGCCCAGCGGCATGTTGTACTTGATGAAGGCCGAGGCATTGTCCAGCTGGTGCATGCCGGCGCCCCAGTTGTAGGAGTTGGAACCCCACAGGGCCGGAAACACCTGACGGCCGCCGGCACGCTGGCCTTCGCCGTCGGCACCGTGGCAGACCGCGCAGTATTCGGTGTACACCTGCTCGCCGCGGGCATAGTCGGCCGGCTCGGCGGCCTTGATTTCGGCCTTGGGGTAGCCGGCACCGGGCATCCTGGTGCCCAGCGGCACGCCCTGTGACAGCCAGTAGGCATAGGTGGCGATGGCGCGCAGCTCCGGCGCATCCGCCGGCGGCATGGTGCCGTTCATGCTGTAGATGAAGCAGCCCTGGATGCGCGAGATGAAGTCATCCACGCCGTCGATCTTCTGCCGGTACTGCGGATACAGGTTGTAGGCGCCCCACAGCGGCGCCGAATTGGCCATGCGCCCGGCGTCGAGGTGGCAGTTCTGGCAGGACAGGTCGTTGCCGATCCACTTGGCGGCGTGTTTTGGCGTGTCCATGAAGATGTCGCGGCCCATGCGCACCATTTCGCCGAAGCGATCGTCGGGGATGCTGTCTTCGCTGGGCGGTTTCCAGTCGCCCTCATCGGTGCTGTCGGCGGTTGTCGTTGCTTGCGACGCGGTGTCTGGCGCCGGCGCGGGCGCGTCACTGCCCGATTTCTGGCAGCCGACCAGCAGCAGCAATGCGAGTGCCGCGGCCACGGGGTGCATGCGGATGTTCATCGCGCGCCCTCCGCAGTGCCCGGCAATGCGGCGAAGTAATGCGCCAATGCATTGATTTCATCGTCGCTGAGCTGGTCGGCGACATGCTTCATCAACCCGAGCGGATCATTCGCGCGCTCGCCCTTGCGCCACGCGTTCAAGGTGCTGATGGCGTAGCTGGCGTGCTGGCCCTGCAGGCGCGGAAAGCTGCTGCCCACGCCGATGCCCTCCGGGCCGTGGCAGGACTCGCAGGCCGGAATCTGTCGCGACCAGTCACCGCGCGTGGCCAAGCGCTCGGCCATGGCGCGTGCCTCGGGACTCAACGCTTCACCCGCTTCGGCGTCGCTCGCGTGCGGCGGCAGCGCGGCATAGAACGCGGTCGAGGCCTGCATGTCCTCATCGCTCAGGTTTTTGGCGATCGGCGTCATCGCGGTCTGCCCGCGACGATCCTGCGCGTGGTCATGCATCTGCTTGAGCATGTAGCCGCCATCGAGGCCGGCCAGACGCGGATAACCCACGGCCGGCATCCCGGCACCGTCGGCGCCATGGCAGGCGACGCAGGTCTGCACCACGTCGGGTACCTGCGCCGGCGACTGCGCCAGCACCGGCAAGGCGGCCAGCACCGCGAATGCGGCCCAGCGGGCATGGGTGGTCGAAGGTTTCGCGGCGGACATGGGGCCTCCTTCTGATACGGGCATGGCGGCCGGCACGGGACGGGCCATGCGCATCCGGTTGTACGCGCCAGCCTGCGCCTGGACAGGTCAACGCTGCGTGCAGGCAGGCGAAGCTGCGATAATCGATCCTTTCACCATCGAGGCCGCCATGACCCGCAAGACCCTTCTCAATGAACGCCATCGCGACCTGGGCGCGAAGATGGTCGACTTCGGCGGCTGGGACATGCCGATCCACTACGGCTCGCAGATCGACGAGCACCATCAGGTGCGCCGTGCCGCCGGCATGTTCGATGTTTCGCACATGAACGTGATCGACGTGCACGGCGCCGGCGCGCGTGATTTCCTGCGCCGGGTGCTGGCCAACAACATCGACAAGCTCAAGGCACCGGGCAAGGCGCTGTACAGCTGCATGCTCAACGAGCGAGGCGGCGTGATCGACGACCTGATCGTGTACTGGCTGGGCGATGAGCGCTTCCGCCTGGTGGCCAATGCCGCCACGCGTGACAAGGACCTTGCCTGGCTGCGTCGCCAGGGCGAAGGCTTCGATGTCGAGATCGTCGAACGCAAGGGTCTGGCGATCATCGCGGTGCAGGGCCCGCAGGCGCGCGGCAAGGTGATCGACCTGCTGGCCGAGGACGAGCGCGAGCGCATCACGCAACTGGCCAAGTTCAGCGCCAGCGATGCGCAGGCCGCCGATGGTGGCGAGTGGTTCATCGCACGCACCGGCTACACCGGCGAAGACGGCTTCGAGGTGGTCCTGGCCGAGGAGGGCGCGCTGGCGCTGTGGAACGCGTTGCTGGATGCCGGCGTCAAGCCGGCGGGCCTGGGCGCGCGCGACACGTTGCGCCTGGAAGCGGGCATGAATCTGTACGGCCAGGACATGGACGAGGACGTGTCGCCCTACGAGGCCGCGCTTGGCTGGACGGTATCGCTCGACGAAGGCCGCGATTTCATCGGCCGTGAAGCGATCCAGGCGCAGGCCAAGGCGCCGCCGCGGCGCATGATCGGCATCGTGATGGACGACAAGGGCGTGTTGCGCCACGGGCAGAAGGTGCTGAGCGAGGCCGGCGAGGGCGAGATCCTTTCCGGCACTTTCTCGCCGACGCTGGGCAAGGCGATCGGCTTTGCACGCATCCCGGCGGGCGAGGCCGGCGCACTGCGGGTGGACATCCGCGGGCGCGAAGTGCCGCTGCGCGCGGTCAAGTTCCCCTTCGTGCGCGATGGCAAGGCGCAGGACGGCATCTGAAGTGCTGTCGGCCCACGCCGGCAACGATTCCATCAGCTACGATTCGAACATTCCCATCCACTGCAACGGAGTTCCCATGAGCAGCGAAATCCCCGGTGATCTGAAGTTCCTCAAGTCCCACGAATGGGTTCGTGTCGAAGACGACGGGCGTGCCCGTGTCGGCATTTCCGATCACGCGCAAGGGCTGCTGGGCGATCTGGTCTATGTCGAACTGCCGGCGGTCGGTGATGAGCTCGAAGCAGGCAATGCCTGTGCCGTGGTGGAATCGGTGAAGGCCGCGTCCGACGTGTATGCACCGGTCAGCGGCAAGGTGGTCGAGATCAATGAAGCGCTGGCCGACACGCCCGAAACCATCAACGCGAGTGCGTTCGGCGATGGCTGGCTGTTCGTGCTGGAAATGAGCGATCCCGGCCAGGTCGACGGGCTGCTGTCGGCGGATGGCTATGCCGAGGTGATGGAAGACGACGCCTGACGCAACTGGTGAAAGTTTCGCCACTCGACGGCCGCCATCGCGCGGCCGTCCTGCTGTCCGCACGTCGGAAAGTTCGCGCAAATCACCTGTCGATCGGTGCATGCGCACACTCGGTGTGCAAAAGCCGCGAGCTCACCAACACGGGGTCACGTGCTCGCGTGCGCAGCGCAGCGCATGCCTGCGCAGTGTGGGTGACTGAACGTTGCGGTTTTTTCGATGCATGACAAAAACCCCTTGTTTCAAAGGCTGTCGCGACATCGACGCCGGCATGGTGCAGCCGCGTCGGGGTGCAATCGCTTGCATGCACACGCTGCAATCCGCGTTGCAATCGGCGTTGCCGGCGAGCGTCCACCATGCGTGCATCCGCACTTTTTGCGCACAGCATGTTGACAGTCAAAAAAAGCGTGTTTAGTTTTCGCGAAACGACAGGCGACTTCGAATTGTCAAACGTCATCGCGAATGCAGCGTGCCCGGGGGGTCCCGTGATTGCCCATTCCAAACGGAATCGGGCCAGCCGCATCGTCGCCGTCCTGCCACCTTCAACAGCCCGCGCCATTTCCGGCGCGGGCTTGTCGTTCATGCATGCCGCACGGCGGCATGCGCCACATCCGTCGCCGCGCATCGTGTGCGCGGCCGGTTCATCGCGGGTCCGACTCCCGCGGTGCGCAAAGCCTGGGCAGTTGTCGAAACAGTCCCAATGACGAGGAGCCATTCCATGGCCATGAAGAAAGCAGCAAAGAAGGCGCCGGCCAAGAAGGCGGCGAAGAAAACCGTGAAGAAGGCGACGGCGAAGAAGGCCGTGGCCAAGAAGGCCGTGAAGAAGCCTGCGGCCAAGAAGATCGCCAAGAAGACGGCGGTGAAGAAGGTCGCGAAGAAGGCGACGGCAAAGAAGGCGGTGAAGAAGACCGCGAAGAAGGCGACGGCAAAGAAGGCCGTGGCAAAGAAGGCGGTGAAGAAGACGGCGAAGAAGGCGACGGCGAAGAAGGCCGTGGCCAAGAAGGCCGTGAAGAAGACCGCGAAGAAGGCCACCGCGAAAAAGCCTGCAGCGAAAAAGGCAGTGAAGAAGGCCACGAAGAAGGTCGCCGCCAAGAAGGCGGTGAAGAAGACCGCGAAGAAGGCCACCGCGAAGAAGGCCGCCAGCAAGAAGGCACCGGCCCGGAAGGCGGTGAAGAAAGCGGCTGCCAAGAAGCCTGCCGCCAAGAAGGCGGTGAAGAAGCCCGCGGCGAAGAAGGCCGCGCGGAAACCGGCTGCACGCAAGAAGGCGCCGGCGGCGATGCCAGCGATGCCGAAGCCGATCATCTGATCGCGCATTCGGTCCGTCCGGCCCCACTGCGCCCAGGCAGGGGAGTCAGGACTTGGGTTCCGGTCGTTCGGATACCAAAAACCCGCGCCCAGGCGCGGGTTTTTCTTTGGCTTCGGACTGGCCCGCCGTTGCAGCAGCGGGTGCGGTGCGGTTTCCTCAGCGAGCGCCGTCGCCGGAACTGCCGACGGCTTCGAGCTCCTCGCTGCTGGCATAGCCGGGCATGCCTTCGAGCTTCAGCCATGCCACTTGCGGCAGGCCGATCGCGCTGTCGAGGATGGTCGGCAACAGGCCCGAGGGCAGGCTGCTCTCGCTGTTCCACAGGATCGCGACGCCAAGGTCGCGGTCGGGCAGCAGTGCCATCGCCGCGCGATAACCCTGCACCGCACCGCCGTGGAAATACATCGAGTGCCCGGCATAGTTGTATACCCGCCAGCCCATGCCGTAGCCGGCTGCGCTCAGGCGTTCGCGACGCCAGCTGGAGCTGCGCAGTTCGGTCGGGGTGTCGATGCGTGAAGCATGGATGCTGGAGAGCAGGCGTGGCGAGAGCACGTCCGGGCGATGGCCGGTCTGCGCGATCAGATACTGCGCCATGTCACGGATGCTGGCATTGACGCCGGCTGCCGGGGCCAGGCGGTAATAGGTGGGCTTGGGCATCAGCGAACGCCAGCCGCTGCCGGCGCGCACATGCGGCTTGGCCCAGCGCGGACTCTGCGTGATGCCTTCCAGGCCGAGGCTGGAATCGTGCATTCCCAGCGGCTTGAAGATGCGTGCCTGCACCTGATCGTCGTACAGGCGACCGGTGGCGGCGTGCACCACATCGCCGAACACGCTGAAGGCCACGTTCTGGTAGGAATAGCATTCGCCGGGACCGCAGCGCAGCGGCGCGCTGGCCAGCTTGCCGCGCACCGTCGGATAGCTGGCATAGGCCTCGATGTCGCGGTCGAACGCATTGCGCGGCAGGCCGGTGCTCTGGCTGAGGATGTTGGCGATGCTCAGGCGCGAGGTGTATTCGGGGCTCTTCAGGCGGAACGAAGGCACGTACCGCACCACCGGCTGCTGCCAGTCGATCGCGCCTTCATCCACCAGCATGCCGGCCAACGTGCCGGCGAAGGACTTCGACAGCGAGGCGAGGCGGAACACGGTGTGCGCATCCACCGGCTCGGGGCGTGCGGTATCGGTGACGCCATAGCCGCGCGCGGACAGCACCTGGCCGTTCTGCACGATGGCAACGGCAAGGCCGGGCACGCGCTGGTCGGCCACCAGATACTGCGCCATCGCCTCGAAGGTGCGCACATCGAACGGCATCGCGCCGCCGGGCATGACGGCCTGCGGCGGGGCCATGCCCTGTTCGCGTTCGCGCAGGAAACGGTCGAGCGGGGAGTCCTGGCGTACCACCTGCGGCATGGCGCCGGGTTGTTGCGCGTTGCCGGATGCAGGCCAGCGCAGATCACTCTGCGCCGAGATGCTGCTGGTGGCAGGCGCCAGCAACAGCACTGCGGTCAGCTTCAAGGCGGTCATGACGGGGCGACGATGGGCGTGCACGGCATCCCTCCCTTGTGAGGACAGGATGAATATAGAACGCCTTGCAGTTGAATGCATGAACAGGACGAAGAAGCAACGCCATGCGGTTGATTTGAATGACCTTTGTCAGGCTCGGCGCGGCAGGTTGCTGGCGCGCCGGCTTCAGCCCTCGCCGCAGTAGCGCTTGCCCTTGGCGCTGCCCAGGTCGGAGGTGGCGGCCAGGGCCGCCGCCGGCGCCGCCGCGCTGCCCAGCGCCACCGCGGCGGCAGCGCGCAGGCCCATGCGCGCATAGTCGGGGCGGATGCGTGGCTGAGTGAAGCTGCCTTCGACATGCAGCGGCGAGCGCAGCGAGAGCGGGCTGAACTTGCGCGTCTTCGGGCGCAGCACCAGATCGAGCTGCTCCTTGCCAAGATCGATCGTGCCCACGCCCACGATCACCGTCTCGCTGGTGTCGAATACCAGCTCGTTCGGCGTCATCACCCCGTCCTTGATGTTGAAATCGCCATAGGCGCAGCGGATCGGGATTTGCTCATCCTGCGTCAGTTTGATCTTGAGGATGCCGGCGAGGTCGATCGCGGCCATCTCCATCAACAACTTGCTGATGTGGCCGCGCCCCATGCCCACATCGGCCTCGCCATCGGCATGGCCGAGCATCGCGGCGATCGAGTTGCCATGGGTCCTGGCACGCACGTTGCCGGCCACCTTGCCGATGGCGTTCTCGCCGAGTTCGACCTTGGGCATCAGCTTGCCCAGGGTCAGGCCGGAGGCGTCGATGTCGGCGGTGGTGCGGATGGTGTCCTCGCGTGCATCCATGCGGATCTGTGAGCGGATGCGGCCATCGGCGACGCCGAAATCGAGCGGCGCCAGCGTCATCACGCCGGCCTCCAGCTCCAGGCGGGCGTCCATGTTGTCCACCGGCAGCACGCGGGTGAGGATGCGCGTGGCGCGCAGGCGCACCTGGGCATCCATCGCACGCAATTTGTCGAGGCGGTATTCCTCGCTCGGAAACAGCTTGCCGCGGGCGGCCTGACGCGCGGCCTGGGTTTTCTGCTGCGCGCTGCTGGTCTCGCCACCGCCGCTTTGCGGTGCGCCGCCGATGAAGCCGGCAAGGTCGTCGAGGTCGAGTCGGGTCGAGCGCAGGTCGGCGTCCAGGCGCGGGCGCGGCTCGCCGGTGGTGAAGTGGGCGAAGCCGCCGAGGTCGCTGTCGCCGACCTTGCCGCTGAAGTCGTCGTACTTCCAGGTGCTGCTGCTTGCCGAATGCACCACGCGGGTCAGACGCCCGTCCAGCACGTACGGCGGGGTCGGTGGCGCGGCGATGCCGAGCAGCGGGTACAGCGCCTCCATGCTGCTGCCGGCCAGCTCCAGTTGCAGGTCGAAGTCGCGCAGGCGCAGCGGGTCGAGCAGATCGCCGCGAACATGCGCACGCGTGGCACCGGCCACTGCGCGCACGTCGATGCGATACGGTGCTTCGCGGTCGGTCAGCGCCAGCGGCGATTCGCCACGGCCTTCCAGGGTGAAGGCATTGCCCTTCCAATGGCCCTTGCCCTTGACCTCGATCGGCGGGCCACTGTCATCCGCGCCCGGCGCGGTGCTGTCGACGCGGATGTCGATGTCGGTCTTGCCCTTGGCATTGACGAAGCGCAGCTCGCCACCCTCGACCCACAGCTGGCGGAACTCGGGTGTGTTGCCGCCCCCTTTGCGGCGTGACTTGAACACCCAGTTGCCTTCGCCCTCGGGGCCGGTTTCCAGCAGCAGGCGCGGGCGGGTCAGGCGCAGTTCGGGAATGCGCAATTCGTGCTTGAAGATCGCCGGCAGCAGCGGCAGGGTGAATTCCAGCCGTTCGCTGGAGGCCATCAGGGCCTCCTTCGACCACTCGGCATTGCCCAGGCGCAGACCGTCCACGCGGATTCGCGTGAGCCGCCCGAGCTTCACGTCGAGGTCGCCATCGATATGGAATTCACGGCCGGTGCTGGCGCTGACGAAACGCTCGACCGGGCGTTTGAACCAGTTCCAGTCCCACAGCAGGATCAATACCATGAGGCCCAGTGCGAGCAGGGCGAACACGCTGGCCAGCGGGTGCCTGCGTGGCCAGGCGAGCACGCGTTCGCCACGGGCTTTGTTCGTCATCGGGGTTTCGCGGTCGGCTTCCGCGGCGGGTTTTCGATCCTGGCTGGATGCCATCGACAAGCACGGGAATGGGCGTGGCTTCAGCTTTCACGCGCGCGGGTAAAACCGCGGTGAACTGCGTGCGGATTCGTTCAGGCTGCATGCGCCGAGCGGTTCAGCCGGCGGGCACCACCAGGGTCCACACCGCGATGAAATGGCAGCCGGTGCCTGCGATGCAGGCGAGGTGCCAGAGCGCGTGCGAATAGGTCATGCGGCGGTTGAGGTAGAACGCCGTGCCCAGCGTGTAGCACAGCCCGCCGGCCAGCAGCCAGCCGAACTGCCAGGTACTCAGGGCGGCCAGCACCGGTTTGGCATACAGCACCACCAGCCAGCCCATGGCGATGTAGGTCAGGGTGGACAGCAGGCGCAGGCGTCCGGTGAAGAACAGCTTGTAGACGATGCCGACCGCGGCGATGCTCCATACCGCGATGAACAGGGTCCAGCCCGTGCGTCCGCGCAGCACGGTGAGGGTGAACGGAGTGTAGGTGCCGGCGATCAGGATCAGGATCGCGCAGTGGTCGAGCACCTTGAGCCAGGCCCGACGTGCCGGGTGGCGCGCCGAGTGATAGGCGGTGGATGCTGCATACAGGGCAAGCATCGAGAGCGAGAACACGATTGCCGAGGCCAGTTGCCAGCCATCGCCTCCGGCGGTCAACGAGGCAATGATCATGGCCGTGCCGCCGACCAGGGCGAGCAGGCTGCCGACGGCATGGGTGAGCACGTTGGCGCGCTCTTCCTCTGGCGAGTACGCGGACGTATGGATGCTCATGGCCCGAGCATACACGCTTGCTGCACTGCCGCAACAGGCCGCCGATGATCAGTGCCCGCGGTGGCGTGCCGTGTCCGGCGTCGTGCCGCCGGATCAGCCGTGGGTCAGTTCGCGGGTGGCGAGGAAGCGCACGCTGTCGTGGGCGCGCTCCTCGGCCAGTTGCAGATTGACCCGGGTCGGTGCCAGGTACACCAGTTCGCCGGCGGCATCCAGCGCCAGGTGCGGCGCGTTCTTCTCGCGGAAGGTTTCGAGCTGCCGCGCGTCATCACATTCGATCCAGCGCGCGGTGGCGATGGTCACCGGCTCGAAGATCGCCTCCACGCCGTACTCGCTCTTCAGGCGATAGGCGGCGACATCGAACTGCAGCACGCCGACCGCGCCGAGGATCAGATCATTCGACATCAGCGGACGGAAGAATTGGGTCGCGCCTTCCTCCGACAATTGCGCCAGCCCCTTCTGCAGCTGCTTGAGCTTGAGCGGATCCTTCAGCCGCGCGCGGCGGAACAGTTCCGGTGCGAAGCTCGGGATGCCGGTGAAGGCCAGGTCCTCGCCCTCGCTGAAGCTGTCGCCGATCGCGATGGTGCCGTGGTTGTGGATGCCGATCACGTCGCCCGGCCAGGCGTCCTCGGCGATCTCGCGATCGCTGGCCATGAAGGTCAGCGCGTTGGCGAGCTTGATCTCCTTGCCACTGCGCGGATGGAACGCCTTCATGCCGGCGCTGAACTTGCCCGAGCACACGCGCATGAAGGCGACCCGGTCGCGGTGCTGCGGATCCATGTTGGCCTGGATCTTGAACACGAAGCCGGTCAGTCGCGATTCGGTCGGCGCCACCTCGCGGGTGGTGGTCTGGCGTGGCTGCGGCGGTGGCGCGTGCTGGACGAAGAAGTCCAGCAGCGGCTGCACGCCGAAGTTGTTGACCGCGGATCCGAAGAACACCGGTGCCTGCTCGCCGCGCAGGTAGGCGTCCTTGTCGAACGGATGGCTGGCGCCCTGCACCAGCTCCAGTTCGTCGCGCAGCTCGGCCAGCATGTCCGCGCCGATCGCCTGCTCCACGCCCGGCGCATCCAGCGACGGGAAGATGGTGGAATCCTGCCGCGTGTGGTTCTTGCCCGATTCGTACAGATGCACTTCACCGCTGAGCAGGTGCACCACGCCCTTCAGGCGCTTGCCCATGCCGATCGGCCAGGTCACCGGCGCGCACTGGATGCCGAGCACACTCTCGATTTCGTCCAGCAGTTCGATCGGCTCCTTGCCTTCGCGGTCGAGCTTGTTGATGAAGCTCATGATCGGCGTGTTGCGCAGGCGGCACACTTCCATCAGCTTGATGGTGCGCTCCTCCACGCCCTTGGCCACGTCGATCACCATCAGCGCACTGTCCACCGCGGTCAGCACGCGGTAGGTGTCCTCGCCGAAGTCGGCGTGGCCGGGGGTGTCGAGCAGGTTGACGATGTGCCCGGCGTAGGGGAACTGCATCACCGAGCTGGTCACCGAAATGCCGCGCTCCTGCTCCAGCGCCATCCAGTCCGAGGTGGCATGGCGCGCGGCCTTGCGGCCCTTGACCGAGCCGGCCATCTGGATCGCGCCGCCGAACAGCAGCAGTTTCTCGGTCAGCGTGGTCTTGCCCGCGTCGGGATGGGAAATGATGGCGAAGGTGCGCCGACGCGCGGCTTCTTGGGCGATGGTGGACATGCGCTGTGCGGGCAGGGCGCGACGGCGGGGCGCCGTGCGCGGAAAGGAAGCCGCGAATTATACGGGCAGGCCGTGCCCGGGCCGGAAGCGTGCGGCCTCGCGCATAATGCAGGGATGAATGACACGCGCCTGATCGATGCCGACGCCAGCGGCGAAGACGTCGTCATCGATGCCAGCCTGCGCCCGCGCAGTCTGGCCGATTACCTTGGCCAGGCCCCGGTGCGCGAGCAGATGCAGATCTACATCGAGGCCGCCAAGCGCCGCAGCGAAGCGCTCGACCACGTGCTCATCTTCGGCCCGCCTGGCCTTGGCAAGACCACGCTCTCGCACGTCATCGCCAATGAGCTCGGGGTCAGCCTGCGGGTGACCTCGGGGCCGGTGATCGAGCGCGCCGGCGACCTCGCCGCGCTGCTCACCAACCTGCAGCCGCATGACGTGCTGTTCATCGACGAGATCCATCGCCTCTCGCCGCAGGTCGAAGAGGTGCTGTACCCGGCGATGGAGGATTTCCAGATCGACATCATGATCGGCGAAGGCCCGGCTGCGCGCTCGATCAAGCTCGACCTGCCACCGTTCACCCTGGTCGGCGCGACCACCCGCGCGGGCCTGCTCACCGCGCCGTTGCGCGACCGCTTCGGCATCGTGCAGCGGCTGGAGTTCTACGCGGTGGACGAGTTGACCCACATCGTGCGGCGTTCGGCGCAGATCCTCGGCATCGAGTGCGAGGCCGAGGGCGCCGCCGAGATCGCGCGCCGCGCGCGCGGTACCCCGCGCATCGCCAACCGCCTGCTGCGGCGGGTGCGCGACTATGCCCAGGTCAAGTCCGACGGACGCATCGGACGCGAGGTCGCCGATGCGGCGATGCGCATGCTCAAGGTCGACCCGGAGGGCTTCGATGAGCTCGACCGCCGCCTGCTGTTGCTGATCATCGAGAACTTCGATGGCGGCCCGGTGGGCGTGGAATCGCTGGCCGCGGCGCTGAGCGAGGAACGCGGCACGCTGGAGGACGTGATCGAGCCGTACCTGATCCAGCAAGGCTTCCTGGTGCGCAGCGCGCGTGGACGCATGGCCACGCACAAGGCCTATCGCCACCTCGGCCTGCGCGCGCGCAGCGAGCGCGCCGATTTGTTCCCCGCCGCCGCAGACGACAGTGAAGCAACGGAGAATCCGGCATGAGCGTGACCGTCCTGACCGACAGCGTGCCGAGCGTCGATGTCTACTGCCATCTGCGCCAGGCCGCGGGGCTCAGTCCCAAGGATCCGCAGGCGGCGGCACGCGGCCTCGCCAACACCTTGTTCGCCGTGCAACTGCATGATGGCCGTGAGGTGATCGGCATGGGCCGGGTGATCGGCGATGGCGGCCTGTTCTATCAAGTCGTCGACATCGCGGTGCTGCCCGAACACCAGGGGCAGGGCCATGGCAAGCGCATCATGGCGGCGATCCAGGCCTGGCTCGAGGCGAATGTGCCGGCGAGCGGCTTCGTCAGCCTGCTCGCCGATGGCCAGGCGCAGGCGCTGTACGCGCAGCATGGCTTCGTCGCCACCGCGCCGGCTTCGGTGGGCATGCGCTGGCAGCGCCACGCGCGGACCGACGCGGCATGAACGGCGCCGATGCATTCGTGCACCCGTTGCGGGTGTACTGGGAGGACACCGATGCCGGCGGCGTGGTCTATCACGCGCAGTACGTGGCCTTCATGGAGCGCGCGCGCAGTGAATGGCTGCGCGCGCTGGGCTTCGGCCAGGAGCTGCTGCGCACGGAGCACGGCCTGTGCTTCGTGGTGCGGGCGATGCAGATCGACTTCCGTGCCCCGGCCCGACTCGACGATTTGCTGGCAGTCAGCGTGCGCCTTGCACAATGCCGCGGTGCCAGTCTGGTGCTGGCGCAGGAGGTGAGGCGTGATGACACGTTGCTGGTCGGTGCGCAGGTGCGCATCGCCGCGGTCGGCGCCGATGATTTTCGCCCCTGCGCGATTCCCGAGGCGATACGCTCGCGTATCACCGCTTCCCCCTAGCTGAAGGACCCCGACGCCGATGCTCCCCACCGTCCACGTTGCCATGGCCGCCCAGGTCGCCACCCAGCCGCTGGAGGCCGATGCCGCCGCCGCACCGGCGATCGACGTCACCACCGCCGCGCCTGTCGCCGCCGACCTCGACCTGTGGCAACTGATCCTGCATGCCTCGCTGCCGGTGCAGCTGGTGATGCTGCTGTTGCTGCTGGCCTCGGTCGCCTCGTGGGTGATCATCCTGCGCAAGAAGCGGGTGCTCGATCGCGCGCTGCGCGAGGCCGACGATTTCGAGGAACGGTTCTGGTCCGGTGCCGAGCTCGGCAAGCTCTACGACAGTGCCCAGCGCGGTGCGGAAGGCGGCATGGAGGCGATCTTCGAGGCCGGCTTCCGCGAGTTCCACAAATCGCGCCAGCGCCGCGGCGTGGTCGATGGCCGCCTGCAACTGGAATCGGCGCAACGCGCAATGCGCGCGACATCCTCGCGCGAGATCGATGGCCTGGAGCAGAACCTCGAATTCCTCGCCAACGTCGGCTCGATCAGCCCGTACGTCGGCCTGCTCGGCACCGTGTGGGGGATCATGATTTCCTTCCATGGCCTGGCCAACGTCAAGGAAGCGACCATCGCCACCGTGGCCCCGGGCATCTCCGAGGCGCTGATCGCCACCGCGATGGGCCTGTTCGCCGCGATCCCGGCGGTATGGGCCTACAACCGCTACGCGACCAAGGTGGAGCGGGTCGCGGTCAAGTACGACGCGTTCCAGGAGGAGTTCTCCTCCATCCTCGAACGCCAGGCGGAGTAAGCCGCGATGACGCCGCGTCGTTTGCGCCGCCGCAACCAGCTCAAGGCCGAAATCAACGTCGTGCCCTACATCGACGTGATGCTGGTATTGCTGATCATCTTCATGGTCACCGCGCCGCTGCTCAACCTCGGCGTGGACATCGAGCTGCCGCAGTCCACTGCACGCTCGATCCAGAATCGCGAGGATCCGGTGGTGGTCAGCGTGGACCGTTCCGGGCGCATGTACCTGACCCTGCAGGGCGATACCAACCGCGAGGTCGGGCGCGCCGAACTGGTGGACAAGGTCGGCGCGTTCGTGCGCAACCGTCCGGATGTGCCGGTGTATGTCGCCGGTGATGCCAATGCGCCCTACCAGACCGTGTATGACGTGCTCAGCATCCTGCAGACCGAGGCCGGGGTGGCACGTGCCGGGCTGATGAGCACACCGGTGGAGCGCGCCGGGCGATGAGGGAAACCCGCGCCGACACCACACGTGCGCTGGTGCTGGCGGTGCTGTTGCACCTGCTGTTCGCTGCGCTGGTTTTCGTCGGCCTCGGCTGGGTGCGGCGCAGTGCCGAACCGGCCGGTGGCGGCCCGGCGGTGGAAGCGGAGATGGTCGATGCCGGCATGCTGTCCGCACGCATGCAACGCGCGCTGGCCAGCCGCGAAGCGGCGCAGGAGCCGACACCGGTCGAGCCCGATCCGTTGCCCGATGCCATCACCGAGCCGGAGGACATCCCGCCGCTGCCGCAACCCGAACCCGAACCGCGCCCCGAGGACGCGGTGAGCACACCACAGCCTGCACCGCAGGTGCCTCTGGCACAGCCTGACACCCGCGAGCAGGACGAGGCCCGGCGCGAGGCGATCAACCGCGAAACCCGCGAGCGCGAGCAGGAAGCCCGGCGCCGTCAGGAGCAGGTGGAACTGGCGCGCAAGCAGGCACAGGAAGCGGCCGAGCAGCAGCGCCGCCTGGCCGCGCAGCGCAAGGCCGAGGCCGATGCACGCGCCGAGGCGCAAGCCAAGGCCAAGGCGGAAGCCGAAGCACGCGAACGCCGTGCCGCGCAGCTGGCAGCCGCGCGCGAACAGCAATTGGCCGACGCGCGCGCGCGTGCCGGCAGCGGGCAGCCGGGCACCGCCACCGGGCCGGGGCAGGGCCGCGACACCCGCGCCGAATGGCTGGCGCTGGTGGTCAGCGAGATCGAGAAGCAATGGGTGCGCCCGGATGACATCCCGCGCGGCCAGCGCTGCCCGATCCGCATCAAGCTGCTGCCCGGTGGCGAAGTGCTTTCCGCCGAAGTGCAATCCAGCTGCCCCTACAGCGAGCAGAACCGGCGCAGCGTCGAGGCGGCGGTGCGCAAGGCCAGCCCGTTGCCGCTGAAGGGCAATGAAAATCTTGCACTGCGCGATTTCGTGGTGAATTTCTACCCCTCGCGCTGAAGCCGCGATGCGTGGGCAGCGCCTGCCTGAACGCTCGCCGGCCATACCTGAACTTTCATTCATGCATGACGCATGGGCACGTTAATCTTTCCGGGTTCATCCTTGCGCCGGACGATTGACGACAACCATGACTGCACTCATCAAGCGTATTCCCCTGCTGATGGCATTCCTGCTCTGGGCCGGCATGGCCGTGGCGCAGCAGGCCGAAGTCGACCTGGTCGGTGGCCGCGACGCGGCGACGCCGATTGCCGTGGTGCCGTTCGGCGGTGGGCCGCAGGGTGCGGAGATCGCCGCCATCATCAGCGCCGACCTGGCACGCTCCGGCCAGTTCCGTCCGCTGCCCGAGCGCGACATGGCCGAGCGCCCGACTTCTTCGGGCGAGGTCAACTACCCGTTCTGGCGCACCCTCGGACAGGACTGGCTGCTGGTCGGCCGCGTCACCGGCGAGTTGACCGTGCAGTACGAGTTGTTCGATGTCGCCAACCAGACCCGCGCCATCGGCCTGATCAAGTCCGGCGCGCCTTCGTCGTTGCGCGACATCGCGCACCAGATCGCCGATGAAGTGTTCGAGAAGGTCACCGGCACGCGCGGCGCGTTCTGGACCCGGCTGGCCTACGTCAGCGTCAGCGGGCTGGGCAAGTCGGCACAGTATTCGATCATGGTGGCCGATGCCGACGGGCATCGCGCGCGCAGCGTGGCCAGTTCCGGTTCGCCGCTGATGTCGCCGGCGTGGAGCCCGGATGGCAGCAAGCTGGCCTATGTCAGCTTCGAAAGCGGCAATTCGGCGATCTACGTGCAGGATCTGGTCAGCGGCGCGCGCGAGCGCGTCGCCGCGTTCCCCGGCATCAACAGTGCGCCGGCGTTCTCGCCCGATGGCCGTCGGCTGGCGATGACGCTCTCGCGCAGCGGCAATCCGGAAATCTACGTGATGGATCTGGGCAGCAAGGCGCTGACCCAGATCACCCGCCAGTCGGGTATCGATACCGCCGCCGCATGGAGCGGCGATGGCGCCAGCCTCTACTTCACTTCCGACCGTGGTGGCCGTCCGCAGATCTATCGCGCCTCGGCCAGCGGCGGCGGTGCCAGCCGGGTCAGCTTCGAGGGTGGTTACAACGCCGACCCCAGCGTCTCGCCCGATGGCCAGAAGATCGTGATGGTGCAGGGCGCGGGCAACAGCTATCGCATCGCGCTGATGGACAGCAGCCTGGGCAGTGCGCGCTGGAGCCTGCTCTCGCCCGGTTCGCTGGATGAAGCGCCGAGCTTTGCACCCAATGCCGGCATGGTGGTCTATGCTGGCCGTGAGGGCACCCGTGGCGCGCTGTACGTGGTGTCCGCCGATGGTCGCGTGCGTGAGCGCCTGCCGGCCAGCGGCGGTGACTTGCGCAATCCCGCGTGGTCGCCCTATCGCGCGAGTCGTTGAGCTTCCCGTCCGCCAGAACGTCAAGGAGATAACCGATGCGTCCGCTTTCCCGTCTCATCCTCGCCACCATGCTGTGCACCGGCATGGTCGCCTGCTCCAAGAAGGTCAAGGAAACCCCGCCTCCGCCGGCCACCGACACCGGGGCCACCACCAGCCCGGGTGAAAGTGCACCGTATACCCCGGCTCCGGGCGCCTACACCGCGGCCGATCTGGATACCGATGCCTGCCTGCGCCAGCGCGCGCTGTACTTCGACCTTGACCGCGACATGGTCAAGCCCGAGTTCCAGAACCTGATCCTGTGCCACGCCAAGTACCTGCGCGACCGCCCGATGGCGCGCCTGACCCTGGAAGGCAATACCGACGAACGCGGCAGCCAGGAATACAACCTGGGCCTCGGCGAGCGTCGTGCCAACTCGGTCGCCCAGGCGCTGCAGGCGCAGGGTGCCTCCAGTGGCCAGATCACCGTGGTCAGCTACGGTGAGGAGCGTCCGGTGTGTCGCGAGTCCAACGAGTCGTGCTGGTCGCAGAACCGTCGCGCCGACCTCAACTACACGGTGCCCTGATGCACAAGCCGGCTGCATGGCTGGCATTGCCGCTGGCCTTGGCGTTGCTCGTTCCGGGCAACGCCGAGGCCCAGCGCCGACCCAGCACCAAGGATCGGCTTGCCGCGCTCGAGCAGCAGGCCAATGCGCCTTCGCCGGCACTGGAGTTGCTGCGCCAGATCGAAGACCTGCGTGCGGAAGTGCAGGGTCTGCGTGCACAGATCGAGGAGTTGCAGCACCAGAATCAGGAAACCGCACGCTCGGCGCGCAATCAGTACCTGGATCTGGACACCCGGCTGCAGCAGCTGGAAGCGGCCAACCAGCCGCCACCGATCGACATGGACAGCCTGCCCGCGGGCGAGCCGGCACCGGCGGCCGGTAACGACGGTGCGCCGCCACCGGCCACGCCTGCCGAACGCGCCGCCTACGATGCCGCGCTCAATGCGCTCAAGGCCGGCGAGTACGTCGAGGCCGCGCGCGGGTTCAGCGACTTCCTCGCCGCCTATCCGCGCGGCGCCTATGCCCCGAACGCGGTGTATTGGCTTGGCGAAAGCTATTACGTGACCGAGAACTATGCGCTGGCCCAGGAGCAGTTCCAGGCGCTGGTGCAGCGCTGGCCGGTGCACGACAAGGCGCCGGGTGCGCTGCTCAAGCTCGGCCTGTCGCAGATCGGGTTGCGGCAGGAATCGGAGGGCCGGCGCACCCTGCAGGCGGTGGTCGAGCAGTATCCGGGCAGCGACGCCGCACGCACCGCGCAACAGCGCCTGCGCAGCGGCGGCTGAAGCGGCCGCCGTTGCCGGCACAGGCGGGGCGCGGCAGGCGTTAAAATCAGGCGATGGACCCCGTTGCCGTGGATGCCGCGCCCGCCGAGCGCCTGCGCATCACTGAAATCTTCTGCTCGCTGCAGGGCGAAGCCCGCGCCGCTGGCTGGCCCACGGTATTCGTGCGCCTCACCGGCTGTCCGCTGCGCTGCGTCTATTGCGACACCGCCTATGCCTTCCACGGCGGCCAGTGGCGCGACATCGACGATATCCTCGCCGAAGTGCGCTCGCACGGCGTGCGCCACGTCTGCGTCACCGGCGGTGAGCCGCTGGCGCAGAAGCGCTGCCTGACATTGCTGGCGCGGCTGTGCGATGCCGGCTTCGATGTCTCGCTGGAAACTTCCGGTGCGATCGACATCGCCGGCGTCGATGCGCGGGTCAGCCGCGTACTCGACATCAAGACCCCGGACTCGGGTGAAGTGGCGCGCAACCATTGGCCGAACCTCGACCTGCTCACCCCGCGCGACCAGGTCAAGTTCGTGATCGGCTCGCGCGAGGACTTCGACTGGGCGTGCCAGGTGGTGTCCGAACATGGCCTCGACGCGCGCTGCGAGGTGCTGTTCTCGCCCAGCCACGGGCGCCTGGCGGCACGTGAACTGGCCGACTGGATCGTGGCCGAGCGCCTGCCGGTGCGCTTCCAGATGCAGCTGCACAAGCAGCTCTGGGGCGAGGAACAGGGCCGCTGATGGCGCTGGAGGGGTGGGATACTGGAAGCGACGGGCGCCCGGCCCGCATCGATTCGGGAACGCATGTCGATGAATGATTCGCGCAACGCGGTGGTGCTGGTTTCCGGCGGCATGGATTCGGCGGTGGTCGCGGCCATCGCCCGCGAGCAGGGCTTCGTCGTGCATGCGCTGTCGGTGGCTTATGGCCAGCGCCATGTCTCGGAGCTGGCCGCCGCGGCGCGGGTGGCGCAGATGACCGGCGCACGCGCGCACAAGACCGTGGACGTGGATCTGCGCAGCATCGGCGGTTCGGCGCTGACCGATGACATCGCGGTGCCGACCGCGGCGGATGGCGGCATCGCGGGCGAGGATGAAATCCCCTCCACCTACGTACCGGCACGCAATACCATCATGCTCGCGGTGGCGCTGGGCTGGGCCGAAGTGCTGGGCGCGCGCGACATTTTCTGCGGCGTCAACGCGGTCGATTATTCGGGTTACCCGGATTGCCGCCCGGCTTTCATCGAGGCATTCGAACGGCTGGCCAACCTTGCCACCAAGGCCGGGGTGGAGCAGGGCGGCATCCGCATCCATGCGCCACTGATGCACATGGGCAAGGGCCGCATCGTCACCGAAGGCGTGCGTCTGGGCGTGGATTTCTCGCAGACCGTGAGCTGCTACCAGGCCGATGCGCAGGGCCGCGCCTGCGGCCAATGCGATGCCTGCCGATTGCGCGCGCAAGGCTTTGCTGATGCCGGCATCGCCGACAACACGCGCTACATCGGGTAGAATTCGCCCTCCCCGGCGACATGCCGGGTGCTGCCTTCGCGCATCGGGTCGTTAGCTCAGTTGGTAGAGCAGGAGACTTTTAATCTCTTGGTCGATGGTTCGAGTCCATCACGACCCACCATTCACATCGATCCCATTCACGCTATGCCGCGTCGGTACGAGCACCATCTCCATCCGGGATGGACTGCCGGCCACGCGCGGGGCGCGTGGCGTTCGTCGCTGCGCGCGCCGGTGGCGCGCAAGCGCAGCGTCTCACCCATCACGACCCACCATTCACATCGATCCCATTCATGCTATACCGCGTCGGTACGAGCACCATCTCCATCCGGGATGGACTGCCGGCCACGCGCGGGGCGCGTGGCGTTCGCCGCTGCGTGCGCCAGTGGCGCGCGGGCGCAGCGTCTCACCCATCACGACCCACCATTAAGTCCCTCGTTCGGCTTCACCTCCGCGCTGCAGCCAGGCCGCCGCGGCGCGGCCCGCGCGCAGGCCGCTGGCGAAGCTGGCCTGCAGCAGATAGCCGCCGGTCGGCGCTTCCCAATCGAGCATTTCACCGGCGCAGAACACGCCCGCGCGCTGGCGCAGCATCAGGCCGTCGTCGAGTTCTTCCAGCCGCACGCCACCGGCGCTGCTGATCGCTTCGGCCAGTGGCCGGCAACGCTGCAAATCGAGGGGCAGGCGCTTGATGGTGGCAGCGAGGCGCTGCAGATCGTCGCCGGCGGCACGGCCCAGCTGCTCGAAGACCAATGCGGTCTTGGCCGCGTCCAGTCCGGCCTGGCGGCGCAGGTGCTCGCCCAGGCTGCGCTTGCCGCGTGGCTTGGAAAGATCGGCCTGCAGGCGCTGCACGTCGCGCCCGGGTGCAAGGTCAAGCCACAGCGTGGCGTGTCCTTGGCGTTGGATCTGCGTGCGCAGGTCGGCGGCTGCGGCATACACCAGGCTGCCTTCGATGCCGTAGCGGCTGATCACGCACTCGCCCTGCCGTGACTGCAGTTTGCCGTCGGCATCGTGCCAACATGCGATCACCGGCTTCAGTGGCGCACCGGCATGGCGCTCGACCAGCAGCGGGCTCCACGCGATCTCGAATCCGCAATTGGCCGGCTGCAATGCCGCGACCTCGATCCCGGCATCCGCCAGCGCGGTGACCCAGGCATCGTTGCCGCCGATGCGTGGCCAGCTGGCGCCGCCCAGTGCCAACACGGTGGCTGCGGCATGCAGGCGGCGCTCGCCATCGGCCGTGGCGAAGCGAAGACGCCCCTCCGCGTCCCAGCCCAGCCAGCGATGACGCACATGCAGGCGCACGCCGCAGCTGCGCAGGCGTGCCAGCCACGCGCGCAGCAGCGGCGCGGCGCGGCCATCCAGCGGGAATACCCGGCCCGAACTGCCGATCCGGGTGTCGATGCCGAGATCGCGTGCCCAGGTGCGCAGGGCGTCGGCATCGAAGTCATCCAGCCACGCCGCGACGTCGCGCGCACGTTCCCGATAGCGTGCATCGAACGCCGGTCGCGCTTCGCCATGGGTGAGGTTGAGGCCGCCCTTGCCGGCGACGAGGAAACGGCGCCCCGGCGAGGGCATCGCTTCGAACACGTCGACCTCGATGCCGGCGGTGCGTGCGGCTTCGGCGGCCATCAGCCCGGACGGGCCGGCACCGATCACCGCCAGCGTGACTGCCTCGGGCGCCGCGCTGCTCACTGCAACAGCAGCACGGTGGCCAGGCCAAGGAAGGTGAGAAAGCCCAGCGTATCGGTGATGGTGGTGAGGATCACGCCGCCGGCCAGTGCCGGATCGAAGCCGAAGCGCTTAAGGGTGACCGGCACGAACACGCCGCCGAGCGCGGCGAAGCAGAAGTTCAGCGTCAATGCGACCGCGATCACCGCCGCCAGCGCCACGTTGTGGAACCACACCAGCACCACCAGGCCGAGCAGGAGGCCAAGCGCGAGTCCATTGATCAGTGCCACGCGCACTTCCTTCCATACCAGCGTGCTGACGTTGCTGGAGCCGATCTGGCCGAGCGCCAGGCCACGCACCATCAGCGTCAGCACCTGGGTGCCGGCATTGCCGCCCATGCCGGCGATGATCGGCATCAGCACCGCGAGTGCGGTCAGCTTGTGGATCGATTCCTCGAAGCGGTCCACCACCGAGGCGGCGAGGAAGGCGGTGACGAGGTTCACCGACAGCCACACCAGACGGCGGCGGAAGGCGCGGCGCACCGGCGAGAACAGGTCTTCCTCGTCGTCCAGGCCGGCGGCGGACAGCGCCTGGTGCTCGGCCTGCTCGCGGATGATGTCGACCACGTCGTCGATGGTGATGCGTCCGAGCAGCACGTTGCCATCGTCCACCACCGGCGCCGAAACCCAGTCGTTGTCGGAGAAGCGGCGCGCCACTTCCTGCGCCGAGGCATCGACGTGGATCGATTCGAGCTCGTCGTCGATCAGCTGGTTGAGCGCGGTGCCGGCATCGCGCGTGACCAGATCCTGCAGTGCGACCCAGCCCATCAGCTGGTGGCGGCGGTTGACCACGTACAGGTGGTCGGTGTTTTCCGGCAACTCGCCGCGCAGGCGCAGATAGCGCAGCACCACGTCCACCGTGGTGTCGGCGCGCACGGTGACCACGTCCGGATTCATCAGGCGCCCGGCCGTGTCCTCGTCGAAGGACAGCACCTGCTCCAGCCGTTCGCGGTTCTCGCGGTCCATCGACTTCAGCACTTCGTCGATCACCGTGTCCGGCAGGTCGTCGACCAGGTCGGCGAGGTCGTCGAGGTCGAGGTCCTCGACCGCAGCGACCAGTTCGTCGGGATCCATTTCCGCGATCAGACCCTCACGCACCTCATCGCCGACGTGGACCAGCACCTCGCCGTCGTCCTCGGCGTCGACGAGGCCCCAGACCACGCTGCGCTTGGCCGGCGGCAGCGACTCGAGCAGGTTGCCGATCTCGGCCGGCGAGAGGGTGTTGATCATCCGCCGCACCGGGCCCAGGCGGCCGCTGTCCAGCGCGTCCGAGAGCAGTCGCAGCTGGCGCACGGTCTTGTCGGGGCGGATGTGTTCGGCCACGGGCACGGTTCCGGCAGGGCGGTCGGGCCAGCGGCGCGACGCGGGATCAGGCGTTCATGATGCCGGCATTATCCCGCATCCGCGTGAGGCATGAAACGCATCGTCGCGTTCAGTCGGCGGCAGCAGTGGCCATCCAGCGTTCGATCGCGGTGCGGTCGCGTGCGCGCAGCAGATGCCGCCCGCGCTCACGCAACTGGCCGAGGTGGCTGTCGCGGATCACCCGGCGCACTTCCAGCATGGTGGCCGGGTGCAGGCTGAACTCCTCCAGCCCCAGCGCCAGCAGCAGGCGGGTGAACATCGCATCGCCGGCCATTTCGCCGCACAGGCTGACCGGGCGGCGGTGGCGCCGGGCGGTGCGGATGAGGTCATGCAGCAAGCGCAGCAGGGCCGGGTGCAGCGGGCTGTACAACTCGCCGAGATGCTCGTTGTTGCGATCGGCGGCCAGCAGGTATTGCACCAGATCATTGGTGCCGATGGAGATGAAGTCGATTTCGCCGATGAAGCCGGTCAGTGCCAATGCCGCCGACGGCACCTCGATCATCGCGCCCAGCGGCACTTCATCGGCGATGGAATGGCCTTCGCCGCGCAAGCGGCTTGCACACTCGGCCAGCAGTGCGCGTGCGGCGCGGATTTCGTCGCGCCCGCTGACCATCGGCAGCAGGATGCGCAGCGGTCCATAGGCGGAGGCGCGCAAAATCGCGCGCAACTGGGTGCGGAAGATGTCCGGGCGTGACAGCGACAGACGGATGCCGCGCAGGCCCAGCGCCGGGTTGTCCTCGCCGCGCAGGGCAAGGCCGGTGTCATCGGCCTTGTCGGCGCCGAGGTCGAGCGTGCGGATGGTGGCGGTGCGCCCGGTCAGGCCGAGCACCAGGTCGCGGTAGGCGCGGAACTGGGTGTCCTCATCCGGCAACTCGCGCACGCCGAGGAACAGGAACTCGGTGCGGTACAGGCCGACGCCCGCCGCGCCGAGGGCATGCGCATGCGCCACGTCCTCGCGCGATTCGGCATTCGCCCACAGCTTGATGTCGACACCGTCGCGGGTGCGCGTGGGTTCACGGCGCAGGCGGTTCAACTGCTGCTGTTCGCGCCGATGGGCCTCGCTGCGCCGGCGGTGATCCTCGAGGTCGGCGGCACTCGGCTCGCGGATGACGATGCCTTCGCCACCATCCACCACCAGCACGTCGCCATCGTTCAGGCCCTGCAGGGCATAGGCGGCACCGACCACTATCGGCAGGTGCAGGCTGCGCGCGAGGATCGCGCTGTGTGACAGGGCGCTGCCGCTGGTGGTGACCACGGCGAGCACACCCTGCGCCTGCAACTGGGCGATTTCCGCCGGCGCGATGACATCGGTGACCAGGATGTCGCCGGCCACGCCGTGCAGTTCCGCCTCCTTCTGGTGCAGCGCCGCGTGGATGCGGCCGATGACCTGGTCGATGTCTTCGATGCGGCTGCGCAGGTAGGCATCGTCCATGCCGAGGAACACGTTGGCGATGCGGTCGCGCTGCAAGCGCAGGGCATAGTCGGCGCTGTAGTGCTGGCGGCCGATCAGTTCGTCCAGTCCCTGCAGCAGCTCGGGGTCGTCCAGCATCAGCACGTGCAGGTCGAGGAACTCGCCGACTTCGTGCGCCAACGCGCCGTGCAGGCGTTCGCGCAGACCGCGGATTTCCTCGCGCACCTGCTCGATCGCCGCATGCACGCGGGCAAGCTCCGCCGGCGCCTGGTTGGCCGGCACCTGCTCGCGTTCGACCTCCAGTGCCTGCGGCAGGCGCAGGCGTGCACGACCCAGTGCGGTTCCGCGCGAGGCGGCGATGCCGGACAGGTCGCGACGCATCAGGCCTCCTCGTCGAAGCGACGTGCGAACAGGTCCAGCGCGGCGGCCATCGCCGCGGCTTCGTCCTCGCCCTCGATGCGCAGGGTGACCCGGCTGCCGGGTCCGGCCGCCAGCATCATCACCCCCATGATGCTCTTGGCATCCACTTCGCGGCCGCGTGCGGCGAGGAAAGCGTTGCTGCGATAGCCCGACAGCAGTTGCACCAGGCGCGCGCTGGCGCGTGCATGCAGGCCGAGACGGTTGTCGATGGTGATTTCCTGCTGCAGCATGCCGACCCCCTACACCGGGTCGTCCAGCAGCACGCCGTTGCGCCCGCCGAGCGAGGCGGTGGCCTGCAACGCGTCCAACGCCTGTTCCGGGTAGTTCATCACCCGCAGCAGCATCGGCAGATTGAGCCCGGCGACACGCCGTGTGGGCGAGCCCAGCTGCGCCAGCCTCGCCGCCAGGTTGCTCGGGCTCGCACCATACAGGTCGGTCAGCAGCAGCACGCCGTCGCCGCTGTCGACGCGGCGCATGGCCGCGCTGGCCGCCGGCAGGATGGCGTCGAGGTCGGCATCGAACGGCACCTCGAAGCTGCCCGCTGCCAGTGGCAGGTTGCGCAGCACGCGCTCGGCCGAGGCCAGCAGCGCGGCGCCGACACCGCTGTGGGTGATCAGGAGAACGCCGACGCTCATCGCGTGCGGCCTTGGCAGGGACGTGGTCGTGGCATGTGGATTGAGTGCACGAAGAGGCGTCCAGTGTGCCTGATGGCGGCACTCGACGAGGGTCGTCGCCAATCCGCATGCGGGCGGGTGCTGGCCATGGTGCGCGGCCGGTCAGGCATCCAGCTCACGATGGAAGCTGGCGGCATCCGGCCAGCCGCTGGTGCGGAAGTGCGCAGCCAGGGTTTCGGCCAGGTACACCGAACGATGACGGCCGCCGCTGCAGCCGATGGCCACGGTGATGTAGCTGCGCGTGTCCTGACGCAGGCGCGGCAGCCAGGCACCGAGGAAGTCGCGCACTTGGGTGTAATAGGTCTGCACGTCGGCTTCGCCATCAAGGAACTCGCGCACCGCCTGGTCGCGCCCGGACAGCGGACGCAGCTGCGGGTTCCAGTGCGGATTGGGCAGCACCCGGGCATCGAACACGAAGTCGGCATCCGATGGCAGGCCGCGGCGGTATGCGAATGAGGCGAACAGCAGCAGCGGCGGCTTGTCGCGGCCGATGCCGAGGCGTTCGATCACCTCGCGGCGCAGCTGGTGCACGTTGAGCCCGCTGCTGTCGATGCTCTCGTCGGCCAGCGTATGCAGCGGCTTGAGTGCCTGGCGCTCGAGCCCGATGGCATCGGCGAGGGCGAGGCCGAGGTGGCTCAGCGGGTGGCGGCGGCGGGTATCGGCATAGCGGCGCAGCAGCACCTCGTCGCTGGCATCAACGAACAGCAGGCGCGGGTCATGTCCCTGTTGACCGAGTTCCGACAGCCATTGCGGCATGTGGTTGAGGTCACTGCGGCTGCGCACGTCGATCGCCACCGCCAGCGGTGGCGGGCTGTCGCCGCCATGCAGGGTGAAATGCTTGCGCACGCAATCGCTGAGCAGTTCCGCCGGCAGGTTGTCCACGCAGAAGAAGCCGTTGTCCTCCAGCGTCTTCAGGGCGATCGATTTGCCGGCGCCGGACATTCCGGTGACCAGCAGCAGGCGCGGTGACTCAGGCATCGACGGGTTCCTCGCCATCGGCGGTTTGCAGGAAATGCGAGTGACGGGCCATGAAGGCGGCCGCGGGATGCACGCCCTTGGCGCGCAGGATGTGCTGGCGTGCGGCGGCTTCGGTCAGCACCGCCAGGTTGCGTCCGGGCATCACCGGCAGGGTGATCATCGGCACGTCGAGGTCGAGCACGCGGCGGCTGCCAAGGTCGCCGGTGAGGCGTTCGATGCCGGCCGGACTGGCTTCCAGCGCGGGACGGGTCAGGTGCACGATCAGGCGCAGGTACTTGTTGCGCTTGACCGCGGTGTCGCCGAACATCTCGCGCACGTCGAGCAGGCCCAGGCCGCGCACCTCCAGCATGTCCTGCAGCAGTTCGGGACAGGCGCCGTCGAGCACGTCCGGCGCGATCTGGGTGAATTCGGGCGCGTCGTCGGCCACCAGACGATGGCCGCGGGTGATCAGCTCCAGCGCCAGTTCGCTCTTGCCGGCACCCGACTCGCCGGTGATCAGCACGCCGATGGAATAGATTTCCATGAACACGCCATGCAGCGTGGTGCGCGGAGCCAGCTGGCGTGCAAGGTGGTATTGCAGGTGGTTGAGCAGCTCGTGGCCACGGCGTGGCGATGTCCACAGTGGCGTGCCGGACTCGTCGGCCGCGGTGAGCAGGTCCTCGGGCGCGGCGTGACCCTTGCCGATCACCAGTGCCAGCGGCTGCGCCTGGATGATCTTCTCGATCGCTTCCCAGCGCGCGCGGGCATCAAGTTCGTCCAGCCACGCCAGCTCCTCGCTGCCGAGGATCTGCACCTTGTTGGGATGGATCAGGTTGAGGTAGCCGGCCAGCGAGGGCCGCCGTGCATTGGTTTGTGCCGCGACCAGCATGCGCTGCGCCTCGTGTTCGCCCCCGACCCAGCGCAGCGCCAGCTTTTCGCGCATCTGCTCGAACAGCTCGCCGGCACTGATGCGCTGACTCATGGCGGCGGCACCTGGGCGAGCAGGGCATGGGCGGCGTCGGTGTCGTGCGCCGTGCGCAATGCGTCGCGGAACCCGGCATCGATGAAGCGTTCGGCGATTTCCGCCAGCAACTGCAGGTGCTGGCGGGTGAAGTGCGCGGGCACCGACAGCGCCAGCACCAGATCCACCGCTTCGCCATCGACGGCATCAAGCTCGAGCGGCCGGGCCAGGCGCACGAAGGCGGCACGCGCCTCGTCGAACACGTCATTGCGCCCATGCGGCAACGCCACGCCGTGGCCGATGGCGGTGCTGCCCAGGCGCTCGCGCTGGCGCAGGCTGGCAAGGATGTCATCGCTGCGCGCAGGATCTTCGTCGGCGAGCAGCTGTGCCAGCCGGGCGAGCAGGCCGTCGACATCGTCGACCGCAACATCCAGGGCAATGCGCGTGGGCGCCAGCAGCGTGCGCAGGCTCATGCGGCGGGGAACGGGCGGGCGGCAGGGACGGGTGGCATGGCATCGGGCACCGTCACGGCGGGATGGCCGCGCGGCGCGCTGCGGTGGAGGTCGGGGTTCAGCCGAATGCACCCTCGCGCGCGGCACTGTCATTGCGGCGCGCGCGGTCGTGCAGCTTCTGCTTGTGCTTGACCAGCACCCGGTCCAGCTTGTCGGTCAGCAGATCGATCGCGGCATACATCGTCTGTGCGCTGGCGTCGGCGTGGTAATCGGCACCGGCCACGCGCACATGACCGACGGCGCGGTGATGCGGCTTGTCCAGTTCCAGCTGCAGCCGGACCTGCATCGGTTGCTCGAAATGCCGCTCCAGCCGACTCATCTTGTCTTCGCCATAACTGCGCAGCGCGTCGGTGACTTCGATGTGCTGGCCGTAGACCTCGATCTGCATGGCTTTCCTCCCGGGCTTGGTGTGCGTCTCCATCACAGCATCGCGCAAGCGGGTTGGCAAGAGGTGAAGGAGCAGTTAAACGAAGTGCGATGCGGGCTTCGCGGTGCACTGCATGGCTGCGGAAGGCCGTGTGATCGCGTGGCATGAGCCGCAGAGGCCAAGCGCCGACAGCTTCAGAGCCGCACGCGCTCTTGCGAGGAGGGAATGCCCAGTGCCTCGCGGTACTTGGCCACCGTGCGCCGGGCCACGGCCACGCCGCCGGCCTCGAGCTGCCGTGCCAGGGCCGCATCGGACAGCGGCTTGCGCGGGTTCTCCGCTTCCACCAGGTCGCGGATCATGGACTGGATGGCGGTGCTGGAGGCCTCGCCGCCTTCGCCACTGATGCCCGAGGCGAAGAAATCGCGCAAGGCCAAGGTGCCGCGCGGGGTGCGCATGTACTTGCGTGCGATCGCGCGCGAGATGGTCGATTCATGCAGTTCCAGCTTGCTGGCGACCTGACGCAGGGTCAACGGACGCAGCGCCTGCGGACCGAACTCGAGGAATGCGGCCTGTTCGCGGATCAGGTATTCGGTGACCCGCAGCAGGGTTTCGCCACGTTGCTGGATGTTCTTCAGCAGCCAGCGCGCTTCCTGCAGCCGACCGCGCAGATAGTGTCCATCCTCGCCGCCGGCATCGGCGGCCATCGCGGCGTAGTGGCTGTTGATCGTCACCCGCGGCTGTGCATGGCTGGCGAGGGTGGCGCGCCACAGGCCGTGCTGGCGCCAGACCACCACATCGGGCACCACGTAGCTGTCATGCGCGACGCTGCCGATCTGCGCACCGGGCCGCGGATCAAGGCCGCGCAGCAGGTCGATGGCGATCGCGGCATCCTCCGGCGACACCTGCATTTCGCGTGCGATGCCTTCCGTACCCAGGCGCGGCAGGCGCTCGATGGCTTCGCCGCAGATGCGGCTGGCGAGCTCCCGCCCCGGGGTGTCGGCGGGCAGCAGCTGCAACTGCAGACACAGGCATTCCCCCCAGATCGCGGCCGCCGCAGCCGGGCGGGTCAAGTTGCTGGATCAGGTGCAGCACCGGAAGGATGTCTTCATCATCCAGCGACCATTCCGCCGGCAGGGCTTCACGGATGGCGGCAAAATCCTCGCGCAGATAGCCGTCGTCGTCGATGCCGTCGATCAGCGCCAGGCCGATCTGCATGTCGCGCGGCGAGAGGCGGGTGAGCCCGAGCTGCCAGGCCAGGTGCTCGCGCAGGTCGCGGTCGGCGGCATGGCGTGCCAGCACGTCATCGTCCCCGCCGCCTGCGCCGGTTCCCTGCGACATGGACCAGTCGTCACCGGCTTCGCGCCATTCATCGCGGACATCATCGGCCTGCCAGTCATCAACGGCATCCTGTGCGGCACGCTCGCCTTCGCCGATGCCGTCCACAGGCTCGGGTTCGACCGCGTCCTCGGCCCATTCCAGCAGCGGATTGGTTTCCACCTGCTCGGCGAGCTCCGCATCCAGCTCCATGGCCGACATCTGCAGCACCGCCAATGCCTGGCGCAACTGCGGCGTCAGCGCGAGGGTCTGGGTCTGTCGGGCCTGGAGCTGCGGTTTCATGGATCCCCTTGCACGCGCGTGGATGGCCTCCCGCGCGTGCCGGGATCACAGGCGGAAGCCTTCGCCCAGATACACCCTGCGCACGTCCGGGTTGGCCAGCAACGTGTCCGGAGCCCCCTGCGCGAGCACGCTGCCTTCGTTGAGGATATACGCGCGGTCGCAAATACCCAAGGTTTCGCGCACGTTGTGGTCGGTGATCAACACGCCGATGCCACGCTGCTTGAGATGGGCGATGATCTTCTGGATCTCGCCGATGGAAATCGGATCCACGCCGGCGAAGGGCTCATCGAGCAGGATCAGGCGTGGACGCGCGGCCAATGCACGGGCGATTTCGCAGCGACGGCGTTCACCGCCGGACAGGCTGCTGCCGACCTGGTCGCGCACGTGTTCGATCTGCAATTCCTCCAGCAGCGAGGCCAGTTCGCGCTCGCGCGCAGGGCGGTCGAGATCCTTGCGCAGCTCCAGCACCAGGCGCAGATTGTCGGCCACGCTCAGTTTGCGGAACACCGACGGCTCCTGCGGCAGATAGCCCACGCCGAGCTTGGCGCGTTCGTACATCGGCTGGTGGGTGATGTCGCGGCCATCAAGCTCGATGCGGCCGGCATCGGCCGGCACCAGGCCGACGATCATGTAGAAGCAGGTGGTCTTGCCGGCGCCATTGGGCCCGAGCAGGCCCACCACTTCGCCGGGTTCGAGGGTCAGGCCGAAGTCGCTGACCACCACGCGCGACTTGTAGCTCTTGCGCAGGCCGCTGGCGACAAGCATCAGTTGCCTTCCGCGTTGCGTGGCTTGATCGTCATCTGCACCCGGCCGCTGCCCTGGCCGCCACTTTGCACCTGGCCGCTACGCATGTTGTAGACCACGCGCTCGCCGCGCAGGTTGCCGCGCGGCTGGGTGATCACCACGCCTCCGGTGAGGATCACGGTTTCGCTGCGCATGTCGTAATCGACCTTTGTGGAACGCGTGCTCATCGGTGTTCCATCGTCCATCTCCTGCGACATCGTCACCGGATTGCCGCTGAGCACGGTGCGCGAGATGTCGCCGCCGGACTGGTATACCTCGGCGCGCGCGGCATTGATCTTCAGCGTGCCCTGGGTGATCACCACGTTGCCGGTAAGCACGGTCGGGCTGCCGTCATTGTTGGCGTTGTATTCGGTGTGGTCGGCGCTGATGTGCATCACCGCACGCCGGTCGGAGGACTTGGCCATGGCCAGGCCGCTGGCGACCACCAGCACCAGGGCGGCGATCAGGGCTTTACTTGATGGACGGCGCATATTGGGCACGGACCTCGGATTTCAGGATGAAACGGTTCTCGTCGAGTCGGGCCTCAAGGCCGCGGCCGCGGGCGATGGAACCGGGTTGGGTGATGGTGACCAAGCCGTCGCTGGTGGCGATGTCGCGGTCGCGGAACACGTCGAGCGCTTCGGTCTGCATCGTCAGGCCGCTGTCTCCATCGGGGTTGTCCAGCTGCACGTCGCCGCGCAGGCGCAAGTGGTTGCCCTCGCCATCGACCCAGCCGCTGGCCGAGCGCGAGCGCCAGTGGCTGCCGTCGCGGTGCGGAAACGTGAACACGGGATTGTCGATGTCCATCTCGCGAGTATCGGGACTGCGCGCCAGTTGCGGCGCCCTGAGAGTGAAGCCCTCGCTGCCGTCCTTGCGCAGGGCGATGATTTCGAAATCGTGCAGCAGATAGTCGGCGCGAGCCTGCGCGGCAGCCTCACCGGGCGGCTGCCGGCGCTCGTGCAGGATGCCCCAGCCGACCGCGATCGCCGCCACCAGCAGCACCAGACGCAGCACGCCACGCCTGCTCACGCCGGCACCCCGAATTCGGCCAGCACCGCCTCGTGCCGGTCCTGCGCCAGCAGCAGCAGGTCGCAGAAGTCACGCGCGGCACCGTGGCCGCCAGCGCGCGGCGTCACCCAATGTGCACGCGATGCGGTCCACGGGTGCGCATTGGCAGGCGCCACCGCCAGACCGACATGGAGGAACACACCCAGATCGACCAGGTCATCGCCCATGAACGCGACTTGATCCATTTCCAGCTGCAGGCGCGCGGCGATGTCGCGCGTGCTCGCCAGCTTGTCCTTGGCCGCGGTATGCACTTCGGTCAGGCCCAGTTCGGCGCCGCGGATCTCGGTGACCCGGCTGCGGCGGGCGGTGATCAACGCGACCTCGATCCCGTGCCGGCGCAGCAGCGCCAGGCCCAGACCGTCCTGCGCATGGAATGCCTTGTGCTCGCGGCCGTCATCATCGAAATGCAGGCGTCCGTCGGTCAACGTGCCATCCACATCGAAGCAGGCCAGCCGGATGCGGCGGGCGCGTTCTTGCACGTCCTGGGGTGCGGTGATCGACATGAATGCGATCACACCACGCGCGCGCGCAACAGGTCGTGAATGTTCAGCGCGCCGACCACACGGCCGTCCGCGTCGACCACCGGCAACGCACTGATCTTGTGCTTCTCCATCATCCGCGCCGCCTCCACTGCCAGTGCGTCGGCGCGGATCGACTTCGGCTGGCGCGTCATCACCTCGCCGATGCTGAGCACGCGCACATCGGCGCCGGCATCCAGCGCCCGGCGCAGGTCGCCATCGGTGAACAGGCCGCTGAGGCGGCCCTCGCCATCCACCACCGTGGTCATGCCCAGGCGCTTGCGGCTGATCTCCAGCAGGGCTTCGCTGAGCCGGGCGTCCTCGCCGACGCGGGGCACTTCGTCCTCCACGTGCATGACGTCGCGGATGTGCAGCAGCAGGCGTCGGCCGAGGCTGCCGGCGGGGTGCGAGCGGGCGAAATCCTCGGCAGTGAAGCCGCGCGCTTCGAGTAGCGCGACCGCCAGCGCATCACCCAGCACCAGCGCCGCGGTGGTGCTGCTGGTCGGGGCAAGGTCGAGCGGGCAGGCCTCGGCCGGCACACGCGCGTCGATGTGCGCATCGGCACGACGGGCGAGGGTGGACTGCGGCTGCCCGGTGATCGCGATCAGCCGGTTGCCCTGACGCGCCAGCACCGGCAGCAGGGTGATCAGTTCATCCGTCTCGCCGGAATTGGACAGCGCCAGCACGATGTCGGCATCGGTGATCATGCCGAGGTCGCCGTGGCCCGCCTCGCCCGGGTGCACGAAGAACGCCGGGGTGCCGGTGGAGGCCAGGGTCGCGGCGATCTTGCGCGCCACATGGCCGGACTTGCCCATGCCGGTGCAGACCACGCGCCCGCGAGTCTCCAGTACCAGTCGGCAGGCGTGGGTGAAACCGCCATCCAGACGTGCACCCACCGCATCGAGCGCGGCGGTTTCGGTGGCGAACACGCGGCGCGCGCTGGCCAGCAGGCTGTCGGTGGAGGCGGGGGCGGCGGACATGCGGGGGCAGGGGCGAGGCGCTAAACTAATCGGTTCATTTTACCCGTTTGGAGAGCGCCGCGATGAACCCCGCCCGCATCGAGCAATTGATCCTTGCCGGCCTTCCCGATGCCCGGGTGGAGGTGCAGGGCGCGGATGGCGTTCACTTCGAGGCGCTGGTGGTGAGCGAGTCATTCCGCGGCAAGCTGCCACTGGCGCGGCATCGCATGGTCTATGCCACCTTGGGCGAGCGCATGGGCGGCGAGATCCACGCGCTGGCGCTGAAGACGCTGACCCCGGAAGAGGCAACTGCGGCCGGAATCGCCTGATGCAGAAGATCGTGGTCGAAGGCGGCGCGGTTCTGCGCGGCGAGGTGCCGATTTCCGGCGCCAAGAATGCGGTGTTGCCGATCCTGTGCGCCACCTTGCTGGCCGAGGCGCCGGTGACCATCGCCAACGTGCCGGCCCTGCATGACGTGCGCACCACGATCAAGGTGCTGGAAGGGCTCGGCGCCGACGTGGACATCGACGAGCGGCATTTCGGCCGCGGATTGGAGAGTGCGCTCACGGTCGACCCGCGCCCGGTCGACCAGCATGTCGCGCCCTACGAATTGGTGCGCACCATGCGCGCCTCGGTACTGGTGCTCGGTCCGCTGCTGGCCCGGCATGGCCGCGCTGAAGTGTCGCTGCCCGGCGGCTGCGCGATCGGTTCGCGCCCGGTGGATCTGCACATCAAGGGCATGCAGGCGCTGGGTGCGCAGGTGGAGGTCGAGCACGGGTTCATCAAGGCGCAGGCCGAGCGCCTGCGTGGCGGGCGCGTGGCGTTCGAGATGGTCAGCGTCGGCGCCACCGAGAACGTGTTGATGGCGGCGTGTCTGGCCGAAGGCGAGAGCGTGCTGGAAAACGCCGCGATGGAGCCGGAGATCGTCGATCTCGCTGCCTGCCTGGTGGCGATGGGCGCGAAGATCGAGGGCGCAGGCTCCGGGCGCATCCACGTGCAGGGGGTGGAGCGGTTGCAGGCCGCACGCCATGTGGTGCTGCCCGATCGCATCGAAGCCGGCACTTTCCTGGTCGCCGCGGCAATGACCGGGGGCCGGGTGACGCTGCGCCATGCCGATGCCGACTCGATGGAGGCGGTGCTGGCCAAGCTGGAAGAAGCCGGTGCGCGGATCGACATCGACGGAACCTCGATCACCCTCGACATGCAGGGCCGACGGCCGCGTGCGGTGGACATCCACACGCAGCCGCACCCGGGCTTTCCGACCGACATGCAAGCCCAGTTCATGGCCATGAACTGCGTGGCCGAGGGCGCGGCGGTGATCAGCGAAACCATCTTCGAAAACCGCTTCATGCACGTGCAGGAGCTGCTGCGGCTGGGCGCGGACATCCACATCGATGGCCATACCGCCTTCGTGCGCGGCGTGGAAAAGCTCACCGGAGCGCCGGTGATGGCGACCGATCTGCGCGCCTCGGCCAGTCTGGTGCTGGCTGGTCTGGTCGCCGAGGGCGAAACCGTGATCGATCGCATCTACCACCTCGATCGTGGCTACGAGCGCATCGAGGAAAAGCTCTCCGGCCTGGGTGCCGGCATCCGTCGCATCGACTGAGCGCGGGCGGCTCGCGCCGGCAGTCAGGGCAAACGAAACAGGCCCCGTCGAGCGGGGCCTGTCGTGATTGCCGCGGGCGAAGTGGCTGGCGCTTAGTTGACCGACTGCAGGCGCAGGTCGATGGTGTCGCCGTTGTCGTCACGTTGCAGGATGCGCACCGGAACCGGGACGTTTTCGACCACCCACAGGCTCATGCGGTTGCCGCCGTCGTTGCCATCGACCTTGATCGCGTTCAAGGTCTTGCCGTCGACCTGGATGTTCTCGCGACCCGCGGTGCGGAAGGCGATGGTCTTGACCTTGCCGTTCTCCACCAGGCGATAGCGCAGCGGCTTGCCGGCCAGGGCATCGCGCACGATGGCGAGGTTCAGCGTCATGCCGTCGACGTCGCCGGCCTGCAGCCGCACCGGACCCTTGCGATCCTCCTTGACGTGCCCGCTCCAGGTTGCCTGGCCGGCACCCCAGTCGTACTGGCCCTGCTTGCTGCGCTTGCGCACCACCATGTTCACCGACTCGCTGTTGCTGAGCGGCCGCAGGCGCTCGCCGCCGGCATCGACCACGGCGCTGCGCTCGAGTTGCACCAGCGCATTCTGCACGTTCATGCGGTAGGTCCAGCGATGGCTTCCGGCCGGGCTCAGCGACATGCTGGCATTGGCTGCCATGTTGTTGTAACTGGCACGGTAGCTGGCATTGAACGCTTTCAGTTCGGCGGCCTGTGCCGGGACCAGTGCGGTCAGGGCAAGTACCGCGGCCAGTGCCGCATTGCGGTGGATGGACATGTCAGACTCCCTTGTACTGGATCAGCATCAGGTCGAGCGGGGCATCGTCACCATCCTGCAGGTGGATGCGTACCGGCAGCGGCACTTCCGGGGTGTACCAGACCACGGTGCGGTCGCCACCCGCCGCGCCGCGCTCGATGCGCCAGGCGTCGTAGCCAATCTCGCCGATGCGCACGTTTTCCGTCGCCTGCGAGACCTGATAGCGGTGTTCACGGCTGCGCGAATCATCGACGAAGCGGTAGGTCAGGGTGGCCCCCGGCTGCGCATCGCGCATCACCGCCAGGTTGATCAGCAGGCCGCTCATGTCGCCGGCCTGCAGCGCGATCTCGCGGCCGCGGCGCGACTTCTTCACATCGCCCGACCAGGTGGCGATGCCCTTGGCCCAATCATATGCACCGACGGTCTTGCGGGTGGCGAACAGCGCATGGCGCACGGTGCTCTGCGTGATCGGCCGGTACTGGCCGCCCAGCACTTCGAACACCGTGCTTTGCTGGATGTTGACGCCTGCGGCACCGGCCAGGCCTTGGGTACCCTGGATGCCGAGGTCCACGCGCCAGCGCGCACCACCGGTATTGACCAGGCGCATCACCGCCTGGCCCAGCGGCTTCTGCCCGCGGAACACCTGATAGGTGCCGGCGAAGGGGCGCAGCACGAACGGCGGCAGCGGCGCCGCGTCGGCCACCGCCTGCACCTGCGTCTGGTCCGCGGCGGCGGATGCCGCAGCGGCAGGCAGGGGCCGGGCGCCAACGGTCGATGACAGGACCAGCACGGCAATCAGGATGGCAGGACGACGCATGGGCAGTTCGTTGTTCGGGTCGTTATCCGGGTGCGTGGACAATCTAATGTGCCGGCGGTAAATGCGGCATGACCGCCGGCGGTCGGGTTGCGCCCTATTCAGGCAGGTCCGGTACAGGCAGGCCCGGCGGTGGCCGCAGCCGGCCCAGGCTGGCATCGTGCAGCACCTGCACCAGCAGCGCATGCTCCAGTGGCAGCAGGCGTGCGGCGAGGCGAGCCTCGTCATCCCCGGGCAGGATCGGCATGCGCGTTTGTGCGATCACCGTGCCCGCATCCAGTTCCGGGATGACCCAGTGCACGCTGGCACCGTGTTCGGCATCGCCGGCTTCCAGCGCGCGGCGATGGGTATGCAGGCCGCGGTACTTCGGCAGCAGCGACGGGTGGATGTTGAGCAGGCGGCCGGCGAAACGGTGCACGAAGGCGTCGCCGAGGATGCGCATGTAGCCGGCGCAGACCACCCAGTCCGGCGCGGTCGCGGCCACCGCATCGCCGAGTGCGGCTTCGAAGCGGGCGCGCTCGGCATGCCACCCCGGGTCACGGCTCCAGCGCAGGGCAGGCGCGACGCGCTGCAGTGCCTCGCAGCCGGGGCGATCGGAAAACACCCCGACCACCTCGGCATGCAACTTGCCTTGGGCGATCGCGTCCAGCACCGCCTGCAGATTGCTGCCGCGGCCGGAAACGAGGAAGGCGATGCGTGCCGGTGGCAGCAGCGCGGCGGATTCAGCCAATGCGCACCCGCTCGCCATTGCTGCGCGCCACCACCTGGCCGATCGCTCGCGGCCCAAGGCCGAGGCGTTGCAGTTCGTCCTGCACTGCGCCGGCCTGTGCCGGATCCACGATCAGCACGAAGCCGATGCCGCAATTGAAGGTGCGCCACATTTCCGCATCACTGACCGCGCCTTCGCGCTGCAGCCAGTCGAACACCGCCGGCAGCACCAGTGCGCCCGCATCGATGTCCAGTCCGAGCCCGTCGGGCACCACGCGGATGATGTTCTCGCTGAGGCCGCCGCCGGTGATGTGGGCAAGGCCGTGGATCGCCGGTCCGTGCGCGCCGGCGAGGAGATTCAGCAACGGCTTGACGTAGAGCCGGGTCGGCGCCATCAGCGCGTCCTCCAGCGAGATCTCGCCCAGGGTCATGCCCAGCGGCATTCCGGCACGCTCGAGAATGCGGCGGATCAGCGAATAGCCGTTCGAATGCGGGCCGCTGGAGGCCAGCCCGAGCAGCACGTCGCCGGCGCGCACCTGGCTGCCGTCACGCAGCTCGCTCTTTTCCACCCCGGCGACACAGAAGCCGGCGAGGTCGTATTCGCCCGGCGCGTACATGTCCGGCATTTCCGCGGTTTCACCGCCGATCAGCGCGCAGCCGGCTTCCTCGCAACCGCGCGCGATGCCGCCGACCACCGCGGCGGCGGTGTCGATGTCGAGCTTGCCGGTGGCGAAATAATCGAGGAAGAACAGCGGCTCGGCGCCCTGCACCAGCACGTCGTTGACGCACATCGCGACCAGATCGATGCCGATGCTGTCATGCCGGCCCAGTTGCTGCGCCAGCTTGAGCTTGGTGCCGACGCCATCGGTGCCGGAGACCAGCACCGGTTCGCGGTACTTGCCGGAGAGGTCGAACAGCGCACCGAAACCGCCGAGCCCGCCCATCACGCCCGGGCGCAGGGTGCGCTTGACCAGCGGCTTGATCCGCTCCACCAGCGCGTTGCCGGCATCGATATCCACACCGGCGTCGCGGTAGGTCAGGGGGGTGGGCGAATTCACGGCGTCCTCGCTGGGCATCGGAAACGGCGATTTTACCAGTCGTCAACGCCGCGCGATGGACGCGCAGCCGCGCCTGCGGCACCATTTGTGCATCGGTTTCCGGAACAGACACATGTCGACAGCGATTCGTTGGGCCTGCGCGGTCATGCTGCTGCTGGCGATGGGCGCGGCCCACGCGCAGCGTGCCGAAGGCAGCCGTGCCGCCGCCCAGGGCGTGTACCAGGCCGAAGTGCCGGTGCGCTCGCAGACCGAAAGCGAGCGCAACAGCGGCTTTGCGCGTGCACTGGTGCAGGTGTTGTCGAAGATCTCCGGCGAGCGCAGCCCGCAGCAGCGGCCGGGCGTGGGCGAGGAGCTGCGCAACGCGAAAGACTACGTGGCCGGCTACGACTATCGTCAGGATGAAGGTGTTTCCGCCAGCGGGGCGCCCACGTTCAGCACCATGCTGGTGGTGCGCTTCAAGCCGGACAAGGTCAACGAGCTGGCGCAGCTCGTCGGCGTGCCGGTCTGGCCGGAGCCGCGGCCCAAGCCGGTGCTGTGGCTGGCTCTGGATGACGGCAGCGGGCCGCGTCTGGTGGCGTTGAAACAGGTCAACGTCGCGCGCAGCGCACTGGATCGCGCGCAGGCGCGTGGCTATCGCCTGGGCCTGCCGCAGGGCAACGCGGCCGAACAGGCCATCGCCGGCGCGATCTGGCGTGGCGACACCGCCGCGGTAGCGCGCATTTCGCGTGCCTATCGCCCGCCGATGCAATTGATCGGCAAGGTGCAGCGCGCCGGCAGCGGCTGGCGTGCGGACTGGATCTTCGTCGACAACGGCCGCGTGCTGGCGCGCCGCTCGGAAACCGGTGCCGACGCGCGACGCGTGATCGCCACCGGTGCCGATGTTGCCGGCGATGCGTTGGCGCGCAAATATGCCCGGGCGACTGTGCCGGCCAGCCCGCCCGGCGACTTCCGCCTGGTGTTCAGCGGCATCCACAGCGGCAGCGATTACCTGCGCTTGGTCGGCTACCTCGAACGGCATTCGCTGGTCGGCACGGTGGTGCCGGTATCAGCCGAGGGTGAGCAGGCGGTGTTCGTGGTGCACCTGAAGAGCGGCCTTGCCGGGTTCCGTCGCGTGATCGAGCGCGATGGCGTGATCGCCGCCGACCAGGCCGAAGGCGGTGACGCTGCCTTCCGCTTGCGCTGAGGCCGCCATGGCAACGTCTGCGCAAGCCTCACTGGCCATCATCGCCCGCTTCTTCCGCTGGATGCAGTGGGGTGTGGTGGCACTGGGGCTGGGTTGGCTGCTGGGCCGCCTGTCGCCGGTGCTGACGCCGTTCGTGATCGCGGCGATGCTCGGCTGGCTGGGTGATCCGCTGGTGGATCGCATCGAGGCGCGTGGTGCCAGCCGCAATACCGCGGTGTTCGCGGTGTTCACCGTGATGACGCTGGCCTTGCTGCTGTTGTTGCTGATTCTGGTGCCGCTGGTGGTGCAGCAGGTCACCACCCTGGTGCAGTCCTGGCCGGAATACCAGCGCTGGTTCGATGGCTGGTTCAGCGGTCGCCTGGCGCCGTGGGTCGAGCAAAACTTCCATTTCGACCTGGTGGCCTGGTTCGAGGCCGATCACCTGCTGGAAATGCTGCGCCAGCACTGGCAAAGCGCCGGCGGGGTGGCGGTCAATCTGCTCGGCTTCGTCTCGCGCTCGGGCCTGACCATGATGCTGTGGGCGGCCAACGTGGTGCTGATCCCGGTGCTGGCGTTCTTCTTCCTGCGCGACTGGGATCGCTTCGTCGAGCGCATCGCGGCGCTGGTGCCACGCGACCATATCGACACGGTGACGCGCCTGGCGCGCGAATCCGACGAGGTGCTTGGCGGCTTCCTGCGCGGTCAGTTCCTGGTGATGGCCGCGCTGGGCGTGCTGTACGGCGTGGGCCTGTGGCTGGCCGGGATCAAGGTCGGCATCCTGATCGGCATCATCGGTGGCCTGCTCAGCTTCGTGCCGTATCTGGGGCCGGCCTCGGTGGTGGTGATGGCGACCGTGGCGGCGCTGGTGCAGGGACTGGGTTGGCAGGGGCTGGCCGGGGTGGCGGTGGTGTTCACCGTGGCGCAGCTGATCGAGAGCTATCTGCTGACGCCGAAGCTGGTCGGCGAGCGCATCGGCCTGCACCCGATGGCGGTGATCTTCGCAGTGATGGCTGGCGGCGTGATGTTCGGCTTCCTCGGCATGCTGCTGGCGTTGCCGGCGGCGGCGGTGATCAACGTCCTGCTGCGTTTCGCGGTGGAGCGTTACCGCGCCAGCCGCGCCTATGTCGGCGAGGGCCCGGCGATCGTGGTCGGTGACGAACGACGCGTTGTCGCGACGGTGGACAGCACGGACAGCGAGCCACCACAGACGTGAACTCCATCGCCCGGCAACTGCCGCTGGCCCTGCGTTACCCCTCCGACCAGCGTCTGCAAGCCTACGTCGGCGCATCGGACGTGATGCTGGCGCAATTGCGCGCGCTGGCCGCGGGCGGGGACTGGCTGTACCTGCATGGCCCGGGCGGGGTGGGCAAGACGCATCTTGCGCTCGGCCTGTGTGCCGAGGCCGAGGAGCAGGGCGTCGCGGTGCGCTATCTCGCCCTGCCGTCGCTGGCGGGCGCAATGGCCGCTTCGCTGCCGCAGCCGCAAGCGGACACCTTGTACGTGCTGGATGGGCTGGAGGCAGTGGCCGGCCGTCGCGATGACGAGATCGCGCTGTTCGATTTCCACAATCACGCGCGGCGCGTGGGTGCGCGCGTGCTGTATGCGGGGCGCGAGGTGCCCGACGCGCTGGGCCTGGTATTGCCCGACCTGCGTTCACGCTTGCAGCAGCTGGCACGCATCCGCCTGCACCCACCCGACGACGCGACGCGCGGCGAGATCCTGCGTCAGCGTGCCGAGCGGCGCGGCCTGCAACTGGAGCCGCCGGCGCTGGACTGGCTGCTGCGCCGGGTCAATCGCGACCTCGTCAGCCTGACCCGCATGCTCGATCGTCTGGATCGGGAATCCCTCGCCGCGCAGCGCCGCATCACGCTGCCGTTCCTGCGCCAGGTGCTGGGCACGGAGGGCTAGGCGACCGGCGCCTGGCCCGCTTGCGCCTTCTGCAAGTGGCGGTTGAGTTCGGCCAGGCGCTCGGGGGTGCCGACATCGGTCCACTGTCCGCGATGGTGGTCGCCGCTGACCTTGCCCCGCGCCATCGCCGCGCGCAGCAACGGGGCCAGCTTGAAGCGCGGCGGGATGGCATCGCTGCCCGGTGCGGTACCGATCACCTCGCGCCAGTGCTCCAGCAGTGCCGGGCGGTACACGCCGACGCCGGCAAAAGTCAGTCTGTGCGCGCCCTCGTCGTGCAGGCGGCCGTTCGCATCCAGCACGAAGTCACCCTCCGGGTTGTGCGGCGGATTGTCCACCAGCAGCAGATGGGCGAGGCCTGCGGGCGAGCGTGGCAGGGCGGCAAGGTCGGCATCACAGAAGATGTCGCCGTTGACCGCAATGAACGGTGCATCGCCCAGCAGCGGCAAGGCGTTCAACATGCCGCCACCGGTTTCCAGCGGGGTTTCACCTTCGTACAGGAAATGCAGGCGCAGGCCGAAGTCGCGGCCATCACCCAGCCGCGCAGGGAATTGTTCGGCCAGCCAGGAGGTATTGATCACCACGTCCTCGACGCCGAGTGCGGCGAGGCGATGCAGATGCCAGGCGATCAGGGGCTGGCCACCGACTTCGAGCAGCGGCTTGGGCACGCGGTCGGTCAACGGACGCATGCGCTGACCCAGCCCGGCAGCGAATACCAGTGCTTTCATGCCGGGGCTGGTGCTGCCTGCAATGCGTGCATCGCAGGTTTCACGCGCCGCTGCAGGAAGTCATGCAGGGGCTGCAATGCGGCATGGCGTGGCAGCACCTCGTCGAGGTAGCCGAGGAAGCGCGGGGCGTCGGCCAGGTATTTCGGTTTGCCATCGCGATGATGCAGGCGCGCGAAGATGCCGAGCACCTTGAGATGGCGCTGCACGCCGATCAGATCGACATCGCGCAGGAAGCGCTCCGGCGCGGGCAGGGGCACGCCTGCCGCACTGGCGCGCTGGTGGTAATGCCGCAGCCAGGCATCCACCCGCGGTGCCGGCCAGCTGATGAAGGCATCCTTGAACAGCGAGAGCACGTCGTAGGCAACCGGCCCGGTCACCGCATCCTGGAAGTCCAGTACCGCCGGGCCATCGCGCACCGGCATCAGGTTGCGCGGCATGAAGTCGCGATGCACCAGCACCTGCGGCTGTGCCAGTGCCGCGTCGATCAGCACCCGTGCCGCGGCATCGAGGGTTTCCAGTTCGCCGCAATCGAGCGCGAGTCCAAGGTGACGCTGGCAGAACCATTCATCGAACAGGCGCAACTCGCGAAGCAAAAGGGCTTCGTCGTAGGCCGGCAGCCAGGCCGGCGGCGCGATCGCCTGCAAGGTGAGCAGCTGGTCGATGGCGGCATCGAACAGGGCATCGGCATTGTCGGCATCGAGCCGCTGCAGATAGGTATCGGTGCCGAGGTCTTCCAGCAGCAGGAAGCCGATATCGCGCGCTTCGGCGATGATGCGCGGCACGCGCACGCCGCCGTGCTGCAGCACCTGGTGCATCGCCAACCACGGTCGCACATCCTCCAGCGCCGGCGGCGAATCCATCAGGATGTACGAGGTGTCCGCGCCGATGCCGCGCCAGTAGCTGCGGAAGCCGGCATCGGTGGACGCGCGTTCGAGTTGCAATCCTGGCGCGCCCAGCGCAGCGCGCGCCCAGGCCAGACGTTCGGCTTGCCGATCCATGGTGCCGTGCTCAGCGACGGCTTTTGAAGATGCGCCGTTCGCGCGGCGAGCGGAACAGGCCGACCACGATCAGGATCACGATCGCGCCCAGTACCGCGGCGATGAAACCGGCCGACTGGCCGGGCTGGTACCAGCCGAAATGCTGGCCGACGGCGCCGGCCAGGAGTGCGCCGCCGATGCCGATCACGATCGTCATCAGGCAGCCCATGCGCTCGCGTCCCGGCTTGATCAGGCGTGCCAGCAGGCCGACCAGAAGACCGATGAAACCGATATAGAGCCAGTTTTCGCTACCGAACAGCGGCATGGTGATTCCCGTCGAGGCCGTGGCAAAAATCATAACAGTGGTGAATGCGGGATGCCCGCCGGGAGCATCCCGCAACGTTCCCCGATCAGCGTGTCGGGCGCTTCTTGCGCATCGCCTCGTAGACGAACAGCAACACCACCGCGGCGAGGATCGCCACCACCCAGGTCAGCACGCGACCCAGGCCAAGACTGACGGATACCTGGCCGCCGATCACCGCACCGACGATGCCAAGCAGGATGGTCATGATCCAGCCCATCGGATCGGAACCGGGTTTGATGAGACGGGCCAGCACGCCGATGATCAGGCCGCCGATGATGTAACCGATAACGCCTCCGAACATGGTGTTGCTCCGGTTGTTGAGTGCGTCACGGATGCTAGCAAGGCAGGCGTGATTGCCATGTTGCATCGCGGCAGGCATCGCGGCGCGGGAAGATCGGTTCAGCAGCAGCCATGATCGCCATGGCGTGTGCCGGAGTCGGCGGCAACCGCGGAGCCCGCGGTTTCACCGCGCAGGCTGGCGGCGTGATGGGCGGCGATCACGTGTGCCACGCAGGCGGTCACGCCCTTGCCCATGGGAATGTGCAGGAACTCGTTCGGCCCATGCGCATTGCTGTGCGGCCCGAGCACGCCGGTGATCATGAACTGCGCACCCGGGAACTTCTCGCCGAGCATGCCCATGAACGGGATGGTGCCGCCTTCGCCCATGTACATGACCGGTTTGCCGAACACCGCCTGGCTGGCGTCATCGACCGCCTGTGCCAGCCATGGCGACATGCTCGGCGCGTTCCAGCCGGTGGAGGATTTTTCCAGTTCGAAGCTGACCCTGGCCCGGTTCGGCGGATCCTGCAGCAGTGCATCGCGCAGCAGGCGACCGCCGGTTTCGCCATCCAGCGTCGGTGGCAGGCGCAGGCTGAGCTTGACCGCGGTGTACGGGCGCAACACGTTGCCGGCCGAGTCCAGTGGCGGCATGCCATCGACCCCGGTGATCGACAGCGCCGGGCGCCAGGTGCGGTTGAGCACCAGTTCGACCAGGTCATCGCTGACCGGTTGCACGCCATCTGCCCACGGGAACATCGATATCAGTTCGTCGCCGAGGGTGTCCGCCATGCGCTCGACCTGCTCGCGGCGCTCGGCGGGAATGTCCACGTGCAGGCCTTCGAGATTGATGCGCCCGGTGTTCTCGTCCTCCACGCGCGAGAGCAATTGCCGCAGCAGGCGGAAGCTGGAGGGCACCGCGCCCGAGGCGCTGCCGGAGTGCACGCCTTCGTCGAGCACGTCCACCCGCAGATTGCCGCCGGCCATGCCGCGCAGCGAGGTGGTGCACCACAGCTGCTCGTAATTGCCGCAGCCCGAATCCAGACACACCACCAGCGAGGGCTTGCCGATGCGTCCGGCGAGGTGGTCGACGTAGGCCGGCAGGTCGTAGCTGCCCGATTCCTCGCAGGCCTCGATCAGCACCACGCAGCGCGCATGGGCGATGCCCTGCGCCTGCAGCGCCATGAGGCTGGCCAGCGAGCCGTACAGCGCATAGCCATCGTCCGCGCCGCCACGGCCGTACAGCTTGTCGCCGCGCAGCACCGGCTTCCACGGACCGAGGTCCGGGTCCCAGCCGGTCATTTCCGGCTGCTTGTCGAGATGCCCGTAAAGCAGCACGCAGTCTTCGCCCGTCGCCGCGTCGCTGGCCGGGATCTCGATGAAGATCAGCGGCGTGCGGCCTTCCAAGCGCACCACTTCCAGTGTCATGCCGGGGATGTCCTGGCGCCGTGCCCATTCGCACATCAGCTCCACCGCCTGCTCCATGTAGCCGTGTTCGACCCAGTCCGGATCGAACATCGGCGACTTGTTGGGGATGGCGATGTATTCGATCAATTGCGGGACGATTTCCTCATCCCATTTGCGATCGACGAATGCGTTGATCTGGCGGGCATCGGGCAGCGTGGACATGGTGCGCTCCATGGCGGGAAACTCCGACTTTAGCGATTCGTGCATGTGCCGCCCGTGAGCATCGCCTGACCGCTGGGTAAGAAAACTCCTACCCATTGGCGGGAAAAATTCCGATGCTCCGACCAAGGAAGCGCCGATGGTCGTGCATGCTGCGCCGGCACAGACTGTCCCCAAGTTCCCGTCTGCCGAATCGGTCCTGGCACATGTCCATGCAATACCTGTCCGCTCTGCTTGCACTCCTGTTGCCGATGCTCGGCCCGCCCGGCCAGGCCACGGCGGCGGAGGCGGTGGACATCAACACCGCCGATGCCGAAAGGCTGCATGAAGCCCTGCAGGGCATCGATCCTGCGCACGCCCGCGCAATCATCGATTACCGGCAAGCGCATGGCGCATTCACCAGCGTCGAGCAGTTGGCCCTGGTCAAGGGTGTCGGCATGCAGGCCGTGGCGCGCAACCGCGAGCGCCTGACGGTCGGCGAGGCACGACCACGGCAACCCTTTTCGAGAGAGCAGAAGGGACGTGTTCCGTTGACTCGCAAACCCTGACACTCAGGGGAGTGTCCCGGCCTCGTGCAGGTGCGGGGCAGGACGCCCCAACACATGGCCAGGAAGGATCAAGGCCATCTGCCACAGGACGTGGCCACAGGGACGTGTCGTCGCCTGGCATGCATGGATGGCATGCCAGGCGACACCTTGTGCCCGGCATAGGGTGTTTTCCGAAGACAACGGCCCGACTGCCGGAGGCTGATGCAGGTCGGTGGCATGGCTAGACTCGGGCAATGCACATTCCGCGAATCATTCGTTTGGCCGATGCGGCGCGACAGCGCTGGCGCAATGGCGGTGGCTGGACCCGCGAAATCGTCGTGGGTGGTGCGGGAGTGGATTGGGACTGGCGCCTGTCACGGGCCGAGATCGAAGCGGACGGCCCGTTCTCCACATTCCCCGGCATCCAGCGCGAAATCGTCTTGCTCAGCGGCGCGGGCATGGCGTTGTGCTTCGATGATGGCGATTGCGTCGAGCTTTGCGCGCAAATGCCCAGCCTGCGCTTCGACGGTGGCCGTGCACTGCATGCGCGCTTGCTCGATGGGCCGGCAGAGGCGTTCAACCTGATGTGGAAACCGGCGCGTGTCGATGCCCGCCTGGAGCGACGGCAGGTACGTGGCAATGCCCGTTGGAGTGCCGGATCGGGCGAAGTCGCCGTCCTGCACCTGGCTGGCGGACGCATGCAACTGCCGGGCACCGGCATCGAGCTGCAAGGCGGGGACACGCTGCTGCAGCCTGCCGCCGGCGAAGCCATGACCCGGCCGCTGCTCGGAGACGGCTTCGCCCTTTTCGTCAACCTGTCCCCGAGGCGCGGGAGGCCGACGGTGCGCACGGCAACAGCCATGGCATGAATCCCGGCCGTGTCCATGGCTTCGGATGGGTTTCGTCCACACCCGGACCGACAGGTGCAGCGTTCCCGGCTCGGGCCTGAGCAGCGGTTGTGCGCCTGACCCATGCGGATGCGGCAGAAAACGCGGGGAAGCCGCCACGCCGCCGCACATGGGCAAGCCGCGCCCGGGATTTTGTGCGCATCGACACATTCTGCTTCGACATCGGTCGCGAATCGGGTTCTGCGCGCGAATATTTGATCGCGCTCACGTCCGCTCGCCGCCAACCGACTTATGGTGTCGGCAATCGTTCAGGATTGAATACGATGGGTCATGTGCTTTTTGAGTCCGGCGAGCATCGCTGCGTCGCCTTCAATGACCTGGTACGCGGAGAAGACGGCGTCCAGGCCAACCAGTTTCTGATCCAGCACGGCAGCCATTCGGCGCTGCTCGATCCCGGCGGCGCGCTGCTGTACAACCCGCTGATCCTCGCCATCGGCCAGTACGTGCGTCCGACCCAGGTGAACTGGATCCTGTGTTCGCACCAAGACCCGGACATCATCGGTTCGGTGGACAAGTGGATGCTGTACACCGAAACCACCATCGTCTGCTCCGAGTTGTGGGGACGCTTCGTGCCGCACGTGGTGCCGGGCTACATGAAGAATGCCGGGCGCGAGCGCTACAAGCTGATTCCCGACAGCGGCGGCCACGTGGATCTGGGTGATGCCAAGGTGCACCTGCTGCCCGCGCACTTCATGCATTCGGTCGGCAACTTCTGCTTCTGGGATCCGTCAAGCCGAATCCTGTTTTCAGGCGACGTCGGTGCCTCGCTGATTCCGAGCGGTGAGCCCTACCGCTTCGTGGAGAGCGATTTCGACGAGCACAAGCGGCGAATGGAGGGTTTCCATCGCCGCTACATGGCGTGCAACAAGGTGCTGCGCCTGTGGGTGGAGATGGTGCGCGAGCTGAATCCGGACATGATCGTGCCGCAGCACGGCTTGCCGCTGAAGGGTGAGGCGATGGGACGTTTCCTCGACTGGCTCGAAGCGCTGGAGTGCGGCACCGACCTGCTCACGCGCAGTGATTACCGCCTGCCGATGATGTGAGCCGGCAACTGGCGTTCAACGGTCGTCACGGGTCCAGATCGCGCCATCCACCACCTTGACCGGGAAACGGGCCACCGGCGTGTAGGCGGGGGGGCAGGTTGCCTCGCCGCTGCGCAGGTTGAACTTGGCGCCATGCAACACGCACTCGATCTCGCCGCGTTCGCCGTCCACCTCGCCGGCGGAAAGCTCGAAATCCTCATGCGTGCACTGGTCATGCACGGCGTAATAGTTCCCATCCAGATTGACCACGAGGATCGGCGTGTCGCCGTGCCACACGGTTTTCTTTTCGCCGGGCAGCAGCTCGGCCTCGGTGCAGACGAATTCCCAGTCGCGCAGGTCTTCGCTCACAGTGCTTTCTCCAGCAGTTCGAAACGCAGGTCGGGGCGACGCGGGATGCCGAAGCGCTCATCGCCATAGGGGAAGGGTTTGTGCACGCCGGTGCGGCGGTAGCCGCGGCGCTGGTACCAAGCGATGAGTTCCTCGCGCAGGTCGATCACGCTCATGCGCAGCATCCGCTGTCCAAGTTCCTCGCGCGCGATGCGCTCGGCCTGGGCCAGCACGCGGCTGCCGATGCCGCCAGCCTGCAAGCCGGGACGCACCGCAAACATGCCGAAGTAACCGGCGCCATCCTCCACCGCGACGTGCGCACAGGCGACCGGCTCGCCCTCGACTTCGGCAATCAGCACCAGACTGTCCTCGCGCGTGATGTCCAGTGCAAGCCGTTCCGCGTCAATGCGCGCACCATCGAGCAGATCGGCCTCGGTGGTCCAGCCGGCACGGCTGGCCTCGCCGCGATAGGCACTGGTGACCAGCTCGAGCAGCATCGGGATGTCGGCGGTGGTGGCGTGGCGGAAACGCATGAGGCGAGGAGTGAGTGAAGAGGAGTGAGGAGTGAGAGGGGGACGCAAGAGCGACGCGGGAGTGGAGAGGGGAGTGTGGCAGCGCCAGCTTTTGCTTTTTCTCGCTTCTCACTCCTCTTCACTCACTTCTGGCTTCAAGCCAGCAGCCGCCGCACCTTTCCGATCGCCGCGGCCAGTGCCTCCACGTCCTCGTGCGTGTTGTAGAACGCGAGCGAGGCGCGGCAGGTGGCGTTGACGCCGAAGAATTGCAGCAGCGGGTGTGCGCAATGCTGGCCGGAGCGTACCGCAACGCCTTCCAAGTCGAGCAGGGTGGCGAGGTCGTGTGCGTGCACGCCATCGATCAGGAAACTGATGATCGCCGCCTTGTCGGGCGCAGTGCCGATGATGCGCAGGCCTTCGATTTCGGTCAGTGCGCGCGTGGCGTGATCGAGCAGGTCGGCCTCGCGTTGGCGGATGTTGGCCATGCCGATCGCGTCCAGCCATTCGACCGCCGCGCCAAGCCCGGCGAAGCCGGCGATGTTGGGGGTGCCGGCCTCGAAGCGCTGCGGCGGGTCGTTGAACACGCTGCCCTCGAAGCGCACTTCGCGGATCATCTCGCCGCCGCCGATGAACGGCGGCATCGCTTCCAGATGTTCGCGCCGCGCCCACAACAGGCCGGTTCCGGTCGGGCCGCACAGCTTGTGCCCGGTGGCGGCATAGAAGTCGCAGCCCAGCGCGGCGACGTCGACCGCCATGTGCGGCAGCGCCTGCGAGCCGTCGATCACGCTGACGATGCCGCGCCTGCGTGCTTCGCGGCAGATTTCCTGCACCGGGTTGACCGTGCCGAGCACGTTGCTGACATGGGTCAGGCCGAGCAGCTTCACCTCGGGCGTCATCGCCGCCCACAACGCATCCATGTCCAGTGCGCCATCGGGCTGCAGTTCGGCCACGCGGATGCTGGCGCCGGTGCGCTCGGCCACCAACTGCCACGGCACGATGTTGGCATGGTGCTCCATGCGGCTGAGCAGGATCACGTCGCCGGGCGCGAGCCGCGGCAGCGCCCAGGAATAGGCGATCAGGTTGATGGCGAAGGTGGTGCCGCTGGTCAGCACCAGTTCGTCGCTGCGCATATTGAGGAAAGTGGCGAGCTTGCGCCGCGCATTCTCGTAAAGCTCGGTGGCCTCGGCACCGAGCTGGTGCACCGCGCGGCTGACGTTGGCATTGTGCCGGCGGTAGTACGCATCCACCGCTTCGATCACCGCGCGCGGCTTCTGGCTGGTATTGGCCGAATCGAGATAGACCAGCGGCTTGCCATGCACCTGCCGCTGCAGCAGGGGGAACTCGGCACGGATCGCCTGCCAGTCGATTGCGCCGCTCATCACGCAGCGCTCTCGCGGCGCGCCAGCGCACGGTCGACATGCGCTTCGAGCATCGCACGCAGCTGCGCATCCTCGACCATGGACAGCAGGTCATGCACGAAGGCGGCGGTCAGCATCTGACGGGCTTCGAGCTCGCCGATGCCGCGCGAGCGCAGGTAGAACAGTGCGGTCGGGTCGAGCTGGCCCACGGTGGCGCCATGCGCGGCCTGCACTTCGTCGGCATGGATCACCAGCACCGGCTGGGTGTTGATGTCGGCCGTGTCGGACAGCAGCAGGTTGCGGTTCTGCAGGTCCGCGTCGCTGCCATCGGCGCCGGCGAGGATGGTGATGCCGCCATGGAACGCCAGTTTGGCGCGATCGTCGGCGAGCCCGCGCCAGGGCAGGTCGCAGCGTGTGTCGCGCGCGGCATGGGTGATTTCCAGACGGGTATCGAGATGACGCCGGCCATCGCCGAGCAGCAGGCCGCCACAGGCGGCATGCGCGCCGCTGCCCTGCAGCTTCAGGTTGAGCTCGTGGCGTGACAGCGCCGCGCCCAGTTCCAGATCCAGGCGCCGGTAATGCGCATCCTGCTCCAGCCGCACCTCGCTGCGCAGGTAACGGCTGGCGGCGTTGCTGTCATGTTGCAGCCGCAGGTGCTGCAGCTGCGCCTCGGCCTCAAGCCGGATCTCGATGTGGCTGTTGTCGAAATTGGCGTGCGCTTCCACGCCCAGCTGGTGTTCGACCAGGGTCAGTGCCGCGCCCTGCATCAGATGCAGCTGGTGGCGCAGATGGCTCACTCGGTCATCGCCATCGCCGATGCCGAGGCTGACCAGATGCAATGGCTGCGAAATCGACCCGCGCACCTGGATGCGGGCGCCGTTGCGCGCCAGCAGCGCATTGAGGTTGGCGAACACCGCATCGCCCGCCGGCTGCCAGGCATCGGCCTGCGCGGGGATCTCCAGTGCGGCGCGCTCGTGATGCCGGCAATCGATGTCGATGTCCTCGCCCAGGCCGTCGAAATCCGACAGCCCGGCATCGAAGTGGCCATTGACGAACACGATGCGCGGCGCGGGAATATCGGCCAGCAGCGCGGCGTCGGCTGGCAATGGCGTGGCCGCAGCGAAACGGCGCCGCTCGAAGGCGCGCAACGGGGTGTATTTCCACGCTTCCGAGCGCGGTCCGGGCAGACCCGCCTCGCGCAGGAGGTGGGCCGCGGGTTCCTCGTGGCCGGCCAGCAGGGAGTCGAGCAATGCACTCATCAGGCCGCCGCCTCCGGCGTGATGCGGTCACGCACCCAGGCGTAGCCATGCTCTTCGAGCTTGAGCGCCAGTTCCGGCCCGCCGCTTTCCACGATGCGCCCATCGGCCAGCACGTGCACCACGTCCGGCTTGATGTATTCCAGCAGGCGCTGGTAGTGGGTTATGACGACGAATGCGCGATCGGGCGAGCGCAGCGCGTTGACGCCATCGGCCACCGCCTTGAGCGCATCGATGTCGAGGCCCGAATCGGTCTCGTCGAGGATCGCCAGGCGCGGCTCCAGCACCGCCAGCTGGAAGATCTCGTTGCGCTTCTTCTCGCCGCCGGAAAAGCCCTCGTTGAGGCCGCGGTTGAGCAGGTTGTCGGGCAGGTGCAGCACCTTGATCTTCTCGCGCACCAGCTTGAGGAAGTTGACCGAATCCAGCTCCGCTTCGCCACGTGCCTTGCGTTGCGCGTTCAGCGCGGCGCGCAGGAAATAGGTGTTGTTGACGCCGGGGATTTCCACCGGGTACTGGAAAGCGAGGAACACGCCGAGCGCAGCGCGCTCCTCCGGCTCCAGCGCAAGCAGGTCCTGGCCATCGAACGACACGCTGCCCTCGCTGATGTCATAGCCTTCGCGGCCGGCCAGCACGTTGCCAAGGGTGGACTTGCCGGCGCCGTTCGGGCCCATGATGGCGTGCACTTCGCCCGGCTTCACCGCCAGTGAAAGGCCGTTGAGGATGCTGCGCTCGCCGGCGCGGACATGAAGGTTCTGGATATCGAGCATGGGTTGGTCCCGGGACAGGTGGGGAATGGGAAAGAGGGAAGGGTTCAGTTGCCGGAGATCGGGCGCGAGCCACTGCACACGCTGCCTTCGGGCAGGCCGTCGAGCCAGGCGCGCAGCTGCGCGGTACGCTCGCGGGTCAGGCGCGCCTTCTCGTTGAGCCGGCACATCGGATTCACCGAGCCGTAGCGGATGCGCGGGTCTTCGTCGGCTTCGGTCGGGAACAGGGCCTCCATTTCGGCATCGCGGAAGGCGATCCAGCGACGCTGTGCGGTGCGCAACCGATCCAGGAACAGCGCGTCGTCGGCATGACGCCGGCGCACTTGGGCATAGACCTCGTTGAGTTCGCGGTCGGCCGCGGCCAGCTCCTGAGCGGCGCAGGCGTTGAGCTCGGCCTGATTGCCGTCCATGCGACACGCGGTGTCCGGCGCCTGTGCCAGCGCCAGCGCCGGCAACAGCGCCAGACTGCCAAGCAGGCCGGCAAGGCATGCGGGCAGGCGCGCACTCATCCGACCGCCCCTTCCAGCGACACTTCCAGCAGCGCCTTGGCTTCCACCGCGAACTCCATCGGCAGTTCGCGGAACACCTGCTTGCAGAAGCCGTCGACGATCATCGACACCGCGTCTTCCTCGCCGATGCCGCGCGAGCGGCAGTAGAACAGCTGGTCGTCGCTGATCTTGCTGGTGGTCGCTTCGTGCTCGACGGTGGCGTCGGCGCGGCGCACCTCGACGTAAGGGAAGGTATGCGCGCCGCACTGCTTGCCGATCAGCAGCGAGTCGCACTGGGTGTGGTTGCGCGCGCCCTCGGCCGAGCGCTCCACGCGAACGAGGCCGCGGTAGGTGTTCTGCCCGTGGCCGGCGCTGATGCCCTTGCTCACGATCTTGCTCTTGGTGCGCTTGCCGACGTGGATCATCTTGGTGCCGGTATCGGCCTGCTGGCGGTGATGGGTCAGCGCCACCGAGTGGAACTCGCCCACGCTGTCATCGCCCAGCAGCACGCAGCTCGGGTACTTCCAGGTGATCGCGCTGCCGGTCTCAACCTGGGTCCAGGTCACCTTGCTGCGCGCGCCGCGGCATTCGGCGCGCTTGGTGACGAAGTTGTAGATACCGCCGACGCCGTTCTCGTCGCCCGGGTACCAGTTCTGCACCGTCGAATACTTGATCTCGGCATCTTCCAGCGCGACCAGCTCCACCACCGCCGCATGCAGCTGGTTTTCGTCGCGCATCGGCGCGGTGCAGCCTTCCAGGTAACTGACGTGGCCACGATCCTCGCAGATGATCAGGGTGCGCTCGAACTGGCCGGTATGCCCGGCATTGATGCGGAAATAGGTGGACAGCTCCATCGGGCAACGCACGCCCTTGGGGATGTAGACGAAGCTGCCATCGGAGAACACCGCCGAATTGAGCGCGGCGAAGAAGTTGTCGCCCACCGGCACCACGCTGCCGAGGTACTGGCGCACCAGGTCCGGGTGCTCGGCGATGGCCTCGGACATGGAACAGAAGATGATGCCCTTCTCGGCCAGCTCCTTGCGGAAGGTGGTGCCGACCGACACCGAATCGAACACCGCGTCGACCGCGACGCCGGCGAGCTTCGCGCGTTCGTGCAGCGGCACGCCGAGCTTGTCGTAGGTGTCGAGCAGCTCCTGCGGCACTTCGTCCAGCGACTTGTACTTGGGGCCCTTCGGCGCGCTGTAGTAGGACAGCGCCTGGAAGTCGATCGGATCGATTTGGAGCCGCGCCCATTCGGGCATCGGCATGGTCAGCCAGTGACGGTAGGCCGCCAGGCGCCATTCGGTCATCCACTCCGGCTCCTGCTTCTTCGCCGACAGCGCGCGGATGATGTCCTCGTCCAGGCCCGGCGGCAGGGATTCGGTTTCGATGTCGGTGATGAAGCCGGCTTCGTACCTGCGCCCGAGACGGGCATGGATTTCGGCGTTTTCCTGCGGCGCGTCGGGCGCGGTGGCAGGCAGGGCAGTGGATGTGTTCATGGTGGTCTTCAGGCCAGCGCGAGGCGGGCGGGAATGCGCTTGCGCGCAGGGAGGGCAGGGCGAATGTCACCGTGCAGCATGGCGTGCAGGCTGACCGCGGACAGCGCATCGGCGATCACCGTGTTGATGTGGCGCCAGTTGCCACGAATGCCGCAGGAATCCTCGATCTCGCATTGGCCATGGTCGGTGCTGCATTCGGTCATCGCCAGCGGGCCTTCCATCGCCTCGACGATGTCGGCCAGCGAGATCTCGCGCGGGTCATGTGCCAGGCGGTAGCCGCCATGTGCGCCACGGATGCCTTCGACCAGGCCTGCCTGCGCCAGCGGCTTGAGCACCTTGGCCGCGGTGGGCGGCTCGATGCCGGCGCGTTCGGCCAGCTCCGCGGCGCTCAATACCGCCTGCGGCGTGGCCGCCAGCACGCTCATCAGCACGGTGGCGTAATCGGTGAGTTTGGTGACGCGAAGCATGGCGGCGTGGCGGAGGCTGGCCAGGGAAATCAATCAGGACCGGAATTGTACTATTAAGCCGGCCCGCGGCAAAGCGCGGCATGCGGCACAATGCCCTGCCAGTCGTCAGCCATCGCCTTTCATGTCGAAGAAATCGAAGAAGTCGAAAAAGAAGTCGCGCAAGATCGAACGCCGCCAGTCACCGATCCACGGCAATGGCGTATTCGCCACCCGGGACATCGCCAAAGGCGAAAAGGTGATTCGCTACAAGGGCTTCCTGCGCTCGCATGCCGACGTCGATGCCGAGTACGGCGGCATCGAGGAGAACGGGCATACCTTCCTGTTCACGCTCAACGACGAGTACGTGATCGATGCCAATGTCGAAGGCAACATCGCGCGCTGGATCAACCACAGCTGCACGCCGAATTGCGAGGCGGTGCTGTACGAGAACCCGAAGGGCAAGCGGCACAAGGACAAGGTCGTCATCGAGGCGCTGCGCGACATCGCCGCCGGCGAGGAACTGTCCTACAACTACGGCATCGTGCTCGACGAGCCGCATACCGACGAATTGAAAGAGCTCTGGGCCTGCCGCTGCGGCGCGCCCGGCTGCAGCGGCACCCTGCTGCAACCCAAGCCGGAAGAGAAGGCGGAGGAATCGACCGGGGACGGGGCGAGTGAGCCGCTCGCCGCGTCGAGTGACAAAGCGGAGGCGAAAGCGCCTGGCAAGCCATTGGCGGAGGCATCCCAACCTGCGCAGCGCGGCACGGGCTCGGAGACGGAGGGTGCGGCCACCGGCAACAAGAGCGATGCCAGCCGCGTCGATGAAAAAACCACGTCCCGGACCGTACGCAAGAAGGCTGCCGGGAAATCGGATGGCGGCAAGCGGGATGCCAAGCCGAGTGAAAGGACGAAGGGCGCTGCCAGCGCAGCCGACGAACCCGTCGCGAGCCAGGCTGGCACCAAGGCGGCCGCGAAGAAAGCCAAGGCGAAAAAAGCCGGCAGGAAAGCGGTTTCCAAGGCCGCGGTGAAGAAGACCACGGCCGGCAAGCGTGGCGCAACCAAGGCAGTGAAAAAGGCACCGCTCACCTCGGCCGTCGCCAAAAAAGCGGCCACCGAGTCCGGCGGCAGGAAAACGGCCAGCGGCAACGCCACGGCCGGCGTGAGCGCCGCCAAGGCGCCGCGCAAGAAGAGCGCGACGAAGAAGGCTCTAACCCGATCGGCGAGCGGGAAATCGGTGACGGGCAAGAAGTCCGTGGCGAAGGCACCGCGCAAGCAGAGCACCTCGAAGCGCAGCGTTGCCGAATCCGCCGGCAAGAAGGCCACGGCCAAGTCCACCCGCGGGAAAGCCGCCGCCAAATCCAGCGCCAGAAAAGCGGTGACGAAGACGCCGCGCAAACAGGCGGCGACCGTGAAAACCGTCGCCAAGCGTGCCGGCAAGAAGGCGGCTGTGGCGACGGATACCCGCGCTACCCGCCGCGGCTGATCATTGCGCGCCGCGTGCCGGCGGCGCGTAGCTCAGTTCGCCAATCTGCAAGGCGCTGCCCAGACGCGGCCAGCGTGCGTCGTCACTGCGGTATTCCGAGTCACCTTCCGGATACGCGTCGCCGCCGGCCGAGGGCGCAGGTTCCAGGCGCACGCCCAACTCGCCGATGTCGCCTGCGCTTGGGTCGAGCTTGCCGCCGTTCCAATCCGCCACGCGCCCGCCATAGTCCCAGGACAAGCCGTAGAAGGTCACCGGGGCGGCATTGATGGTGACCAGTTCCTGCAGCGGCATGCCGATGCGCACGCCGCTGGCGAAATGCCACAGCGAGCCCGGATCGGAAACCCGCACCGAGGCCAGTCCCGCGAGCGCGGCGGTGTCGGTGAAGTAGAGCGTGGCGCGACGCTCGGGCTGTTCCGGGAACAGCACGATGCCGCGCGTGGTATCGCCTTCGGCCAGTGGCAGGTCATCCACCACGCGCACATTGTCGGTGCCGTAGCGCGCCTGCAGCTGCTGCAGCGTGGTGTCGGCCGTGAGCGCGCCGGGCAGGCGCCAGTCGTGCGCGCCATCGGCAGGTACGGCGGGTGCGGCCGGTTCCGGATTGGCAGTGGCAGTGTCATCTGCGGAGCTGGCGCGGGCAGGCGGAGCGACCTCTTCCGCATTCCCGTTGCCCGGTGCGGGGGCGTTGCAGGCGGCGAGGGCGAGCACGAGCATGGCGACGGGCAGCCGCAGGTGCTGACTGGTTCGGGACATGGGGTGTTGGGTCATCGGATTTCCCTCAAGTTGGCGGAGCGGATGCGCCAGGCGCGTTGCTCGGCATCGGCGCCATCCACCACGCTGCGCTGCAACTGGTAGCTGCCGGCGTAGCGGGTCTGGCCGCCATCGGCATGGCGCGCGGTCAGGGTCACCGGGACTTCGATGTGGCGCTGCCCGGCGCCCGGCTCGATGCGCCCGGGCTGGCCGATGCTGAGCGACACACCGACGGTGTCGGCATAGCCGTTGCGGAACTGTTGCAGGGTCTGTCCGCTGGCTTCGCCGCGACCGCGCCACAAGGCATAGGCGGAAGCCGGATCGCCATTGTTTATCGCGGCGTAGTAGTCGCGGATGACCTGCACGGCGGCATCGGCGCCGGGTTCGGGTGGGGCATCCGTACCGGTGGCGGTAACCGGTGCCGGCAGGGGTGGTGCATCGGCCAGCAACGGATCATGGATCGCAGGTTCGGCGCCATCCTCCGGCAATTCCTCGATGCCCGGCACGTCGATCTGCACCGGTTGCCCGTCGCCTGCCGCCGGCATGCCGGTGATCGAGCCGGCGCCGCCGGCGGGCGTGGGCAACGGTGTGCCCGGTGCATGGGCGTTGCTCGCGTCGTTCCCGGCGCTGCGCTGGCGCGGGGATTCACCGCAGGCCGCGAGCAGCAGGCACAGGCCGACGGCGAGCACGGGGAGGGGGCGGGCCTGCATCACAGCACCCGTCGCCGCGGTTGCAGCCAAGCCAGCAACAGGCCGAGCAGCAGCATGGCCAGCGCGGAAAGCACGATCTGCTTGAGCACCACCATGCCAGGCCAGGGCTGCACCGCGTAATAGACCAGGTAGCCGGGCAGCGGCACGGTCAGTGCCATCAGTGCACCGAAGCGCAGGCCCTGACGCACATCGCTGGTCGCGCGTGGGTGGAAGGCGCGATACAGCGCGGTCAGGCCGAAGCCGATGCACAGGTGCGCCAGCAGCATCCATGGCAAGTAGCGAGCGCCATGCTCCGGGCCGCGGATCAAGCCGGCCGGCACCAGCGCCGCGTAATCGGCACGTAGCAACAGGCCGTGGATGAGGAAGTCCAGCACCAGCGCCACGATGCCGGTGACCAGGCCGCAGATCAGGAAGCGCTTGTCCATGCCGGCATGCTAGCGCGCTGCCGCGCGAAGACGGCGTTGATGCACGCAGGCTTCATTCATTCGGGCCCTCGGCCTGCAGCAGCGGCCACGGGTTGTAGGCACCATCTGTGCGGTAAATGCCGTAATGCAGGTGCGGTGGCGTGCCGCGCGCATTGCCGCTGTCGCCGACGTAGCCGAGCAGGGTGCCGGGCTGCAGCAAGTCGAAGCGCCGGATGCCGGGTGCGAAATCGTCCAGGTGCGCGTAGTAGTGGCGCTCGCCACCCGGGCCCAGCACCCACACCTGGCGCCCACCCAGGCCACTCTCGCGCAAGTCGATGACAAGGCCGCGGGTGCTGCTGCGCACCGGCGTGCCGCGTGCGGCGAAGATGTCCACCCCCTCATGCCGGCGTCCGCCACTGCGGGCCGCGCCCCAGGTGTCGGCGATGCGCCGTGCCGCGACGCCTTCGACCGGTACCGGCAGGCTCGCCGGCGGCGGCAGCCGCGAAAGGCGCCACGCTTCGCACAGCGCCAACGCCCACGGCTGGCGCGCGCTCCACAGGCCGCCTGCAACGAGCAGCAGCAGGACCAGCGGCCACAACGGCAAGCGCGGGGTGCGTCGGTGTCGGGGCATGCATTCGTCATGTGCCGGAACGGGCGTCCAGCATCGCGCATGTGCGTGTGGCGGGAATGAAGCCGCCTCCTCGACGACGTGCGTGGTGCCTTGTCCGGGACACAAAAAAACCGGGGCCGTCGCCGGCCCCGGTTCGTGCATCAGGTGATGTCGCCCGCGATCAGCTGGCGGCGTCCTTGAGCTTCTTCAGCGGACGCACCTTGACCTTGACCGAAGCCGGCTTGGCGGCGAACCACTGCTCTTCCTTGGTGAAGGGGTTGATGCCCTTGCGGCGCGGCTTGGCCGGCACCTTGGTCGAGGTGATCTTGAACATGCCCGGCAGGGTGAAGCTGCCCGCACCCTTCTTGTGCATCGATGCCTGGATGGTGTTCTCCAGCGCGGCGAGCACGTTCCTGACGTCCTTGGCGGCGACTTCGGCGTGTTCGGCGATGTGCGTCACCAGCGCGGACTTGGTCATCGGCTCGGTGATCGGCTTCATCGTCTTGGCAGCCGCCTTCTTCGGCGCGGCCTTTTTCGGCGCAGCAGCTTTCTTCATGGCCATGGGTTTCATGTTCCTCTGGATGATGTTGGGTAATGCGCGGTAACGACCGGCGACTCAATGTATTGCATGCCGCGCCCTGCGCCAAGGGGTTTTGCACGGTTTTTTGCGGGTTTTTCGCCTTGTGCGGCTGTTTTCGTCCGCGTTTGCCGGTCGCGGGTCGGTCGTGGTCGCGGATCAGCGCGTCATGGAGTGCGGCAGGGGGCGATTGCAACTGCCGGGCCTGCTGCCCATGGCCGGCCTTCGCAGCGAGGGCAGGCGGATCGGCACAGGTGAACGAAGGGCAACGCGAATGCGGAATTCAGCGCGGTTTCAATGCCCGCATCACAAGGTGGTGGCAGGCGCCAGGGTCAGGCGCGGGGAGTTGCATGATGAAGAAGCGTCTTTTGATTCCATCGTTGGCGATCGCTCTGGGCTTCGCTGCGGGCGCGGCGAGCGCACAGGACGCCAGCAGCCTGCTGCTGGGTTACGACACTTCGGTGAATCGCGGCTACCGCCCTGCGGTGCAGCCGGCGTACCCGTCGAGCGGCATGCAGCAGGATGCGCAGTACGACTGGGCACGGGTGATCAGTGCGGTGCGCGTGCCCGCGGGCGGTTATGCCAGCAGCGGGTATGGCGATGCGGGTCAACGTTGCTACACGCGCGATGATGGCCATGCCGAAGGGGCGTATTACCCCGGTCAGCCGAATGGTGGCTACTACGGTGGCTACCCCGGCGGCCAGCGCGCGGGCTCGCAGGCTGGCCGCACCATGGCCAGCATTGCCGGTGGCGTGGTCGGCGCGGTGCTGGGCAGCAAGGTCGGTGGTGGCAGTGGCCGTTATGCGACCTCGGCGATCGGCTCGATGGTCGGCAGCCAGGTCGCGGGCAGCATCTACGATCAGGCGCAGCGCGAACGTCGCCGCGGTCAGGTCACGGTCTGTGATCCGGTCCCGGTGTCCGGCGGCCAGCCGGGCTACGGCCAGGCCGGGTGGGGCGATGCCTGGGACGTGACTTACGAATACAACGGCCGCCGCTATACCCGGCGCATGGATCACCACCCGGGTGATCGGGTCCGGGTGCGGGTCGACGTCAGCCCGCAGTAAGCATCGTATACCTGCGCATGCGCCTGTGCCTGCCGTCGCAGCTCGCCCGGCGGGTGGCGCGCGTGTCGTGCCGAGCGTGAGTCAGTACCAGTCGATCTGGCCGTGCACCACGCTGACCACGCGGCCGCCCGACCACACATCGCCGTTGTCATCGACCTGGAGTTCGATGATCGCGTCATGACCGACTTCGCGTCCCTGACTGATGCGGTAGAAACCATCCGCACCAGGCAGCGCATCGCGTGCGGCCAGCCACGCGGCGAGGGTGGCGTTCGCAGCGCCCGAGGCGGCATCCTCGAATTGCGACGGGGCACCGACGAAGGCGCGCACCGCGTAGTAATAGACCGGGTCATGGCTGCGCGCGTATACGAACAGGCCCATGCTGCCGCTGTCCTCGGCAAGCCGGCTGATCGCGGCCCAGTCCGGCTGCGCCGCGCGCAGTGCGGCTTCGCTTTCCAGCTCCGCCAGCCACCAGCGGCGGCCGCCGTCCATCAGCGCCGGTGGCAACCCGCCCAGCGGCAGCCCGGCCAGCGCATCGCGCAGGCGCGGATCGTCGGCGTTGGCGGTTTCCAGCAGCGATGCGCGCGGCGTGCGTATCGCGATGCTGCGGCTCGCGCCCTCGCCCTTGATGCGCAGCGGCAGGCGACCGGCGATGCCGTCCTGCACCAGTTGCCCGTCGACCGGCGTGGCAATGCCGGCTTCCAGCACCACGTGCGCGGTGCCGACCGACGGATGCCCGGCGAAGGGCACTTCGCGGCGCGGGCTGAACATGCGCAGCCGATAACTGCTGTCGGCATCGACCGGCGGCAGCACGAAGGTGGTTTCCGGCAACCGGGTCCAGCGTGCGATGTCCTGCATCTGCTGATCGGACAGCCCTTCGGCATCCAGCACCACGGCCAGCGGATTGCCCGCGCCGGGACGGTCGGCGAATACGTCGACTTGCACGAAGGGGCGCGGACGGCGGGTGGATTTGCTCATTAGAATGGGACTTTCGCCAGCGTGTCTGGCCGGCCGGTCATTCTAATGTCTCAATCTCAATCATCCTTGCCCTGGCTGGTGCTGAAGTTCGGTGGCACCAGTGTGTCCAGCCGCATGCACTGGGACATGATCGCGCGCATCGCCGCCGATCGCGCGCAGGATGCGCGCGTGCTGGTGGTGGTTTCGGCATTGGCCGGAGTCACCAACGAATTGATGGCGATTGCCGCGGGTGATGACATTCCCGGCCGCATCGAAGCGTTGACCGTGCGTCACCGCGCGCTGGCCGAAGAGCTCGGTCTGGATGCGCAGGCGGTGATCGGGGAACAGCTCGACGCCTTGCGCGCGACCGGCAACGATCCGCGCGCAGGCGCGCGCCCGTTCGGCTGGCAAGCCGATGTGCTGGCCCATGGCGAACTGCTGGCTTCGCGCCTGGGGGTTGCCTATCTGCAGGCGCAGGGAATGGACTGTGCCTGGTGCGACGCCCGCGACTGGCTGGATGCGCAGGTGCTGCCCAATGCCAGCGACTGGGCTTGCCACCTAGCGGCAAGTTGCAGCAGCAGCGCCGATGATGCCTGGCGCGAACGCTTCAACGCGCAGCGCGGACGCGTGCTGCTGACCCAGGGCTTCATCGCGCGGCATGCCGATGGCGGCAATGCCGTGCTCGGTCGTGGTGGTTCGGATACTTCGGCGGCCTGTTTCGGCGCCCTGCTCGGCGCGCAACGGGTCGAGATCTGGACCGACGTGCCGGGGATGTTCAGCGCCAATCCGCGCGAAGTGCCCGAAGCGCGTCTGCTGGCACGGCTGGATTATGCCGAGGCACAGGAAATCAGCACCACCGGCGGCAAGGTCCTGCATCCGCGTGCGATCGCGCCCTGCCGCGAGGCGCGGGTGCCGATGGCGATCCTCGACACCGCGCGCCCGCACCTGCCGGGCACGCGCATCGAGGGCAGCGCGCAGACCGTGCCCGGAGTCAAGGCGATCAGCCGCCGCGACGGCATCGTGCTGGTGTCGATGGAGTCGGTCGGCATGTGGCAGCAGGTCGGCTTCCTCGCCGACGTGTTCGAGCGCTTCAAGCGCCATGGACTGTCGGTGGACCTGATCGGCTCGTCGGAAACCAACGTCACCGTGTCGCTCGACCCGAGCGAGAACCTGGTCACCACCGACGTGCTCTCGCGCCTGTCCGAAGACCTTGCCGAGGTGTGTCGGGTCAAGGTCATCGCGCCATGCAGCGCGATCACCCTGGTCGGGCTCGGCATGCGTTCGCTGCTGGACAAGCTTTCCGACGTGTGGGCCACCTTCGGCCGCGAGCGCGTGCACCTGATCTCGCAGTCCTCGAACAATCTCAACCTGACCTTCGTCGTCGATGAAGCCGATGCCGATGGGCTGGTCCCGCATCTGCATGTCGAGCTGATCCGCAGCGGGGCGATGCCGGTGCGCGCCGCGGGCGTGTTCGGGCCCAGTTGGCGCCAGCTGGATGCGAGTGATGCGCTGCCGCTGCGCCGCTGGTGGCAGCAGCCGGCGATGCGCGAGCGCCTGTTGGCCTGTGCCGAAAGCGGCACGCCGCGTTACGTCTACCACCTGCCCACGTTGCGTCGTCAGGCACAGCGACTGAATGCCATCGCCGACCTGGACGGGCGCTATTTCGCGATCAAGGCCAACCCGCATCCGGCATTGCTGCGCGAGCTGCATGCGCTGGGCTTCGGTCTGGAATGCGTGTCGCTGGCGGAGATCGAACACGTGCTGGCCAGCGTGCCGGGCATCGATCCGGCGCGCCTGCTGTTCACCCCGAGCTTTGCGCCGCGCGCGGAATACCAGGCCGCGTTCGAGCATGGCGTGCGCGTCACCCTGGACAATGTCGAGCAGCTGCAGCGCTGGCCGGAGGTGTTCCGCGGCCGCGAGTGCTGGCTGCGGGTCGACCTCGGTCGCGGCGACGGCCACCATGCCAAGGTGGTGACCGGCGGCAGCGCGTCCAAGTTCGGCCTGCCGCTGGCACGGGTGCAGGCCTTCATCGAAACCGCGCGCACGCTCGACCTGTCCGTCATCGGCCTGCACGCGCACCTGGGCAGCGGCATCGACAGTCCCGCGCACTGGGCGCAGGTGCATGCCGAACTCGCCACCCTGGCCGACGGCATCGGCACCATCGAAACGCTCAACCTCGGCGGTGGCTTGCCGATTCCCTACCTGCCGGACGAGCCCGAGTTCGACCTCGACGCATGGGCGCGCGCGCTGGCCGAGGTCAAGTCCGCGTTCCCGCGCTATCGGGTGGTGATCGAGCCCGGCCGCTTCATCGCCGCGCAGTGCGGCGTGCTGCTGGCACGCATCACCCAGGTGGTGGAGAAGGACGGCATCCGCCGCATCGGCATGGATGCGGGCATGAACGCGCTGATGCGCCCGGCGCTGTACGACGCCTGGCACGACATCCGCAACCTCAGCCGGCTGGATGATGACAACGAGCTTCCGCATGACGTGGTCGGTCCGGTGTGCGAGAGCGGTGACGTGCTCGGCCATGCGCGCGACCTGCCTGCGGCCAGCCGCGAGGGCGACGTGATGCTGGTGGCCGATGCCGGCGCCTATGGCCACGTCATGGCCAGCCATTACAACCTGCGGCCGCTGCCCGCCGAAGAGGTGATCGATGACTGAGTGGACATTCGAGCGCGACGCGATTCGCGCGTTCCGCTTCGTGCGCCGCGAACTGGATGCCGCCAGCGGCGAAGTGCGTCTGGTGTATGCCTTCGATGACGGCCCGGAGCTGGTCGAAACCCTGCGCATCCCCGGCGCGCCGTTCGCATTCGACGCCGCGCGCGGCGCCGCCATCGAACAGGCGCTCACCCTGCTGCACCTGATCGCCGGGGTCAGCTATTACAAGGCCGCGGTGCCACAGCGCATCGAGGTCGAGTGTGCGCGGCTGGATGCCGCCACCGCGCGCCTGATGGAGGAGATCTACCGCCATGGACTGGGCGAGTTCGCCTACCGCAACGGCTTGCAGCTGGAGGGGCGCATCCGTTTCCCGCATGAGGAAGCCTCGCCGCACGCGGCACCGGCGCTCGACCTGCGTCATCACGCGCTGACCGCGATCGGCGGTGGCAAGGATTCGCTGGTGTCGATCGAGGCACTGCGCGTGGCCGGGGTTGAACAGACGCTGTGCTGGATCGGCGGCTCGCAACTGATCCGCGCCTGTGCCGAGCGCACCGGGCTGCCCACTCTCAACATCGAGCGCCAGCTCGCGCCGCAGCTGTTCGAGTTCAACCGCCAGGGTGCGTGGAACGGGCACATTCCGGTGACCGCGATCAATTCGGCGATCCTGGTACTGGCGGCGCTGCTGGTGGATGCCGATCAGGTGGTGTTCTCCAACGAACGTTCGGCCAGCTACGGCAGCCGGATCGAAGGCACCGGCGAGGTCAATCACCAGTGGTCGAAGGGCTGGGCGTTCGAACAGGCGTTCGGCGAGCATGTGCAACGGCACGTCGCCGCCGATCTGCACTATTACTCCCTGCTGCGCCCGTTGAGCGAGCTGGCGGTGGCGCGGCAGTTCGCCCGCAGCACGCATTACGACGCGCACTTTTCCAGCTGCAACCGCAATTTCCACATTCTGGGCGAGCGCCCGCTCGGACGCTGGTGCGGGGTGTGTCCGAAGTGCCATTTCGTGTTCCTCGCGCTGGCGCCGTTCATGCCCAAGCCGCGGCTGACCGCGATCTTCGGCCGCAATCTGCTGGACGAGCCGGACCAGGTCGCCGGCTTCGATGCACTGATGGAGTTCCGTGACCACAAGCCGTTCGAATGCGTGGGCGAGGCGCGTGAATCACGCGCCGCGATGGCGGCGCTGGCGCAGCGTCCGGAGTGGCGCGAGGACGCGGTGGTGCAGCGCTTCATTCGTGAAGTGCAACCACAACTGGATGCCGATGACCTGTCGCTGGACGCGTTGATGGTGCCTGACGCGGAGCACCGCATCCCGGCGCCGTTGTGGGAACGCCTGGGTGCGTATTTCGCAGCTTGAGGGCCGCCGTGTCGCCCTGTGGGGCTGGGGTCGCGAGGGCCGCGCCGCGTATCACGTGTTGCGCAGGCGGTTGCCGGCGCAGCCGCTGACCCTGTTCTGTACGGCCGCCGAAGCCGGATCGGCGCGCGTACTGGGCGATGCGCTGCTGGGCATCGAAACCGGGGCGCTTGCCGAGCAACTCGGCGCGTTCGACGTGGTGGTCAAATCACCGGGCATCAGCCCGTATGCCGACGCGGTGCGTGCGGCGCAGGCAGGCGGCACCCGCTTCATCGGCGGCAGTGGCCTGTGGTTTGCCGAGCGCGGGGCGCAGCAGCGCACCTGGTGCGTGACCGGCACCAAGGGCAAGAGCACCACCAGCGCGCTGCTGGCGCATCTGCTGCGCAGCGCCGGGCGTCGCACCGCGCTGGCCGGCAACATCGGCCTGCCGTTGCTGGAGCTGCTGGAGGACGATGCCGAGGAATGGGTGATCGAGCTTTCGAGCTACCAGACCCGCGATGTCGCCGAAAGCGGTGTGCGACCAACGCTGGCGCTGATCACCAATCTGTTTCCCGAGCATCTGGATTGGCACGGCTCCGAGGCGCGTTACGTCGAGGACAAGCTGGCACTGCTGACCGAGGCGCGCCCGCGCATCGCGGTGCTCAATCACGCCGATCCGCGGCTGGCCCGTCTGCGGCTGCCGGATTCGCAGGTGCACGGGTATGGCGATGCCGCAGGCTGGCACCTGCAGGGTGATCTGCTGATGCGCGGCAGCCAGGAGGTGATGGATACGCGGGAGCTGCCGCTGCCCGGGCGGCACAACCGCGGCAATCTGTGTGCGGTGCTGACCGCGCTGGATGCGATGGGTCTGGATGGCGCCGCACTGGCACCCGCGGCCGCGCAGTTCCGCCCCTTGCCCAATCGCTTGCAGACGCTGGGTGTGCGTGGCGGCATCACCTGGGTCAACGATTCGATCAGCACCACGCCGCACGCCAGCCTGGCGGCACTGGAAGTGTTCGCCGGACGCAAGGTCGTGCTGCTGGTCGGTGGGCATGACCGCGGGCTGGACTGGCAGGCGTTCGCCGATGCGATGCGCCAGCACGCGCCGCACGGCATCGTCACCCATGGCGCCAATGGCCCACGCATCCACGCATTGCTGGCTCCCCTCGCCAGCGAGGCCGGGTTTGAACTGCATGCCGCCCGCGACCTCGAACAGGCGGTGGCATTGGCACGCCATGTGCTGGACGGGGAGGGCGTGCTGCTGCTCTCGCCGGGTGCGCCGAGCTTCGGCGCGTATTCCGACTATGTCGCGCGCGGCCGGCATTTCGCCGAACTGGGCGGCTTCGATGCCGATGCCATTGCCGCGATCGCCGGGCTCGGCATCGCCTGACATCCGCCTCGCCGCGCGGCATTTTCACCGTGCCTGCGCACGGGATGGGCCAAGCTGGCCGGCATCCACGGTGATGCCGGCTTCCGGCAGGAGCGTGAGCGATGAGCGGGCAGCGCGGCAAGCAGGCCGATGTCGTGATCAAGCGCATCTACGAGGCACCGGCGGCGAGCGATGGCCAGCGCGTGCTGGTCGACCGGCTGTGGCCACGCGGTGTGTCCAAGGCGCGGGCGAAACTGGATGCGTGGTTGAAGGCGATCGCGCCCTCGGACGAGCTGCGCGACTGGTTCGGACATGACCCGGAGAAATGGGATGAGGCGCGCCGACGCTACTTCGCCGAACTGGACGCGAACGCGGAGGCCGTTGCCGAACTGCGTGCGATGCTGGCCAAGGGCCGCGTGACCCTGCTGTATGCGGCGCGCGACACGCAGCACAACAATGCGCAAGCGCTGCTCGAGTATTTGACCGGCAAGCGCGCCTGACCCGGGCGCTGCGGCGTTATTTTTCGCGCGCCACCGCGTAACGCGCCAGACCACGCAACGCCGCCACGGCCTCATTGTCGGCCAGGTCATCGAGTGCGGCTTCGGCGCGGGCCGCGAACTCTTCGGCACGTGCGCGGCTGTAGGCCAGCGAGTCCTGCGCTTCGATCGCCGCGATCACTTCCGGCAAGGCGTCCACGTCACCTGTTTCCACGATCGTGCGCAGGCGCTCGCGCACTGCGGACGGGGCGTGCTTCATCGCGTGGATCAGCGGCAGCGTCATCTTGCCTTCGGCAAGGTCATCGCCCAGGTTCTTGCCCAGGGTGTCGGCATCGGAGGCGTAATCGAGCACGTCATCGGCGATCTGGAAGGCATGACCCAGGTGCAGGCCGTAGTCATGCATCGCCTGCTGGGTGGGTGCATCGGCACCGGCCAGCAGTGCACCCAGCCGCGTTGCCGCCGCGAACAGGATCGCGGTCTTGCGTTCGATCACCCGCAGGTAGGCGGTTTCGTCGGTATCCGGGTTGCGCACGTGCAGCAGTTGCAGCACCTCGCCCTCGGCGATCTGGTTGGTGGTGTCGGCGAGGATCTGCTGCACCGCCATGTTGTCCAGTTCCACCATCAACTGGAAGCTGCGCGAATAGAGGAAGTCGCCGACCAGCACGCTGGTCGCGTTGCCCCATACCGCGTTGGCGGTGGAGCGGCCGCGGCGCAGGTCGGATTCGTCCACCACGTCGTCATGCAGCAAGGTGGAGGTGTGGATGAATTCGATCACCGCCGCCAGCTGGTGCGCATCCGCGCCCTGGTGGCCCAGCGCGCGCGCGGCCAGCAGCAGCAGCATCGGCCGCAGGCGCTTGCCGCCGGCACCGATGATGTATTCGGACACCTGGTTGATCAGCACCACGTCCGAGGCCAGACGGCGGCGGATCAGCGCGTCCACCGCGGCCATGTCGGCGGCGGCCAGCTGCTGGATGGCGTGCAGCGCCAGCGTGGCGCGGGCGGTGGTCAGGGGCGGGGCGGCGTGCGGCATCGCGCCATTATAGGTGGCCACCGGGTCCGCTCGCGGCGGATTCCTACCCGCCATCGGGGGCTTGCCCGGTGGCGCCGGTGCCCGCGTTAGAATCCAATGTTCCTGCGCGCGGCATTGCGCCGCCGCATCCAGACAGAACGCAACCGCAAAAGGACAGGACATGGCACGTGGCATCAACAAGGCGATTCTGGTCGGCAACCTCGGCAACGACCCGGAAACCAAATACACCCAGGGCGGCATGGCGATCACCAAGATCAGCCTGGCCACCACCAGCGTGCGCAAGGACCGCGACGGCAATACCCAAGAGCAGACCCAGTGGCATCGGGTGACCTTCTTCGGCAAGCTCGGCGAGATCGCCGGGGAGTACCTGCGCAAGGGCAGCCAGGTGTATGTCGAAGGCGAAATCCGCTACGACAAGTACACCGGACAGGATGGTGTGGAGCGCTATTTCACCGAAATCGTCGCCAACGAGATGCAGATGCTCGGCGGTCGCGGCGGCGGTGGTGAAGGCGGCTACGCCGGTGGCGGGCAGGAACGCGGCCCGCGCCAGCAGCCGGCGCAGCGGCGTGAGCCGCAGCGTGCCCCGGCGGCACAGCCCACCCCCGCCGACTTCGGCGGCGAGGGCTATGACGATGACGACATCCCGTTCTAGGATCAAGATGCCTGCGCCGATCCGCCGCGTCTGAGCCGGCATGCAGCCACAAGCCCCGCGATCGCGGGGCTTGTGCGTTTTCGGGCGCCGCCGGACCCGGGTGGGGCGTGATGGCGACAGGTACGCGATGCTCGCCTGCGCGTGCGGGATACGACTTCGCTGCGGATTGGTCGCGGACGCTTCGCCGCAGGCACGATCCGCGCCGGCTCGCGTTACCATCGGGCTTTCCATCGCCCAAGGGGATCCCACGATGCGTTTGCGTTCCGCCGTGCTCAGTCTTGCCCTCCTGGCCGCGTTGCCGCTGGCCGCCCACGCCGAGCGCGGCTTCGATGTGCGCGACATGCTCAAGCTGGATCGGTATTCCTCGCCGCTGCTGACGGCGGACGGCTCGCTGCTGTACGCGCACCGCGCGACCGATGCCAAGACCCTGTCCGGCAGTACCGCGTTGTGGCTGCGCCCGGCCGATGGCGGCGAGCCGCGCCGCGTCACCCCGGCGGATTTCCGCGTCAGCTCGCCAGCACTGTCGGCCGATGGCAAGAGCGTGTATTTCCTCAGCGCCAAGTCCGGCAGCAACCAGTTGTATTCGATGCCGCTGTCCGGTGGTGCGCCCAAGCAATTGACCGCGCTGCCGGTGGCGGTGGACGGCTTCGTGCTGTCGCCGGACAACCGCCGCGTGGCCCTCGCGCTGTCGGTGTTCCCCGAGTGCAAGGCAGACATTGCCTGCAGTGCCGACCGCCTCAAGGCACAGGGCGAACGCGGCACCAGCGGCGTGCTCTACGAGAGCCTGTTCGTGCGCCATTGGGATACCTGGAAGGACGGGCGCATGAACCGCGTGTTCATTGCCGACCTGGGCAAGGCACCGGCCCGCACCGGCACGCTGCTGGCGCCGGAGGTGCAAGGCGACATCCCGGCCAAGCCGTTCGGCGATCTGTCCGATCTGGCGTGGTCGCCGGATGGCAGCCAGCTGGCGCTGGCGATCCGCCCGCAGACCCCGCAGCAGCCGTGGTCGACCAATTTCGACATCTGGCTGGTGCCGGCCGATGGCAGCGGCAATGCGCGCAACCTGACCGCGGCCAACCCGGCCTGGGATGCCGGCCCGGTGTTCAGCCATGACGGCAAGACCCTGTACTACTGGGCGATGAAGCGGCCCGGTTTCGAGGCCGACCGCCACGCCGCGATGGCGATGGATCTGGCCAGCAGGCAGACCCGCGAGATCGCGCCCGACTGGGATCGCTCGGTCAACGGCCTGACCCTGTCCGCCGACGGCAAGACCCTGTACGCCACCGCGCAGAGCATGGGCGAGCGACCGCTGTACGCGATCGACATCGCCAGCGGCGAGGTCACCGAGCTGGTTGCCGACGGTTCGGTCGGTGCCTTCGACGTGCGCGAGGGGCGCATCGCCTTCGCCCGCAACTCGCTGAAGACTGGCGACCAGCTGTTTGTTGCCAATGCCGATGGCAGCGGCGTCACCGCGGCCAGCCGCAGCGCCGGCGAGATGGCGCCGGAGGTGCGCTTCGGCGACTTCGAGCAGTTCAACTTCAAGGGCTGGCGCGGCAACACCGTGCACGGTTACGTGGTCAAGCCGTGGAACTGGCAGCCGGGCAAGCGCTATCCGGTCGCGTTCCTGATCCACGGCGGTCCGCAGGGCAGCTTCGGCAACGGCTGGAGTTACCGCTGGAACCCGCAGACCTATGCCGGCGCCGGCTATGCAGTGGTGATGATCGATTTCCACGGCTCCACCGGATACGGCCAAGCCTTCACCGATGCCATTTCCGGCCACTGGGGCGACCGCCCGCTGGAAGACCTGCAGAAGGGCTGGGTCGCGGCGCAGAAGCAGTACGACTGGCTGGACGGCGATCGCGCCTGCGCGCTGGGCGCCAGCTACGGCGGCTACATGACCAACTGGATCGCCGGCAACTGGTTCAACCGCGACGGCAGCGCGCCGTTCAAGTGTCTGGTCACCCACAACGGCGTGTTCGATACCCGTTCGATGGGTCTGGTCACCGAGGAGCTGTGGTTCACCGAATGGGAGTTCGGCGGCACGGTGTGGGAGAAGCCCGAGGCCTACGAGCGCTTCAACCCGGCGCGGCATGTCGGCAAGTGGAAGACGCCGACCCTGATCGTCGGCGGAAACCTCGACTTCCGCGTGCCGATCGACCAGAGCATCTCCGCCTTCACCGCCCTGCAGCGCCGCGGCATCGACTCGCAATTCCTGTATTTCCCGGACGAAAACCACTGGGTGCTGAAGCCGAACAACTCGGTGCAATGGCATGACACCGTCAATGCCTGGCTGAAGCGGCATATCGGCGAATGATGCGCCTTACGCGCCCGCGGGCGCCGCGTCCTTCCATCGTGTGAACCCTGTCCGCGCCGGTATCCCCGGCGCGGAGCATCCCCGAACCTGCGGAACCTGCCATGCAAGCCACGCCCGACCCCATGCCGCCCGGTGCGCTGATCGACAACGACATCGTGGTCTTCGGTCTGATCGCCGCCACCCTGGGTGCGATCTTCTGGAGCGCCTCGCGCCCCGCCGGCTTCTGGAAGAAGTTCTACGCCATCGTGCCGCCGCTGCTGCTGTGCTATTTCATCCCCGGCCTGTACAACAGCATCGGCCTGATCGACGGCGCCGGCAGCAAGCTGTACAACCCGGTCGCCAGTCGCGTGCTGCTGCCGGCCGCGCTGGTGCTGCTGACGCTGACCGTGGACCTGCGCGCGGTGTTGCGGCTCGGACCGAAGCTGCTGGCGATGTACTTCGGCGCCACGCTCAGCATCATGGCGGGCGCGATCATCGCCTTCCTCGTCATGCGCGCGCTGATGCCGGAAATGATGGCCGGCAATACCTGGGCCGGCATGGCGGCGCTCGCCGGGAGCTGGATCGGCGGCGGCGCCAACATGCTGGCGATGAAGGAAATCTTCGACGTCGATGCCACCACCTTCGGCCAGTTCGCGGTGATCGACGTCGCCGTCGGCTACGTGTGGATGGCCGGTCTGATCTTCATTGCCGGGCGTGCCGCGACCATCGATGCGCGTTCCGGTGCCGACACTGCCGCGCTGGAAGATCTCAAGGAGCGGGTGGCGGCGTACCGTGCGCAGCACGAGCGGGTGCCGACGCTGACCGACTTCATGCTGATCGTCGGGCTTGCCTTCGGCGTGGTCGGCCTTGCGCACTGGGTCGCCGGGCCGTGGTCGAGCTGGGTCGGACAGAACATGGCCTGGGCCAGCCGCATGGGCCTGCACGAGCCCTTCGTGTGGATCATCTTCATCTGCACCCTGGCCGGCCTCGCGCTCAGCTTCACCCGTGCGCGAACGCTGGACGGGGCGGGCGCTTCGACCATCGGTTCGGTGCTGCTGTATTTCCTCATCGCCGCGATCGGCATGCAGATGGAAATCGGCGCGCTGCTGGACAACCCCGGTCTGTTCCTGCTCGGCGCGTTGTGGCTGTCCCTGCACGTGGTGTTGCTGTGGCTGCTCGGGCGCGCCCTGCGCGTGCCGCTGTTCTATTTCGCGATCGGCTCGCAGAGCAATGTCGGCGGTCCGGCCTCGGCGCCGGTGGTGGCCTCGGCCTTTCACCCGGCACTGGCACCGATCGGTGCATTGCTGGGCGCGATGGGCTACGTGGTCGGCACCGTCGCCGCTTGGGTGCTGGGCCTGACCCTGCGCGCGATGGCCGGTTGAGCCCATGCCGCGTCGGCCGTCGGCGCGTGCGCGGCAGGCGCCCGTTCTGCCGGCTCAATCGAGGAACTGCAGTCGCGCCAGTTCGGCGTAGAGGCCACCCTGTGCCAGCAACTCCTCGTGCCGACCTTCGGCGACGATGCGCCCGCCATCCATCACCACGATGCGGTCGGCCTTGAGAATGGTGGCCAGGCGATGGGCGATGACCAGCGTGGTACGCCCGGCCATCAAGTGCTCCAGCGCGGTCTGCACCGCGCGCTCGCTCTGCGCATCCAGCGCCGAGGTGGCTTCGTCCAGCAACAGGACCGGCGCGTCCTTGAGCAACGCGCGCGCGATCGCGATGCGCTGCTGCTGGCCACCGGACAGGCGCGCACCGCGCTCGCCCAGCTGCTCGTCGAAGCCGGCCGGCAACGCGCGCAGGAAGTCCAGCGCCTCGGCCGCGCGCGCGGCGATTTCCACTTCCTCGTCACTGGCCTCCAGCCGGCCATAGCGGATGTTCTCGCTGGCGCTGGCGGCGAAGATGGTCGGCGCCTGCGGCACCAGCGCGATGGCCTGGCGCAGATCGGCGGGGTCGAGCGCGCGCAGGTCCTCGCCGTCGACGCGGATCACACCCTGGTCGGGGTCGTAGAAGCGCAGCAGCAGCGACAGCACCGTGCTCTTGCCGGCACCGGACGGCCCGACCAGGGCCACGGTTTCGCCCGGGCGCACGTGCAGGCTGAAGTTCGACAGCGCCGGCACGTCCGGTCGGCCGGGGTAATAGAAGGTCACGTCCTCGAACGCGACTTCGCCACGCAATGGCGAGGGCAGGGCACGCGGCGCGGCAGGCGCGGCGATGCGCGGGTGCTGCACCATCAATTCCTCGATCCGGCCCATGCCGCCGGCGGCGCGCTGCAATTCGTTCCAGGTTTCCGCCAATGCGCCGACCGAGCCGCCGCCGATCAGCGTATAGAACACGAACTGGCCGAGCGTGCCGGCGCTCATGCGCCCGTCGATCACGTCGTGCGCACCACTCCACAGCACCAGGGTCACCGCGCCGAAGATCAGCACGATGGCGCTGGCGGTGACCACGGCCTGCCAGCGGATGCGGCGTCGTGCGGTATCCACCGCCAGTTCGATGGCTTCGCCGAAGCGTTGCCGCTCGTGCGGTTCGCGCACATGTGCCTGCACGGTGCGGATCGCGCCGAGTGATTCGGCCGCGGCGGTGTTGGCATCGGCCACCCGATCCTGGCTGTCGCGGGCCATCTTCTGCAGGCGGCGGCCACCGAGGATGATCGGCAATACCGCCAGCGGGATGCCGATCAGGGCGCCGGCGGCGAGTTTGGGCGCGGTGACGAACAGCATCACCAGCGAGCCGAGCACGGTGATGGTGCTGCGCAGGGCCACCGACATGCCCGAGCCGACCACGCCGCGCAGCAGCTCGGCATCCGCGGTCAGACGCGAAATCAGCTCGCCGCTGCGGTTGCGGTCGTGAAACTCCGCATCCAGCCCGATCAAAGTGGTGTACAGGCGCTGGCGCAGGTCGGCGACAACGCGCTCGCCGAGCAGGCTGACGAAGAAGAAGCGCAGCGCGGTGGCGAAGGCGAGCACCAGCACCACCGCGAACACCAGGGCGAAGATGCGGTTGATGTTGCCGCCGCTGGAAAAGCCATGGTCGATCATCTGCCGGAACGCGACCGGCAGGGTCAGGGTGGCGGTCGAAGACAATGCCAGAGCGCCAAGCCAGCCGGCGAGCAGACCGCGCTGGCGCATGACATAGGGCCACAGCGCACGCAGGCTGTTGATCGGCGCCTTGGCGGTGCTGGCTGCGGCGTCATCGCCGCGCGGACGGAATCTGGACATATCCCCATGCGATGGAGGCGGGTGTCGCCGATTTCAACCGCGTCGGTTCAAGGCTCGGGTTTGGGCCCGGGTTCGGCCAGCAGGGGCTTGAGATCCTCGGGCACTTCCACACGCGGGTTGCGCTGCACGAATTCACGCATGCTGGCACGCGCTTCCTCGATGCGGCCTTCGTCGCGCAAGGTGCGGATGCGCTCCAGCCAGGCCTTGTGCACCGTGGGCGCGGTGGCGCTGAGCGGTGGGCGCTCGTCGAATGCGTCGGATGTGTCTGCTTTCGGAGTGGCTTCCGCGGCGCTGAGTGCCGGACGTGCCGCGGCACGGGGTGCCGGGGTGGCCATCCGGGACTCGCTGGCCGCTTGCGTTGCTGCAGGCTCGACCGCGGTGCGTTCGGCCGCCACCGTGGTGGCAGGCTTGGCCGCCGTGGACTGGCCTTGAGCGGCCGTGCGTGCAGCCGCGGCCGATGCAGCCGGTGCGACCGGCGCGTCGGGCAGCGGGATCGGCGGCGCGCCGGGAAGTTCGGCCGCCACCGCCGGCGCCTGGCGCGGACTGGCAACCACAGCATCAGCTGTCGGTGTGCGCGCGGCCTGCGCCGTTGCCTCGCTTGCGGGCGCCGCTGCGCGCTCGACTGCAGCCTGCCGTGCTGCACGCGGCTGCGCGCTGCGGGGTGCCACGGGCTCGGGCGGTGGCGGCGGAGGTGGCGGCAGCGCGGTCGTGGCGTTGTCAGCGCTGTCCGCAGGCAGGTAATCGATCGGCTGACGCTGGCCGTCGCGATCATCGGCAGCCACCGTCGCCGGGGCTTCGTAGACCACGCGCTGGCCCCGCTGCAGCAGCGGCTCGAGCTGCCAGCCAATGCCGGCGACCACCACCAGCGAGGCGGCCACGCCGAGCCAGACCGGCCAGCGTGCCGGGCGTCGGCGTGGTGCGCGCGTGGCGCTCGCCGTGCCGGTGGCCAGCGCCAGGATGCGCGCATCGGTCGCCGCCGACGGCTCGCCATGCGGCGCGATGCGCGCGAGCCGATCCGCCAGCGCGCGCTCTTCGGCGTCGAGTGCGTCGTGCCCGGGTTTGGCGTGCTTGCTCATGGATTCAACCTCGCGCGCAATTTGTCCATCGCGTAGCGCAGGCGCGATTTGACCGTTTCCCGACCCACGCCGGTGGCGTTGGCGATTTCCTCCAGGCTCAGTTCCTGCTCCAGTCGCAACAGCAGCACCATGCGCTGCTCTTCGGGAAGCTCGTCCAGCGCCAGCTGCAGGCGCCGACGCTCCTCGAACTCCGACAAGGCGCGCTCCGGCGTCTCGTGATCGCTGATGCGCGCGATGCGTTCCTCGGCATCGCCGGGTGCCGGCGGGCGGTGCTTGCGTGCCCGCCAATGGTCGTTCAGCCGATTGTGCGCGATGCGGTACAGCCAGCCGCTGAACGGCGCATCCGGTTTCCACTCGCGATGCGCGGCGATGACCCGTTGCCACACATCCTGGAACAGTTCCTCGGCCAGCGCCGCATCGCGCAGGTGGCGCAGCAGGAAGCGGTACAGCGGCAGGCGGTGGCGCGCATACAGCTGCGTGAATGCGTCGCCGTCGCCGGCGGCCCAATCACGCATCAGCACCGCGTCATCCGCGGGGGTGTCATCCGTGCTGGCGTGTCCGGGTTCCATGGCATGCAGGCTACGCCCTGCGCGGCAGTGCGGGAAGGTGGGCGGTGGCAGCGGGATGCAGGCAGTCACGTGCATGGAAACGTGCCGTGATGGCAAACGGGGTCACGCGCCGATGCATGGTTCAGGTTCGCAGCAGCAACAGACGCGGTTCGGTCATGTCGGCGATGGCACTGGCCACGCCTTCGCGGCCGATGCCCGAATCCTTGACCCCGCCATAGGGCATGTTGTCGACACGGAAGCTGGGCACGTCGCCGAGCACCACCGCGCCGACCTCGAGCTCGCGCCAGGCCTGCATCGCGTGTTCGACACGGGCGCTGAACACGCCGGCCTGCAGCCCGAAGTCGCTGTCATTGGCACGCTCCAGCGCCTGAGCGAAATCCTCGAACGGCTCGAGCATCGCCACCGGCCCGAACACCTCCTGGCGGTACAGCGCGCAGTCGTGCGGCACGTTTTCCAGCAGGTGCGCCGGCAGCATGTTGCCCTGGCGCGCGCCACCGGCCAGCAGTTTGGCACCCTGCCGGCGCGCCTGCGCGATCCAGCCCTCGACCCGTTGCGCGGCGTCCTCGTCGATCATCGGCCCGATGAAGGTGTCCTCATCGCGCGGGTCGCCCATCGGCAGTGCCTTGATCCGTGCGCGCAGTTGCTTCTTCAGCGGTTCGTACACCTCGCGGTGCACCAGGATGCGCTGCACGCTGATGCAGCTCTGCCCGCTCTGGTACCAGCCGCCGAACACCAGCCGCTCGACCACCTGCGGCAACGGCACACCGGGATCGGCATCGACGATGCAGGCGGCGTTGCCGCCCAGTTCGAGGGTGACCTTTTTCTTGCCGGCACGCGCCTTGAGTTCCCAGCCGACCAGGCCGCCGGTGAACGAGAGCAGGGCGATGCGCTCGTCCTCGACCAGTTGCGCGGCATCGTCGTTGGAGCAGGGCAGGATCGAGAACGCCCCCCTGGGCAGGTCGGTTTCGGCGAGGATCTCGCCGATGATCAGCGCGCCGACCGGCGTCTTCGCCGCCGGCTTGAGCACGAACGGGCAACCCGCGGCGATTGCCGGCGCCACCTTGTGCGCGACCAGGTTGAGTGGAAAGTTGAACGGGGTGATGAAGCTGCACAGGCCGATCGGCACGCGGCGGGTAAGGGCCGACCAGCCACGGCTGCGCTCGGCGATGCCCAGCTCGGTCATCTCGCCGCCGATGCGGATCGCTTCGCCGGCGGCGATGTCGAAGGTCTCGATCAGCCGGGTGACTTCACCGCGTGCGTCGCGGATCGGCTTGCCGGCCTCGATGCACAGGGCCTGCGCCAGCTCCTCGCGGCGCTCTTCGAAGCGCCGCACGCAATGCTGCAGTACCGCGCGGCGGCGGTCGGGGGCGAACGCCGCCATCGCTGCACGTGCCTTGTGACCGGCGACGATCGCCTTGCGTACCAGTGCGGCATCGGCCCAGGCGACGCGGGTGGCGCGCTTGCCGCTGTATTTGTCGAGCACCTCCAGCATGTCGGCGCCGGGCACGGCGCGGTTGGCGAGGTACAGCGGATAGGTCTTGCGCAGTTTCATTGGCCGGGATGCGGATGACTCGCGGTCAGCCTAGCCCGGGCGATGTCGGCGCGGGGCGAAGAAGGCTTCAGTCTTCGCCGGCCTCGACGCGCAGCCGCAGTTCGCCATCGGCGAGCCGCGCGGAGAGTGCATCGCCGGGCGCGGCATCGTCCACCCGGCGCACCACCCGGCCATCGGCATGGCGCAGGATGGCGTAGCCGCGCGCGACGGTGGCCAGCGGGCTGACCGCCTCCAATGCACGCGCCAGCCCGGTCAGGCGCTGCTGCTGCCAGCGCAGTCGTGCCAGAACCAGTGCCTGCGGACGGTCTTGCAGGCTGCGCAGGCGCTGCGCGAGCGCATCCAGCCGCTGCCGCGGTGCATGCATGCGCAGGCCGAGGCCGGCCTGCCGGGTACGCGCCAGCGCGGTCTGCAACTGCCGTGCCAGCGCGGCATCCAGCCGTTGCCGTGCCTGCTGCTGGCGGCTGCGCAGCATGGCCAGGCGCGCCTGCGGGCGCTGTGCACGCAGGCGCAGCTGGGCACGATCCAGACGCTGCATGGCATTGCGCAGGCGGTGCTGTTGCTGGCTCGCCAGGCGTTGCTGCAGGCGCTGCAGGCGCTGGCTCAGGGCGATGCGCTCGGGCGCGATCAGTTCGGCCGCGGCCGAGGGCGTCGGCGCGCGCAGGTCGGCGGCGAAATCGCTCAGGGAAAAATCGCTTTCATGTCCGATCGCGCTGACCACCGGCACCGGCGAGGCTGCGATCGCGCGCGCCAGCTGTTCGTCATTGAATGCCCACAGGTCTTCCAGCGAGCCACCGCCGCGGGCCAGCAGCAACAGATCGTAGCGGCCGCTGCTGATCGCGCGCGAGAGCATGCCGCGGATCTGCGGCGGGGCGGTGCTGCCCTGAACCGGCACCGGCAGCACTTCGACCTCCAGCAGCGGAAAGCGCCGCGCCAGCACCGAGAGCACGTCATGCACCGCGGCGCCGCCGGGGGAGGTGATGAGGCCGAGGCGGCGCGGGAAGGCGGGCAAGGGCAGTTTGCGCGCGGCATCGAACAGGCCTTCGGCCTGCAGCCGCGCCTTGAGTTCCTCGAACGCGCGGCGCAGCGCGCCTTCGCCGGCCTCTTCCATGTGTTCGAGCACCAGCTGGTACTCGCCACGCGCCTCGTACAGCGTCAGCCGCCCGCGCGCGAGCACGCGCATGCCCTCGCGCGGCACGAACTTGAGCCAGCCCGATTTCGGCTTGAACATCGCCGCACGCACCTGGGCGCGGGCGTCCTTGAGGGTCAGATACAGGTGGCCGGAGGCAGGCCGCGCCACCTGGCCCAGCTCGCCCTCGATCCAGACCAGCGGGAAGGCGTCTTCCAGCAGGTTGCGCGCCAGCGTGTTGAGCTGGCTCGGGCTGAGGATGGTGTCGGGCGGGGTCTGCGCCATCGCGGCAGGATACGCGAGGCTCCCTATAATCCGCACATGGAAGCCGATCCCGCCCGCCCCGACATCGCCGATTTCGGCCCCGCCCCGCGCCACGCCACCCGCGCGGTGGACATCGGCGGCGTGCGCGTGGGCGGCGACGCGCCGATCGTGGTGCAGTCGATGACCAATACCGACACCGCCGACGTGCAGGGCACGGTGCGGCAGGTGGCCGAGCTGTGGCGCGCGGGCTCGGAGCTGGTGCGGGTCACGGTGAACAATGCCGAATCCGCGGCCGCGGTGCCGCGCATCGTCGAGAAGCTGGCGATGATGGGCATCGAGGTGCCGCTGATCGGCGATTTCCACTACAACGGACATACCCTGCTGGCGAACGAGCCGGCCTGTGCCGAAGCGCTGGCGAAGTACCGCATCAATCCCGGCAACGTCGGTTTCGGCAAGAAGCGCGACAGCCAGTTCGCGCAACTGATCGAGTTCGCCATGCGCCACGGCAAGCCGGTGCGCATCGGCGCCAATTGGGGCTCGCTCGACCAGTCGCTGGCGGCGGCGTTGATGGACGAGAACGCGCGCCGCGCCGAGCCCTGGGACGCCGCTCGCGTGCTGCGCGAAGCGCTGATCCGCTCGGCGCTGGATTCGGCGCAGCGTGCGGTCGAACTGGGTCTGCCCGCCGACCACATCGTGCTCAGTGCCAAGGTCAGCGGGGTGCAGGAATTGATCGCGGTGTACCGCGACCTCGCCCGGCGCAGCGACTTCGCCCTGCATCTGGGCCTGACCGAAGCGGGCATCGGCAGCAAGGGCATCGTCGCCTCCAGCGCCGCGCTCGCGGTGCTGCTGCAGGAAGGCATCGGCGACACCATCCGCATCTCGCTCACGCCCGAGCCGGGGCAGTCGCGCACCGCCGAGGTCGTGGTGGCCCAGGAACTGCTGCAGACGATGGGCCTGCGCGCGTTCACCCCGATGGTCACCGCCTGCCCGGGTTGCGGACGCACCACCAGCGAGTTCTTCCAGGAACTGGCCGGGGTGGTGCAGGCGCATGTGCGCGAGAAGATGCCGGAATGGAAGATCAAGCATCCCGGCGCGGAGAACATGACATTGGCGGTGATGGGCTGCATCGTCAACGGGCCGGGCGAATCGCGCCATGCCGACATCGGCATCTCGCTGCCGGGCACCGGCGAAGCGCCGGCGGCGCCGGTGTTCGTCGATGGCGAGAAGGCCGTGACCCTGCGCGGCGACAACATTGCCGCCGAGTTCATCGAGCTGATCGATGCCTATGTCGAGCGACGTTACACCGCCCACGCCGCCGACTGATCCGCTGGCGCTGCCGCGCGAAGGCCTGCGCTATGGCGCACACGCCTTGCGCCGGCATGGCCTGCGCCTTGCGCTGCTGTTTGCCGCGCTGCTGCTGCCGCTGTGGTTGTTCGGCGAGCTGGCCGAGGAAGTGCATGAAGGCGAGGCGTTCTTCTTCGACCTGCCGTTGCTGGCCTGGTTCGAGGCGCATCGCAGCCCGTTGCTGGACACGGTCTTCGTGTTCTTCACCCACCTTGGCTACGGCTGGGGCGTGGTGCCGTTCGACATCCTGCTGGTGTTGGTGCTGGCTGCGCGGCGACGCTGGCGCGAGGGTCTGTTCGCCGGTCTTGCACTGGCCGGTTCGGGCCTGCTCAACGTCGCCGCCAAGCATCACTACGGCCGGCCGCGGCCTTCGCTTTGGGAATGGCTGACCACGGCCGACGGCTACAGCTTTCCCAGCGGGCACGCAATGGGCTCGATGACCCTTGCCGCGGTGCTGGTGCTGCTGGCCTGGCGCACCCGTTGGCGCGTGCCGGTGCTGGCCTCGATGCTGGTGCTGGTGCCGATGGTCGGCGCCTCGCGGGTCTATCTCGGCGTGCATTACCCGAGTGACATCCTCGCCGGCTGGAGTGCGGCGCTGGCATGGGTGGTCGGCGTGTACCTGCTGCTGTTCGGCCTGCGCCATCGGCCGTGGCGTGGGCGCATCGGCGGATAGCGTTACCGCACACCGGCCTCAACTGCCCGATGGCACCGCCTCGCTGGGTGCCTGGGTGGCCTTGCGCCGTGCCAGTCGCGCCTCACGGTGCGCGATGTAGCCATTGGCGCCGAGGATGATGCCGGCGCCGAACACGGTCCAGCGGTCGATGCCTTCGCCAAACAGCCACCAGCCCATCAGCGCGACGAACGGCAGCTGCACGAAACTGATCGGGGTCAGCGCGGAAACGTCACCGAGCTTGAGCGCGCGCGTCCACAGCAACTGGCCGAGGGTGCCGAACAGGCCGGTCAGTATCAGCCAGGTCCAGATCAGTCCGTCCTGTGGCCAGCGCCATACCAGGATCGCCGGCAGCAACGACATCGGGGTCCAGAACACGTAGGTCCAGAACACGATCGCGTTGGCGCCATCCACCCGCGCCAGCTGCTTGATCTGGATCGCCACCAGCGCGCTCATCACCGCACCGGCCACCGCCACCAGCAGCGCCGGGGAGAACGCGTGTGACCACGGACGCACGATCAGCAGCACGCCGAGGAAGCCGATCAGCACCGCCAGCCAGCGGCGCACGCGCACCTTCTCGCCGAGCATCAGCACGGCGAAGATGGTGACGAAGATCGGCGAGGAATACGACAGCGCGATGGCCTGCCCGAGCGGCAGATGCGCCAGAGACCAGAACATGCAGAACATGCCGATCAGGCCGATCAGGCAGCGCAGGAAATAGCGCGGCAGCTGCGTGGTGTGCACCGCCTCGCGCATCGCCGCCATCGGCCGCGGCGCGCGCAGCGTGGGGCCGAGCAGCAGCGGCAGCAGGAACAGCAGGCCGAGCGAATTGCGGAAGAAGGCGATTTCCCAGGTGTCCACCGCATGCGAGGCGAGGCGGATGGTCAGCGCCATCACGCCGAAGCTCAACGTGCTGGCCAGCATCAGCAGGGCGGCGCGCAGGCTGCGGCTCACCAGTCGGCACCGATCAGGCGGGGTTCGGGCTCGATGCACACGCCGAAGCGCTGCTGCACGCTGGCGGCGACCTCGCGTGCCAGTGCCAGCAGTTGCGCACCGCTGGCGCGGCCATGGTTGACCAGCACCAGCGCGTGTCCGGGCGCGATGCCGGCATCGCCCTGGCGCCGGCCTTTCCAGCCGCATTGTTCGATCAGCCACGCCGCCGACAGCTTGCGCAGCTGCGGGTCCGCGGCGGGGTACAGCGGCAGCGCGGGATGCTCGGCACGCAGCGCCTCGGCCTTGGCCAGCGGCACCAGCGGGTTCTTGAAGAAGCTGCCGGCATTGGGCAGCTGCGCCGGGTCGGGCAACTTGCGCTGGCGCAGGCGGATCACTGCTGCGGCGACATCACGCGGGCCCGGCGTGGTCACGCCCATCTGTTCCAGCTCGCTGCCGATGCCGGCATAGTCCAGCTTCAGCCGTGGCGTGCTGCCAAGGCGGAACTCGACGCGCAGCACGGCATGTCGTTGCGGATCGTGCTTGAACGCGCTGTCGCGATAGGAGAAGCCGCATTCGCGATGGCTCCACCAGCGCGTCTGGCCGCGCTGGCGGTCATGCACTTCGACCCGTTCGATCAGGTCCATCACCTCGACGCCATAGGCGCCGATGTTCTGGATCGGCGCGGCGCCGACGCTGCCGGGAATCAGCGCGAGGTTTTCCAGTCCGCAGCCGCCGATCGCCAGCGAATGCATCACCAGTTCGTGCCAGACCATGCCGGCGGCGACGCGCAGGCGCAGGCTGCCATCGGCTTCGCGCGTGCAGTCGATGCGGCGGTCGCTCACCTGCACCGCGCAATCGATCTCCTCGGCCACCAGCAGCAGGTTGCTGCCGGCACCGATCAGCAAGGCGTCATCGCCGGCCCGTGCCAGTGCTTGCGGCAGCTGATCGACATCCGACACCTGCAACAGGCGGCGCGCATGCGCGGGCAGGGCGAAGGTATTGGGCAGCGCGGCGTGCGAGTGTTCGCGGATCGTGCCGGCGGGCGCCGTGTGCTGGCTCATGGGGTGCGGCGGGCACCGCTGCTGGGGGCTTCCTTGCGCCGGCGGATCGCCTCCACGCACTCGCCGACCAGACGCGGGCCGCGATAGATCAGCCCGCTGTAGAGCTGCACCAGTTGCGCGCCAGCCGCGGTCTTGGCCACCGCGTCGGCACCGGAGAGGATGCCGCCCACGCCGATCAACGGCAGCGAATCGGGCAGGCGTGTGCGCAGGCGGCGCAGGGTGGCGGTGGAGCGGCCAAGCAGCGGTGCGCCCGACAGGCCGCCGGCTTCGCCGGCCAATGGATGTCCGCTGATCGTCGCACGGCTGATGGTGGTATTGGTCGCGACCACGCCGTCCACGCCGAGATCGTCCAGCACCCGGCTGGCGGCGTCGATGTCATCGTCGGACAGGTCAGGCGCCACCTTGACCAGCAACGGCACGCGCTTGCCATGGCGCGCAGCCAGGCGTTCCTGCCCTTCGCGCAGCGCGCCGATCAGCGCACGCAACTGCTGTTCTTCCTGCAGCTCGCGCAGGCCCGCGGTATTGGGCGAGGAAATGTTGACGGTGACGTAATCGGCCAGCGCATAGACCCGTTCCAGGCAGGTCAGGTAGTCGCTGGCGGCCTCGGCATTGGGGGTGTCCTTGTTCTTGCCGATGTTGATGCCGAGGATGCCGGGGCGGTGCTTCAATGCCTCGACGTTGCGCACCAACGCATCCACGCCGTCATTGTTGAAGCCCATCCGGTTGATGATGGCGCGCTGGTCAGGCAGGCGGAACAGCCGCGGCGCGGGATTGCCCGGCTGCGGGCGCGGGGTGACGGTACCGACCTCGATGAAGCCGAAACCGAGCGCGAACAGGCCTTCGATGTGATCGCCGTTCTTGTCCAGGCCCGCGGCCAGCCCGACCGGGTTGGGGAACTCGAGTCCGAGCAGGCGGGTGGGGAAGGGTGCCGGCCGCTTTGGCAGCAGCAGCCGGCCGATGCCACTGGCGGCGGCGATATCGCCCCAGCGCAGGGCGAGCGCATGCGCACGCTCGGGGTCGATGCGGAACAGCCAGGGGCGCAGCGCGGCGTACATCGCTCAGTATCGGGAAAAACCGAACCAGGCCAGGCCGCCAAGGAACAGGAAGATGACCAGCAGCGCAAGCACGACGAAGCCGATCTGCAACCAGCCCAGCACCAGTCCGATCACCGCCATGGTGTCGCCTTCCAGCTGCTGTGGTTGCTTGCGGATTTCACTGCGCGCCATGTGCCCGCACACGATCGCGACCACGGAACCGACCAACGGCAGTGCAAGCCAGCTGAGCAAGCCGCTGATCAGGCTGACCACCGCCAGCGCGCTGGTCTGGCGCGCTGGCGGTTGGCCGGGGGCCTGCAGCGGGGGCGGCAGTTGTGCGCTCACCGGTGCACCTCAGAGATCGAACTTGATGCCCTGCGCCAGCGGCAGCTCATCGGAGTAGTTGATGGTATTGGTCTGCCGGCGCATGTAGGTACGCCACGCATCCGAGCCGGACTCGCGACCACCGCCGGTTTCCTTCTCGCCACCGAAGGCGCCACCGATTTCCGCGCCCGAGGTGCCGATGTTGACGTTGGCGATGCCGCAGTCCGAGCCCCAGGCGGCGAGGAACTGCTCGGCCTGCTTGAGGTTGGTGGTGAAGATCGACGAGGACAGGCCCTGCGGCACGCCGTTCTGCATGTCGATGGCGTCGTCCAGGTCGGAATACTTCATCACGTAGAGGATCGGAGCGAAGGTTTCGGTCTGCACCACCTCGGCGTCATTGTCCAGGCCGGTGACGATGGCCGGCTTGACGAAGAAGCCCTTGCCCTCGATCGCTTCGCCACCGATTTCGATCGTGCCACCCGCCTCGCGCGCCTTGGCGATGGTGTCGGTGAACGCCTTCACCGCATCGGCCGAGTTGAGCGGGCCGACCAGATTGGCCGGGTTGGTCGGATCGCCGATCTTGCCTTCCACCTGGCGGTAGGCCGCGACCAGCTTCTCCAGCACCTCGTCATACACCGACTCGTGCACGATCAGGCGGCGGGTGGTGGTGCAGCGCTGGCCGCAGGTGCCGACCGCGCCGAACACGATCGCCGGGATCGCCAGCTTCAGGTCGGCGGTTTCATCGACGATGATCGCGTTGTTGCCACCCAGTTCCAGCAGCGAGCGGCCCATGCGCCGCGCCACGCGCTCGCCGACCAGACGACCGACGCGGGTCGAACCGGTGAAGCTGACCAGTGCCACGCGCTTGTCGTCGACGAAATCCTGCGCCAGCTCGGTGCCGGCATCGTTGAACAGGAAGAAGATGTCGGGGAAACCGGCATCCTTCAGCGCCTCGTTGCAGATCTTCATGCTGGCGATCGCCGACAGAGGCGTTTTCGGCGAAGGCTTCCACACCGTGATGTTGCCGCAGACCGCGGCGATGAAGCTGTTCCAGGCCCACACCGCGACCGGGAAGTTGAACGCCGAGATCACGCCGACGATGCCCAGCGGGTGCCACTGCTCGTACATGCGGTGGCCGGGACGCTCGCTGTGCATGGTCAGGCCGTACAGCTGCCGCGACAGGCCGACGGCGAAATCGCCGATGTCGATCATTTCCTGCACTTCGCCGTCACCCTCGGGCTTGGACTTGCCCATTTCCAGCGCGACCAGCGAACCCAGCGCGTCCTTGTGCCGGCGCAGCGCGTCGGCGCACAGGCGGATCGCCTCGCCGCGGCGCGGCGCGGGCGTCTTGCGCCACACCTTGAACGCCTCGCGGGCACGATCCATGATCGTTTCGTAGTCCTCGCGGCTGGAGGCATGCACCTGGCCCAGCACCTCGGCGGTGGTCGGATTGACCGGTTCCAGCACGCCGGCGTTGGTCGTCTTCGACCACTCGCCGTTGCCGAGGTAGCTGCCGGATTCGGTGGCGGAAAGACCAAGCTTGGAAAGAACGGGATGCAGGGACATGTGGGACTCCAGAGGGCGAGAAACGAGAAACGAGAAGTGAGGAGTGAGGAGTGAGGAGTGAGAGCAAAGCGGAGGGGTGCGAGGCGGTCGGCCTCTCGCTCCTCACTCCTCGTCTCTCACTTCTGCTCTTCTGGCGACCCCGGCACGATTCGAACGTGCGACCTTCCCCTTAGGAGGGGGATGCTCTATCCAGCTGAGCTACGGGGCCGAATCCGTTCGATTATCGCATGCGCCCGCGACACGGGCGACCGCGCCAGGGCAGCCTCAGGCCCCGCGCATGGCGCCGAAATGGTCGAGCACGTGCATGCCGGCCATGCCGGGACGATAGCCCAGCTGCAGGGCTCGGGCGACGTATTCGCTGGCCAGGCGTGCCGCACGGCGCGGGGGTTCCCCCAGCGCCAGGCGCGCGGCGATGGCCGCGGCCAGCGTGCAGCCGGTGCCATGGCCCTCGATGTCGAGCCGTGCGTGGACGAACTCGTCGCGGCCTTCCGCATCCAGCCAGCGGTCGTGCACCAGTGCGCCTTCGTCCAGATGCCCGCCCTTGAGCAGCACCGTCTGCGCGCCCAGCGCGCGCAATTCGTGCAATGCGGCCTCGGCATCGGCCGCGTTCCCGATGCGGCGTCCGAGCAGCCATTCGGCTTCCGGGATGTTGGGGGTGAGCACCGTCGCCATCGGCAGCAGCCGCTCGCGCAGGATCTTGTGGGCGTCCTCGTCGAGCAGCCTGGCACCCGAGGTCGCCACCATCACCGGATCCAGCACCACGTGTGCAGGTTGGTGCGCTTGCAGTGACGCGGCCACCGCCTCGACCACGTCGGCGTTGGCCAGCATGCCGAGCTTGACCGCGACGATGTTGAAATCGGCGAAGCAGGTATCCACCTGCGCGCGGATGAAGGTCATCGGCGGCACGTGCATCGCCTTCACCCCTTGGGTGTTCTGCGCGGTCAGCGCGGCCAGTACGGTCAGCCCGTGCACGCCATGCGCAGCGAAGGTCTTGAGGTCGGCCTGGATGCCGGCGCCACCGCCGGAATCGGAGCCGGCGATGGTGAGGACGCAGGGGGGGCGTTGATCAGTGGTCATCGAGGGAAGAATCGCAGGTGGCCAGTGGGGACAGGGTTTCGGCAAGGTCCAGGGCCGCATCGTAGCCCGGCACGAAGTGCAGGCCGTGGCCATCGCCACCAAAGCGCATTCCGGCCAGGGTGCGCCGCGCCTGCGGCTGCAGGCCGCTGATCACCAGATGGATGCCGCGTTCGCAGGCGCGCTGGTACAGGCCCTGCAGCGCATGCGCGCCGCTGGCGTCGATGATCGGCACCTGTGCCATGCGCAGGATCAGCACCCGCGGTGCCACATCGCCCGCCTTGTCGGCAGGCACGATCCTGCGCGGCGGCGTGTCCAGCAGCGCGTCGATGCGCCCGGAAGCGCCGAAGAACAGCGGGCCGACGACGCGGAACACCTCCACGCCCGGCGGCAGGCGCAGGCGCTCGGAAATGTCCTCGGCTTCCAGCTCGGCTTCGCTGGGCGTCGCGCCGGCAAGCTTCACGTCGGTGCTGACTTCCACCACCGCGGCCATGCGCACCATGAACACCAGCGCGGCGATGACCACGCCGACCTGGATGGCGAAGGTCAGATCGACGAACACGGTCAGCGCGAAAGTCGCCAGCAGCACCGCGCGGTCGCCATAGGGCGCCCCGAGCGTGCGGCGGAAGGCGCGTTGCTCGCTCATGCCCCAGGCCACCATCACCAGCACTGCGGCCAGCGCCGGCAGCGGCACGAAGCGGGCCAGTCCGGACAGCGCCAGCATGAACACCAGGATGAAAACCGCATGCAGCACGCCGGACATGGGCGAATAGGCACCGGCACGGATGTTGGTGGCGGTGCGTGCGATCGCGCCGGTGGCTGGCAGCCCGGCAAACAGCGCCGAGCCGGCATTGGCCACGCCCTGCGCCACCAGTTCGGTATTCGGCCGGTGCCGGCCACCGCCCATGTTGTCGGCGACGGTGGCCGAGAGCAAGGATTCGATGCCGGCAAGGAAGGCGATGGTCATCGCCGAGGGGATCAGCTCCGGCACCCGCGCCAGATCGATCGTCGGCAGACTCGGCATCGGCAGGTGGCTGGCGATGCTGCCGAAGCGCGAGCCGATGGTATCGACCGGCAATTGCAGCACGCCGACCAGCAGCGAGGCGGCGACCACCACGATCAGATAGGCCGGTGCCTTCGGTGCCCAGCGGCGCAGCGCGGCAATCACCGCGATGCAGCCGATGGCAATCGCCGGTGCCCACGGATTGAAGCTGGCAAGGTTCTGCCACAAGGTGCGCAGCATCGGCAGGAACTCGGCCGGCACCTTTTCCACCTGCAGGCCCAGCAGATCCTTCAACTGGCTGCTGAAGATGATCACCGCGATGCCGCTGGTGAAGCCGATGATCAACGGCTGCGGCATGAAGCGCATCCAGCCGCCGATGCGCAGCGCGCCGGCCAGCACCAGCAGCACGCCGGCCATCAGCGTGGCCAGCACCAACCCGTCGAAGCCGTGGCTGACCACCACCGCGTAGACCACCGGGATGAACGCGCCGGTCGGTCCGCCGACCTGGAAGCGCGAGCCGCCCAGCGCGGAAATCAGGAAGCCGGCGATGACCGCGGTGACCAGGCCCTTGTCCGGCGAAGTGCCGCTGGCAATCGCCAGCGCCATCGCCAGCGGGAAGGCGACGATGGCCACGGTCAGCCCGGCCACCGCATCGCGGCGCAGGTCCGCCAGCCGGTAGCCCTCGCGCAGCATGCTGAGCAGCTTGGGCGCGAACACCGCTTCGCGTTGCCGGTTCATGCTGCCGGCCCAGCCATTGGCGACAGTGCCGCATGCAGTCGCGGACCGGCGACGACGCCCGGGCGTCGTGCCACCGGTTTCAGCGGGCAGGCATGCAGCGGTCCATTCACAGCACGTCGGAAGCGTAATCCGCCAGCCGCGAGCGCTCGCCGCGACGCAGGGTGACATGCGCCGAATGCGCCCAGTGCTTGAAGCGGTCCACCGCGTAGGTCAGGCCGGAAGTGGTTTCGGTGAGATAGGGCGTGTCGATCTGCTCGACGTTGCCCAGGCACACGATCTTGGTGCCGGGGCCGGCGCGGGTGATCAGCGTCTTCATTTGCTTGGGCGTCAGGTTCTGCGCCTCGTCGATGATCAGCCAACGCGAGAGGAAGGTGCGCCCGCGCATGAAGTTGAGCGCACGGATCTTGATGCGGCTGGCGAGCAGGTCGTTGGTGGCCTGCTGCTCCCAGCTGCCGCCCTTGCCGCTGTTGGGCATCAACACTTCGAGGTTGTCGGTCAGCGCGCCCATCCACGGCGTCATCTTCTCTTCCTCGGTGCCGGGCAGGAAGCCGATGTCCTCGCCCACGCTGACCGTGGCGCGGGTCATGATGATCTCGCGATAGCGCTGCGCGTCCATGGTCTGCGCCAGCCCCGCCGCCAGGGTCAACAGGGTCTTGCCGGTGCCGGCGGTGCCGAGCAGGGTGACGAAGTCGATGTCCGGATCCATCAGCGCATTGAGCGCGAAGTTCTGCTCGCGGTTGCGCGCGGTGATGCCCCACACCGCATGCTGCTGGTTGCGGTAATCGTCGACGATCTGCAGCACCGCGCGTTCGCCATCCACCGACACCACGCGGAACTCGGTCTGTTCGTCGCCGGGGAGGTAGAGGAATTGATTGGGGTACCACTCGGCATCGGCATCGGGCACCACTTCGTAGTAGGTGCGTCCCTTGTCGGTCCACGATTTCAGCGCCTTGCCGCTGCGCTGCCAGAAATCCTCGGGCAGCGCGCTGGCCCCGGTGTAGAGCAGGTTGAAGTCATCCAGCGCGCGATCGTTCTCGTAATCCTCGCTGTGGATGCCGGCGATCGCCGCCTTGATCCGCAGGTTGATGTCCTTGGACACGAACACCACTTCGCGCCCGTCGCCGGCCGAGCGCAGGCCGAGGATCGCGGCGAGGATGTGGTTGTCCGGCATCACCGTGCCGAAACGCTCGCCGCCGCCGCCGAAATCCGTGGTCTGGAAGCGCAGCACACCGCTGGCGCCGACGCCGCGCAGCTGCAGGCCGCCGGGCGGGCGCAGCTGCAGGCCGGTGGCCAGCTTGTCCGCACCCTGTTCCTCGATCAATTCGTTGATGAAACGGCTGACCTGGCGCGCATTGCGTGCAGCCTCGCTGGTGCCCTTCTTGCCGTTGTCCAGCTCCTCGATCACCTGCATCGGCAGGTACACGTCGTGCTCGGCGAACTTGAACAGTGCGGTCGGGTCGTGCATCAGCACGTTGGTGTCGAGCACGTACAGGCGCTTGCCTTGGGTCATCGGGAGGTCCTTGACGTGGAATACCGGGAGCGCGGGGTGTCGCCCGCGCATGGCGGGGCGCCCGCCGCCGACGGGGCCGGGGACGGGCAGGCGGGATACTTCGCTGCGGGCTTCACTGCGTGCGCGCCGCCTGCAGTGCCTCGAGCACGGCCTGGGCATGCCCGGGCACCTTGACCTTGCGCCATTCCTGCACCACGCGGCCCTGCGGGTCGATCAGGAAGGTGCTGCGCTCGATGCCCTCGTATTCGCGGCCGTACAGCTTCTTCGGCTTGATCACGTCGAACGCGCGACAGAGGGTTTCGTCGGGGTCGCTGACCAGGTCGAAGCCGAAGCCCTGCTTGGCGATGAAGTTGGCATGCGTGCGCAGCGAGTCGCGCGAGACGCCGAGGATTTCCGCATCCAAGCGTTCGAAGTCTTCGACCAGTGCGGTGAAATCGCGGCCCTGGGTGGTGCAGCCGGGCGTGTGGTCCTTGGGGTAGAAATACAGCACGCGCCAGCGCCCGCCGGAATCGCCGAGCGTGGTGCTGGCGCCGCTGGCCAGTGCCAACGGCAGTTTCAGGGTGCTTGCGGGCAGTTTCTTGCCGGTCATCGCCATCCTCAGAACTTCATCGGGTCCATGATCGCGTCCAGGTTGAGGTGGTCGCAGAAATCGAGGAAATCATCGCGCAGGGCCGCGATGTGCATGTCCGCCGGCACCCCGATGGTGATCTGCGCGGTGAACATTTCGGCCCCGGTCTGCATCGCCTTGTAGCGTGAACTGTGCAGGTTTTCCACCGTGATGCCCTGCTGGTCGAAGAAGTCCGCGAGCTGGAACAGGATGCCGGGCTTGTCCGCGGCGACCACTTCGACGATGTAGGGGATCAGGTTGGATTGCAGCGGCTTGGGGCCGGTGCGGTAGTGCACGATGCGCAGTGATTCGTCGCGTGCGAGGCGGTCGATGGCGCCTTCGAGCTTGGCGATGGCGTCCCACGAGCCGGCCGCCAGCGCCGCCACCGAGACATCGCGGCCGACCGTGGTCAGGCGCGCATCGATCAGGTTGCAGCCGGAATCGGCGATGCGCCGGGTCACCGCCAGCAGGGGGGAGGCCGGGTGCGTGCTGTAGGCATTGATGAGCAGGTGATTTTCGTTCTGCGCCGGGCGCGGAGTGTGTTCGTTCAAGACAGCTTCCAGGGCCCTGGGGCCTGAACAGGAGCCGGCATGCGGCCGGCGAGCCCGTCCAGCATACTTGTCCGCCATTTCGGGCCGCAAGTAAGATGCCGCCGGCCGCATGCTGTTGATGCGCGGCCATCCACCCCCATCGCAGGCCCTGCTTGAACTCGACGCTCCTCGCCATTTCCGGTTGCATCACCGCCCTTGCCACGCCTTTCGACGCCGATGGCGCGGTGGACTTCGCCGCCTGGCGACAGTTGCTGGCCATGCAGCTGGAGGGCGGGGTGCAGGCGCTGGTGGTGGCCGGTTCGACCGGCGAGGCCGCCGCGCTGGGTGACGACGAGTACGAGGAATTGCTGCGCCAGGCGCTGGCCGTGGTCGCCGGACGGGTGCCGGTGCTGGCCGGCACCGGGCATTCGGCCACCGCGCGCACCATTGCGCAGACCCGCCGTGCCGCCGAACTGGGTGCGGATGCCGCGCTGGTGGTCACGCCACCCTACGTGCGCCCGACCCAGGCGGGGTTGATCGCGCATTACCGCGCGGTGGCCGCCGAGGGCGGCCTGCCGGTGCTGCTGTACAACGTGCCGACGCGTACCGGCTGCGACTTGCAGCCCGAAGCGGTGGCCGAGCTGGCCACGCAAGCCGGCATCATCGGCCTCAAGGAAGCGGTTGCCGATCCGGCGCGCATCGCCGCATTGGCCGCGTTGTCGCGGCCGGGTTTTGCCCTGCTGTCCGGTGACGATCCGAGTGCGCGCCGCGCCATGCAGGCCGGATTCGACGGCGTGGTCTCGGTGGCCTCGAACGTGGCGCCGCGCGCGCTGCGCCGGCTGTGCGACCTCGCCCGCGACCCGCGGCAGGCGGCGGCCGCCGAGGCGCTGGATGCACGCCTGCAGCCGCTGTTCGAGTTCCTCGGCTGCGAACCCAATCCGATCCCGGTCAAGGCCCTGCTGCGGCAGGCCGGGATCGGCCATGGCCTGCGTCTGCCATTGACCGCGCTTTCGCCAATGGCACAAACACGCCTGCAGGTGGCTGCAGCCGTTATCCTTGAGCTTGAAAACGAATGCCATTGACCGATGGCCCCATGCCCATCCAGGAGTTCCCCATGTCCCTCGCATCCCCCGGCCGTGCCGTCCTGCTCGCCAGCCTCGCCGCCACGCTCGCCCTGACTTCGGGCTGCAGCTGGTTCCGCAAGGACACCGCTGCCTACAAGTTGAGTGGCGAAGCGCGTCCGCTGGAGGTGCCGCCGGATCTGCAGCAACCGGACACCAGCGGCGCGATGAACCTGCCGCCCAGCGGCGGCGTCAGTGCGTCCAGCATGGCGCGCCCGGCAGCGGCCGCTTCGCCGACCAGCTTCCGCGTGCCCGGCGCCCAGCGCGACGAAGTGTTCGCCCGCCTTGGCGAGGCGCTGGAAGCGGTTGAGGGTCTGACCATCGCCAGTCGTGCCAACCTGCTCGGCACCTATGACGTCAGCTATGGCGGCAGCAATTTCCTGGTGCGCAGCGTGCAGGTCACCGATGGCGTGACCGTGGCGGCGGTCGATCCGCGCGGCCTGGCCGCCACCGGTGAGGCGGCCAGCAGCCTGATCGCCCAGCTCAAGGTGGCACTCGGCGGCCAGTAAGCCGGCGAGCGTTGCCGGCATGCAATGCAAACGGGCGCCGCATGGCGCCCGTCGTGTATCACGGTGATGTAGCTCAGCGCTCGAGGTAGGGCAGCTTGTTCGGCTTGCCGTCCCACTCCTCGGCCTCGGGCAGCGGATCCTTGCGCGTGGTGATTACCGGCCACTCGGCGCTGAGTTCGGCATTGAGCGCGATGAAATGCTCCTGGCCGGCCGGCACGTCATCCTCGGGATAGATCGCGTTGGCCGGACACTCGGGCTCGCACAAGGTGCAGTCGATGCACTCGACCGGATCGATCACCAGGAAGTTCGGCCCTTCGTGGAAACAATCCACCGGGCAGACCTCGACGCAGTCGGTGTATTTGCATTTGATGCAGTTGTCGGTGACGACGAAGGGCATGGCAACCTTGCTCGGAATGGCGCTCCCTACGGGAATCGAACCCGTGTTTCAGCCTTGAGAGGGCCGCGTCCTGACCGCTAGACGAAGGGAGCGCGTGTCGCATGAATACGATGCGCCGGATAGTATAAGCGGGTTTCATCTTCCTGCAGAGCCTCGCGGCTGAATGACTTCCGATCCCGATTGCCCCACCCATGTGCCGCGCAAGATCCCGCGTGACGCCCATCCGGTGTCGCGCAAGGACATCAGTCCGAACGCGGTGCGGGTCCTGTACCGACTGCGTGAAGCGGGCTACCAGGCGTGCCTCGTCGGCGGTGCGGTGCGCGACCTGCTGATCGGGGTCGTGCCCAAGGATTTCGACGTCGCCACCGACGCCACGCCCGAGGAGGTCAAGGCGCTGTTCCGCAATTGCCGCCTGATCGGCCGCCGCTTCCGCCTGGCGCATGTGGTGTTCGGGCGCGAGATCATCGAAGTGGCGACCTTCCGCGCCAACGGCGGCGATGACGAAGGTGATCGCGAGATCCACGACGATGGCCGCGTGCTGCGCGACAACATCTACGGCAGCATCGAGGAAGACGCACTGCGCCGCGACTTCACCGCCAATGCGCTGTATTACGACATCGCGGATTTTTCCATCCACGATTTTGCCGGCGGCTTCGATGACATCAAGGCGCGCCTGCTGCGTCTGATCGGCCAGCCAGAAGCGCGTTATCGCGAGGATCCGGTGCGCATGCTGCGCGCGGTGCGGCTGGCGGCCAAGCTCGATTTCGCCATCGAGCCGACCACCGCCGAGCCGATCCCGCGTCTGGCCGGCCTGCTGGCCGAGGCGGCGCCGGCGCGTCTGTTCGAGGAGTGCCTCAAGCTGTTCCTGTCCGGGCATGCAGTGGCCAGTTTCGAGGGACTGGAGCGCCACGGCCTGCTGCCGGTGCTGTTGCCGGAAGCGGCGGCCGCACTCAAGGCCAACCGTGGCGGTGCATTGCGCCGCATGCTGCTGGCAGGACTGGCCTCGACCGATGCCCGTGTCGCCACCGGCGAGCCGGTATCGCCGGCCTTCCTGTTTGCCTTGCTGCTGTGGCCGGCTTACTGCCGCGAACTGATGCGCCTGCAGGGGCAGGGCATGCAGGCGGCCGAAGCACAGCGTCGTGCCGCCGACCGGGTCACCCTCAACCAGACCCGGGTGATCGCGCTGCCGCGCCGATTCTCCATCCCGATGCAGGAAATCTGGCTGTTGCAGCCGCGTTTTGGCCAGCGCAAGCGGGTCGCGCGATTCATTGCCCATCCGCGCTTCCGTGCGGCCTTCGACTTCCTGCAACTGCGCCAGCACGCCTCGGACGAGCATGCCGCCGACATCGCCTTCTGGCGTGGCCAGCAGGGCGTGCCGGAGACGCCCGACCGAGTGGCCGCGGATGACGACAATCCCGACCGGATCGCGGCGGAGGAAGCACGCCAGGCCGCCAGTCGCCGGCGACCGCGTCGCCGCCGTGCGTCGCGTCCCGCGGCGACATGAGCGCGCGGGCCTACGTCGGCCTCGGCGGCAACGTGGGCGATGTGCCGGCGACCTTGCGCGCGGCGCTGGCGGCATTGGATGCGCTGCCCGGGACACGGCTGGCGGCGGTTTCCGGTTTCTACCGCAGCGCCCCGGTGGGCGGCATCGCGCAGGACGACTTCGTCAACGCGGTGGCCGCGCTCGACACCACGCTGCCGCCGACGGAACTGCTGCAGGCGTTGTTCGCGATCGAGCGCGCACATGGCCGTGATCGCCGCCGCGAACGGCGCTGGGGGCCGCGCACGCTCGACCTCGATCTGCTGCTGCACGGCGATGCGGTGATCGAGACGGACGGCCTGACCCTGCCGCATCCGCGCATGGCGCAGCGCGCCTTCGTGCTGCGGCCGTTGGCCGAGATCGCGCCCGAGGCGTGCATCCCGGGCATCGGTGATGTCACTGGCTTGCTAGAGGCGCTGGGCGAGGAACAACGGCTGGAACGGCTGCCCGACACGGTGCGTTGAACCGCCACGGCTACAATCGCGGAACCTTTCGCCGCCGGCCCCGATCCGCATGAGCGCTCCCAAACCCGTCACCGTTCCCGAACTGGCCGCACTGCGCGATGCCGGCCACAAGCTGAGCATGCTGACCTGCTACGACGCCGGTTTCGCCCGCACCCTGGATACGGCCGGCATCGACCTGATCCTGATCGGTGATTCGCTGGGCATGGTGGTGCAGGGCGGCAATTCGACCCTGGCGGTGACGGTGGATGACATCGCCTACCACACCCGCTGCGTGGCGGCGGTGACGCGACGTGCGCTGATCGTCGCCGACATGCCGTTCCAGGCCGATGCCACGCCCGAGCGCGCGCTGCAGGCGGCCACCCGCTTCCTGCAGGCCGGCGCCGGCATGGTCAAGCTGGAGGGCGCCGGGCACAAGCTCGAGAGCATGCGCTTCCTGGTCGAGCGCGAGATCCCGGTCTGCGCGCACCTGGGCCTGACCCCGCAGTCGGTGCTGCGCTTCGGTGGCTTCAAGGTACAGGGCCGCGGCGATGCGGCGGCCGAGCGGCTGCGTGCCGAAGCGCGCGAGGTGGCCGAGGCCGGCGCCAGCCTGCTGGTGCTCGAGGCGGTGCCCTCGGCGCTGGCGGCGGAGATCACCGCGGCCTCACCGATCCCCACCATCGGCATCGGCGCCGGCGTGGACTGTGACGGCCAGGTGCTGGTGCTGCACGACATGCTCGGGCTGGACAGCGGCCATCGCCGGCCGCGCTTCGTGCGCGATTTCCTCGCCGATGGCGGCTCGGTCGCCGGTGCGGTGGAAGCGTTCATCGCCGCGGTGCGCGAAGGCAGTTTCCCCGGACCCGAACACGGCTATCAGGCCTGAGCGCGCAATGCTGACCATCGACCAGTTGCCGGCACTGCGCGAGCAGATCGCGTCCTGGCGACGCGCCGGCGAGGGCGTGGTGCTGGTGCCGACCATGGGCAATCTGCATGCCGGCCACTACTCGCTGGTCGAATTGGCGCGGCGGCATGGCGAGCGCGTGGTGGCGAGCGTGTTCGTCAATCCCACCCAGTTCGGCCCGAACGAGGATTTCGACCGCTATCCGCGCACGCCCGAGGCCGACGCCGCGGGCCTCGCCGCCGCCGGCTGCGACCTGCTGTGGTTGCCGGACGTGGACAGCATGTATCCACTGGGGCTTGGCAACAGCGTGCAGGTGCGCGTGCCGGGCATTACCGAAGTGCTCGATGGCGCGCATCGGCCCGGGCATTTCGACGGCGTGGCCACGGTGGTGGCGCGCCTGTTCAACCAGGTGCAGCCGCAGGCCGCGGTATTCGGTCGCAAGGACTATCAGCAGCTCGCGGTGATCCGCCATCTGGTGCAGGACCTGGCATTCCCGATCCGCATCATCGGCGCGCCGACCAGGCGCGAGGCCGATGGCCTTGCCCTGAGCTCGCGCAACCAGTACCTGTCCGCCGCCGAGCGCGCCCTCGCGCCGCGCATCCACCACGTGCTGCAGGCGATGCGCGATGACATGCTCGCCGGCAAGCCGCGCATCGAGGTCGAGCGTGATGCGATGCGTGAATTGAGCGAAGCGGGCTTCCGCCCCGATTACGCGGTGGTGCGCACCGCGGCACTGGCCGAGCCCGAGGCCGGGCAGCGCGGCGAGCACGTCGCCCTGATCGCCGCGCGCCTGGGTGAGACACGCTTGATCGACAACCTCGAATTCGCGCTTCCCGCCGGCATCGGCGGCTGAACGGATCGCGTCGATTGTTGCGACGCGCCATGGCACTGCCTACACTGCGCGCAGATATGCCGGCCCGGAGCCGCCCCATGTTGCTGACCCTGCTCAAAGCCAAGATCCACCGCGCCTCGGTGACCCATGCCGAGTTGCATTACGAGGGTTCCTGCGCCATCGACAGCCGCCTGCTGGAGATCGCCGGCATCCACGAGAACGAGCGCGTGGAAATCTACAACATCAACAATGGCGAGCGTTTCGCCACCTACGCGATCCGTGCTGAGGCCGGCAGCGGCATCATCTCGGTCAATGGCGCGGCCGCGCACAAGGCGACACCGGGCGATCTGGTGATCATCTGCGCCTACGGCCAGTGCGATGCCGCCGAAGCGGCGAAGCACAAGCCGACGCTGGTCTACGTCGATCGCGACAACCGCCTGACCCATACCAACGAGTCGATTCCCGCCCAGGCCGCCTGAGGCATGTTCACGCGCCTGGACGAGCACGCGGCGCGACTGGCGGAGGTCCCGCTGGCACGGTTGCTGGCAGAAGATCCGGCGCGTGCCGGTGACTTCGCGCTGCGGGTCGGTCCGCTGTATGCCAACTTCGCCCGTCAGCGCTACGACCGCGAGGCGCTTGGCGCATTGTTCGAGTTCGCGCGCGACGCAGACTTCCCGGATGCCCTGCGCCGCCTCGCCGATGGCGAAGCCGTCAATCCGAGCGAAGGCCGCGCCGCGCTGCATACCGCACTGCGAGGCGAGGCATCCGCCACCGCGGAGGCCACGGCGGCGCACGCGATGGCGAACGAGGCCTTGCAGCGCATGCAGCAGTTGGTGCAGGCGATCCATGATGATCCGAGTATCCATGACGTGGTCAGCGTCGGCATCGGCGGCTCGGACCTTGGCCCGCGACTGGTGGTGGATGCCTTGCGCATCGCAAAACCGCGGTTGTGCGTGCACTTCGTGTCGAATGTCGATGCCACCGCGATCACCCGCTGCCTGGATCAGCTTGATCCCGCGCACACCGCGGGCATCGTCATCTCCAAGAGCTTCGGCACCCGGGAAACCCTGCTCAACGGTGCCATCCTGCGCGATTGGCTGGGCGATGATGCGCGCCTGCATGCGGTCACCGCGCGTGTCGATGCCGCCGAGTCCTTCGGCATCGCCAAGCAGCGCATCCTGCCGATGTGGGATTGGGTCGGCGGACGCTACTCGCTGTGGTCGACGGTGGGCTTTCCGATCGCGCTGGCGCTTGGCATGCCGGCCTTCCGGCAACTGCTGGCTGGCGCGGCAGCGTTCGACCGTCATGTACTGAGCGCCGAGCCGGAGCACAATCTTGCCTGCTGGCATGCGCTGACCGCGCTGTGGAACCGCAACGGCCTGCAGGCGGCGAGCCAGGCGGTGCTGCCCTATGACCAGCGCCTCGCGCTGCTGCCGGCCTACCTGCAGCAGCTGGTGATGGAAAGTCTGGGCAAGCGGGTGCAGGCGGATGGCCGTCCGGTGCAGCGCGACACGGCGCCGGTATGGTGGGGCGGGGCCGGCTCTGACTGCCAGCACAGCTACTTCCAGGCGCTGCATCAGGGCACCCAGGTGGTGCCGGCCGAGTTCATCGGCGTGCTGCGGCCCGATCATGCGCATGCCGGCAACCATGCCGAATTGCTGGCCAGTCTGTTGGCGCAGGCCGAGGCGCTGGCCAATGGCGAGGACAATGACGACCCGCACCGCGCCTACCCCGGAGGTCGGCCAAGCAGCCTGATCCTGCTCGATGCACTGAGCCCGCAAGCACTGGGCCATCTGCTCGCGATGTACGAGCACAGCGTCTATCTGCAGGCGGTGGCTTGGGGCATCAACGCCTTCGACCAGTTCGGCGTGGAGCTGGGCAAACGCCTGGCCGAGCGCCTGTTGCCGGCCCTGCGCGGCGAGGTACAGGCCGAGGATGCGGTGACCCGCGAGCTGCTGCGCCAGTTGCGCTGAGGCTCAATCGACGCCGTGGCGGGCCAGTGCCCAGGCCACGTGCTCGCGCACCAGTTCCGACGGATGCGCGGCGCGCCGGCGCAACGCGGCGATCACCTCGGGCGAAGTCGGCGCATTGCCCAGTGCCACCGCGATGTTGCGCAGCCAGCGCAGATGGCCGCTGCGGCGGATCGCCGAGCCTTCGGTGCGGCGCAGGAATTCGTCCTCGTCCCAGGCGAACAGTTCGACCAGGCTGGCACTGTCGAGTGAATTGCGCGGCGCGAAATCGTCTTCGTGCGAATGCTGCGCAAACTTGTTCCACGGGCATACCAGCTGGCAATCGTCGCAGCCGAAGATGCGGTTGCCGATCGGCGCGCGCAATTCTTCCGGGATTGACCCTTCGTGTTCGATGGTGAGGTAGCTGATGCAGCGCCGCGCATCGAGCCGGTAGGGCGCGACGATGGCCCGGGTCGGGCAGATGTCGATGCAGCGCCGGCAGGTGCCGCAATGGTTGCGCGCCGGCTGCGCCGCGGGCAAGGGCAGGTCGAGGAAGATCTCGCCGAGGAAGAACCAGGAGCCGCCGTCCTTGTCGATCAGGCAGGTGTGCTTGCCGATCCAGCCCAGGCCTGCGTTGCGTGCCAGCGCACGCTCCAGCACCGGGGCCGAATCGACGAACACGCGGTAGCCGAATTCGCCGATGCGCGCGGCGATGCGTTCGGCCAGATACTGCAGGCGGCGACGCATCAGGCGGTGGTAATCGCGACCCAGCGCATAGCGCGCGACGTAGGCGCGATGTCCGTCGGCCAGGGTCGCCCAGGCCTCGTCGTGGTCGCGGCCATAGTCCAGGCCGACCGAGATCACCGACAGCGTGCCCGGAAGCAGCTCATCGGGTCGGCTGCGCTTGTCGCCGTGGGCCGCCATCCAGTGCATGTCGCCATGCAGGCCCTCGGCCAGCCAGCTGCGCAGGTGGGCTTCGTCCTCGTCCAGTTCGATCCCGCTGACGCCGAAGCGGGTGAACCCGAGGCGCGCCGCATCCTCGCGAATCTGCGCGAGCATGGCAGCGCTATCGAGCTCGGGGGCAGGCATGCGCGAAGTATAGAATCGACGCATGACTGGCCCCAGCGCGCTGTATGCCACCGACCGGATGCGCGAGATCGAAGCGCGTGCACAGGCACTGCCGGGCATCGACGAAGGCGAGTTGATGCGCCGCGCCGGGCAGGCGGCATGGCGCTGCCTGCTGAGGCACTGGCCCGAGGCGCAGCGCATCGTCGTCCTGTGCGGGCCCGGCAACAACGGCGGAGACGGCTGGGTGCTGGCCCGCCATGCGCAGGAATCCGGGCGCCGGGTGCAGGTGCTGTATCCACCCTCGTTGCCGCCGGCCTCGCCCTTGGCGCAACGCATGGCGGCCGAATACCGCGCCAGCGGCGGCGCGGCGTCGGCGTTCGACGGCCGTCTCCCGGCAGCGGACGTGATCGTCGATGCGCTGTTCGGCCTCGGCCTTGCGCGCGCGCCGCAAGGCGAGGTGGCGGCCATGATCAAAGCAGCGAATACCGCACCTGCCGCGGTGCTCGCCATCGACCTGCCAAGCGGGGTCGATGGCGAGCGTGGATCGGTGCCGGGCGTCGCCATCCATGCCAGCCACAGCGTGCAGTTCATCGCCGCACACCCGGGTCTGGTCACCGGTGCCGGCGTCGATCATGCCGGGGCGTTGAGCCTGGCCACGCTCGACCTGCCGGCCTCGGTATTCGCCGACGTGCCGCCGTTGGCCGAGGTGCAGGCGAGGCCACGGCTGCCCGCGCGCCGGCGCGATTCGCACAAGGGTCGCTTTGGGCATCTGCTGGTGGTCGGTGGCGATGCCGGCATGGGCGGTGCGCTGGTGCTGGCGGCGGAAGCGGCGTTGCGCAGTGGCTGTGGCGTGCTCACCGCCGCCACCCGCGCGGCGCATGTGCCGGTGGTGTTGGCGCGCCGTCCCGAAGCGATGGTGCAGGCGGTGGAAGATGCCGATGGATTGAGCGCGTTGCTGGCGCCAGCCGATGCGCTGGTGCTCGGGCCGGGGCTGGGCCGCAGTGCATGGTCGCAGGCGCTGTTCGCTGTTGCCATCGATTGGCCGCAGCCGCGGGTGATCGATGCGGATGCGCTGAACCTGCTCGCCGAGGCGCCCCGTGCATGCCCAAGCGCGGTGCTGACCCCGCATCCGGGCGAGGCCGCGCGTCTGCTGGGTTGCGATGTCGCCAGTGTGCAAGCCGATCGCTGGGCGGCCGCGCATGCACTGGCCGAGCGTTACGCGTGTGCGGTGGTGCTCAAGGGCGCGGGCAGCCTGATCGCCGCGCCGGGCGAGCGCACCCGTGTGGTGACGCTGGGCAATCCGGGCATGGCCAGTGCGGGCATGGGCGATGCGCTGGCAGGCGTGATCGGCGCGCGTCTGGCGCAGGGCGATGCGCCGTTCGTCGCCGCCTGCCATGGCGCGTGGCTGCATGCACGCGCCGGCGATCTTGCCGCCGGCGACGGCGAGGCGGGAATGCTGGCCAGCGACCTCATCGCCCGATTGCGTCAGGCCAGCCGGGAATGCACCCTCGACGCATGAACAGCGAATGGTTGCTGGCCGATCCCGCCGCCACCGATGCACTCGCGCGTCGGTTCGCCGCCTGCGCACCCGCGGCGGCGGTGCTGCATCTGCAGGGCGACCTGGGCGCCGGCAAGTCGAGCTTCGCCCGCGCGTTGCTGCGTGCGCTGGGGGTGGAGGGGCCGATCCGCAGCCCGACCTACACGCTGGTCGAGCGTTATGCGCTGCCCGGGGGTGACGAGGCGCTGCACCTGGACCTGTATCGGATCGGCGATCCGGGCGAGCTGGAGTATTTCGGCATCGAGCCGGACCTCGCCGCGCTGTGGCTGGTGGAGTGGCCCGAACGCGGTGCGGGCGGCAGCCTGCCCGCGGTCGATGTGCACATCGAGCTCGCCATCGAAGGCGAAGGCAGACGCCTGTGCGCACGGGCCGCCAGCGCGACCGGTCGTGCCTGGCTGGAGCGGGTGATGGCCGGCGAAGTGGCCGGCCCGGCCGGTTTGTCATTCTCGAAAAGCTGAGAGGAAGTTAACCGAAGCATCGGATTTTCAAGGGAAAAGACTTGATCTTGACTCCTTGCAATGCTTGAATCGGGCCATGCGTGCGCGGGGACTCCGATTCGAGCAAGTTCTGCTGGGGCTGATGCTCCTGTTCGCCATCGCGTGGAATCTGGCCGAGGCCCGCGAGGTGCGCTCGGTGGAACTGCGCTCCGGAGCCACCGGCACCCGCGCCGAGGTCGCGCTGGACAGCCGCGCCGAATATCGCCTGATCACGCTGAAGAATCCCGATCGGCTGGTGCTCGACGTGCTCGATACCGGCCTCTCGCCGCAGGTGCGCCTGCCCGCCGGTGGCGGCGTGGTCAGCGCGGTGCGCAGCGGCAAGCCCGAGCCGGGCATCACCCGCATCGTGTTCGATCTGGCGGCGCCGGTGGTGGCGATCGGCCCCAACCTGGAATGGCGCGATGGTCATGCAGTGCTGATCCTTGAATGGCCTGGCGATGGCATTTCCGCGGTGGTCGCGCACAGCCAAGCGGCACCACGCGCAACGCCGGACCAGGCGGGCAACGCAGTATCCCCGCTTCCCGCCGGCACCTTGACCACGGTTTCGGCAGCGCCGGGCACGGGCACGGTGCCGGCATCCCCGCCAGCGGCGGCGACGCCTGCGGCCGAACCCGCGCCGATGCCGTCCTCGCCCGCGCGCCTGCCGCAGGTGGTGGCGCGGCCCGCGGTGACGCCGCAGCCCACCCGCGCCGAACCCGCACCGCCGGCTGCCACGCCCGCGCCCGTTCGCAGCCTGAGCCAGATGAGCAGCGGCGCGCTGCGCCCGATCGTGGTCGCGATCGATGCCGGGCACGGCGGCCAGGACCCGGGGGCGGTCGGCCTCAATGGCACCCGCGAGAAGGACATCACCCTGGCGGTGGCGCGTGAACTGGCGCGCCAGGTCGATGCCATGCCGGGGCTCAAGGCCTATCTGACCCGCGACGCCGACTTCTTCATCCCGTTGGCCGAGCGTTACCAGCGCGCGCGGCGTGCCAATGCCGACGTGTTCGTGTCGATCCATGCCGATGCCGCCGAGAACCGCAATGCGCGCGGCTCCTCGGTCTACGTGCTGTCCACGCGTGGCGCCACCTCGCAGGCGGCGCGCTGGCTGGCCGACCGCGAAAACGCCGCCGACCTGGTGGGCGGGGTGCGTTTGAAGAACCGGGAAAACACCCTGGCCTCGGTACTGCTCGATCTGTCGCAAAGCGCCACCCAGCGCGCTTCCGAGCGCATCGCCAACGAAGTGCTGGGCGGCCTGCGCCGGGTCGGCAAGACGCACAAGAGCCAGATCGAGAAAGCCAACTTCGTCGTGCTGCGCTCGCCGGACGTACCCTCGATGCTGGTCGAAACCGCCTTCATCAGCAATCCCGAGGAAGAGCAGCGGCTGAAGGATCCGAACTTCCAGCGCCAGCTCGCGCGTGCGGTACTGGATGGCATCCATACCCATTTCACCCGCATGCCGCCCCCGGGTACCCACTACGCGGCGTGGCGCGAAGCGCAGGGTGGCGGCAGCAGCACCACGACCGCGTCGCGCTGAAACCGGATCGGCCCGGGCCACGTAGAATCGCGGTTCCCCCACGAACCGTGATTCGAGCCGCCCAGTGATCCCTGCCCGCATCCGCCCCTTGCCCGAACACCTCGCCAACCAGATCGCCGCCGGCGAAGTGGTCGAACGTCCGGCGTCGGTGGTCAAGGAGCTGGTGGAGAACGCACTGGATGCCGGCGCGCAGCGCATCGACATCGAGCTGGAGGAAGGCGGCGCGCGTCTGGTGCGGGTACGCGACGATGGCCGCGGCATCGCCGCCGACGAGTTGCCGCTGGCGGTGGAGCGGCACGCCACCAGCAAGATCGCCAGCCTCGAGGACCTCGAGGCGGTGGCCACCCTCGGCTTCCGCGGCGAAGCCTTGCCCTCGATTGCTTCGGTCAGCCGTTTCCGCATCACCTCGCGCCGCGCGGCCGATGAGCATGCTCATGCGGTCGAAGTCGAAGGCGGGCGCATCGGCGCGCCGGTGCCGGCGGCGCATGCGGCGGGCACCAGCGTCGAGGTGCGCGACCTGTTCCACAACGTGCCGGCGCGACGCAAGTTCCTGCGCACCGAGCGCACCGAGCTGGGCCATGTCGAGGAATGGCTGCGCCAGCTGGCGCTGGCGCGTCCCGATGTCGAGCTGCGCCTGAGCCACAACGGCAAGGTGCTGCGGCGCTATCGCGGCGGCGAAGCGGCAGAGGAGCCGGTGCAGCGGCTGGTGCAGGCGCTGGGCGAGGAATTCGCGCGCCATGCCATCGCCATCGAGCACGAAGCGGCGGGCCTGCGCCTGTCCGGCTGGATCGCGCAACCGGCGTACAACCGCCCGAGTGCCGACCAGCAATACCTCTACGTCAATGGCCGTGCGGTGCGTGATCGCAGCATCGCGCACGCGGTCAAACTGGCCTACCGCGACGTGCTCTACCACGGTCGCCAGCCGGCCTACGTGCTGTTTCTCGAACTCGATCCGCGGCGGGTCGATGTCAATGTGCATCCGGCCAAGCACGAAGTGCGGTTCCGCGATGCGCGGCTGGTGCATGACTTCGTCTATCGCAGCCTGCAGCAGGCGCTGGCCGATACCCGTGCCGGTGCACAGCCGGCACCGGATGCCGGCATCGACGCGCCGGATGCAGCGGGCATCCCGATCGGCGACACGCAACCGCTGCCCTCCACGCACTGGCAACGCCAGCAGTCCGGGCTGGGGCTTTCGGTGGCGAATGCCCCGGCGGCCTATGCCGCGCTGTACCAGGGCGGCGGCGCCAGCGTCCCCTCGCACGGGGCGGTGAGCGCGCCGCAGGAGGCCATGGAAGAGGGCGAGATCCCGCCGCTCGGCTTCGCATTGGGCCAGTTGCACGGCATCCACATCCTGGCGCAGAACGCGGACGGGCTGGTGGTGGTGGACATGCATGCCGCGCACGAGCGCATCAATTACGAGAAATTGAAGACCGCGTTCGACGGCGAGGGCCTGCGCCTGCAGCCGTTGCTGGTGCCGGTTTCGCTGGCGGTGTCCACGCGCGAGGCCGAGCTGGTGGAGCGCGAGGGCGAGGCGTTGCGGGAACTGGGCTTCGACCTGGCACGCAGTGGCGAGCAGAGCCTGCTGCTGCGCGCGGTGCCGGCGCTGCTGGCGCAGGGTGATCCGCAGGCGCTGGTGCGCGACGTGCTGGCCGACATGGTCGAGCACGGGCACAGCCTGCGCGTGGCCGAGGCACGCGACGCGCTGCTGTCCACCATGGCCTGTCATGGCAGCGTGCGCGCCAACCGCCGCCTGAGCGTGCCGGAAATGAATGCCCTGCTGCGCGAGATGGAAGCCACCGAACGCTCCGCGCAGTGCAACCATGGCCGTCCCACCTGGACCCGCTTCAGCCTGGCCGAAATCGACCGCTGGTTCCTGCGCGGGCGTTGAACGCCGTCGCTCAGTCGTCCTTGGGCAGCATGCGGATGCAGTCCACCGGGCACGGCGGCAGGCACAGCTCGCAGCCGGTGCACAGCGACGCGATCACCGTGTGCATCAATTTGGAAGCCCCGACGATGGCATCCACCGGGCACGCCTGGATGCACTTGGTGCAGCCGATGCATTCGTCCTCGACGATCAGCGCCACCGCCGGCGCCTTGTGCTCGCCGCGACTGCGGTCATAGGGCTTGGCCGGTACTCCGAGCAGACGCGCCAGCGCACGCGCACCGGCATCGCCACCCGGCGGGCAATGATCGATATCCGCCTCGCCACGCGCCAATGCCTCCGCATAGGGCCGGCAACCCGCGTAACCGCATTGCCCGCACTGGGTCTGCGGCAGCAGACGCTCGATGCGCTCGAGCAGAGGCGCAGGAACGAGTGAAGAGGAACGAGCAACGAGTGAAGAGCCGGACGCGGCCGGCGCTGGACTCTTGCTCTCTCTCACTTCTCGTTCCTCTTCACTCGTTTCCAGCTCTCATCAGAAGTGAGTGAAGAGAAGTGAGTAGTGAGAGGAAAGCGTAGCGCTGCCGGTGCTGTGCTCTCGCTTTCTCTCACTTCTCGTTCCTCTCCACTCGTTCCTCGCTTTCATGAGAAGTGAGCAGTGAGAGAAGAGCGTAGCGCTGCCTGCTCTTGCTCTCTCTCACTACTCGTTCCTCTCCACTCGTTCCTCGCTTTTACCTGACCGGCATGCCGGCTTCGGCGCCGTCGTCGGCATCCAGCAGCGCCAGGGCGCCGCCATCGAAACCGGCGGAGAGGATCATCCCTTCGCTCACGCCGAAACGCATCTTGCGCGGGGCGAGGTTGGCGATGAACACCACGTTGCGGCCGACCAGCTTTTCCGGTTCGGCATAGCTGGCGCGGATGCCGGAGAAGATCTGGCGCTGGCCGAGTTCGCCGGCATCAAGCACGAAACGCAGCAGCTTGTCGGAGCCTTCCACCAGGGTGCATTCGAGCACCTTGCCAATGCGCAGGTCGAGGCGGGCGAAATCGTCGATGCCGATGGTCGCGGTCTCCGCCTTGGTCGCGGCCTTCTCGGGTGCCGGCTGCTTGGTCGGCGTGGTCTGTGCAGTTTCGTTGGCGGATTTCAGGGTGTCCTTGCTGGCTTCGATCATGGCATTGATGCGTTTGGGTTCGATGCGGGTGAACAGGGGCTGGTAGCGCTGGATACGCTGCGCCAGCAGCGGCGCAGCGCAGTCGGTCCACGCCGAAAGCGGCGCGCCCATGAATTCGGCGACGCGGCGCGCGGTCTGCGGCAGCACCGGTGCCAGCGCCAGCGCCAGCACGCGGAACAGGTTGAGGCCCTGGGTGCAGACGGCCTGCAGTTCGGCTTCGGCACCGGCCTGTTTGGCGATCACCCACGGCTTGCGCTCGTCGATGTAGCGGTTGGCCTCGTCGGCCAGTGCCATCGCAAGACGCAGCACCTGGGCGACATCGTTGTCCGCATAGGCCGCGCGGATCGGCTGCAGCGCGGCGACGAAGCGCTGGTACATCGCCGGCTCGGGCAGCGCGGATGCCAGCTCGCCGTCGAAGCGTTTGTCGATGAAGCCGGCGCAGCGGCTGGCGAGGTTGACGAACTTGCCGACCACATCGCTGTTGACCCGCTGCACGAAGTCGCCGAGGTTGAGGTCCACGTCCTCCACGCCGCCGGAGGTCTTGGCCGCGAAGTAGTAGCGCAGTGCCTCGGGCGCAAGGCCATGCTCGAGCCAGCGGCGCGCGAGGATGAAGGTGCCGCGCGACTTCGACATCTTCGCGCCGTCCACGGTGAGGTAGCCGTTGACATGCAGCCGGGTCGGTGCGCGCATGCCGGCGCCATGCAGCACTGCCGGCCAGAACAGGCCATGGAAGTTGACGATGTCCTTGCCGATGAAATGGTGCATCTCGGCGCGGGAGTCGGCGCCGAGGAAGGCGTCGAAGTCGATCCCTTCGCGTTCGCACAGCACCTGGAAGCTCGACAGGTAGCCGATCGGCGCATCCAGCCAGACGTAGAAATACTTGCCCGGCGCGCCGGGAATCTCGAAGCCGAAGTAGGGCGCGTCACGCGAGATGTCCCAGGCGCGCAGCCCGCCTTCGCCCTCCAGCCACTCGCCGAGCTTGGCCTTGACCCCGCCGACGGCGACGTCGCCAGCCAGCCATTCGCGCAGGAACGCCTCAAAATGGCCGAGTTCGAAGAAATGGTGTTCGGAATCACGCAGCACCGGTGTCGCACCCGAGACCACCGAGCGCGGCTCCTTCAGTTCGGTCGGCGCGTAGGTGGCGCCGCAGGCTTCGCAATTGTCACCGTACTGGTCCGGCGTGCCGCAGTTCGGGCAGATGCCCTTGACGTAGCGATCGGGCAGGAACATGCCGCGCTCGGGGTCGTACAGCTGCGACACGGTGCGACGGCTGATATGTCCCTGTTCGGACAGGCGTGCGTAGATCGCCTCGGTCAGCGCGCGATTGCGCGGCGAATGGGTCGAATCGTAATGGTCGAAATCGACGTGGAACGCGGCGAAGTCGGCCTCGTGGCCCTTCTGGATTTCGGCAATGAAGGCTTCCGGCGTGGTGCCGGCCTTTTCCGCCGCCAGCATGATCGGCGTGCCGTGGGTGTCGTCGGCACAGACGTAGTGCACCTCATCGCCCGCCATGCGCCGCGCGCGCACCCAGATGTCGGCCTGGATGTAGCCGACCAGATGGCCCAGATGCAGCGGACCATTGGCATAGGGCAGGGCGTTGGTGACGAAAACCTGGGCGGACATGGCGGAATCAATGCGGGAAACCATCCATTATCCCATGCAGTGGCGGTGGCGAATCGCATCTGCTGCGGAATTGGCCGCGACGGCAGGTTCCGCGTTAGAATCACGGGCGTACCGTTTCATCGACCGTGAGAACAAGGTGGCCCGCGCAATGCCGGCCGAGCGTGCGACATGGACACTACCCGCGCCCCCCGCTGATTTCCGCCGACGCATTCAACTCCGGTTTGAAAGGCGCTTCGGCGCCTTTTTTCGTCCCGCCACTGCGGTTTTCCAGGATTCGACATGATCGCCATCACCCTTCCCGACGGCTCGCGCCGTGAATTCGAACACCCCGTCACGGTCATGCAGGTGGCCGAGTCGATCGGCGCCGGCCTTGCCAAGGCCACTGTCGCCGGCGAGGTCGATGGCCGCCTGGTCGATGCCTGCGATGTGATCGACCACGACGCCCGCCTGCGCATCATCACCCCGCGCGACCAGGAGGGGCTGGAGATCATCCGCCACTCCAGCGCGCATCTGGTCGGGCATGCGGTCAAGCAACTGTTTCCCGAGGCCAAGATGGTGATCGGCCCGGTGATCGAGGAAGGCTTCTATTACGACATTCACTCCGAGCGCCCGTTCACCCCGGAGGACCTGGCCGCGATCGAGGCGCGGATGAAGGAGCTGATCGCGCAGGATTACGACGTGATCAAGCGCATGACCCCGCGTGAGGAGGTGATCGCCGAGTTCCGCCGCCGCGGCGAGGATTACAAGCTGCGCCTGATCGAGGACATGGGCCCGGAAATCACCCAGATGGGCCTGTACCACCATCAGGAATACGTCGACATGTGCCGCGGCCCGCACGTGCCGAACACGCGGTTCCTGAAGGCCTTCAAGCTGACCCGCATTTCCGGCGCCTACTGGCGCGGCGATGCCAAGAACGAGCAGTTGCAGCGCATCTACGGCACCGCCTGGGCCGACGACAAGCAGCTCAAGGCCTACATCCGCCGCATCGAGGAAGCCGAGAAGCGCGACCACCGCCGCATCGGCAAGCAGCAGGAGCTGTTCCACCTGCAGGAAGAAGCACCCGGCCTGGTGTTCTGGCACCCCAAGGGCTGGACCCTGTGGCAGCAGGTCGAGCAGTACATGCGCCGGGTCTACCGCGACACCGGTTACGGCGAAGTGCATTGCCCGCAGATCCTCGATGTGTCGCTGTGGCAGCGTTCCGGCCACTGGGACAACTACAAGGAGAACATGTTCTTCACCGAGTCGGAGAAGCGCACCTACGCGGTCAAGCCGATGAACTGCCCGGGCCATGTGCAGATCTTCAACCAGGGCCTGCACAGCTACCGCGACCTGCCGATCCGCTACGGCGAATTCGGCTCCTGCCATCGCAACGAGCCCTCCGGCGCGCTGCACGGCATCCTGCGCGTGCGCGGCTTCACCCAGGATGACGGCCACATCTTCTGCACCGAAGACCAGATCGAGTCCGAAGTCGCCGCCTTCCACCAGCAGGCGCTCAAGGTCTATCGCGACTTCGACTTCACCGACATCCAGATCAAGATCGCGCTGCGCCCGGAGCCGCGGCTGGGCGATGACGCCACCTGGGACAAGGCCGAAGCCGCGCTGCGCTCGGCCCTGCGTTCGGCCGGCGTGGAATGGGAGGAACTGCCGGGCGAGGGCGCGTTCTACGGCCCCAAGATCGAATACCACCTGCGCGATGCGATCGGCCGCACCTGGCAGCTGGGCACCATGCAGGTCGATTTCATGATGCCCGGCCGGCTCGGTGCCGAATACGTTGACGAACACAGCCAGCGCCGGCATCCGGTCATGCTGCACCGCGCCATCGTCGGCTCGATGGAGCGCTTCATCGGTATCCTGATCGAGCACCATGCCGGCCAGTTCCCGACCTGGCTGGCGCCGGTGCAGGCGGTGGTGATGAACATCACCGATGCCCAGGCCGGGTACGCCGATGAGGTGCGCAAAACCCTTGTGGCCCAAGGCTTCCGCGTCAGCGCCGATTTGCGGAACGAAAAGATCGGCTATAAGATTCGCGAGCACACGCTGCAGCGGGTGCCGTACCTGCTGGTGGTCGGGGACCGCGAGAAGGAACACGGCCAGGTCGCGGTGCGCACGCGGGGAGGCGAAGACCTGGGCAGCATCGACATCAACGCCTTTGCCGAGCGCCTCGCGGGCGAGAATGCCCCTGCCGCATGAGCATGCCCGGCCCGCCATGAGAAACGCGGGCCGGAACCCTTGACCGTTGGAGATTGCAATATCAGCACGTACGATTCGAAACAGAACCGCCGCAACCAGGACATCCGCGTACCCCGCGTGCGCGTGATCGGCAGCGACGGCGAAATGATCGGTGTCCTCTCGCGCGACGAAGCCCTTGCGCGGGCCGAGGACGAAGGCCTCGACCTGGTCGAGATCCAGCCCAATGCCGATCCGCCGGTCTGCAAGATCATGGATTTCGGCAAGTTCAGGTTCGAGCAGCAGAAGCGCGCCAACGAAGCCAAGAAGAAGCAGAAGCAGTCCGAGATCAAGGAAGTGAAGTTCCGCCCGGTCACCGACGAGGGCGATTACCAGATCAAGCTGCGCAAGATGCGCGAATTCCTCGAGGACGGGGACAAGATCAAGGTCAACATCCGCTTCCGTGGCCGCGAAATGAGCCACCAGGAACTGGGCCGCGAGATGGCCGCGCGGATCGAGGCCGACCTCGGCGACGAGGTGACGATCGAATCGCGCCCGCGGCTGGAAGGCCGGCAGATGGTGATGATGATCGCGCCGAAGAAGAAGTGAGCGCGACGGCAGGGCAGGGCGCGGACCGCGCCGGCCCTGTCGAGCACGCCGACCGCGCACGACGGGCTTGCGTCGCGGTCGAAATCGCCGCATACTAGTCGGCTCCCGGTTCGCCGGGCGTTTTTGATTGGACCCGCCATCCCCCGTCAGGGGCGAGGGCCTTCTAACCGATCAGGGCAGGACGGAAAGCGCAGCGCATGGTGTCCATGCATGGCTGCCGCCTTGATCAGTCGAACAACCCCGAAAGGACATCACCATGCCCAAGATCAAGTCGCATCGTGCTGCCGGCAAGCGGTTCAAGAAGACCGCCAGCGGCAAGTTCAAGCGTGGCAGCGCCAACCGCAGCCACATCCTCACCAAGAAGGCGACCAAGCGCAAGCGCAACCTGCGCCAGCCCGCCTACGTGCGCGCCGAGGACGCTGGCCGCATCGCGCGCCAGCTGCCCTACGCCTGAGACTGAGAGGAGAACCCGGAAATGGCACGAGTCAAGCGTGGCGTGGTAGCACGCCGTCGTCACAAGAAGGTCCTGAAGTCCGCCAAGGGCTATTACAACGCGCGCCGCAAGGTGTTCCGCGTCGCCAATCAGGCGGTGATCAAGGCCGACCAGTACGCCTACATCGGCCGCAAGCTGAAGAAGCGTCAGTTCCGCAGCCTGTGGATCACCCGCATCAATGCCGCCGCGCGCATGTACGGCCTGTCCTACAGCCGCTTCATGAACGGCCTGGCCAAGGCCGGCATCGGCCTGGACCGCAAGGTGCTGGCCGACATCGCGGTGCATGATCTCGCCGGTTTCGGCCGCCTCGCCGAAGCCTCGGCCAAGGCACTGGGCGTGGCCATCACCATCCCGGCCACCCTGCCGCGCTTCGTGCAGGAGGCCAAGCCGGCCAAGGCGAAGAAGGCCAAGCCCGCAGCCAAGGCCGAGCAGGCCGCCCCGGCTGCAGCGGCGAAGAAGGCACCGGCGAAGAAGGCCGCCAAGGGCGACGACCTCAAGCTGATCGAGGGCATCGGCCCGAAGATCGCCGAGGTCTTCAATCAGGCCGGCATCCTCACCTTTGCCGACCTCGCCGGCAGCGACCCGGCCAAGCTGCGTGAAATCCTCGACCAGGCCGGCAGCCAGTTCGCCGCCCACGACCCGACCACCTGGCCGCAGCAGGCCGAGCTGGCCGCCGCGGGCAAGATGGACGAGCTCAAGGCGCTGCAGGACGAACTGCAGGGCGGTCGCGAAGTCGAGTAAGCCCGGCATGCGGGCGCCGCGCGCGCCCGTGCTTGCATGCATCCCGCAGGCGGGGAAGGGCGCAAGTCCTTCCCCGTTTTGCATTCAGCGCCGGCGAAGTGCGTCCCGTCCCCGAGTGGGCGACAATCCCCGGCTTGCGCACGGCGTGCGTCGTCGCGCCCATTCCCGCCTTCCTGCCCGTTGCCGATCACGATGAGCGATATCCAATCCCTGCAGACCCGAGCACTGGACGAGGTCGAGGCTGCCACCACACCCGAAGCGCTCGAAGCACTGCGCGTCGCGCTGCTGGGCAAATCCGGCAGCATCACCGCGCAGTTGAAGACCCTCGGCACCTTGCCACCCGAGGAGCGCAAGGCCGCGGGTGCGGCGATCAACCGCGCACGCGATGCCATCGCCACCGCGCTCGGCGCGCGCAAGGCGCAGCTGGACGCCGCCGCACTGGACGCGCGTCTGGCCAGCGAAGCGGTGGACGTGACCCTGCCCGGACGCGATGCCGCGCTGGGCACGCTGCACCCGGTCAGCCGCACCCTGGAGCGCATGACCGGCATCTTCGCGCGCATGGGCTACGAACTGGCCGCCGGCCCCGAGATCGAGGACGACTGGCACAACTTCGAGGCGCTCAACTTCCCGCCGCACCATCCGGCTCGGGCGATGCATGACACCTTCTACTTCGCCGACGGACGCCTGCTGCGCACGCATACCTCGGGCGTGCAGATCCGCTACATGCTCGAGCACGTGCGCGCCGGGCAGACGCCGCCGCTGCGCATGATCGCCGCCGGCAAGGTCTACCGCAGCGATTCGGACCAGACGCATACCCCGATGTTCCACCAGATCGAGGGGCTGCTGGTGGATGAAAGCGCCAGCTTCGCCGATCTCAAGGGCACCCTGGCCGAGTTCGTGCGCGCGTTCTTCGGCCGCGATTTCCGCATGCGTTTCCGTCCGAGCTACTTCCCCTTCACCGAGCCCTCGGCCGAGGTCGACATCGCCTGGCAGCAGGCCGATGGCAGCATGCGCTGGCTGGAAGTGCTCGGCTGCGGCATGGTGCACCCCAACGTGCTGGCGAACGTCGGCATCGATGCCGAGCGCTACACCGGCTTCGCCTTCGGCATGGGCGTGGAGCGCTTCGCCATGTTGCACGAAGGCGTGGACGACCTGCGCAGCTTCTTCGAGAACGACGTGCGTTTCCTGCGCCGCCACGCCTGAGCCCCTTCCCGATCATGCCGCGCCTCGTCGCGGCACCTGCCGCACTGGATCCCGATTGGCATGAAATTTTCCGAAAACTGGCTGCGCGAACACATCCACACCGACGCCGACCGCACGCGGCTGGCCGAAGCGCTGACCGCGATCGGGCTGGAAGTGGAACAGCTGGACGTGCTCGGCGAAGACCTCGACAAGGTGGTGGTGGCCGAGATCGTCGCCGCCGAAAAACATCCGCAGGCCGATCGCCTGCAGGTATGCGAGGTGGATGCCGGCGCGCACGGTCGCCTGCAAGTGGTCTGCGGAGCACCCAACGCCCGCGTCGGACTGAAGGCGCCGCTGGCGATGGTCGGCGCGCAACTGGGCGAGCTGCGCATCAAGGCCGCGACCCTGCGCGGCGTCGAATCCAACGGCATGCTGGCCTCGGGCAAGGAGCTTGGCCTGGATGCCGACGCCTCGGGCCTGATGGAGCTGCCGCAGGATGCGCCCGTGGGCACGCCGCTGGCCGACTACCTGGGCCTGCCCGATGCCAGCATCGAGCTCAAGCTCACCCCCAACCGCGCCGACTGCTTCGGCATCCGCGGCATCGCCTTCGACGTGGCTGCGGCGACCGGCAGCGAAGTGAGCGCATTCGACATTCCGGCGGTGCCGGCGACCACCGCGCAGACGCTGGCGGTCGAGCTGGCCGCCGGCGCCGATGCGCCGCGTTACCTCGGCCGCGTGATCGAGGGCGTGGACGCCACGGTGAAGACGCCGCTGTGGATGGCCGAGCGCCTGCGTCGCAGCGGCATCCGCCCGCTCAGTTTCCTGGTCGATGTCACCCAGTACGTGATGCTCGAACTGGGCCAGCCGATGCACGCCTTCGACCGCGATCGCCTCGAGGGGCCGATCCGCGTGCGTCGTGCGCGTCGCGGTGAGCACATGGTGTTGCTCGACGAGCGCGATGTGGCGCTCGACGAGGAGTTCCTGCTGGTCACTGACGACGAGCGGCCGATCGCACTGGCCGGGGTCATGGGCGGGCACGACAGCCGGGTCGATGAAGCCACGCGCAACGTGTTCCTCGAAGCCGCGCACTTCGCGCCGGGCGCCATCATCGGCCGCAGCCGCCGGCTCGGTCTGCATACCGATGCCGCGCACCGCTTCGAGCGTGGCGTCGATCCGCAACTGCCGCGCCAGGCGATCGAGCGCGCCACGCGCCTGATCCTCGACATCGCGGGTGGTGAGGCGGGTCCGGTGGTGGAAGCGGTCAACCACGCCGACCTGCCGTGTCCGGCGAGCATCCACCTGCGCCGTGCGCGCGTTGCGCGCGTGCTCGGTCTTGCCATCGCCGACGCCGAGATCGAGCGCATCCTCAACGCGCTCGGGTTGCAGGTGGAGGCCGGCGATGAGGGCTGGAACGTCACCCCGCCGCCGCGCCGCTTCGACCTCGCCATCGAGGAAGACCTGATCGAGGAAATCGCCCGCATCCACGGCTATGACCAAATCCCGATCAAGCTGCCCGGTGGCCCGGCGCGGGTCATCGCACCGGCGGCCGACGCCGTGGCCGAGGCCGATCTGCGCCGGCACCTGGCCGTGCGTGACTGGCAGGAAGCGCTAAATTACGCCTTCGTCGATGCCGCGCTGCTGGGCAAATGGCAATTGGACGATGCCGTGCCGCTGCTCAACCCGCTGTCCGCGGAACTGGGCGTGATGCGGCCGATGCTGCTGCCGGGGCTGGCCAGCGCGTTGGCACGCAACCTGGCGCGACAGCAGACGCGGGTGCGCCTGTTCGAGCTGGGCCGCGTGTTCGCCGTGCCCGCCGAAACCGGCGCGGCACCCCAAGAGATCGAACGCATCGCCGCGCTGGCCTGCGGCAGCGCGCGCGCCGAGCATTGGGCCAGTGATGCGCGCGAAGTGGATTTCCACGACCTCAAGGGGGAAGTCGAGGCACTGGCGGCTTGGGCCCGCATCAAGCTGGAGTTCCAGCGCAGCACCGAGCCGTTCGGCCATCCCGGCCGCAGCGCCGACATCCACCATGAGGGGCAGCGTGTCGGCTGGCTCGGGCAACTGCACCCGCGCCTGTGCCAGGCGCTGGAGATCGACGTGCCGGCATTCGGCTTCGAACTCGACCTCGCGCCGCTTGCCCGGCGCCAGCCGGTCACGACGCGCGCGTTGTCGCGCTTTCCCTCGGTGCGCCGGGACCTGGCGGTCATCGCCCCCGAGGCGCTGCAGTGGCAGGCGATCCGCGACACCGTGCTGCAGGCGGCCGGGCCGCTGCTGCGCGATCTGGTGCTGTTCGATCGTTACGCAGGCAAGGGGGTCGAAGCGGGATTCAAAAGCCTCGCCATGGGCTTGATTTTGCAGGAGGAATCGCGCACGCTGACCGAACAGGAAGTGGATGCGCTGGTGGCCAGGGTGATAACGGCCCTGGCCCAGGAGCAGGCAATCCGGATCAGGGGATGAAGCATGTCGTTGACCAAGGCGGTGATGGCCGAGCAGTTGTTCGAGGAACTCGGACTCAACAAGCGCGAAGCGAAGGAGTTCGTTGATGCCTTCTTCGAAACGCTGAGCGCCGAGCTGGCCCAGGGCCAGCCGGTGAAGCTGTCGGGGTTCGGCAACTTCGAGCTGCGCCGCAAGAACCAGCGCCCGGGCCGCAATCCCAAGACCGGCGAGGAAATCCCGATCAGCGCACGCACCGTGGTGACGTTCCGCCCGGGGCAGAAGCTGAAGGAGCGGGTGGAAGCCTATGCTGGACCCAGGTAGCAACAAGGAGCTGCCGCCGATCCCGGCCAAACGCTACTTCACCATCGGTGAGGTCAGCGAGCTGTGTGATGTCAAACCGCACGTGCTGCGCTACTGGGAAACCGAGTTTCCCGGGCTCAATCCGGTCAAGCGCCGCGGCAACCGCCGCTATTACCAGCGCCATGACGTGCTGATGGTGCGCCAGATCCGCAGCCTGCTGTACGAGCAGGGCTACACCATCGGTGGCGCACGCCTGCGGCTGGAGGGCGAAGGCGCCAGGCAGGAATCGGCACTCTCCTCGCAGATCATCCGCCAGGTGCGGCAGGAACTCGAAGACATCCTCGACCTGCTCAAGCGCTGAGGACGCAGCTCGCGTCGCGCCGCCGCGCCTGCGGCTCGTGGCTCACGATCGCTTCGGCAAGACCAATTCACCCACTGCGCCAGGCGTGCATGGTGCACGCCCGGCCACAGGGTGGCGCTCCATCCCGACGCGCGCCGGGATGGAGCCCGCAACGTGTTTGCCTCAGCGGCAGCTGTCCAAAATCTCGACCACGTTGTCATTGAACCTCAGGTTGGTGAGGGTCCATTCGTTGCCGGGCTTGTAGTAATAGAACTGCCAGGCGATCGGCAGGTCATCGAACTTCTGCAGGTAGACCAGGCGCTTGTACGAGGGTGAAAGGTCTTTCTCGCACGCCTTTTCGTAGCCGCGTGGCGTGCCATAGGCCTTGAACAGGTTTTCGACCTGCCCCTTGACGCTCTGGATGGAAGCGGGATTGCGCCGCTGGATGACGGTTCCCTCGAACACCGACTCGATGGACTCGGCGGCATTGCCGTCCTGGATCGCCTTCAGCAGTGCCTCGGCGTCAGTGGCCGGGTTCTGGCAGAAGGCGGAGGTCGATACGAGCGCGAGCACGGCTGCGATGACGTATTTCATTGCTTGATCCCCTCTGGTTCGACAGTTGAAGTGGGCCACGTCGTGGCCCGGTCCGGAATCCCGCACGCTGCGAACCATGTCACTGGACAGGTCGAGACAGGCGCTCGATCGCACAGGGAATGCGTGTTGTGCTGTGCGACAAGGCGTGAAAGGTGCGGGTGAAAACCATACACCATGCGCCACGCATCACGCAGTCGGTGTCGGGTCCTGTGGAACGAGTTTCCGGCTCGCGGCGTGCGAACGTGACGCAAATAAAGCCAATACCGCCCAGCCGATCGCGGCCAGCAGCTTGCCGTGGGGGTTTCCGGAAAACAGCCATGCAGAGGTGAAGACCAGTAGGCCGATGACGACCGCGTGCAGGACCTGGCGCTTTGCCGCAGGTCGTGCCACGGCAAGCCGCGTCCTGCACTGCGGGCATGTGACCTCGCCGTCGGGATGCGTCGGCGTGGCACGCAGCGTGTGGTCCGGGATCCTGGCGCTGCACGCGCCGCAAACGTAATCGGACATGATTCAAGTCCGGTGCGCGACGGCATGCGTCAGCCCTGCAAGGGCAGATGCTGCTTGATGAACTGCTGCACGGCCTCGCGGTCCGCCGCAAGCTGGTCGAACTCGATCAGGAAGGGGCTGCCGAACTCCGCCGACAGCCGGCGTGCCGACTCTCGCGGACGGCCTTCCGCTTGCCGCGATATGAAATCATCCGGATCCTTCAAACGCATGACCAGAATGTTGTTGCCATGATGAGTGCAGGCGGAAAACGCATCCCATGGCGCGTTGAAATGGCCCGCGAATCCCGTGGTGGTCACCCCCTCTGCGGTGAGCGATACACGCGGCTTCGGATTGAGGACCTGTTTCACCGCCAACCCCGTGAAGAACGCGAACAGAAGGGCCCCGCCGAGCATGATGGGGTAGTAGATGAGCGGGCTGCGGATGACGCGGAATACCGAATCCGGATCCGGGCCGCGCATCAGCATCCACAGGAAGCCCAACGTGAACGCAGCCGCGCCGGCCGTGCCCAGCATCAGTTTCATCTTGTTCGGATACAAATGCAGTTCTTTCATTCCAGCCTCCCTCATGGCTCCGCTTCGCGTGTCGCACGGCAGGATCGCGCATGGATTCGCCAGCTGAGCGCAGGCCGTACCCGGCGCGAGCCGCGGTGAATCTCTCGTGCAGTTCCCCGGGTCGTCTTTCGACATGGTGCCCTCCGTCCTTCGATGAAGCGGAGAATGAAGAAGCACCCGACCGCCGCAGCATTGCCCACCCGCGATGACGAAGTCAATCCAGCGCGTGATGAAACACGAGCGCGGCGGAGCCGGTCCGATGTCAATCCACGTGCTGCTTCAGGTAGGCCACCACGCTCGGCCAGTCCGGGAACCGCGCGCTGCCGAAGTGGACATGCTCGCCCGCGAATCGATCGACGCCGTTCCTGGTGCGGTCGTCAATCAGGAAATCCCCGATGTTCAGATTCTTGTGATGGGAGAGGATCAGGCGTTTGTAGGCAGGTGCGCCCAGATGCTGCTTGACCCACAGCAACTTGTCGGACCACGCGCTTGGATTCTCCCAGGGTGCGGTTGACAGCAGGTAGGTATCGAACAGCCTGCTCAACTCGTTGAAGGCGTCGATCGCACCGGGCAGGGGCGCCATCCTGGAAAATATTCCGGGAACCTCGTCCAGACGGTCGGCATATGTCCGGTGGTCGTCTTCGGACAGATGCGCGAATGCACTCGGAAAATCGACGAGCACATTGTCCATGTCGATGTAGAGGATGCGCATGGGGCGGTTCACAGCTGCCGCACCAGCACGTCATCCCCTTGCGGAGTCACGCGGAATGCCTTGATTCCGTCGTTCCCGTCCTCGGCAAACACCAGGATCGCCGGGAATATGTCATCTCCCGGACCGGAGGCACTGACCGCGAGGAAGTCCGAAGTCGGTTTTGAAAGATGTGGTGGGCCGATCTCCAGGCGTGTCGGACTGCCGCCGCGCCCGCGCGGCATCCGGTATACCCGGTAGGACAGTTTGTCCGTGGCCGGATAGCGGCTTTCCTTCGCGAACGTCACTTTCCAGAACTGGCCGGAGCGAAAGACCTCCCTTTCCGAAGACGAAGTGGCGCACCCGCTTGCAAGCATGGCGATCCCGAGCATCAGCTTCTTCATCATCCCGACTGTCTCTTGATTTTCGCGAAAAACGTTTCGTGTCCCGGCACCGGGCAGGTCCGGCATGCCGAAGTCCCGCGATTGCGTGCACCTGATGTCCGACTGGCGGGGAAGGCGGGTGGCAGTGTCAGCACGTCCAGTAAATCCTGTTGACAAGGTCCACCACGTTCGGCCCGTCACTGCAGCCGCCGACCTCGGGCGCATGTCGGTCCTGCTTCGACTGCCCGATGATCCAGGTGCTCGAAGCCGCATGCCACATCAGCCACCCCTGCTCGATGACACCCGCCGGGAACGGGTCATGCGCTTTCGGATTGACAACGGTGATGCGGTCACCGCGGATCGTCACGTGCAGCGGAATGCTGTTGAACCGCGGATCTTCCGCGAAGCGATGCTGGAACACGTACTGGCCGGAGGCGAGCGGCAACGCCGGGCCGGGCAGCGAGGAACACCCGACGAGAAAGCATGCGAGCAGGGCAACCACCTTGTTCATGCGACTCCTGAGTCCGGGCTTGGCCGGCGTGCCTCATCGCCGTCCCGGCATGCTCAGCCTAGCATGCCCGGGCGGTACCGGACGCGCGGTCGCAGGCAGCGCTTCGTGCGCCACCCGCGCCGCTCAGCGCTTTTCGTAGAAAGGTTTCAACACCCGATAGAGCGGGTAGGCCAGCACCAGAAAAATCAGCGCGGCTTCATGCCGGGAGGCCAGTTCCGCCCATGCTTGCATGTGTCGTGAAGGGCCGAACAAACCGCCCACCACCAATACCGGGCCCATCACCAGCAGGACAGCCACCGTTACCTGTCCCCACCAGGGCCAGTCCGGCAGGGTGCCTCCCCATGCGTACAGGAAGAACGCGCCGGTGGCAGAAAAGATCAGCCCGAGCGTGACCAGGTAGCTCCTGGCATAGACGGCACTTTTGCTCTTGAACATGCGTGATTTCATCGTTCGAACCCGGCAGCGTGCTGATGTCGTGCAGGTATGCGGAGCACATCGGGATGCACGCCTTTGTTGGTCGGCTGGTATGCAATGAAACATTGTCGGCGACGATGAGGCGTCATGGGGGAAGTCCACGCCCATGGCGCTTGCGCAAATTGCGGCGATGTGCCCGGTTCGTGGCGCGGCCCGGGGCCAGGCGGGCGGACTCGATGGCTCGACAAATTCGCTCGACGTCCTGCTCGGTCAAGCGGGGTTGCGTGAACGACAGGATATGGGAATCGAAGTCGTGCAGGGTCCGCACATTGTCCGGCAGCGGCGTCTTGAACTTGGATTCGCCGGTGAACACCACGACCGAGTGGATGAGCGAATGGGCCATGCCGAGCATGTCCGCGAGTGTCATGGTGTGCTTGTGGTTCTGGCGCAGCGGGTTCTGGAACGTCTTTTTCCTGCCGTAGATCGATTGCGTCCAGGAGCGGTCGCGCTGCGAGCCGAAGATCCAGCCCTTGTAGTTCTTCGTCTCGATGACGAAGATCCCGTAACGCGATACATATACATGGTCGATCTGCGTGGTTGCGGAGCCGTCGGGAATGGTCACGTTATGGAATGCACGATAGGCGTGCGCGGGGAGCCTGCGCGCAGCTCGGCGTTCTAGCCTCTTCTCGCCGAACCAGCCTTTCACTGCAGGTGATTTGAGGATGGCTGTCAACACGAACAGCGGAGCAAGCCACCACAGCTGTTTGAACAGCGTCAGCAGGAATGCAGTCGTATCCATATGTGTTTATGACGGATGCCTGCTCGCCAGGCAAGGAACACTGGTGCCCTGCTTCAACGTGTTGCCGGAGCTGGCAGGGCTCTACTCACAGCCCGCAAAGCGCCGCCCACAGCCTGACCGGTGAGGGTGTCGGGTTGAGCAAGGCTTCGGAGTTGAAGTCGCTGCCAATCGCCTCGTCGGCCGTGGTCGCATTCGAGTCGGCGAACCCGACAATCACGCGCGTGTCCTCGCCGCGCGGATACTGGACGAACCAGTATTCGAACCCGCGCTCCATGGCCAGCTCGGTGTAGACGCACATCAACCAGCGCGAACCCGGAGCCGTGCGCTCGTGGAAGTTCGGGATCGAGAGATAGGACTTCGTCGGCAGGCGTTCGACTTCAGTCGCGGTCAAATCGAAGTCGGCACCTTGCTCCTTCGAATTGGCGACGAACAGATCCCCCGCTCGGGCCGCAGCCGTGGCCTGCGCGAGCAGGATGATCGAGATGAGAATCAGGCTGAAGGGTTTCATCGGGAGATCGTCATGTGCGGATGGTGGTGTGATGCGCAGCCGGGCCGGATGGCTGCACGCGGGTCAGGCGCGAATACACCTGCCGCCGGCATCGCCCGGGCTGCCACGGCTGATCCGGCGAACGCCGCGGCGGTGCGCTGAAGGCTCAAGGCGATGCTTGCATTCGTCGGGTGTGAAAGCAAGGCGTTCCGTTTCGGGCGACAACGAGCAGTGACGTGGCGGCTCTTCGCTGTGGCGATCAACCGGCCAGCCACTCGAGCGCTTCATTGATGAGACGGAGAACTTCGGGATCATCCCGGTACTTCCTTCTCATGCGCTCGGCGTCTTTCTCCAGTGAGTGACAGCGCAACTTCCCGAGCTGGCGGTTCACTTCGCGATCGCGCGCATCCCCCATTCCCATGAACTCGTCTGCGTAATGCCGGCAGGCGATCGAGCGTTCCGCCACCCTGCGCGCATCCCGTGGAAGTTCGGGATAGCCCGATGTCGGGCTATCCTGCCCCGCGGGCGTGTGCGCCAACGCGAGGCCGGCAACAAGCAGCATGTGCAGAAAACCCATCATCATCTCACGCATCTATCGATGTCACGCTTGGCGATGGCGTGGTGGTGCAGGGCGCCATCCTGCTCCGGGCCATGCGCCCGTGGGGTTTTGGCCACGCGACGAACGGCGAAGGCACGGACTACTTGCGCCAATAGTCGTTCGCGGCGGCGATCGTCTGGAAGTTGATGGCGACCACCTGCGAGGCGAGGGTGAGGCCTTCGGCTGAATTGGCATATTCGGGGCGCAGCTCTTTCAGCACGCCCGTATCCGGTTGCGTGTACTTGACGCCACGACGACTCAGGGTGATGGCCAGCTCGAACCCCTCTTGAGGTGTCGCGGTAATCAGCGTTGCAAGCCATTGATCGTTCATGACAGCCACCTTCATCAGTTTGGTGAACATGCCGCGGGTTCGCATGCGGAGCCTCACGCCGGAGCGGTTCCATCGCGCGTGGAGCGGCGCATGCACGAACCAGCTTATCACGCACTCCGGGCTGCAAAACGCGGTTGCCCCCGCGAGCACTCAGGCATCAATCCCGGACTCGAGTGCGGCAGCACATTGCGTCGAGCGCCCTGCGGCCGGGCAATGGATTGCACCGCTTGACGCGGCCTCATGGCGATGTGCCGGATGATCGCCAATGTGTTCTCGACGAAATCACATTGGGGGTCAGCTGTGGCGGAGTTGATCCGCGGTCAAGCCACGATGCGGGCCTCGTGCGGGCGCCCGGCATCGTGGCCGCGTTCACTCAATACCCGGTGCACTCCATGTGCACGTCGCGCTCATGGCAGCGGACCCCGGGCATGACGTGAGGCGTGAATGGCGCGGTGCTGCCGAAGGTCCGATAACTGCTTGTGGAACCTTCCCTGTCACGGCCAGTGGCAGCCCATGCGTATCAGCGTGACGCAAGCATGCACCTGGCGACCCAATGCCGCGGAGGCGTGAGCAAACTGCCGGCACTCACCGACGGAATTCGGCCACCACCGGCGGTGACACCAGTTTGCGCATGATCCAGCCGAACAGGACACTGAGGCCGATGGCGATGATGACGCTGAACGCGGCGATGGCCACGAAGAACGGTGTCATGTCGGGTCCGCCGCTCAGGGTCGCCACGGAAAACTCCTCGCGCATGGACGAAAACTGAGAGAACTGCAGGGCAAGGCCCGCGATTTGCCAGAGGATGGCGAATCCCAAGGCAGCGATGAAGCACAGTCGCGCCCAGTTCCGGCGCCGCAGCAGGCCGATGGAACTGACCAGCATGAAGAGCGACAGCAGCAGGAACGCGAAGAAGATCAGGGGGGCGTGCTCCGCCATGAAGACGGCAGAGGGCGGCGCTCCGGGCGGTGGCGCGGAGTTGCTGAACATCGGGTCACGAAAAATCGTCAGGACCATGATGTTCTGCAGCAGCGAAATCATGGTTGCGAATCCCGACAGGATGATGAATATCCACGCCACCACGGTGACGAATGTGGATCGTTGTTGCGTTGCGCTCACAATGCGGCTCCTGCAATCGGGCTTGAAACCTGGTGCATGAATCAAGCCGGGCCGTGATGCATGCCCGGTTCGGGTGCGTCCTCGCGCAGGCCTGGCGGTTGACTCAGACTGACTTCGGGTAGCGCCATGACGGATGGTCGAAGTAGCGCGGATACTCCATCAGCACATGTGTCATCGCATCGAAGTCGGAAGTATTGCCCGGGTTTTTCTTCACCGCCTGGCTGGCCGCGACGATCTGCGCCAGCAAGGCATGCAGCGCAACATCCGCCTCGGGTTCCAGCTTGCAATTGGCAAGCATGAAATGGAACTGCGTCTCGATCTCCCGGGCGAGGGCAGCGGCTTGATCGGCATCAAACGCGCCATTGGTCCGGGCGTCCTGGGCACGGGTGACGGCCTCGGCAATCGCGTCCATGCCTTGCCGGAGAGGGGCATCCGTGGCCCAGGGCTGCTGCGGAACGGGCGGGAGCTCGGTTGCATGGGCATGCACGTCGGCCGAATTGGTCTCGGCAGTGTGCGGCTCGGATGCGCTCGAAGAAGAAGCGGCCGCGCTCTGCACGGGCTGAGGAGCCACCGTCTCCTGGCGATCGCAGGCGACCAGGGAAAAGGCGACGAGGGCGACGAAAATCAATGAGCGGGTAACCATGGATCCTCCAGAGCGCGAGCTGGTCGCATTTGACCGCGTGCATCGGTGTCGCACCACCCTGTGCAATGGTGGCGAGTGCTTGCCAGCGTAGCGCAAGCCCGTGGCTGGTGCCGCGTGGCAGTGCTGATTTGCACGGATTCAGCTGTTTTCCCGGAATGCCAATGCACGGAACTCATCTGCTTGTTCCGGACTTGAAAAGCACGATTTCGGGAAAACCTCGAACATGGCATCCGAGTGGTACAAGAGAAAAAAACGATCGTTTTCCAGTGCCTTGACATAGTCCGACCAGGCGCGTCTGTGTTGTCCGGCCTCCGAGAAGCTGTCAATGCCAAGGCGGTCCCATGAGTACGTGTAAACAGTTCGAAGCGAGGCTTGCTGGCGATGGATTTTCCTTGCCCAGCGCGGCAGGATCAGTCGGGATTGGACCAGCTCGCCAATGAGTGCGCCGATGCTGGCGGCAATCAGGAGGAGCCCCGGCCATCTGTGGCCGATGGAAATGGCAAGCATCCCGGCGGCTGCCACGACTGGCAGCACAAGCAGCAGTCGATTGACCAGCCTCCTGCGGTGAAGCCGCAACGCGCCGAGATAATCCTCGAGCGATATCGACACTCTGATCATTTGGCGTCTCGCGAACACGTCATGCCGCGTGGTGGAAACGGCTGGTGGCATGCCAGGCCAAGCGTAACATGCAAAAACGGCCATGATGAAGCCTCAGCCAGGCATCAAGAGTTTGAAACTCGGAAAGAGCTCCATGACCTGGCGACTGCAACTGCTGATAATGTTCGGAAAATCCGATGCCAATCGATCCTGCGATACTCCGCCGATCCCGGTGGGTTTGGGTGCTTCAGTTTGAATAGGGCTCATCCGCGCATGCGTGGTTGCCGCGTGCCGCCCTGAGCCAGGGTGGCATGCGCCGTGGCGACGAGTGCGCACCGACATGACGCAAGCACGCAGTTGACGCCTCGAAGCAGTGTCGGCTGAACGAACTGCCAGGTTTTTCAGCCAAGACGATCAGCAGGCTGGAATGAGCCGAACAGACTCTCGTAGATGGTGCCATCCGGAGCGGCAACGACCGGGTCAAGCTCGCCGCTCCTGACATTTTCATGCAGGATGCTGGCGTAACTTTCCCGACGCGGCCCCAAGCCCGCCAACGCCCTGAAGCGAGCGACCATGCTATCCGGCCAGTCCTCGCTATTGCGCGGGTGCATCGCGCGAAGAGCTTCTGCCTGCTCCATGCAACGCAAGTCGCCATTATTCGAACGGTGAAGAATGTCGCCCCAATAGGGTGCGCCCGAAACAAGGTCAAGAAACTCTTCGAGATCCTTGGCAATCGTTCCAGCAGATCCTTCTGAGGAGATGAACAGTACTCGTCCGTCAGTGAGCAGGATGAAACGGCCGCCGGAGCCGTCTGCTCCAAAAGAGTCAAAAGAGGGGGCACCCTTGATCGTGTACCAGTCTTCGCTCAGGTTATCGCCAATCTCCACTTCAAAGTTCCAAAGGAGCTTGCAGAGTTCAGGGTTGCTGCGAATGGTGTCGATGGAGATGGCAGAATCATGCATTGAAATATCCGGCACATGAGTTGAGTGGGGCCGCGAATCGGTGTTGTCTGGATGAATTGTCAGACCTCAGTCGGAACCAGGGCGCCGAGCCCGCTGCAATTGATCTGGGTGCAACCGTACCAAACGGTTTCGTTGAACTCGCACTCGCCGCCCAGATTATCCGGGCCGAAGGTACAGTCTTCAAATCGACAATCGACGAACCGGCAGCCCGCAAAGACCGCGCCACGAAAGGTACAGCCCGCGAACGTGCAGCCGACGAACACGCCAGGTTGAACAGCGGCCAATACAAGTCGATTCCGCGCAGAGTACAGAACAGAAATGCAGAGCCGATTTGACCGCCGTCCATCGACGGCACAGCCAGATCGCAGTAACGCAGGAGCGAGCCATCGATGAGCTTCGACAGCTCGGATGCTTCGGTGACGAGTGCTTGTTCCTTCAGCATGGACTGGGCACCTTGAACCAAGCCGCCACAGGCTGTGGCGGCGAGTGCGCGCTGACATAACGCCAGCACACACTTGGCGCTACGCGTGGAGTCGGCTTGAGCGAGTTGTCAGGTCCCGCCTGGCGCGCTAAACGTGACATTGCCTTTTTCATCAAGCACTTCGATGCGGGCGTCTCCGTCATGGTCCACCCGGAGCCGAATACGATCACGGCCTTGTGAGTCGGCTAGCAATATTTCAGCATCTTCGTTCTTGTTCTGGATTGCGATGCGACGCTCAACAACCTTGCTGGCTGCAATGACGTCCAACTCTGCGGGTGGGCGAGAGTTGATGTGAATCCCCGCCACAGCGTCTTGTCCATCGGGACTGACACGGGTGATCATTCCCATTGCATCGTAGTTTGAATAGTCGAATGCGAGTGCTGCAATTTTGCCCATCTTGGCATCGGTAATTGCGAGGCCACCGACCTCGTTACCAGTCGTGTCATAGAAAACAATACCTGCAGGATGCACGGCGCGCGGATACTCTTTGCCGCCCAGTTTTGGCAACGGGAAGTGCTCGGCATTAGAGATCACCAAGCGTGATACTCCAGAAGGGTCCACGACGTTGATGCGTTCGACAGTCAGCTCGGTTTGGCTATGCGGAGATTTGGCGGCGGTAAGTGCTAAAACCCCCAGGGCGAGCGTAGTTGCCACGGCATAAACCTTGAGCCAGCGGACGTCTCGGCTGATTCTCAAGTAATCATCAGATATAGCGTTGCTTTGCATTTGATGCGCTCATTGTCGATTGATGATTGATAGGGGCCTGACAGCTGAGTTGGGCTGGGTGCGCGCGTGGCAAGCGGCGGTGTAGCGTTGGCTTGCACCGCAAGCGCGGCCACGAAGCAACGTCGGCTTGAACGAACTGTTAGGTGCGGTTAGCGTTGACCGTCAACCGAACTTGGCGAATACTTCTTCGCCCGTCATCTTTGCGGTCTCATTCTTCATGCTGTAGAAGCTCGGCTTCTCGTCGATGAAGATCTCGTTGGTCAACTGGAACGGTTGCTCTTGGAAAAGGCCGGCAGGAAGTATGTACTCGTTGTTGGGCAACAGATGGTAGAAGAGATGTGTTCCGCAATTCGAGCAGAAACCTCGTTCTGCCCAATACGACGACTGATAGGTTTTCGGCTCATTTCCCGAGAAGCCAACACCCGTTGGACAATGAACTGCAAACATTGGGCCACCCGACCAGCGCCTGCACATTGAGCAGTGACACAGACCGACTTCAGATTGATCTGGTGCTTCAATTTCGATAGAGCCGCAAAGACATTTGCTTTTCATACAGTTCTCCTGGATGTTGCCTGCCGGATCGAACACCCGAGTTGAGCCGCGCTGCGTAGTGGACGGCACGGTGTGGCAGCTGAGCGTATCACGCCAGGACGGCTACGAAGCAGTGTCGGCTTGAACGAGTTGTTGGGCTGCGGGTGAAGTGGTGCAGGCGCATCCGAAGCTGCCAGATATTTCAGCCACCGTAAGCCCGACACGCAGTTAAGCGTTGCCTACGCCCCCGGCGCCAACGAGTGAAGAACTCGCACCGCACGGCTTGCAGCGCCGCCAAGCCAGGCACAATCGTCGGGACGTCCATGATCGAAGGTTGAAGGCGGTGACGCGACTACCGAAGCCGCCGATGCCGGGTGGACTGTGTGACGAGAGGGGACGTTCGGACGCCTTCAACCTGTAGCCGCATCATTGACACCTTGGCCAGAAGCAGACGGGATGAAAAGTACCCGGGAAAACTACTCTTTGTGTTTTGCCGTTAACAACCTGACACCTTGAGCTAAGCCGCACGCGAAGTGGTGGCGAGTGCGTGCTAGCGTAGCGTATGCACGCATTTTACACTGCGAAGCGGGGTACAGCTTGTATGAACAGTCATGCACTGCGCTGTAATTAAAAACCAGCACGAGTTGAGTTTGTGAGCAGTCAAGGGCACAAGCCGTGCTTCCGCTTACCGTCAGAGGGGGCTGCGACCTGCACGAATTTCAGATGGTCTCCGTCGAATGCAAGTGTCCACACAAGTTGGTCTATGTAATAGTTATCAAGTTTGTCGGTTGTTCGGGTGGGAACTCCAAGCTTTCTCCTGGTCTGTTGCCTGGAGTCAGATGCCGATAATCCTAAGGGAAGAGTTCCTGCGTATTTGCCATGTTTCTTGTTCTCTTCTACAAGAGAAACCTCAAGTTGATCAAGGATAAAGTCGCCATCGCTTTTTTTATGGATCCCTTCGTTCTCCGCCCCAATGGTAAAGGCAATGGAAATTCCTTTTCCCGGAATAAAATAGAGTGTGTCCAAATTTCTATGAGCGCTCGGCCTCCAGGTGATGCCGTGCTCTTTCAACAGACTGTCGAGCGCCGGATAAGTGCTGCTGTGGCCTATATAGGGAGTGAAGTCAAATGCGTTCATCTTGTTCCTTTGATGCAGATCCAGATGGAAGAACCAATCCGGCCATCCTTTTTGGAGATATCTGCAAGACATCTGTGAGCGCCGAGAATCGCCGTCAAATCACTATTATTTGCGCGATCAATGCTCTCGCACATCCTGATATCGCTATCAATGCTGCACTTGATCATCTTATCTGTCCGTGGATCCTTGCCAGAACTTGGCTCAACCTTTCTTCAGCTCAGTCAAAACAAGCACAGCCGATAAGCCAGAGCTTTATATCCCGAAAAAAACCTGACACCTTGAGTTAAGTTGTCACGTGCAATGGTGACCAGTGTTTGCTGGTGCAGCGCAGCATGCGCTTGACGCTAGGAAGCGGGGTCGCGTTGAACGAGTTGCTGGATGGCGCACCTAGGACGCCGGCTTCAGTGCTGTTTGCCCTTTGCGGTAGAGAGATATGATCATATCCCTATTCAAAAAATCCGCCCAGCTGGCGCCATATCCGCTGGCTTGCATGGTGACATCATCTTTGAACAGCTTTTTAACCAGTTCCAGATGAGGATCGCCAAAGTGATCGCTGCTATCCACAAGAGGATAGTCAAAGTAAAGATTCTCCCAGTATGTCTCCACGTCATAGCCCCGAGTCGCCAGGAGGATGGGGGTTTCAACTCGGTCGAGAACCTTGAGTTGACCATCTCCATCCCCCCAGAAAAGATCGTCGCAGGTTGCTTCCCCTATAAAGTTCAAGTTGCAGCTTGTCACAACCACGGCATCCACAGATACTGTTCCACGCACCACCAGGGTAAGCGGGTTGTCTTTCGGGTTGGAATTGTAGATGAGTTTGGCATTGAGATCGTCAGGCACAAATATCCCGCAAAGGGTCTCGGAATTGGCGTAGTAGTGTCGATCCAGGCAGATTTGAGTGCTCTCTGACTCATCCTCCATCAGAATGAACTTGGCATTTCCAGGGAGTTTCTCCTCGGTTTCCCGATGCTGGTACTCTTCAGGCAAGCTCTGCAGTACATCACTCCATTCGATAATCTTCACTTTGAGCATCCCTCCGGCTGAGTGAAAGTGGGAACTGTAGCGTCATCTGACGCTTGAGCCAAGTCACCACGCTCAGTGGCGGCGAGTGCATGCTGGCTTTGCGTATGCACGCACATGACGCTACGAAACAGGGTCAGCTTGAATGAATTGTTAGACCACTGAGCGCTATTTAGGTGAAGGACTTACAAGTTGATTTGTCGACTCCCAAATGGCTCTTCCAGTCAGGCAGTAAGTTCCGGTGATTTTTGCGTTGATTGTCTTTTCCCCAACGCTTATTGAAGCAATCGAGGATATGGTCGAACACTTCTTTGATGCCACCTTTGATACCGTTTTGACGGTCGGGAGATGGCTGTGCGACGACATATAAACATCCGAACCCGCACGTGGTTCAAAGCCTAGTGCGTTCAAGATACTTATTTCAACACTATTGTGTGAGACTGGCGGAAATCCAAGCTGCATAAGCTGCTTTTCAAGATTGGCCCTTGTGTCTTGAGTGAGTGAAGGCGTCAATGGCGCTAAGGCAAGCATTACGATAGTCAGTGTTGTCGCAGATGGCATGGTGGCCTTTCCAGTGGGGTCTAACACCTTGAGTTAAGCCGCGCTGCGTAGTAGACAGCACGGCGTGGTAGCGTGAGCGTACCACGCCGGGATGGCTACGAAGCAGCATCGGTTTGAACGAATGTTAGAAGTACTTTATTGATAATACCGCCATACTGAAAGCATGTGCTCGGCCTTGCTCCGTTCACCAAGAAAGTCCGTGAGAGCAAGTGTGATGATCTCGCGCCCGGAAGGCTTGAGCTCACAGTCTTCAAAGTGCTCCTCTTCGCCGAGGTTTAGAAACGCACTGGCAACCGTAGCGACACCGCCCAGGCCAAAATACAAGTTCTCCGCAAAAACCTGAGGATTCCAGCGGCCGCTCCCATGATGATCGAACAATACACGACCACTTGAACAATCAAATATGAACGGGTCGCCACCTTGGTCAGCGACGACGAGCCAATCCCGGCCCCAACCTTGCAAGGGATTGTCGGGGGTGCGGGACCATGCGTAACCGGCCTGCAAATCGGCGAGTTTATGAAGTGGAGGAATACAGACAGGATTGCCACCTACCGTTAGAGTAGATCCGACTGGCCCAACATTGGCGTGATATGTTTCTCCCCAAGGGCCGACTTCAAGATAGAACGTTGCAACTTCTTGAGGAAGCACTTCACGGCCAGTCCATTCCGAAGCTGCCTGAGGCCGCAGTTCACCGAAAGGCTCAAATAAAGGTCGCAATGATGCGTAGTTGAGCACGTCTAACGCCTTGAGTTAAGCCGCCCCGCGAAGCGGCGTCGACTGAACGAATTTTCAGGCCCCAATTTAGCAAACGCCTACGCGCGACTGAAAAGTATCAACAGGAGGCGCGCAGCCGTCACAAGCGCCATGAAGGAGATCGCCGAGAACAAAAGGATGAATGCCCAATATTTGGCGGGCTCCCCGGCACGGGATGCCGATTGAGTGCTGTCGGTGTGGCGAATGCGGCCGGTGCGCAAACCGGACTGCACGACCCGGCCGAGCCAGAGACCGAAGACGAGCGAGGCAATCGTGACGAGTATCTGGACAGCAGCCATTGGGGTCTAACACCTTGAGTTAAGCCGCCACGCGCAGTGGCGGCGAGTGCGTGCTAGCGTAGCGCAAGCACGCACTTGACGCTACGAAGCGGGGTCGGCTTGAACGAATTGTTAGACCGCACCCATGAGGCTGGAGATAACCGGACCAATCGCTTCTGTGGCAATCACTCTCACGCCCGCTCCTGTGAGAGCGCGAAGTCTTTCGAAGTAGCTTCTGCGGTCTTGTGACTCATCGACAGATTCAGGGGTTTTCTGAAGTAGAGAGAACCCCTTACTAGTTAGGACTAAGTTTTGAAATCCGCGTTGATCAAAATGCTCTGGACCGCTGCTCTTTCTAATGAAGCCTTCATCTAGTAAGAACTGGATAGTGGAGTGTGCACTTGAAGCCAGATGCTTATATTCATCGCTTTCGGGGCCGTACTCTTGTTCGAATAAGACGTTCAGACCGGTTAGCGCAGGGTCAATAGTTATTGGTGTCGGAAAAGACTCATAAAGCTCTACAAAGACTCGTGCGGAAACGACGTTAAAGACTTCAATGTTCGCGGGAGTGGCCATGATGTCACCTGTGCGGTCTAACACCTTGAGTTAAGCCGCCACGCGCAGTGGCGGCGAGTGCGTGCAAGCGTAGCGTAAGCACGCACTTGACGCTACGAAGCGGGGTCGGCTTGAACGAATTGTTAGCCTTCACCTGCAACGAGGTCGATTTTTGATGCGACTGATTTGATGTTCGAATAGAGTTGAGAGAATCGCTTCTCTTGAGCAACATGCGCGATGATCTCTGCTCTTTGCCGAGCGTCACCAGTGAGTGTTTCATCTTCCGCCTCACGAGTGAACCGTCGATATAAGTCAGCTTGCTCATGTCTAGGGGTTAGGGCGCCTATCAGTTCTGCCTCTAATACGTAACCGTAGTTGGACTGCATGAATTTTCTTCCCTCAGCTTCTGAGGAGAAATACTCAACTATCTCTGTCGCGGTTGCACGTCCTGAAACGAAATTCCTGTATAGAGCCGAGTTCTTGATCTTCAGAAGAATTAGGCAGCCAAGCATCAGGGGGTGAAGATATTGATTCTGAGCTGTAGCGCGAATAGCAAGGCTCAGTAGGCTAAAGGCACGCTCTCGCTCCCTGAAAGAAAAGCCGAGAGCGACAAACAAGTATCTGAACATGCTCTCCAAGCGATCCTTGTCATATCTTGTCTCTTGGTGCTGCATCCGGTCTGCGAAGAATTGATCCAACCCGAACCTAGTAAATTGCGCTTGCAGGAACTCGCCGGAAGTTGGATTAGGCAGGTTTAATTCAAGATCAAAGAATCTCTTCAGGTAGCCATCCACATCCATGCCTTGGCCATACATTGTCCTTACCGAATGCCCAAGCTGGTCTGGATCCAGTGCGATCACGAAGGCAACGCGATCAATCGAGAAGAAGTGCTTAACAATTTCAAGTAGGCGAACAGCATGTGTCGGCCTGCACCTATCCAGCTCATCGATGATGAATACAAGCGGAAGTTCAGAGTCGGCACCATACAGCGTTTCAGCGATCTCCTTTAGTTCCCTCTGGAACGATGAGATGGATTTCTTGGCTTCCGTATATGCATTGATCTGATCTTGGGCGAACTTTTCTGCTGCATCTGCAATGGCGCTCTCAGTAAGGTCATCAAGGTTGATGACGCCAGCGGTTCCGATGCGAACGGCAGCGGGTATGGCGGCTCTTATAATTTTTCCGCCATACTTTTTAGCCTTTCCGATATTCGATTGAATGGACCGGTTCCCGCCTCGCAGTGAGTTGAGTTGCTCTTCCGTATCCCCTAGAAGCGCGACGAATGGGTCGTCTAGGTAATCGCTTGCCCAGGCGTTGAAGCTTATATGCTTTATTCCTTCAGCAGATAGATGCGCCTCTAGCATCCTGAGAAAGGTTGACTTTCCGAAGCCCCACGGAGCATTCACAGAAACTACTAGCGGGTCTGTGCTGCTCTTCAGAATATTCGTGAGTGACTCAACAGCCGCTCGGCGGTCAAGCTTGTCATTCGCGAATGGTCGTTCAGACGTGACATCGATTGTAGGCGCTCGAAGTCGCATGAATTTTCTCTGTGAAGGCTAACACCTTGAGTTAAGCCGCCACGCGCAGTGGCGGCGAGTGCGTGCTAGCGTAGCGTAAGCACGCACTTGACGCTACGAAGCGGGGTCGGCTTGAACGAATTGTTAGGCAGCAGCCTCTGGATCAATGTCAAAGTGCATCACATTTTCCCTTGTACCCAGCTTTGTGTAGAGTGACACGGCCGGATCATCGCCGTAATCTGCTTGTACAAAGATGACGTATGCTCCGATGCGAGTGGCGATTTCCTGAACTTTCCGGATAAGTCGAGACGCTATGCCGCAACGCCGGTGGTCTTCAATGACTGCCAAGTCATAGATGTAAATCTCTTTGCGGGCTTGCTCAAACTTATGAAGAACGTATCCGGTTAGGCCGCCAATTACTTCATCGCCGCATACTGCGGCGACCGCTATAAACGTATCGCGGGCCAGAAGGTCGTGAAGATACTGGTTGGTTGGCTGACTTTCAGCATAGTTGACAGGATCAGCAAACACGGTGGCGAACATGTCCAGCATGTTTCTAAGCTCTGTGACATGCTGAGGTCGCAGTTCAACAATGCGCTTTTCGACGTTTGCGATGATCCTGCTCCTGTTGCCTAACACCCGAGTTAAGCCGCGCTGCGTAGTAGACGGCACGGCGTGGTAGCGTGAGCGTACCACGCCGGGATGGCTACGAAGCAGTGTCGGCTTGAACGAGTAGTTAGGCTGTGGGTGAAGTGGGGCAGTGGCATCCGAAGTTGCAGATGGTTGAACCACCGCAGGCCGGACACGCAGTCATGCGTTGCCTCAGCCCACCGCGCCAATGAGCGAAGAAGCCACACTCAACGGCTTGCAGCACCGCCAAACCAGGCACAGCTGTCAGAACGCCAATGATCGAAGGTTGAAGGCGGTGACGCGGCGACCGAAGCCAGCCGATGCTGAGTGAACTGTGGACGAGAAGTGGGACGTTCGGACGCCTTCAAGCTGTAGCCGCGTCCGTGATGCCTTGGCCAAAAACCGACGTGATGATAAGCACCCGAAAAAGCCACTCTAAGTGCTTTGCCGTTAACAGCCTAACACCTGAGTTAAGCCGAAATGCGTAGTGGCGACGCGTTGTGGTACACGCTACCACAATAAGCGGCGCCACGAAGCATTTTCGGCTTGAACGAATTGTTAGGTGCCGCCCTTTGAGAGTTGCTCCCAGCCATACGATCCAAAGTCATGTACCGAAAGAGTTGTTGGCAGTGTGTATCCCCATCCGCCAGCTTTCCACCACGATTCAGCTAGCCAACGCGAGAGGAGAAGTGCAGAGAGCCGAAGGCCCGGGAATTGGTCAGGATCTAAGAAATACTGCTCGTCAATGTCAGCTAGAGCTTCAAGGCCGAGTTTAAGTTCCAGCGATCTTCCTGGGAAGATGCTTTGGTCTTTGTGGTCTACTTTGTTGTGTTTGCCACGCCAGTAAGCCCAAGCACTCGGAGCTCCGCCGTATTCGTCAGGAAATATCTCGATTTGTGCTTCGTCTACACCGTCGCCAATAGGAAGAGCATGCAGTTCGCGGAGAACACGGATTGCACCGTCCGAGAGGCGATCCAGCTTGCGCTGATACATTGCAGAAAATTGCTCTTCGGTCAATCCATATGGAACCATCTGAGGCACCTAACACCTTGATTTAAGCCGCCACGCGCAGTGGCGGCGAGTGCGTGCTAGCGTAGCGCAAGCGCGCACTTGACGCTACGAAGCGGGGTCGGCTTGAACGAATTGTTATGTTGCGGCAGACGGGTCTAGGCCTATCAGCTTTGTGGCGGCTGCCGAGATGGCAACAACAACCCTGAAATTTACATGTTTGGGTGGGCCAGTGTACTCAAATACGTACCTTAGTTCTTGGAAGGTATCCTTTGCCTTATCGAGGTCGCTGTCAAAGTCGTCTACATACGGCGCTGCCTGGCAGCGTATCTCGTTTTGTAGCCTAATAGGCAATTGAGAAAAAAGCTTTTGTAGATCGTGGCCTCTTGCCACAATGCCCTCTCTTCGGAGCAAAGCTTTGAGGCCAATTTCTGCGGCGAAGGCCGCACAGACGTAAGCGGGTAGGGCCAGCGGCAACACCTCTTCGTTGATAGAGGTGCAGACGTTTGGAACTCCATTTGATTCAACCAGGCATCGCTCATAAGCAGCATGGAACATTAGTGCCTGTGTGTCCATCAGAAGCTGCATAGATTCTCCGCAACATAACACCCGAGTTAAGCCGCGCTGCGTAGTAGACGGCACGGCGTGGTAGCGTGAGCGTACCACGCCGTGATGGCTACGAAGCAGTGTCGGCTTGAACGAGTTGTTAGGCTGTGGGTGAAGTGGGGCAGACGCATCCGAAGTTGCAGATGCTTGAACCACCGCAGGCCGGACACGCAGTCACGCGTTGCCTCCGCCCACCGCGCCAATGAGCGAAGGAGCCACACGCAACGGCTTGCAGCACCGCCAAGCCAGGCACAGCCGTCAGGACGCCAATGATCGAAGGTTGAAGGCGGTGACGCGGCCACCGAAGCCGCCGATGCCGGGTGAACTGTGGACGAGAGACGGTACGTTCGGACGCCTTCAACCTGTAGCCGCGTCCGTGACGCCTTGGCCAAAAACCGACGTGATGATAAGCACCCGAAAAGGCCACTCTAAGTGCTTTGCCGTTAACAGCCTAACACCTTGAGTTAAGCCGCCACGCGCAGTGGCGGCGAGTGCGTGCTAGCGTAGCGCAAGCACGCACTTGACGCTACGAAGCGGGGTCGGCTTGAACGAATTGTTAGACAACAATCAGAATAGTTTGGAAATAATTACGCACCCGCGATCGATTTCGCAGTCCTCTCGTTCAACCAAATCAGCTATCACCCTCATAAACTCATCAATGCCCTTGGCACAGACCCTGATACTATTATCAGCGTGATGGCGGTAGAAGATCTGTCCATACGTTCCATTTGGGCCAGGGTCAAGATCCAGGATAAATCCATCGCCTTCAAACTCAGTGAACTTAATCCAGTTTGAACTCCAAGCCAAATTCTTGATCTTGTCAGGCACCAGCCATTCGATTTCACCGAAGTCGGAAAGAGCGTCGGTGAGCATTCTTTGGCTTTCTAGAATTTCTGGAATGGGTAGAATTCTATTAAAGTTTACGAATTCAGCCTCAGGCTTCTGGCCGTTGTTAAGAGTGTAGAGGTCGAGGAAGTCCTTTGGTATCTCCGTGGTGACCAAGGAGCGTAGCACGTCTATCTCTGGTTCCGTGGCACCCTTCTCGAAGCTATCCGCGATAGCCATTTTTGCCGAAATCGCACGCTTTGCTCTCGGCTAACTTGAATGGATGGTCATTGTTGTCTAACACCTGAGTTAAGCCGCGCTGCGTAGTAGACGGCACGGCGTGGTAGCGTGAGCGTACCACGCCGGGATGGCTACGAAGCAGTGTCGGCTTGAACGAGTAGTTAGGCTGTAGGTGAAGCAGGGCAGTGCCATCCGAAGTTACAGACGCTTGAACGACCGCAGGCCGGACACGCAGTCAAGCGTTGCCTACGTTCACCGCGCCAATGAGCGAAGAAGCCACACTCAACGGCTTGCAGCACCACCAAGCCAGGCACAGCCGTCAGAACGCCAATGATCCAAGGTTGAAGGCGGTGACGCGGCCACCGAAGCCAGTCGATGCTGAGTGAACTGTGGACGAGAAGCGGGACGTTCGGACGCCTTCAACCTGTAGCCGCGTCCGTGATGCCTTGGCCAAAAACCGACGTGATGATAAGCACCCGAAAAAGCCACTCTAAGTGCTTTGCCGTTAACAGCCTAACGCCTGAATTAAGCCGACCCGCGAAGCGGGTTCGGCTTGAATGAATTGTTATGTGGCAAGACGGCTACTTGGCGCAAAGAGTATTCCAGACCTTTGCAAACTCCCCCGCAACCATCTGCTCCTCGAGGTACGTCAACTCCGGTTTACCCGCAGAAATGAACTTTTGATGCCCAGAGTAGCCGCCAAAGCTGTTTTTTGAGTTGACCTCACCACAAGTGACGGGCAATCCGTCCTTGCCGCGATTGAAGTACACGGCTCGGAACTGTGCGGAGCCCGGATCTTTGAGCTTGGTCTTTACAGCCTCTTGACCGCGTGCGATCCAAGTTGCTCGCCTGGATTGCTCGTCCGCGACCGGATCCGGGGTGGACGGGGTGAACATACGAGCGGCGAACAGCACACCAAGAATGCCGAGACCGACAAAAACGGCAACTGATGCAACTGCTTTTATGTGACGGGCCTTGGATCCGGGCTTGATGCCGGACCTGACGGCGCCAACCATGAGTGGTATGCCAATCAAGGGGACAAACACGTAAGCAGTAGCCACAAGCCCAGCGGGCGCTGAGCCGGCGTCGATGAATCTGGAGATGACTGCGTAGTAGATGACGATTGCTGCAATGCCGATCAGTGCGCCCATGCTCTTTTGTCCGTTTGCGAGTCGAGTCTCATTGCCACATAACACCTAAGTTAAGCCGAGGCGCGTAGTGGAGCGAAGCACATGGCAAGCTTTACCTGCCATGTGGTTTGCGTAACGAAGCGGCTTCGGCTTGAACGACTTGTTAGGCCGCCGCACGCCCGGCTTGCACCCGAACTGGCGACAGCCCAACCCTTGCGCCGAACAGTACAACAAGTCTGGCCGAATGGCCTGAGGCTGGCACTTGCCGGGGCCGAAGCCAGAACCAGCAACTCGCGCGGCCAAGAACTCTCACAGCGCCCTGTCCGAAGCCGACTCGGCCGGTCGAACCTCGCGGAGCGTCGCGCCCGTCCGAAGCCGAGGCGCCGCAGGGCTGACTGCCGATGCCTGCACCGTGCGTGCGAGGTGCGAACGCTGCGGATAAGCGAGGCGCTACACATTGCCTGGAACCCGGCAACAACAGTGCGGGAAACAAGGCCTAACGCTTGAGTTAAGCCGCGCCGCGAAGCGGCGTCGGCTTGAACGAATTGTTAGGCGCCAAGCCGTTCCTGAATTTCACGTATGAATCGCTCTGGTTCGTCTAGGCCGATGTAGATTGTCGCCACCTTGCGACTACCCAGCATTGTTTCGATTGTAGTCGATGGTTTCAACTGCAATCGGATATTCGCTGTGCCTGTTCCAACGAATCGAATAGCTTGCTTGGATCTGCGCGGACGAATATTTTCGCGTTGAACGGAGTGGATTTGCCAATACGGGACGGCAAGATCGCCAATGACGCCATGACGTATGTGGAGTGAATCCTGCTCCAAGGTGGTTGCTCTCAGAAGTGTTGCTCGATACTCCGAGAGCAGAAAGATGAGTCCGTATATTGACACTGTGGTTACGATGATCGCCCATGTCGGGCTGAAAAGGTGAATCAAGACGTGCGCGATGGGTATCTCGGCCGCAACTAGCCACATGAAAGCCTGTTGATTCGATGCGTTCGAATCATGCTTGAAGCAGAAGAAGCCATCAGGTGGCGAGTAGAGCTTGGCGCGATTTCGAACGAACGCATAAGTCCAGACTCGAGCATCGGCCTGAAGTAGCTGTGCAATCTGGTTGCTTGGAACCTTCTTGGATATGGCTTGGCTTATTGCATTTTCTATATTCTTAGCATGGCGGTTTCGATAAATTTCGAGTCCCACCGAAACAACAACGGCAGCTTGAAGGAGAAGAAGTGCTCCCAAATATAGCCATCGGCCTTTCTCGATATGACTCCAGACCATTTTTTGATCGGGCGGAATAACGTACGATCCTACAAGCACTCCCAAAGACACTAGTCCGATAAAAACGAGTAATGCTTTTTTCGGCTTTGGCCTGAAGATTATGAAGTAGGCCAATGGCAGAAGAATAAAAAAATCAAAAGCCAAAGGCCACTCAGGGAGTGGCTGTTTGATCGAGTTTGTGTGCCATTGAGCAGCCGCGTAATTACCCAGGTATATGGCTGTGGCCAGAGATAGAAATGCGATTGTAGCTTTCTGTTTTGTCGGGATCGCGTTCATGTGTCTCTTGGCACCTAACACCTAAGTTAAGCCGAGACGCGTAGTGGAGCCAAGCACATGGCAAGCTCCATCTGCCATGTGTTTGGTGGAACGAAGCGGCTTCGGCTTGAACGCATTGTTAGGCCTTTGCGTCACCAGTCACCACGTGCCGCTGCGTGCTCTACGTTCCGATGGATGTTGTTGATTGCAGTGAGGGCAATAGCAAAGCTTTTGAATGTGCTGCCAGGCATCAACTCGTCCAGATCCACGGTGCCCACATAGGACATTACTCTGTACTTTTGTCCTCCAAACAAGCCACGCCCAGCGTCCAATTTTAGAAACACAAAATCTGTCTCTAGGAATGGACAGGTAAGAACAATACAGCCGTTCTCGCAGGCCTGTTGCAGGGCGCCACCCATGCTGTGATGAAGCACGATATCTCGATTGGTGCCTCTCACAGATTCCTTGTACGCACGAAACATCTCAAGGTCTAGCTTTGTGAACGGCGTGCGCTTCGTGGCGCTTAATGCGGTTTGAAGCGTGACGTGACTAGGTAACATATAACTCCCCCGTGATCTCCCTACAAAGGCCTAACACCTGAATTAAGCCGCGCCGCGAAGCGGCGTCGGCTTGAATGAATTGTTAGATGCCAGCCCGATCAATGTGCGCTGACCTTGGATAGCAGATTT
>NZ_JBSTRX010000003.1:0-45231 GCF_054031035.1 Luteimonas sp. e5
GATCAACCCGAACGCCAGCGACATCTTGTTGATGTTGCTGTCGATCATCGCTGCCGCATCCGCATCATTGCCGGTCACCAGCTTGGTCACGTGGCGCGGCACATCGTTGCTCAGGGTCGAATACACCTGATCGTTCGCTGCCGTCAGCGCACTGGCCGCCGTCACGATCAGCACCACCCGCAGCGCACCGGTCACCAGTGCCATCATCGGCTCGCGCGAGCGACCGGTCACGATCATGAAGCCCTGGATCATGATCCAGATCGTCACCAGCACCATGATGATGCTCATCACCCAAGTCCCCATGCTGAACAGCAGATTGTCCTGGAAGATCACGATTTCCTTGTCAAGGAAGTCGAAGATCAGCCTGAAGAACGCCCATTGCGCGACACTATCCATCACTCACCCCTGCTGTTTCAGCCCTTCACCCCATCATCGATTGCGGGCACGATCCGTGTGAGACGCACGCAACGCCTCTTTCATGGCCTTGCCGGCCGTCAAGTCGACTGCGGCGCCGAGCAATGAAAACTCGCGTGTGCCATTGAGTGCACGATCCGCCAGCGTGGTCTGCGCGGCGCGCAGGTATTGCAGGCGGGCGTGGTAGGCATCCATGTAGGTCTTGTCCTGCAGGTGGTCGATCTGCAGCTGCGCCTGCAATGCCAGGATCTTGTTGGTGTTGGTTTGCAGCTTGCCGTAATCCTGGTAACCCTTGAGATTGTTGCGCTCTTCCTCGAGCTTGGCCAGGTCTTCATGCCGCTTCTTGGCGCGTGCGTACATCTCCAGCGAGTACTGGTACTGCGCCAGTTCAGTGGTCACGATTTCGGTACAGATCGTCCACTGCTGCCGGTGCACGTCCTCGGCCTTCCTCCCGGGCCGACTCCCGCAGCGTTCGGTGTTCTCGAACCGCGCTTGGGTGATCTTGGTCTTGTCCAGATTGGCGATGGCCTGGCCACCATGGCCCTTCATTTCCATCTCGCCCGGATCCTTGGTGATCTCGTTGGTGCCGCTGTTGCCACCAATCGTGTTGCTATCACGGATTTCCTTCAGCGTGCTGCGTGCTTCCCGGTCCTGCACTCGCCACTCGGCGGAGGCCGACAGGCTCAGTACCAGTGCCATGCCGGTGACAGTGAACAGGCCGTCGCGCAGCCAGCGACGACGGGGGGATGCAGGCCGCCGGGCGGGGCCCTGCGGGGGGCGGTGCGTGTGCGTGTTCATCCTCGTCTCTCCTTTGCTCTCATGCTCAAGCCGTGGCGCTGGCCATGGGCCGGTTCCAGCCCGGTTCGGTATCGCGCAAGCGCTTCTTGCCCGAGCCCTTGCGCTGTTCGTAAAACTCTTCCAGCCAATCCTGCGGTTGCAGGGCATCGACTTCGATCCCGCGTTTCCTGGCCTGCTCTTCCAGTACCCGGTGCAGGACTTCGATGTTGTCGGTGCTGGCCGAGATCACCGCCAGTGCGTCGTCCATGCCGCGCAGGTTGAGCTGGCAGATGGCCGAGGCGTGGCCCTGCTTGACCAGGAAGCAACGCGAGCGCTCGTCCAGTTCCTTGACCACGGCGAACTCGGCATCGGTCAGCTTCAGCCCGTCCACATAGTCTTCCTTGCTGGCGTTGGGGTTGGGCAGCAGGATCAGGGTGGCGGTCTGTTCGATCAGGGCCGCGGAAATGTCGCTGTGCAGCGCGTCTTCGGGGCTCTGCGTGGCGAAGATGCCGAGGCCATTCTGTTTGCGGATGGTCTTCTGCTTGTTCTTGGCGAACTCCTTGAGCCCGCCCTTGCCTTCCAGGATCTTCCAGAACTCGTCCATCACGTAGATCAGCGGACGGCCGTCGATCAGCGATTCCAGCCGATGCAGCAGGTACTGGATCACCGGCACGCGCACTTCGGGGTTCTCGATGATGTCGGTGTAGTCGAAGCCGATGATCGGTGCCTTGTGCAGGTCGATGGTGTCCATCGGGTTGTCGAACACCCAGCCCAGCGAGTTGCCCTGGGTCCATTTGCGAAGGCGAGCGTACAGCCCGTCATCGCCCATGTTGGGCAGGCTCTTCTGGAAGTTGCTCATGCTGCGCAGGTGCGGCGGCATGTCCAGCATCGCTTCCACTGCGCGGAAGATGTCCTCTTCCTCGCGCGCGGTGTAGTCCGGCTTGCCGGCCAGCACCTTGATCAGCTCGGCGAGGAACTGCACGTTCGCTTCGTTGCGCTCGCACTGGAACGGGTTGAAGCCGGTCGGCTCGCCGCTTTCCAGGGCCAGGTAATTGCCGCCGCAGGCGCGCACGAAGATCTCCGCGCCGCGATCCTTGTCGAAGAAGAAGATCGTCGGCACCGGGTCGAACTTCTGCGCCTGGCTGAGCAGGAAGTTGATCAGCGCGGTCTTGCCGGTACCGGACTTGCCGATGACCATCGTGTTGCCGATCGCCTTCTCGCCCAGCGAATCCTCGCCCGGCAGCGTGGCATGGAAATTGAAGTAATAAGGCTGCCCGTTGGTGGTCTGCAGCGTGGTGACGCACGGGCCCCACGGGTTGCGGTCCTGCTTGCCGCCGGCGAAGTTGTGCAGCGGCGAGAGGCCGAGGAAGTTGAGCGAGCTCACGTTCGCCAGCCGCGTGCGGTACTTCCAGTTGCCCGGCAGCTGCGAGAAGTACGAGGCGGCGATCGCCATGTTCTCCTTCGACGAGACGAAGCCGGCATTGGCCAGTTCCGCACGCGCCGCGGCGACCTGCTGGCCGAGCTGCTCCTGCGAGGCGGCATACAGGGTGAGGATGAAGTGGTACTCGCCGAGCACGAAGTTGCCGGAGGCGAGCTGGTCCATCGCCACGTCCAGTTCGGCGATCTGGCTCACCGCCTTGTCGCCGGAGGAAATCATCATGCCCTTGGTGCGTTCCAGCGCCTTGAGCGCGTCATAGCGGCTCTTGGGGCTGAACGAATGGGTGATGACGTACTCGAAATCGAGATACTTCAGGCCATTGAGGATGCCCGGCCAAGTGCCCTCCGGGTATTCCTTGACGTTGAGGATGGCGCCGAAGTGGTTCTTGCCCTCGGGCGTGTTGACGATGAAATCGCCGGTCTTGCTGGAAAACAGGTGCCGGCTCACCGCGAGGTAGTCCTTCACCGGGGCATCGAGCACCGGCACCGGCTCGTCGATGCGATTGAGGATGTAGCCGTACAGTTCCAGAACTTCGGAGAACACCACGCCGTTGTCGGCTTCGTACATGCCGAGGCGGTACGGGGCGTATTCCTTCAGCACCGCTTCCACGTTGGCGGCCAGCTCCTGGATGCGGCTGATCGCCTCCTTCTGCTCGGCTTCGAGCCGCGCCAGGTCGCTGGTCTTCTCGCGCAGGTGCCGGTTCTCCGGCATCGGCCGGTAGAGCATGGTCAGGTACAGTTCGTTCTGCATCAGCTTCTGCGTCGAGAGCGACTGGAAATACTCGTCGGACAGTTGCTGGTTGAACGGCTGTGCGAAGCGGCCGCCATCGCCGATGGTGCGTCGCCGGCGGATGTCATGCACCCAGAACGCGACGTTCACGAAATCCGGCGCGCGCAGGGTCTGCAGCAGGCGGTTGAAGGTGGCGTGCTTGTGTTCGAGCTCCCATTCCTCGCGCCCGACGAACGGCAGGCCTTCCAGCCGCCATGCCACCAGGAAATCCCCGCCCGTGGTCTTCACCACCGTGGGCGAGACATGGGTGGAGAGGGGGATGAACTCGCTGCTGGAGGTGTCGGGGTTGAACATGTCGGGTCAGGCAGGCATGCCGGCGCTCAGTCCTTGCGGGCGGGTTTGCTTCGGTAGGGGTTGGGGTTCAGCACCAGCAGGCCGTCATGCTCGCGCATGTTGCGCGCGCGCATGCGGAAGGTCATCCACAGGCCCAGCAGGCGGAAGATCAGTTCGTCCCGCTTGGCCATCATGCGCATGATGAAGATGACCACCGGCACGAAGATCAGGAACAGCAGGTTGGTGTACATGGCGAACAGCAAGGCGCCCCCGGCCCCGATGAAAAAGGGCACGTACGGCACCCCGAGGAACATCGGGGGCCGGGTGCAACCACGAAAGAGGATGTGCTTACGCATTCCTCACCGGGCTTTCGACAACCACGTAAGTCGTGGTGGCGCAGTTCTTCTTGAAGTCATCGCCGGCACCGATCACCATCGCCGCCAGCTGGCTCGCGGCACCGATCAGCAGGCCGCCGATCAGGATCGGCGCGACATCGGAAATGCGCTTGTGCGCGAATGCGATCTGGTAGCCGGCGAAGATGATGGCGATGGTCACGATCACGATCGAGGCGACCTTGAGGATGCTGTACACGTTGCCCATCACGCCGCAGATCTTGTCGGTGGCTTCACCGAGGTTGGCATCCTGGGCCAGCGCCATTGGCAGCAGCAGGACTGCGGCCCACAGCAGCAGCTTGCCGAAGCGTTTGATGGCAGGGCGAATGGATTGGGTGGGAGCAGTCTTCATTTGCGTGGGTTCCTGTCGGGGCTGGTTCAGAACACAAACGCCGCGTCCCCATTCTTCGGCGTTTGCGGGGAGGGTGAAGGGGTCGCCGCCGGGGTGGCGGTGGCGCGTGCCGGCACCGGTCCGGTGTCGGCGCTGGCATTGAGCATAACCGGCGTGGATGACGCCTCTGCGGCGGCCGCCTGGGCCGGGGTCAGTTCGCGTGCAGCCGCCAGCCCGGCGCGCCGCTCGATGAGCGAAGCGGTGACGGCTTCGGCACGTTGCCGGACGGCATCGGGCAGCGTGGGCGCCGCTGCCGCCTGGCTGCTGCGGCTGGCGGGCGCGGCGGCAGTGCCGGACCTGCGGCTGGAGATCACCGGGATCGCCAGCGAAGGCGTTTCCGGACTGCGCATGGCGAGCATGGAAGCCTCGACCTTCTGCACGTAGCCATGCCGGTAGCCGGTGGTGAAATTGCCCGAGTAGTAGCAGCTGAACGCCTTGCCCCAATGCCCGCCCGAGCGGGTATGGCATTCGCGCAGGATGCGTGCGCCGGCGTTGAGATTGGGGCAGGTCTGGAAGGCGGTACGGTAATTGGCGAGCCCGTACTTGGCGAGGTTGTAGCGGTTGACCTGGGCCAGGCCGAGGGAAAAGTTGAAGCCGCGGGCCTCGAGCATTTCCGCGGTGGCGACGGCCTCTTCGAGGTTGCGCGGTTGACGTGCCAGACGGCCACCCACCACCCCGATCGCATACGGGTTGTAGGACGACTCGACCTTGACCACATGGTGCATGACCGATGCGGGAACATCGATCTGGCACCCCATCAACTCCATGCCCGGCAACATTGTGCTGAACCTCCTGCGGCTTCCTGCCAGTTATGGATTATTCACGCTGATCAAGTCAAGTCAAGCGCCATGCCGCGCCGCGGCCGGCTCAATCGAACACGCGATCGGGCGTGTAGTCGATGCCGGTGATGTAGCGTCGCCCGGCGTGCGCCTTGATATGCACCACGATGTCGATGGTGAGCATCAGCAGGCGCTTGATGGTGGCGAACTCCAGGCCCGCCCCTTCCGGTGAGGCCTTGACCATCAAGGCCATCTGGTCCCAGGTCTGGCGGGTGTCGCCGGCGTGGCAGCTGGTGATCGATCCGGGGTGGCCGGAGGCGCAATTGCGGATGAAGTAGAAGGCTTCATCGCCGCGCAGCTCGGCCAGGATGATGCGGTCCGGCTTCATGCGCAGGCACGCTTCCATGCAGTTCTTCGCGGTGATGTTGCTGCTGCTCTGCCCGCCCTTGGAATACAGCAGGTGGACGGCATTCTGGTGCGGGATGAACAGCTCGCGCGCGTCCTCGATGGTGATCAACCGTTCGTTGAGGTCCACGTGGTCGACCAGCGACTTCATGAAGGTCGTCTTGCCGCTGCCGGTGGCGCCGGAAACCACGATGTTCTTGCGGTAGCCGACGGCGTGGCGGAAGAAGCCGCCGTAGTCGCGCGCCTCGCGCAGGGCAAGCAGGTGCTTGTCATGCTCGCTCAGCTCGCCCTCGCCTTCGAGGATCTCGTCGAAGAAGCCGTCGTCCTGGTATTGCTGCAGGGTGCGGTTCTGCCGTGCCGGCAGGCGGATGGTGATCGAGATCTTGCCCGGGTCGCAGGCCGGGGGAATCACGAACTGTGCGCGCTGCCCGGTCGGGAAGGTCAGCGAAACCATCGGGTCGGCATCGGTGATGCGCTGTCCGGTGTTGCTCTCGTTGACCACCGCGGTGCAGAACTGCCGGGCGCGCTCGAAGGACAGGGTCGGGACTTCGATCCGCTGCCAGCCGTCACGGGTTTCGATGTACAGCTCCCCGGGACGGTTGATGCAGATTTCGGTCACGTCCGGCGAGCCGAGATATTCCTGGATGCCCAGCACCTGGTACTGGTAATCCAGGAATTCGTTGGATATCCGGGCAACCGGGGATACGTCGTCTTCCACGCCCTCCTGCCTCAGCGTCCGCTCAGCACGCCGGTGAAGTCGACGTCCTGGGACACGTACACGTTCAGCATGCTGCCCTGGTTGATGGTGATGGTGGGTTGACGCAGTGCGCTGTCCTGCACCGCCTGCTGGGCCAGGCTTTCCACGGTACGCGCGGTATTGCTCTGGAACGGCTGGTCGACCACCATGCCGCTGCCCGGGTAGTAGACCGAGCCGCGCGGCCCATGCTTTTCGCCGGCGTACTTGAACGCGTCGCTGATCAGGCTGACCAGCACCGCCGTGGCGATGCGGTTGCCCCAGTGGGCGTTGCGCTGTCCGGGATGGCCGGAACCACCGAGGCTGTCCACGCCGGGGCTGGACATGGTCACGTCCAGGCCGGTGGGCGTGATCGCACGATCCCAGACCACCGCCACCCGATCGCGCGCCACGGTGTCATTGCCGTAGGTGCCCAGCAGCTTGGTGCCCACCGGGAGCAGCAGGCTGCGTCCGTTGATCGAATAGATCGGCTCGGCGACGACGCAGGAGGTGGCCCCGCCCAGATCGGTCACGATGCGGGTTTCAAGCACGCAGCGGATATAGGTACCCCGCACCAGCAGGGTATTCGGGTTGGCAAGCCGCTTGGCGCTGGTCTTCGGCGTGGAAACGGTCGCCACCGCGGTGGCCGACTCCGGATCCATCCCCCCCATGCCCGGGATTTGGCCCGGCATGCCCTCGTCCGGCGGCAGCTGCGAGTTGCCCATCCGCCGCTCGAGCAGGCTCGGGCCGGTCGGTCCCGCCGGCGCGGCCGGGCCGCCGCCCGCATCCGAGTACATGTAATCGTCCGGCGGCAGCACCGGGGGCGGGGGCGGGGGTGGAGGCGTGATCACTTCCACCGGCGCCACTGCCACCGGCGGCTGCTCCGGCAACTCGGGGGTTTCGATCACCGGTGCGGGTGCGGTGGCCTGGCTGGCGCCCGTGTCGCGATTGGTCAGCGTGGTCATGAACCAGAAGGCCATGAGCAGCATGGTCAGCACGATGCCGGCCAGGAAGAACAGGGCCTTGCGATTGAGCTGGCGAACCTCGTTGACGGTCAGCGTGGGCGCGCCTTCATCCAGATCGTGCCCGGCATCGCCCTGCTGCATGTAGGGGTTCGACTGGCCCGCTTCCCGGCGCTCGGCGTCTTCGGGCCTGCCCTCCTGCGGGTTTGCGGAATAGTCGGGGGGATAATTGCTGCTCATTGATAGGCACCTCGACGCAGGCCGATGACGTTGGATCCCTGCCGGATCACCAGGAACGGGTAGACCCCGTGGACGATGATGGTGCTGTTCTCCACCGTGGTGTTGAGCAGGAATTCCTGGCCGCGCTTGCTTTCGCGTGCAAACACCGCCGGGAAGTTCCCGGTCGGGATGCCACGCATGTCGGACATCTTGATATAGGTGAAGCGGCCATCGTCATAGACGTTGATCGGCACCAGCCAGGACGCCTTGCTGCGCGTGGCGTATTCGTAATTGAAGTTGTAGACCCGCGTCGGATCGAGGCTGGTATTGGCTTCCGCGGGTTTTGGCGCCTCCTTGGCCACCGCCGCGAAGGTGGCGTCGGTCGGGTAACGGAAGGAAACCCGGTACTGGACCCCGGCCTGCTTGGCCTGCTCCAGTGCCCGCCAATCGGTGGCGACCACTTTCAACTCGAAGATGTAGGAATTGGTTTCGGTGCGCACCATCATGTTGGTGTCGACATCGACGTTCTTCGGACGCAGGTAGAACACGTTGTCACGGCGGCTCACGTCCCAGCCACTGCTGAAGCCCAGGCTGTAATCGAGCACGTTTTCGTTGGGGCTGATTTCGATCGCGGTGGTGATGCCGAGCCCGGCGCGGATGGTGTACATCTTGCCCGGCTCGTAGAGATATTCCTGGATCGCCTGTGCGCGTGCCTGCGGGACGGCGCCCCAGGCGATACCGGCAGCCACGCACGCCGCCATCAAACGGAACCACGTCGTTTTCATCATTGCGACTCCTGCCCTTCGTCCGGCTGCGCGCCGGCTTCATCCTGTGCCTGATCCTGCGCGTCTTCGGCCGCCACCGCCGCATCGGCCGCGGCCGATCCCGCGGGCCTTGCCGGCTGCAGGGCCGGGGCGGCGAATTCGGCTGGCGGCGTGGTGAAGTCCTGATCGACGCGATAACGGGTGACATGGAATCGCAGCGGATTGACCATGCTGTCACGCTCGTTCAGCTTGATCTCGGGCCGATACACGAATTCGATGTTGGCGATCTTGTTGTCCAGCGGGCGCAGCGCGCCGGTGGCGACTTCGTAAAGCTGGCGCTGGAAGCGCACCACCGCACTGGTCGGCGGCCGCCCGGGAGGGCCGTCATTGAGCACCAGACTGAGAATCTTCACCCGCACCGCGGCCTGCGTGCCGTAGAGGTTGAACAGGCTTTGCGGGTTGTTGCGACTGCGCTCGGCAAGATAGCCGTTGCGCACCTGCTCCGAGGACATGGTGTAGACCACGCGGTTGTCGCGATCGGAAATCCAGCCGCCCGGTTCGTAGGACTCGCGCGCGATGATGTACTGGCTCACGTTGCTGTTGTTGACCGCCTTGTTGGCGCTCATGCGGTCGAAGGAGCCACTTTCATTCAGGCGCGCCAGGGTCGCGGTTCCCGAGGTCGAGTCCGCCATGACCAGGTAGGGCTCGCGCTTCTCCATGTGCGGCACCACGTAGAACAGGCCGGCGGCCAGTCCGAACGACATCAGCAACGATGCCCCGGCAACGCGCCACGCCCGCCTTTCGCTGCGTCGCGCCATGTCGGCTATCGTCAGCTCGAAGTCCTGTGACTTCCTGACCTTCTGTTCAATCTTTTCCGTTGCAGGCTTTTTCTTGAATTTCATGTTCGTGCTTCATGCCGCGGGGACGCAGCGCGTGGCGGCGGGGTGCCGGGGCGGAACAGGCGGGAAGGCATCACGGGGAGTCGGGGGAGCCCGCTGCCTCCGGCTGCGGGCGCGGGCGCACCACGAAGGAGCCGTTCTGCAGCGTGATCTGCACGCCCTGCGGGGCATACAGGCGATCCAGCTCGGCGGCAGCGTGCTCGGCGGACGTGGTGCGCACGGTGGAAACCGGCGCGTGCAGCGTGTAGTCATTGCCGACCTGGTAGCTCAGCCCGAGGCGGGCATCCTCGCTCCAGCGTGCCAGCAGCTGCCGGAGCGTGCCGTCCAGCGGCGTGGCATGGAAGGTGTAGGCGGGATTGAGCGGAATCGCCTGCGGCTCGGCGGAGAAACGGTTCACCGGCCGCCATTTGCCATTGAATTCGGGCGCCGGCGTGGTGCCACACGCTGCCAACACGACGGCTGCACCTGCAAGCAGGGCACGCCAAACACGAAAATTCATATCGAGCTTTCCTCGTTCAATCTTTCAATGTACCCACGGAGTGCGGTCGGGCTGGCCTTCACCTTCCCAAGCGCCCTCGCGCATGGCGGCTGGACACACCGTGCGGTACAGCCGTTCGCCATCGACCTCGCGCTGGCTCCAGCTGATTGAATAGGGATACGGGCAGGAGGTGGAGGGGACAATGCAATAGCCGGGCGTGACGATCCACAGACCCAGGCTCGGCTTGAGCGGATTCCATGCACGCGGGCGCTCGCGCATGCCCTGGGTGCAGAACAGGAAAGGGTCGTTATCGCGGAACAGACGACCGCTGGAGTCTTTCAGTTCCGTGTAGCACCCGGTGGGCGTGCTGACTCCCATGCACGGCGGGCCGGATTGCTGGGCTGTCACCGCACTCGGCAGTGCAATCAGCGCTACGGAAACAATGAAGCCGCAAGTCCTTTTCATGGCATTCCCCAAGCTTTGACGCATTTCTAACACACGCCTTTGACGTTTGTCACCGGCGAGGGCGCTCGCACGTTTCACGAATCCCTGTCCTGTCCGGCCGCGGCGGCACGCTTCCCGCGCTCTCCGGAACCCGCCATAGCAAACCACCTTGCCACCATAATGGCAAATCCGCGCGCGAACGCGCCCCCGGCTGGACAGCCGGCCGGCTCGAAACCTGCGCTCGCGCATGCCGGATGCACCGCAGCCTCGACGTGGCACGGCGGCTCTGGCGCACACATCGGGCCGGGCTGCCGCCTGCATCGGCCGCGATCACGGCGGCCGGCCGAAGCCGGCATGTCGGGCGGGCAATTTCCTCGCCGATAATCCCCCCATGTCGATGCCGTCGCGCACTCCATCCCGCCATCCGCGCGCGCTGCGCCGCGACATGGCGGTTCCGGTCCGCTTCATGCTGATCCTGGGCCTGCTGTCGGCGGCACCCGCGGTGGCGGCGCAGTGGCTGTCCTGGCCGCCGCAGCCGGACGCGGTGACGCCGCCACGCCACGAAGCCCGTGCGCCGGTGCGCCTGCGCGTCGAGTCGCGGGACGCTGTGCGCGAGGTGTGGGTGGACAACGATCTGGCCGGGCCTGTGGAAGTACGCATCGAGTCTGCCGCGGGGCTGCCGGGCTTGCCGTTGCAGGCGCTGTTGCGCACCCGCGGCGCGCACCGGCTGGCGCGCATCGAGCATGCCCCTGCGCTGCAGCTGACGCTCACCGCGGTGCCCGGGGTGCCGGCGGTCAGCGCGCAGGATGTCGCCTACCGCTTCCCGCTGGCATTGGCCCAGGCACGCGTCGGCCAGGGGCCGCACGGCCGCTTCAGCCATGCCGATGCGGAAAACCGCCATGCGATCGACTTCACCGCCGCACCCGGCACGCCGGTACTGGCCGCGCGTGCCGGGGTGGTGATGCAGGTCGAAGACCGCCATCCGGACCGCCCGGGGCACATCGACGAAGCCAATTTCGTGCGCCTGCTGCATGGCGACGGCAGCATGGCGCTGTATGCACATCTGCAACGCGGCAGTGCCGGCGTGCGCCCCGGCCAGCAGGTGGCCGTCGGGCAAGTGATCGCGCGCAGCGGCAATTCCGGCTACAGCAGCGGCCCGCACCTGCATTTCGCGGTGCAGGTCAATGCCGGGCTGCGCCTGCGGTCGGTGCCGGTGCGCATCGTCGGCGAGCGCGGCGAGTTGCGCCTGCCCGCCGGCAGCGACTGAAGGCGTCGCTGCCGCGCGGGACTCAGATCGCCACCCGCGTGCCCAGTTCGACGATGCGGTTGCCCGGGATATGGAAGAAGCCGGTCGCCGGCGCGGCATTGCGGTGCATGAAGGCGAACAGCCGTTGCCGCCACAGCGGCATGCCGCGGCGCGACGCCGCGACCACCGTTTCATGGCTGGCGAAGTAGGTGGTGTCCATCGGGTCGAAGGCCAGCTCCTCGCACTGATCGCAGGCCGCCATCAGCGCCTGCGGCACATCCGGGCTTTCCATGAAGCCGAAGCGCACCAGCACCCGGTGGAAGCCGTCGCCGATGGCGTGGATCACCAATCGCTTGTCCGCACCGACATAGGGTACGGCCAGGGTTTCCACGGTCAACAGCACATTGTGTTCGTGCAGCACCTTGTTGTGCTTGAGGTTGTGCAGCAGCGCGTGTGGCACCACGCCCTGGTCGGCGGTCAGGAACACCGCGGTGCCCGGCACCCGCGCCGGCGGTGCCAGCATCAGCCCGGGCAGGAAGCTGTCCAGCTGGATGCCGTCCTTCTGCACCTCCGCGCGCAGCAGGATGCGCCCGCGCCGCCAGGTGCGCAGCATGGTGAACAGCACGATGCCCAGCACCAGCGGGAACCACGCGCCCTGCATCACCTTGGCGCCGTTGGCGATGACGAAGGCCAGCTCGACCAGCATGAACACGCCGCACAGCGGCAACACCCAGCCGCGCCAGTTCGGCCACAGTGCACGGGCGACGATGAACAGCAGCAGGGTATCGATGAACATGGTCATCGACACCGAGATGCCATAGGCCACCGCCAGATTGGACGAGGTGCGGAAGGTCAGCACCAGCGCCAGCACCAGGATCATCAGCATCCAGTTGATCGCCGGGATGTAGATCTGGCCGATGGTTTCGCGCGAGGTATGCACGATGCGCATGCGCGGGATGTAGCCCAGCTGCATGGCCTGGCGCGAGATCGAGAAGGCGCCGGTGATCACCGCCTGCGAGGCGATCACCGTGGCCGCGGTGGCCAGCGCCAGCATCGGCCAGCGCGCCCATTCGGGCACGCCGATGTAGAACGGATTGGCGATCGCCGCCGCATCCTCCAGCACCAGCGCGCCCTGCCCCAGGTAGTTGAGCATCAGCGCCGGCAGCACGAAGAAGTACCAGGCACGGCGGATCGGCCGTGCGCCGAAATGGCCCATGTCGGTATACAGCGCCTCGCCACCGGTCACCGCCAGCACCACCGCGCCGAGGATGAAGATGCCGTGCCAATGGTGTTCGATGAAGAATCGCACGGCCCACAGCGGACTGATCGCCTGCAGCACCTCGGGCTCGTGCACGATGTTGAGCACGCCGATCACCGCCAGCGCGGCGAACCACAGCACCATCACCGGGCCGAACACCCGCCCCACCCGCTCGGTGCCGAAACGCTGGCCCATGAACAGCGCCAGCAGCACCAGCACGGTCAGCGGCACGATCCAGTCATGCAGGCGCGGCGCCACCACTTCCAGGCCTTCGATCGCCGACAGCACCGAGATCGCCGGGGTGATCACGCCATCGCCGAAGAACAGCGAGGCGCCGAAAATGCCGAGGATGCCGACCACGTAGGCCGACTTCGAACCCTTGCGCAGGGTGCGCTGGGCCAGCGCCATCAGCGCCATGATCCCGCCCTCGCCTTCGTTGTCGGCGCGCATGATGATGGTCACGTACTTCAGCGTGACCACCAGCATCAGCGACCAGAACGCCAGCGAGAGCACGCCGAGCACGGTGTCGTGGTCGGCGACGAGGCCGTAGTGCGGGCTGAACGCTTCGCGCAGGGTATACAGCGGACTGGTGCCGATGTCGCCGAACACCACGCCGATGGCGCCCACCGCAAGCCCGAGCAGTCCGGCCTGCCCCTGCGTGTCGCGTGAGGATGCCGGTGATGCCGAATTCGGTTTCATCAATGCCGTCGTGGCCGGTGAGGCGCGCATGATAGACCTGCGCGCGCCCGCCTGCAGCCGGCGCGCCATGGATGCCGCTGGCGGCCTACTTCAGCACTGACTGCAAGGCCTTGCGGATGATCGCCTCGACCGCATCGCCCTCGGCCATCGCCTTCTTCGCCATGCGCTCGGCCTCGGCCGGCTTGTAACCCAGCTGCTGCAGGGCGATCACCGCTTCGGACAGCGGATCGTGTGCCCCTGGCGCTGCACCGATGCCGGGGACGCCACCGACGAGGTCACTGGCGCGATCCCGCAGCTCGACCACGATGCGCTCGGCGGTTTTCTTGCCGATGCCGGGGATGCGCGTCAGCGCGGCGATGTCGCCGGCCTGCACCCGCGCCGCGAACTCGCCCACCGAAGCCCCCGACAGGATCGCCAGCGCGATGCGCGCACCGATGCCGCTGACCTTCTGCACGTCGCGGAACAGCCGGCGCTCGGCCTCGCTGATGAAACCGTACAGCGCCACGGTGTCGTCGCGATGCGCGTAGTGGGTGAACAGTGCCACCTCGCTGCCGGTGGCGGGCAGTTCGTAGAAGGTGCTCATCGGCGCCTCCAGCTCGTAACCCACGCCTTGCACGTCGACCACCAGCCAGGGCGGCTGCTTGTGGATGAGGATGCCCCTGAGTCTGCCGATCATCGCTGTCTCCTGCCCCAGGCCTGGCGCACGCCGACGCCCAGGCGCGCGGCACTCGCGCGCACGTGCGCGTGGGTGATCGCGACGGCCAGCGCATCGGCGGCGTCGGCCTGCAATTTGCCGTGAATGTTGAGCAGCACGCCGACCATGTGCTGCACCTGGGTCTTGTCGGCGCCACCCTTGCCGACCAGCGCCAACTTGATTTCACGCGCGGCGTATTCGGCCACCTTGAGGTCGCGCGCGACGCAGGCGGCCATCGCCGCGCCACGCGCCTGGCCCAGCTTCAGCGCGCTCATCGGGTTCTTCGCCAGGAACACCTGTTCGATCGCGACCTCGTGCGGCCGATGCGCGTCGATCAGTGCCCACAACCCGTCCAGCAACAGACGCAGGCGTTGCGGGAAGTCCTCCGCACCCAGCAGTACCAGCGGCTGGCTGTGCACATGCGTCATGCGTCCGTCGGCGGCGACGTCGATGATGCCGATGCCGGTGCGCTGCGAGCCGGGATCGATGCCGAGAATGCGCAACGGGGCGGCGGCACGGCCGGTGGCGGCGCCCGCGCTGCGCGCTTTGCTCAGCAAGACCTAGCCCTCCATCTCGGCATTGCTGTACACCGCCTGCACGTCGTCGAGATCGGCGAGCCGGTCGAGCAGCTTCTGCACTTCGACGGCGGTTTCGCCCGCGACCGGCGCATCGTTGTCCGCGCGCATCGTCACTTCGGCGAAACCGGGCTCGAGGCCTGCGGATTCCATCGCCGCCTTGACCGTGGCGAAGTCCTCCGGGGTGGTGATCACGTCGATGGCGCCATCGTCATACACCACCACGTCGTCGGCACCGGCCTCGATCGCGGCGTTGGTGACCGCATCCTCGTCGGCATCGGCGCCGTAACTGAGCACGCCCAGCTTGCGGAACATGAAGGCCACCGAACCTTCGGTGCCGAGGTTGCCGCCATGCTTGCCGAAGGCGTGGCGCACGTCGGCGACGGTACGCACGCGGTTGTCGGTGAGGCAATCGACGATCACCGCGACGCCGCCCGGAGCATAGCCTTCGTAGCGGATTTCCTCGTATTCGACGCCTTCCAGCTCGCCGGTGGCCTTCTTGATCGCGCGCTCGATCACGTCCTTGGTCATGTTGACGGCAAGGCCCTTGTCGATCGCGCTGCGCAGGCGCGGGTTGCCGGCCGGATCACCGCCACCGGCGCGGGCGGCGACGGAAATTTCGCGGATGATCTTGGTGAAGATCTTGCCGCGACGGGCATCGACCGCATTCTTGCGGGCTTCGATCGAAGGACCACGTCCCATGGTGCAAACGCTCCAGCCGGAAAGTCCTGATTTTAGGCGATCGGCCGCTGCGCGGCCGCAGCCGCCCGCTGCGCATCCGGATGCAGGAAACGACCATGACGCAGGAAGCGCACCGCCTGCTCGACCGCATCGCGGGAGAAGATCAGGCCGCTGTGGCTGGCCGGCAGGACGATGTGGTCGGCCAGGCCGGGCACCCGGGTTTCGTCCACCGCCACGGTGCCGTCGTGCTCGCAGTCGAAACCGGCCATGAAGTGGCCGAGACCGAGCGGCGTGCAACCGGCGACCATGCCGACTTCGAGATCGCGCGGCAGTCGCGGCACGCCTTGCAGCAACAACGGGCGGTGACGGCCCAGCAGGTGCTCACCGGCGGGAATGCGCTCACTCATGCCGCGTGCGGCGGCGCTGCCGGCCAGCGGGCTGCCCAGGCAGACGATGCGCGAAGGCGCGGCGGCACCGGCGCGTTCGGCTGCACGCACGGCCAGCAATCCGCCCAGGCTGTGTGCCACCACCGGGATGCCCGGCTCGGCGGCAAAGGTCGCGGCCAGCTTGTCCACCGTGGCATCGGTGTCCTGCAGCAGGCTGTAGTAACCGAATGGCTGTGGCGCGAAGCCTTGTTCGCGCAAGCGGCTGGCGAACCAGTGCATCGCCGGTGCATGCATCCACAGGCCATGCAGCAGCAGCACCGGCTGGCGATCGTCCCGGCTCGGCATCAGGCCCGCGCGTCAGCGACCATCGGCCAGACGCCGCAGCCAGTCATCCAGCAGGCGTTTCTCGTGGCGCAATGTTTCGTTGCCGGTCAGCACCGGGCTGCGCTGCAGGTAGCTCAGGTCGGTCAGGCGCACGCCCTTCTGTTCACTGACATGGCCATCGGCCGTGACCAGGCGATAGTCGAGTTCGATCCGCGGCGGGGTCACGTCGCGCAACACCCGGCGCTCCTCTGCGCTGCGTATCGGCTCGCACTCGCCGGCGCGGTCGATGTCGACGAAGTGCAGCTCAAGCCGTGCCTCCGGCGGCAGGCTGCGCTCGGCCCGGGTGCGCGCATGGCGGGCCAGATCCTCGACCCAGCCCGCATCATGATCGACCATGCGACAGGAAAACTCGCGGAACTTCGCCGGGTCGTTCCATGACACCGCCACCCGGCCTTCGTCAGGCAGGCGCAGCTCGGCCGGATCGGGTGCCGGCATGCTGGCACAGCCGGCCAGCAGCAGGGCGGGAACCAACAGCATCGAACAAGGCAGGCGCTTCATCGGCACGCTCCGCTGGGGGATGCCGCCACTGTACGCCAGCGCGGGTTCAGCCGATGTCGCGGCGCAGGATGAACTCCAGGTCGCGCGCCTCGCCCACCGGGTACAGGTATTCGCCGACCTTGCGGTAGCCGTGGCGGGCATAGAAGCGCTGCGCACCGTGGTTTCCGCTCCACACCCCGATCCAGATCGCGCGCGGTCCGTTGCGTCGCATCCAGCCTTCGGCCTCGTTGAACAGCCGCGTGCCGGCACCGCCATTCTGCGCCGCGCGGCGCAGGTACAGCCGCTTCAGCTCCATGTCGCCCGCCTGCACATCCGCATGCGGCAAACCGCACGGCCCGACGAAGGCATAACCCTGCACCTGCCCCTCGGCATCCTTCAACAACCACGCCGCACAACCCTGCTGCTCCAACGCATCCACGTACCGCTGCGGCGCATAGGTCTCATCCAGATAACGCTGCAGATCCTCGTCCCGGTACTGGTGACCGAACGTCTCGACGAACGTGTCGCGGGAGATCAGCGACAGGGCGTCGGCGTCGGCGGGGGTGGCGCGGTGGATGAGCATGGGAGCGAGTGGAGAGAAGTGAGTGAAGAGGAGTGAGAAGTGAGAGAAAAGCGCGGGAGAATCGAGCAAGCTCGAAAAGAGCGTGTGTGCAGCGGAGTGAAAAGCATGGGCAAGCCGAGCCGGTCACGTCAGCGGCTGTTGCCCTCTCTCACTCGTCACTTGTTTTCACTATCTCTTTCAAGCAACAACTTGGAGCGAGTGGAGAGAAGTGAGAAGTGAGAAGTGAGAAAAAAGCACGGAAGTTCGGAACGAGCAGCGTGCGCAACGGAGTGAAAAGCATGGGCAAGCCAAGTCAGTCACACCCGCCGCTGCTGCCCACTCTCACTCCTCACTTCTCTCCACTCACTCCTCGCTCCTCCACCCTCACATGTACTTCCGCCAACTGCGCCGCATCCACTTCCGACGGCGCGCCGGTCATCAGGCATTGGGCGCCGGTGGTCTTGGGGAAGGCGATGACGTCGCGGATGGAGTCGGTGCCGGCCATCAGGGCGGCGATGCGGTCGATGCCGAAGGCGATGCCGCCGTGCGGGGGGGCACCGTATTTCAGGGCGTCGAGCAGGAAGCCGAACTTGGCTTCGGCTTCTTCGGCGCCGATGCCGAGAAGTTCGAACACCGCGCGCTGCATCTGCGGGCGGTGGATGCGGATCGAGCCGCCGCCGATCTCGTTGCCGTTGAGCACCATGTCGTAGCCGCGCGATACCGCGGTGCCGGCATTGGCCTTGAGCTGGTCGATGTCATCGACCGCCGGGGCGGTGAACGGGTGATGCAGGGCGACGTGCCGTTGCGCCTCCTCGTCCCATTCGAACATCGGGAAATCGGTGATCCACAACGGCTTCCAGCCCTCTTCGACCAGGCCCAGGTCACGGCCCAGGCGCAGCCGCAGCGCGCCCATGAACTCCGAAGCGACACGATACGGCGCGGCGCCGAAGAAGATCGCATCGCCGGACTGGGCGCGGGTCGCGCGCAGGATCGCGTCGAGGGTGGCATCGTCGAGGAACTTGGCGATCGGCGAACTGATGCCCTCGCGACCCTTGCCGGCGTCCTCCACCTTCATCCACGCCAGGCCCTTGGCGCCGTGCTTGGCGGCATGCGCGGCCAGCTCGTCGATCTGCTTGCGTGACAGCGCGGCCGCACCCGGCGCACGCAGTGCCACCACGCGGCCATCGGCGCTGGCGGCGACATCGGCAAACACCTTGAACTCGCAATCGCGCACCAGCTCGGCGATGTCGGTCAGCTCCAGCGCGATGCGCTGGTCGGGCTTGTCCGAGCCATAGCGACGCATTGCCTCGGCCCAGGTCATGCGCGGGAACGGATCGTCGAGCTCGACGCCGATCACCTCGGCGAACACCTCGCGCATCATCGCCTCGACCGTGGCCTGCACCTCGTGCTCGTCGACCCAGGCGAACTCCATGTCCAGCTGGGTGAATTCCAGCTGGCGGTCGGCGCGCAGTGCCTCGTCGCGGAAGCAGCGCGCGACCTGGTAGTAGCGGTCGAAGCCGGCCATCATCAGGATCTGCTTGAACAGCTGCGGCGACTGCGGCAGGGCGTAGAACTCGCCGGCGTGCATGCGCGCCGGCACCAGGAAGTCGCGCGCACCCTCGGGCGTGGCGCGGGTCAGGATCGGGGTTTCGATGTCCTGGAAGCCGCGCGCGTCCAGCCAGCGCCGCAGCGCCGCCACCAGCCGCGTGCGGATGCGCATCTTGCGCTGCATGTCCGGCGAACGCAGGTCGAGGTAACGGTACTTCAGGCGGATGTCCTCGCCCGGATTCTCGTGGTGGTGGAACGGCAGCGGCTCGGCCTTGTTCAGCACCTCGATGCGTTCGGCCAGCACTTCCACCTTGCCGGTGGCGATGCGGTCATTCACCGCGTGCCGCGCACGCACGGTGCCGGTGATGCGCAGGCAGTCCTCGTAACCGATCTGCGCCGCAGTCTTCAGCACCTCGGCATTGCCCGGCACCTCGGCCGGCTCGGCCACCACCTGCACGATGCCTTCGTGGTCGCGCAGGTCGATGAACACCAGCCCGCCCATGTCGCGGGCGACATCGGCCCAGCCGCACAAGGTGACGGTCTGCCCGATCAGCGATTCGTCGATCAGGCCGCAGAAGTGGGTACGCATGGGCATGGGGCTGTTTTCACGGGCCGGGGCAAGCCCGCTAGTTTAGTCGCTCCAGCCGCGGCAGCGCCTCAGTCGACCTTGCCCGCGGGCGCGGCAGCGGGTTTGGCCTCGGCTTTCGACTCGCTGCCACCTGCCGCAGGCTTGGCGCCCTCGCCGCCTTCGGCCAGATTGCGGCGTTTCTCCCCGCTGCCCTTGAAGTCGGTTTCGTACCAGCCGCTGCCGGCGAGGCGGAACGCGGGCGCGGTGACCTGGCGCCGGACGCCGCCTTCCGCGCCGCACTGCGGGCACTGGCGCGGGTCCGGGTCGGACATCTTCTGCAGCTTGTCGAACGTGTGCCCACAGGCATCGCAGGCAAAGGCATAGATCGGCATGGCGGCTCCCGGAATGAACGGCGCCCCTCATGTGGGGCCACTGGCGGGGAAAGCAAGTCGGGGCTTGGCCCGCGGCCTGCCTGAATGCGTCGACTTCCGAATGCCTCGCGACGAAAACACAATATCTTGTGTTGACTAAACCGAAATCCCCCGATATGTTGATGCCCGTCGGTTCCCGCCGCCAGCAGCGTCGGGATGAAAAGGGAAGCCGGTGAAGGTCCGCAGGACCCATTCCGGCACTGCCCCGCAGCGGTAATTGGGAACGAACCTGCCATCAGCACTGGAGCGATCCGGGAAGCGGCAGGCGAGGCGAAAGCCGAGGAGTGAGTGCAGAGAAACGAGAAGTGAGAGAGAGCCAAAGCGCAACAGCGTGCCGCCTCTCACTTCTCACTCTTCTTCACTCACTTCTCGCTTCACACCCATCAGTCCGAAGACCTGCCGACAGCCGCGCGCAGCACGAACGCGCGGTGCCGGCACAGGTGTCTCCGGGGGGAGGCGGCCGGTGAATCGCGTTGGCGGGCGCTGCCCGTACGCGGTTTGCCCGCGTCCCGCACCCGGAACCCGTCGCCCGAGGGGGCGATGCCGCGATCCGGACGCCTGGCGGCCGTGGTCGTGTCGTCTCCCGCTCATGCGTGGCTTCGAGGGAAAGCCCGCGCCCCGTGCGTCCATCCGCTGGAGACGCCCATGAGCCAGAGCATCGAACTGTCCGCCCCGCCCGCCACCGACGCCGTCACCGGCACTGACACCGGCAGCGGCGGAAACTTCGCCCTGACCCCGCCGGCCACCGCGCATGCGATGACCGTGACCAAGCGCAACGGCCAGCGCCAGGCGGTGGATCTGAACAAGATCGTGTTCGCCGTGCAGCGCTGCTGCGAGGGCCTGCACGCGGTCGATCCGATGCGCGTGGCCACGCGCACCATCTCCGGCCTGTACGACGGCGCCAGCACCCGCGAACTGGACGAGCTGTCGATCCGCACCGCGGCGCTGCTGATCGGCGAAGAACCCGAATACGGCCGCCTCGCCGCACGCCTGCTGGCCAACGTCATCGCCAAGGAAGTGGCCGGCCAGGAAATCCACGCCTTCTCGCAATCGGTCGCGCGCGGGCATGAGGTCGGGCTGATCAATGACCGCCTGCTCGGCTTCGTGCAGACCCATGCGCGCAAGCTCAACGACGCCATCGACATCCGTCAGGACCTGCACTTCGACTACTTCGGCCTGCGCACCCTGTACGACCGCTACCTGCTGCGCCACCCGCACACGCGCAAGGTGATCGAGACCCCGCAGCAGTTCTTCCTGCGCATCGCCAGCGCGCTGTCGGAGAACGTCGGCGAGGCGATCGACCTGTACCGCACCATGAGCGCGCTGGAATACATCCCCAGCTCGCCGACGCTGTTCAATTCCGGCACCCGCCACGAGCAGCTCTCGTCCTGCTTCCTGCTGGATTCGCCCGAGGACAGCCTGGAGGCGATCTACGCCAAGTACGGCGAGATCGCGCAGCTGTCGAAATTCAGCGGCGGCATTGGCGTGGGCTATAGCCGGGTGCGTTCGCGCGGCTCGCTGATCCGTTCCACCAACGGCCATTCCAACGGCATCGTGCCGTGGCTGAAGACGCTGGATTCGTCGGTGGCCGCGGTCAACCAGGGCGGCAAACGCAAGGGCGCGGCCTGCGTGTACCTGGAAACCTGGCACGCCGATATCGAGGACTTCCTCGAGCTGCGCGACAACACCGGCGATGACGCGCGCCGCACCCACAACCTCAATCTGGCCAACTGGGTGCCGGACCTGTTCATGCAGCGGGTCGAGGCGGATGCCGAATGGTCGCTGTTCGATCCGCACGCAGTGCCGGAGCTGGTCGATCTGCACAACGAGGCCTTCGAGGCCGCCTATCTGCAGGCCGAGAAGCAGGGCAAGGCGGTGCGCACGATCCCGGCGCGCAAGCTGTACGCGCGGATGATGCGCACCCTGGCGGAGACCGGCAATGGCTGGATGACGTTCAAGGACAAGTGCAACCGCGCCGGCAACCAGACCCTGCGCCGCGAAAACGTGATCCACCTATCCAACCTGTGCACCGAGATCCTGGAGATCACCTCGAAGGAGGAAACCGCGGTCTGCAACCTCGGCTCGATCAACCTCGCCCGCCATTTCGACGAATACGGCGACTTCGATTTCGACAAGCTGGCCGAAACCGTGCGTCAGGCGGTGACGCAGCTGGACCGCGTGATCGACCTGAATTTCTATCCGATCGAGAGCGCACGCCGCGGCAACCTGCGCTGGCGTCCGGTGGGTCTGGGCTGCATGGGCCTGCAGGACGTGTTCTTCAAGAAGCGCCTGGCCTTCGACAGCGACGAGGCGCGCGCGCTGTCGAAGAAGATCGCCGAAACCATCTACTTCCATGCGCTGGATGCCTCCTGCGAACTGGCCCAGGCCAAGGGCGCGCACCCGGGCTTTGCCGATACCCGCGCCGCCGAGGGCCAATTGCAGTTCGACGCCTGGGACGTGGTGCCTGAGGATGCCGCGCGCTGGGACGCACTGCGCGCGCGCATCCGCGAACACGGCCTGCGCAACTCGCTGCTGATCGCGATCGCGCCGACCGCGACGATTGCCTCGATCGCCGGCTGCTACGAATGCGTCGAGCCGCAGGTGAGCAACCTGTTCAAGCGCGAAACCCTGTCCGGCGACTTCCTGCAGATCAACCGTTACCTGGTCGAAGAGCTGAAGAAGCTGGGCCTGTGGACGCCGGAAATGCGCGACACGATCAAGCTGGCCGACGGCTCGATCCAGGGCATCGCCGACATCCCCGAAAGCCTGCGCCATGTGTATCGCACCGCCTGGGAAATCCCGATGCGCAGCCTGATCGACATGGCCGCCGACCGCGGCGCCTTCATCGACCAGTCCGCCTCGCTCAACCTGTTCATGGAAAGCCCGAGCATCGGCGCCCTGTCCTCGATGTACATGTACGCCTGGAAGCGCGGCATCAAGACCACCTACTACCTGCGCTCCCGCCCCGCCACCCGCATCGCCAAGACCACCGTCTCGGCGTACACGCCGGCGCAGGCGGTGGCGTGCTCCTTGGAGAATCCGGAGAGCTGCGAAGCCTGCCAGTGAGCGAGGAGTGAGTGCAGAGGAGTGAGGAGTGAGAGAAGGGCGGGTTGGCGGTCAGGGTGATGGACTGCTGGCTCTGGCTCGAAGGTTTCGGCGCATGGTGGTGAGGATTCGGCTCACTTCATCGATGTCGCGTTCGACTTCCATGGTTGCCGCCGGCTGCAGCCAGCCGGCGCGCCGGCACAGGCGCAGCTGCGTGTCCAGCTCGGACAACGATCCATGGGCGATGGACAGGAACTGCGCTTTCTCCCGCTTCGACTCGCGTGTCCAGCCTTCGGCGATGTTGCCGGGCACGGACACGGCGGCCCGCGTCATCTGACTGCGCATGCCGAACCGCTCCTCGCTTGGCAACTGCCTCGACAGGCACAGCACCGCTCCGGCCACATCCATGGCCTTCTGCCACACCACCGTTTGCCGGTAATGCATCGCTGCACTCCGCATCCACCTGACAACCACCTTGCCATTCATCGCGACACATCCCCATCAGGAGATTCCCATGCAAGCCTCAGCCAACCAGCCGCAACCGACCCCTCTCACTCCTCACTCCTCTGCACTCACTTCTCGCCTCCTCGATCCAGGTTTCGAGCTCACCCTCCGTCCCATGCGTTATCCGCAGTTCTACGAGATGTATCGCAATGCGATCCGGAACACGTGGACGGTGGAGGAGATCGATTTCCAGATCGACATTTCCGATCTGCACGGCAAGATGTCGCCGGCGGATCGGCATCTGATCCATCGGCTGGTGGCGTTCTTTGCCACCGGCGATTCGATCGTGGCCAACAATCTGGTGCTGAACCTGTACAAGCACCTCAATGCGCCGGAGGCGCGGATGTACCTGTCGCGGCAGTTGTACGAGGAAGCGCTGCACGTGCAGTTCTACCTGACCCTGCTGGACAACTACCTGCCTGATCCGGCCGAGCGCACCAAGGCCTTCGCCGCGGTGGAGAACATCCCCTCGATCAAGGCCAAGGCCGACTTCTGCTTCAAGTGGATCGATTCGATCCAGGACTTGGACCGGATCGAAACCCGCGAGCAGCGTCGCCAGTTCCTGCTCAACCAGATCTGCTTCGCCGCCTGCATCGAGGGCCTGTTCTTCTTCGGCGCGTTCGCCTACGTGTTCTACCTGCGCTCGCGCGGCCTGCTGCCGGGCCTGGCCTCGGGCACCAACTGGGTGTTCCGTGACGAGTCCGCGCACATGGAGTTCGCCTTCGAATCGGTGCGCACCATCCGCGAGGAGGAACCGGAACTGTTCGACGAGGCAATGCAGACGCAGATCCGCGAGATGCTGGCCGAAGCGATCGAATGCGAGATGCAGTTCGCCGAGGACGTGCTCTCCGGCGGCGTCGCCGGGATTTCCGAACGCGACATGCGCCAGTACCTGCAGCACTGCGCCGACAACCACTTCGCCAAACTGGGCATGCCCAAGGTCTACAACGTCCGCAACCCGCTGCCGTTCATGGAACTGCAGGACGTGCAGGAGCTGACCAACTTCTTCGAACGCCGCGTCAGCGCCTACCAGGTCGGCGTGACCGGCGAAGTGGATTTTGATCATGCATTTTGAAGGCTAGAAGTGAGTGCAGAGAAGTGAGAAGTGAGAGAAGAGCGGGGCGATGGCAAGCAAAAACGATTTGGGGGAAGTCCGGGACTTGGATGAGGTGTGGTGAGCGCTGTGGTGTCAGGTGTTCAGAAGCCTTCACTGCCTCATTGACTCTTGCGGCCCGAGCCGGCTCGCCGCGCACGGCCGCCGCTCCCGATGGCAGAAAGCAAGCGAAAAGCACCCGCTTTTGCCCTCTCTCACTTCCCACTTCTCTTCACTCTCTCCTCGCCAGCCCCCCACTCACTCCCCGCCTCCCCACCGCCACTTCGAGCCACTCACCTCCAGCCCTCCGCCACCTGCCTTTCTCTCACTTCTCACTTCTCTGCCCTCACTCCTCGCTCTCATGTCCCAAGCTTCCCCCGAAATCCGCATCACCGAAATCGTGTTCCCCGACCACAGCAATCACCTCGGCACGCTGTTCGGTGGGCAGGCGCTGGCGTGGATGGACAAGGCGGCGTTCATTGCGGCCAGCCGGCATGCCCGGCGCACCGTGGTCACCGCGCGCAGCGAGCAAATCGATTTCAGTGCCCCGGTCCCCACCGGCGCCATCGTCGAATTGCGCGCACGGGTGGTGTCGGTGGGCCGCACCTCGATGCAGGTCGAGGTGGAACTGCACTGCGAAGACCTGCACAGCGGCCAATCACGCCTGGCCACGCGTGGACGCTTCAGCATGGTCGCGGTGGATGAGAGGGGGCGGCCGGTGGAAGTAGAGAGCTAGTAACGAGTGGAGAGGAACGAGGAACGAGTGAAGGCGAGGAACGAGGAACTAGAAACGAGGAACGAGTAAAGGCGAGGAACTAGAAACGAGGAACGAGGAACGAGTGCGATCAGGCACGACGTCAGCCCCAACTCGTTCCTCGTTCCTCTCCACTCGTTACTAGCTCTCAAGCGCTTGCTCGAGATCCGCCAACAAATCCCCCACATGCTCGATGCCCACGCACAGCCGCACGGTGTCTTCGCGGACGCCGGCGCGTTGCAGTTCGTCGGGGGACAGTTGGCGGTGGGTGGTGCTGGCGGGGTGGGTGGCGAGGGATTTGTTGTCGCCGATGTTGACCAGTCGGGTGAACAATTGCAGTGCGTCGAGGAAGCGTTCGCCGGCGGCGCGGCCGTCTTCGCCGGCGATGCCGAAAGTCAGCAGGCCGGAGCCGTGGCCGCCCAGCAGGCGCTGGGTCAGTGCATGGTCGGGATGGTCCGGCAGGCCGGCGTAATCGACCCAGGCCACCTTCGGGTGCTGCTGCAGGTATTCGGCCACTTTCTGCGTGTTCTCGCAGATGCGCTGCATGCGCAGGGACAGGGTTTCCAGGCCCTGCAGGATCAGGAAGGCGTTGAACGGTGACAGCGCGGCGCCGGTGTTGCGCAGCGGCACCACACGCGCGCGGCCGATGTAGGCGGCTTCGCCCAGCGCTTCGGTGTAGACCACGCCGTGATAGCTCGCATCGGGCTGGTTCAGTTGCGGGAAGCGCTCGGCATGTTCGGCCCAGGGGAAGCGGCCGCTGTCGACGATCATGCCGCCGATCGAATTGCCATGGCCGCCGATGTACTTGGTCAGCGAATGCACCACGATGTCGGCGCCGTGTTCGATCGGACGCAGCAGCCACGGCGTGGCCACGGTGTTGTCGACGATCAGCGGCACGCCGTGGCGATGCGCCAGCTCGGCCAACGCCGGGATGTCGGCGACGCGCCCGGACGGATTGCCGATGCTTTCCACGTACACCGCCTTGGTACGCGCATCGATCAGGGCTTCCAGTGCCGCCAGGTCGTGCTGATCGGCCAGCCGCGCCTCGATGCCGAACTGCGGCAGGGTGTGGGCGAACAGGTTCCAGGTGCCGCCGTACAGCGAGGACGCGCTGACGATGTTGTCGCCCTGCCCGGCGATGGTCTGGATCGCATAGGTGATCGCCGACTGCCCGGAGGCCAGCGCCAGGCCGCCGATGCCGCCTTCCAATGCGGCCACACGCGCTTCGAGCACCGCGCAGGTCGGGTTCATGATCCGGCTGTAGATGTTGCCTGGCACCTTCAGGTCGAACAGGTCGGCGGCGTGTTGCGCACTGTCGAAGGCATAGGCGACGGTCTGGTAGATCGGCACCGCCACCGCACGGGTGGTCGGCTCCGGCGTGTAGCCGGCATGCAGGGCGAGGGTTTCGAAATGTTGAGTGCTCATGGGACGGCCCGGATCAAGGAAGGGTCACCTTAGCACCATTCATCGCTTCATGCGCATGAAGCGATGGGATATCAAACCACCGCCATGAAAAAGGGCGGCATGGGCCGCCCTTGCTGATGTCATGGATGTCTGCGAGGCGCCGGCGCTCACCAGCCCCACGGGGTCGGCGGTGTCGGCACGTCCTGCTGCAGGTCGAACTCGACCTTGAACAGGCGGCCACCCGGGCGCGACAACTCGTAGACGAAGGTCTGCGGATGGATCTCCATCGCCCAGGTGTTCTCCACCGAGGCATTCAAGCCACCCTGCTCGAACATGGCGATGGATTCGGCATCGACCGGAAACTCCTGACGCTCGGCGCTGCCGGCGCTCGCGGTATCGCCGCCGTACATGGTCATGTCATCGGGCTCGCCATTGGCCTGGCGGTGGTCGTGCTTGAGTCGCAGGCCCTCGCCCTGGCGGGTCAGGATCCAGGTGCGCGAATGATCCTCGCCGACGTGGAACGGGATCTCGATGCGCTCGTTCGGCGCATCGCAGCCGCGCACATGCATGACCAGGCGCTGGCCCTCGAAAGCATCAGGCTCGGGCGACTTGGGTTCGTTGGCGACGATGCGGCCCTCGTAGGCCTTGCCGCAATGCGTGGCGATGGCGGCGAGGAAGGCATCGACCGGTGCGGCGGCCTGTTCGACCGCGGCATCGGTGCCGGCATCACCGACCATTGCGGTGGTGTCAGGCGCCGCGGTGTCGGCGGCGGGCGTGCAGGCGGCAAGTGCCAGCGCGAGCGGGGAAAGCAGGATCACGGAGAGTCTGTTCATCGCCCGACGATAACGTGAAACGGCGACACGTGCAGTGCCCGCACAGCGGGACGCTCAGCCGTACAGCTGCAACAATGCCTCCTCGGCGGCCTCCAGTTCACTGCGCAGCTGCATCTGCTCGCGGCCCAGATCGATCACGCGATCGGCATCGGCATACACGTCCGGATCGGCCAGTTGCGCCTCGCAGGCCGCCAGTTTCTGCTCCAGCCGTGCCACCCGCGCCTCGGCTTCCTTCACCTTCTGCGGATTGGCTTTGGCCGGCTTCGGCGGGTTCGCAACGGGGCGTGGCGCTTGCGCCGCCGGCTTCTTTTCTTCCGCCACCTCCGCGCCCGGCGCCGGACGCGCGCGCAGCCACTCGGCGTAATCGTCGAGGTCGCCGTCGAACGGTTCGACCACGCCATCATGCACGCGCCAGAACGCATCGCAGACCAGGCCGATCAGATGGCGATCATGGCTGACCATGACGATGGCGCCGTCGAAGTCACTCAGGGCCTCGGCCAGCGCCTCGCGCATGTCGAGGTCGAGGTGGTTGGTCGGCTCGTCCAGCAACAGCAGGTTGGGCCGCCGCCACGCGATCAGCGCCAGCGCCAGGCGCGCCTTTTCGCCGCCGGAGAAATGGTCGATCGGCTCGAATGCGCGGTCACCGGCGAACTGCCAGCGGCCGAGGAAGTTGCGGAACTCCTGGGTCGAGCCGTCGGGCGCCAGCGTCCGCAGATGGTCGATCGGCGAGCTGCCCGCACGCAGCGATTCCACCGTGTGCTGGGCGAAGTAGCCGATGACGAGGTCGGGATGGGCGATGCGCTCGCCGGCCATCGGCGGCAACTCGCCGACCAGGGTCTTGACCAGGGTGGACTTGCCGGCGCCATTCGGCCCGAGCAGGCCGATGCGGTCGCCCGCCTCCAGGGTGAAACCGACGCCCTGCAGGATGCGTGCCTCGCCGCCGTAGCCGGCATCCACCGCACGCAATGCGAGCAGCGAATTGGGCATCCGCGCCGGCTGCGGCAAGGCGATGTGCAGTGCACGCTCGGCACGCACCGCCTCGGTGCCGGCCAGCTTGGCCAGCCGCTTGATGCGCGACTGCGCCTGGCGCGCCTTGCTCGCCTTGGCCTTGAAGCGGTCGATGAACTTCTGCAGGTGCGCGCGCTCGGCCTGTTCCTTGTCGAAGGCGATCTGCTGCTGGCGCAGGTGCTCGGCGCGCTGGCGCTCGAACGCAGTGTAGTTGCCGGCATACAACCGCGCCTGCCCCTCATGCAGATGCAACACGTGGGTGGCGACGTTGTCGAGGAACTCGCGGTCGTGGCTGATCACCAGCAGGGTGCCGGCATAGCGCTTGAGCCAGTCTTCCAGCCACACCACGGCATCGAGGTCGAGGTGGTTGGTCGGCTCGTCCAGCAGCAACAGGTCGCTCGGCATCATCAGCGCGCGCGCCACGTTCAGGCGCACCCGCCAGCCACCGGAAAACGCCGCCACCGCGCGGCGGTGGGTCTCCGCGGCAAAGCCCAGGCCATGCAGCAGGCGGCCGGCACGGGCCTCGGCATCGTAACCATCCAGCTCGCCCAGGCGCTGGTGCGCGGCGGCCACCGCTTCCCAGTCCTCGCGCGCCACCGCCTCGCGTTCGGCCACGACCGCGGCGTGCAAGCGGTCATCACCGGACATCACGAAGTCCAGCGCCGCATCCGGCAAGGACGGGGTTTCCTGCGCCACGCTGGCGATGCGCGCCCTGGCCGGCAGGTCGATGTCGCCGCGATCGGGCTCCACCTCGCCCATCAACGCGGCGAACAGCGAGGACTTGCCGCTGCCGTTGCGGCCGACCACGCCCACGCGCCAGCCCGCGTGCAGGGTCAGGTCGACCGCGGACAGCAGCAGGCGTTCGCCACGGCGCAGGGCGAAATCACGGAAGGAAATCATCGGCGAATTGTAAGCCGCACCATGCCACGGCCCGCTTGTCGGCTAGCGCGTGGTCTGTCGCAGGTAGTGGCGGCGATGGGGGTGCCGCACCCACTTCACCTTGATGTCCGGATCGGCCTGCAGCAGCACGTCGACCAGCGCATCGGCATGCCATTTGAGCGAATCGAACGCGTCCTCGCCGCTGGAATGCAGCTGGATCGACATCGCCGGCTGCCCTCCGGCGAAATCCTCGGCCTGCACCCAGATGCCGCCGCTGGCGGCGACCTCGATGCGCTCGCCATCGACCTCGATGGTTTCGACCTGCATCCCGCCGAGCCAGTCTCGCACCGCGGCGCGCACCGCCTCGGGCCGCTGCGTCCACGGCTGCGCTTCGAGCAGCACGTCGCGCCACACGTTCCAGCGGTGGCTCGGATGCGCCCACTGGTAGATGCGCTGCCAATGCAGGGGGCGACGGGGTCGGTATCGGGCCATGGGGGTCTCGGGGCGTGATGCGGGGCGGCGCGTTGCCGCCCCGCTCCGGATCATCGGGCTGACGGACTGTAACGCAGGGTCAGTGCATATTCGCGACCCGGCTGGTGGTACCAGGCGCTGGTTTCGTAACGCTTGTCGAACACGTTGCGCACCACTGCCTGCAGTTGCCAGTCGGGGCTGAAGCGCCAGTCGGCGCGCAGGTCGCTGGTGGCGAAGCCGCCGAGGCGCACGCTGTTGGCCGGATCGTCGTAACGATGGCCGCTGCCGTTGAGGCTGGCGCCCACGCTCCAGTCGCCGAACGCACGGTCGACATCGATCCGCGCCAGCGCGCGTGCGCGGCGATTGAGCAGGTTGCCGTCGAACGCACCGGGCGTGGTGTTGCGCGGGTCGATCCAGCTCGCCGTCGCATTCACCGCCCAGCCGGCGATGTCCACGCCGAGGCTGCCTTCCACGCCGCGGATGCGTGCGCGCTGGATGTTCTCCGGCATGCCCCAGGGGCTGTCGGGCGAGCTCGCCGCCGGGTTGAACACGATCAGGTCGCGCAGGCGCGTTTCATAGGCATTGAGCGACCACAGGCCCCAGGCCGGGGTGCCGCGCAGGCCCAGTTCCGCGGTGTGCGAGCGCTCCGGGCGAAGCGCCGGGTTGCTGGAGCCGGGGTAGTACAGGTCGTTGAAGGTCGGTGCGCGGAATGCGCTGCCATAGCCTGCGCTCAGACGCAGCGTGTCACTGAGGTCGAAACCCCAGTTGGCGCTGCCGGTGAACACGCCGCCGAACTGGCTGTTGTCGTCATGCCGCGCGGCAAGCTGCAGCCGGTGTGCATCGAAGCGGCCCAGCCACTGGCCGAACACCCCACGCACGCTGCGGCTGTCAAGGTCCAGCGGGCTGGAGGCATGCACCCGCTCGCGTTGCCAATCGAAACCGACGCTGGCCTGGCCGGCCTCGCCGGTGGCGAAATCCGCCTGCACGCCGGCCACCCGGCGACGGGTATCGATGGTGTTGACGTAGGCCCCGTCAAGGAAGCCATCGGACAGATCCTGCGCGCTGCCGAGATTCAGGCTCAGCGCGAACGCCTGCGTCGGGGCATAGCGCAGCTTGCCGCCGAGCACCTGCTGCACCACCTCGGTTTCGTTGCTGAAGCCACCATCGAACTGGCTGCGGCCCTCGGCACGCAGGGCGCGCGCCTCGGCCGACCAGGCCTCGTTGAATTCCATGCCGCCGGCGAGCGAGAGCGAGCGGTTGCGATATCCGTCGCGGTCTGGCTCATCGACGAAGCAGCCGGCACCGGGCACGTAGTCCGGGCTGCCCCAGGCACCGACCGGCGCACGCCCGCGGCAGGCATCGATGCCGTCGCTGCGTTCGTGCGCGGCCTGGATGTTGAACCAGCCGCGCTGCTGGCGCGCGCCGATGCCTGCTTCCAGCGCACGCAGGCGATGGCTGCCCACGGTCAGCGCGCCGTTGCCGCGCAGGCCCTCGCCGGGCTGGCGGGTGAAGATCTGGATCACGCCGCCGATCGCCTCGGCCCCGTACAGGCTGGAATACGGCCCGCGCACGATCTCGATGCGCTCGACCTGGGCCAGCGGGATGTCCTGCAGCATCGGCATGCCGGCGGTGGCGGAGGCGATCTTGACGCCATCCACCAGCACCAGCACATGACCAGTGCCGGTGCCGCGCAGGAACAATCCCGAAAGCTTGCCCGGTCCGCCCTGGTTGTACAGGGTGATGCCGGCCTGACCACGCAGCAGGTCGAGCAGCGAGGCCGGCTGCAGACGCTCGATCTGCTCGCGGTCGATCACCGTGGTCGCGGCCAGCGCCTCGCGCAGCGGCTGTTCGCTGCGGGTGCCGGTGACCACCAGGGTGTCCAGCGAACGGGGATCGCTCTCGGCGGCGATGGCAGCGGTCGCCGGCAATGCGGCGGCAATCGCCACGGCAAGCACGACGGGACGGAAACGGGGGGAAAACAACGACATGGTGCACTCCTGCGGTCCGCGTCTGCATGCGCGGTGGACTGGCGGAAGGACAGCAGAAGCGCGCAACGACGCGGCCCACGGCCGGCACCGTCCGCATGCCCACCGCATGTCCGGTCAATCCCAGGCCGGTCTCCGGGCTTGCCTGCCGGATCCGTGTGGATCCGCGGGAGCGACGCCTTCCCATGCGTGCCGCACAGTGGCGTGTGTCGTCCCTTGGCTGGCTTACCGTTGCGGGGGCAGCTCCGGATTCGCGCCTGCGCGCCCACCGGATTCCCGTTTCAGCCCGATGCCCTGCACGGACATCGCGGCCACCTGAGAAGCGGAATATTAACACGCGGCTCCACGCTCACGCTGCTCATGCGCGGACCGCGCCTGCGCCGTGTCCAAGCGGCGCATGTCGCCATCCGCATCGCGAAGGTGGATGGAAGGCTACGACCAAATGCCCATTGCATTTTGTGAAGAATTCATGAAATGCTCGGGACACCCCCACCGCATCGTGGAGATTTCCCATGCAACGTCACCTGCTTGCCACCGCCATCGCGCTGGCCATCGCCACCCCCGCGCTGGCCCAGGACCCCGCGCAGACCGAGCGCGAGAAGTCCGCGCTGGATACCGTCATCGTCACCGGCACGCGCGCGCTCGACCGCACCGTGGCCGAATCGCCGGCACCGATCGACGTCATTTCGCGCGAGGCGCTGCAAGCGACCGGCTCCACCGAACTCGCCACCGCGCTGGCGCGCGCGCTGCCGTCGCTGAACTTCCCGCGCCCGGCATTGACCGATGGCACCAGCGCGATCCGTCCCGCGCAGTTGCGCGGGCTGGCCCCCGATCAGGTGCTGGTGCTGGTCAACGGCAAGCGCCGGCATACCTCGTCGCTGCTCAACCTCAACGGCACCATGGGCCGCGGCTCGGCGCCGGTCGACCTCAACACCATCCCGGTTTCGGCCATCGACCGCGTCGAGGTGCTGCGCGATGGCGCCTCCGCGCAGTACGGCTCGGACGCCATCGCCGGCGTGGTCAACGTCATCCTCAAGGGCAGCCGCGAAGGCGGCAGCATCGGCATGACCACCGGCAAGACTTCGGCCGGCGACGGCGAACAGTGGCAGCTGGCCGGCGACGCCGGCTTCCCGCTGGGCGAGGCCGGCAGCCTGCACCTCTCGGCCCAGGTCGGCACCCAGGAGCGCACCAACCGCGCGCGTCCGTTCGCCGGCACCCCCAGCCCGACGCAGCCGCAGCTCGGGCAGAAGGCGTTCGTGATCGGCGACCCCTCCGTCGACTTCGGCGCCGTCTCGCTCAACACCCGGATCAAGCTCGGCGAGAACGTCGAACTGTACGGCTGGGGCACCGCCAGCCATCGCGACATCACTTCCTATGCGTTCTTCCGTGCGCCGAACAACCCGACGCAGAACATTCCCTCGATCTACCCCGACGGCTTCCTGCCGCGCATCAACAACATCTCGCGTGACCGCTCGGCGGTGCTCGGCGTGCGTGGCGTGATCGCCGGCGAGTGGGACTGGGATCTCAGCTACAACTACGGCTGGAACGACCTCGCCTTCCACACCCGCAACACGCTCAACGCGAGCCTGGGCCCGACCTCGCCGCGCGAGTTCTACGACGGCACGCTGGAAACCACGCAGAACATCGTCAACCTCGACTTCCGTCGCGGCTTCGAGATCGGCCTGGCGGCTCCGCTCAATCTCGCTTTCGGTGCCGAGTACCGCTACGACAAGTGGAACCAGTCGCCGGGCGAGTACGGCTCCTACGCGCAGCCCGACCTGAGCCGCCCCGGCGGCGCGCAGGGCTTCCCCGGCTTCTCGCCCGCGGTGTCCGGTCACTACGACCGCAAGAGCCATGCCCTGTACGTGGATGCGGAAACCGACATCACCGCGGCGTTCACCCTCGGTGGCGCGGTGCGCTACGAGGACTTCAGCGACTTCGGCGACAAGACCTCGGGCAAGCTTTCGGCGCGCTATGCGTTCAACCCGGTCTTCGCCCTGCGCGGCACGGTGTCCACCGGCTTCCGTGCACCGTCGCTGCCGCAGCAGTACTTCCAGACCGTGAGCACGGTGTACCTGCCGGGTGTGTCGACGCCGTTCGAGATCCGCACCTTCCCCGCCTCCAGCGCCATCGCGCAGGCATTCGGTGCCGAGCCGCTGAAGCCGGAAACCTCGCGTTCGGCCAGCCTGGGCCTGGTGATGCAGCCGGCGAACGGGTTGTACGTGACCATCGACGCCTACCAGGTGGACGTGGATGACCGCATCGTGCTTTCGTCCAACCTGACCGGCGAGGGCGTGCGCGCGCTGCTCGAAGCGCAGGGCATCTTCGGCGTCAACGGTGGCCGCTACTTCACCAATGCGGTCGATACCCGCACCCGCGGCGTGGACGTGGTCGGCCAGTACCGTTGGCAGTTTGCGGCCGGCGCGCTGGATCTGACCGCAGCCTACAACCACACCAGGACCAAAATCACCCGCATCGCGCCGAACCCGCCGCAACTCGAGCAGAGCGGCCTCAACCTCGAGCGCATCGACCGCACCGAGACCGGGCGCATCGAGAAGGGCTTCCCGCGCGACAAGTTCATGCTTGGCGGGGTATGGAGCAGCGCCAACTGGGAGTTCTCGTTGACCGGCACCCGCTACGGCAGCGTGCAGACCACGCCGAACAACGCGGCCAACGACCAGACCTATGGCGCCAAGTGGCTGACCGACATCGCGGCCAGCTACAAGCTCGACGGCTGGAAGTTCACCTTGGGCGCGGACAACGTGTTCGATGTCTATCCGGACGAGAACATCTTCGCCAACTCGACCAACGGCCAGTTCCCCTACAGCAACAGCTCGCCGTTCGGCTTCAACGGTGCCTACGTGTACGGCAAGGTCGGTTTCAGCTGGTAAACCGGGCCGTCCACGGTTCCATCGGAACGGGCGCTGCGGCGCCCGTTTCCTTTTCAGGCAAGGCATTGTCCAGGTGGCACATAGAATGAAGGCAGGCCCGAACCCGGCACGCGCATGAACGCCACCAATGAACCACCCCGGCTGACGCCGGTCGAGGCACGCATCCTCGGCTGCCTGATCGAAAAGGAAGCAACCACGCCGGATGCGTATCCGCTGACCGTCAACAACGTCATCCTGGCCTGCAACCAGAAGACCGCGCGCGAGCCGGTGCTGGCGCTGGAACCCGGCGAGGTGCACCACGCGCTGCGCCAGCTGGAAGTGCGCGGGCTGGTGCGTTCGCAGCACACCGCGCGCGCCGAGCGTTATGCGCATCGTTTCGAGATCGTCCTCGACCTGACCCCGCCGCAGACCGCGCTGATGGCCCTGCTGATGCTGCGCGGGCCGCAGACCGTGCACGAGCTGTACGCACGCAGCGAACGGCTGGCACGGATCGAAAGCGCCGAGCAAACCGCCTTCATCCTGCAGCGGCTGATGCAGCGCGAGGTGCCGCTGGTGGCGGTGCTGCCGCGCCGTTCCGGGCAGCGCGAGGACCGTTACCGGCAGCTGCTGGTCGAGGCCGATGATGCGGACTTCATCGACGAAATGCCGCAGGCCGATGCCACCGGCGGCACGCCACCGCTGCGCCAGCGGCTGGAGGATCTGGAGCGGCGCGTGGCGGCGCTGGAGCAGCGGCTGGCTGCACGCGGCGATGGCGCGGACGAGGTGTCGACGGAGGCTTCGGGCGAAGCCGGTGACGGCGCTGAAAGTGGGCAAACCCGCGGAGCCGGCATCGCATGAATCTGGTCGTGCTCAGCGGCGCCGGGATGTCGGCGGAAAGCGGCATCGCCACCTTCCGCGACGCGCTGACTAGCTTGTGGGCGCGCTTCGATCCGGCGGAACTGGCCTGCGAGGAGGGTTTTCGCCGCGACCCGGCGCTGGTCTGGGGCTGGTACCGCTGGCGCGCGGCGCAGCTCATGGCTTGCGAGCCCAATGCCGGACATCGTGGCATTGCCGCACTGGAACAAGCCGGACACGCGGTCACCGTGGTCACGCAGAACGTCGATGACCTGCACGAGCGCGCCGGCAGCTCGCGGGTGATCCATCTGCACGGGCGGCTGCTGAAGTCGCGCTGCATCGACTGCGGGGCCGAGCAGACACCCGACCCGATCCTGGCCGCGCCGCCGGTGCCGCTGGACGCGGGCCGACGCGAGCCGCCACCGGCCTGCGTGCATTGCGGCGGGATGTTCCGACCGGGCGTGGTCTGGTTCGGCGAGGCGCTGCCGGCCGCCGACTGGCAGCAGGCGCTGGCCGCGATCGAAAGCTGCGATCTTGCGGTGGTGATCGGCACCTCCGGACTGGTGCAACCCGCTGCCAGCCTGCCTGCCTTCGCCCGCCAGTGCGGCGTGCGCACCATCGAAATCAACCCGCAGGCCAGCGCCCTCAGCCGCAAGGTGGACGAGCACTGGCCGCTGCCGGCCAGCGCCGGCGTCGCGCGCCTGCGACAGATGCTGGCGGACTGATTACGGCACGCACGAAAACGGCGCCCGCGGGCGCCGCTTCGGTTGCCACGCTGCCGTGGCTCAGCCCTTCACGAATACCAGCTTGCCGCCTTCGGCGTCGACCTTGACCGTATCGCCCTGGGCGAAGTGGCCGGCGAGGATTTCCGAGGCCAGCGGGTTTTCGATCTGCTGCTGGATCGCGCGCTTCAGCGGGCGCGCGCCATACACCGGGTCGAAGCCGACATTGCCAAGCAGCTCGAAGGCCTTGTCCGACAGTTCGATGCCGATGCCACGCTCGGCCAGACGCTTTTCCAGACCGCGCAGCTGGATCTTGGCGATCTCGCGGATCTGCGCCTTGTCCAGCGGGTGGAACACCACGATGTCGTCCAGCCGGTTGATGAACTCGGGGCGGAAGTGCGCCTGCACCACGCCCATCACCGCGGCCTTCATCTGCACGTAGGCTTCGGGTGAATCATCCCCGGCAAGCTCCTGGATCTGGTGCGAGCCGAGGTTGGAGGTCATCACGATCACCGTGTTGCGGAAGTCCACGGTGCGGCCCTGGCCATCGGTCAGGCGGCCATCGTCCAGCACCTGCAGCAGGATGTTGAACACGTCCGGGTGCGCCTTTTCCACCTCGTCCAGCAGGATCACGCTGTACGGGCGGCGGCGGATCGCCTCGGTCAGGTAGCCGCCTTCCTCGTAGCCGACATAGCCCGGCGGTGCGCCGATCAGCCGCGCCACCGAATGCTTCTCCATGAATTCGCTCATGTCGATGCGCACCATCGCATCGCTCGAGTCGAACAGGAATTCGGCCAGCGCCTTGGTCAGCTCGGTCTTGCCGACGCCGGTGGGGCCGAGGAACAGGAACGAGCCGGACGGGCGGTTGGGATCGGACAGGCCGGCACGCGAGCGCCGCACCGCATCGGACACCACCTTGACCGCCTCGTCCTGGCCGACCACGCGGGTATGCAGTTGCTGCTCCATCTTCAGCAGCTTCTCGCGCTCGCCCTCCAGCATCTTGCTGACCGGGATCCCGGTCCAGCGGCTGACCACCTCGGCGATTTCCTCGGCGGTGACCTTGTCCTGCAGCAGGCGGAAGCCGCTGGTTTCGACCTCCTGCGCGGCGGCCAGCTGCTTTTCCAGCTCCGGCAGCTTTCCGTACTGGATTTCGCTCATGCGGGTGTAGTCCTGCGCACGCTGCGCCGCCTCCAGTTCGAGGCGCGCGTCCTCGATCTGCTCCTTGATCTTGGTCGCGCCCTGCAGCGTGGCCTTCTCCGACTTCCAGACTTCCTCCAGGTCGTTGTACTCGCGCTCCAGCACCGCGATCTCGTCCTCCAGGTCGGCCAGCCGCTGGCGCGAGGCATCGTCGGTTTCCTTCTTCAGCGCCTCGCGCTGGATCTTCAGCTGGATCAGGCGGCGCTCCTTGCGGTCCAGCTCCTCCGGCTTGGAGTCGATCTCCATGCGGATGCGCGAAGCGGCCTCGTCCATCAGGTCGATGGCCTTGTCCGGCAGCTGGCGGTCGGCGATGTAGCGGTTGGACAAGGTTGCGGCGGCGACGATCGCCGGGTCGGTGATCTCCACGCCGTGGTGCACCGCGTAGCGCTCCTTCAGCCCGCGCAGGATGGCGATGGTGTCCTCGACGCTCGGCTCGCCCACGAACACCTTCTGGAAGCGCCGCTCCAGCGCCGCGTCCTTCTCGATGTACTGGCGGTATTCGTCCAGCGTGGTCGCGCCGATGCAGTGCAGCTCGCCACGCGCCAGCGCGGGCTTGAGCATGTTGCCGGCGTCCATCGCGCCATCGGCCTTGCCGGCGCCGACCATGGTGTGCATCTCGTCGATGAACAGGATGATCTGGCCCTCGCTCTTGGCCAGGTCACTGAGCACCGCCTTCAGCCGTTCCTCGAACTCGCCGCGGTACTTGGCGCCGGCGATCAGCGCGCCCATGTCCAGCGACAGCACGCGCTTGCCGCGCAGGCCTTCCGGCACTTCGTTGTTGACGATGCGCTGGGCCAGACCCTCGACGATCGCGGTCTTGCCCACGCCCGGCTCGCCGATCAGCACCGGGTTGTTCTTGGTCCGGCGTTGCAGCACCTGGATGCAGCGGCGGATTTCCTCGTCGCGGCCGATCACCGGGTCCAGCTTGCCCTTCTCGTGCCGGGCGGTGAGGTCGATGGTGTATTTTTCCAGCGCCTGGCGCTGGTCTTCGGCGCTTTCGTCCTGCACGGTTTCACCTCCACGCATGTGTTCGATGGCGGCTTCGAGCCGCGATTTGTCGGCACCGCCGGCCTGCAGCGCACGGCCGACCGCGCCACCGTCCTCCAGCGCGGCGAGCAGGAACAGCTCGCTGGCGATGAACGCATCGCCACGCTGCTGCGCCAGCTTGTCGGTGACATTGAGCAGCCGCGCCAGGTCGTTGCCGATGCCGACGTTGCCGGCCTGGCCGCTGACTTTCGGCAGCGTGTCCAGCGCCTCGACCAGACGCTCGCGCAGCACCGGCACGTTGACCCCGGCCTGCTGCAGCAACGGCCGGCTGCCGCCGCCGGACTGGTCGATCAGCGCCAGCAGCAGGTGCGCCGGCTCGATCAGGTTGTTGTCGCGTCCCACCGCCAGCGACTGCGCATCGGCCAGCGCCTGCTGGAAGCGGGTGGTGAGTTTGTCCATGCGCATCGGCGCATCTCCTTCCGGGGCGGGCGATCCCGCGATGCCCTCCAGATGGTGGCGCAGACGCGTTAAATCAACGTGTTGCCGCTTCTCGCCACCCTCACCGCCACTGCGGGACACTGGCCCGCCACGAACGGAGCACGACGATGAGCCATCATCAGGATTCGCAGGACCATCAGGAACAGCGCAAGACCCTCGGCAAGCTGATCGACAGCTTCGGCGTGGCCATGCTGACCAGCGTCGATGCCGATGGCCGGCTGGCATCGCGGCCGATGACGCCACTGGGCGACGAGTTCGATGGCGGCTTCTGGTTCGTCACCGAAGCGGACAACCCGCTGATCGCGCAGATCAAGGCACAACCGGCGGTCAATGTCGGTTTCATGCACGAAGGCGACAACCATTACGTCTCCGTCGCCGGCCGCGCCGGCAGCGTCGAAGATCGCGAACAGTTGCGGCGGCTGTGGAACACGGCGCTGGACGCCTTCTTCAAGGACGGCCCGGACGATCCGCGCATCACCCTGCTGCGCGTCGAGGCCGACGAAGCCGCCTACTGGGACGGCCCCGGCAACCTGCTGACCAAGCTGGCCTATTTCGCCACCGTCGCCACCACCGGCGACCACGAAGCGCTGAGCGAGACCGGCCAGGTCAAGCTGTAAACCGCGCTCAGGCGCGCCAGACCAGCGTCGCGATACGGCCAGTGCGGCCGCTGCCCTGCTGCGTGCTGCGCCGGTGCGAGAAGAACGCCTGCGGCGCGCCGATGCTGCAGCGTGTGCCGCCGTGGACGGCGCACACCCCAACGGCAGCGAGGGCGCCACCGGGGCGCCCTCGTGCGGATGTTCGCCGGCCTGTACCAGCCTCGACCAGACTCAGTAGCGCCCGACCACGTTGAGGAAAAAGCCCCGGTGGTCGTAATCGAAATTGGTCAGATCGTCACTGAAGTCGGTGAAGTTGTAGCCGACGCCGACCCGGAAGTTGCGGCCGATGTCGCGGTCCACGCCGACCAGGAAACCGGAGCGGTTGCCGCCATCGCTCACGCCCAACCAGCGGGCCTCGCCCAAGGCATGCCACTGGCCGCCGATGTCGTAGCGCACCTGGCCTGCCGCGAAGTTGGCGGTGGAATCGGCCCATGCACCCTGCAGCCGACCCATGCGCACCTCGCCGCTGCGATGCGCCAGCTTGCCGGCGAACTCCCAACGAGCGTCCGCCTTGTACACGCCTTCGACTGACAGCACCTGGCTGCGCTGGTCGTAGTTGGCCACGTTCTCACCGATCTGCGACAACGCGGACACGTCATAAAGGTAGGTGTAGCGCCCGAACATTGCCCAGCGGGTGCTGTCCCATGGCCGCCAGGCAAAGCCCAGGTTGCCTTCGACGAACTTGGCACCCGCGCTGGCAACCAGCTCGTCGGTGGTCTTCGAGTAGTTCAGCCGAGCGGCGATGCGCAAGCTCTCGTTGATCTTGTGGGTCAGGTGGTTGGTGGTCACCCACTGCTCCCGGCGCTCGGCACCGGTATCGCGACGGAATTCCAGCTTGCTCTGCCACTGGGTGGCATTGGAGGTGCGCCCGCCGTTGACACTGATCGCGCGGCGATCGACCTGGCCCGCCGCGCTGTCCAGGTCCGCTTGCTGCAGCGCGAAACCGAGGTTCCAGCCCGGTGCCGGGTAGAAGTCCATGCCGAAGGTATGCGCCAATCCCGACTTGTTCGGTGCCTTCAGCCATTGGCTTTCGTTGTACATGTTCACCTGGTTCGACAACCGCCAGCGCTGGCCAATCGTCCAGCCGGTGTCCTGGCGGGCATTGAACAGCGGATCCCAGGGGCTGCGATCGGTGCTGTGGGTGTAGTTGGCGTACAGCGAATGGTTGGGATTGAGCCGGTACTCGGCACCGACCACGGCCGCGTCGCCACGATCACCAGTGGTGAACTCGGCATTGACGCTGGACAGGTCGCCGAACAGGTATCGGCCACCGATGGTGATCGCGTCGTTGTCGGCGTACTTGCCACCATCGTCGTCCACGGTCGCCTGCGCCGTGCCGTACAGCTCCAGCGAGGTGCCGAAGCGGTGCCGGTACTGCACGGCGGCCAGCAGGCCGGCCGCGGTGCTGCCGATGCGAGCCTCCTCGACGCGACGCAGCTCGGCTGCCAGGGTGTTGAAGTCGCTGATCCGCCATTCGGCCTTGACCTGGCCCTGGGTCAGCGACTCCGGCCCGCGTTCGGCGCGGCTGTAGCGGCTGTGCAGGCTGAAGTTCGGGCTGAACTGGCCGAGCAACTCGCCGCCGTACTCCTCGATATCCTGGCCGGCATCGAAACGCGAAATCGAGAAGCCGGCATCGACCCGCCGCCACCACGCGGCACTCGACCATTCCAGTTCCGTCCAGCCCAGCTCCTTGAAGTTCGCCCTCGCCTCGAGCGCCCGCGCATCGCCCTTGCGGGCGCCGGATACCGGATTGCTGCGGATGAAGCTCAAACCGCCATCGCTGGAGAAGAATATCGGTGCGCTGGTGGCCTGGGTCCGGCTCTGCTCGAGCTTCAGGTAGGTACCGCGCCCGGCCTGCAGGGTGATGTCCACTCCCGCCAGACTGTAGTCGTCACCTGCGCGATTCTCGTCGACATAGGTGCCGCCGACGGCCAGATGATCGCCGAACCAGTGCTTGCCGCGCACACCGACGGTCATCTGGTCGGCATCGAAGCTTGGCGGGAGGTACTCGTAGTCCACCAGCAACACCTGCAGCAGGCCGTGCAGCGGCGTGTCGCGGGTCAGGCTGGGCGCGTTCTCGCGGGTCAACACCGACAATGGCCGGGTCAGGATGATGCGGCCCTGCATGTCGTCGATCTGGTAATCCGCGCCATCCTTCAGCTCGACGCGGCCTTCGGTACGGCCGGTGGCCGGGTCGCGGATCTCCAGCACCACGCGTTCCGAACCCGGCAGCACGTCGGTGTGCTTGAGGTAGTACAGGCTGCCGCCGGTACCCAGGAACTCGCTGTGGCCGGGCGCGGTCTGCGCCTCGGACCCGAACACCTTCAGCACGCTGCCGGCTTCACCCTGTGCGGTGCTGCGCCGGCTGCGCCAGCTCAGCGCGCCGCCGTACAGCGAACGCGAGTACTGGCCGTATTCGGTGCCGGTGATGCCGGTATGGAAGTTGCCCCACAGCGCCTGACTCTTGTCCCAGTCCACGCGCACATGCAGGCGGCCCATGGTGTCCACGTCACGGTAGGTGGTGGAGTCGTCGCCGTATACCGGGTAGTACTGGTCCGGATCCAGACGGCGGAAGATGTCCTGCGGATTGGCCTTCCAGAACCCGTTGAACAGTTGGCTCACCTCGCGTTCGCGGGTATCGGCCTGAGCGGTGACCAGATATTTGCCCTTGATCTTGCCCTTCAGATAGAAGGCGAGGCGACCATCGACGGTCAGGTCCTTCTCGAAGTGGTCGTCGCCGGCCAGGGGTTCGATCGAGCCGGACACGTTGTTGCCGGACACGGTCACGTCCGCCAGCGCCACCGCGAACATGTACTTGCCGCTGACATCCACGTCCAGCGTGCGCTGGATCGGGGTGGGCATGCCGGCACCGCCCACTTCGATGTCGAAGCGGTGCTGCCCGACCGGCGCCAGGTACTCGGCCACCAGCTTGCGCTCGATGTCGAGCGGATGGCCGCGTCCATTGATGCTGACGCTGGCATTCTCCGGCAGGTTGCGGCCCTGGATCCGGATCCGCGAGCCGTGGATCGGAATGTTCTGCACGCGCAGGTTGTTGCTGCCGAACACGCCGTCCACCAAGCTGGCGGACTGCGCTTCATCGGCACTCATGCCCTGCCCCAGCTTGCGCTCGGCGGCGTTGCGCAGCATCTGGTTGCCGCGCTCGGCTTCTTCCGGCGTCACCAGCTGCATGCGGCGCGGGTAAGTCTCGTCGAAACTGCCGTCATTGCCATGCACGCGCAGCAGGTAGACCAGCTCATCGCCGACCCTTGTCTGGAGGCCTGCGGGCAACACGCCATCCCATTCGGCATCGGCCATGGCGGCCACCGGCAGCGGGATGGTCGCGACCGGGGTCACCAGGTCGGCGTCGCTTCCGAGGAACACGAGCACTTCGGCGCGTTCGATGAACGCACTGTAGTTGCTGTAGCCATGGAAGCGCACCGGCTTGGTGATCCGACTGCCGTCGAACGGCACGATCGAACTGGCCGACAAGGCCAGCTGCGGTTGACCGAGTGCCGGATCTTCGGTCGCCCACAGCACGCCACCGTCAGGCAACTGTACCGACCACTTGCCCAGCGCCACGGCCCGGCCGGGCTGCTCGGTCTCCACGGTGACGCGGCGATCGGGTTGCAGTGCCGGCGAGTTCTCCGCCGCATCCCGTGTCTCGGGTTGGCGTTCGCCACGGGTGCGCACCCGCATCAGGATTTCACCTTCTGCGCCGGAGCAACCTGCATCACTGCAGTCCATGCCGGCCTGCGCGTCGGCAACCGGTGTGCCAGCTTCCTGCGCCACCGCACCCTGTGACGCCAGGCCAGCCAGGATACCGATCAGGGCGCAGTCCAGAACCTTCATTTTCATCGTCTTCATTACCGTTCCCTCAGCGGCTCTTCAGGCCGACCGGGGCCGTCGGGTCATCATTGATCTCCACTCGCAAACGGCTGCGTGCCTCGGCACTCAGCTTCGCTGCAATGGCCTCGTAAACCGCCTTGGCGCGACGCATGCCCAGTGCCAGGTTGTAGGCATCCGACCCGCGTCGGTCGGCATGACCGATCACGCCCACCACGCCACCGCCCAGCTCCTCGATGTCGGCGGCGATCTTCTCGATCACCGGCACGAATTCGGGTTTGATGGCCGACTTGTCGGTGTCGAACAGGATCGTGCCCAGCACTGGCGACTCGCCCAGCGACAGCAACGTGCTGCGCGGATCGGCCAGGTCGGTGCGCAGACTGACCGTGGTCGCCTGCGCCAACTCCGGATCGAGTTGCAGCAACAATGCGTCACGCACCGCCTTCGCACGGTCGTAGGCCAAGGCCTCGTGCTCGCCGTTGGCGGCGATCACCACCTCGCCGGCGCCATGCTTGCGAATCTGCACGGCCATCCTCTCGACGATCGGCAGATATTCGCTGCGCAGGTTGGCGCTCTGCGGATCGAACAGGAATTCACCAAGCTCCAGCTCGATCTGATGGCTGCCGCCTTCGATCAGTTCGACCGGCAGCTTCACGCCGAAGTCGAAGCGCACCGGCAGGCCCGGGGTCACCCGGCGCAGACGCGGGTTCTCGGTGGTGAACACGCTTCCCGGCGGCAGGGTGGCGGGGTCGGCCTTCAGGATGAAGTTCCGGCCACGCTCCCAGCGCCCGCCATCGATGCCGGTCAAGTGGTAGCGGCCGAACTGGTCGGTCTCCACCAGCAAACCTTCCACCGAGGCAATGCGCACGCCCGGGATGCCGCGTTCGTCGATTCCCGCGTTCTCTATCACGTAGTCAACGCGATAGCCGTCCGCCACCTGGCTGATCACCCGCGACACGGTCGGCGCGGCAGCCGTCAGGCCCCTGGCCGCCTGGCCCGCATGCTCCAGCGTGGTGTTGCCGCTGGCATCCATGCGCACCGTCACGCCTTCATCGCTGGTCAGCACGAAGTCGTTGGTGAACTCCAGCGCGCTCAGCGTCTGGCTGACCACCACCCGGCGCCTGGCGGCCGGGTCGGCCTCCGACTCGCGTCCGGCAATGGATCCAATCACGATGCCGTGCAGCAGCGGAGCGCTGGCATCGGCTTGCGGCTGGGCACCGGTGCCGCGATCAACCGTGGTCGAACCGGCAACGTAGGCACCCGGTGCGAAACCGCCCTGCACCTTCACCGCGCTCATTGCGGCGCTGTCCTGCCAGCCGTCACCATCGCGATCGTCGAACACCGTACCCACGATCAGCGATTCGTCCAGCATCGGATCGGCACTGAGCTGCACGCTGGCCGTGGCCACATTCGACACGGTCACGCCATCCTTGCTCACCAGCGCACTGTTGGTGTGGATGCCGGCACGCACGCCCGCACCGACGCGCAACAGGTAGGTGACGGTCGCGGTCTCGCCCGACGGCACGTCGATGTTGGCGATGGTGATCGGGTGGATGCCGGTCAACTGCCCCGCGCTGTCAGCGTCGCGCACCACCAGCGAGCCATCGATGTAGCTGAAGCCCGCGGGCGGCGTATCGATGATCGTGCCCCCGACCAGCGCCGTGGTGCCGGTGTTGTGCATCGCCAGCGTGTAACGAACCAGGTCGCCAGCCTTCACCTTGTGCGGGCTTGCCGACTTCACGAGACGAATTTGCACAGGGTCGGCTTCGTTCAGGGTGGTCACCACCGGCGGGCTGTCGCAGCCCGTGGTGCAGTCCGGATCGCCACCGCCGCTCACGCTCGCGGTGTTGGTCACGCTGGCACCGGCCGCCGCCGTCGGCGTCACGTTGATCGTGAACACCGTGTTGGCGCCCGCCGCCAGGCCCGAAGCCACCGTGCAGCTCACGTCCTGGCCGCTGATG
>NZ_JBSTRX010000003.1:45328-267029 GCF_054031035.1 Luteimonas sp. e5
CTTCGGCGCGTTCAGGGTGGTCACCACCGGCGGGCTGTCGCAGCCCGTGGTGCAGTCCGGATCGCCACCGCCGCTCACGCTCGCGGTGTTGGTCACGCTGCCACCGGCCGCCGCCGTCGGCGTCACGTTGATCGTGAACACCGTGTTGGCGCCCGCCGCCAGGCCCGAAGCCACCGTGCAGCTCACGTCCTGGCCGCTGATGCTGCAGCCCGGGCCGGCCGAGTTGATGGTCAGACCCGCCGGCACGGTATCGGTCACCGTCGCGTCCGCCGTCGTCGCCGTGCCGGTATTGCTCACCGTCAGCGTGTAGTCATACGCCACGCCCACCACCGCCGTGGCCGGACCGCTCTTGGCGATCTCCAGCTTCGGCGGATTCGCGACCGGACCGATGTCAGCCGTCGTGGTGCCGGTCAGATTGTTCGGCAGTGGCGCGGTTTCCGCGTTGTGCTCCACGCCGGCCACGTTATGGATGACAGTGCCGCCGGGAGCTGACGCATCCACCTGCACGCGGAAGCGCAAACGCACGCCTTCATTGAACTGGAGCAAACCGCCCTGAACGGCATTTGCACCATTGCCGACACGGAACACGACCCGGTTGTTGACGGCGTCGTACTCCGCCTGGTCGTCGCCCGGCGCATCGGTGGATGGGACCGTGTTGCCCGCAATCCCGCGACCGTCATCGTCGACGATGACCAAGGTCCCCGGCACATAGGTGGTATGCGTCGGAATCACGTCCGTCATCACCACGAACGTGGCGCCGTCCTGCCCGGTGTTCTCGAACACGATGGTGTATTCGAGAATGTCTTCTGGCTGCAGCGGCCCACCGGGGTTCGTAATGTTGGTGACGGTTTTCTGCAGCGACGTCACCAGGTCGGGCACATACAGATTCGACACGAAAACAAGGGCGTGCGGGAAATAGGCATCCTGATTGGTGGTGAAGGTCAGGTCGGCACCCGTCGCGCCATTGGCCATGCGCGGTTTGCCGACATTCGCCGGCGTGTTGGAGATGTCCACCAACTTCAGATCGACCGCGAAGTGGTTGACGTAGTCCGGTGACTTCGCGCTGAAGCGCGTGCCCAGACGACTGATGCCGCTGTTCCAGAAGTTGTTGCTCGGGCTCTGCGCATCGCTCAGAGCACCCCCGTCGAGTACGCCGGCACCCGTCAACCGGAACTGGTCCCCCAAAATGTTCTGATCGCCCTCCCAGACCAGGGCCCCCATGTAGGCATCGAAATCGCCACTGACCGGTGTCAGCAGCCCATCGATCGTCACGGTCTGGGTGCCACCGCTGGCCACGTAGCCCGCATTGCCGTCGAAGACCATCAGTCGACGGAATGGCTTGCCGTCATTCTCGTAGAGGACGATCAGCGCCCAGCCGCCATAAAAACCCAAGGGGCTGGTTGTGCCACCGGTAGTTGAGGTCAGGCCGCCCGCGTAGTAGCTGCCGCTGCCGGCACTGCGGACCAGACTGGTGACATCGGCGTGAGCCGTATAGGGACGATTCGCATCGGATTCGCCCTGCCCCATGAAGGTGTTCACATCGGCAGCACTGGCGGTGATCGGCTGATAACTGCCGCTGCCGGGAACACGCAGGTAGATCGTCCCGCGATTGCCGTCGGAATAACCCGCACGACCGCCCCAGTAGAGCCCGGCGGAGAGCACCGTGGATCCGGCCGGCAAGGCCAGGTCGGCACGGGAGGAATTTTCCGGCACACCGAAGGGCAGCGCGGCACCATCGATGTTGACGTAAACCATCTGCCGACTGGCGTTGCCGCCATCGGTCGTGCCGGCCTGTTGGCTGGCGCAGCCGGTACCACTGCAGGTCAACAGCGCGTTGCCGACCATCTCCACGTCGCCCCTGACGTTGAAGCTGTGTCGCTGCGCAAGCTGCGCATGCGCCATGAACGGCATCAGTGCCAGCACGAACGCGAACATCGCCGCGAACATGGGCAAGGGCCGCGCCCGTCGCGCACCCGGACTGGCTCGCAGCCCAAACGCCTTCGCAAACGTGCGAATCACGATTCCCGCAGTGCTCAAGTACCCATTCATGGCGCATCCGATTTCTTTTGATCCGAAAGACTCCCGGCGGCGCCTGCACAGGCGAAAACGCACCGGAACTTGCAACGCAGAACACACACGACGCGGATCGCGCCGATGTATGCGGCGCGACGATCCGGATGCGATAGCCCCTGATTGCGGGCGGCAATTTAGACAACAATGGCGTGCAATACACGCACGCAAACTCACCTTCCCTGCAATGAAAGGTGAGGTTTCGTGATGTTGGAAATGGCGCCGGGGTTAAGGCAGGAACAGATGTCCCACGCCGCGCACGGTGACAAGCGGCAACTCCTCGCCGGCAACCAGTTGCACTTTGCGGCGCAGCCGATGCACCAGCATCTCGAGGCGGTGCGGGTCGAAGTCGTAGTCATTGCCGCACAGGTGGCCGATGATCGTTTCGCGCTCGACGGCCGTACCCGCAGACTCGGCCAGCAACGTCAGCAGCAGGCGCTCGCCCTTGGACAGCGTGACCTGGGTTCCGGACGGCGACAGCAGCTGCCAGCCCTGCTGCTCCAGGCGCCAGCCCGAAGGCGCCGGTGGAGGCACCGGTTCGGCGGGCGTTGCAACCGGGCCGAGGCGACGCAGCACGCTGCGCAGGGTGGCCGCCAGCACGTTCACGCCAACCGGCTTCGACAGATAGGCATCCGCGCCGCTGTCCAGGCCCTGCACCCGATCCTCGGCACCGGATCGGCCGGTCAGCAGCACGATGCCGACGTCGCCCAGCTTGCGCAGATGGTTCAACACGTCGAAGCCGCTTTCATCCGGCAAACCGATGTCGACCACGAACATGTCGTAAGAACGCAGGCTCAGCTTGCGATACAGGGCCATCGCACTTTCCGCACCCTCGGCATCGAACCCCTCCTTCCTCAGGCCGGGAACGAGGATGCGATCGCGCAGCTCATCGTCGTCCTCGACGACCATCACGGAGGGCTTGCCTGTCTTCGTCTGCATGCGGATCCGGTGGATAGGCGGCATGGTGAAAGCCTATTCTAGGTTTTTTGCCGGTCGGACACCCCGGCTTGGCCAGCGGGATGCGGACGAGGACGGAGCGAGCCGTGCGCACCGCCCACCATCGCGAGATACTGACACCATGCCGCTGCCCCGCAACGCTGCCATCGTGCTGATCGTGACCGGGCTTTGCCTGCTCGCGCTGAGCCACTACCACTACGGGCTGGTGGCGCAGCAGGGGCTGCTGATCGGCATCGTGCCGCTGCTGTTCGCAGGTCTGTTGCTCGGCCGCAGCGGCCTGTGGGCCACGTTCGGCGCCTATTTCCTGATCCTGCTGCTGGGTGCCTGGGTCGACCACCGCAATGGCGCCTCCAACGTCGCCATGCGGGGCGAGGAGCTGTTCAACCTGCTTCAGTCGGCCCTGGGTTACGCGATCGTGACCCTGATCCTGGACCGGCTGATCCTGAAGTCCGATGTCAGCCGCCAGCGCAGCCGCGAGCTGGCACTGCTGTATCGCCAACTGGAAGCGGAAGTGGAGGAAAAAGAGCGCTCGCGGGCAAAGCTGATCCATTCGCAACGCATGGACGCACTGGGCAAGCTGGCCGGGAACATCTCCCACGATTTCAACAACCTGCTCAGCGTCATCCTGGGCTACGCCAGTCAGAGCGATCACGTTGCCGATCCGCGGACGCGTCTGGATGGCATCGCCGCCGCAACCCGCCGCGGCAAGCAGTTGACCGACAAACTGATGACGCTGGCACGGGCGACCCCACCCAGGCTCGAGACGTTCGATGCAAACCAGGTCCTGGCCGAATTGCTGCCGATGATCGAGTCGATGCTCGGCAAGCGGGTTCGCGTGGCGGCGACGCTGTGTCCGCAGGCGGCGCCGATCCACATGGACCTGGCCGAGTTCGAGGCCTGCGTGCTCAATATCGCCAAGAACGCAGGCGACGCGATCGCCGGAGAAGGCGGCTTCGGCATCGAAAGCCGGATTGTCGACGGCGACTTCGTGCTGCGCCTCACCGATGACGGCTGCGGCATGTCAGATGAGGTCAGCGCACGCGTGTTCGACCCGTTCTTCACCACCAAGCCTGCACAACAAGGCACCGGCATCGGCCTGTCCGTGGTCTACCGCACCATCACCGAATCCGGCGGCCATATCGACGTGGACAGCACGCCGGAGCAAGGGACCTGCTTCACCCTGCGCCTGCCGCTGCAGACCACAGGCGGGAACCCGGCGGGCTGACTCAGTCGACCGGCCCTGCACCGGATCGGCGCAGGCGCGCGAGCAGGGCATCGTCCACCCCGGGCACGTCCTGTTCACGGGTGATCCGCAGCACTGCCAGCAGGCTCGCCAGGCTCACCGCCAACCAGATCCATTGGTGCCTGTACCAAGGTCGCGGACGACTCAGCTGCAGCGTGGCCGAAGGCGACCATGGCCCACCCACCACCCGCGCCTGTACTTCGAATATCAGCTGTCCCCATGGCACCACCGGCAGCAACAGGCTGCGGTTGGTGCCGGCGTCAATCCAATCGCCCACGTCATCGAGGCCGGTCAAACGGTAGCGGAAGCGGACCTTGCCGGAATTGTGCAGGGCGATCGCACCGTAGCGGATTTCCAGATTGGTGGCGCTGACGCCGAGCTCGCCCGGCCGTGACACATCCAGCGCATTCCCCGACACCGCGACATGATCGATGTATGCCGCAGGCACGGCACTGCCGACCCAGTCGCTCAACTGCGCGGGGGTGATGCGTGCCACACCGGTCATCATCGCGAACCACAGCTGCCCTGCGCCGTCATCCGCGCAAGGCGGCACCGGGCTGCCATTGAACTCGGACGGATCCAGGCCATCCTGGGCGGTCAGGCTGCGCATGAGCGGCCCATCGTCACCGATGTTCCGATCCAGCAGCAGGCCGATACCGCGGTTGCCGGCCAACCACAGACGGCCGCGTTCGCCGGGCAGGATGCAGGACACGGTGTCGTCGAACAGACCGTTGGCCTCGGTGTACTGCTGCACCTTGCCGTTCTCGATCCGGATCAGCCCATGACCGTAGCTGCCGATCCACAACACGCCATCGGCATCTTCATGGAGAGCGCGGAAGAAGCGTCCGTTGATGCCCTGCGCGGGAGTCCAGCGCTCGACCACGTCGCCGTCGACCACCCGGAACGCACCATGATCACCCACCACCCACACACCCCCGGCACGCGCGTCGACGATGCGCTTGACTTCCATGCCAGCCAGTTCGTCCACCTGCTCGACACCCGCCAACGCACCATCCTCGGTGAAGCGCATGCGGCCGACGAACTGCAGGTTCGCAACCCAGAAGCTGCCGTCACGCATCTTCCAGACAGCGACCTGCCGGGATCGTGGCCAGGCCGCCACGCGCTCGACGCGCCCTCCGACCAGTCGCTCCAGGCTGCCGCCGGACATGCCGATCCACAGCGTTCCGGTGTCCGCATCGTGCACCAGGCTGTGGATGCAGCCCTCATCCACGGTCGCCTCGATCGGCCATGCCCGCTGCCTGCCCTGCGCGTCGACATGCCACAGTGACATGCAGCCCATGGCCACCCACATCCCGCCGGCACCATCTCTCGCCAGTACCCGTCCCGGCGCATCAGGCACCGATGTCGAGCGCAGCAGGCTGACCCGCGAAGGACGCAACATCCACAGCCCGTTGCCGGGCGTGCCGATCCACAAGGCGCCATCCGCATCCGCCGTCATCGTGGCCGCGAACAATCGCTGCGCGCCTTCCAGCGGCGTCTCGCTGCCATCGTCCGCAAGCCGCCGCGTTCCCTCGACGCCATCGGACAGATACAGCCCCCCGACACCATCGGTCAGCACCCGCGTCTCCCGCGTCAGTCCGCCACGCAGCCATGTCCAGTGCTCGCTGTCGGCATCGAATCGATACAGATCGCCGCCGTTCAACACCATCCACGCGGAGTCTCCGAGCGCCACCATCGAAGACACCATGTGATGCCCTTCCGGCAACGCGATCGTCTCCAGCTTGCCGTCCGACAAACGTCGCAATCCCGACACGCCAGCCACCAGCACCTTGCTGCCGATGTGCACCACCTGACTGAATTGGCCGGGCTGGCCTGGGCCGCGCGCGCGCAAGCTGTCCGGGTCGATGCGGATGACGCCGACCGAGGTCAGTGCCCAGATGTCGCCGCCATCGCCGGAGAACACCCGATCGACCATGCAGCTGCCGCCACAGATGGGAAGGTGGCGGAAACGGCCATGTTCGTGGACGCTGACGCCCGCGTCCTCGGTACCGATCCACAGGCGTTGCCGCGCATCCTCGTGCAGCGACACGATGCGTCGGCTGGACGGCCCACTGTCGCTGCCATCCGAGCGGAACGTCCGGAACTCGTGGCCGTCGAAACGGGCCAACCCGCCGAACGTGCTGATCCAGAGAAATCCGTCCTGCGTGCGCAACACGCCGTTCGCGGCAAGTTGCGGCAATTCATGCTCCAGACCGTAGTGGCGCAGCACCGGCGGTGAATGCACGGCCAGCGAATCCCCGCTCATGTGCGTGGCGGTGGCGGTGGCAACCGGCAACGCAGCCAGCAGCCACCCCAGCAGCATCGCCCACCCTCGGGCCGCAGGGCGGCTCCTCGTTGTCGTCATCGCCTCCTGGGCCTGCATCAGCGATTCCGGCATGTCTCGCTCACTCACCGGATCTCAAACAGCGCGCCAGGCCAGCGTGGCGATGCGGCCAGTGCGGCCGCTGCCCTGCTGCGTGCTGCGACGGTGCGAGAAGAAGGCCTGCGGCTCGCCGATGGTGCAGCGCGTGCCGCCGTGGATCGCGTGGGCGGGCAGGCCGGCGGCGCTCAGCCGCTGCCGCGCCAGTGCGTACAGATCGATGCGCCAATGGCCGGGCCGGGTCGGCTGGAACGCGGCGTCGGCAGCCGAGTCCACCGCAAGGAAGGCGTCGCGCACTTCGACACCGATTTCATAGGCCTCGGGGCCGGCGGCCGGGCCGAGCCAGGCCATCAGCTGCGCGGGCGGCGTGCGCATCGCGCCGGCCGTCGCCTCCAGCACGCCGGCAGCCAGCCCGCGCCAGCCGGCATGCGCCACGGCCACCTCGCTGCCGTCGGCGGCGGCCAGCACCACCGGCAGGCAGTCGGCGGTCAGCACCGCCAGCACCACGCCACGCGCGCTGGTGACCGCGGCATCGGCCTCGGGTTCGTCGGCATCGCCGGCCATGTCCGCGGGCGCGTCGGCAAAGCGCTGCACGCCGATGCCATGCACCTGCCGCAGCCAACGCGGCGGCGCGGGCAGCGCCAGCAACGCGCACAGCTGCCGGCGATTGGCGGCCACGGCGGCGGGCGCATCGCCGCAGCGGTTGCCGAGGTTGAAATCTTCGAACGGCGGCGCCGACACGCCTGCGCCATGGCGCAGGGTGGTGACCGCCTGCACGCCGGGCGGCGCCGGCCAATCGGCGGCGATCCATGGCTGCGCGTGGTTCGGCATTTCAACCACGCGTGCTGGCGGCGTGCTCGGCCGCATCGCTGCGCAGCAATGTCATCAGCCGCTGCATGTCCTCGGGCACCGGCGCGGAAACTTCCAGCTGCTCGCCGCTGATCGGATGCTCGAACGCCAGCACCTCGGCATGCAGGGCCTGGCGCTTGAAGCCGCGCAGTGCCTCGGTCAGCGCATCGCCGGCGCCCTTGGGCAGGCGCAGCGGCCCGCCGTACAGCGGGTCACCGACGATCGGGTGCTTCAGGTGCTGCATGTGCACGCGGATCTGGTGGGTACGCCCGGTTTCCAGCCGGCATTCCAGCGCGGTATGCGCGCGGAAACGCTCGCGCAGGCGGTAATGGGTGATCGCCTCGCGCCCGTCTTCGCGCACCGCCATACGGATGCGGTCACGCGGGTGCCGGTCGATGGCGGCGTCGGCGGTGCCGCCGGAAACCAGCGCGCCGACCACGATCGCGAGGTATTGCCGGTGCACGTCGCGCTCGGACAGCATCTCCACCAGCCGCGTGTGTGCCGGCAGGCTGCGCGCCACCACCATCACTCCGGAGGTGTCCTTGTCCAAGCGGTGCACGATCCCGGCCCGCGGCAGGCTGGCCAGCGCGGCATCGAAGTTCAGCAGCGCATTGACCAGGGTCCCGTCCGGATTGCCGGCGCCGGGGTGCACCACCAGCCCGGCCGGCTTGTCGATCACCAGCAGGTGCTCGTCGGCAAACAGCACGTTCAGCGGGATGTCCTGCGGCTGTGCATGGGTCTGCTCTTCCAGCACCACTTGGAGTTGCACCCGCTGGCCGCCATGCACCGGCTCGCGCGGGCGCACCACGCGCCCGTCCAGAAGCGCATCGCCGGACTTGATCCACTCGGCCAGCCGCGAGCGCGAAAACTCCGGGAACAGCTCGGCCAGCACCGCGTCGAAGCGCCGTCCGGCGGCTTCGGCGGGCACCTGCGCAGTCAGCGGTTCGGGAGCGTGCGGGTTCTCGGGCATGGCAGTGGTGGCGTTAGCGCCGGGTTCATCCAACAGGACCGGAGGCGGGCCCGGCTTGGGCTATTATCACCGCTTCCGTTGCCCAGCCCTGCCTGCCCATGTCCGCACCTTCGCACGCGCCTCGTCCGCTGCTCCGTTCCCTGATCCTGCTGTTGGCCATCGCCGTCGCCGCCAGCGGCTGTGCCCGTCTGGGCAAGGGCGTCAAGCGCAGCGACAAGAACGAAGGGCTGCCGGTGGAAACGCTGTACGACAAGGCCCACGCCTCGATGCGCAGTGGCAACTACGGCACCGCCGAGGAAACCTTCAAGCGCCTGATCGCGCAGTACCCCTATGGCACCTACGCCGAGCAGGCACTGATGGAAACCGCCTACGCGCAGTACAAGTCGGGCAAGAACGACGACGCGGTTTCCACCATCGACCGTTTCCTGCGCACCTACCCCACCCACCGCAACGTGCCGTACATGTACTACCTGCGCGGCCTGGCGAACCAGGCGCGCAACACGGTATTCCTGCAGCGGGTGTTCTCGCTGGACATGGCCAGCCGCGACCTCGCCGCGCCGATGCAGGCCTACAACGACTTCGGCATCGTCACCGAGCGCTTCGGCAACAGCCGTTATGCCGACGACGCCCGCCAGCGCATGGTCTTCCTGCGCAACCAGTTCGCCCGTCACGAGCTGAATACCGCGGTCTATTACCTGCGCCGCAGCGCCTGGGTCGCCGCCGCCGACCGTGCCAAGTACCTGCTGGAAACCTATCCGCAAAGCGAATACCAGAACGATGCGGTGGCGATCCTGGCCGAAACCTATACCCGCCTCGGCAACCAGGTGCTGGCCGAGGACGCCAAGCGCGTGCTGGCACAGAACGACGCCAGCCATCCCTGGCTGTCCGGCGGCTGGCCAAAGAACCCGTCGATCTTCCAGCGCCTCAATCCGTTCGCCCGCGAGCAGGTACCCGGCGCGCGCGACACCGACTGAGCGCGTGCGCGTCAGCGCGTGAGGTGACACGGGCCGGCGTCAGTCGATGCCGAGCTTCTTCAGCTTGTAGCGCAGCGCGCGGAAGGTGATGCCCAGCTGCGCAGCGGTCTTGGTCTTGTTGTAGCGGTTGGCGATCAACGCCTGCTCGATCACCGCCCGCTCCATCTGTTCGATCGCCTCGGGCAGTGGCGCGTCGATGTCGATTTCCGGCAATTCGCCGACGCCTGGCGCGCTTGCGGCCGGTGCTGGTGCAGGTGCCGTGGCGGGCACGGCCGCCGGTTCGCCATTGCGCGCCGGCGGCAACGGCGGAGGCTGTTGCGGCAGGCGCAGGTCGTCGGCGCCGATCACCGTGCCCTCGGCCAGCGCCATCGCGCGCTCCAGCATGTTTTCCAGTTCACGCACATTGCCGGGGAACGGATACGCCGCCAGCGCCTTGCGCGCGGACTCGCCGAGCTTGGGCGTGGCCACTTCCAGACTGCGCGCGAGACGGGCCAGGATGCCATCGGCCAGCGGCCAGATGTCGTCGCCGCGCTCGCGCAGCGGGGGCAACGGCAATTCGATCACGTTGATGCGGTAGTAGAGGTCATGGCGGAACACGCCCTCCTCCACCAGCTGCGCCAGGTTCTTGTGCGTGGCCGAGAGGATGCGCACGTCCACGTCCACTTCCGCCGCGGCGCCGACCGGACGCACGCGCTTTTCCTGGATGGCGCGCAGCAGCTTGACCTGCATCGGCAACGGCAACTCGGCGACCTCGTCAAGGAACAGGGTGCCGCCATTGGCCGCCTGGAACAGTCCGGTCTTGTCGGCATGCGCGCCGGTGAAGCTGCCCTTCTTGTGGCCGAAGAACTCGCTCTCCATCAGTTCGGCGGGGATCGCGCCGCAGTTGACCGGCACGAACGCGCCGGAAGCACGCGGGCTGAGTTCATGGATGCTGCGCGCGGCCAGCTCCTTGCCGGTGCCCGACTCGCCGCTGATATGCACCGGGGCCTGGCTGCGCGCGACCTTGGCGATGGTTTCACGCAGCGTCTGCATCGCTGGCGACTCGCCGATCATGTGCGCCCACGCCGAGCCGCCCTGCACCACGGCGGCGGCATCCGCGGCGCCACCTGCACCCGATGCCGCGGCGCTCGCGGCGGCATCGGCATCGGCATCGGGATGGCGCTCGGAGCGCAGTTTCAAGGCATGCCGCACCAGATCGCGCAGCACCTGCAGGTCCACCGGCTTGGCGACGAAGTCGAAGGCGCCGGCGCGCAGTGCCTCGACCGCGGCCTCGACGTTGCCGAACGCGGTGATCATCGCCGCCGGGGTCTGCGGGTAATGCTCGGTGATGTGCGCCAGGATCTCCATGCCGCTGCCGTCGGGCAGGCGCATGTCGGTGAGGCAGAAGTCGAAGGCCTGCGCCGCCAGTTGCTGCTTGGCCGCGCCAACGGTGGCCGCAGTCTCCACCCGCAGGCCCATGCGGCTCAGGGTGACCGCCAGGAGTTCGCGGATGTCGCGTTCGTCATCCACCACCAGGGCACATTGCGCCTCGCTCACATCGTCCCTCGCCTCGGGTTGTCGTCATCGGCCCGAGTTTAACCGTTGGCCCGGGACGCGGCCGCCAACGGCAGACCGAGGCGGAAACAGCTGCCTCGCGCGCGCGGCAGGTATTGCAGGTCGCCGTCATTGGAACGCGCCAGTTCGCGTGCGATGTACAGGCCCAGCCCGGTGCCATGCCCGGAGGTGGTGTAGAACGGGCGGAACAGGCTCTTCTGCCCGCTCTCGCTGATGCCCGGACCATGGTCGATGACATCGACCTGCACCGCCTCGCCCACCTGCTGCAGGCGCAGGATCATTTCCGCGGGCTCGTCCGGCATGCGCCCGTAGTAGCGCGCATTGCTGACCAGCACCATCAGGATCTGGTGCACCTGGCGCGGATCGGCGTGCGCCATCACCACCGTGTCCGGCACGCGCAGGTCGAGGCGATCATTGTCGAGCGGGAAACCGGCCACGTATTCGTCGACGAAATCGCGCAACATCTGGCGGATGTCGAAGATTTCCGGCTGCGTGCGTTCGCGCCTGGCCAGGCTCAGCACGCTTTCGATGATGCCGTTCATGCGCTGGATCTGCTGTTGCACGATGTCCAGCATGCGTCGATCCATCACGTCGAGGTTGCTCGACTCGCGCAGCAGCTGACTGGCGTACTTGATCGCCGACAGCGGGTTGCGGATTTCGTGTGCGAGGCTGGCGGAAAAGCGCCCCAGCGTGGCCAGGGTGATGGTTTCGGCGCGCCGCTCGGCCTGCGAGGTGTCCTCGAGGAACAGCAGGGTTTCATGCTCCTCGGCATTGAGCTCGAGGAAACGCGGCTCGATCTGGCGCAGTTCGCTGCCGAGCATCAGCGGTGGCGATTCATGCTCCCGATTCTCGCGCCAGCGTGTCCACTGGCGGAACAGTTCGGGGGCGACCAGCGCCACCGACTGCCGATCTCCGTCGCCCAATTGCAGCAATTGGCGCGCGGTTTCGTTGAACAGGTCGATGTCGCCATGCTCGTCGATCACCAGCACGCCGGTCGGCAGGCGCATCAGGATCTGCTCGTTCAGGGCCAGCAGGTCGGCGATCTCGTCCTTGCGCATGCGCGCGAAGTGCTCATGCTTGAACAGCTTGTCGCCGATGCGGCTGAGGATCACCGCGATGAACGCCAGCAGCACCGGGAAATACACCGCCAGCACCGGCGGCATGTTGCGCACGCTGAACAACTCGGCGGTGTGTTCGGCCGGCAGCCAGTGGCGATGCAGCAGCAGGGTCAGGGTGCCGAGCAGCGCCATCAGCAGACCGAAGCGCAGGTGGATGAACATCGCCGCGCCGGCAACACTGCTGATCAACAGCATCGCCACCGGCCACACCGCGCCGGGCGCGGCGTACAGCACCACGTTGGCATAGGCAAGATCGAGCGCCGAGCCGAGGAAGAACTGGCCGAGGGTGCGGATGCTGTGGCGGAACGAGAGCAGCACCATCAGCAGCGCGGAGATCACGTAGATCGCACTGGCCACCAGGCCGGTGGCTGCATCCACCACGCTCCATTGCTCAAGGATCGAGCCCAGGCCGATGAAGGCCACCAGGATCGCCGCGCCCTGCACCGCGCGGAACAGCCAGTACAGCCGCAGCTCGTCACCCAGCGCGAAAAATCGGATTGGCGTGTTGTACGGGCGTTGCGGCGACATCCGGACCTCCCCGTGCGGCATGCGTGGCGAGTATAGGCCCCGGACCGTGCCGATCGCGGGATTTTGCCCGCAACCGGGTGATCGGCGACAATATCCGGCGCCCTGCGCCCTGGCGCACGCCCTCTTTTCGTTTCCCACTCCCTGGTGACCCATGAATTTCCACGAATATCAGGCCAAGCAGATGTTCGCCGAGTACGGCGTGAGCGTCCCGGCCGGGCAGGTAGCCCATTCCCCCGACGAAGCCGTGAGCGCGGCCAAGGCCATTGGCGGCGATTTCTGGGTGGTCAAGGCCCAGATCCACGCCGGCGGTCGCGGCAAGGCCGGCGGCGTCAAGCTGTGCAAGACGCTGGATGAGGTCAAGCAGCACGCCAAGGCCATGCTCGGCACCAGGATGGCCACCTACCAGACCGCCGGCGTCGAACTGCCGGTGGACTCGGTACTGGTGACCCAGGCCACCGACATCGACAAGGAGCTGTACCTGTCGGTGCTGGTCGATCGCGCCACGCAGAGCGTCACCTTCATCGCCTCGGCCGAGGGCGGCATGGACATCGAGCAGGTCGCGCGCGAGAAGCCGGACGCGATCAAGACCCTGCACGTGGACTTCGTCGAAGGCCTGCAGCCCTACCAGTGCCGCGACCTCGGCTTCGCCCTGGGCCTGGACGCCAAGCAGGCCGGTCAGCTGACCAGGATCATGACCGGGCTGTTCAAGCTGTTCAACGACAAGGACCTGGCGCTGGTCGAACTGAACCCGCTGGCGATCCTCACCGATGGCTCGCTGGCAGTGCTGGACGGCAAGATCAACTCCGACGACAACGCCAACTTCCGCCATCCCGACCTCGTCGCCATGCGCGACGTGCGCCAGGAAGACGAAACCGAAGTGCTGGCCAGCAAGTACGACCTCAACTACGTGACCATGGACGGCGACATCGGCTGCATGGTCAACGGCGCCGGCCTGGCGATGGCGACCATGGACGTGATCAAGCTCAATGGCGGCGAGCCGGCCAACTTCCTCGATGTCGGCGGCGGCGCCAACAAGGAGAAGGTCACCGAGGCGTTCAAGCTGATCCTGTCCAGCGACAAGGTCAAGGCGATCTTCGTCAACATCTTCGGCGGCATCGTGCGCTGCGACATGATCGCCGAAGGCATCATCGCCGCGGTCAAGGAAGTCGGGGTCAAGGTGCCGGTGATCGTGCGCCTTGAAGGCACCAACGTGGACGCCGGCAAGGAACTGCTGAAGAACTCCGGCCTGGCCATCATCCCGGCTGACGACATCAACGATGGCGCGAAGAAGGCGGTGCACGCCGTCCGCGACGCCGCCTGACCCACCGCTTGAAGGAAGAATCGAAATGGCAGTCTTGATCAACAAGGACACCAAGGTGCTGGTGCAGGGCTTCACCGGCTCGCAAGGCACGTTCCACGCGCAGCAGATGCTCGAATACGGCACCAAGGTCGTGGGTGGCGTGACCCCCGGCAAGGGCGGCAGCGAACACCTCGGCCTGCCGGTGTTCAACACCATGAAGCAGGCGGTGGAAGCCACCGGCGCCGATGCCTCGGTGATCTACGTGCCGCCGCCGTTCGCCGCCGACGCGATCCTGGAAGCCGCCGATGCCGGCATCAAGGTCATCGTCTGCATCACCGAGGGCATCCCGGTGCTGGACATGATGCGGGTGAAGAACGTGCTCAAGGGCCACCCGGACACCGTGCTGGTCGGCCCCAACTGCCCCGGCGTGATCACCCCGGGCGAGTGCAAGATCGGCATCATGCCCGGCCACATCCACAAGCCGGGCAAGGTCGGCATCGTCTCGCGCTCGGGCACGCTGACCTATGAAGCGGTCAAGCAGACCACCGATGCCGGCCTCGGCCAGTCCACCTGCATCGGCATCGGCGGCGACCCGATCAACGGCACCAACTTCATCGATGCGCTGAAGCTGTTCCAGGACGATCCTCAGACCGAAGGCATCATCATGGTCGGCGAGATCGGCGGCAGCGCCGAGGAAGAAGCCGCCGAGTACGTGGCCAAGCACGTGACCAAGCCGGTGGTCGGCTTCATCGCCGGCGCCTCCGCCCCCGAAGGCAAGCGCATGGGCCACGCCGGCGCGATCGCCTCCGGTGGCCAGGGCACCGCGGCGGGCAAGTTCGCGGCGATGGAAAAGGCCGGCATCACCACGGTCAAGTCGCCGGGTGACCTCGGTGCGGCCATCGCCAAGCGCCTCGCCAAGTAAGCCGCGCGCGCACCGCGTTGCCTGCGACGGGCTGCCTTCGGGCAGCCCGTTGCGTTTGCGGCCCCGCGCGGCCGCACCGTGCTCCACTGCGCGATGACCCGTGCGGTGCGATCATGGAGCCATTCCCGAACGCGAAAGCCTGCCCCCGATGAATGCACAGACCCCGCGCAAGCTGCGCATCGCCATGGCCCAGTTCGACTTCCCGGTCGGCGATATTGACGGCAACCGCCAGCGCATCGGCGAAATGATCCGCGATGCGCGCGACGAGTTCGGCGCCGACATCGTGCTGTTCCCGGAACTGGCGCTGTGCGGCTACCCGCCCGAGGACCTGCTGCGCCGCCCCGCCTTCGTCAAGGAATGCCGCGCCGCGCTGGAGTCGCTGGCCGCCGAGGTCGAAGGCATCGTCGCCGTGGTCGGCTGGCCGGAGCAGGCCGCCGATGGCATGTTCAACGCCGCCAGCGTGCTGCGTGACGGGGGCATCGCCACCACTGCACGCAAGCAGGTATTGCCGACCTGCGCCTCGGTCGACGAGCGACGCTGGTTCACCCCCGCCGGTGCGCAGGCCGAGCCCTGCGTGTTCGAGGTCGCCGGCAGCCGGGTCGGCCTCATCATCGGCGAAGACCTCGATCAGCCGGCACCGGTCACCGCCACCGTGGCCGCAGGCGCGCGCCTGCTGCTGGGCATCAACGCCTCGCCGTTCGAGCATGACTGCCATGCGCGGCGCGACATCCTGCTGGCCGGGCGTGCCCGCGACAACGGCGTCGGCATCGCCTGGTTGAACCTGGTCGGGGCGCAGGATGCGCTGGTGTTCGACGGCGCCTCGCTGGTGGCGAATGCCGATGGCGAAGTGTCGCCGGCCGCGGCCGCGTTCACCGATCAGTGGTTGCTGGTCGAATACGACCCGGAACAAGGCCGCTTCGCGCCGATGGAATGGGTCGATGATGGCGATGAATCGAAATACGCGCTGACCTGGCGCGCGATCGTGCGCGGCATCCAGGACTATTGCGGCAAGAACGGCTTCGACCGCGTCTGGCTCGGCCTTTCCGGCGGACTCGACTCGGCGCTGGTGCTGGCGCTGGCGGTGCATGCACTGGGTGCGGACAAGGTGACCGCGGTGCGCATGCCCTCGCGCTACACCGCCGAGCTGTCCAACGACCTGGCCGAGCGCCAATGCCAGGCGCTGGGCGTGGAACTGATCAGCCTGCCGATCGAGGCCCCGTTCCGTGCCTACCTCGATACCCTCGCTGACTGCTTCGCCGGGCGCGAGGCCGACACCACCGAGGAAAACCTGCAATCACGCATCCGCGGCGCACTGCTGATGGCGCTGTCCAACAAGTTCGGCGGCCTGGTGCTGACCACCGGCAACAAGAGCGAGTATGCGGTCGGCTACGCCACCATCTATGGCGACATGAACGGCGGCTACGCACCGATCAAGGACCTGTACAAGACCGAGGTGTTCTCGCTGGCGCGCTGGCGCAACACCGTCGGCGGGGTGCCGGCCAATGCCGATGGCGTGATTCCGCCGGCGGTGATCGAGCGCCCGCCGAGCGCGGAGCTGCGCGAGAACCAGACCGATCAGGATTCGCTGCCGCCCTACGACGTGCTCGACGGCATCCTGCGCCGCCACATCGAGGAACAGCAATCACGCGACGAGATCGTCGCCGCCGGCTTCGATGTCGCCGTGGTCGAGCGCGTGCTGCAGCTGGTGCAGCGCAGTGAATGGAAGCGCCAGCAGGCCGCACCGGGCCCGCGTCTGAGTCGCCGCGGCTTCGGCCGCGAACGCCGCTACCCGAGCACCAACGCCTGGCGCGGCTGAGCGCCGACGCCGGCACCGGACACGCCCGGGATCAGGAGGTGATGTAGTCCTGCAGGTGCTGCAGTTCGGCGGCCTGCTGGTCGATCACCGCCTTGACCAGATCGCCGATCGAGACGATGCCGACCACCTGCTTCTGGTCGAGGATCGGCAAGTGGCGGATGCGCTTTTCGGTCATCACCTGCATGCACTGCGCCACGCTGTCGCCGGGGCGCGCGCACACCACCTGGGTGCTCATGATGCCGCTGACCGGGGTGGTTGCCGAACCGCGCCCCAGCAGCACCACCTTGCGCGCGTAATCGCGCTCGGAAAGGATGCCGACCAGCTTCGGCCCGTCCATCACCAGCACCGCGCCGATGCCCTTCTCCGCCATCAGGCGCAGTGCATCGAGCACCTGCGAATCGGGGTCGATCGAGACCACCGCCGCGCCCTTTTCCTCAAGCAGATGACGCACCTGTTTCATGCCCGCTCCCGGCCATCGAACCGGCCTCAGCATACCCCGGTTCCGCGGCCGGCTGCCAATCGGCGACCAGGTACAGCGGGCGCTGCTTGGCCTCCAGATACAGCCGGCCCAAGTACTCGCCGATGGTGCCCAGCGCGATCAGCTGCACGCCGCCCAGGAACAGGATCACCGCCATCATGCTCGGCCAGCCGGCCACCGGGTCGCCGTACAGCAGCGCCTTGGCGATCACCCAGCCGCCGTAACCCAGCGCGAACAATGCGGTGAGCAGGCCAAGATAGGTGCTGATGCGCAAGGGCGCGGTGGAAAAGCCGGTGATGCCTTCCAGCGCGAAGTTCCACAGGCGCCAGAAACTGAACTTGCTGCGCCCGGCATTGCGCGGTTCGCGCTGGTAGCGGATTTCGACACTGTTGAATCCGACCCAGCCGAACAATCCCTTCATGAAACGCTGGCGCTCGCGCAACTGCGCCAGCGCGGCGAGCGCACGCGGCGAGAGCAGGCGGAAGTCGCCGCTGTCCTCGGGGATCGGGGTGCGCGACAGCCGGCTGATCAGGCGATAGAACAGCGAGGCGCTGGCACGTCGCGCCACGCCGTCGCCTTCACGCGCCACGCGCCGGCCATACACGTTGTCGTACCCCTCGCGCCATTTGGCGACGAACTGCGGGATCAGTTCCGGCGGGTCCTGCGCATCGGCATCGAGGATCATCGCCGCGCCATGCTCGACATGATCCAGGCCCGCGGTCAGCGCGGCCTCCTTGCCGAAATTGCGCGACAGCCGCAGCAGGCCGACCCGCGCATCACCGGCGGCGAGGCGCTGCATCACCGCCCAAGTGCCGTCGCGGCTGCCATCATCGACATACAACACGCGCGCCTGGATCCGCTCCAGCGCATCGAGCACCGGCAGCAGCCGTGCATGCAGCAGCGGCAAGGCCTCGGCCTCGTTGTACGCCGCCACCACCACGGTCAGGCGCTCGCTCATTGCAATTGCTCCAGATGGGCGGTGCCGCCGATCAGGCGCATCTGCCGCTGGATCGCCGCGCTGCGCCGCTGCACGTACGGCCCGGGCCTGGCCACGCTGTAACGGCGCGGGCTGGGCAGCACCGCGGCCAACCGCGCGGACTCGGCCGCGCCCAGGCGCGCGGCGTCCTTGCCGAACCAGGTCTTCGCCGCCGCCTGCGCACCGTACACGCCATCGCCGAACTCGGCGAAGTTGAGGTACATCTCCAGAATCCGCTGCTTGGGCCAGAGCATTTCCATCCACATCGTGTACCACGCTTCCAGTCCCTTGCGCAGCCAGCGGTTCCAGCCCGAGCCGCTCCACAGGAACAGGTTCTTCGCGGTCTGCTGGCTGATCGTGCTGCCGCCGCGGATGCGCCCGCCCTGCTGGTTGCGCTCGCGCGCCTTTTCGATTGCTTCGCGGTCGAAGCCGTCGTGCTCGGCGAAGCGCTGGTCCTCGGCGGCGATCACTGCCAACGCAAGCTGCGGCGACACCTGCGCCAGCGGCCGCCATTCGTGCGCACTGCGGTAGCGCCAGTCGCCCTCGCCCCAGGCCTGCAGCTGGCGGATCAGCATGAAGCTGGAGAACGGCGGATCGACGAAGCGCAGCAGCGCCACCTGCGCCACCGGCAACAACACGGGCAGCAGCGCCAGCCACAGCAGCCGGCGCCACCAGCGCCGCGCGCGCCGCGTGCCTTGCGCCTCGCTCATCGCGCCCCCATTTGGCAAGGTATCGACATCATCCACGCATTATCCGGCATGAGGCCGCCTGCGCCGCCACGAGTCCAGCCATGAGCGAACACCACACCTCCGACCACGACGACCACCTCGATGTCTTCCTGCTGCCCGATGCCGGCGTGCGCGGCGCGCTGGTGCGCCTCGGCCCGGCGTGGCAACAGGTGCTCGAACGCAGCGAGCCGCCCGCCGCGGCACGCGCCCTGCTCGGACAGGCACTGGTGGCCAGCGCGCTGATGACCGCACACAGCAAGGTGGAAGGCCGGCTCTCGGTGCAGCTGCGCGCGCCCGGCGCGCTGCGCAGCCTGTTCGCCGAATGCACCGGTGCGCATACCCTGCGCGGCCTGGTGCGCACCGCCGAGGACGCCGATGCCGCCGCCATCGCCGCGGAAGCGGACGACCTCAGCCGGCTCGGCGATGGCGCCCTCTTGGCGATCACGGTGGAGAACCCCGGCGTCGCTGGCGAGCCGATGCGTTACCAAGGGCTGGTGCCGCTGGACTCGGCCGACCTGGCACACGCGCTGGAAGGCTATTTCGTGCAATCCGAGCAATTGCCCACGCGCCTGCTGCTTGCCGCCGACGCCGACGGCGCCAGCGGCCTGCTGCTGCAGAAGCTGCCCGGCGCCGAGGGCGATGACGAGGGCTGGACCCGTGCCGGACTGTTGCTCGACACGCTCGGCACGGACGAATTGCAGGCCACCGGCGCCGAGCTGCTGCTGCACCGCCTGTTCCACCAGGAAAACCTGCAATTGCTGGGCCGCCGCCCGCTGCACTTCGGCTGCTCGTGTTCGCGCTCGCGGGTCGAGGAGGTGTTGCGCACCCTCGGCAGCGAAGAAGCGCATGCCGCGGTGGCCGCCGGCCGCGACGGCCGCGCCGAGGTGCACTGCGAATTCTGCGGCCAGCGCTACCATTTCGACCGCGCCGAAATCGATGCGCTGTTCACCGGCCCGGAAGTCGGCAGCACGACTTCCACCCGCCTGCACTGAGCGCCGCGCGCCGATGCGGGCCGGCCCCGGCGCCGTCCGCCGCTGTCGCTTCGCCCGACCCCGTCTCGAAAGCGCCCAAGCGATTGTTAAATAAATATAAATGGGATATGTTGGTCACATGCGGGAAATTCCCACTTCCGGGAACTTTTCCGCACCGGGGAAAGTCCATACAACGACCATGAAACGCCTGCTCAAGCCGACCCTGCTCACCGCTGCCCTGTCGCTGGCACTGGCCAGTGGCGGTGCGTGGGCGCAATCGGGCAACCGCGGCATGACCGTGATCCCGGTGGTCAACAGCAGCAGCGGCAAGGTCGAGGGTGCGGTGGTGCTCGAACCCACCGGCGCGGCCACCGAGGGCGCGCGCTGGCGCTTCGGCAGCAACACCCTGGAATCGGCCTTCGGCCTGTCCAACGGCCAGTCGCTGGCCCTGCTGTGCGATGGCAAGGGTGGCATCCCCAGCCGCATGGACCGGCTCTCCAACAGCTGCTCGCTGGGCTCGATCGGCCCGGCCAGCGCCAGCTTCGGCGGACGCAACGCGCGCGTGGGCGTGGGCGTGGGTCGCGAGCGCGGCTCGCTGCCGGCCTGGCTCAGCGCACCCAGCCGCACCCGCGTGGAACAGACCGATCTCGCCCTGTTTGCCGAATACAACCTCGGCCGCAGCGGCGTGGTCTCGATCGCCGGCACCACCGCCAAGGCGCGGCTGATGCCGGCGGCGGAACTGTCGCAGCTCAGTGACCAGTGGAACACGCTCGGCCTGTCGATCGGCGGTGGCGTGGGCGCGTTCCGTGCCAACGTGTTCGGACGCGTGGTCGAAGTCCCCGGCCAGCCCGGCAAATGGGAAGGCTTCGGCGTCGGCCTGACCTGGCGCACGCCATGGAGCGGCCAGCTCAGCGTCGGCGCGGAGAATGTCGTCACCCGCGGCCGCAACCCGTTCTCCCCGGTCAAGGGCGAGGACGAAGGCACCATCCCCTACGTGCGCTACCAGCAGGACCTCTGAGGTCCACGGCGCAGCGCGCCGAACGTCTCCCCGCCCCTGCGTTGACGGCCGCCATGCCGCGGCCGCCGCATGGCGCGTGTCCGCGCCACCGTGACGAGCTGATCGCAGGACCCGTGGCTGCTGCCCCCGAAAGTTCGCCGTGGGAAGCCGGGGCAAGCGCCCGCGCATGCGTGAATGCACGGGATCACCCAACAGGAAAGGGGCGCCAGTGGCGCCCCTTTCGGTCTTGCATCAGCCGTGGTTGTCAGAAGTCGTAGCGCGCGGTCAGGCGCACCGAACGCGGGCTGTAGTAGTTCAGGTCCTGGCCGAAGAAGCGGCTCGGCGTGACCCGGTTGGCGGCATAGCGGCCGTAGGCATACTGCGCCTTCTGCTGGTCGAACACGTTGAGCACGTCCACGCGCAGGGTCAGGCGCTTGGCCGCCCAGCTCGGACGGTACTGCACGTTGAGGTTCCAGATCTGGCTCCACGGCGTGGTGCCGTAGGTGCCGCGCGGCGACTCGACGTAGCCCGGGGTGCCGGGCAGGCCGCACCAGTAGTAGTACGCGCCGTTGTACACCTGCGCATCCGGGTCCGGGTAGTAGCTGGTGCAACTCAGCGGACGCCCGGAGGTGATGATCGCCGACGCACCGACCTGCCAGTCCTCGCCCAGGCGGTAGGAGCCATAGGCCTTGAGCTGGTGCGCGCGGTGATTGGGCAGCAGGCCGTAGGCGCCTTGCATCAGCTCCGGCAGGTCCCAGTCCTGGGTGACCGAAACGTCGGACTGGCCGCCGCCGCCGGTATCCAGGTCGGAATGCAGCTGGCCCTCGGTGTTGCCGATGTTGCGCGAGAAGCTGTACTCCACGCGGGCCATGCCGCGGTTGGAGAACGAGCGCTCCCAGAAGGTTTCGATCGCCCAGTACTTGCGCTTCAGCTTGGGCAGGTCGAGTTCCTCGGCACTGTAGTACACCTCGTGCAGCTGGCCATCGGCACCCATCTCGTAGAAGGTGTTGCCGATGCCCGGGTTGAAGATGTAGCACTCACCGCCCAGCGCCGGGGTGCAGGTATCGTCGATCGCGTTGCGCAGCTCGCGGTAACGGCCCTTGATGCCCCAGGTGGTGCTCGGGCTGAACTGGTGCTGCACGCCGAGGATGTATTCGTCCTGGTAATGCGGCTTCAGGTCCTTGGCCGCGACCACGCGCGGATCACGCGCATTGCCGCATTCGAGGTTGGAGGAAATCACCGTCGGCTGGCCCGGGCAGTTGTAGCCACGGTCGGTGACCGGGATGTTGGTCAGCCCCGTCGGCGCACCGGTGACCGGGTCGATGCCGGTGTAGTTGAAGTACTCCTGGGTGTACAGCGAACGTGCCGCCGCGCGAGCGGCCACGTTGTTGGGCAGCGCCAGGTGGTAGCGGCCGGCGTTGCCGAACACCTTGACCGTGGAGTCGCCGTTGACGTCCCAGCTGAAGCCCAGGCGCGGCGCCCACTGGTTCTTCTGCTCGACGTACACCTCATGCTCGCCGTTGTAGTTGGTGAAGTTCTCGTTGCGCAGGCCCAGCGACAGCAGCAGGTTGTCGGTCACCTGCCAGCGGTCTTCCAGGTACCAGGCACGCTGGCGGGTCTTCACGTTGGCACTGTTGGTGTAGTACTGGCGACGCACGAACCAGCCTTCGGTGCCGGTGTTGGGGGTGCCGGCGGCCGGACCCGGTGCACCCACGCCATAGCCCGGGCTGACCGGCGCGTTGTAATCCCGCGTGTACATGTAGACCCAGACGTAGCCGCCGGCGTATTCGGTGCCGGAGAAGGTATGCGCTTCGGTATCGTCATAGCCCAGGCGCAGGCCATGCGAGCCGAGCTGCCATTCCAGGTCGATGCGGCCACCGCGGGTGTTGTCGAACTGGCCCTCGGGCGAGACGCTCGACGCCAGCTGGCAGCCCTGGCTGCCGGTGATGCCGGGCTTGACGTTGGACAGCGAGCCGGACAGGCGCGGGCAGTTCGGGTCATAGCCGAACAGGTCGATCTCGTGGTCGATCTTCTGCTGGCCGTAGAGCACGCTCAGCGACAGGTTGTCCGTGAAGTGGCCGACGTACTTGCCGATGTACAGCCGCCCGCCATCCTTGTAGCGGCCGCCGCCGGTCTGCACGTCGCTGTGGCTGTAGTCGCGGTAGTCGTAGGAGCTGTAGACCAGGTCGGACTTGGTCACGTCCTGCACGCCGGTGAATTCCAGCGAGTGGTTGTCGTTGATCTGCCAGTCCAGCTTGGCCAGCCAGCGCGGGTATTCGTAGCTGTTGTTGCCGTAGCCGTTGTTCACCGCCGGCACCGTCGAAGGATCGATGGTGGTGTCGTACATGTTCTGCGGGATCGCCGCGCGCACGCTCTTGGTATCGATCTTGGTCAGGTCGGCCGCGGCATAGAAGAACAGTCGATCCTGGATGATCGGGCCGCCGGCATAGACGCCGTACTGCAGGCTGTCACGCTTGTTTTCCTGGCGCCGCAGGTACAGCTTGCCGTCGGTCGGGATGCGCTCGCCTTGCCCATAGAAGCCGGTATCCGGGTAGTACTCGTCGCGGTACTTGCCGCGCAGGCTGTCCGGGGTCCAGTACACCGCACCGCCGAACTTCCAGTCATTGGTGCCGCGCTTGGTGGTGATCGAAATCACGCCGCCGGTGGAGCGGCCGTACTGCGCGCCGTAACCGCCGGTCAGCACTTCCACCTGGTCGGCGCCATCGAACGGCAGCGTGGTGAAGCCGATCGAGGTCAGCGGGTTGGTCACCGCATAGCCGTTGATGTAGTAGGCGTTCTCCGAAGAGGCCGAACCACCGAAGCTCGGCGCATTGGAGGCATAGCTGGAGTTGGCCACCACGCTGGGCGCCAGCAGTGCCACGCTCTGCACGTTGCGGCCGACCGGGATCGCATCGATCTGCTCGGCGGTGAACACGGTATTGGATTCGACGTTGCTGACGTCGATCGCATTGGCGTTGTAGGCGGTGCCGGTCACCGTGACCACGTCGAGCGGCGCACCGCCGGCACCGACGAAGTTCACCGGCGTACCGCTGCCGACGTTGACCTGCACCTCGCGAGTGGCGCCGCCGGAAGTGACGCGGTAGCGGCCGGGCGGCAGCTGGGTCAGGGTGTAGCGGCCGTCGGCACCCGCGGTGATCGAGCGCGTGGCACCGGTGGCGATGTTTTCGATCTGCACGGTTTCATTGGCCGTGGTCTGACCGAACACCGAACCCACCGTGCTCTGCGCCTGCACGCTGCCTGCAAAGCACAGGCCCAGAGCGACGGTGAGTGCGCTGCGCTTGAGGTTCCTGCGGAAGTTGGAAGTTGCCATGTATGAGTCCCCGATGGAGAAAAGTCGAGTCGGATGAAACCGACATCCGCGACTAGATCACAGCAACAAAACTTTAACAAGGGGTGAGGCGTATTCATCTTGGTCTGTGCAAGGGATCACCTCCACCGTGCGAGCACAAGACCAGTGCCACCCCGGACCGGCTTTCGCACTGCTGCCACTGGATCACGCCGGTGCCTGGCCTTGCACGATCACGCTGCATTGCAGCAGCCACCAAGTTGAACACGCTGCTGCCCAGACATCCGGTGGAAGATGCGCGCGAGATCATTGGCCGGCGGCCGGCAAAAAAAAAGCGACCCGCCGAAGCGGGTCGCCAAGTGCTACATCTGCGATTCCGAACGAGTGATCAGAAGCTCTGCTCGTAACGGAGGTACGGGGTACGACCCCAGATGTTGTACAGCGAGTTGTCGTAGTACGGGAAACCGTACAGGCGGTTGTTCATCGGCGGCATCTTGTTGCCGATGTTGCGCACACCCAAGGTCACCTTGGCATTCCACGGCGTGGCCACGGCCACCTGACCATCAAACGTGGTCCAGGACGGCAGGGTGGTTGCCGGCGTGCCATCGCTGCTGCCAGCGATGTAGTTGGTGATCAGAGCAGTGCTCACCGGACCACGATCCCAACCCAGGTACAACTGGCCACGATCCTTCGGAATGCCTGCGGTACCCAGCTGCTTCTGCACTGTGCTGTCACCGGCGGGGATCAGGTCACGCTCGAGCATGTGCGACCAGGTCAGCTTGGTCATGAAGCGACCCATGGCGTCGGTCTCGATGCGGTAATTTGCCTCCAAATCGATGCCACGCGTGGTGCGCACCGCACCATTGACGATCGGCAGCAGGATCTGCCGGGGGACGCCCGGCAGCGGCGCAGCACCCGGAGTCGGCGGAATGATGGGGTCGGAACGATCAACACCGTACAGCGGGACACCATCATCCCCGTACTGGAACGCCAAGGCGCGCGGCAGGGTGGTGATGATGTTGGTGATCTCGATGTCGTAGTAATCGAGCGCGAAGGACAGCGTGTTGGTCGGGCTCCACACCACGCCCACGCCCCAGTTCTTGGACTCCTCCGGTTCCAGGCCAGGATTGCTGGTCACCAACCACTGGTACTGGTTTGTACTGGTGCAGGGATTCACCGGATACGGCTGATAAGTGGTGTTGCCCGAGGCATTGCGGTAGGCGGTCAGCGCGTCACAGGCCAGCTTGTCACCACCCGGCAGACCGGCCGAAGCCAGCGGCGGGCTGTTGAGGTTGGTGGTGGATGGCGCACCCCACATGTCGGTCAACGCCGGCGCACGGAAACCCTTGCCCCAGGAACCACGGACCAGCAGCGAATCCAGCGGACGGAACTCGAACGAGGCGCGCGGCGAGAACTTGCTGCCCACATCGTTGTAGTCGTCGTAGCGGCCCGCAACAGTGAGATTCAGGGTGTCCAGAATGGGGAACAGCGCTTCGAAATACAGCGCGGTGTACTTGCGCTCGCCATCGGCGCCGGCCCCTGCGGAGCCGAACACGTTGCCGGCAGCACTCTGCGAATCATAGGTCTGGCTCAGCTTGTCTTCGCGATGCTCGAAACCGGTGACGAAGCCGACCGGGCGATCACCGATGTTGAACAGGTCGAACGCGATGTTGCCATCGATGCCCTTGCTGGTCATGTCCGATTCCACGAACACGGTGTGGCCAACGGAGGGCGCAGCTTCGACCACGCTCGGATGAGTCGGATCAAACGGGTTGTAGTTGCCGGCGTCGATGGCTTCTTGCAGCGCGCTGCCCAGGCCGTAGTTGTAGTTGACACTGGCCTGCGAAACGCGACCATGGCTGAACCCGATTTCCCAGTCCGCACCACCCAGCCAGTTGTTGCTGCCGCGCAGACCGAAGTTGTAGTCGCGCATGGTGTCCTTGCGCACCGAGTCACGGGTGCCCAGCGGGGTGAAGCGGTAGTACAGGGTGCCATCCATGCCGAACGGGTTGAACGGGTTGTCCGCCGCGATGGTCGGGAAGGTATCGACCGGAGCCGAGGCATACACGCCGAGGCTGGAGGTGCGCGAGGACAAGCCGCGGAAGAAGAACGACAGGTTGTCGGTGATGTCGAAACTGCCGTTGACCAGCAGCGAATCGCGGGTCAGCGAGGACTCGTTGGCCGAGGTGGCACCGTGGTCGAAGCCACAGAAGCCATCGTCAGTGAGGTAGCTGTTCTCAAACGTTTCACAACCCGGGGCGCCGACCAGACCGAGCGAGGGGTTGAAGAAGTTCGCCGAGGAGTTGAACGCACTCAGACCCCAGGGCAGCCCGGCACCGGTGACGATGTCACGGATTTCACGGTTGTACATCATCTCGCGCTCTTGGTGATCGAGCACGAAGGTCAGGTTGCCGCGATCCGAACCCACGCCACCGGAGATGCTGGCGGTGTTGCCGTTCGGACCCACCTTCGGCATTTCGTAACCGGCGCTGAAGTTCAGGCCCTCGTAATCCTTGCGCAGGATCACGTTGACCACGCCTCCGATGGCATCAGAGCCGTAGATGGCGCCCGCGCCTTCGCGCAGCACTTCGATGCGCTCGACGGCGGCGGTCGGAATCAGGTTGATGTTGGCTGCGGCACCACCAAGCGCCGCCGAGGTGGTCATGCGACGACCATCCAGCAGCACCAGGGTGTATTCCGAGCCCAGACCACGCAGGCTGATGGTCGCCTGGGAGCCTGTGGCCGAACCCGAGGATTCGCGAGTAGAGCCGAAGGAGTTGTAGACGTTGTTGCGCAGATAGTCGGCCACCGAAATCTCGCCGGCGGCATCCAGGTCGGCGCGACTGATCACGGTGATCGGGTTCGGGCCTTCGACTTCTGCGCGCTTGATGCGCGAACCGGTCACTTCGACACGGTCAAGGCTGCGGGCCTCTTCCTGGTCAGTGCTCTGGGCGAGAGCCACGCCCGGCGCTGCCACGCCGATCGCGAGCGCAACGATGATGGCATCGCGGAGTTTGTGGGTTTTGAAGCTCATGGTCTCTTTGTCTCCAAGAGGGCTTTGAGAGTTTGTCGATGACAAATTGAGGGGGCCACACACCCCGCCGCAATGGCAGAACGGCATGGCTGGGTCCGATGGTAGCTGTTTGGCGGGAAAAATTAAAGTGTCGTTAAAAGCTGCGTCACGCCATTGCAACGTGACTGTGCATCGGCCCCAATCAGGAGACGGGCAAAGGGCCGGCTGGAGCTGGATCGAGCGGCTTGACAGGCCACAGACACCGTTGTGGCTGATCTTCCCGAACTTCTCATGTCATGGGCAGCGTCACCGCCTTGGTCGGTCACCGTACGCAAGCCGGCATGGTCAGTGCGAGCGCCAGTATGATGGCTGGATGGCAGCAAACAATGCGCAAACAGCCGGAGCCGAGGCTTGGGCCGAGTTGTGGCGGCGGGGCGTCCTGCACTCCTGCGCGTCGTCGATCGATGGCAACTACGACGGAGCCATCGCCGCCTTCTGGTCGTCGTGCTTTGATCCGCTGCTGGCAGGCGACCGCTTGGTGGATCTGGGCACCGGCAACGGAGCCTTGGCGCTGCTGGCCAAGGCGCACGCCACACGACAAGGCTTTTCACTCGACATCCACGGGGTTGACCTCGCCGATATCCGACCCGCCGAGAACCTTGCCGATGGTGCACGTTTGCTCGACGGCATCCGTTTCCACCCTTGTACCGACATGCGACAGCTGCCTTTCGAGGACGGCAGCGTGACCTTGCTGACCTCGCAATACGGCTTCGAGTACGCGGCAAGCCGCGAAGTCGTCACCGAGATGGCGCGGGTGCTGGCCGCAGACGGCCGTGTCTGCATGCTGATGCACAGCGATGATTCGCTGATCGCGCGTACTGCCCCGGCACAACAGCAAGGCATCGACTACCTGCTCCAATCGCCGCTGGTCAGCCGGCTGTCGGCCATCGCCCAGCTGATCGCTGCTGCACCCGACGCAGGATCACGGGCCGCGCTGGCGCGTTCGCCGAATGCAGAGGAAACGCGCCATGCCTTCAACGCAAGCGTGGATGATCTGCTGACGCACCAGCGCAAGCTGCCTGATGCCCACGTGCTTGCCGAAGCGGCCTGGCACGTGAGACGCATACTCGAAGTGGCGCAACAGGGCCATGCCGCACGTGCGGTCGCGTACCTGGAGGACTGGACGAAGGCGCTCGCAGCCGAGCGGATGCGCTTGCAGGATCTGGCTGCCGCGCTGCTGTCGCCAAAGAAGCTGGCACAGATTCGCATGTGGCTGGAGGAGCATGGCATGAGCGTCGAAACGGGCACCCTGCGGCAAGCCACTGATGCCCCCATGGGTTGGACCCTGGTCGCGCGGCATGGATGACTCGCACCACGCGCGGGAGCGGCATCTGGCAGGAGACATCGTCGGCGCAGAACACTGCTATCAGTCGGCATTGCAGCACCAGCCGCATGACTGGTTGCTGCGACATGACTATGCGGTATTGCTGCTGCAAACCGGGCGCCCGGCGCCGGCGATCCCCCTTCTCGAGGCCATTCCGCCAGGCGCCGAGTGTTACCCACAGGCCATTCTGGCCCTGACCCATTGTCAGCGCGCCACGGGTCGGCTTGATGCCGGGGTGCGCTCGGCCCACCTTGCCGTGGAGGCGCTGCCACAACAGCCAGCCAGCTGGCTGCTGCTCGGCAGCCTGTTGTCGATGTCGGGACAACATGTGCAGGCCGAGAAGGCATTGAGGCGGGCATTGGACCTGGCGCCCGGGTTGGCCGAAGCCTGGCATTACCTCGGTGAGTCGTTGCAGGCCTGCAAGCGCTACGTCGAAGCGGCATCGGCTTATCGGCAGGCGGCCAAAACGCATCCGGGCGAGTGGCTCAACATCGGCATCTGTGCCGAGTTGCAGGGTGATCTGGAAACCGCACGCACATGCTTCATTGAAATGGATCGCCATTTCCCGGATCGCATGGACAACCTGGTTCGGCTGGCCCATGTCTGTGCCCAGCTGTGCCGCATGCACGAATGCGATGCGGTCGTCGAACGCCTTCGAAGGCTGGATGCAGGCGGTGCGGGCGGCACTGAACTTGCCGGCATCGAACCTTTCCCGCTGACCTATCTGCCGCTTGCACAGGCTTTCAAACAACGCGCACTGGCTGCACACGCCCAGCGCGTCGTTGCCCGTGCAAACGCATTTGCATCTTTGCCGGTGTCAGCGCGCCACGAGCACGGGCGGATCCGCCTGGGCTACATCTCCCCGGACCTTGGCAACCATGCTGTCGGCAGCCTGCTGCAAGAGCATTTCCACGCCCACGACCGCGAGCGCTTCGAAGTCACTGCCTACAGTCTGCGTGCGCATGAAGATGCACATGCAAGACGGATCGCGGCCGGTGTGGAGCATTTTGTCGATGCCAGCGAGATGCCGGATCAAGCCCTGGCCCGGCGCATCCGTGATGACGGCATCGATGTCTTGATCGACCTGGGCGGCTATACCCAGGGTGCACGGCCAGCTGCACTCGCGCTGCGCCCGGCACCGATCCAGTTGGGCTGGCTCGGCTTCATCCATGCACAGGAAGCGCCGTGGCTGGATGGCATCATCCTCGACCACTGGATCGCACCGCCCGATCAGGCATGGCCTTACACCGACCGGATCTACCACATGCGCTCGCCAGTGCTTCCGGGCTGGCAGGTCGCCTGTCCCGAACCTGACCGGACACGATTTTCCCTGCCGCCACTGCCGACGCCACTGCTGGCGAGCTTCAACAACAGTTACAAACTGGATATTGAAGTGCTCTCGGCCTGGTCGAGGATTCTGGCGCGTGCAGGGACGGCAAGACTGTTGCTGTTTCTTCGCGGCGAACAGGCACGCACGGGGTTCCTTGCCAGCTGGGCGAGTGTTGGCGGCGACCCCTCACGCCTGCTGTTCGCCGACGCAGTGCCCTGGGAAGCACAGCTGGTGCGTGCGTCATCCTGCGATTTGTTTCTTGATGCATTCCGCTACCAGGCCGGAGCCACCAGCATGTTCGCCATCGCCTCCGCACTGCCGGTGCTGAGCCTGCCGGGCGATTCCCCGACCGCTCGTTTGGGCAGCACGGCCAACCACCACCTCGGCATGCATGAGCTGATTGCCACGAACGTGGACGAATACGTGGAAACCGCCGTCGCCCTTGCCAACGACCGCGACCGGTTGGACGCGTTGCGCGGACAACTGCAGACTGCCGTGGCGCACGGCGACCTGTTTTCGCCGCGACGTGGTGCGGCCGAGATCGAACGCATTGCCATGCTGGCCATGGAACGCAGCAAGGACAGTTTGATGGCATGATCGATCACGGCAACAAAGGGGACAGACATGGAGCAGAACGGAGAAATTCAGGCAGCAATCCACCCACTGTTCGTGGTGCCGTTCATGTCGGCGACATTGCCCGAAGCCGAGCCATTGAACAACGAGCTTCGCGATCTGTTCCTGGCCCTGGAAGCGCAAGGCGATGCTTACCGCGACTTCATCCAGCGTGATACGCAGCACCGCGTTTTTGAAAGCCGCTTTGACCTTCACCGCCGCCCGGAAGCACCGGTGCGCAAGCTGTTCGGGATGATCAACCATCTGCTGATGGGCTTCATCCGCAACATCAACGGCTATGACGATGCACAGATGGCGAACATCGAGTTCGACATGCACTCATGGTTCCACGTCACCAGCACCGGCGGCTTTCAGGGCACGCACAGCCACCCGAATGCCAGTTGGTCGGCCATCTACTGCGTGGACCCGGGTGACCCGGGCTCGAGCTTCAGCGGCGCAGTGCGTTTCCATGACCCCAGGATCGCGGCAACAGCGTACCGCGACCCTTGCATCGAGAACCTCAAGGTGCCTTACCAGCTAGCGCCGTGGCAGTTGACGCACAAACCCGGCCAATTGCTGATATTCCCTTCCTATCTCCCGCATGAAATCTTCCCCTATGAGGGGCAGCGGCCACGTATCGTGGTCGCCCTCAACGCATGGGGGCGCTGGAAGCAATCACCGCTCTGATATCGACGGCACCGGCATGCCCGTATCCGACCACCGCGAACGTGCCAAGGAGTTGATGCGCCGGGGCCAAGCGTCAAACGCCCGGGAGTTGCTCGACGAACTGATCCGCCAGGATGGCCAGGATGCCGAACTGTTGTTCCTGCGAGGCATGGCCCATGGCCAGCTGTCCAGAAACGAATCGGCAATCGGAGATTTCAACGCAGCGCTTGCGCAATCACCGGACAACCCTGCGATCCTGTTCAATCGCGCCCTGGCATACAACGCGCTCGAGCGTGCCGACGAGGCGTTGGCGGACTTCATCCGCGTGACGCAGCTGCATCCTGCCGCCAGCGACGCGGATGCCAACGCCGGCATACTGCTGTTGCGCATGGAGCGACCGAACGAAGCAGTGCACCACTTGCGCAATGCCTTGCGCCGTGCACCCGGCAATCTGCGCATCCTTCGCAGCCTGGGCAACGCGCTGCAGGCTGCAGGGGAGCCGGAACAGGCATTATCGGCCTTGGCACGTTGTGAACAAGGTGCAAGCAACGACCCTGCGGTGCTGACCGATCACGCAATGGCCCTGCTCGCCAATGGCCGGATTGACGCTGCGGAAGCACGTTTCCGGCACGCGCTGGAATTGCAGCCGCGCGACCAGACTGCAATGGCCGGGCTTTACCTGGCTGCATGTGCCCGCGCGGACAATGACGCGGCACGGCTGCTGGTGGACTATTCGCAACTGCTCGCGGCAACCCAAGCGCCCGAATCGCTGGACCTGGGCGTCTTGCGAGAGGCCATACTCGCGCACCCCGCCCTGCGCTGGGAACCTGCCGGGCGGTCAACCCGGCTCGGCCAGCAATCGGTGATGCTGGATCTGGCTCCCGAGTCGCCGTTTTTTGCGTACGCCGAACTGGTGACCGGTTTTGTCGCCAACCGCATCGCGCATGTGCGCACCGACCCGGTTCTCACCACACATCCCTGGGCCAGGAGCGCGCCCCAACGGTGGCGCATCCAGTCCTGGGCCACCGTGTTGCATGAAGGTGGCCACCAAAGTCCGCACATCCACCCCGCCGGCTGGCTGAGCGGTGTGTTCTATGTCGATGCCGGCAACGCATGTGCCAGCCAGGATGGTGACCTCGTGTTCGGTCACCCGCCTTCCTCGATGCAACTGGACATCGCGCCCTGCGAGCATGTGCACCACCCCCGCAGCGGACAGCTGGTCAGCTTTCCTTCCTACTTTTTCCACCACACGCGTCCCTATCACGGGACGCGTCCACGAATCAGCCTGGCGTTCGACGCCATTCCACTGGACTGAGTCAGCCCAGCTCGGCGGCGATGCGCTGCTGTTCGTCCTTCAGCGCCTGCGGCATGCGCGGTCCGTATTCCTCGAGGTATTCGCCGATGCTGGCGAATTCGCGCGCCCAGCCGGCGCGATCGCAGCTGAACAGCTTGTCGCGGGCCTCGTCGCTGAGGTGGACGCCTTCGAGGTTCAGGTCTTCGACCTTGGGCAGGTGGCCGATCGGGGTTTCCACGCTGCCGGCGCGGCCATCCACGCGCTTGAGCATCCACTCCAGCACGCGCATGTTGTCGCCGAAGCCCGGCCACAGGAAGTCGCCCCCTTCGCCGCGGCGGAACCAGTTGACGTGGAAGATCCGCGGCAGGCGCGCGCCTTCGCGGTCGAACGCGAGCCAGTGCGCGAAGTAGTCGGCGAAGTTGTAGCCGCAGAACGGCTTCATCGCCATCGGGTCGCGGCGCATCACGCCGACCTGTCCGGCGGCGGCGGCGGTGGTTTCCGAGCCCATCGAGGCGCCGATCAGCACGCCATGGGTCCAGTCGCGGGCTTCGAACACCAGCGGCGCCAGCGAGGCGCGGCGACCACCGAACACGATCGCCGAGATCGGCACGCCCTGCGGGTCTTCCGCCATCGGCGACCATGACGGGCACTGCCGCGCACTGACGGTGAAGCGCGCATTGGGATGCGCGGCCGGGGTGCCGGCGGCGGGATCGAACGGCTGCCCCTTCCAGTCGGTCACCGGCACGCGATCATCCAGCCCTTCCCACCACGGCTGGTTGTCGTCGGTGACCGCGACGTTGGTGAAGATGGCATCGTGTTGCAGCGTCGCCAACGCATTGGGGTTGGAGACTTCCGAGGTGCCGGGGGCGACGCCGAAGAAGCCGGCTTCCGGGTTGATCGCGTACAGCCGGCCATCGGCACCGGGACGCATCCAGCAGATGTCATCGCCGATGGTGGTGATCTTCCAGCCATCGCGCACGTAGCCCTCGGGCGGGATCAGCATGGCGAGGTTGGTCTTGCCGCAGGCGCTGGGGAAGGCGGCGGCGATGTAGTGCTGCTCGCCCTGCGGGTTTTCGATGCCGAGGATCAGCATGTGCTCGGCCATCCAGCCTTCGTTGCGCGCCTGGTGGCTGGCGATGCGCAGCGCATGGCACTTCTTGCCGAGCAGGGCATTGCCGCCGTAGCCCGAGCCGTAGGACTGGATTTCCAGTTGCTCGGGGAAGTGCATGATGTAGCGACGCTCCGGGTCCAGCTCGCCGATCGAGTGCAGGCCCTTGACGAAGTGGCCCTCGCGCTCGATGCGCGCCAGCGCGGCGCTGCCCATGCGCGTCATCAGACGCATGTTGATGACCACGTAGGGCGAATCGGTGATTTCGACCCCGCAGCGCGACAGCGGCGAGTCGATCGGGCCCATGCAGTACGGCACCACGTACAGGGTGCGGCCCTGCATGCAGCCCTCGAACAGCGAGCGCATCTTCTCGCGCGCAGCCTGCGGCTCCATCCAGTGGTTGTTCGGGCCGGCATCCTCGCGCTCGCTGGTGCACACGAAGGTGAGGTGTTCGACGCGGGCGACGTCATCCGGGTCGGAGCGGTGCAAGTAGCTGCCGGGATGGGTGTCGGGGTTCAGCCGCAGCAGGGTGCCATCCTCCAGCATCTGCTCGATCAGCCGCGCGTTCTCCGCGTCCGAGCCATCGCACCAGTGGATGCGGTCGGGACGGGTCAGTTGCGCGATTTCATCCACCCACTGGTTGAGGGCGTCGAGCTGGCTGCGGGTCTGGGTCATGGTGTTGGTGGTTTCCATCGGGAACGAAAGGGACGCGACGCCGCGCGCGGCGCCGCGCTTCGGGCGTGGGGAAGCGGCTCAGGCCGCGTTGGCCACCGCGGGCGGAATCAGCGTGGCCATCATGTGCGCGACGTAATCCTCGAACTCCTCGCGCTGCATGTCGCGCTGGCCCAGCTGCAGGTTGAGCTGGAGGAAGCCGACGTAGGCCGAGTAGGCCAGCCGTGCGCGATGCTGCGCGGCGACCGGATCGAGGCCGGCAGCACGGAACGCGGCGGTGAGGTAATCCATGCGCCGCTTCGACACCCGCCCGATCACCGGCTGCACCGCCGGATGGTCGAGCGATTTCAGCAACTCGCTGTAGACCACGTGCGATTGCACTTCGTGCGCGACCAGCTTGAACAGCGCGCCGAGGCGCTCGGCCGGGTTGCCGAGGTTCTCCAGCTGGCCGAAGACTTCGTCCTGCTCGTAGCTTTCCCAGCGCTCCAGCGCGGCCTGCAGCAGTGCATCGCGCGAGGGGAAATGCCAGTAGAAGCTGCCCTTGGTCACGCCCAGGCGACGCGCCAGCGGCTCCACCGCCACCGCGGACACGCCCTGTTCGGCGATCTGGTCCAGCGCCGCCTGGGCCCAGTCCTCGGCGCTCAGGCGACCGCTGCGTTCGGGCTTGGAAGATGTCTCGTTCATGACAGGCATTGTAACCATACGCAGGCGTCCAAAGACGTATGCGGCAGCGCCGCTTGACACTGCCCGAGGCGCAACATACCTTTGCGTATGGAGCCGCCATTCATCGTGTGAACACGGCGCCGCCGGTACATCTGCCTGATGCAGGCACCGGCATCCCGTCCACGCCCGCCGCCGCGCAGGAGTCCCGCATGAGCATCGCCCTTCCCTTCCTGATCCTGGTCCTCGCCACCGGGCTGGCCGCCTACCATCGCTGGCGCCTGGCGATCTGGGCCGCGCTGGCTGCCAGCGGCCTGGTGCTGGCCTGGCTTGCCGGGGCGAACCAGACCGCGGTGCTGGTGGCGGCGGTGATCGCCGCGCTGATCGCGCTGCCGCTGCTGATCGCGCCGCTGCGCAAGGCGCTGATCACCACCCCGCTGCTGAAGTTCTACACCCGCATCCTGCCGCCGCTGTCGGATACCGAGCGCACCGCGCTGGAATCGGGCACGGTCGGCTTCGAGGGCGAGCTGTTTTCCGGCAAGCCGGACTGGTCGCAACTGCTGGATCAGCCGCGGCCCGAACTGACCGCCGAGGAACAGGCCTATCTCGATGGCCCGACCGAAGAACTGTGCCGCATGGTGGACAACTGGGACATCGACCACGTGCGCGCCGACCTGCCGCCGGAGCTGTGGGACTACATCAAGCGCAACAAGTTCTTCGGCCTCAACATCCCGAAGGAATACGGCGGCCTCGGCTTCTCCGCGCTGATGAACCACAAGGTGATCCAGAAGCTGGCCTCGATCAGCTCGGTGGTCAGTTCCACCGTCGGCGTGCCCAATTCGCTGGGTCCGGCCGAGCTGCTGATGCACTACGGCACCGAGGAGCAGAAGCGCCACTACCTGCCGCGCCTGGCCGATGGCCGCGAGGTGCCCTGCTTCGCGCTGACCGGGCCGTTCGCCGGCTCCGATGCCACCTCGATCCCCGATTACGGCATCGTCTGCAAGGGCGAGTGGAACGGCGCGCAGGTGCTCGGCATCCGCCTGACCCTGAACAAGCGCTACATCACCCTGGCGCCGGTGGCGACGCTGATCGGCGTGGCCTTCCGCATGTACGACCCGGACGGCCTGCTCGGCGACGTGCGCGACATCGGCATCTCGCTGGCGCTGGTGCCGCACGACACGCCGGGGCTGGAGATCGGCCGCCGCCACTTCCCGCTCAATTCGCCGTTCCAGAACGGCCCGATCAAAGGCCGCGACGTGTTCGTGCCGCTGTCGCAGCTGATCGGCGGCGAGGAATACGCCGGCCAGGGCTGGCGCATGCTGATGGAATGCCTGTCCATCGGCCGCTCGATCACCCTGCCCTCCACCGCCAGCGGCGGCGCCAAGCTGGGCGCGGTGGCGGTCGGCTCCTATGCGCGCATCCGCAAGCAGTTCGGCCTGTCGATCGGCCGCTTCGAGGGCGTCGAGGAAGCGCTGGCGCGCATCGGCGGCCATGCCTACACCATCAGCGGTCTGTCGCAGGCGACCGCGGCCGCGGTCGCACGCGGCGAGAACCCGGCCGTGCCCTCGACCATCTCCAAGTACCACTGCACCGAGATGGGGCGGATGGTGAGCAAGGACGTGATGGACGTGATCGGCGGCAAGGGCATCATCCTCGGCCCGCGCAACTTCGCCGGCCGCGCCTGGCAGGCCTCGCCGATCGCGATCACGGTCGAGGGCGCCAACATCATGACGCGCAGCCTGATGATCTTCGGCCAGGGCGCGATCCTGTGCCATCCGTGGGTGATGAAGGAAATGAAGGCGACGCAGATCGCCGACCCGGCCGAACGCATCGACGCCTTCGACCACGCCCTGTTCGGCCACATCGGCTATGCCATCTCCAACGCGGTGCGCAGCTTCTGGTTCGGCCTGACCGGCTCGCGCTTCGGCCGTGCGCCGGGCGATGACTACACCCGCCGCTACTTCCGCAAGTTGAACCGTTATTCGGCGGCGCTGGCGGTGATGGCCGACACCTCGATGCTGCTGCTCGGCGGCAAGCTGAAGTTCAAGGAATCGCTGAGCGGGCGCCTGGGCGACGTGCTGTCGCAGCTGTACATCGTCAGCAGCCTGCTCAAGCGCTTCCACGACGAGGGCCACCCGGCCAGCGACCGGCCGTTGCTGGCGTGGTCGGTGCACGAGGCGGTGAACAAGATCGAAACCGCGCTCTCCACCGCGCTGCGCAACTTCCCGGTGCGCCCGGTGGCGTGGCTGCTGTGGCCGATCATCTTCCCGCTGGGACGCCGTGCGCAGGCGCCGTCCGACCGCCTCGGGCACAAGGTGGCGAGCCTGCTGATGACGCCCTCGGATGCGCGCGACCGCCTTGCCGAGGGCGTGTTCACCACGCCCACCGAACTCAATCCGGCCGGCCGCATCATCAGCTACCTGCCGAAGTTCGTGCTGGCCGAACCGGTCGAGCGCAAGTTCATGAAGGCGCTGAAGACGAGCGACATCGAGGCGCTGGAGTTCGATCAGCAATTGGCCGAAGGCGTCGCCGAGGGCTGGATCAGCGCCGAGGAAGCCACGCAATTGCAGGAGCTGCGCGAGCTGACCCTGGACACCATCACGGTGGACGACTTCGACCCCGCCGAGCTGCGTTCGGCGGGCCATGTCGGGCGTGATGAGCACGGCCAGGGCCACCGCGAGGTGGCCTGAGCCAAGGTTGGCGGGCGGCGCGGGCCGCCGCCGCGCCCAAGCCGGGCTATCGTAGCCGGGTGCCCGCCGACCCACCCTCCCCGTCCGCTGCGCCGATTCCTGTCGTCGCCGGCGTCATCCGCGACCCGCACGGGCGCGTGCTGCTGACCCAGCGCACGCGCGGGCGCGACCTTGCCGGGCTGTGGGAGTTCCCCGGCGGCAAGGTGGAGCCGGGCGAGCCCGCCGCGACCGCGCTGGCGCGCGAGCTGCATGAGGAGCTGGGCCTGCGCGTCGAGGTCGGCGAGTTGCTGATTTCGGTGCCGCAGCGCATGGCGCACAAGCGCATCGTGCTGCAGGTGCACCAGATCGCGCGCTGGCAGGGCGTGCCGCGCGGGCTGGACGGCCAGGCGCTGGCGTGGAGCCCGCTCGAGCAGCTGCGCGACTGGCCGATGCCGCCGGCCGACCTCCCGGTCTGCGCCGCGCTGCAGGCACCGGCGCGCCTCCTGGTCACGCCGACACCGACCGACGATGACGAAGCGTGGCTGGCGACGCTCGCGCGCGCGCTCGAGGCCGGCATCCGCCGCGTGCAACTGCGCGCACCGGGGCTCGAGCCGGCGCGCTGGCAGCGCCTTGCCGCGGCAGCGGTGGCGCTGTGCCGGGCGCATGCGGCCGAGGTGCTGCTGAACGGCGATGCGGCACTCGCGGTGCAGCTCGGCTGCGGCCTGCACCTGCCCTCATCGCAGCTGCTGGCCCGCCGTGAGCGGCCTGCGCTGGCCGCGGGACAAGCGCTCTCGGCGTCCTGCCATGATCTTGCGCAATTGCGGCAGGCCGCCGCCATCGGCTGCGATTTCGCCGTGGTCGGCACGCTCAAGCCGAGCGCCAGCCATCCGGGGCGACCCGGCATCGGCTGGCCGGGCTTCGTCCGCCTGCGCGAGGAAAGTGCGCTGCCGCTGTATGCCATCGGCGGCCTGGGCGAAGGCGACATCGCCGAGGCACGCCGGCACGGCGCGCAGGGCATCGCCGCGATCCGCGCGCTGTGGCCGGCGGCGGTGCCGGCCGGCGGCGACGCCACGGCCTGAGCGCCGGCAACCCCGCTTCAGGCGCGCCGGCGCCGGGCCTTCATTGCGCGCTGTCGCGCAGCGGCCTCAGCCGATGCGGCCGTGGCAGTGCTTGTACTTCTTGCCCGAACCGCAGGGGCACGGCTCGTTGCGCCCGACCTTGGGCAACGCGGCCTGGCCATCGGCGAAGTCGGTGGCGCCGAGCACGTCGGCGGCCTCCTCGTCGGCACCGTAGCCGCCCATGCCCGGATGCTGGAACTGCATGCGCTGCGCGGCCAGTTCGGCCAGACGGCGCTCCTCGGCCTCGATCGCGTCGATCTCCTCCTGGCTGCGGATGCGCACCCGCGCGAGCATGGTGACCACTTCGCGCTTGACCGTTTCCAGCATTTCCGAGAACAGCTCGAACGCTTCGCGCTTGTACTCCTGCTTGGGCTGTTTCTGCGCATAGCCACGCAGGTGGATGCCCTGACGCAGGTAATCCATGCGCGCCAAGTGCTCCTTCCAGTTCTGGTCGAGCACGTTCAGCATGAAGTGCTTTTCCAGCATGCGCATGGTCTCGTCGCCGACCTGCTGCTCCTTGTCGGCGAACAGCTTGTCCATCGCCTGCTCGACTTCGCTGGCGACATCGTCGGCGTCCAGCTCGCTGCGCTCCTGGTGCATCCGGGTCAGCGGCAGGGCGAGGCCGAACTGGCTTTCCAGTTCCGCTTCAAGGCCCGGCAGGTCCCATTGCTCGTCGATCGATTCGGCCGGCACGAAGCGCTGCACCACGTCGCTGACCACGTCGGCACGGATGCCGTCGATGTTGTCCTTGACGCTTTCGGCCTCGAGCAGTTCGTCGCGCTGCGAGTAGATCACCTTGCGCTGGTCGTTGTTGACGTCGTCGAAGTCCAGCAGGTTCTTGCGGATGTCGAAGTTGTGCGCTTCCACCTTGCGCTGCGCATTGGCGATCTGCTTGGTGACCAGCGGCGACTCGATGATGTCGTCTTCCTTCAGCCCCATGCGCTCCATCATCCGCTGCACCCAGTCGGCGGCGAAGATGCGCATCAGATTGTCTTCCAGCGACAGGTAGAAGCGGCTGGAGCCGGGGTCGCCCTGGCGCCCGGAGCGGCCGCGCAGCTGGTTGTCGATGCGCCGGCTTTCGTGGCGCTCGGTGCCGATGATGTGCAGGCCGCCGGCCTGCTTGACCGCCTCGTGGCGCTCGCGCCATTGCGCGGTGAGCTGCTCGCGGGTGGCGGCGTCCACCTCGCTGCCGGATTCAGCCTCCAGCTGCGCCAGCTCCGCTTCCAGCGAGCCGCCGAGCACGATGTCGGTGCCGCGGCCGGCCATGTTGGTGGCGATGGTGACCGCGCCGGGGCGCCCGGCCTGGGCGACGATGGTCGCCTCGCGCTCGTGCTGCTTGGCGTTCAGCACTTCGTGCGCGATGCCGTCCTTCTTCAGATAGTCGGACAGCAGCTCGGAGACTTCGATCGAGGTGGTGCCGACCAGTACCGGCTGGCCGCGCTCGTGGCATTCCTTGATTTCGCGCGCCACCGCGCGGAACTTGCCGGCACGGTTGAGGAACACCAGGTCGGGGTGGTCCTTGCGGATCATCGGCCGGTGGGTCGGGATCACCACCACTTCCAGCCCGTAGATGCTCTGGAACTCGAACGCCTCGGTATCGGCGGTACCGGTCATGCCGGCGAGCTTGCCGTACATGCGGAACAGGTTCTGGAAGGTGATGCTGGCCAGCGTCTGGTTCTCGCGCTGCACCGACACGCCCTCCTTGGCCTCGACCGCCTGGTGCAGGCCGTCCGACCAGCGACGCCCGGGCAGGGTGCGGCCGGTGAATTCGTCGACGATCACCACCTCGCCATCGCGCACGATGTAATCGACGTCGCGCTGGTAGATGGCATGCGCGCGCAGCGCGGCATTGAGGTGATGCACCACGTGGATGTTCTGCGCGGCGTACAGCATGTCCTCCTCGCCCTGCAGCACGCCGGCCTCGCGCAGCAGCTGCTCGGCGCGTTCCATGCCGCCTTCGGACAGGTGCACCTGCTTCTGCTTCTCGTCGACCCAGAAATCACCCTCGCCTTTCTCGTCGGCCTGGCGCGTCAGGCCCGGCACGATGCGGTCGACCTGGAGGTAGAGGTCCGGGCTGTCGTCGGTCGGGCCGGAGATGATCAGCGGGGTGCGCGCCTCGTCGATCAGGATCGAGTCCACCTCGTCGACGATGGCGAAGTTGAGGCCGCGCTGGAAGCGGTCCTCGCGCGAGAGCGCCATGTTGTCGCGCAGGTAGTCGAAGCCGAACTCGTTGTTGGTGCCGTAGGTGATGTCCGCGGCATAGGCTTCGTGCTTGTCGCCATGCGGCATGCCCGGATACACCACACCCACGCTCAGGCCGAGCCAGTTGTACAGCTTGCCCATCTGCGCGGCGTCGCGGCGCGCCAGGTAATCGTTGACGGTGACCACGTGCACGCCCTTGCCGGAAAGCGCGTTGAGGTACACCGGCAACGTGGCGACCAGGGTCTTGCCCTCGCCGGTGCGCATCTCGGCGATCTTGCCCATGTGCAGCACCATGCCGCCGACCAGCTGCACGTCATAGGGACGCATGCCCAGCGCGCGCACGCTGGCCTCGCGGCATACCGCGAAGGCTTCAGGCAGCAGCTTGTCCAGCGATTCGCCCTCGGCGTGGCGGCGCTTGAACTCTTCGGTCTTGGCTTTCAGCGCATCGTCATCGAGCGCCTGCATCCCCGCTTCCAATGCATTGATCTTGTCGACGATGCGGTCGAGCTGGCGAAGGAGGCGGTCATTGCGACTGCCGAACACGCGGGTAAGCAGGTTGTTGAGCATGCGTCAGGCCGGTTGGGCGCCGCGCGGTGCGCGTGCGCTGGAAACATGAAGGGGCGCCGCAGCGCCCCGGGCAACTCTCAATTGTAGTGGAGGCGGTCCGGGACCGCTTCAAGGGCGGCGCCCGGCATGCGCGTCGCGGCTTCAGCCGTGGGTCGGCCGGCGCTTGCCGTCGAGGAACCTGGCCGGGTTCACGTAGCGCCCGTTCTGCCACACTTCCAGATGCACGTGCACCCCGGTGGAACGCCCGGTGGAGCCGGCCTTGGCGATTTCGTTGCCGGCACGGACCAGATCGCCGACCTGGCGGGTCAGGCGCGAATTGTGCGCGTAGCGGGTGACGTAGCCGTTGCCGTGGTCGATCTCGATGGTGTGGCCGTAGCCGGCGCGGTTGCCGGCGAAGGTGACCACGCCATCGGCCACCGCCAGCACCGGGTCGCCGTGACTGGCCTTGTAGTCGATGCCCTTGTGGAACTGCCCACCGCCGCCGAACGGATCGGCGCGCATGCCGAAGGAGGAGGTGACGTAGCTGCCGGCCACCGGCGTGCCCGAGGGCAGCGCGGCGCGCTCGCGCTCGCGGTTGAACAGCAGCGATTCCAGTGCCGAGAGCTGGCTGCCGGCACTGCGCAGCTCGGTGTCGAGGCCACGGATGCCACCGGCCAGCTCGCCCGGCGCGATGTCGCGGCTCGCGCCGCCGCCGCCGATGCCGACCGGCTGGCCGAAGTCGAATTCGTTTTCCGGCAGTTCCGCGACCTGGATCAGGCGCTGGCCGAGGGCGTTCAGGCGCGTGGTTTCGGCCTGCAGCTCGGCCAGTCGCGCGGCCATGGCATTGAGTTCGCGCTGCGCCGCATCGCGCTCGGCGGCGACGGCCTCGTGCGCGCCGGCGCTGCCGATGCCCACCGCCTGGGTGGCCAGGGTGCCGGCGCAGATGCCGGCCACCAGCAGGCCGCAGGTGGCGAGCCATGGCTGGCGGCGGATGAACGTGCGTGCACGGCGCGCGGCAGCCACTGCATGGGCCTGGCCCAGGCGCAACGCGTTGCGCGTATGCTGATGAAACTGTTGGAGATTGGCTTGCATGTCTGAATCGGGTTCCTCGTCTTCCCGCGGCACGCCCCGGCTTGCGCTGGACACGTTGCTGCAGGAGCCGGTGGGTGATGTCCTGCGTCGCGCCTTGTGGCTTGACGCCGTGGACCGGCAATTGCGATCGCGGCTTGCGCCGCCCCTGGCGCGACATGTCCGCCTGGTGGACCTGGCGCAAAAACGCCTGTCGCTGCGTGCGCAATCCCCGGCCTGGGCGCATCGTGCGCGCCTGGAAGGCGATCAGATCCTGCACGCCGCCCGTTCCATCGGGCTGGAGGTCGAACGGGTCGAAGTGCGCCTGGCCACGGCCGGCGCGCCCCCACCCCGACGGACGTCAGCGGAAAAGCCGCCTTCGGCCGCCTCGCGCGCCGCCATGGAAGAGGCCTTGCGCGTGCTCGATGGAAAATGAACAGGCGGCCTTCACGCCGCCTGCACATTCATCGCGGGGCGCAGCATAAACCCGCAAGCGATTGAAATTGTTAATCAATCGCTTCACGAAACCGAATGGGGGTTTATCGCAGCGCCGGAAACGCCGTGCGCGCAGAAGGCGCTCAGGCCGGCAGCGCGCCGCTTGCCGGGGCGAACATCTCCACCCCGCCACTGCGTACCGGGGCATCCTCGAAACACGTTTCCTGCCACGCCTCGGGCTGTGCCAGCAAGGCGCGCACCAGGGTGTTGTTCAAGGCATGGCCGGACTTGAAGCCCTCGTAGGCGCCGATGATCGGGCCACCGGCCAGGTACAGGTCACCGACCGCGTCGAGGATCTTGTGGCGCACGAATTCGTCGGCATAGCGCAGGCCGTCCTCGTTCAGCACGCGGAACTCGTCGAGCACGATGGCATTGTCCATCGAGCCACCGAGGCCGAGATTGCGCTCGCGCATGAACTCCAGATCGCGCATGAAACCGAAGGTGCGTGCGCGGCTGATTTCCTCGATGTAGCGCGCGGTGGAAAACTCCAGCCGGGCACTGGAGCGCGCGGCGGGGATCGCCGGATGGTCGAACTCGACGGTGAAATCGAGGCGGAAACCCTCATGCGGGCTGAAGCGCGCCCATTTGTCGCCGTCGCGCACCTCGATCGGGCGCAGGATGCGGATGAAGCGCTTGGCGGCGTCCTGCTCCTCGATCCCCGCCGACTGCAGCAGGAACACGAACGGGCCGGCGGAGCCGTCCATGATCGGCACTTCGGCCGCGGACAGTTCGACCCAGGCATTGTCGATGCCGAGGCCGGCGAGCGCCGAAAGCAGATGCTCGACCGTCTGCACCTTGGCTTCGCCGCAGGACAGGCCGGTGCACAGCGTGGTTTCGCTGACCAGGTCGCCGCGCGCGGGAATCTCGACCACCGGATCAAGGTCGGTGCGGCGGAACACGATGCCGGTATCGACCGGCGCCGGGCGCAAGGTCATGAACACCTTTTCGCCGCTGTGCAAGCCAACGCCGGTGGCGCGGATCGGGTTTTTCAGGGTGCGTTGGCGGGTCATGTCGGGGGAATGGGCACTCGGGCCGATGGTTCAGGTTATCACCGGACGACCTGAACAGGCGCCGAAGAAAGGCGTCGGGCACGCGGCCCGACGCAAGGGACATGGCGGGGACGGGCGCACGCACCCGTCCCGCGTGCCCGCCGATGGCGGGCGACGCGGTGACACGGCGGAGATCAGTCCGCCTGGCGACGCAGGAACGCCGGGATGTCGAGGTAGTCGGCGCCACCGAAGTCGGCCGCGCCCGAGGCCGTGGCCGTCTTGGCGTTGCCCTGCGCTTCGGATGCCGCCGATTCGCGGGTGCGCGCAGGCGCCGCCGCGGGCGCGACGCTGGCACTGCCGCGGCGCAGGCCGCCGGCGATGCCCATGGCCGGGTTGTAGCCGTTGCCCGGGGTCACCTCGTCGATCGGCAGGCCGGTGGTGCCATCGCGCTTGACGCTGGTCGCGCTGTGCACCACTTCCATCTGCGGGCGCGGCTTGCGCACCGGCTCGAAATCGAAATCCGGGCGCTGCGGCAAGCGCTGCGCGTTGCGGTTGAGGCCGGTGGCGACCACGGTCACCTTGATCTCGTCCTGCATCTCCGGTTCGATCGCGGTGCCGATGACCACGGTGGCGTCCTCGGAGGCGAACTCGCTGATGACCTGGCCGATCTCGCTGAACTCGGCCATGGTGATGTCCGAGCCGGAGGTGATGTTGACCAGGATGCCGTTGGCACCGTGCAGGTTGATGTCGTCCAGCAGCGGGTTCTGGATCGCCGCCTCGGCCGCGGCCTGCGCGCGGTCATCGCCACGCGCCACGCCGGTGCCCATCATCGCCAGGCCCATCTCGTTCATCACCGTGCGCACGTCGGCGAAGTCGACGTTGATCACGCCCGGGCGCACGATCAGGTCGGCGATGCCCTGCACCGCGCCCTGCAGCACTTCGTTGGCGGCACGGAAGGCCTGCACCATGGTCGCGTTGCGGCCGAGCACGGTGATCAGCTTCTCGTTGGGGATGGTGATCAGCGAATCGACGTGCTGCGACAGCTCCTCGATGCCCTTCATCGCCACCTGCATGCGGCGACGGCCCTCGAACGGGAACGGCTTGGTGACCACGGCCACGGTCAGGATGCCCATCTCCTTGGCCAGCTGCGCCACCACCGGCGCTGCGCCGGTGCCGGTGCCGCCGCCCATGCCGGCGGTGATGAACACCATGTCCGCACCCTGCAGCGCGTCCATGATCCGCTCACGGTCCTCCAGCGCGGCCTGGCGGCCGACTTCGGGGTTGGCGCCGGCGCCCAGGCCCTTGGTGACGTTGGTGCCAAGCTGCAGCTGCAGCTTGGCGCCGCAGTTCTTGATCGCCTGGGCGTCGGTATTGGCGGTGATGAACTCCACTCCGTCCACCTGGCTCATCACCATGTGCGCGACCGCGTTGCCGCCGCCGCCGCCCACGCCGACCACCTTGATGACCGCATTGGGCGTGATTTTTTCCATCAGTTCGAAAGTTGCCATGTCCATGTCCTCGTTGTGGTGCCGGCTGCCTTCCCGGGGCGGGGGCTCGGACCCCGCGGCCGGGTGATGCCGGCTTGTTGGTTTGCTTGTTGACGCTGTTGCCTGTGCCTGTTTTCCGCTTCCTCGTCCTGCCTGCCGCTCCTTCATTCCACCCTTGCCTGCCTGCACGCCGGGCCCTCCCGACGCGCTAGAACTGCCCGTCGTACCACTCCTTGAATTTCTTCAGCAGCCCGGCGGCGCGACCGCCGGGGAGCAACGGCCGCGGCCGTGGCTGCTCCATGCGACTGCCCATCAACAGCAGGCCGACGCCGGTGGCATGCACCGGGTTGCCCACCACTTCGGCCAGCCCGGCCACGTGCTGCGGGATGCCGATACGCACCGGCATGTGCAGCATCTCCTCGGCCAGCTCGACCACGCCTTCCATCTTCGAACCGCCACCGGTCAGCACCATGCCGGCGCGCACCAGTTCCTCGAAGCCGGAACGGCGCAACTCGGCCTGCACCATTTCGAAAATTTCCTCGTAACGTCCCTGTACCGCCTGCGCCAGCGCCTGGCGCGGCAGGCGCCGCGGCGGCCGGTCGCCCACGCTGGGCACCTGGATCGACTCTTCGGCGGTGGCCATCTGTGCCAGCGCGCAGGCATAGCGCACCTTGATCTGCTCCGCTTCCGGGGTCGGCGTGCGCAGCATGTGCGCGATGTCGTTGGTGACGTGATCGCCGGCGATCGGCAGCGAGGCGGTATGCGCGATCGCACCCTGCACGAACACCGCGAGATCAGTGGTGCCGGCGCCGATGTCGACCAGCACCACGCCCAGCTCGCGCTCATCATCGGTCAGCACCGCCTCGCTGGAGGCGAGCGCCGAGAGGATCAGATCGTCCACCGACAGCCCGCAGCGCTCCACGCATTTGGTGATGTTGGTCGCCGCCGACTGCGCGCAGGTGACCAGGTGGGCGTGCACCTCCAGCCGGATGCCGCTCATGCCGACCGGGTTGCGGATGCCTTCCTGCGAGCTGTCGAGCACGTATTCGCGGGCGATCGCATGCAGGATGCGCTGATCGGAGGGGATCGCCACCGCCTTGGCCGCCTCCAGTGCGCGATCCATGTCGGCATGGGTGACCTCGCCATCGCGCAGCGGCTCCATGCCCTGCGAATTGCGGCATTGCACGTGGTTGCCGGAGATCGAGGCGTACACGCTGCGGATCTCGCAGCCGGCCATCAACTCGGCTTCCTCCACCGCGCGCTGGATCGATTGCACGGTGGAATCGATGTCCACCACCACGCCGCGGCGCAGGCCGCGCGATTCATGGCTGCCGACGCCGATCACCTCGACCGGCATGCCCGGCGAATGTTCGCCGACCAGTGCGGTCACCTTGGAGGTGCCGATGTCGAGGCCGACGATCAGGAGTTTGTCGCCTTTGCGATTCATCTGGAAACACCGGAACTCAGGGAGGAGGAAGGGGGCGCCGCGCCCCACAGCAACGCGAAGCCGTTGGCGTAACGCAGGTCGGCGCGCTGCAGCTGCTGCCCGGTCGGCGCGATCAGCTGCGGCAGCAGGCGGGCGAAGCGGCGGATGCGCGCCTCGGGTTGCTGGCGGCCCACCACCACTTCGGCACCATCGGCCAGGCCCAGTTGCCAGCTGCCGCGCGCGTCCTGGCGCAGCTCGCGCACCTCGATGCCGAGCGGCGCGAACAACTCGCGCGAGCGGTTGTACAGCGCCAGCACTTCGCCCACGCGCTGCGGGTCGCCGCCGAGTTGCGGCAAGCCGGCCGGCAGCGCCTCGCCCATCGCGGTGCGCGGATACAGCCGCCCGTGCACCGACAGCAACTGGTCTTCGTCCCACAACGCCAGCGGGCGGTGTTCGACGATCGCGACTTCGAGCACGTCGGGCCACTTCTTGCTGACCTCGGCCGACTCCACCCACGGCATCGCCGCCACCGCGGCCTGCGCGCGCGCCAGCTCGACCGCGAAAAAGCCCTTGGCCGCGTACGGCGCCAGCACCTGGCGCAGGGCGGCATCGTCCACGTGATCAAGCTCGCCGCTGACGCGCAGGGTGCGCAGCGGGAAACGCTCGGCACCGATCCAGCCATTGACCACCGCCACCACCGGCAGCGCGATCACCGCCAGCACCAGGACGATGCCGAGCAGGCGGCCGAGCGCGCTCATCGGCCACCTCCCGTGCGCCGCTGCGGCGCGAGCAGCAAATGGCAGGCCACGCGCATCACAGCGTCTGCTCCAGGATGCGCCAGCACAGCTCGTCGAACTCGACGCCGAGGTGGCGCGCCGCCTTGGGCACCAGCGAATGGCTGGTCATGCCCGGTGCGGTGTTGATTTCCATCAGCATGAAGCGGCCATCGGCATGCCGCATCAGGTCGACCCGGCCCCAGCCGGTGCAGCCGGCGGCGACGAAGGCGGCATGCGCGAGGCGGCGGATGGCGGCTTCGTCCGCGCCCTCCAACCCCGGACAGATGTATTGCGTCTCGTCCGACACGTACTTGGCGTGGTAGTCGTACCACTCGCCCGGCGGCACGATCTTGACCGAGGGCAGAGCCAGCTCGCCGACCACGCCGACGGTGTATTCGCCGCCGGTCAGCATCTGTTCGACCAGCAGCTCGCCCGGATAGTCGGCAGCAAACGCCAGTGCATCGCCCAGTTCGGCTTCGCTGGTGACGCGGAACACGCCCACGCTGGAACCTTCCGCCGAAGGCTTGACGAACACCGGCAGGCCGACCTCGCGCACCGCGGCGGCAAGATCGCCGCCCGCTGCCACGCGCACGAAGTGCGCGGTCGGCAGGCCGGCGGCGATCCACACCTGCTTGGTGCGGATCTTGTCCATGGTCAGCGCGCTGGCCAGCACGCCGGGGCCGGTGAACGGCACGCCGAGCGCGGTCAGCAGGCCCTGCACCACGCCGTTCTCGCCGGCGCCGCCGTGCATGATGTTGAACACGCGATCGATGCGGCCCGCATCTATTTCGCGCAGCAGGGCGGTGACGCCGTCCACCGCATGCGCATCGACGCCGCGCTGGCGCAGTGCTTCCAGCACGTTGCGGCCGGAATCGAGCGAGACTTCGCGCTCGCTGCTGTCGCCACCCATCAGCACCGCCACCTGGCCGAAGCGCGCCGGGTCGTGCACCGCCAGCGGCGGGAAGGCAAGATGCTGCATCGACTCATTCATGGCTGTCCTCCTCGCGCGCGCGCAGGCCGTCACTGGCGAGGCGCTGCGCCGCCGCGCCGATGTCGCCGGCGCCCATCAACAGCAGCAGGTCGCCATCGCGCAGCAGGTCGGGCAGCACCGCGTCCAGTTCATCCTGGTGATTGACCAGCACCGGATCGATGCGGCCGCGGGTACGGATCGCGCGCGCCAGTGCGCGCGCATCGGCGCCGGCGATCGGCTCCTCGCCGGCGGGATAGACCTCGGTCAGCAGCAGTGAATCGACCTCGGACAGCACCGCGGCGAAATCATCGAACTGGTCACGGGTACGGCTGTAGCGGTGCGGCTGGAACGCCACCACCAGGCGGCGCTCGGGCCAGCCACCGCGCGCGGCCTCGAACACCGCAGCCAGCTCGCGCGGGTGGTGACCGTAGTCGTCCACCAGCGCCACCGAACCGCCACCGGGCAGGTCGAGATCGGCGAGATGGTTGAAGCGCCGGCCAATGCCCTTGAACTTGTCCAGCGCACTGGCGATCGCCTCCGGGGCGACGCCGAGCTGCCAGCCGACCGCGGCCGCGGCCAGCGCGTTCTGCACGTTGTGCCGTCCGGGCAGCGCCAGCCGCACCGCGGTGCACGAGCCATCCGGCAGGCACAAGTCGAAATGCATCGCCGCACCCGCCTGGCGCACGTTCTCGGCACGCACCTCGGCCGCTTCGTCGAAGCCATAGGTCAGCACGTGGCGTTGCACGCGCTCGGCCAGTTGCGCCACCTCCGGGTCGTCCACGCCCAGCACCGCCAGCCCGTAGAACGGCAGGCGATGCAGGAATTCGGCGAACGCGGCCTGCACCCGGGCGAAGTCGCCCTGGTAATTCTCCAGATGATCGGCATCGATGTTGGTGATCACCGCGATCAACGGGTTCAGGCGCAGGAAGCTGCCATCGCTCTCGTCGGCCTCGGCCACCAGCCACGGGCTGCCGCCGAGCTTGGCATTGGCACCTGCCGCCAGCAATTGGCCGCCGATGACGAAGGTCGGATCCTTGCCGCCTTCATGCAACACGCTGGCGGTCAGCGAGGTGGTGGTGGTCTTGCCATGGGTGCCGGCGATGGCGATGCCACGACGGAAGCGCATCAGCTCGGCCAGCATCTCCGCGCGCGGCACCACCGGGATGCGCTGCGCACGCGCCTCCATCAGTTCGGCGTTGTCGGCGCTGATCGCCGAGGACACCACCACGCAGTCGGCACCGAGCACGTTGGCCGCGGCATGCTGGCGGTCGATGCGCGCGCCCATCGCCGCCAGGCGCCGGGTGGCGGCATTGTCGGCGCGATCCGAGCCGGAGACTTCGTAGCCCAGCGTGCACAGCACCTCGGCGATGCCGCTCATGCCCACGCCGCCGATGCCGACGAAGTGCACGCGGCGGAACTTGCGCGCCAGGTCGCCCGGATCCTGCAGGCGGCGTTCGAACACGGTCTTGATCATGCCGCCACCTCCATCACCGCATCGGCCACGCGGGCCGCGGCATCGGGTCGCGCCAGGCCACGCGCGGCACGGCCCATCTGCGCCAGGCGAGCGCGGTCGGATGCCAGCTCGACCAGTTGCTCGGCAAGCCGCGCCGCCATCCCCTCGCCCTGCGGCAGCAGCATCGCGGCGTCGTGTTCGACCAGGTATTCGGCATTGCGCGTCTGGTGATCGTCCACCGCCTGCGGGAAGGGCACCAGGATCGAGGGCACGCCCGCGGCGCAGACCTCGGCCAGGGTCAACGCACCGGCGCGGCAGACCACGATGTCGGCCCAGCGCCAGGCCGCGGCCATGTCCTGGATGAAGGCTTCCGGCACCACGCCGAGCCCGGCCGAGGCATACGCCTCGCGCGCTTCATCCAGCATCTTCTCGCCGCACTGGTGGCGCACGCTGAAGGTTTCCCGCGGCAGGCGTGCCAGCGCCCTGGGCAGTGCCTGATTGAGTGCGCGTGCGCCCTGACTGCCGCCGATCACCAGCAGGTGCAGCGGCACATGGCTGGGCGACTCGCGTTCGGGCAAGTCGGCGATCTCGCTGCGCACCGGATTGCCCACCACCTGCTCGCGCGCAAACGTGTCGGGGAAGCCGGTCATCACCGTATCGGCCAGCCGCGAGAGCACGCGATTGGTCAGCCCGGGGGCGCGATTTTGCTCATGCACCAGCAACGGAATCCCGGCCAGTCGCGCGGCCAGCCCGCCGGGGCCGGCGGCATAGCCACCGAAACTGACCACTGCACGCGGGCGGTGCAGGCGCAGCAGACGCAGGGCCGCGCCGACCGCACCGACCAGTGAAAACGGCAGTGCCATCAGGCGCGCGACGCCCTTGCCGCGCGCGCCACTGACCCGCAACGTGTCGATGGCGATGTCATGCCGCGGCACCAGTCGCGTTTCCATGCCGCCCTCGGCGCCGATCCAGCGCACCGGCACGCCGCGCTGGCGCAGCACATCGGCCACGGCAAGGCCGGGGAAGATGTGGCCACCGGTACCACCGGCCAGGATCATCACCGGTGCCTGCTGCGGGTCATGGCGTGCGTTCATCGTCCGGCCACGCCTCCCAGTGAAGGTTCGATGCGCTGCCTGGCGATGCGGCGCGGCGCACGCTCGAACAGCCGCGCCAGAGCCGCGCGCATGCCACCGACGGCCTGTACCTCGGCCTCGGGTCGCAGACCCTCGCCGCGACCGTTGCCGGCATGCGCCGGCGCCTGGCCGACATCGAGCACCGAGACCGGGGCCGCAGCCTGGGTCGCCGCCAGCGTTTCGCGACGCAGCGCCACTTGCCGCCGCGCACGTTCCAGTTCCCAGGACACGCGCAGCAACAGACCCAGTGCCACGCAGGTGACCAGCACCGAGGAGCCGCCGGAGGAAATCAACGGCAGGGTCAGGCCCTTGGTCGGCAACAGGCCGAGGTTGACGCCGATCGAGACGAAGGCCTGCATCGCCAGCCACAGGCCGATGCCGAAGGCGAGGTAACCGGCGAAGTGGCGGCGCATGTCCACGCACTGCAGGCCGATCCACAGCGCCCTCCCCACCAGCCCGGCATACAGCGCAACCACCAGGCACACGCCGACGAAACCCAGTTCCTCGCCGATCACCGCCATGATGAAGTCGGTATGCGCCTCGGGCAGATAGGAAAGTTTCTGCACCGAGCCGCCGAGGCCGACCCCGGAAAACTCGCCGCGGCCCATCGCCATCAGCGCATTGGTCAGCTGGTAGCCGGCGCCGAACGGGTCGGCCCACGGGTTGCTGAACGACACCAGCCGTTCGACGCGATAAGGCTCCATCAGGATCACCCAGGCCAGCGCGGGCGTGGCCAGCGCCGCCGGCAGCAGCATTTTCGGCATGTTGATGCCGCCGAGTACCAGCATCCCGGCGGTGATGCCGAGCACCAGCGCCGCGGTGCCGAAGTCGCGGTGGATGGCGAGCAGCAGCACGCAGAACACCGCCGCCACGCCGAACACCTTGCCCAGCGCCTTCCAGCCGCCCTTGACCTCGTCGGCGAAGCGCGCGAGGTAGCTGGCCAGCCAGACCACGGTGATCAGCTTGACCGCTTCGGCCGGCTGGAAGCCGATGAAGCCGAGATCGATCCAGCGTCGCGCGCCCTTCACCGTGTGCCCGAGTCCGGGCACCAGCACCAGCAGCAGCAGCAGCACACCGGCCAGCGGCAGCCAGCGCGCGTGCTGCTCGATGCGGCGCACGTCGCCGCGACGCATCACCATCCAGGCCAGCATGCCGCCGATGACGAGAAACATCAGGTGGCGAGAGAGGTAATAGGTGGTGGCCAGGCCATGGCTTTCGGCCACCGCCAGCGAGGCCGAAGCCACCATCACCGCGCCCAGCGCGGCCAGCGCCAGGGTGAGGAACAGCAACCAGCGGTCGAAACGCCCGGTGATCGCTTCCACGCGGGTGGCCTGGCGGTCGCTGCGAAACAGGCAGGTGGTGGGGGAAAGTCGATCGTCCATCAGCGCACCTTCAACGTGGCCAAACCGATCAGCACCAGGACCACGGAAATGATCCAGAAGCGCACGATCACCCGCGGCTCGGGCCAGCCCTTGAGTTCGAAGTGGTGGTGGATCGGCGCCATGCGGAAGACCCGCTTGCCGGTCAGCTTGAAGCTGGCCACCTGGATCATCACCGAGAGGGTTTCGATGACGAACACACCGCCCATGATCACCAGCACCAGTTCCTGACGCACGATCACCGCCAGCGTGCCAAGCACCGCGCCCAGCGCCAGTGCACCGATGTCGCCCATGAACACCATCGCCGGATAGGTGTTGAACCACAGGAAACCCAGGCCCGCGCCGGCGATCGCGGTGCAGATGATGGCGAGTTCGCCGGCGCCGGGCACCGACGGGATCTGCAGGTACTTGGAGAACTCGGCATGGCCCGAGGCATAGGCGAACACGCCCAGCCCGCAGGCCACCATCACCGTGGGCATGATCGCGAGGCCGTCCAGTCCATCGGTCAGATTGACCGCATTGGAGAAGCCGACGATCCACAGGTAGGCGATGGCGACGAAGCTGATCCCCGCCAGCGGCAGCGCGACCGATTTGAACAGCGGCAGGTAGAAGGTGGTCGCCGCCGGCACGTCGGCATAGGCATACAGATAGATGCCGGCGGCAAGGCCGAGCAGCGACTGCAACGCGTACTTGGTGCGCGAGCGCATGCCGTTGGGGTCGCGCTTGACGATCTTGATCCAGTCATCGGCCCAGCCGATGGCACCGAAACCAACCATCACCACCAGTACCACCCATACGTACTTGTTGCGCAGATCGCCCCACAGCAGCACTGCGGCGAGGATGGTGATCAGGATCAGGGCCCCGCCCATGGTCGGGGTGCCGGCCTTGGACAGATGCGACTGCGGGCCGTCGCTGCGGATCGGCTGGCCGCCGGCCTTGAGCGAAGCGAGGTAGCGGATCACCGCCGGCCCCCACCACAGCGACAGCGCCAATGCGGTCAGCGCGGAAAGAATGGCGCGGAAGGTGAGATATTCGAACAGGCCGAAGTGGCCCTGCAGCTGTTCCAGCCAGCGCGCAAGTTCAAGCAGCATCGTCCTGCCCTCCATTCTGCGGCAGTGCGGCCACCACCCGTTCCATCTCGGCGCCGCGCGAGCCCTTGACCAGCACCCGTACCCCGGCGGCCAGATCCTTGCGCAGCGCCGCGGCAAGCGCGTCATGGCTGTCGAACACCGCGCCGCCTTCGCCGAAGGCCTGCGCGGCATGGCCAGCCATCGCGCCCAGCGCATACAGACGCGTGATGCCGGCGGCGCGCGCGCGACGCCCGACCTCGGCATGCAGCTCGGCCGCGTCGGCACCCAGTTCGCGCATCTCGCCCAGCACCAGCCACGCCTCGCCACCGCCCGCGGCAAGGGTGTCGATGGCGGCATGCAGCGAGCCGGGGTTGGCGTTGTAGCTGTCGTCGATCAGTTCCGCGCCGCCGGCGAGCCGGCGCACCACGCCGCGCCCCGCCACCGGGCGCGTCGCCTCGAGGCCGGCCCGAATGGTGTCGATGTCGATCCCTGCGGCGAGCGCCATCGACGCCGCGGCCAGCGCATTGGCGACCTGATGCCGGCCTTCCAACGCCAGCGTGATGCTGGCATCGCCGGCCGGCGTCAGCAGGCGGAAGCGCGAGCCATCACGACCGCAGCTCACCTCGCGCGCGACCACGTCCGCGCTGGCCTCGAGGCCGAAGCGCAGGATGCGGCGGCCATGCGCGCGCTCGGCAAAGTACGGCGCGAACGCATCATCGGCATTGATCACCGCCACGCCATCGGCCGGCAGCGCGTCATAGATCGCGGCCTTGGTGTCGGCCACGCCCAGCAGGTTGCCCATGCGCTCCAGATGCGCCGGGGCGATGTTGTTGACCAATGCGATGTGCGGGCGCACCACGCTGGTGAGGTAGCGGATGTCGCCGGGCTTGCCTGCGCCCATCTCGTACACCGCGAAGCGTGCGTCCTCGGGCGCGTCGATCACCGCCAGCGGCAGGCCGATCTCGTTGTTGAAGTTGCCCGGATTGGCATGGCCGCCACCCGCCGCCTGCAGGATCGCGGCGAGCAGGGTCTTGACGCTGGTCTTGCCGTTGCTGCCGGTGATCGCGAACACCCGCGTCTGGCGCTGCTGCTGCAGGCCGCGCGCCAGTGCACCGAGTGCCTGCTCGGTATCGGCGACGCGGATCTGCGCGATGTCGGCCGCATCCTCGCGCGCGACCAGCGCGGCCACCGCACCGCGTGCGGCGGCCTCGGCCAGATGCGCATGGCCATCGAAGTTCTCGCCCTTGAGCGCGACGAACAGCATCGCGCGACCCTGGGCATCGGGCAGCGCGCGGGTATCGGTGGACACCGCTTCGACCCGCGCGTCCGCATCGCCCTGCAGCAGGCGCCCGCCGGCCAGTCGCGCCACCTCGGCGAGAGACAGCGGCTTCATGCGTGCACCCCTAGGCAGGCGCGTGCCACCGCCATGTCGTCGAAGTCGTGGCGCACGCCAGCGACCTCCTGGTAGGTTTCATGGCCCTTGCCGGCGATCAGCACGATGTCGTCCGGGCCGGCCGCACCGACCGCCTCGGCGATCGCCTGCTGCCGGTCGCGCAGCACGCGCACGCGGCTGCGATCATCGAAGCCGGCGAGGATGTCGGCAACGATGACATCGCCATCCTCGCCACGCGGGTTGTCATCGGTGACGATCACCGCCTCGGACAGTCGCTCGGCGATCGCCGCCATCTGCGGGCGCTTGCCGCGGTCACGCTCGCCCCCGCAGCCGAACACGCAGGTCAGTTCGCCCTTGAGGTGCGCGCGCAGCGATTGCAGCGCCTGTTCCAATGCATCGGGTTTGTGCGAGTAATCCACCACCACCAGCGGCAGGCGGCCATCGCCGCCGAGGCGATTCATGCGCCCCGGCACCGGGCCCAGCACTTCGAGCGCACCAACGATCTCGCCGAAGCCACGCCCCAGCGCCAGCAACACGCCGGCGGTGCTGAGCAGGTTGTCGATGTTGAAGCGGCCAAGCAGCGGCGAGCGCACGCGCCGGCTTCGATCGCCCAGGCGCAGGTCGAAGGCGATGCCGCCGGCATCCAGTTCGATACCATCGGCGGCGACGTCCGCCGCCTTGTCGCCACTGGCGGAAATGCCGATGCCGCGCACGCCCAGCGGCAAGCCGGCCAGCAGTTGCGCGCCGAAGGCGTCATCGCGGTTGATCACCGCCGCGGCCAGCCCCGGGCGGTCGAACAGCCTGGCCTTGGCCGCGCCGTAATTGGCCATGTCGCCGTGGTAGTCGAGATGGTCGCGGGTGAGATTGGTGAACACCGCGACGTCGTAATGCACGCCATCGACGCGGCCCTGATCGAGCGCGTGCGAGCTGACTTCCATGCTCACTGCCTCGGCGCCCGCTTCGCGCAGGCCGGCCAGCAGCGCATGCATCGGCAGCACCAGCGGGGTGGTGAAGCCGGTCGCGACCTCGGCGCCGAACAGGCCCGCGCCGAGCGTGCCGATGGTGCCGCAGCGTGTGCCCAGGTGTTCCAGCGCCTGCGCGATCATCTGCACGGTGGAGGTCTTGCCGCTGGTGCCGGTGACGCCGACCATCTTCATCGCGCGCGAGGGCGCGCCGTGGAACTGGTCGCCCATCTGCCCCAGCCGCGCACGCAGCTGCGGCACCGCGATCGCATCCGCCGGTGGCGGCAAGTCATCGGGCGCCGGCGGCTGGTACAGCACCGCCACCGCCCCATTGGCGCGCGCCTGCTCGACGAAGCCGAGCCCATGCGCGCCGAAACCGGCGATGGCGATGAAGGCATCGCCCGGCTGCACCTGGCGGCTGTCCATCACCAGACCGGAGACTTCCAGCCCGGCGGGCACACCGGCCACGTCCGGCAGCAGCTCGGCCAGCGGCATGCGGCGGCTCATGGCCGTACCTCCAGAGGTTCGGGCAACGGCTCGGGCAATGCGCCCGCGCGCGGGCGCGGGGCGGCCGGTGCGGGCGTGGCCGCCTGCGCGATCAGCTGCGGCTGCGCCTTGGCCTGCGCGGCGATCCAGCTTTCGATGTCGTCCGGCGGCACGTCCATCAGGCGCAGCGCGCCTTCCATCACGTTGCGGAACACCGGCGCCGACACCAGCCCGCCGTAATAGCCCTTGGCCGGATCCGGGTCATCCACCGCTACCACCATCGCGTAGCGCGGGTGCTCCACCGGCACCAGGCCGGCGAAATAGGCGACGTAGCGACGCGAATACCCGCCGCCGCTGGCCTTGCGCGCGGTGCCGGTCTTGCCGGCGATGTGATAGCCGAGGATCGCCGCCTGGGTCGCGGTGCCGCCGGGCTCGGTCACCGTCTGCATCATGCGCACCACGTCACGCGCGATGCCCGCATCCAGCACCTGGCGGCGCTCGCCCTGATGCCCCTTGATGAAGGTCGGTTGCACCGCGACGCCATCATTGGCCAGCGTCGCGTAGGCATGCACGATCTGCATCGGCGTGGCATTGAAGGCGTAGCCGTAGGACATCGTCTGCTTGTGCGTGCCGCTCCAGCTGGAGGGCACCGGCAGCAGGCCGGCGGCTTCGCCGGGGAAACCCACGCCGGTGCGGCTGCCATAGCCGAACTTGCGCAGGAAGTCGTACAGCTGCTGGTTGCTCAGCTTGTGCGCGATCAGCGATACGCCCACGTTGGAGCTTTTCTGGATCACGCCGGTGGTGCTGAGCACGCCGTAATTGCGCGTGTCGGTGGTGCGGTAGCGGCCATTGGCGATCCAGCCCGGATTGGTGTTGAAGCTGGAATCGGCCCGGATGACGCCGGCCTCCAGGCCTGCGGCGACGGTCAGCGGCTTGATCGTGGAACCGGGCTCGAGCAGGTCGGTGAGCGCGCGGTTGCGATGCGCCTCGCGGTTGCCGCGGCCGACGTTGTTCGGGTTGAACGAGGGCAGGTTGGCCATCGCCAGCACTTCGCCGTTGCGCACGTCCAGCACCACCGCCGAACCGCTGGCGGCGCCGCTTTGCTCGATCATCGCCTTGAGTTCGCGATAGGTGAGGTACTGGATGCGGCGGTCGATGCTGAGCGCCAGATCCTTGCCCGGCTCGGCCGCGCGCAGCAGGTCGACGTGTTCGACGATGCGCCCATGGTTGTCGCGGATCACCCGCTTCAGGCCCGGCTTGCCGCGCAGCCAGTCATCCAGCGCCAGCTCCACGCCTTCCTGGCCGTAATCGTCGATGTTGGTGAAGCCGAGCACGTGGGCAAAGGCTTCGCCCTGCGGATAGAAGCGGCGGAACTCGCGCTGGGTGTAGACGCCGGGGATGTGCAATGCCATCACCTGCGCGGCCAGCGCCGGATTCATCCGTCGCCGCACCCACAGGAACTCCTTGTCGGCCTTCTGCGATACACGCCGGCGCAACTCGTCCTCATTGAGCTCCAGCGCCTGCGCGAGGCGGCGGATGCCTTCGGGCGACTTGACCAGTTCCTGCGGGTTGGCCCACACCGATTCGACCGGGGTGGAAACCGCCAGCGGCTCGCCGTTGCGGTCGGTGATCATGCCGCGGATGGCGGCGATCTCCAGATCGCGCTGGATGCGCTGTGCGCCCTGATCCTGGTAGAACTCGTGGTTGATCAGCTGCACGTAGCTGGCGCGCGCGATCAGTGCCGCCGCGGCCAGCGACAGGCCGCCGCCGACCAGCAGCAGGCGTTTGCGCATGTCCAGGCCGCCGCGACCGACCGCTGCCGCGCGCGGACGTTCGCGACGCAGGTTGCCGCGGCGTGGGCGCAACGGGCGCTCGAACAGGCTCATGGCCGCACCACCACGATTTCATCGGCGCGCGGCATGACCATGCCCAGGCGCTCGCGCGCGGTACGGTCGATCAGCGTGCTCTCGGCCCAGGTCGCCTGCTCCAGCTGCAGGCGGCTGAACTCGACGTTCAATTCGTCGCGGGTCTTTTCCAGCCGGTCCAGCTCGACATACAGCTGGCGGTGCTGGTGGCGATCGAGCACCACGCCCACCGCACTGGCGATGCACAACGCGAGCAGCAGGCCGATGAACAGACGCCCGCTCATGCCGCCAACTCCAGCTTCTCGGCCACCCGCAGCACGGCGCTGCGTGCACGCGGGTTGGCCGCGCGCTCGGCCTCGTCGGCGCGCACCGCGCCACCGACCAGCTTCAGGCTCGGCTTGAACGTTTCAACCTGCGGCAGGCGACGATCCGCCGGCGGCGGCTTGGCATGCGCCGCCATGAAACGCTTGACGATGCGGTCTTCCAGCGAGTGGAAGCTGATCACCGCCAGGCGCCCGCGCGCGCGCAGCGCACGATGCGCGGCGGCCAGACCCTCCTGCAGATCGCCCAGTTCGCGATTGATGTGGATGCGGATCGCCTGGAAGCTGCGCGTGGCCGGATGGATGCCGTCGCGCGCACGCGGCACCACCTGCGCGATCAGCGCGGCCAGCTCGCTGGTACGGGTCAGCGGCGCGGCGCTGCGGCGCTCGACGATGGCACGCGCGATGCGCCGGCTCATGCGCTCCTCGCCCCAGCTCCACAGCACGTCGGCGATCTCGCTCTCGCTCGCCTCGGCCAGCCACTCGGCGGCACTGGGCGACTGGCGCTGATCCATGCGCATGTCCAGCGGACCGTCCTTGCCGAAGGAGAAACCGCGCTCGGCCTGGTCCAGTTGCGGCGAGGACACGCCAAGGTCGAACAGCACGCCGTCGAGTCCGGCCGCAACCGCGTCCCACTCGCCCAGCGTGGCGAAACTGGCCTGACGGATGGACACGCGCGGATCGGCCGCGAAGCGCGCTTCGGCCTCCTCGATCGCCTGGCGGTCCTTGTCCATCACCAGCAGCCTGCCCCGCTCCCCCAATCGCGCCAGAATTCCCGCGGCATGCCCTCCGCGGCCGAAGGTGCCATCCAGATAGGTGCCATCCGGACGCACTGCCAGTCCGTCCAGCGCCGGCTGCAACATCACCGGCACGTGGGCGGACGCATTGCCCGCCGCGATCACAGATCCAGGCCCAGCAGTTCGTCGCTGTCCATGTCCTCGTCGGACAGCGTCTGGCTGATCTGCGCGGCGTGCGCGCTTTCGCTCCACAGCTCGAACTTCTCGCCCATGCCCACCAGCACCGCGCGGCGCTCGATGCCGACGCTGGCACGGTGGCTGGCCGGCAGGCTGATGCGCGCATTGCCGTCCAGCTCCAGCAGCGCGGCGGCACCGACCAGCTTGAGTTGCAGCAGGCGGCTGTTCTTGCGCGCGCGCGGCAGCGCATTGACCTGCTCGCGCAGCTTCAGCCACACCGGCTCGGGGTACAGGTACAGCGAGCCGGTCTCGAACGGGTTGTAGGTCAGCACCAGGCGATTGCCACACTCCGCCGCCACCTGCGCGCGCAGGCTGGTCGGGATGGTCAGACGACCTTTGTCGTCGATGGTGATGGCAGTCTCACCCTGGAACATGGGGACTCGCGGTCAACGCTCTCGGCTGGGGAAGTAGGATGACATGAAATCCCACAAGATTCCCGCCTATCCCACTTCTTCCCACCTTAGGTTTCGCCCACAACCTTGTCAACAGCTTTCAAGGGATTTTTTTTCAGGCGCATCAAGGACTTGCGAATAACTTGAGAAATTGCTCAAAGGTTTATCCACAAGCCATTGTTCTGTCTCAAAAGCTGAGACAGACAGGCGAGGTTCAGGCGGTGAAGATGAATACGCTGCCGCATCGATGGGCGTCCATCGCTGCATGCAATTGCGTGGATCATGGCGTGAATCCGGCGGCCGAATACACCACCGGCGATCCGCCTCACCTGGCCCATTCGCTGCGTTGCGCGACACAAGGAGCCGCTCGCTGAAAGTGGCGGAGCCGGCCTGTAAGCCGGGTTCTGTCGGGGACAGTCATTCATCTAGGCCGCACATCGCTGCGCGGCTCCAGCAACCTACCCGGAGGCGTCGCGGGCCACGACATCGCCTCCCTATTTGGTCTTGCTCCCGATGGGGTTTGCCGTGCCGGCCGGTTGCCCGGCTCGCGGTGCGCTCTTACCGCACCATTTCACCCTTGCCGTCCCGCTTGCGCGGTCTTGGGCGGTATCTTTCTGTTGCACTTTCCGTCGGCTCACGCCGCCCAGGCGTTACCTGGCATCGCGCCCTGTGGAGCCCGGACTTTCCTCGGCACCGCACTACGGTGACGCGACTGTCCGGCCGACTCCGCCGCGGCCATTCTAGCGGTTGCCGATGCGTGCCCGCGCCTGCACGCCACAGTCAGTCATGCCCGGTTGCACACGCCGGCACCGGCCCTGCCCGCGGCATCAGTCACCGTCATCGGCGGCAGTGCCGCCATACAGTGCCTTGCGCGCGGCGCCGGTGATCTCCGCCGCCACCCGCGCCGCCTTGGACGGCGGCAGGTGCTCGACCAGGCGGGCATACAGGCGGCGCCCTTCGGCCAGGCGCGCCTCGGTGTCTTCACCGGCGCCTTCGAGCAGCACCACGAATTCACCCTTGCGCTGGTTGCCGTCGGCGGCGAGCCTTTCGCGCAACTCGGCCAGGCTGCCGTCACTCACGGTTTCGAACAGCTTGCTCAATTCGCGCGCGATCACCGCGCGCCGCACGGGCGTGAAGTTCGCGATCGCATCATCGAGAAAATCGAGAATGCGGTGCGAGGACTCGTAGAAGATCAGGGTGCGCACTTCACCGGCCAATGCCGCCATGCGTTCGCGACGCGCACCCGCCCGCGCCGGCAGGAAGCCCTCGAACACGAAACGGTCGCTGGGCAGGCCCGCCACCGACAGCGCGGCGATCAACGCCGACGGCCCCGGCACCGGGCTGACGCGAATGCCCGCCGTGCGCGCCGCACGCACCAGGCGGAAGCCCGGGTCACTGACCAGCGGCGTGCCGGCATCACAGATCAGCGCCAGCGATTCACCGGCGGCCATGCGCGCCACCAGGGCGGCGGCCAGCTCGTCCTCGTTGTGCTCGTGCAGCGCGATCATCGGGCGCTCGATGTCGAAATGCTGCAACAGGGGGCGGCTGTGACGGGTGTCCTCGGCACAGATCGCATCCACCGCGCGCAGCGTTTCCACCGCACGCGGAGAAAAGTCGCCCAGGTTGCCGATCGGCGTGGCGACGACGTACAGGGTGCCGGCGGTGGCGGGGCTCAATCGTTTCTCCACATGGGGCGCAGGTAGAATCCTAGCCGTTCCCTGCCTGGACGAATCACATGCGCGCCGTCATCAAGCATCTCGCCCTCGCCTGCTGCCTGCTGTGGCTGTCGGCCTGCGTCAGTACCCCGACCCAAACGGGCGCTGGCAGCGCGCCGACGCGCACGACGCCTGCCGCGTTCACCGAAGCACATGAGTTGGCGCTGGCCGATGGCCATGGCAATGCGGCACGCATCCAGCGTCTGCTCGCCACGCTGGACGATGCGGTGCTGACGCGCCAGGCCACGGCACTGAGCGCCAATGACCCACTCTATCCGCATGTGGCGCAGGTCATGCTGCAGCGCGGCCTGCAGCCACCCCATGCGCTCGAGCGCGGCCTCGACCTTTCGGCGCGCGCACCGGCCGACCGCGACGGCTATCGCCCGCCGAACCGCATCGCGGTGCTGCTGCCGCTGTCCGGTGGCCTGTCGGCGGCCGCCAAGCCGGTGCGTGACGGCTTCCTCGCCGGTTATTACGCCGAGCGCCGCCCGCGTCCGCCGATCAATTTCTACGACAGCGCGACCGGCGTGGCCGCAGCCTATCGTCAGGCGGTCGCCGATGGTGCCGATTACGTGGTCGGGCCGCTGGACCGGGCCGAAGTCGATGCCCTCCTCGCCAGCCAGACGCTGAATGTTCCGCTGCTGGCATTGAACCGCGGTCAACGCACGCCGCCACCGGGCAGCATCACCTTTTCGCTGGCGCCCGAAGACGAAGGTGTGGCCGCGGCCGAATACCTGATCGCCCAAGGCGCGCGCACGGTGCTGCTGTTGGCCGGCAGCGAAGACAGCCTGCGCCGTCTGGCCAGCACGTTCGCCGAGCACTTCGCTGCACGCGGCGGCCGCGTGCAGCGCCTGCCGGTGGATGCCGATGCCCAGGCATTGGCCACGGCGGCGGCGCAGGGCGCGGTGGATACGCTGTATTTCGCCGCGCGCGGCAGCGAGACGCGCGCCGCACTGGCCCGGGTCGCCACCCAACCCGCGCTGTCCGGCGCTCGCCGCGTCGCCAGCTCGCAGATCGGCAATGACCTTGGCAGCGGCAGCGAACTGGCCGTCCTCGAGGGTGTGGTGTTCCCGAGCGAAAGCGTGTCCGCGCAGCGCGTCACCAGCCTGCCCGCCGATGCCGGTGCACTGACCCCCACCGCCCGCGGCGCCGCCGCACGACTGTTCGCCTTCGGCCACGATGCCTGGCTGATCAGCGTGTACCCCGAGCGCGTGGCCGACCCGCGCCAGGGTGGGCTTGCCGGCGCCACCGGCGACCTGCGTCTGGACAGCTTCGGCAACGTGCTGCGCATGCCGGTGTGGTCGGTGCTGCGCGGCGGCGTGGCGATGCCGCTGGGTGGCCGCTGAGCATCTTGCCGCCGGTGCCGCGGTCGAGGCCGCGGCCGCGCAGTGGCTGCAACGCCAGGGACTGACGCCGCTGGCGCGCAATGTGCGCTACCGCGATGGCGAACTCGACCTGGTGATGCGCGATGGTGACGTGCTGGTGTTCGTCGAGGTGCGCTACCGCGCCGACGCCGCCTTCGGTGGCGCCGCGGCTTCGATCGGTGCAGCCAAGCAGCGCAGATTGATCCGCGCCGCACAGCGCTTCCTCGCTTCCGAGCCGGCACTGGCGCGCCTGCCGGCACGCTTCGATGTCATCGCCGCCGAGGGCGATCCCGCCGCGCCACGGCTGCAATGGTTGCGCGACGCGTTCCGCCTCGAGGGCTGAAGCGCGCGCTCAGGCGCCGGTGAAATGCTCGAAGCCGCGGCGCGGCGCCTGCCACGGCCTGCCCTCACGCAGCAGTTGCACGCCGCTGCCCGGCACCATCGCGCCGATGCAGCTCAGCGCGAGGCCGAGATCGCGTGACAGCGCCTCGAGTGCGGGCCGCGACTGCGGCGGCGCGCTGAAGCACAGTTCGTAATCGTCACCCCCCGCAACCTGCCATGCGAGACGTTGCCCGGCATCGACCGCCAGCTCTGCCAGCGCCGGCGAGCACGGCAGCGCCTCCACCTCGATGCGCGCGCCAAGCCCGCTGGCGCGGCAGATGTGGCCGAGATCGGCGACCAGGCCATCGGAAAGATCGATGCAGGCATGCGCGAGGCCGCGCAGGGCGCGTCCCAACGCGATGCGCGGCTGCGGTCGTTCCAGTCGCGTGCGCAGCTCCGGCATCACCGGCCCACCCGCCTGCCACTGTGCCAACGCTGCCGCCGCATCGCCGAGATGGCCGCTGACCCAGACCTCGTCACCGGCACGCGCATGCGCACGTTGCAGGGCGCTGCCGGCTTCGACCAGGCCGATCACCGACACCGCCAGTGACAACGGGCCGCGCGTGGTATCACCGCCCACCAGCGCGAGCTCATGCAGCCCCGCCAATTCGAAGAAACCGTCAAGGAAGCCGTCCAGCCACCCCGCATCAGCCTCGGGCAAGGACAGCGACAGGCTGCACCAGGCCGGCCTGGCGCCCATCGCGGCGAGGTCGGACAGGTTGACCGCCAGCGCCTTCCAGCCGATCGCGACGGGATCGGTATGCGGCGGGAAATGAATGCCGGCATTGAGCGTGTCGGCGGCGAATGCCAGCTCATGCCCGGGCGGCGGCGCCAGCAACGCGGCGTCGTCGCCGATGCCAAGGCGCACGTCCGCGCGCGCGGCCACCCGCGCGCGGATGCGCTCGATCAGGTCGAACTCAGCCATGACTGCCATTCCCGCTGCCGTGCCCATGTCGCGCCAGCGGGCACGCGGGCGCGCGCCGCGTCACGGGTGCCGGCATCAGCCGCGCGCGGCCCGTGCTTCCACGCTGCGCCATTGCCCCGCCAGCTTGTCCAGCACGCCGTTGACATAGGTATGCCCATGTTCGGCCCCGAAGCGCTTGGTGGTTTCGATCGCCTCGTTGATCACCACCCGGTACGGCACGTCGATGCGGTGGCGGAACTCGTAGGCGGCGATGCGCAGCACCGCGCGCTCCACCGCGTCCACCTCGTCGACCGTGCGATCCAGATGCGGCGCAAGACCGGCATCGAGCTCGGCCACGTGCTGCATCACGCCACGCACCAGGTCCTCGAAGTACGCCAGGTCGGCGATTTCATGCGCCTGCTCATGGGCGAACTGTGCGATCACCTGCTGCGCCGTGCCACCGGCCATCTGCCACGCATACAGCGCCTGCATCGCGCGCCGGCGCGCACGCGTGCGATGCACCGGGTCGATGCCCTGTGGGCGCCGCGGCTGGCTCATTCGCGCGCCTTCCCGATCAGCTCGCGCAGGCCCTGCTCGACTTCGTCCAGATCGAATCCCTGCCCCAACACGGGTGCATGCTCCAGCTCGACCTCGTCGATGCGCGCAAACAGGTTGGCCATTTCCAGCGCCACCATCGCCGCCTCTTCGCCCTTGTTGCCATGGCTGCCACCGGCGCGCGCCTCGGCATCCTCGACCCGCTCCACCGCCAGCACGCCATTGGCCACCGGCACGCCATGCTCCAGCGCGACCTTCATCAGCCCTTCGGCGCAGCCATCGGCGACATGTTCGTAATGCCGGGTTTCGCCGCGGATCACGCAGCCCAGGGCAACGATGGCGGCGTGCCGGCCACCGGCGGCAAGGCGCTCGGCCAGGCTCGGCAATTCCCATGCGCCCGGCACGCGGAACACGTCGACCAGTGCCTCGTCCACGCCGTTGTCGATCAGGCCACTGCGCGCGCCTTCGATCAGCGACTCGCTGATGCGCGCATTCCAGCGGCTGGCGATGATGGCGATGCGGGCGTCCTCGGGCAGGCGCAGATCGCCTTCGAAACTGGGCATGACGGGTGCTCTTGGCTGCGGTGTCGTGGGGTCGTCATTCTAGCGCGGCCGACAACAGCGCCCGATGACAGCGCGCTTTCAGCCCGCGGCGACGTATTCCACCACTTCCAGACCGAAGCCACCCAGACCCACCTGCTTGCGCGGGGTGCCCAGCACGCGCAGTCGGCGGCAGCCAAGATCGGCCAGGATCTGGCTGCCGGCGCCATTGCGCCGCCACTGCGCCACGTGCGGCGCCGGCGCCGCGGCTTCGTTGCGGATGCGTGCGAGCACCGCCTCGGGCGTCGGGCTGTCCCACAACAGCAGCAGCACGCCCTGCCCGGCGGCGGCAATCGCGGCCAGCGCCTCACCCGGCAACGGGCCGAAGTCTTCGCGCCGCCAGTGCAGGCTGTCGGTGAGCGGGTTCATCATCTGCACCCGCACCAGGGTCGGCGTGCCGGCGTCGATCCCGCCGCGTTGCAAGGCGAAATGCAGGCCATGGCTGAGCCGGTCACGATAGACGTGCAGCTGGAAACGGCCGTGGTCGGTATCGATCGCGCGGCTGTCGATGCGCTCCACGGTCTGTTCGGTTTCCAGCCGGTGGCGGATCAGCGATTCGATCGAACCGATCTTCAATCCGTGCTCACGTGCGAAGACTTCAAGCTGTGGCCGGCGCGCCATGCTGCCGTCCTCGTTGAGGATTTCCACCAGTACCCCGGCCGGCTCCAGCCCGGCCAGCAGCGCGAGATCGCTGGCCGCTTCGGTGTGCCCGGCACGGTTGAGCACGCCACCGAGCTGCGACTGCAGCGGGAAGATGTGCCCCGGCTGCGAAAGATCCTGCGGACCGGCATCCGGGCGCACCGCGGTGCGGATGGTATGCGCGCGGTCATAGGCACTGATGCCGGTGGTGACGCCCTCGGCGGCCTCGATGCTGACGGTGAAATTGGTGTGGTGCTGCGAGGTGTTGTCGCGCACCATCGGCGGCAGACCGAGCTGCCGGCAACGCTCGCGGGTCAACGACAGGCACACCAGCCCGCGCGCATGGGTGACCATGAAATTGACATCCTGCGGCCGCACCAGCTCCGCGGCCATGATCAGGTCGCCTTCGTTCTCGCGATCCTCGTCATCGACGATCACGACCATGCGGCCGGCACGGATTTCATCCAGGAGTTCGGGGATCGGGGAGAAAGACATGGGCGAGGAGTGAGGGGAGAGAAGTGAGGAGTGAGAGAGGGGGGAGCGAGAAGTGAGGGAAGAGGAGTGAGGAAGGGGGAGCGAGAAGTGAGGGAAGAGGAGTGAGGAGTGAGAAGGGGGCCAGGAACGAGGGACGGGAAACGAGGAACGAGTCAGTGCTGGAGAGTTGAAACGGCGTGCGGGTTTTGCTTTTGACCTTCTCTCACTTCTCACTTCTCTCTACTCACTCCTGACATCTTCATTGAACGATGGTTGAAAGAGCGGAACACGATCAGCGAGTGAGCACTGGATAAAAAGAAGCGCGCGGATTTTGCCTTTGCTTATCTCTCACTTCTCACTCCTCTCCACTCACTCCTCGACCTGCATCAGCCTCTCAACATACCGCGCCACCAGATCAATCTCCAGGTTCACCTTGTCGCCGACGCGGGTTTCGGCGAACGCGGTGTGGCTCACGGTATGCGGGATCAGGGCGACTTCGAAGTGATCGGTGCCGGCTTCATTGACGGTGAGGCTGACGCCGTCGACGCAGATCGAGCCTTTCTTCGCCACGTAGCGGGCCAGTGCCGGCGGCATGGCGAAGTACCAGCGCTGTGCGCGGGCGTCTTCTTCCACGGCGAGGACACGGCCGACGCCATCGACATGGCCGCTGACCAGGTGCCCGCCAAGGCGGTCGGTCGGCAGCAGGGCGCGTTCCAGATTCAGTGCAGCGCCATCGGCGAGGCCACCCAGCGTGGTCACCGACAGGGTTTCATTCGAGGCGTCGGCGGCAAAGCTGTCGGCATCGAATTCGACCACGGTCAGGCACACGCCGTTGACGGCGATGCTCTCGCCCAGCTGCACGTCCGTGAACGGCAGGCTGCCGACGTCGACATGCAAGCGCACGTCACCGCCGCGCGGCTCACGGCGCACGAGGCGTCCCACACCCTGGATCAGGCCGGTGAACATCAGCTTGCCTCCGGCTGCAGCAGCAGGCGCATGTCGGGACCGACCTGGCGGTTGTCGATGATGCGCAGCGACAACGCATCGGCCATGCTGTCGATACCGAGCCCATCGAACATCGGCCGCGCGGTATCGCCGAGCAGGCGCGGCGCGACATAGATCAGGATTTCATCGACCAGGCCACTGCGCAGGAACGCGCCGGCCAGCGTGGCACCGGCCTCGACCTGCACCTCGTTGACTTCGCGCCGTGCCAGTTCGGCCAGCACTTCATCCAGCGCCAGCAGGCCGCGCATGACCGGCACCGCGTGCCGCTGCAACGGGATATCGCGCGGCGGCTTGGCGTCGGGCGCATGGAAGTACAGCGTCGGCACCTCGCCCTCACGCACATTGCCGCGCGCCGCGGTGGCCAGGCCGGGATCGAGCACCACGCGCATCGGCGGCACGAATTCCACGGCGTCCTGCAGGCGCACCGTCAGATGGGGATTGTCGGCGAGCACGGTGCCGGCACCGGTCAGCAGTGCGCCGCAGCGGGCACGCCAGCGATGCGCGTCCTCGCGTGCCTCGGGGCTGGTGATCCACTGCGATTCGCCGCTGGCCAGCGCGGTACGGCCATCCAGACTCACGCCCAGCTTCACCCGCAGCCATGGCCGGCCACGCTCCACCCGCGAGAAGAACGCGCGATTGAGTGCCCGCGCCTGCACCTCGAGCAGGCCCGATGCGGTGGCGATGCCGGCCTCGGCAAGGCGTGCGAAACCGACACCATCCACTTCCGGAAACGGATCGCGCATCGCCGCCACCACCCGCGCCACACCGGCCTGGATCAAGGCGTCGGCGCACGGCGCGGTGCGTCCATGATGAGCGCATGGCTCGAGCGTGACATACGCGGTGGCGCCGCGCGCGTCATCACCGGCGGCGCGCAACGCATCGATCTCGGCATGCGGCCCGCCGGCATGGCGATGCCAGCCCTCGCCCACCACTTCGCCATCGCGCACCAGCACGCAGCCGACCATCGGATTGGGCTTGCAGGTGTACAGGCCATGCTCGGCCAGACGCAACGCGCGCGCCATCATCTGGTGATCGAAAGCGGTGAACTCAGCGCTGGACATGGTGAACCCGGGTTTGAAAAGTGGTGTTGCGTGTTGCATGCGGCGAACGAACGGCCGTCGGGCAGACGCATTGAGCAATGAAAGGAAAGCGCCTCATCGCGACCTGCCACGTGGCTTGTCCTCGCCACTCTCCAGCAACGGCAATTGCCCTTCGCCCGGCAGCTCGCGCTCGAGCCGATCCAGTTCCTCGCGGAAATCGTCGGCATCCTCGAATGCACGATAGACCGAGGCGAAGCGAACGAAGGCGACCTGGTCGAGCTTGCGCAGCTCGGCCATCACGAACTCGCCGACCCGGCGCGAGGGCAGTTCGCGCTCGGCGGTCATGCGCAATCCGTGCACCACCGCGCGCATCGCCGCCTCCACCTGCTCCTCCGATACCGGGCGCTTGTGCAATGCGCGGTCGAAGGACAGACGCAGCTTGCGCGCATCGAACGGCTCGCGACGACCATCCGACTTGATGATCGCCGGCAGCTTCAGCTCGATCGTCTCCAGCGTGGAGAAGCGCTCACCACAGGTTTCGCACTCGCGCCGACGCCGGATCGTGGCGCCGTCATCGCTGACGCGCGAATCGATCACCCGGGTATCCGTGTTCTGGCAGAAGGGGCAATGCATGGGGCTGGGGAGCGAGGAATGAGTGCAGAGAAGTGATGAGTGAGAGAAGAACGGGTGGAATGCGCGGAAGGAGAAACGAGGATCGAGTCAAGATGAACGAGTCAAAGAAGAAACATGAAAAAAACGCAAGGCCTTTGCCTTTGCTTTTCTCTCACTTCTCACTCCTCTTCACTCACTTCTCGTTCCTCTCCACTCGTTCCTCGCTCTCACCCATATACCGGGAACTGCGCGCACTGCAGGCTGACGTTCTCGCGTACGCCGGCGATCACGCGTTCATCTTCCGGGTTGTCGAGGACGTCGCAGATCCAGTTGGCCAGTGCCACGCATTCGGGTTCGCGGTAGCCGCGGGTGGTCACCGCGGGAGTGCCGATGCGCAGGCCGGAGGTGACGAAGGGCTTTTCCGGGTCGTTCGGCACCGCGTTCTTGTTCACCGTGATGTGCGCGCGGCCCAGTGCTTCCTCGGCCTGCTTGCCGGTCACGCCCTTGCCGATCATGTCGATCAGCATCAGGTGGTTCTCGGTGCCACCGGAAACGATCTTGTAGCCGCGCGCGATGATCGCCTTGGCCATCGCCTGCGCGTTCTTCACCACCTGCTGCTGGTAGGCCTTGAATTCCGGCTCCAGCGCTTCCTTGAACGCCACCGCCTTGGCCGCGATCACGTGCATCAACGGGCCGCCCTGGATGCCGGGGAACACGACCGACTGCAACTTTTTGCTCAGCTCGTCGAAAGCATCACCGGCACCGGCACGGCTGGCGACGATGATGCCGCCACGCGGGCCGCGCAGGGTCTTGTGCGTGGTCGAAGTGACCACATGCGCATGCGGCAGCGGCGTCGGATAGACCCCGGCGGCGACAAGGCCGGCCACATGTGCCATGTCGACGAAGAAGATCGCCCCGACCTTGTCGGCGATCTCCCGCATGCGCTTCCAGTCCACCACCTGCGAATAGGCACTGAAGCCGCCCACCAGCATCTTCGGCTTGTGTTCCAGTGCCAGCCGCTCGATCTCGTCGTAATCGATCAGGCCCTGCTCGTCGACGCCGTACTGCACCGCGTTGAACAGCTTGCCCGAGGCATTGACCTTGGCACCATGGGTCAGGTGGCCACCGTGCGCCAGGCTCATGCCGAGGATGGTGTCACCCGGCTGCAGCAGCGCCAGATACACCGCCTGATTGGCCTGCGAGCCCGAGTGTGGTTGCACGTTGGCGTAATCGCAGTCGTACAGCTGCTTGAGCCGGTCGATCGCCAGCTGCTCGGCCACGTCGACGAATTCGCAACCCCCGTAATAGCGCTTGCCCGGATAGCCCTCCGCGTACTTGTTGGTCAACTGGCTGCCCTGCGCCTCCATCACCGCCGGCGAGCAATAGTTTTCCGACGCGATCAGTTCGACGTGGTCCTCCTGGCGCTGCACTTCCCCGGCAATGGCCTTGGCCAGTTCGGGATCAAACGACTCGATTCGGACATCGCGCGCAAACATGGCATCTCCGGCAGTGGGGTGATCGGAACGGACAAGTTTAGCCCTGCGGCCGCCCGCCCGTCGGCGGCAGGCCATCGGCGGCATCGGTCGAGTGGCACCGACGCGGCCATGCCGGGTTCCACCTGACCCATGCGCCGGATTGCCGGCAGCTGGGCGCGCGAAGTGGTTGGTGGCGCAGGGTGCATCGGCTGCAAGCGCTTGACAATGTATTAATGTGTTAATACATTGTGACAATGAAAACACGCCGCCCCCGCTCCCGTCAGCCCCGATTCGAACGCGACGTGCAGGCGCTCGCCCACGCCATCGCTTCGCTGCAGGACGCCGACACCATCGTCGACTTCCTGTACGACCTGTGCACCCCGGCCGAACTCGAGGCCATGGCCGACCGCTGGAAGGTGGTGCCCAGGATCGCCGAGGGCATGCCCTACCGCGAGATCCATGAGGCCACCGGTGTCAGCGTGACCACGGTTGGCCGCGTGGCACGCACCCTGAACAGCGGTACCGGCGGCTACGCCGCGGCCCTCCGCGCACAGGCCGATGCGTCATGAGCGCGGCGCGCGATCGACTGCGCATCGCCGTGCAGAAGAGCGGGCGCCTGGGTGAGCCGGCACGGGCGCTGCTTGCCTCCTGCGGACTGTCCTGGCGCGAAAGCCCCGATCGCCTGTTCTGCTTTGGCGAATCCGCTCCGGTCGACCTCCTGCTGGTGCGCGACGACGACATCCCGGGACTCCTCGCCGGCGGCCTGTGTGATCTGGGCATCGTCGGTCGCAATGTCCTGCGTGAACAGGCCGGCGAGGCCGACACGCGTGCGGTGGAGCTGCGCGCACTCGGCTTCGGCGCCTGTCGCCTGGCGTTGGCGATACCGCAGGAGTGGGAGTGGACCGGTCCGGCGCAACTGACCGGCAAGCGCATCGCCACCAGCTATCCGGTGCTGCTGCGCGGCTGGCTGGATCAACAGGGCATCGATGCGCAGGTGGTCGTGTTGTCCGGGTCGGTGGAGATCGCCCCGCGCCTGGGCCAGGCCGACGCGATCTGCGACCTGGTTTCCAGTGGTGCCACGCTGGCCGCAAACCAGCTGCGCGCGGTGCAGGACATCCTCGCCAGCGAGGCGGTGCTGGCGGCACCGTTGCAGCCGCTGCATCCCGTGCTGCAGCCGATCGCCGACATGCTGTTGCGGCGACTGGACGGGGCATTGAAAGTCCGCGACAGCAAGCTGCTGATGTTCCAGGCACCGCGTGCCGCGCTGGCAGGCGTGCTGCCGCTGCTGCCCGATGCCGAGCCGCCCACGGTATGCGGTGCGATCGAGGGCAGCGATCTGTTGTCGCTGCAGGCGCTGTGCCATGGCACGGTCAGTTGGCAGCGTCTGGAGGAGCTCAGGCGCGCCGGTGCGCGCGGACTGATGGTGCTTCCGGTCGAGAGGATGCTGGCATGAACACGATCGACTGGTCCGCGCTGGACGAGGCGCGGCGCGAGGCCGTGCTGACGCGCCCCACGCGCGCCCTGGCGGGCAATGTCTCGGCGGCGGTCAGCGCCATCCTCGAAGACGTGGACATGCGCGGCGACACCGCCCTGCGAGTGCATACCGAACATCTGGATGGCGTGCGCCTGGAAGCGCTGGAAGTGACGGCAGACGAATTCGATGCGGCTGCACGCGGCCTGGCGCCGAACGTGCGTGAGGCGATCGAAGAGGCGGCCGCGCGCATCGAAGCCTTCCACGCCGCCGGCGCTCCGCGTGCGTATGCTCTGGATACCGCGCCAGGCATGCGCTGCGAACGGCAGCTGCGCGCGATCAGCCCGGTCGGCTTGTACGTGCCCGCCGGCACCGCGCCGCTGCCCTCCACCGCATTGATGCTCACGATCCCGGCGCAGCTGGCCGGGTGCGCGCAAATCGTGCTGTGCACGCCGCCGCGCAAGGATGGCAGCGCCGATCCCGCGGTGCTGGTGGCGGCGCGCAACGCACCGCAGGTGCGCGTGTTCAAGGTCGGCGGCGCGCAGGCAATCGCCGGCATGGCCTTCGGTACCGAATCGATGCCCCGCTGCGCCAAACTGTTCGGGCCGGGCAATGCCTATGTCGACGAAGCCAAGCGGCAAGTGTCGCAGCGCCCGGGTGGCCCCGCCATCGACATGCCCGCCGGGCCCTCCGAGGTGCTGGTGATTGCCGATGCCGCGGCGGATCCCGCCTTCATCGCGGCCGACCTGCTCAGCCAGGCCGAGCATGGCGCAGACTCGCAGGTGCTGCTGCTGTCGGACTCGGCGCCTGTGCTGCAGGCCACCGCGGCCGAGGTCGAAGCCCAGCTGGCCACGCTGCCACGCGCGCCGATCGCGCGTCAGGCGCTGCTGGCATCGCGCCTGATCCTCACCCGCTCGATCGACGAGGCGATCGCGATCTCGAACCACTATGCCCCCGAGCACCTGATTCTGGCAGTGCGCGAGCCGCGTCAATGGCTGCCCCGAGTCCAGCGCGCGGGCACCGTGTTCCTTGGCAAGTGGACACCGGAATCTCTGGGCGATTACTGCAGCGGAAGCAACCACGTGCTGCCCACTGGCGGTGCGGCGCGCGCCTGGAGCGGCTTGTCGGTGGCCAGCTTCATGAACGCGATCACCGTGCAGGAGGCCAGCCATGACGGGCTGGGCCGGATCGGCCCCTGCGCCGAGACACTGGCCCATGCCGAGGGTCTGCATGGGCATGCGCGTGCCGTGCGTCTGCGCCTGGATGCAGGCGCATGAGCACCGCCGAGCGTGTGCTGCGCAGCGACCTGCGCGACTTCAGCGGATACGTCTCGGCAGCCCGTCAAGCCGTGCACGGCGAAACCTGGCTCAATGCCAACGAGGCAGCCACCGCCTCGCTGGCCGATGCCGATGAGCGTTGCCGGCGCTATCCGCCGCCGCAACCGGCCGCCCTGGTCGGCGCACTGGCCGCGCTGTACGGCGTGCAACCCGCGCAGCTGCTGGCCACGCGCGGAAGCGATGAGGGCATCGACCTGCTGCTGCGGGCGTTCTGTCCGCCCGGTGCAGGTGCGATCGTCATCGCACCGCCGGTATTCGGCATGTATGCCGTGTGCGCGCGCCTGCATGGCAGCCGCGTGATCGAGGTGCCGGCCCGCCGCGGCCGCAGCGGATGGCACAGCGATCTGCACGCGATGGCTCAGGCTGCGCGCGACACCGGGGCCAGTCTGGTGTTCGTCTGCAACCCCGGCAACCCGACCGGGGAATGCATCGACACCGACGCCATCACCGCACTGGCGCACTCGCTGCAGGGGCAGGCGCTGGTGGTGCTGGATGCCGCCTATGCCGAATTCGCCGACGCATTCCCCGACATGGCGCCGCTGCTGGACGCACACGACAACCTCGTGATCCTGCGCACCTTGTCCAAGGCGCACGCGCTGGCCGGTGCGCGCATCGGCAGCGTGCTGGCCGATCCCGGGATCGTGCGCATCCTGCAACGCTGCCAGGTACCCTACCCCCTGCCCGCCCCTGCCGTGTCGCTGGCGCTGGATGCCTTGCAACCGGCGGCGCTGGCCGCCACCCGCGCGCGCGCAGCGGACTGCAAAATGCAGCGCAGCCGCATGCTCGAGGCACTGACCGCACAGCCCGGCGTGGCGCGCGTCTGGCCCTCGCAGGGCAATTTCCTGCTGGTGGAATTCGAGCAGCCGCAAGCGGCCTTCGATGCCCTGCTGGCCGCCGGCGTGGTGGTGCGCGACATGCGCTCGCAACCCGGCTGCGAGCGCGCCTTGCGCATCAGCATCGGCCGCCGCACGGACAATGCGCGCGTGCTGGCGGCACTGGCCACCCTTGCGGAGCGTGCCGCATGAGTGCACCAACGCCACTGCTGCTGGTCGATCGCGATGGCACGCTGATCACCGAACCACACGACCTGCAAGTGGATGCGATCGACAAGGTGATGCTGGTCGAGGGCGTGGTCCCCGCCCTGCTGCAGCTGCGCGATGCGGGCTGGCAATTCGTGATCGTGACCAATCAGGACGGACTGGGCACCGCGGCCTTCCCGCAGGCACATTTCGACGCCGCCCACCAGTTCATGCTGCAGCTGTTCGAAAGCCAGGGCATCACCTTCCGCGAGGTGCTGATCGACACCAGTACCGAAGCCGCACCCTCGCCGTTGCGCAAGCCCGCCACCGGCCTGGTCACCCATCTGCTCAAGGACCGCGGCATCGACTGGTCGCGCGCGGCGATGGTCGGCGACCGCGACAGCGATCTGCAGTTTGCCGCCAACCTCGGGATTCCCGGCTACAAACTGGCTTCGGCACAGTTCGGCGATGGCCTGCGATGGGCCGACATCGCCCATGCACTGGTCAATGCCCCGCGCACCGCCCGGGTGCAGCGCGCCACCCGCGAGACACGGGTGGACGTGAGGGTCGACCTCGACCGCATGGCGCCTCCGCGCATTGCCACCGGCCTTGCCTTCTTCGACCACATGCTCGAGCAGATCGGCACGCATGGCGGCTTCGCACTGGAGCTGCAATGCAACGGCGACCTGCAGGTGGACGAGCATCACACCGTGGAGGACTGCGCCCTGTCACTCGGACAGGCCCTGCGCGAAGCGTTGGGCGGCAAGCGCGGCATCGGGCGGTATGGCTTCGCATTGCCGATGGACGAAGCCCACGCCAGTGCCAGCCTCGACCTGTCCGGTCGCCCGTATTTCCTGTTCGATGGCCGCTTCACGCGGGAGCGGGTCGGCGACCTGCCGACCGAACTGGTGCCGCATTTTTTCCACTCGCTGGCGCAATCCGCCGGCATGACCCTGCATCTGGCGATCCATGGCGAGAATGCACACCACCAGGTCGAAGCCTGCTTCAAGGGGGTGGCGCGTGCATTGCGACAGGCGATCGCGCGCGACGGCCATGCACTTCCCAGCAGCAAGGGGGCACTGTGAACGTTTCCACCAGAGTCGAGGTGAAAGCCGCCACGGGGTTTGAAGTGATGCCGGCGATCGACCTGCGATCAGGCCGCGTGGTTCGCCTGGCCCAGGGCGATTACGCTCGACAAACGACCTACGCGAACGAGCCCTTGGTGCTGGCCCTGCAGCATGCCGATGCCGGTGCACGCTGGCTGCATCTGGTCGATCTGGATGCCGCACGCGACGGCGGCTATGCGCTGCTGCCCCTGCTGCACGCCCTGGCCCGCCGTGGCCGGCTGCATGTGCAGACCGGTGGCGGCGTGCGCAGCGGGGACGATGTGCAGCGCTTGCTGGATGCAGGCGCCGCACGCGTGGTGGTGGGTTCGGTGGCGATCCGCGAGCCACGCCGCGTGGCGGGCTGGCTGCAACGCTTCGGGGCCGATGCGCTGGTGATCGCGCTGGATGCGCGCCGCGATCCGGACGGGGTTTGGCGGCTGCCGACCCACGGCTGGACACGCGATGCCGGCGACACACTGGACACGCTGCTGGCGCATTACGCCGATGCCGGCGCACGCCACCTGCTGTGCACCGACATCGGCCGCGACGGCATGCTGTCCGGCCCCAACATCGAGCTGTACCGGACGCTGTGCGCGCGCTGGCCACAGTTCGCCCTGATAGCCTCCGGCGGGGTGCGCAATGTCGCCGACGTGACGGCCGCACGCAGCGCCGGCTGCGCCGGCGTGGTCCTGGGCCGTTCGCTGCTGGAAGGCCGGCTGACACTTGCGGACGCGCTGGAGGCAGCATGCTGACCCGCCGCATCATTCCGTGTCTGGACGTGCGCGACGGCCGCGTGGTGAAGGGCGTGCGCTTTGCCGACCACGTGGACATGGGCGCCATCGCCGATCTGGCCGTGCGCTACCGGGATGCCGGCGCGGACGAACTGGTGATGTACGACATCACCGCCAGCGTCGAACGCCGGCATGCGGACCTGGCCTGGGTGCGGCGCCTCGCCGAACTGCTCGACATCCCGTTCTGCGTGGCCGGCGGCATCGACAGCGTGGATGCCGCCCGCCGCATGCTGCAGGCCGGTGCCAGCAAGGTATCGGTCAACACGCCGGCGCTGCTGCAACCTGCACTGGTGGATGCGCTGGCCGACGCCTTCGGCAGCGCGCGCGTGGTGGTCGGCATCGACAGCCTTCGTGATGCGGATGGCATCTGGCGCGTGCGCAGCCACACCGGCGATCCCGCCGCGATGCGCACCCATCCGCGCCCGACCCTGGAATGGATCGCCGAGGTGCAACAGCGCGGTGCCGGCGAAGTGGTGCTCAACTGCATGAACAGCGACGGCGTGCGCGACGGTTACGACATCGCGCAGCTGCAGGCCGCACGCGCCGTCTGCCAGGTACCGCTGGTCGCCTCCGGTGGTGCCGGCAAGGCCGAACACTTCATCGAGGTGTTCACCCAGGCCAACGTCGATGGCGCCCTGGCCGCCAGCGCGTTCCACTCCGGCACGGTGCAGATCGGACCGCTCAAGCAAGCCCTGCGCAAGGCCGGCGTCGAGGTGCGCGATGGCGGCTGAGACGGCTGCCGTGATCGCCCAGGACGGCACGCCGCTGGCGCTGTCCGCGCTGGCCTGGGACAAACAGGGCGGATTGCTTCCGGCGGTGGTGCAGGACGCAGACACCCTGCGTGTGCTGATGCTCGGCTACATGAGCCGCGACGCCCTTGCGCGCACGCTTGAAACCGGCCTCGCCACCTTTCACAGCCGCAGCCGCGCCAGCCTGTGGACCAAGGGCGAGTCCAGCGGCAACGTCCTGCGCGTGCGCAGCGTGCATGCCGATTGCGACCTGGATGCGCTGCTGCTGCTGGCCGAGCCGGCCGGCCCGACCTGCCACAAGGGAATCACCAGCTGTTTCGGCAACGTACCCGGCGACGTGCTGGCCGGACTGCAAGGCACGATCGCCGCACGCAGCGACGCCGACCCGGCACACAGCTATACACGTCGTCTGCTGGATTCGGGCGTGCCGCGGATCGCCCAGAAGGTGGGCGAAGAAGGCGTGGAAACCGCACTGGCCGCGGTGACCGACGACGAGGCTTCGCTATGCGGCGAAGCCGCGGACCTGCTCTACCACCTGCTGGTACTGCTGCAGGCACGCGGCCTGGGCTGGCGCGACGTCAGCACCCTGTTGCAGGCCCGTGCACGCTGAGTCCGCGGCTGCATCCCTTCCCGCTTCTCCGTCGCGCATTCGCTCCGGCATCCGCAGACACGCCGATGCGGGTACGCGAAGCCCATCGTGATCCAGCATGCATTGATTGCCGGGCACCAAATCTATCGGTGGTGGCTTTGGCCACGTCGGGATCACGGATTCGATGCCATATCCCGGCAATGCCTGGCGAGCTCGATGAAACACCCGCACGGCCACATGCGTGATCGGTGGCGGCGCATGATGTCCCCGCGCGCTTTTGCATCGCAAAACAGATGCCGCACCGCGCCATCCCGTGCGGCGCGGACCTGGGCTATGCTGGCCCCAACGGATTGTTTGGCCACGTGAAAGGAGATACGAACATGCAAGTGATCGCGAATCTTGCTGCAGCCGGGATGATTGCGTTTGTCGGTGGCCTGGGCCAGGCACAGGCAGTGGAGTCCCCCGCCACACCGCCGATCCACAATGTCGCGGTGATCAACAAGCAGGACTGCGCAGGACCGGCACCCGCCGTTGGTTGGATCGTGCATCCGCAGCGTGAGGCCATCTGGTCGAGTGGCGCATTGCAGATCGGCAGCACCGGCTATCGCATCGATTTCAATGCCATTCCCGACTACCGGGCATGGACGGCCATGACCCGTTTCGATGCCGACGACCGTGGCGTCAGTGACAACTATGTGCTGTTGAGTCGAACCGGGCAGGCCCCCTTCGAAGCCGCGTACGTGGTCACCCATCTCCCGGAATCGTTGCGTGGCGCCGGCGACGGCATCCTGCTCAATGTCATGGAAATGCAAAGGAGCAATGCCCAGGGCAACAAGGTCTCCTTCATTCGCACCGCCACGCCGTTGGGCGATGGCCTGGAAATGATTACCGGAGGCCGCGTCGGCTCGCACTGCTTCCCGACTTCGCGTTTCAAATATGCCGAATCACCGGAACAGGCGGCGGTCGGCATCAGCCGCTTCGTGGTGCATGGCGATTACCTGATCGAATACAGCCTGTCGGTGCCGGTATCGGCGGACATTGCCCAGCCGCGGATGATCGAACTGGGCCAGAGCGCCATGGACGCCTTCGTCAAGGGCTTGCAGCCACCCACCAACTGATCCGCCGGGAGGGGTTGCCTGACGTGACCTCGCAGGCTTGGCACCACCATCAAACGACTCGGCGCGGCCATCAATTGCGCGGTTTTCCACGCCGGCGCCCCTCGCGTTTTCGCTTGCCAAGCCGCTCGCCGCGAGGCTATAACCGGGTTGAATCCAGGAGCATGCGATGACACGCCTCAGGCCATCCACCCTTCTCCTCGCCACCAGCGCCCTGCTGGGCACCAGCACAGGATGCAGCTCGGCCATGAACAACCAATTTCCGCCACCCACCCAGTCCGAGCAGGCCGGCGGCCAGCCGGAGAAGACCAAGTGGGAGTGGCCGTTGAGGTTCAATGCGCACAATTTCAGTGCGTTTACCTACAGCACCTATGGCGCCAAGGTCATCTATGGAAACCGCTCATATATCAATGCCCCCGATGACAAACTGCAGATATCGTCGGAATCACTCGGAGACAAATATCCCGACAACCTCGGGGCCAGTCATCTATCTATACCCAACTTCCCGCCCCCCGCGCGGGTGACATGGCGCTCCAAGGACGGCACGCCACTGCAGGCTGAAGTGGACATGGCCGAGATCTTCAAGGATGGTCTGATCCACCACAACCTCAAGCGGGAGGAAATCGCCAACACCACCGACATGTTCGTGCCCGACATCATCCTCGAGGTGAACGACCGCACCATCAATGTCTACATGCGGGCACATATTGGCACCAAGGAACTGCAGAAACCCGGAAATCGCTACAGCAACTTCCGGTATGACCTGATCAAGGTTTACTCGCGAACTTACTGAAGACTGACAGAAGATCACTATGGGTAAAGATGCGTCCCGTATTCGTCACGACCCGGTCACTCAAGCCGATCTGGACCGTTACGCTGCCGCCGAACAACAGCTCGGCCAGATGCAGGCGCCCATCCTGCTGCGGCATGACAATCCGCACCAGCGCCTGTATGTCGCCGCGATGGACGGCACCGGCAACAGCATCTATCAGGATAATCCCGAAACATGGAGTGCCGTAGGAAAGATCCATGAGCAACTGGAAGAGTTGCGGCGTAACGGTGTCAGCAACATTCGCTCTGGCTATGTCGAAGGCATCGGCACCCAGGAAAGCTGGCTGCCGAAAAAATGGGACGGCTGGACTGGGCACAGCTTCGAACAACGCGTGGAAACGGCCTATCGCCAGTTTTGCGTGCAAGCCAAGCGATGGCTCGAAGAAGACCCCAACGCCGAGATCAGTGTTGCCGCCATCGGCTTCAGTCGTGGCGCAGAGCTGGCAGCCGCATTGACACGGGTGATCCATGAACGCGGCATCATGGATCCCGATACTGCTGTTATCAATGCACCAAACGGCATCGTGACCCATGCCGTGTACCGCGACCAACTGGTCCCACCCGGCAACACCCGGCAGGCGGTGATGCTGTTCGATCCGGTCGCCACCGGCATCACCGAGCATGACCGGCGCCTGCCGCCTTCGGTGGTCGGCGGGTTCCAGATCATGTCGCAGGACCGGCGTGATCAATTCAAGGGCAATTACCTGATCCCGGAGGGCATGACCGAAGCCAACCGCTTCCTCAGCATCACCGTGCCCGGGGCCCACAGCGACGTGGGCAACAGCTATCCGCGCAATGGCCTGGGCATCCTCAGTGCCAATCTGGGTATCGACTTTCTCAACAGCCTCAGCGACCGTGACTTCCTCACCAAGCAAGCGGTGCCCCAGGATCCCGCGCAATATGTCATTCACCGCTCCGAGGATCATTCACCAATCTGGACTACCCGGGGCTTTCGCGATGGCCAGCGCGATTTCATCGAACAGCCGGGCCCGGCGCGGCAGTGTCGCATCGAGCCGCAACCCGACTGCACCCGCAAGGCGCCGGTGGATCCGGTCCTCGATGCCCAGGTCGAGCGCCAGCCGGTACGCATCCAGCCCGCCGACAGCCCGCCGCGGCTGCAGACCGATGTGCAATCCCGGGCCAGGGATCCGATCGAAGACATGTTCATGCGCATGACCGATGCCGCGATGCGCAATGACTCGGCCGGCATGCTGGGCGTGGGGCGTGAGTATGCGCGCAGCCCGCAGGGGCAGTCATGGCTGCAGCAGGGCCGCGAATACCATCACGATCTGGCGGTACTGGAAAAGGCGCAGGCCGAGCAATTGGCACAGCAACAGCAACAGGCTGAAATCCAGCGCGGCCCAGTCATGCGAGTCTGATCGAACACCAGGGGGCGAGGCGTGAACGAGAGGGAACTCCAGGAGCTGGCATTGCGCCTGGGTGCATTCACCCAGGCACTGGAAGAGCGTGCCGCGCGCATCAGCGGGGAGCTGGAGCGCACCGGCGAATCGATGGCGAAATCGGCGCAGGACATCGAGAGCCGGATGCAACGGTTGAGCCATGACGTCATCGACACCGTGCGTCGCGAAGGCCGCGGCGCGGTGAGCCAGGGCCTGCAGGAAGGGATGGCACCGGGCATCGAGCGCTTGCAGCAAACGGTCGGCAGCCTCCATCAGGCCAGCCAGACCTTGCATGAGCAGGTGAAGGGGCTGCAGGCATCGCAGCGCTCGATCGGCATGCTTGCCGGCGCGGCATTGATCATCGGCGCCCTTCTTGCCGCAGGGGGCAGCAGCTATCTGGTGTGGAAAAACCACCAGGAGCTGAAACGAGCCGAGTTTTCCCGGCAGATCCTCGACGCATCGCGCAGCGGCAGCCTGAGCCAGTGCGGGGAGCGCCTGTGCGTGCGCGTGGGGCCCGAGGCGAAACGTTTCGACGCCAACGCCGACTACATCCTGGTCGACTGAGCAACACCTGCGGGCGCAGCTTATAATAGGGGGTTAGCTCTTTCCCCTGCCCGGCCGCGTCGTGCGACGCCGGGCTTTCGCTCGCGGAGCCCGCATGTCCTCGCAATACATCTACACCATGAACCGGGTGTCCAAGGTGGTGCCGCCCAAGCGGCAGATCATCAAGGACATCTCGCTGTCCTTCTTCCCCGGAGCCAAGATCGGCCTGCTCGGCCTGAACGGTGCCGGCAAGTCCACCGTGCTGCGGATCATGGCCGGCGTGGATACCGATTTCGAAGGCGAGGCACGCGCGCAGCCGGGAATCAAGGTCGGCTACCTGCCGCAGGAGCCGCAGCTGGACCCGGAGCAGACCGTGCGCGAGGCGGTCGAGGAAGGCGTTGGCGAGGTGCTGCAGGCACAGGCCGCGCTGGACAAGGTCTATGCCGCCTATGCCGAGGAAGGCGCCGACTTCGACGCGCTGGCCAAGGAACAGGAGCGGCTGGAGGCGATCCTTGCCGCCGGTGACGCGCACACGCTGGAAAACCAGCTGGAAGTCGCCGCCGATGCGCTGCGCCTGCCGCCGTGGGATGCGAAGATCGGTCATCTTTCCGGTGGCGAGAAGCGCCGCGTCGCACTGTGCCGGCTGCTGCTGCAGAAGCCGGACATGCTGCTGCTGGACGAGCCGACCAACCACCTCGACGCCGAATCGGTGGAGTGGCTGGAGCAGTTCCTGCAGCGCTACCCCGGCACCGTGGTCGCGGTGACCCACGATCGCTACTTCCTCGACAACGCCGCCGAGTGGATCCTCGAACTCGACCGCGGCCGCGGCATTCCGTGGAAGGGCAATTACACCGAATGGCTGGTGCAGAAGGAAGCGCGCCTGCGCCAGGAAGAGAGCCAGGAAAAGGCCCGCCAGAAGGCGATCCAGAAGGAACTGGAATGGTCGCGGCAGAACGCCAAGGGCGGCCGCTCCAAGGGCAAGGCGCGTCTTGCTCGGCTGGAGGAACTGCAGTCGCAGGAATACCAGAAGCGGCAGGAGACCAACGAGATCTTCATCCCGCCGGGCGAGCGCCTGGGCAACAAGGTGATCGAGTTCAAGAACGTCTCCAAGCGCTTCGGCGATCGCCTGCTGATCGACGATCTGTCGTTCTCGGTGCCGCCGGGCGCGATCGTCGGCATCATCGGCCCCAACGGCGCCGGCAAATCGACCCTGTTCAAGATGATCACCGGCCAGGAGCAGCCGGATTCGGGCAGCATCGACATCGGCCCGACGGTCAACATCGCCTATGTCGACCAGAGCCGCGACAAGCTGGAAGGTGACCACACCGTGTTCGAGGAAGTTTCCGGTGGCCGCGACATCCTCGACATCAACGGCATCGAGATCCAGTCACGTGCCTACATCGGCCGCTTCAACTTCAAGGGCCAGGACCAGCAGAAGCGGGTCGGCTCGCTGTCCGGTGGTGAACGCGGCCGCCTGCACCTGGCCAAGACCCTGCTGCAGGGCGGCAACGTGCTGCTGCTGGACGAACCGTCCAACGACCTGGACGTGGAAACCCTGCGTGCGCTGGAAGACGCGTTGCTGGAATTCCCCGGCAACGCCTTCGTGATCAGCCACGACCGCTGGTTCCTCGACCGCATCGCCACCCACATCCTCGCCTTCGAAGGCAACTCGCACGTGGAGTTCTTCCAGGGCAACTACCGCGAATACGAGGAAGACAAGAAGCGCCGCCTCGGCGACGACGCCGGCCCCAAGCGGCTGCGCTTCAAGGCGCTGAAATAAGCGGCCACATTCGTTCGCTCACTGCTTCACCACGACGCCCGGCCCCGCCGGGCGTCGTTCATTGCGCCGCTCACGGCGTCGGCGGCAGGCCGAACACCTTGCGCAGGTAGGTGACGAAGGCCGGGTCGTCGCTCATGCCCTTGCCGGGGGTGTCGCTGATCTTGGCCACCGGCTGGCCATTCAAGCGCACCATCTTCAGCACGATCGACAGCGGCTTTGGGCCGACGTCATTGGTCAGGTTGGTGCCGATGCCGAAGCCCAGCTTGCAGCGGCCGGCAAAATGGCGGTGGATGCGGATCACCGCGTTGGCATCCAGGCCGTCGCTGAACACCAGCGACTTGCTGCGTGCATCGACCTTGTTCGCGGCCAGATGCGCCAGCAGGGCATCACCCCAGACCAGCGGGTCGCCGGAATCGTGGCGCATGCCGTCGAACAGCTTGCAGAAGTACATGTCGAAGTCGGCGAGGAAGGCCTGCAGGCCGACGATGTCGGTCAGGGCGATGCCGAGGTCGCCGCGGTATTCCTGCGCCCAGGCCTCGAACGCGGCGCGCTGCGAATCGCGCAGGCGCGGGCCGAGCTGCTGGAACGCCTGCAGCCATTCGTGGGCCATGGTGCCGTGCGGCGTCATGCCATGGCGCATGGCAAGGCCGACATTGCTGGTGCCGACGAATTGCGCGCCCAGCACCTCGCGGCAAATGGGAACGAGGTGCGCCTGCCACTGACGCGAGTAGCGGCGGCGGGTACCGAAGTCGGTCACGGTGCAGTGCGGCGCTTCATTGCCGATGCGTTCGAGCTTGGCGCGCAGGCGGCGTTCGCCCTCCTCCAGATCCGCACCGCTTTGCTGCCGCATCCAGGTCTCGCTGACGATCGCCAGCACCGGCACCTCGAACAGGATGGTGTGCAGCCACGGGCCACGGATGATGATCTCGATCTCGCCCGGCACGCTGGTTGACGCACTCAGCTCGACGCGCCGCCGCTGCAACTGGAACAGCTCCAGGAAATCGACGAAGTCCGACTTGATGTAGCGCAGGCTGCGCAGGTAGGCCAGTTCCTCCGGCTGCAGGCGCAAGCTGCACAGATGCTCGATCTGCGCGCCGATCTCGTCCAGATGACGGGCCAGGTCCACGCCCGGGGTGCGGCATTTGAAGCGGTATTCGACCTGCGCGCCGGGGTGCTGGTGCAGCACCGCCTGCATCATGGTGAACTTGTACAGATCGGTATCAAGCAGGGACTGGATGATCATCCGCGCAGCTTAGCGCGGCGGTGCCGGCAACTGGCAAAATGGGCGGCCTGCACCGTGGAGCCTGCCATGTCCTTCATCCAACGCCTGCGCCAGCGCTGGCAAGACGCCGACAGCCTGCTCTGCGTGGGCCTGGACCCGGACCCGGCGCGCTTCCCCGATGCCTTCGTCAACGATCCGGATGCGCTGTTCCATTTCTGCGCGCGCATCGTCGATGCCACCGCCGAATACGCCTGCGCGTTCAAGCCGCAGATCGCCTATTTCGCCGCGCACAACAGTGGCGAGGCACAGCTGCAGCGGCTGATCGCGCACATCAACGGGACGCACCCGGACATCCCGGTGATCCTGGATGCCAAGCGCGGCGACATCGGCAGCACCGCCGAACAGTACGCGGTGGAGGCCTTCGATCGCTTCGGCGCGGATGCGGTCACGCTCAATCCCTACATGGGCCGCGATTCGGCGCAGCCGTTCCTGGCGCGCAATGACCGCGGCTGCGTGTTCCTGTGCCACACCAGCAACCCCGGCGCGCGTGACTTCCAGGAACTTCTGGTCGATGGCGTGCCGCTGTACCAGCACATCGCGCGCACCATTGCCAATGACTGGAATGCCGATGGCAACTGCGCACTGGTGGTCGGCGCGACCTTCCCCGAGGAATTGAAGGTGATCCGCGGCATCGTCGGTGACATGCCGCTGTTGATTCCCGGCGTCGGCGCGCAGGGCGGCGACGTGCGCGCGGTGGTGGAGAACGGAAGCAGTGCCGATGGCACCGGGCTGATGATCAATTCCTCGCGCGGCATCCTGTATGCCTCCTCCGGCGCAGGCTTTGCCGAAGCCGCCGCCGATGCCGCGCGCGAACTGCGCGATGCGATCAACCGCTGGCGCTGATCGCGGCCCTCAGCTCGCCGCGGTGCCGGCAAACGCAGGCCGCAGCAGCTGGATGAACAGCATGGCCAGCGAACTGCCCACGATTTGCAAAATGAATGACAGCCCGTAGGCCACCATCAGACGCCACAGCACCTGCCAGCGTGAGCCGGGGCCGAAGAACTGCATCAGGCTGGCCGTGGCATACAGCGGCATCAGCAGCAAGGACCAAACCATGGTGTCGGGCAGCCAGCGCTGCACCAGCATCAGCAGCCCCCACAGCACATAGCCCTGCGCGGTCAGGAACGCCCAGATCACCAGCCATTCCGGATAGTTGACATCGCGCCAGCGACGGAAGACCAGCCAACTGGTCGCCGCCATCAGCGGAATCGAGGCCAGCGTGATCAGGGTGAAATTGCCGCGAAACCAGATGTTAGCCGCCTGCAACTCCTCCAGGCCCCCCGCACCCTCGCCGGCCGCACCGGTCATGGTTCCAGGATCGACATCCAGCAGCATCCCGCCGGCGAAATGGCGATTGAGCAACAGCACCGCCGCCGCCATCATCATCACCAGCAACAGCGGTTTGACATGACTGCCGCGCTGGCCATCCAGGTATTCGCGCAGCAAGTGCCCGGGGCGCAGCATCAGATGCTTCAGCGTATGCAGCACGCCGCGATCCATGTGCAGCACGCTGTGCTCCAGCTCGCTGCGCAGGAACGCCCAGTCGATCCGCCGCACCGGGGTGGCGCGACCGCAGGCCGGGCAGAACTTCTGCTCCGCGCCATCGATGGCACGACCGCAATTGGCACAGTGGCCGGCTTCAAGCATGGGCGTTCCCTCCACTCACTGTCGCGATGTTAGCGGGCGCGGCACGCCTGCCGCACCTGCCGCACCTGTGGCGGGTCATCGCGCGGCCATGGCCTTGCGGGCCAGTGCCAGCGGAAACCGTGCCCAGATCATGCCAAACACCGCCAGGCGCGTGACCAGACCGTGATTGGGGGCATCGAACTTGCGGTAGTAACGCCACAGCCCGCGGTGCTTGTGCCATTCGACGAACAGCGGCCGGCTGCGCGAGGACACGCCGCGCACGTGCAGCACATGCACGTCGTTGGCGCAGGCGATGACGGCGCCGGCCTGGCGCGCGCGCCGGCACAGGTCGAGGTCTTCGGCATGCAGCCGATAGCCTTCATCGAAACCGCCGATGCGCACGAACAGGCTGCGCGGCAGCAGCATGAGTGCGCCGGATACCGCATCCACCGGCTGCACGGCGCGGCCCGCATCGCGTGGCACGGCGAGGTCACGTGCCGCGGCCAAACGCAGCATCGCGGCGAAGTCGGGATCACGTCGCCGCGCGGCCGGATCGGGTTCGCCATCCTCGCCGTGCAGTTCGGCGCCGAGCAGCGCCTCGCCCAAGCCGGTCGCGGCATCGCGCAGGCGCAGCAGGGCATCCGCTTCCACCAGCAGATCCGGGTTGACGAAGGCCAGCCACGGTGCATCGCTGTCGGCCGCACCCTGGTTGCAGGCCACGGCAAAACCGGGGTTGTCGGGGTTGGCGATGAAGCGCAGCCGCACATCGGCCAGCGCATGGCGCTGCACGATCTCCATGGTGCCGTCGCCCGAGGCATTGTCGACCACGCGGATCTCGTCCACCCCGTGCGCTGCGCGCAGGCGCCGCAGGCACTCGTCGATGGTCGTTGCGCTGTTGAAACTCACCACCACCGCGGCGATGCCGGCCCCGCTCATGCGAACAGGTCATCCTGCGGTGACGGATCCTCGCACGCGTCGTACAGCACCTGCAGTTGGCGGCGCATGTCCTGCAACGGATCATCCATCAGGAAGCGCGCCAGGCGTGGACGGTAGTCGGGCCAGCGCACCGCCAGCACGCCCGGATCGTCCTCGCCATGCCAAGGCTCGCGGTCGCGGGCAACGAAGGCGTTCTCGCACAAGGCGTTGCGCCAGCCCATCGCCGCCAGGCGCAGGGAATAGTCGGTCAACGCGGCGGCCCAACTGGCGAAACTTTCGCCATCCAGCGTTCCACTGCGGCGGCGTGCCGCGCCACGCAGCAGCACGGCATGGGTGCCGGCCCCGGGCAGCTCCGGGTGCAGCGGCGGCATGCGCGCGCAGGCCGCGGCGATGCGTTGCGGTTCTGCCGGCTCCGGCTGCAATTCGCCCAGGCGTGGCCAGGCCACGGTTTCGCCGGCATTGCTCCACGGCGTCGCGGTGGCGATGCTGGCATCGCGGCCGAGGCAGGCGGCCATCTGGCCGAGCCAGCCCGGCGCCGGGCGCACGTCCGGGGCCAGCACCACGATGTCGAGTTCGCCACAGGCGGCGACGCCTTCGGCCAGATGCGCCGCTTCGCCGATGGGCTTCTCACGCCGGGTGTATTCGGCCTGCAGCCGGGTGCCGCCGAGCCAACGCTCGATGATCGCGATGCCGCGCGGCCCGGCTTGGCCATCGTCGAGCAGCCATACCCGGGTGCCGACCGGCGTGCCGCGCTCCAGTGCTGCGAGGCAGGCATCCAGCGCCGCGTCATCGGTGCCGATGGGCAGCAGGACGACGGGCAGATCGGATGGGCTCATGCGACGGAAACGGCGGGCGATGCCGGCACTTTAGCCGAGTCCGCGCGCGACGGTGCGCTCATCGCATGATGCGATTCGCGGTGCCGCCCATGCCGTGCCTGCGTGGACGGACCGGATCAGGCCACCCATGCACGCGCGTTCTGGAACATGCGTGCCCACGGCGAAGCATCACCCCAGGCCTCGGGTCGCCAACTGAAATTGATCGCGTCCAGGGTGCGTTCGGGGTGCGGCATCATGATCGTCACCCGGCCATCGTCATTGGCCAGCGCGGCGATGCCTTCGGGCGAGCCGTTGGGGTTGGCGGGATAGGCCTCGGCGATGCGGCCCTCGCCATCGACATAGCGCGCGGCCACCACCGCCGCGGCCTGATCGGCACCGCTGGCGAACTGCATCCGCCCCTCGCCATGCGCCACCACCACCGGAATGCGCGAGCCTTCCATGCCACGGAACAGGATCGATGGGGATGCTTCCAGCCGCACCTGTGACAGACGCGCCTCGTACTGTTCGCTGGCATTGCGCAGCAGTTGCGGCCAATGCGCGGCGCCGGGGATGATGTCCTTGAGCTGCGACAACATCTGGCAGCCGTTGCACACGCCGAGTGCAAAACTGTCGCCACGGGCGAAGAACTCGGCGAACTGCGCACGCAACGCCGGGCGCTCGAGGATCGAGGTGGCCCAGCCGCGTCCTGCCCCGAGCACGTCGCCATAGCTGAAACCGCCACCGGCGGCGAGGCCAATGAAGTCCGCGAGGCGCGCACGGCCCGCAATCAGGTCACTCATGTGGATGTCATGCGCCTCGAAGCCGGCACGCATGAAGGCCGCGGCCATTTCGACCTGGCCATTGACGCCCTGCTCGCGCAGGATCGCCACCTTCGGCTTGGCCCCGCGCGCGATCCACGGCGCGGCGACGTCTTCGCCCGGCTCGAACGTCAGCTTCGGATTGAGGCCGATGGCGTCGAAATCACGCGCCGCCTCGCGTTCCTGATCGGCCGACTGCGGGTTGTCGCGGCGGCGCTGCATGGCATGGGTGACCGACCACCAGGCATCGAACAATTCCTGCCAGTGCCATTCCGCCAGCACCCGGCCATCGCGCAGCACGCGGATGTCGTCGGCGCTGTGCGGGCGGGCGATGCGCTGCGCGCATTCGACCAGACCGTGGCGGGCGATGAGGTCGGCGAAATCGGCACGATCCTCGGCGCGGATCTGTACCACCGCGCCCAGTTCCTCGTTGAACAGCACTTCGAACACGTCATCGTCGTGCTCGTCGGCCCAGCCATCGAGGCTGATGTCGAGCCCCAGGCGCGAAGCGAACGCCATCTCCGCCAGCGTGGCGAACACGCCGCCATCGGAGCGGTCGTGATAGGCCAGCAGCAGGCCGGCCTCGCGTGCATCGCGGATCAGTTCGAAGAACCCGCGCAGCAGATCCGGCTCGTCGATGTCGGGTACTTCACCAGCGAAACCGTCATGGCATTGCGCCAGGATCGAGCCGCCCATGCGCCGCTTCCCGGCTCCGAGGCCGATCAGCCACAGCTCGGTGTCCTCGCCACGCTGCAACAGCGGCGTGAGCTGGCGGCGCACGTCGGCCACCGGGGCAAACGCGGTCACCACCAGCGACACCGGCGATACCGTGCGCCGGGTTTCGCCTTCATGCTGCCACTGCGCCTGCATCGACAGCGAGTCCTTGCCCACCGGGATCGCCAGATCCAGCGCCGGGCACAGCTCCATGCCCACCGCGCGCACCGCGTCATACAGGCGCGCGTCCTCGCCCTCGAAACCGGCCGCCGCCATCCAGTTGGCGGAAAGCTTGATCCGCTCCAGCGCTTCGACCGGAGCCGCGCACAGGTTGGTGATCGCCTCGCCCACCGCCATGCGCGCGCTGGCGGCGGCATCGATCAACGCCAGCGGGGTACGCTCGCCGATCGCCATCGCTTCGCCGGCATGGCCCTCGAAGCCGGCCAGGGTGATCGCGCAGTCGGCCACCGGCACCTGCCATGGGCCGACCATCTGGTCACGCGCGGTGAGCCCGCCGACGCTGCGATCACCGATGGTGACGAGAAAGTTCTTCGCCGCCACCGTCGGGTGCGCGAGCACGCGCAACGCGGCCTGGCGCAGCTCCAGCCCGGCGTGTTGCAGTTCCGGCCAGCGCGCAGGCGCGAGGTGGCGCACGTCGCGGTGCATCTTCGGCGGCTTGCCGAACAGCACGTCCATCGGCAGGTCGATCGCGGCATCCTCGGGGATCGCCTCCACCCGCGCGCCATGGCCGACCACCAGCCGCTCCTCGGCGGTGGCATGGCCGACCACCGCGAACGGGCAACGCTCGCGCTCGCAGATGGCGCGGAACTCCTCGACCCGGTCGGCGCCGATGCCGAGCACGTAGCGCTCCTGCGATTCGTTGCACCACAGCTGCATCGGCGTCAGCGACGCATCGTCGCTGGGCACCTGGTCGAGGTCGATCACGCCGCCGACGCCCGAATCGTGCAGCAGCTCGGGAATGGCGTTGGACAGGCCACCGGCGCCGACGTCATGGATGCTGCGGATCGGGTTGCGCGCACCCAGCGCGACGCAGGCATCGATCACTTCCTGCGCACGGCGTTCCATTTCCGGGTTGTCGCGCTGCACGCTGGCGAAGTCCAGCGCCTCGCTGCTCTCGCCGGCGGCGACGGAGCTGGCCGCGCCGCCGCCCAGGCCGATCAGCATCGCCGGCCCGCCGAGCACGATCACCGCATCGCCCGGCGCCAGGCGGCGTTTTTCCACCATCGGCACGTCGATCGCGCCCAGGCCGCCGGCAAGCATGATCGGCTTGTCGTAGCCACGCACCAGGCCCGGGGCCTGTTCGATCTCGAAACTGCGGAAATAGCCGGTCAGGTTGGGCCGGCCGAATTCGTTGTTGAAGGCCGCGGCCCCGAGCGGGCCATCGGTCATGATTTCACAGGCGCTGGCCATGCGCGGATTGAGTGCGCGCGGTGACTCCCACGGCTGCGGCAGTTCCGGGATGCGCAGATGCGAGACGGTGAAGCCGACCAGGCCCGCCTTCGGCTTGCCGCCACGGCCGGTGGCGCCTTCGTCGCGGATTTCGCCGCCGGCGCCGGTCGAGGCGCCGGGGAAGGGCGAGATGGCGGTCGGATGGTTATGCGTTTCCACCTTGATCGCGAACGCGCTGTCGGCCAGCGGCTGCAGCACGAACGGCCCGGCGGCGGCCTCCGCGCGCAGGCGGCGCGCGGGGTAGCCGGCCACCACCGCGGCATTGTCGCTGTAGGCCGACAGCGTGTGCTGCGGCGTCTTCGCATGCGTGTTCTTGATCATGCGGAACAGCGAGCGTTCCTGCTCGATGCCGTCGATGGTCCAATCGGCATTGAAGATCTTGTGCCGACAGTGCTCGGAATTGGCCTGCGCGAACATCATCAGTTCGACGTCATGCGGGTCGCGGCCCAGCTCGGCGTAGCGCGCCTGCAGGTATTCCACCTCGTCATCGGCCAGCGCCAGGCCGAGACGGCGGTTGGCTTCGCCCAGCTGCGCCAGCGGGATGATCTCGACCTGGCCACGCGGCGGGCTGCTGAACATGGCATCGCCGCCGGCGGCATCCTCCAGCAGCGATTGCGTCATCGGGTCGTGCAGCAATTGCGCCAACGCCCGCGCGCGCTGCGCATCCTCCGGCCAGCCTTCGACGTCCATGCGCAGGCCACGCTCGACGCGCTCGATGGCGAGTCCGGCGCCGCGCAGCAATTCACCGGCCTTGCTCGCCCACGGCGAAATGGTGCCCAGGCGCGGCAGCACGAACTTGGACACGCTGCCGGCGGCGACCGGCTCGATGTACTCGCCCGCCTGCAGGATGCGCCCGAGCACCGCAAGGTCCGGGGCGGCACCGGCCTGCGGCTGGATCCAGTAGGTGAACCAGCTGCCGGACAGGCGCAGGTCGGGATGCAGGGCGCGCAGCCGCGCTTCCAGGCGTTCACGGCGGAACGGCGACAGGGCAGTCTGCCCCTCGAGCACGATCATGTGCGGGGAACCGTCAGCAATCGGGCCCGCCATTGTAGCGAAGCCGGGCCCGGCCCGGCGCGCCCGTCAACGCGCGCCGACGTTGGCCTCCAGCCACTGCAGCAGCTGTGCCGGCGGCACGTAGCCCGGCGGCGACAGGCCGTTTTCGGCGACGATCAGCGGCGTGCCCTGCAGGCCGATGCGCTGGCCGAGGTTCCAGTGCGCCATCACCGGGCTGGTGCAGGTGGCCGCCTTCGGCTTGCGTTCGGCCATCGCCTGGTCCATCACCTGCTTGCGGTTGTCCGCGCACCAGATCGATTCCATCTTGCGGAAATCCTCGCTGGCCGGGCCCATGCGCGGGAAAGCGAGGTATTCGATGGCGATGCCGAGGCGGTTGTATTCGGCCATGTCGCGGTGCATGGCACGGCAGAACGGGCACTCGACGTCGGTGAACACCGCCACCCGGTACTTGGGATTTGCCGGTGCGTACACGATGCGTTCGCTCGCCGGCACCTTGTCGATCAACTCCTTGCGCAGCCCGCCCAGCGCGTCCGCAGACAGGTCGCGCGCTTCCTGCACGTCGTACAGGGCGCCCTGCATCAGGTAGCGACCATCGTCGGAGACATAGACCACCTGCCCCGAGATCACCACCTGGCGGAAGCCCGGCAACGGGGCGGCCTCGATGCGGTCGATCTCGACCTGCTGGTTGAGCTTGCGAATGGCGGCGATCGCATTGGCGTCGGCGCTGCCCGGCGCGGCGGCCGGATCCTGTGGCCGGGCTTCGGGCGCCGCGGCACTTGCGGGTGCTTCGGATGCGGCCTTGTCCTGTGCACAGGCGATCAGGCTCATGCCACCCAGCAGCGCGGTCAACAGGGCTTTCTTCATCAGATGTCCTTGCATCATTCGGATTGTTCGGTGCCAAACATGGCATTGTCGCATGCGCAGCTGAACCGTTCGCGGCGACAAAACCATGATGAGCCCTCGGTCAGGCGCGCGGATGATGCGCGGCGTGCAGGCGCTTGAGCTTTTCACGCGCCACCAGGGTGTAGATCTGGGTGGTCGACAGCGAACCATGGCCGAGCAACATCTGCAGCGTGCGCAGGTCGGCACCGTGATTCAGCAAATGGGTGGCGAAACTGTGGCGCAGCACATGCGGGCTGACCCGCGACGGGTCGATGCCCGCCGCCACGGCATGGCGCTTGACCTGCCGCCAGCACTGCTGCCGCGTGAGCGGCTCGCCTTCACCCGCCAGGAACAGCGGCAGCGCATCGTGCTGTGCACGCAGCAACTTCGGCCTCGCCTGCACCAGATAGCGCTGCAGCCAGTGCTGCGCTTCCTCGCCAATCGGCACCAGACGCTCCTTGCCGCCCTTGCCGCTGACCCGCAGCAGCCCCTGACGCAGATTGACCGCTGCCGCCGGCAGGCCGGTCAGCTCGCTCACGCGCAAGCCCGCGGCATACATCAGTTCGAGCATCGCACGGTCGCGCAGGCCCTCGGCCGTCGCAGTATCCGGCGCCTGCAGCAGCGCTTCGACCTGGCCTTCGCCCAGCGCCTTGGGCAGCCGCCCGGGCAGCCGTGGCGATTCAAGCAGCGCGGCCGGGTCATCCGTGCGCAACTGCTGGCGCAGCATCCAGCCATGCAGCGCACGCAGGGCCGACAGCAGGCGCGCATTGCTGCGTGCGGCGTAGCCCTGCTGCAGCCGCCAACGCAGGTAATCGAACAGGTCGCTGCGCCGGGCATGCGCCAGCGCCGGGCGGCCCTGGCCGAACCAGCGCGCGAAGCCGGCAAGGTCGCGCCGGTAACTGTCCAGGGTGCTGCGCGCAAGCCCACGCTCGGCCCAGGTGGCATCGAGGAAGGCATCGATCAAGCGCTCATCCTCGGCGTCCAGCGGCGGCAGTTGCCCGATCGCCTGGCGGCGCTCGGCGGGGGTGTTGGGCGCGCTCATCCCCGCCACTTTACCCGCGCCGACACCACGCAAGCGGATGCCGCGCGCCGCGGTTTATCCTGCGCGCATGCACACAGCCGATTCCGCTCCCCGCCCGCGCCCGCTGCTTGGCTGGCGCCTGCTGGCGATGGTGTACGACTTCTTCCCCCTGCTCGGCATCTGGTTCGTCATCGCCAGCCTGGCGACCGCGCTGCACGGCGGGGATGCGGTGCCGAGCAACACGCTTGCCAGCTGGCTGACCTTCGCCGCGCTGGTTGCTGCCAGCGGCCTGTATGCCACCGCCAGCTGGCGACGCGGCGGGCAGACTATCGGCATGAAGCCGTGGCGGCTGTACGTGGAGGACACGGGCGGCGGCAGCGCCCCGTGGGGTCGGCTGTGGCTGCGTTACGCGGTCGGCATCCTGTCGCTGGCCTGCGCCGGCCTCGGCTTCGCCTGGGCCCTGATCGAAGGCAAGGGGCGCACCTGGCATGACCTTGCCAGTGGCACCCGCATGGTCCGCGACCCGGATCGCGACGCCCTGCACGCGGCGCGGCGCTGAAACGCCTCAGCCGCTGCGGCGGCGGAACAGCCACCACGACACGGTGAGCATCAACAGCGAGGGCAGCAGATAGGCGAGGCGGTAATCGAAGCGGTAGGCGCCGGCCAGCCGCGCCGACATTTCCTGCAGCAGCCAGAAGCCGAGCGCGAACACCACGCCGACGAACAGGCGACGACCCAGGCCGCCACTGCGCAGGGTGCCGAAGGCGAACGGGATCGCCGCCAGGCACAGCGCCAGCACGTTCAGCGGATAGAACCAGCGGCCCCAGTAATAGGCTTCGAACTCGCCCGAATCGAGTTGATTGCGCTTGCGGTACTCGATGCTGGCGCGCAGGGTGCTCGAATCGAGGTAGCGCGGGCGCGCCACACTGGCCGAAAGCGCCGCCGCATCCAACTCCGATTCCCAGCGCTCTTCCGCGACGCGTTCACGCTCGACCGAACGCTCGCCGAAGCGGGTGCGCACCACGTCCTTCAGCAGCCAGCCACCGGGACGGTGCTCGGCGGTCGCGGCATGCGCGATCGACTGCAGCTTGCCGGCCTCGTCGAACTGGTACAGACGCAGGTCCTTCAATTCCAGCCAGGCATCCTCGCCATCGGTGCGCTCGTGCCCGGTTTCGGCATTGAGCACCACGTCACCCTCGCGCGCCCACAGACCGGAATACTGCGCCACGATCATGTTCGGCGAAGTCGCCGCGGCCTTCAGCGCATTGGCCTTGCGCTCGGTCCACGGCCCAAGCGTTTCGCCGGACAGCACCATCAGCCCGGTAAGCACGCCGATGGTCAGCGCCACCGATACGCTGAGTCGCTTGCGCGACAGGCCCAGTGCGCGCAACGCGGTGAGCTCCGAGCTTGCCGCCAGCTGGCCCAGGCCGAGCAGCGCACCGATCACCGCCGCGGTCGGGAACAGGGTGTAGGCGCGACGCGGCAGGGTGTAGGTCGAATACAGCAACGCATCGCCGAAGCCGTAGCTGCCCTTGCCGATGTCGTCGAGCTGCGCCATCACCCCGCCGCCGCCGAGCATGAAGTCGAGTGCCACCAGCACGAACCACACCGCGAGCACGAAGGTCAGCACGCTGCGGCCGATGTAGCGGTCGTGGATCATCGGGAACGGCTTCATCACGCACGCCTCCGCCGCGGCAGGCGGCCATCACGTCGGTAGGCCCAGATGCCCAGCGCCAGCGCCGGCAGCACCAGCCACCACAGGCCGAGCCCCGCCGGCAGCTTGCCCTTGGCGATCAGATCGGTGCCCAAGAGCATCAGCTGCACCGACACCAGATAACCGAGGAAGCCGGTCACCATGCGTCCGTAGCGCGCCTGGCGCGGCGGGCTGCGCGAAAGCGGCACCGCCATCAGCGCCAGTGCCAACGCCAGCAACGGGGGCGCGATGCGCCAGTGCAACTGCGCACGCGCCTCGGGGGCGGAGTCGCCAATCAGGTCCAGCGTCGGCCGGCGGCGCGCATCGTCCGGCTTGCCGTCGCGTTGGCGGTCAGGCATGCGCACGTCATTGCGCTCGAAGCGCAACAGGCGATAGTCGAGCTCGCTGCCGCTCATCGGCCCTTCCACCTCGAAGCCGCTGCCCAGGGTCAGGTAGCGCTCGCTTGCACCATCCAGGGTCAGTTGACCCTCGGCTGCGGTGGTCACGTCCAGCCTGTCGCCCTTTTGCCGGTAGATGAAGATGCGCTTGAACGCCGCGCCATCCTGTGCCATCTCGCCGACATAGACCACGCCACCGCCACCGGGCAGCTCGGTGAAGCGTCCGGCTTCCAGACCGGTGATCAGCAGGTTGCGATTGGCCTCCTGCACCATCTCGCGCGAGGTGCGGTCGGCCCAGGGTCCCAGCCACAACGACAGCAACGCGATCAGTGCAACCAGTGGCAAGGTCACCATCATCAGCGGGCGCAGCAGGCGCCGCGGCCCGACGCCGACCGAGGTCAGCACCGGCATTTCCGCATCCCGGTACAGCCGTGACATCGCCATCAGCAGGCCCAGCATCAGCGCCATCGGCAGGATGATCGGCAGCCAGGTCAGCAGCACGAAGCCCAGCTGCGCCCCGGTCATGCTGGCCGGCAGCCGGCCACGGGCGATGTCGCCGAGCACGTCGATGAAGGCACCGCCCAGCATCACGATCAACAGCACCGTCAAGGTGGCGAAGATGGTCTGGATGAATTCGCGCAGCAGGTAGCGGTCGAGCGTTTGCATGCGGGTTCGGGCGGCCGGATGAATTAGACTAATGAGTTCCGCGTGGCCGCGGCGTCGATGCGTTGCGCGGCCGTGCATTGTACTCACGGACACATGGAATCTCGTCGATGGCCCTCGAATTCGCCCTGAACAACCACTCGCCCGCCACCGCCCAAGTCGATTGCGTGGTGGTCGGCGTCTTCGCCGACAAGTCGCTGAGCCCCGCCGCCGGCGTGATCGACCAGGCCAGCGATGGCGCGCTGAAGAAGCTGGCCGAGCGCGGCGACCTGCCGGGCAAGACCGGCAAGAGCACCCTGCTGCACGCACTGCCGGGCGTCACCGCGCGCCAGGTGCTGGTGATCGGCCTTGGCGATGCCGCCAAGTTCGGCGTGCCGCAGTACCTCAAGGCGGTCGCCGATGCGGCGCGTGCGCTCAAGACCGGCAGCGTGAAGTCGGCGCTGCTGACCCTGAGCGAGCTCACGGTCAAGGACCGCGACGCGGCATGGAACATCCGCCAGGCCGCGATCGCCGCCGACCATGCCAGCTACCGCTATACCGCCACCCTCGGCAAGGACAACAAGAAGCGCGGGGAGACGGGCCTGGAGCGGCTCGAGATCGCCGGCGAGGACAGCGCCGCCCTGGCCCAGGGCCAAGCCATCGCCGCCGGCGTTCAGTTCGCGCGCGAACTGGGCAACCTGCCGCCGAACATCTGCAACCCGCAGTACCTTGCCGAGCAGGGCCAGGCCTTCGCCGCGCGCTTCGAAGGCGCCGAGTGCGAGGTGCTGGACGAAGAAGCCATGGACAAGCTCGGCATGGGCTCGCTGCTGGCGGTGGCACGCGGCTCGGCCAACCGCCCGCGCCTGGTGGTGATGAAGTGGAACGGCTGCGGCGATGCCAAGCCGTACGTGCTGGTCGGCAAGGGCATCACCTTCGATACCGGCGGCGTCAACCTCAAGGTGCAGGGCGGCATCGAGGAAATGAAGTACGACATGTGCGGCGCGGCCACCGTGCTCGGCACCTTCGTTTCCGCGGTCGGCATGAAGCTGCCGATCAACCTGGTGTGCATCGCCGCGGCGGTGGAAAACATGCCCGACGGCAACAGCTACCGCCCCAGCGACGTCATCACCAGCATGTCCGGCAAGACCATCGAGGTCGGCAATACCGATGCCGAAGGCCGCCTGATCCTGTGCGACGCGCTGACCTATGCCGAACGCTTCGAGCCGGCGGCGCTGGTCGACGTGGCCACCCTCACCGGCGCGTGCATGGTTGCACTCGGCAAGTACGCCACCGGCGTGATGACGAAGAAGGACGATGACCTGGCGCGCGAGCTGATCGACGCCGGCGAAACCGTGTTCGACCGCGCCTGGCAGCTGCCGCTGTGGGACGAATACCAGCCGATGCTGGACTCGGAATTCGCCGACATCTACAACATCGGCGGACGCTGGGCGGGCGCGATCACTGCCGGCTGCTTCCTCTCGCGCTTCACCGAGAAGCAGCGCTGGGCGCACATGGACATCGCCGGCAGCGCCAGCGACGAAGGCAAGAAGGGCATGGCCACCGGCCGCCCGGTCGGCCTGCTGAGCCAGTGGCTGCTTGACCGCAGCTGAGGGAGCGAGGAACGAGTGATGAGGAACGAGCAACGAGTGAAAGCGGCCACACGGCAAGCCCCTGCTTTCTCTCACTTCTCGTTCCTCTCCACTCGTTCCTCGCCCTCCCCCACTCACGCCTCGCAATGAAAAAGAGGAACGAGAAATGAGCAACGAGCAACGAGTGAATGCCGCCGTACGGCAAGCCCCTGCCTTCTCTCACTCCTCGTTCCTCTCCACTCGTTCCTCGCCCTCCACCACTCGTTCCTCGTTCCTCCGTACTCGTTCCTCGCTTCACCAGCCATGCGCGCGGACTTCTACCTGATCGGCAAGCCGCGCTTCCGCGCCGAGCCGCTGCTGCTGGTATGCGAGCTGGCGCGCAAGGCGCATCAGGCCGAAATGCCGACCCTGGTGCTGGCGCGTGACATGGCGCAGGCCGAGGCACTGGACGATCTGATGTGGTCGTTCGACCCCGAGTTCTACCTGCCGCACCAGATCGCCGGCCTCGACGAAGACGAGGAACTGGCCCCGATCCTGATCCTGCCACCCGGCACCGATGCGCCGCCGCGCCCGCTGGTGATCAACCTGCGTGATGCCGCGGTCAGCGGCGAATTCGAGCGCGTGCTGGAAGTGGTACCGGCCGACCCCGCCGCACGCGGCCCGCTGCGCGAACGCTGGAAGCAGTACCAGGCACGCGGGCTTGAGGTAAAAAAGCACGATATGTGAGGGCGAGGAACGAGTGGAGAGGAACGAGTAACGAGAGAAAGCAGGAGCAATGCGCACTTGTGCCGCATATTCGCCCCCCCACTCTCACTCCTCACTCCCCTCCACTCACTCCTCTCCACCCACTCGTTCCTCGTTCCTCCCCACTAGTTCCTCGCTTCCACCCACTCGTTCCTCGTTCCTCCTCACTCGTTCCTAGCTCTCGACATCCCGCCATGACCCTCGCGCCCAGCTACCAGCCCGACCAGATCGAATCCCGCCTGTATGCCGAGTGGGAGGCTTCGGGCGTGTTCGCGCCGCAGGGTGATGGACCGGCCTACACCATCCTCCTGCCGCCGCCCAATGTCACCGGCACCCTGCACATGGGCCATGCGTTCCAGCACACGCTGCAGGACGCGCTGATCCGCTACCACCGCATGCGCGGCTATCGCACCCTGTGGCAGCTCGGCACCGACCACGCCGGCATCGCCACCGAGATGGTGGTGGGTCGCAACCTCGCGCTCGAGGGCCGCGGCGAAACCCGCGACTCGCTCGGTCGCGAAGCCTTCATCGACAAGGTCTGGCAATGGAAGGCGCGGTCCGGCGACACCATCGAGCGGCAGATGCGTCGGCTGGGAACCTCCGGCGACTGGTCGCGCAGCGTGTTCACCATGGACCCGATGGCCTCGCGCGCGGTGATCGAGGCGTTCGTACGCCTGCATGAGATGGGCCTGATCTATCGCGGCAAGCGGCTGGTCAACTGGGACCCGGTGCTGAAGACCGCGATTTCCGACTTGGAAGTGGAAAACCGCGAAGTGCCCGGCCACATGTGGCATTTCAAATACCCGCTGGCCGGCGGCGAAACCTACGAATACATCGAGCGCGATGCCGAGGGCAACGAGCTGCTGCGCGAAACCCGCGACTACATCGCGATCGCCACCACGCGGCCGGAAACCATGCTCGGCGACGGCGCGATCGCGGTGCATCCGGACGATGCGCGCTACGCGCCGATCATCGGCAAGCTGGTGGAAATCCCGGTCGGGCCGAAGGCGCAGCGGCGCCTGATCCCGATCATCGCCGACGAGTACCCGGATCCGGAATTCGGCTCGGGCGCGGTCAAGATCACCGGCGCACACGACTTCAATGACTACCAGGTCGCACGCCGCCACGGCATCCCGCTGTACGCGCTGATGGATGATGCCGCGCACATGCGCAGCGATGGCCTGTCGTATGCGGAAAGTGCCGCCATCGCCAGCCGCGCCGCGCGTGGCGAAGACGTGGGCGACGTGTCCGCGCTCAATCTGGTGCCGGAGGAATTGCGCGGGCTGGACCGCTACGAGGCACGCCGCCGCGTGGTCGCCGAAATCACCGCCGAAGGGCTTGCGGTGAGCGACGCGGACGGCGAGCCGCTGGTCGAGCACAAGCCGATCATGCAGCCGTTCGGCGACCGCAGCGGACAGGTGATCGAGCCGTTCCTGACCGACCAGTGGTTCGTGAAGATGGACGAGCTGGCACGCCGCGGCATGGCGCTGGTGGAATCGGGCGAAGTGCGCTTCGTGCCGCCGAACTGGATCAACACCTACCGCCACTGGATGCAGAACATCCAGGACTGGACCATCTCGCGCCAGCTGTGGTGGGGCCATCGCATCCCGGCCTGGTACGACGCCGACGGCAATGTCTACGTGGGCCGCGACGAGGCCGAAGTGCGCGCCACCCATGCGCTGGGCGACACTCCGCTGCGCCAGGAAGAGGACGTGCTGGAAACCTGGTTCTCCTCGGCCATGTTCCCGTTCTCCACCCAGGGCTGGCCCGACGAGGACGCCATGGGCAATCGCGGCTTCGAGACCGCCCTGCCGACCAGCGTGCTGGTCACCGGCTTCGACATCATCTTCTTCTGGGTCGCGCGCATGATCATGATGAGCGATGCGCTGATCGGCCGCGTGCCGTTCCGCGATGTCTACATCACCGGCCTGGTGCGCGACAAGGACGGGCAGAAGATGTCGAAGTCGAAGGGCAACATCCTCGACCCGCTGGACATCATCGACGGCATCAGCGCCGACGCGCTGGTGGCCAAGCGCACCAGCGGGCTGATGAAGCCCGGCGATGCGCCGAAGATCGAGAAGGCCACGCGCAAGGAGTTCCCCGAGGGCATCAACGCGCACGGCGCCGATGCGCTGCGTTTCACCATGGCCGCCCTCGCCGGCCCCGGGCGCGACATCAAGTTCGACCTCGCGCGCGCCGAGGGCTATCGCAACTTCTGCAACAAGCTGTGGAACGCCACCCGCTTCGTGCTGATGAACACCGAAGGCCTGGGCGCATTGCCCGCGGCGCCGCAGCCCTGCACCGATGCGGAAAAATGGATCCTGCTCCAGCTCGAGCGCACCTGCGCCGAGGCCGCACAGCACTTCGCCAGCTATCGCTTCGACCTGCTCGCGCAAAGCCTGTACGAATTCGCCTGGAACCAGTTCTGCGACTGGTTCCTCGAACTTGCCAAGCCGGCACTGAACGGCGATGACGCGCGCGCTGCCGATTCCACCCGCCACACCCTGCTGCTCGTGCTCGAGCGCCTGCTGCGCCTGTTGCACCCGCTGATGCCGTTCGTCAGCGAGGAACTGTGGCGGCAGGTCGCGCCACGCCTCGGCATCGATGCCGCGACCATCATGACCCGGCCCTATCCGCAGCCGGGCGAGCTGGACGTGGCCGCGCATGCGAAGGCCGCCGCTGACATCGAGTGGCTGAAGGCGATGGTCAGCGCGCTGCGCCGCATGCGCAGCGAACTGGGCGTGTCACCGGGCCGGCAACTGCCGCTGCTGCTGCGCGGTGGCGATGCCGCCAGTCATGCACGCCTGCAGCGCTTCGATTCCGCGCTGCGCTTCCTGTCGCGGCTGGACCGCATCGAAACGATCGACAGCGAACCGCCACCCGCCGCCGCCGCCCGCGTCGGCGAGCTCGACCTGTTCATTCCGCTCGAGGGCCTGGTCGATCTCGATGCCGAGCGCGCGCGGCTGGACAAGGAACTGAAGAAGGTCGAGGCCGAACTCGCCAGGTCGCAGGGCAAGCTCGGCAACGCGACCTTCGTCGCCAATGCACCTGCCGCGGTGGTCGAGCAGGAGCGCACACGGCTGGCCGAGTGGAGCTCGCAGCGCGATGCGCTGAAGGCACAACGCGAACGCCTGGGTTGAACCATGCCGTGGCGCGGCCGGCGTGATTGCGCGCCGGCAACGCCGCGCTCAGTCGAGCAGCTCCATCGCCATCACCAGCGCGTCCTCGCGCTGGCCATGCGCCGCCGGGTAATAGCGCGGGCGCCGCCCGATCTCGTTGAAGCCCTCGTCCTGGTACAGGGCGATCGCATGCGGATTGGAGGGGCGTACTTCGAGGAACATGCGTCGCGCGCCCTGGCCGTGGACGATGCGTCGCATCGCGCGCAGCAGGCGCCGACCCTCGCCTTGCGACTGACGCGCCGGATCGATGCAGATGTTGAGCAGGTGCGCTTCGTCCAGCATCACGCTGGCGACCGCATAGCCGACCAGGCCGCCGTGATCCTCCAGCACCCACATCGGATAGCCGGCGCGCAGGCAATCGCGGAAATTGCCGGCTGTCCACGGCCACGGGTAGGCACGGTGCTCGATGGCGATGACCGCGTCGATGTCCTCCTCGCGCATGCGCCGCAACTGCGCCTGCGCGGGCGCTGGCTGCGCGTTCATGACCGTCGGCGCAATGGCCGCAGCTGAGGCCACAGCGCACGCTTGATCGCCGGCTCGCGCAGGCGCTCGATCGGCGGCAGGCGCAGGCCGGCTTCGGCCAGGTGCTCGGGCGCGATGCCAAGCCCGCGCGAGAGCATCGCGAGGCTGTGCGGATCCGGCGGCGGTGCCTCGCTGCCCGGTGCGCGCGGCGCAAGCAACTGCAGGCCCAGTTCGGCCAGCACCTCGCGCTGCACGCCATCCCAGCTCATGGCGCCGTGCTCCGCCTGCGCAGACGCCACAGCCACGCCAACGGACCGGAAAGCGCATACAGCACGAACACCAGCAACAAGGTTTCGGGCGGATACAGCGCCAGCGCGATCAATGCCACCACCACCAGCAGCATGACGAAAAACGGCACCCGCTCGCCCTGTGGTCCGCTGCGGCTGCCCTTGAAACTGCTGTAACGCAGGTTGCTGACCATCAACAGGCCGCTGGCAACGGTCACCGCCAGCGCCAGCAGACGCATGTCCTCGCCGGCCAGATCCCACGATTCAAGCGTCCATACCGTGCTCGCCATCACCGCCGCGGCGGCGGGGCTGGCAAGGCCGATGAACCAGCGCTTGTCCACGCTGCCGACCTGCGCATTGAAGCGGGCCAGCCGCAATGCGGCGCAGGCGGCATACAGGAACGCCGCCAGCCAACCCAGCTTGCCGGCGGTGGCACCATCCATCCGCATGAACTGCAGGGCCCAGTGGTACATCACCAGCGCCGGCGCCATGCCGAAACTGACCAGATCGGCCAGCGAGTCGTACTGCACGCCGAATTCGCTTTGCGTGTTGGTCAGGCGCGCGACGCGACCATCCAGGCCATCGAGCAGCGCGGCGATGAAGATCGCCACGCAGGCATGTCCGAACTTGCCCTGACTCGCGGCGATGATGGCGTAGAAGCCGGCGAACAGGCCGCCGGTGGTGAACAGGTTGGGCAGCAGGTAGACCGCTCGCGGGGGGCGGTGTTGCGGGGTGAGGGAAGGATCATGTTCGGCCATCGGCCAAGTCTAGCCGCGAAATTGCCCGATGAATGCCGCATGCCCCCAACTTGCGCCCGCCCCCGCACGATGCTGCAATGAGCCAAATCCCCCGGAAACCACCCCATGCCCGCCATGCGCCTCCTCCTTGTCGCCCTGTTCCTGTCCAGCGCCTGCGTACCGCATGCCCAGGCGCAGCAGAAGATCTACCAGTGGAAGGATGCGCAAGGCCGCACCCATTACTCGGGCACGCCCCCGGCCTCCGGCAGTTATGACGTGCGTGGCGTTCGCCGCCAGCCCGAGGCCGCACCTGCCACCGCAGCCCCCGCAGCGGCGGCAAACCCGCGCTGCAGCCAGGCGCGCGAAAATCTGAAAATCCTGCAGGAAAACAAGGATGTGATGATCGACAGCAACGGCGACGGCACGCCCGACCGCGCGCTGGACACGGAAGAACACGCGGCGCAGATGCGCCTGGCGCAAAGCGCGATCGAGGTGCACTGCACGCCCTGAACGGGCGTCGCACCCGGTTCCCAGCCGGGCACACGCATGCACGCGGACTGTCATGCGCCGGCGCATGGCAAAATGCGCGATCGTTCCCGCGAGTTCCATCATGCGTCTGTCGCAATTCCATCTGCACACCGAAAAGGAAACCCCGGCCGAGGCGGAAATCGCCAGTCATCGGCTGATGCTGAAGGCCGGTCTGATCCGCAAACTGGCCGCCGGCCTGTACACCTGGTCGCCACTGGGCCTGCGCGTGCTGCGCAAGGTCGAAGCGGTGGTGCGCGAGGAAATGAATCGTGCCGGCGCGGTGGAAATGCTGATGCCATCGGTGCAGCCGCGTGAATTGTGGGAGGAAACCGGACGCTGGGAAAAGTTCGGTGGTCAGCTGCTGAAAATCCGCGACCGCAAGGAAGCCGATTACTGCTATGGCCCCACCGCCGAAGAAGTGATCACCGATTTCGCACGCAACGAGTTGGCGAGTTATCGCCAGTTGCCGCTCAACCTGTACCAGATCCAGACCAAGTTCCGCGACGAGATCCGGCCCCGCTTCGGGGTGATGCGTGCGCGCGAATTCCTGATGAAGGATGCCTACTCGTTCCACGTGGATGCGGCGTCACTGGATGCCGAATACCGCAACATGTACGCGACCTATGCGCGCATTTTCGAGCGTCTCGGCCTCGCGTTCCGGGCGGTGCTGGCCGATACCGGCGCGATTGGCGGCTCCGCCAGCCATGAGTTCCACGTGCTGGCCGATTCGGGCGAGGACGCCATCGCGTTTTCCGATGCTTCCGATTATGCGGCGAACATCGAATTGGCCGAGGCGCTCAGCCCGGGGCCGCGCGCGAACGCCAGCGAAACCCTGCGCGAAGTGGAAACCCCGACGCAGAAAACCTGCGAGGCGGTGGCCGAACTGCTCGGCATTCCATTGTCGCGCACGGTGAAATCGGTGGCCGTGATCGGCAGCGATGACGATGGCGCGCCGCAATTCGTCCTCGCACTGGTGCGCGGCGACCACCAGGTGAATGACATCAAGCTGGGCAAACTCTCGGGTCTGGGCGACTACCGCTTTGCCGACGAAGAGGAAATCCGCGATCACCTGGGCGCCACGCCCGGTTTCCTCGGCCCGGTCAAACCCGCACGTCCGATCCGCGTGATCGCCGATCGCAGCGTCGCGGCGATGGCGGATTTCGTGGTCGGCGCCAACCGCGACGGCTATCACCTGGCCGGGGTCAACTGGGGACGCGACCTGGCCGAGGCCGAAGTGGCCGATATCCGCAACGTGGTCGTCGGCGACCCCTCGCCCGACGGCCAGGGCACGCTGCGCATGGCGCGCGGCATCGAGGTCGGCCACGTGTTCGCATTGGGCGACCGGTATTCCAAGGCGATGGACTGCACGGTGCTGGATGCCACGGGCAAACCGCTGCATCCGCTGATGGGGTGTTACGGCATCGGCGTGTCGCGCATCGTCGCCGCCGCGATCGAACAGAATCACGACGAGGCCGGCATCCGCTGGCCCGAGGCGATGGCCCCGTGGCAGGTGGCGATTTGCGTGATCAATCCCAAGGGCAATGCCGACGTCACCGCCGCCGCGGAAACGCTGTACCGCGAATTGAACGCCGCCGGCATCGACACCGTGCTGGATGACCGCGGCCTGCGCCCGGGGGCGATGTTCGCCGACATCGAATTGATCGGCATCCCGCAGCGCGTGGTGGTTTCCGAGCGCGGACTGGCGGCCGGGCAATTCGAATATCGCCGACGTGATTCCGATACAGCCGAAAACCTCGACCGCGACGCACTGCGGCAGCGATTGGGTGGGTGAACGCGACGTGATGATGCTGTCGGCCTGTCGCGAAACAATATCGAAAACATTTGAATCGGGGTATTCGATTCATTATCATTCGCGCAGGCAGGATGCCCATTTCCCATCATCCGTACCCCATCGAGGATCCCATGGATATCAATTCGCTCAATACCCGTGAGCTGACCCAGCTGATCAGCGAAGCCACCAAGCGCAAGAAGGTGCTGGCCAAGCGCAAGCCGATCAACCAGGTGCGCGCCTCGGTGAATCGCATCGTGCGCACGTCCGGATATACCTTCGAGGAACTGTTCGGCGTTCCCGCACCGAAGGCCACCAAGCGCGCCACGCGCAAGACCACGGCTCGCAAGAGCACCGGCAAGGTGCCGCCGAAGTATCGCGATCCCGCCAATCCGGAAAACACCTGGACCGGCCGTGGTCGCCAGCCATTGTGGCTGGTCGCCTATACCGATGCCGGTCGCGACGTGAACGAGTTCCTGATCGACAAGGCGTGATCCGACACGTCGGGAAAGTGGAAAGCGCCGGCATGCCGGCGCTTTTTCATTTCACGGCACGCGGATGCTGCGCCCGCCTCACAAATGCCGCCGCGGGGCAACGATCAGGTTGCCGAACATGATGCCCGCCGCCAGCGCCATCAGGATATTCAGCACCAGCATCAATGCCGCCTCGCCGGCGCCCACGTCCTGCTGCTGCATCAGATTCATCATGCCGCGGAAACTCACGCTGCCCGGTACCAGCAGGATGATGCCGGGCACGCGAATGATCGCGCCCGGGCGATTGCGCAGGCGTGCATACAGATTGCCCGCCGTGGTCAGTGTCAGGGCACCGATGAATACCCCGGCAATATGGCCGAAATGCATGCCGATCCCGCGTGACACCGCATATCCCGCCGCCGCGGCGAGCATCACCAGCCAGTAATCCCCGAGGCGTGCACGGAAACTGATGGCAAACGCGATGCACGCGACCAGCAGGCCCGCGGCCTCGACCCATGGCCCCTGTGGTCGGGAATAGGCCACGCGTGGCTCCAGGCCCAGCACGCGGGCAATGGCCAAGGCCAGCATCACGCCGATGGTCAGTTTGAGGATGGCGGTGATGGCGCCCGCCATGCGCGCACTGCCGGCCCCCAGGTGCTGCCCGGTCAATTCACTGATCGCGTTGGTCAGGGCCAGACCGGGCAGGAACACGATCACCGAGGCGATGATCACGGTATTGAGATTGAGCGGGCCCACGAAGTGCGCGACCGTGACCGCGATGATCCCGGCCAGCAGCGCGGCCACCGCTTCCATCGCTTCGCGCAGATGTGCGTGGCGTCGGCTGAACTGGTCGAGCAGGCCGATCAGCAAGCCCGACCCGGCGGCAGTGGCGATATCCAGCCACGGCAGGCGCAGCAGCGCGCCGATGCCGCCGGCCACCATGGCAAAGCCGAGCACCTGGACCAGCCGCCAGCGCGCCGTGGGCTGCCGGGTCCGCCGCTTCAACGCGGCATGCCCTTCAGCCACGCCGCAACGGCCGGCGACGACATCCTCGGCGATGCGGTCGACGTCCACCAGCAGGGACAGGTCGGTATCCCCGGGCGGGCGCCGCACCACGCGCGTCAGTTCATTGGCCTCGGCATCCGCCGGATCGCGGAAGCTCAGGATCATGCCGGTGGGCGTGGCCCAAGGCTCGCACTCGACGCCAAGGCGCTCGGCCACGCCCAGCAGGGCACCTTCCAGGCGCTGCGCGGTGGCGCCGCCGGCATGCAGACCCTCGGCAAGTTCAGTGATGAAGGCGACCCGTTGGCGGTAGTCGGCGATCGAAGGCGTGGCTGGCGTCATCCGCACAGCATCGCATGCCGCGATGACCGGTTCAGCCTGCAGGTGCCGACGTGCACATGATCACGCCGGCATCCGTAAGATGGCAGCTGATGAGCACCCGGTCCCGCCAGCCGCCCCGCATCGAGTTGGACGCCGATGACGGCCTCGCCCGCCTGCAGGGTGACTGGCGCATCGGCCATGCCAAGGCGATCAGCACCGCGCTGGCCGGACTACCCGCGGATCTGCGCGGCATCGATGCCAGCACGGTGGATGCACTGGATTCGGTCGGCGTGCTGGAGATCCAGCATCATGCGCGCAAGCGGAAACTGACAGGCGACGCGCTGCATTTCGCGCCTGCGCACCAATCCCTGGTGGAAGCGATCGAGGATGTCGCCCAGGACCGCCCGGCACAGGCCCGCGACTTCGGCTTCAATGCCGCCCTCGCGCGCCTTGGCATGGCGGTGGCACGCGGTTGGGACGAAGTGCTCGCCATGGTCAACTTCTTCGGCGAATGCATCGTCAAGAGCCTGCGCCTGATCCGCGACCCGCGCCGCCTGCGCCCGGTCAGCATCGTGCACCACATGGAGCAGGTCGGACTGGACGCGGTGCCGCTGGTGCTGCTGCTCAACTTCCTGGTTGGTGCGGTGATCGCCTTTCTCGGCGCCAACATCCTGCGCGACTTCGGTGCGACCATCTTCGTGGTCGAGCTGGTCAACATCGCCTTCCTGCGCGAATTCGCCGTGCTGCTGACCGCGATCGTGCTTGCTGGCCGCACCGCCAGCGCGTTCACCGCACAGATCGGGGCAATGGTCAGCCGCGAGGAAGTCGACGCCATCCGCACGCTGGGTCTGGATCCGGTCGACGTGCTGGTGCTGCCACGCCTGATCGCGTTGCTGGTGATGCTGCCGCTGCTGACCTTCCTCGCCATGATCGCCGGCCTGCTGGGCGGCCTTTCGGTCGGCGCCTTCAGCCTGGGCATCCCGCCGCAGGGCTGGATGGCGCGCATGCACGCCACCATCGACATCGGCGATTTCTGGATCGGCCTGTCCAAGGCACCCCTGTTCGCACTGGTGATCGCGCTGATCGGCTGTCTGCAAGGTCTGCGGGTCAAGGGCACCGCGCAGTCGGTGGGTGAGCGCACCACCGCCAGCGTGGTGCAGGCGATCTCGCTGGTGATCGTGTTCGATGCATTCGCCGCGATCTGGTTCATGCACATGGGGTGGTGAGGATGCACGAGGAGACTGCCCACGTCATGAGCCATGACACGACCGAGCCGGAGGCGATGGTGCGCGTGCGCGGGCTGCGCAACCAGTTCGGCGCCCAGGTGGTGCACGAGAACCTCGATCTCGACCTGCGCCGTGGCGAGATCCTCGGCGTGGTCGGCGGCTCCGGCTCGGGCAAGTCGGTGCTGATGCGTTCGATCATCGGCCTGCGCCGGCCCAATGGCGGCCATGTCCATGTGCTGGACATGGACGCATTGTCCGATGACGAGGACGTGCGTCTGGAGATCGAGCGCAACATCGGCGTGCTGTTCCAGGATGGCGCGCTGTTTTCTTCGCTGAGCGTGGGCGAGAACGTGGAGGTGCCGCTGAAGGAGCACCATCCCGAGCTGGATGACCGCCTGCGTTACGAACTGGCGCTGCTGAAGATCAAGCTGGCCGGGCTGCCCGCCGATGCACTCGGCAAACTGCCTTCGCAGCTGTCCGGCGGCATGCGCAAGCGCGCGGCACTGGCGCGGGCGTTGGCGCTGGATCCCCCGCTGCTGTTCCTCGACGAACCCACCGCCGGCCTGGATCCGATCGGCGCGGCCGCCTTCGACCAGTTGATCCTGACCCTGCGCGATGCGTTGGGGCTGACCGTGTTCCTCATCACCCACGACCTCGACACGCTATACGCTATCTGCGACCGCGTGGCGGTGCTGGCCGAGCGCCGGGTGGTGGTCTGCGCACCGCTGGCCGAGGTCGAGCAGTTCGACCATCCATGGGTGCGCGAATATTTCCACGGCCCGCGCGCGCGCGCCGCGCAGGCCGCCGCCGGTGACGAGCGCACCGACATGCACAGGTGAGGCAAGAATGGAAACCAAGGCCAATTACGTATTGATCGGGGCATTCACCATCCTGGTGACGGTGTTCCTGCTCGGCTTCGCGCTGTGGGCGGCCAAGTATTCCTCCGACGCCGGCTGGCAGCATTACCAGGTGATCTTCAACGAACCGGTCACCGGCCTCAGCGAAGGCGGCTCGGTGCAATACAACGGCATCTCCGTGGGCACCATCGAGCGGCTGAGTCTGGATCCGCGCGATCCGCGCCGGGTGCAGGCCCTGCTGCGCCTGCGCGCGGACGCACCGATCAAGGTGGATACCCGTGCCAAGCTGTCGATGGCGGGGCTGACCGGCAGCCCGTTCATCCAGCTCACCGGCGGCAATCCGGATGCCGCGTTGCTGAAGCCCGAGTCGCGCGACGAGATTCCGATCATTCTGGCCGAACCTTCGGCCTTGCAGAACATCGCCGACACCGCCAACCGGCTGGTCGCGCGCCTGGATCAGGCCTTGAGCGAAGAAAACATCCAGCGCATTTCCGACACCCTGGAAAATCTGCGCAGCACCACCGAGGCCATCAGCGACCAGCGCGATGACATCCGCCAGCTGCTGGTCAACGCGCAGCGTGCCAGCGAAGACCTGCGCCGCACGCTGGCCAGTGCCGATGGTGCGATCAACCGCATCGACCGCGAGGTGATCGCACGCCTGCCGGCGACGGTGGACAAGCTGGATCGGGCGATCGCCTCGTTCGAATCGGCCGGTGCCAATGCCAATGCGCTGGTCGCGGAAAACCGCGCGCCGCTGCGCAACTTCAGCCGCGACGGCCTGCAACAACTGGGCCCGACCCTGTCCGAGCTGCGCACGCTGATGCGCGATCTGCGCCAGATCAGCGACCGCCTCGACGGCAACCCGGCCGGCTACCTGCTTGGCCGCGAGCAACCCAAGGAGTTCACCCCGCAATGAACCCGCATCGCCCTGCCCGTCCGTCCGCCCCGTTGCGCCACGCACCCGGGTCGCGTCTGCTTCTCGCGCCCTTGCTGACCGCCGCGGTGCTGGCCATGAGTGCCTGCGGCATCGTGCCGAAGAAGGTGGAAATCGCGATCTTCGACCCGACCCCGACACTGCAGGCCGATCCGGCCTGGCCGATGGCACCGGGCCAGCTGGTGGTGCAGCGGCCCAATGCCGATACCCTGCTGGACAGTGCGCGCATCGTGGTGCGCCCGCAGCCGGGCGAACTGCAGGTCTATCGCGGCGCGGCCTGGGCGCAGCCGGCACCGGATCTGGTGCAGGACGCCATCGTGCGCCTGCTCGAAGACAGCGAGCGCATCGCCGGGGTCAGCCGCCGTGGCGGCGGCATCGCCGGCGACCATGACCTGACCCTGGACATCCGCCGCTTCGATGCCGATTACGCCGGGCAGGACACGCCCGGCGCGGTGGTGGAAATCTCCGCCAGCCTGATCGACAACCAGCACAACCGCATCATCGGCCACCGCCTGTTCCGTGCCACCCGTCCGGCCGAAGGCACGGATCTGGCCAACGTCAGCGCCGCGCTGCGCGATGCGCTGGGCAGCACCAGCCAGGAGATCGTCGGCTGGACCCTGCAGACCTTGAGCCGCGAGCCGGTTCCGCCCACCACGCCGCCGGCGCAGCGCTGAGCCGCGCCAGCGCTCAAGCCGGCAAGCAAGAACTGGCAGGCAAGGCGTCAGCCGCGCTCGGGGTACACCCGACGGAAAGTCAGATTGATGCGCGGGCCGACCGCGCACCGGGTCTTCGGCAAGGCGTGTCGGTACAGCTGCTGGCTGGGCCCGGACATCAGCAGCAGGTCACCCGCACCCAGTTCGATCGCATGGCGCGTGCCGTCATCGGTCTTCAGCAGGAAGCGCCGTGGATGGCCGAGACTGAGCGAGGCGATCAAGGGCGCCGGCCCCAGTTCCGGCTCGTCGTCGCGATGCCAGCCCATGCCGTCGGCGCCGTCGCGGTACAGATTGGCCAGCACGCTGTTGAAGTCGGCGCACAACGCCTCGTTCAGACGCGCGCGCAGTCCCGACAGGCTCGCTGTCCATGGATGCGGCAGGAAACGGGCGCCGGAATAACGGTACACCGCATCGGCATCGCCGATCCAGCAGGACAGCCGCGGCGAGGCGACTTCGCGGCCGAACAGGCGGATGCGATGCACCTCCCATGGCAGCCTCGCATGCAGCTGCGTGAACAGCGCGTCGGCCTCATCCAGCGGCACCCAGCCGCGCCTGAGCGCAATGCCGGGAAGTTCGATGTGTGCGCGTGTCGCCATCGCCTGCATGCTGCGGATTTGCCGGCCCGTGCGCAAACCCGGACAATCCGGGGCAGACGCGAGGAGTAAGCATGAACGAGCAGCAAGCGCCGGAAATCGAACGCGACATGATGGAATACGACGTGGTCACCGTCGGTGCCGGCCCGGCCGGGCTGGCCTTCGCCATCCGCCTGAAGCAGTTGCAGCCTGAGCTGTCGGTGTGCGTGATCGAAAAGGGCGCCAGCGTCGGTGCGCACATCCTGTCCGGTGCGGTGATCGAGCCGGGCCCGCTGGATGCGCTGCTGCCCGGCTGGCGCGAGAACCCGCCGCCGATCTGCGTGCCCGCGCGCGAGGACGAGTTCTGGCTGCTCAGCCGCAACGGCCAGCGCCGGCTGCCGCTGCCGCCGGGCATGAACAACCACGGCAATTTCATCGTCTCGCTGGGCGCGCTGTGCGCGTGGTTGGCGCCGCAGGCCGAAGCCCTGGGCGTGGAAGTGTTCCCCGGCTTCGCCGCCGCCGAGACCCTGCACGATGACAGCGGCAAGGTCATCGGCGTGCGCATCGGCGACATGGGCATCGCCAAGGACGGTTCGCACAAGCCCGGCTTCACCGCCGGCATCGACATCCACGCCAAGGTCACGGTGCTGGCCGAAGGCGCACGCGGTTCGCTGACCAAGCAGCTCGTCAAGCGCTTCGACCTGGATGCCGACAGCGACCCACAAAGCCATTCGATCGGCATCAAGGAGCTGTGGCAAGTCGATCCGGCCAAGCTCAGCCCCGGCAAGATCGTGCACAGCTTCGGCTGGCCGCTGGACAGCCGCACCTACGGCGGCAGCTTCGCCTACCACTTGGAGAACGGGCAGATCGCGGTCGGCTTCGTCAGCGGGCTGGACTACGCGGACCCGCAGTTCCGGCCGTGGGAAGCGTTCCAGCAATGGAAGGCACACCCGCTGATCCGCGAGGTGCTGGAAGGCGGGCAGATCCTGTCGGCCGGTGCCCGCGCCATCGTCACCGGCGGCTGGCAGTCGCTGCCCAAGGTGGAAATGCCCGGCGCGCTGCTGATCGGCGATGGCGCCGGCGTGCTCAACGTGCCCAAGGTCAAGGGCGTGCACCAGTCGATGCGCTCGGCGATGCTGGCCGCCGAACACCTGGCCGCGAACGAGCTGGCCAGCAGCGGCTTCGATGCGAAATTGCGCGACTCGGAAGTGATGCGCGAGTTGCACAAGGTGCGCAACATCAAGCCCGGCTTCAAGCGCGGGCTGTGGTGGGGCATGGCCAATGCCGCTTGGGAAACCGCATTGGGCGGGCGCTCGCCATGGACGCTCAAGCAGAAGGCCGACCATGCCGCGCTGGACAAACTGGGCAGCGCCGAGCCCGATCGCGACTGGGTCAGCCCGCGCAACCTGCCGCCGCGCGACCGCCTGGCCGGCGTGTTCTTCGCCAGCACCGTGCATGACGAAGACCAGCCGGTGCACCTGAAGGTGGCCGACACCGACATCTGCGCCACCCGCTGCGTCGAGGAATACGACAACCCCTGCACCCGCTTCTGCCCGGCCGCGGTGTACGAGATGGTCGAGGACAGCAGCCAGCCGCACGGCAAGCGCCTGCAGATCAACGCCGCCAACTGCGTGCACTGCAAGACCTGCGACATCAAGGACCCCTACCAGATCATCAACTGGGTCACCCCCGAAGGCGGCAGCGGGCCGAATTACCAGAACCTGTGAGCATGCGGGCAGGACCGCAGGCACGTCGATGCCCTCCTTGCGTTCGCGGCTGAGCGACCGGCTGTTCCGCATCCTGCGTGCGGGCTTCCGCCGGTTGCCGATCGGCGAATCCACGCGTGACCGCTGGCGCGAGGCGTTCTTCGAGCGCTTTCCGCGCATCCGTCCCTCGCGCCGGCAGGCGCTGGCCACCGCGGCAACGCCGCGCGTCGCGCCGACGTATGGTGGCCCGGCAATCGGCACCGTCACGCATCACCGCATCACGCTGCCGAACCCCCTGCCCGCCCGCGTGGTGGCGTTCTACCTGCCGCAATTCCATCCGATCCCGGAGAACGATGCGGCCTGGGGCGAGGGCTATACCGAGTGGCGCGCGGTAAAGGCCGCGACCCCGGACTTCGACACCCACGTCCAGCCGCGCCTGCCGGGCGCACTGGGTGCCTATGACCTGCGCGAGATCGAGGTCATGCGCCGTCAGGCGAGCCTGGCCCGTGATTACGGCATCAGCGCATTCTGCTTCTACTTCTACTGGTTCCATGGCCGCACACTGCTGGAGCAGCCGCTGCTGCAATGGCTGGATGCCGGCGACATCGACCTCGCGTTCTGCCTGTGCTGGGCCAACGAAGCCTGGACCCGCACCTGGGATGGACGTGCAGGCGACGTGTTGATCCCGCAGTCGCATGATGCCGCGGATGATCTTGCCTTCATCGCGCACGTGGCGCGTTACCTGCGTGATCCGCGTTGCCTGCGGGTGGATGGCAAGCCGGTGCTGCTGGTCTATCGCCCCGGAAAGCTGCCGGATGCACGCGCCACCGCCGCGCGCTGGCGCGCGTGGTGCCGCGACAACGGCATCGGCGAGATCCACCTTGCCTACACACAGTCCTTCGAGCGGCCCGATCCGCACGAGATCGGTTTCGACGCTGCGGTGGAGTTTCCGCCCAACCTTGCCCGCCCCGCCGACATCACCCAGGACCAGGTGTTCACCGATGCCGGCTTCAGTGGCGAAGTGCTCGACTGGCGCGATCTGCCGCGGCACTTCCTGACCAAGCCGCCACCGGCGTATCCGCTGCATCCGGCGGTGAATTGCGGCTGGGACAACGCGCCACGCCGTCCCGGCCGCGGCCGCAGCCTGCTGCATGCCGCGCCGCGCCGCTACCGCGACTGGCTGCGCGCCACCATTGAGCAGCGATTGCCGGTCCTGCGCGAGCGCGGTGCGGACGACCTGGTGTTCGTCAATGCGTGGAACGAATGGGGCGAAGGCGCGGTGCTGGAGCCGGATGCACGACTGGACCATGCCTGGCTCGATGCGACGCGCGCTGCCCTGCTGCCGCCTCCGGCAACGCCGGCCACGCACGATGCCTGCGCGATCCTCCATGCCTGGCATGTCGAGCTGCTGCCCGAGCTGCTGCGCAGCGTGCTCGACACCGGCCTGCACTGGCGCATCGTGATCACCACCGGCGAGGATCGTGTCGCTGCCGTGCATGAGGTGGCAGAGCAATTCCGCACGCATGCCAATGCCGCGGACATCGAGATCATTGCCGGTGAAAACCGCGGCCGCGACATCCTGCCGTTTCTGCGCGTCGCCAACCGCCTGTTCGACGAAGGCGAGGACGTGGTGCTGAAACTGCATACCAAGCAGTCACCGCATCGCCGCGATGGCGATCAATGGCGGCGCGAGTTCCTGGAAACGATGGTGCATCCGGCGCAGGCGCGCAGCATCGCCGACGCGTTCGCCGCCGATGCGCGGCTCGGCATGGTGGTTCCCGCGCAACAGCTGCCGCCGATGCAGTTCTACTGGGGTGCCAACGCCGAGCGCGTGCACTGGCTGCTGCGCCGCCTCGGCATGGCGCCGCTGGACATGGAGCATGGTCGTTTCGCTGCCGGCAGCATGTTCTGGTGCCGGCTTTCCGCGCTGCGACCCCTGCTCGATGCACATCTGGAAGAGGCCGAGTTCGAACCGGAATCGGGACAGGTCGACGGCACCCTCGCCCACGCGATCGAACGGATCATCGCCGCCTGCGTGACCCAGGGCGGCTTCGAACTCAGGTCATGGCCGCCCGATGCCGCCCTGCCCTCGCGGCATCGTTATGCGCAGATCGATTGAACTGAGCGCGAGTCCCGCCTGCGTGGGCGGGACGTGGCTCAGTGCACCGGCACGCCGGTCTTTTCCTTCACTTCCTCGGCGCTGACGCCATCGGCCAGTTCCACCAGCTTGAGGCCGGCATCGGTGATGTCGAACACGCCAAGGTCGGTGATGATGCGGCTGACAACGCCCACGCCGGTCAGCGGCAGGGTGCATTCGGGCAGGATCTTGGGTGCGCCGGTCTTGGTGGTGTGCTCCATCAGCACCACCACGCGCTTGACCCCGGCCACCAGGTCCATCGCCCCGCCCATGCCCTTGACCATCTTGCCCGGCACCATCCAGTTGGCCAGATCACCCTTGTCGGTGACTTCCATCGCGCCCAGGATGGCGAGGTCAATATGGCCGCCGCGGATCATCGCGAAGCTGTCGTGGCTGCCGAAGAAACTGGCGCCGGTCATCGCGGTCACGGTCTGCTTGCCGGCGTTGATCAGGTCGGCGTCGACCTCGTCCTCGGTCGGGAACGGGCCGATCCCGAGCAGGCCGTTCTCGCTTTGCAGCCACACTTCCATGCCCTCGGGGATATGGTTGGCGACCAGCGTCGGCAGGCCGATGCCGAGGTTCACGTAGGCGCCGTCACTCAGTTCGCGGGCGGCGCGTTGCGCCATCTGTTCACGGGTCCAGGCCATCAGTTCGCTCCTCGCACGGTGCGCTGTTCGATGCGCTTCTCGGGGTTGGGATTGACCACGATGCGGTCGACGTAGATGCCCGGCAGGTGCACCTGGTCCGGATCGATGCTGCCGGTTTCGACCAGCTCCTCGACCTCGACGATGCAGACCTTGCCGGCCATGGCGCAGGCCGGGTTGAAGTTGCGTGCGGTCTTGCGGAACAGCAGGTTGCCGGCACGGTCGGCCTTCCACGCCTTGACCAGCGCCACGTCGGCGATCAACGCGGTTTCCAGCACGTAATGGCGGCCGTCGAACTCGCGGGTTTCCTTGCCTTCGGCGACCACCGTGCCGTAGCCGGTGGCGGTGAAGAATGCGGGAATGCCGGCGCCGCCGGCACGCAGGCGCTCGGCCAGGGTGCCCTGCGGATTGAACTCCAGCTCCAGCTCGCCGGCCAGGTACTGGCGCTCGAACTCCTTGTTCTCGCCCACGTAGGACGCGACCATCTTGCTGATCTGCCGGGTTTCCAGCAGCTGACCGAGACCGAAGCCATCGACCCCGGCATTGTTGGAAATCACCGTCAGCCCGGTGACACCCGAATCACGCAACGCTTCGATCAGCGCCTCGGGAATGCCACACAGGCCGAAGCCGCCCACGGCGAAGGTCTGGCCATCGGCCACCACGTCGGCCAACGCGGCCGTTGCATCGGAATACAGCTTGTTTTGGCTCATCGAACGGGCCCCGGGATTCGTGGACACACAGTCTAGCCTGCCGGCCATGGCGTTTCGGCGGCACTGGACGAAGGTACGATGCCGCTCAGCTGCGACCGTACACGTCGTCCAGCCGTTCGATATCGTCCTCGCCCAGATAGTCGCCGGACTGCACTTCGATCAATTCCACCGGCACATCGGTGGTGTTGCGCAGGCGGTGCACGCTGCCCTGCGGGATATAGGTGCTCTGGTTGGCGTGCAGTTGAAATACGCAGTCGCCACAAGTCACTTCGGCGCTGCCGCGAACCACGATCCAGTGCTCGGCGCGGTGCTGGTGGCGCTGCAGGCTGAGCGCGGCGCCAGGCTTGATCAGGATGCGTTTGGCCTGGAAGCCCGGACCCTTGGCAAGCAGGTCGTAATGGCCCCAGGGCCGGTGGACCTGGCGATGCTGCAGGTGCTCGCAGCGGCCCTGCGCCTGCAGCGCATCGACCAGCGATTTGACGTCCTGCGCGCGCTCGCGATGCGTGACCAGCACGGCATCGGCGGTGTCCACCACCACCAGGTCGCGCACACCGAGCGTGGCGATCATGCGCCCATCGGCGGCTTGCAGATAACTGTCGCGGGTATCCATGGCAAGGGTGTCGCCGGTCTGCGAGTTCCCCTGCGCATCCTTGGCACCCACATCCCACAGCGACGACCACGATCCGATGTCACTCCAACCGCAATCCACCGGCACCACCACCGCGTTGCCGGCGCGCTCCATCACCGCGTAGTCGATCGAGTCGGCGGGGCTGGCGGCGAATGCTTCGGCATCGACACGGATGAAGTCCAGGTCGGCACGCGCCTGCTGCAGGCCGGCGCGGGCGGCGTCCAGCATTGCCGGCGCATGCTCGGCCAGGGCATCAAGGTAACTTTGCGCACGGAACAGGAACATGCCCGAGTTCCATGCGTAGTCACCGCTGGCCAGGTACTGCCGCGCACGCTCGGCATCGGGCTTTTCGATGAATGCCTCGATCCGATGCACGCCCGGTTCCAGCACGTCACCCACACGGATGTAGCCGTAGCCGGTTTCCGCATGCGAGGGCGCGATGCCGAATGTCACCAGCGCCCCGGCCCGGGCCTGCGGCAAGCCGGCCTGCACCGCTTGCCGGAATGCGGCCTCATCCTCGATCACGTGGTCGGCCGGCAGCACCAGCAGCAGCGCGTCCGGGGTGTCCGCCACCACATGCAGCGCCGCCAGCGCGATCGCCGGCGCGGTGTTGCGGGCCACCGGCTCGAGCAGGATGCCGCTGCCGGCAAGGTTCATCGCCTGCAACTGCTCGGCCACGAGGAAGCGATGCGCCTCCGCGCACACGGTCAATACCGGCCGCGTGCCGGGAATCGCGGCGGCCCGTCGCGCGGTGGCCTGGAACAGGGTTTCCTCGCCGCTCAGGCGCAGGAACTGTTTGGGCATGTTGCGGCGCGAATACGGCCACAGCCGGGTTCCGCTGCCGCCACTGAGAATCACCGGAACAATCATCCGCGCATGATGCCGCGATTCGGCCATGCCTGCGTCCACGGCGAGCACCGCATCAAGGCGCGTTCAGCTCGTCGAGCACGGCGCCCAGCGCCACCTGCCAGTGCGGCAATTCCACGCCCCAATCGCGGCACAGGCGGGTGGTGTCCAGTACCGAGTAGGCCGGACGCCGTGCCGGCGTCGGGAATTCGGCGCTGGTGATGGGCATCACCAGCGGCTTGCGCGCGAGCATGCCGCGCTCGCATGCCTGCTCCATGATCGCCTGGGCAAAGCCGTGCCACGTGGTTTCACCGCCAGCGGTGAGATGCCAGGTGCCACTGCGGGACACACCCGTGCCGAGCACGTGGGCCGTGACATCGGCGATCAGTGCGGCCGGGGTCGGCGTCCCCCGCTGGTCTGCGACCACGCGCAGCTCATCACGCTCGCCCGCCAGGCGCAGCATGGTGCGCAGGAAATTGTGACCATGCGCGGCATAGACCCAGGCGGTGCGCAGGATCACGTGGCGAGCGCCGCTGGCACGGATCGCCTGTTCGCCAGCCAGCTTGCTGGCGCCGTAGACACCGAGCGGCGCGGTCGGTGCATCGGGCGCGTAGGGCTGCTGTGCCTGCCCATCGAACACATAATCCGTCGAGTAGTGCAGCAGCGGGATATCCTGTTCGCGACAGGCCGCGGCGATCTCGGCCACGGCCTCGCCATTCACCCGCATCGCCAAATCGCGTTCGGTTTCCGCCCGATCCACGGCGGTATAGGCCGCCGCATTGATCACCGCCTGCGGACGCATGCGCTCGACGAGGGCTGCCGCCATGCCCGGCTGCGCCAGATCGGCCTCTTCGCAGGCCGCGCCATCATCCAGGCGTCCATCGCGCGACGCACAGGCCACATCGAAGCCCTGTGCCGGCAACGCACGCCGACACTCGCGACCCACCTGGCCGTTGGCACCAAGCAGCAGCACCCTCATGGCACGAAGACCGGCAGCCGCTCCGGTGCCACGTCGGCCAGCAGGGGAGCGGCGGCATCCTTGGGCGAGAGTTGCGGCGCCGCGATCGGCCAGTCGATCGCCAGTTGCGGGTCATTCCAGGCGATATTGGCATCCGCCTGCGGGTCGTAGGTTTCGGTACACAGGTAAGTGAACAAGGTGTCGTCACGCAACGCCACGAAGCCGTGGGCGAAGCCCTCGGGAATCCAGAACTGGCGCCTGTTTTCCGCGCTCAGCAGCACCGCGGTCGATTGGCCGAAGGTCGGCGAGCCACGGCGGATGTCGACCGCCACATCCCATACCTCGCCCGCCAGCACCCAGACCAGTTTGCCCTGCGGCTTGGGCCACTGGTAATGCAGGCCGCGCAGCACGCCATGGCTGGACGACGAGACGTTGCCCTGCTTGAAGCTCAATGGCAGTCCCGATGCGTGCAGCTTGTCGACATTGAATGATTCGAAGAAAAACCCACGTTCGTCGGCGAACACGCGCGGCTCGAGGATCAGGCAGCCCGGCAAGTCGGTGGCGATGATGTTCATGGCACGAATCCGCGCTCGGGCAGGCTGATCAGGTAGCGACCATAGCCGTTCTTGGCCAGCGGCTCGGCCAGGGCGCGCAGGTCATCGTCACTGATCCAGCCATTGTTCCAGGCGATCTCCTCCGGGCAGCACACCCGCAGGCCCTGGCGTGCTTCGATCGTCTCGATGTAGTTGGACGCTTCCAGCAAGGATTGATGGGTACCGGTATCCAGCCAGGCATAGCCACGGCCGAGCTGCTCCAGGCGCAGCGAGCCTTCATCCAGATAGCACTTGTTGAGGTCGGTGATCTCCAATTCGCCACGCGGCGAGGGGGTGAGTGCGGCAGCGAACTCCGGCGCCCGCCCGTCGTAGAAATACAGGCCGGTGACCGCGTAGTGCGAACGCGGCTGCGCCGGCTTCTCCTCCAGCCCGATCACCCGGCCTTCGGCATCGAACTCGGCCACGCCATAGCGCTCGGGATCCTGCACCCAATAGCCGAACACGGTCGCGCCCTCGGTGCGGGCGTCGGCGCGCTTGAGCATCGCGGTCAGGCCCGGGCCATGGAAGATGTTGTCGCCCAACACCAGGCAGCTGGGTGCGCCATCGAGAAAATCGCGGCCGATGGTGAACGCCTGCGCCAGCCCATCCGGGCTCGGCTGCACCGCGTACTCGATGTGCATGCCCCACTGCGAACCATCGCCCAGCAAGCTCTTGAACAGGGCCTGCTCATGCGGGGTGTTGATGATCAGCACCTCGCGGATCCCCGCCAGCATCAGCACGCTGAGCGGGTAATAGATCATCGGCTTGTCGTACACCGGCAACAGCTGCTTGCTGATGCCCTGGGTGATGGGATAAAGCCGGGTGCCGGAGCCCCCGGCGAGGATGATGCCCTTGCGTTGCATGCCTGATGCGCCTCCTCAGCCTTGTCCGATCCGTTCCAGGCGGTAGCTGCCGTCCAGCACCCGCTGCACCCAGTCCTGGTTGGACAGATACCAGTCCACGGTGTCGGCGATGCCCTGCTCGAAGCTGTGCGCCGGCTCCCAGCCCAGCTCGGCGCGGATCTTGCCGGCGTCGATGGCATAACGGCGGTCATGGCCGGGCCGGTCCTTGACGTAGGTGATCTGCTCTTCGTACTTCCTGCCATCCTCGCGTGGACGCCTGGCATCAAGCAGGGCGCAGATCGTCTTCGCCACTTCGATGTTGCGCTTCTCGGCATTGCCGCCGACGTTGTACACCTCGCCCACCCGGCCACCGGCCAGCACCGCGCGGATCGCCGTACAGTGATCGCCGACGTACAGCCAGTCGCGCACATTGCGGCCATCACCGTAGATCGGCAACGGCTCGCCCGCGATCGCCTTGGCGATGATCAGCGGGATGAGCTTTTCCGGGAACTGGTACGGGCCGTAGTTGTTCGAACAGTTGGTGGTCAGCACCGGCAGCCCGTAAGTATGGTGAAACGCACGCACCAGGTGGTCCGAGGCGGCCTTGGAAGCCGAATACGGCGAGTTCGGAGCATAGGCGGTTTCTTCGGTGAACAAGCCGGTCTCACCCAACGAGCCGTAGACCTCGTCGGTGGACACGTGCAGGAAGCGGAAGGCGTCCCGCTTCACTTCGTCCAGAGACTTCCAGTAATCGCGCACCGCCTCCAGCAGCGCCAAGGTGCCGACCACATTGGTCTGCACGAACGCTGCCGGTCCGTCGATCGAGCGGTCCACATGGCTCTCGGCGGCGAAATTGATCACCGCATCCGGCTGGTGTTCGTCCAGCAACCGGGTGACCAGCTCGCCATCACCGATGTCGCCATGCACGAACACATGCTGCGGATTCCCCCCCAGCGAGGCCAGCGTGTCGAGGTTGCCGGCATAGGTCAGGGCATCAAGGTTGACCACCTTGATCCCGTCGCGCACGGCCTGCAGCACGAAGTTGCCACCGATGAAGCCGGCGCCACCTGTTACCAACCACGTATCCATCACTTGCTTCCTGATCATCCGAGGCGGCATTGTAATCGGCTGCTCATGGGCGCGTTCGTCTCCGTTAGAATGAGGCGCTTGCATTCGTGATTCCGAAGGCTGCACGCCCATGAAAATCCTCGTCGGTTACAAGCGCGTCATCGACGCCAACGTCCGCGTCCAGGTCAAGCCCGACGGTTCGGGCGTGGTCACCCAGGGCGTGAAGCTCTCGCCCAATCCGTTCGATGACATCGCGCTGGAGGAAGCCCTGCGCCTGCGCGATGCCGGCCATGCCGGCGAAGTGATCGTCGCCAGCATCGCCCCGGCCGACGCCCAGCCGCATCTGCGCAATGGCCTGGCCATGGGCGCGAACCGCGCCATCCACGTGGTCAGCGACGAGGCGGTACAGCCACTCACCGCCGCGCGCATCCTGCTCAAGCTGATCGAGAAGGAGCAGCCCGGACTGGTGCTGCTGGGCAAGCAGGCGATCGACGATGACGCCAACCAGACCGGGCAGATGCTGGCCACGCTGTGGCGCCGCCCGCAGGCGACCTTCGCCAGCAAGGTGGTGGTCGAAGGCGAAAAAGCCACCGTCACCCGTGAAGTGGACGCCGGCCTGGAAACGCTGGAAGTGGACCTGCCGGCGGTGATCACCACCGACCTGCGCCTGAACGAGCCGCGCTTCATCAAGCTGCCGGACATCATGAAGGCCAAGAGCAAGCCGCTGGAAACCCTCGCCCTGGCCGACCTGGGCGTGGCGCCGGGCCATGCGCTGGAAACCACCCACTACGCGCCGCCGGCGCAGCGCAGCCGCGGGATCATGGTCAAGGATGCGGCCGAGCTGGTCGCCAAGCTCAAAGAGAAGGGGTTGCTGTGATGTCCAAGGTCCTGATCGTCGCCGAACACGCCGGCGGCGCCCTCAACGCCGCCACCGCCAAGTGCGTCTCCGCGGCCAAGGCATTCGCGCCCGAAGCCATCGACATCGTGGTGCTGGCCGCCGACCCGACCGCCGTCGCCGCCGAAGCCGCGCAGATCGACGGCGTCGGCAAGGTGCTGGCCGTGGCCCATGCCGCCAACGAACACACCATCGCCCAGCTGCTGGCGCCGCAGGTCGCCAAGCTGGCCGAAGGCTGCAGCCACGTGTTCGGCCCCAGCACCACCTTCGGCAAGGACCTGATGCCATGCGTGGCCGCGCTGCTTGGCGTCGGCCAGGTCTCGGACATCATGGCGGTGGACGATGCGCACACCTTCAAGCGCCCGATCTATGCCGGCAACGCCATCATCACGGTGAAGGCGCCGACCGACGCGCCGGTGGTCGCCACCGTGCGCAGCGCCTCATGGCCGGAAGCGGCCAAGGGCGGCAACGCCAGCGTCGAGAACGTCAGCGTCGAGGCCGAGCTGCCCGGCCACACCCGCTTCGTCGGGCTGGAAGCGGCCAGCTCTGACCGCCCCGACCTGCAGGCCGCCAGGCGCGTGGTCTCCGGCGGTCGCGGCGTCGGCAGCGCCGAGAACTTCAAGATCATCTACGAGTTCGCCGACAAGCTCGGTGCCGGCGTCGGCGCATCGCGCGCCGCGGTCGATGCCGGCTACGTGCCCAACGACATGCAGGTCGGCCAGACTGGCAAGATCATCGCCCCCGAGCTGTACATCGCCATCGGCATCTCCGGCGCGATCCAGCACCTGACCGGGATCAAGGACGCCGGCACCATCGTCGCCATCAACAAGGACCCGGACGCGCCGATCTTCGAGATCGCCGACATCGGGTTGGTGGGGGATTTGTTCCAGATCTTGCCAGAGCTGCAGTCCAACATTTAACCGACCCATGTCTGTCGAACCAATGCCCCACCGGCACGAGAGTGCACCAATACAGCCTGCGGTACCCGACACTCTGATTTCGGTGGTCTCACCTATTTACGGCTGCCGGGGCTGCCTGGAGGACTTGGTCGACTCCATAAGCAAGCATGTCGGCAGCATAACGCCGGCGTTCGAGATCATCCTCGTGGATGACGCCAGTCCAGACGCGGCATGGCCACGCATCCTCGAACTTTCACAGACCCACCCCGTCGTGCGCGGACTGCGCCTGGCCCGAAACTTCGGCCAACACTCGGCGATCTCGGCAGGCATCGAAGCGACACGCGGACGATGGGTGGTGGTGATGGACTGCGATCTTCAGGATCCACCAAACGCCATTCCCGCATTGTTCGAGCACGTCACTGCGCAGAATCTCGACGTGGTCTTCGCGCGTCGCATGAACCGCAAGGATTCGGGTCCCAAGCGACTGTCCTCCTGGGCTTTCTTCAAGGTGTTGAGCTGGATGACAGGCGCTCCTCAGGACCCCAGCACCGCCAATTTCGGGATTTTCCACCGACGGGTCATCGACACCATCAACCGCATGCCTGAGCGCGACCGCTCCTTCCCGCTGATGGTCAAATGGGCAGGTTTCAAGCACGGCACCCTTGATGTCGAGCACGCGGCGCGGGGCGAAGGCAACAGCAGCTACACGCTGCGCAAACTGCTGCGCTTGGCCACTGGCATCATCCTCGGCTACTCCGAGAAGCCTCTGAAGCTGGTGGCCTATGCGGGACTTGCCTGTGCAAGCGCCTCGTTCCTGATGGTCGCCTACGCCATCGTCAGTTGGTTCGAAGGCAATACCAGCGTGCTGGGTTACACGTCGCTGATGGCTTCGATCTGGCTGATCGGTGGCCTGTTGCTGTTCAGTCTAGGCGTGGTTGGGCTGTACGTCGGCCAAGTTTTCCGCAACGTGCAGGGGCGCCCCTACTACGTGATAGCCGAAGACACCAGGGACGGCAAATGAGCAACACATCCACGTGCCAGCTTGAGGCGGGTGGCTGTTCGCTTCAGGTGCGGCTCACACCTTGGGACGAGCGCGCACTGGGCATGCGCACTGCGGAAATCCTGGCTCTCGCAGCAACTTCTGACCAAACCACCACGCACATACGCGAACTTCTGGGGAGGGCCGAGGACTGGGCCCGACAACAACAAGCCGGATATCTGTTCGGCCGGTTCGATGCCAACCACGCAGAGACGAAGCAGGCAGTGCTGGGCTGTGGCTTCACCATCGTCGAATGTTCATTGGCGCTGTCCAAGGCAGGCTTCGCCGGATTGCCGCCGGTTCCGAGCGGCATGCGTCCCACCATGCGCCCGGCGGTTCCCGAGGATATTCCGGTTTTGGCCGAAATCGCTCGTGTGGATTTCGACCACGGACGTTTCCTGGAGGATCCGGCAATTCCCCGTGAACTGGCTGCCGAACGTTCTGCCAACTGGATCTCCGATCTGGTGTGCCAAGGGCTTGCCCAAGTGGCGATGTCCCGCGGACAATGCATCGGCTTCCATGCCGAACAGGTTGATTGGGAGGAGCGCCATGCCGATCTGATCCTGACTGGCACCGCTTCAGCCTATGCCATGCTCTCACTGCCACTGTGGACGGTTGCCCTGCAATCACTCCACCAGCGCGGCGTGACTCGATGTTCCACGCTCATTTCAGCGGCCAATACCGGAGTACTGAACCTGTACTCACGGCTTGGCTTCCATTTCGACGCCACCTTGATGGGATACCGGAAATTCCTGTGAACGAATCACCAACCAATGACCCACTGGTGCAGGCCTTTGCTTCCGTGCTCGGCCTGCCTGCCTCCGACATCACCAATGACCTGAAGTACGCGACGATCCCGCAGTGGGACTCGATCGCCCACATGTCGATCATCGCCGCACTGGAAGAAGCATTCGGGATCATGATCGACATGGAAGACGTGATCGACATGAATACCGTGGGCATGGCCCGCAACATCGTGGCCAAGTACCTGTCCTGACATGCAAGCTTCACCTCCGGTCATCCTGGTCACCGGCGCGAGCCGGGGCATCGGCCGCGCGGTGGCTCTGAGTGTCGCCGCAAGCGGTGCGCGCCTGGCGTTGATCGCCCGCGACACGCAGGCGCTCGAAAGCACGACGTCGGCTTGTCGGGATGCCGGAGCGGCGGAAGTCTGGGCAAGCCCGCTGGACCTGGCCGATGTCGATGCGATCTCTGCCATGTTCCGCGATTTGTCCGGCCGCTTCGGCCAGCTGGACGGGCTGGTCAACAATGCCGGCATCTTGCACGAAGGCCTGCTGGGCATGATCCGCCCTGACGACATCGACCGAGTGCTGGCGATCAACGTCCGCGCACCATTGATGCTGATGCAGCTGGCCGCGCGGATCATGAGCCGCCGCAAGCAGGGCAGCGTCGTCAATGTGGTGTCCATCATGGGCAGTCAGGGTGCTGCCGGACTGACCCTGTATTCAGCCAGCAAGGCCGCGTTGATCGGCGCGACACGCGCAGCGGCAAAGGAGCTGGCGCCGCGCGGCATCCGGGTAAATGCCGTGGCCCCGGGCTTCATCGACACCGACATGACCCGAGGCATGCCGGAGCAGGCGCATGCCAAGCGTGTTTCCTCGATAGGCATGGGTCGGCCCGGTCGCGCCGATGAAGTCGCCGATGTCATCACTTCCCTGCTAGGCCCGCAGTTCGGCTACGTCACCGGGCAGGTCATCGGCATTGACGGGCAGATGTCGGTATGAGCGCCTTTTGGCAACTCGAGACGCACCCGGCCGAGCACATTGCGCTGGTCGAGGCAGAGCGCAACTGGACTTACGCACAGCTGGCTGCGCTGGCCGACCATTGGATGGCACAACTTCCGGATGGCCCGGGTTTGGGCCTGTTGGCCATGCCCAATACCGCTTCGGCAATCGCCCTGTACCTGGCCTGTTTGCGCAGTGGCCGACAGGTACCGCTGCTGCTGCAGCCGGGCATGGATCCGGCACTGCTGGCCGATTTGGTCGCACATTACCAGCCGGACTGGATCGCGTTGCCGGAGCATGACCACGTGCCTGGCCAAGCGGTCCGGCAGCACGCGCACCAGGGCATGCAGCTGCATCATCTGTCCGCGTCGGCAGAACACCCGGCACTGCATCCCGAACTGGGGCTGCTGCTGAGCACTTCCGGCAGCACCGGATCCGCCAAGCTGGTGAGGCTCTCGCGTGAAGGGCTGGCCGCCAATTCACGAGCCATCGTTGAATACCTGGGCCTCACCCACGAGGACCGCGCCATCACCACCTTGCCGCTGGCCTATTCCTACGGCATGTCGATTCTCAACAGCCACCTGCAGGCCGGTGGCTCGCTGGTACTGACCGACGCACCACTCGTCAGCCGCGAATTCTGGACCCTGGCGCGCACGCACGGCATCACATCGCTGTCCGGCGTACCGGCGACCTTCGAGATGTTGCGCCGGGTCGGTCTGCAGCAGCATGGACTGGATCGCCTCCGCATGCTCACCCAAGCGGGCGGCAAGCTGCGCGATGCGATGGTCGAGCACTTCGCCAAGCTGGGCAGTCAGTCAGGGGTTTCCTTTTTCGTGATGTATGGCCAGACCGAAGCATCGCCACGGATCAGCTATCTGCCGCCGGACCGGCTGCCCGGCAAGATCGGCAGCATCGGCATCGCCATTCCGGGCGGCGATCTTTCACTGCACCCGGAGACCGGCGAACTGGTGTATCGCGGCCCGAACGTGATGCTCGGCTACGCCGGGAACCGGCAGGATCTCGCACTTGGCGATGTGCTTCAGGGCGTCCTGCACACCGGCGACCTGGCTCGACGCGACGACGACGGTTTCTACTACATCACGGGTCGAGCCAAGCGCTTCATCAAGCTCTCAGGCAACCGCGTCAATCTCGACGAAGTCGAGGCCCTGCTCTCCGCCGAGTACGCCACCCACGTCGCCTGCAGCGGGCGCGACGACAGGCTGCTGGTGTTCCTGCCGACCGATGCAGGCATCGACGAAAGCACCGTCAAGCAGTTCCTGCAACTGCGCCTGCGGATATTCTCCGGGCTGGTTCGGGTGCACGGCATCCAGGCCCTGCCCACGCTTTCCAATGGCAAGATCGACTACAACGCCCTGATGCAGATCGAAGAGTCCGGCACATGACCATGCCCCAGACCGAGTCTCCTCTGGATATCGAGGTCTTTTCGATTGGCCGCGAAGACAAGCGCACGTGGTTGCGTGATGGTCTGGATGCCCTGACTCGCCATCACCAGGCTCGTTGCGCGCCCTACGGCAACATGCTTCAAGCGCTATGGCCCCGTGCAGGGCAGTCCGATTCGCTGGAAGCGGTGCCTTGGCTGCCGGTGCGTCTGTTCAAACTCCTTGACCTCAAGAGCATCCCCGACGACGCGGTCAGTCGCACCTTGGTCTCAAGCGGCACGACCGGAGCGGCGGTCTCTCGCATTTACTTGGACGCCGATACCGCCCGTTCACAAGCCAAGGCCTTGGCTCGCATTTTTTCGCACTTCGCCGGCGGCAAGCGCTTGCCAATGCTCGTGCTGGACAACAACGGCTTCATGCGTGACCGCAGTCGCTTCAATGCACGCGCCGCCGGCATCCTCGGCTTTTCCAATTTCGGTCGCGACCACCACTACTTGATGGATGAGCAGTTGCAACCGGATTGGGATGGTCTTCGCAGGTGGCTGGAGAAGGTCGGCGACCAACCGCTGCTGCTGTTCGGTTTCACCTTCATTGTCTGGCAGTCGATCGTCATGGCTGCACGCCGGGATGGCATTAAGCTGCCACTGCCACAAGACAGTCTTCTGGTACATGGAGGCGGATGGAAGAAAATGGAGGAGGCCAAGGTCGACAACGCCACATTCAAGGCTGCGCTGGAAGAAACCTTCAACCTGCGCCGCGTCCACAATTACTACGGCATGGTCGAGCAGGTCGGTTCGATCTTCTTCGAGTGCGAACACGGCCGGTTGCACGCCCCGGCTTATGCCGATGTCATCGTCCGCGACGAACGCACCCTGGAGCCTGTCGCGCATGGACAGCCCGGCATCGTCCAGGTACTGAGCCTGCTGCCGCGCAGCTACCCGGGCCACAGCATTCTCACCGAGGACCTGGGCGTGATCCATGGCGAAGACGATTGCGCCTGTGGTCGGCTGGGCAAGCACTTCAGCATCCTCGGACGCATCCGCAATGTGGAGATGCGCGGCTGCAGCGATACCCGGACGATGCCGGCATGAGCACCTTGCTGTTTGCCGCCTCAGGGCATGATCTTCCCGATCAGCTCGAACGGATCAGCGCATTGCCGCCGTTGCAACCATTCAGTCCGGAAGCTCGCGAGTTCGTGGCCGAGTTTTCGCAACGCATCCTGAAGTTGCCACGACTCCGTGACTTCCCGGAACTGGCCACCCTCTCGCACTGGTTCCGCCCGGCCGCGATCAACAACATGGCCGAACGAGTCCAGGCTTCCGGCAGCGGCGTACGGATGGCTCGCGGCACGGTGTTCCACTTGGCCCCTTCCAACGTCGACGTACTGTTCGCCTACGCCTGGTTGATGTCGGTGCTGTGCGGCAACCGCAACGTGGCCCGGCTCTCGCAGAAGGGCGGCGCGCAGCGCGATAGCCTGCTTGGGCTGCTTGAGCAGATACGCGCCGAGTCGGGCCACCAATCCATCATTCAACGCAACCTGCTGCTCACCTACCCGCACGATGACAGCATCACGACGGCGATTTCGGCCCGTGCCCATGCGCGCATCATCTGGGGTGGAGATGCCACGGTGGCTCGGATCCGCTCGATCCCGCTGGCCCCGCTAGCTGTGGAGCTTGCCTTTGCCGATCGCTTCGGCGTCGCTGCATTCAAGGCCAGTGCCGTGGCCGAGATGGATGACGAGCAGCTTGAAAGATTTGCCCACCGCTTCTGCAACGACCTGCTGTGGTTCTCGCAACAGGCCTGCTCCTCGCCGCGCTCACTGTTCTGGATCGGCAGTGATCAGGAAATCGCTATGGCCAAACAGGTGTTCTGGCCTCGGGTGCATGCACAGGCACGCAGCTTCCAGGACGAAACCGCCGCGCTGATGCAACGTGTCACCGACAGCCACCTGCTTGCTGCCCAAGGCAAGATCGATGGCACGGATTGTGATTTCGCCGACTTCCCGCTGCCGCTTGCTGCCCTGCATGCCGACGGCAGCTCACGCGAGTTGCAGTCCGGATACGGACTGGTTGTCGAAGTCCCTCTGCAGGAGCTCCGGCAACTCGCTGCTCAGCTCGATGAACGTGACCAGACCCTTGTCCAGCACGGCTTTGACCGGCAGCAATTGGTCGAACTGCTGCAAGGCATTGGCAACCGCGCCATTGACCGCATCGTTCCCGTTGGCCGCGCACTGGATTTCGACAACGTCTGGGATGGTACCGATCTGTATCAGATCCTGACCCGACAAACGACACTGACCGGCTGTTGAGACCATGCCTTATTTCTTCATCGCCCTGACCATCCTGCTGACCGTCTACGGCCAGCTGGTGCTGAAGTGGCAGGCGGACATCAATGCCCAACTGTTGTCCACCCCGCTGGTCCCCACCAACATCATCATGCTGCTGCTCAAGCCTTGGGTCATCTCGGCATTCATCGCCGCATTCGGCGCTTCGATTTGCTGGATGGCTGCGATCAACAAGCTTCCCTTGAGCAAGGCCTACCCGTTCATGGCGATCAATTTCGTGCTGGTTGCCCTGATGGCCAGCGTGCTCTTTCAAGAGCGGCTGGATGGTTACAAGATCGCCGGCACGGCGATCATCATGCTGGGTGTTCTAGTGCTCTCCCGCTCCACAGCCTGATCCGATATTCCAAGCGAGGCCACAACTTGATCCCTTTCAACAAGCCGCATCTCACCGGCAACGAAATCCATAACATCGTCCAGGCACATGCCAACGGTCACCTTTCGGGAGACGGCGCCTTCACGCGCAAATGCCATGCCGCGCTGGAATCGATGACTGGCAGCCACAAGGCGCTGCTCACTCACAGTTGCACCGCTGCGCTGGAAATGGCCGCGCTGTTGATTGACCTCGAGCCAGGCGACGAAGTGATCATGCCGTCCTTCACCTTCGTATCCACCGCGAATGCATTCGTGCTGAGGGGCGCGGTGCCGGTATTCGTGGATATCCGCCCCGACACTTTCAACATCGACGAGCGGCTGATCGAGGCCGCCATCACCCCGCGTACCCGCGCGATCTGCGTGGTGCACTACGCAGGCGTGGGATGCGAGATGGACAGCATCATGGCGATTGCCGCCCGCTATGATCTGAAAGTCATCGAGGATGCCGCCCAAGCTATCCACTCCACCTACAAAGGACGGCCACTGGGCAGCATAGGCGACCTGGGGTGCTTCAGCTTCCACGAAACCAAAAACGTGATTTCCGGCGAAGGTGGCGCGCTGCTCATCAACGACCCGGCGATGGTCGAACGCGCCGAGATGATTCGTGAGAAGGGAACCAACCGCAGCCGCTTCTTCCGCGGTCAGGTCGACAAGTACACATGGATCGAGCATGGCTCATCCTTCCTGCCAGGCGAAATCACCGCTGCCTTCCTCTCTGCGCAGCTTGATGCGTCCGAAGACATCACCCGGCGCAGGCTGGCAATCTGGGATGCCTACCACGCATGGTCCCGATCACATGCAGAGGCGGGCACCATCACGCGTCCAATGATCCCGGGAGACTGCCGCCACAACGCGCACATGTACCAGTTGTTGCTGCCCAGCCTTGAGGCACGCACACGCTTCATCGAAGCAATGAAGGCCTCTGGTGTGCATACAGTGTTCCATTACGTGCCCTTGCACAGCTCACCTGCTGGAGAAAAGTTCGGTCGCGCTTCGGGAAGCCTGGAAGTTACCAACAACGTCAGCGAAAGGCTCGTGCGGCTTCCGTTGTGGCTCGGAGTCGAAGCACATCTGGACACCATTTTCGCGGCGGCCGACAACGCTCTTGCTGCAATCAGCGACGCCCACCAAAAGCAATGAACGTGCGATACCTGCCACCCGGCGCATGACTATAACTTTGCATCAATCCGAAGCACCTCTTGCCGGGGATTGCAGCAGGATAGGAAGCAAGACAGTCATGGGGCAAGATGCACTTGGACCCCATGCGCTGCATGCCTATCCACTGCTTCAAATGCCTGACACCCACAGCCTCAGCCGCCGCGACAGCCCGCTCAACTCTTCCTGAACGAATGCCTTCATCGACTGCACCGCCGGACCTGTCGGCGACGACACAGCTGGATCAACGCTCCCTGTACTGGATGGCGGCGTTGGTTCTGCCGCTGCTCGCATTGGCGAACGTGGCGCTGTACATCGCCTATGCCGGCAACCCTCTGCTGTCCTCGGATGCTTGGTACTTCGTTGACACGTTCCTACAAAAAGCGTATTCGGAAGGAGTGGGGGTTGTCGATTTTTACGTCAAACGTAGCAGCGACGACCACGCCCAACCTATCCAGAAACTGTTGCTTCTGGCCAACGCAAGATGGTTCAACCTTGACTTCGTCATTGAGTCATACGTGGGGTTGGTGTTGGCCCTGTTGACGTTCCTTGCAGCGTTCTCGCAGATGCGCAAGGGCGCTATCGAGGGCGGGCACTCGCACTTGCATTTCATTGTTACCACCGCAGCTGTCGCCGGCGTTCTGTTTTCGCTCAACAGCGGCATGGTCTTCAGCTGGTCTTTGGTCACTCTCGGCTTCATGTTGCCTCTGCTGCTGCTGCTTGCTGCGACAGCCGCATGGCATTTACTTGTCGATGGCCGTCTGATGCCGCTTGCGCTGGTGATGCTGCTGATCGCCTTCACCCAAGATAGTGGTGCCAGCCTCCTCGCCGCCGCACTGATCGGTGCTACCGTGTTGTATCGCCTGACGGGTCAGGCGAGTGGTTGGCGCAGACCAATGCTGACCATCCTTCTGGTCATCACTTCAATCCTGTTGTATACCGCACTCAGCAGCTGGTACCTGCACGGCGCCATGGGTTCTGCCCTAAGTGCTGATGGCGGCTCTGGGCAGGGTAACATCGGCCCTTCGCAATTGCTGCAGTTCACGAAGATCGTCTTGGCGACTTCCGTCGTACACATCAACCAATTGTTGCACTATTTCCCAAGCAAAGCCGACATCGTGCAAGCTGCGCTGGCACTGCTCGTGGCGCTGGCGCACGGCTGGTTCTGGTGGCGCGCGGCCATGGACCGCTGGAATATCACCACATTTTCCAGTGTCGCACTGATGCTCTTCAGCTATGCGGCAGCAGCCGGCATCTTTCTCGTTCGCGTTCCACAGTTCGGCGCCAACTACGCCAATGAGCCGCGCTATCCGCTGTTGTTTTCGCTATCGATCGTTGCAATTTTGATGATGACCGTGGCCGCAGGCCGGCATTCAAGCTGGCGACGCACGTTTCCCACCGTCGTCGCTGGATCCATCGTGCTGTTGCAGATTCCGTTGTCGCTCTTTACATGGAAAGAGGGCGCGTATCTGCAAGCGTATTATCACCAAATGGCTGCACAGATGATTATGCTCGGCGACGCACCCGAATCCACCCCCGAGCAATGCTTGCCCATGCTCGTCATCTGCAACGCCTCCCAAGAGGAACGTAAAATGTTGATCAATTTCCTCAAGACGTATCAGCTGAACGCCTACTCGACATCGGTAATGGATAGATACCAGCTATCCCCACGGCACCCAGAACTTGACGATTGATACGTCTGCACGACGTGGCTGGACGCTTGGACAGCAGTCCTCATGGCACATGACTATTGGAAAGAAAGGAATGAAGAAGAGCCTGCTTGCCTCCACCCTTGCACTACTGGCTACCGCATGCTTTCGCGAGCCAAATCCTGCAACTGAAACCATTGTCAGCGCCGAAGCGCCGACTGCGCAAGCCATCGAAAGTCCGGCAACGGAAGTCGAGAACTGTCGCTTCTGCGCCCGGCCTTCAACCGTTCGCGAATGCGATGTCGCAAACGGTGTCGCCACCACACTGCATTGGCATCTCCCCGAGCTAAGCGGTCAGGCAATCGGTATTTTCGTCAGTGACGAAAATGGCGCTGACCAACCTTTTGCAGAACAACCTGCTGATGCTGGCAGCATCCAGACCGGACCGTGGCTGCGCCCGGGCTTGCGGTTTCGTCTGAAGTCGCAAACTGGTGAGCAACTCGAGGAAATCACGATCACCGGCGTTGGCTGCTGAATTCGGTGTTTTCCGCCACCATCTCCAAAAGCTTTCGCACCTCAACCCATGAAATCTTGATGAGCCAACCCGTCAGAAAAGTCCTCGTCGCATTCGGCACCCGGCCCGAGGCAATCAAGATGGCCCCGGTCGTGCATGCGCTGCAGGCTGACCCACGTGCCGAAGTGGTGGTTTGCGTCACGGCACAGCATCGGCAGATGCTGGACCAGGTACTGGAACTGTTCGGTATCGTCCCGGACGAGGATCTTGGCGTGATGCAACCCAACCAGTCGTTGCCGCAACTTTTTTCACGGCTGCTGGAGGGCATGAGCGATGCGATTGCATGGCATCAGCCAGACGCCGTGCTGGTCCATGGCGACACCAGCACCACGCTCGCCTCTGCCATGGCAGCGTTCTACAACCGTGTGCCGGTCGGCCACGTCGAAGCCGGACTGCGCACTGGCGATTTGGCCGCGCCATGGCCGGAGGAAGCGAACCGGCGCCTGACCGCACCCCTGTCGCGCTGGCATTTCGCACCGACCGCGGGTGCCAGAGCCAATCTGCTGGCTGAAGGATTCCCCGACAAGAGCATCGAAGTCACCGGCAACACCGTGATCGATGCATTGCTGCAGGTCACTCAGCGTCTTGCACACGACACGGAACTGACCAACAGCATGGCAGACCGCTTCCCCTTCCTGGATCCCGGCAAGCGGATGATTCTGGTCACCGGACATCGCCGCGAAAATTTTGGGGATGGGATGGAGCAGATATGTCTGGCGCTCAAATCTTTGGCCAAGCGTGATGACGTGCAACTAGTCTATCCGGTCCACCTGAACCCGAACGTCCAAGCGCCGGTCAAGCGCCATCTTGATGGGCTGGACAACGTCCACCTGATTGCACCGCAGGACTATCTGCCCTTCGTCTACTTGATGAGCCGCTCGAGCCTGATCATCACCGACTCCGGTGGCATTCAGGAAGAAGCGCCATCCTTGGGCAAGCCTGTCCTTGTCATGCGCGATACCACCGAACGCCCGGAGGCCGTTGAAGCCGGCACGGTAAAACTGGTCGGTGCGCGCGCGCGCAGCATCGTTGGAGAGGCCAGTCGACTTCTGGACGATACCTCCGAATACGATCGGATGTCTCAAGCCCACAACCCGTACGGTGACGGCATGGCGGCACAACGTATCACCGAATCACTACTGGGATCGCCGAGCACAGCCGTGGAAAGACGTTGATAGCGCGTGCTTAGCCTGGACTTTCAACAGGTGCCAGGGAGAAAGATTGCTAACTACTTTCGCTGCCGTCGCATTCTGGCGGTCGCGTTGCACGCGTACATCGTGTTTTTCACTCCGAGGATCGTGGGTGTCTGTAGTTCAACGGTGCCCAAGAAGACTACCGGCATTGTCGCAATTTTCTCCGATTCCGATACTAACGGCTGATATGTAGAGCACCGCTTTGCGTGGCATCTTCATCCTCACCATCACCGCGTCGAGCTCCACCCACGAAGAAGCACAGTTACAGGAGAGGCGGGACTGGACTTGCTGATGCACGATACCATCGAGTCATCCGAGACAGTCGATGTCGGCACAACAAGCCTTGGCAAGACCGGCAATACGCATATCGCTACACATGTCTCCCTAGTACCAGATGTCGATGTTCAATAAGAGAGTAATTTAAAGTACACAACCCTTAGGGGTGTTGCAGGACAAGTCAGCCTGTATCAGCAGACTGGTATAAGCGTCCCGTAATACTGCATTCTCAAACCGTACCCGACCATCAAGATAGCCGCTGCCAACGACAAACGCTACTGCCGGGGGCAACTCGTCCGTCTGGCGAGCAGTCATACAGTTTGCAGTTGGCGTAAGCAAGGGGATATCAAAAGCCTAGCCAAAAAGAACGGTGCAGCCCTGAAAATCGGCGCCACTGCATCGCGCCCAAGGTGGACAGCACATGCTGGAGCAAGGAATAAAGTCAGAATTTTTGAACAAAAGGTTATTTGGCTCCAAGGAAGCACGACTACTTGTTTCTATACACAATCAGCTGGCAGGACCGGAATTACGAGCGCCCCCTATGCGGCTGCCACTGTCCCCACTTCTTTTCGTATTTTTCCTTGTTTGTCAGGAATAGTTCCTTCTTGCGCTCCGCCCTGAGCGCATCAAAGCTTGCAGAAAGATGATGATGGACGAAAACGTCCTCCAGGCACAGCTTTCTGAGTCCGAGCTTCTCGACCCTGCGGCAATAATCATCATCCTCGAAGAACCCGACCCCGAACTCTTCATCCAGCGGACCCACTTTCTCATACGTGGCACGAGACATCATGACGCAAAAGAAGGCAAGAGTATCGATATCAAACGAAATTCCGGCATGTCTGCGGGTATACTCACCCGAAAGCTCCAGCATGTCCGTCATTGAATCATACGTGATGTCAATCTTCGCTTCATTTCCTATATTATTTGTGACTGGCCCAACCAAACCGACGTCGGGATTGGTGCGAAGTGGTGACAAGAGCCCTCGCACCCAGCCCGGCGTCACATGAGTGTCGTTGTTCAATATGACGATGTACTCGCCCTTACTCACTTGCATGCCGATATTGTTCCCGGCAGAGAATCCGAGGTTGTCATTATTCAGAATCAAACGCCGTGAATGACCTGCACACGAGCCCTCGTCCATCCAGCGCTGCAGCTCTTCCCTAGTTTCATCGCTGGACGCATTGTCCACGACGATGACCTCGAGGTTCGGATAGTCGGAATACTCTTCGATGCTGCGCAGGCACTCCCGGGTGTATGCCCAATTGTTGTAAGTCAAGACTATGACGCTCACCAAGGGCTCCGGAATGCTGGAAACCGCTTTATCAAAAGCAGCTGCACGCGCGGCCCAGGTTTGCTCCCGCGCGAAATTAATCCGCCCAGCCCGCAGCTCACCAGATTCGGACAGCGCGAGCTTGACTGAACGGGTGAACCCTTCCGCATCATCGGCCTTGTAAACATGAGTGCCAAACTGCGCTATTTCCGGCAGATCGATAGTGACCACCGGGACGCCGGCAGCCAGGTATTCGTAGATCTTCACCGGGTTCGTCGCGAGCGTGAGTGGGATGACCTTGAACGGGAGCAGCGCCACATCAAATCCGTGCAAGTAATGGGGCAGCTCACGGTATGGCACTTCGCCCGTCATCACGACGTTGGGTAGGTCCGCCAAAACCTGTCCGGTGCCGGAGCTGTCCGCGCCAATCAGCAAGACCACCGCATCGGGGTTGTCGATGGCGACTGCACGCACCAGCTCCGGGTCGAACCACTCCGCGATCGCACCGAAATACCCAATGACGCGACGCCCTTGGACATCGCGGTATACGGAATCCGGAACCTGGTTGAAGAAGGCAAAATCACCCGCATTCCGGATCATTGCAACACTTTGATTGTGCGCGCGCACCTCGCGTTCCAGATATTCTGATGTGACGACCACCAAGTCGGCCCCGCGCATCAGGTGTTCTTCCGCGGACAGCACGGACGAGTTGTTTGTCTCGAAGCCTGCATGGTGATCCATGCAGTCGTACACCAGCCGTGCATTTGGCACGGCCCGAACCAATGGCCACCAATAGGGATGGTGCGCGATGGACACCGATGAACGGGTTCTGCTCCATCCCAGCAACCGAGACAAGCTGGCCTTCAGCTGGCGAACTTGGTGCGCACTTGCCGGGTCGAAATAGATTGCCGGCGCCCCGGACAGGTGCAGGTTGATCTGGAAAAGCCTGCCTGAGGAGTCGAGCTCTTCTACCGCAAACCCGGGCTCTTCCGAATTGATGAAGTTGTTGGAGATGTAGAATACGCGATGGCCGCGCTCCGCCAAGGCGCGAGCGATATGCTGCGGTCGCTGCGTTCTGAAATGCCAATCGATTACCGACCAAACGAATACGTCCGGCAAGCCCCGACCCGGGCTTGACAGGAAAACCCCGGGATCAAAGCCGTCTTTGTCGACATACTCGTCGTCCAATGTTTTCAGATCACTGGCTTCCGGCAGGTCCATGGCCGGCACTCGCGGCTGTACCGGGACATCCACTGCCTCGTATGGCACAAGCTGCTGCGCGGGTACTGCCGGCATTTCCTCGATCGTACGGCGCTCTATCACGGCCGACAGCTTGCGCAGGGGGCCCATCCACCTCCACGAGCGGCTCGACACGATCCGGTTGTAACGACTGGCCACTTCGGCAAGATGGAAGTTTCGTTGCTGGAGCTTCTCCAGTCGCTTCACCAGATTCGATTCAAGAGCGTGCATGGCTGCGTGCGCATGCTCCAACTCCTTCCGGACCTCCGCAAGTTCGTGCTGTTTCGCCCCCAGACGGGAAGCCATTGACTCCGCTGCGCTCTGAAGCTCCACCCTGAGCTGGTTCAGCTCGCAGCTCATTTCGGCAAGCTCCGACCTGAGCAGACCCAACTCGCCTTCCTTGGCGGCAAGCTCCGACCTGAGCAGATCCAACTCGCCGTCCTTGTCGGCAAGCTCCGACTTGAGCAGACCCAACTCGCCGTCCTTGTCGGCAAGCTCCGACTTGAGCAAGCACAGTTCAGCGTTCTTGTCCGAGAGTTCGGATTCGATACCCCGCAACTTTGCAGTGGCCTGCTCTTCCATTCTGGCCACGAGTGCTTCATGGCTGTCCCGCAGCGACTCGCCCAACGCCCGGATCCCCGCCTCCGTGACACTATGCGAATGGCCTTGCAGTCGTTGCAAGTCGGAAAGATAGGAACCAAGACCCACCTGCAGACCCTTGATTTCACCGAGCTGACCAGCGATACCTGCTATTTCATTCTCCTTCCGCGCGCTGCCAAGCCACGGGGCCTCATCCCCTGCGACACCCATCTCGGCAAGGGTCGAGTCGACATGCTTCAGCTCGGACACCTTCGAATACACGACGAGGATCTGGGAGCCCGACCAATATCTACTGTCCACGCGAGAAGTATCGATTATCCGGGCGCAGGTCAAGACCCACCCCTCTCTGACCACGCGGAAGGATGACTCGATGAAGCTGGTGAAGTGTTCTTCGTGGCGTTTCAAGGGCTCCTCCCTGAAAGGGAGGAGCAACACGACGTGCTTCAACGCCCGGCTCGCCACTTCGTCGAACACGCTCCAAGGGTTGATGAAATGCTCTAGCGTATTGGATGAAAATATGACGTCGTATTGTCCGCCAGCACTCGGAGAAGTGCCCAACCAGTCTTCGGCAACAAAATCCAGTCCGTCTCCCACGTGTTTTTTCGACGCGATGCCTATCGCCTCTTCTGAAAAATCGATACCCGTTGTGGGCACTCCAAGCTGTGAATGCAGTGCAGCGGTGCCTTCGCCGGTTCCACAGCCCCAGTCACACAAGGTGAGCTGGTCACCGTTGATGTGCTGTTTCAGCCAGTCTGGCATGGCCGCCAAGGCAAGTCTTGAAAAGTATGCACTCTGCGCCGGGCCATCCAGCTCCACCCAATCCTCGGTGAAACGACGCTCCCAGTACTCCTTGGAGTTGATGTTCTCAGTCAAGATCGACCCTCCTGAGTCGTAAATGCGCACGAAATTTGCGGGACGAACATGCCATGGATACGACGCTCATGATTACAGGAAAAATAACAGGCGCCCTCGATGTATTCCACATAGTCGATTCGACTGGCTGAATGATCCTCAACCGCGACCACCAAGAGATAATCGCCTGGCGCCAATGCCATCTCCAGGCGGAAATCGACACAAATGGTCGTCCCGCGCAAGGCATCCACATCCCAGCGAACACCCATGTCCCATGTCGAAGCGACGATGAGATCGATTCCGTTGGTGTCCTTGATCGAGAACGCCACACTGGGATTTTCGAAACCGAAATCCGGGCCCACATGCCAGCAAATGCGTATGTGGGCTTTCTCCGAGTTGTTGAACACTCTAGCCTTCCGGCCCGAAGCATACATTTCAACGCCCATGATGGTGCCTGTCGCTGCACCCCAGTGCGCCAGCGGCACGCCGTCCCAGCCACTCTCACGCGGCTCATCTTCCGCTGCCTGCTTCAGGCTGACATCGTCGGGACCGGCTTCCTCATCGTTCGTTTCAAACAGGAAACGCGTATACGCCGATGTGACAGGGACGACATCTCCCACCATGCGGACCTTGCCGCCGTCAAGCCATATTGCGCGATCACAGAGCTTGCGCACCGCGAAAACATCGTGGCTGACAAACAAAATGGTGGCGCCGGCATTCTTGATTTGCTCGATCCTGTCCATGCACTTAGCCTGGAAACGGGCATCACCGACCGAAAGTGCCTCGTCCACGATGAGCAGCGCCGGATCGACGTGTATGGCTACCGAAAAGGCAAGTCGCACGTACATGCCTGAGGAATAGGTCTTGACTGGCCGATCGAGGAAATCACCCAGCTCGGAAAACTCATAAATCTGCTCGAGACGATCTTCGAACTCCGACTCGGGAACCCCCAACAAACGGGCATTGAATCGTGCATTCTCCCGCCCGGTGAACTCCACGTTGAATCCGGCGCCCAATTCCAGCAAGGCCGCAACCCGGCCGTTGACCTCGGCCGTTCCGGAGCTCGGCTCCAGAACCCCACTTATCAGCTGCAGGAGCGTGGATTTTCCAGCGCCGTTCTGTCCGATGATCCCGACCGTCTCGCCAGACCTGACTTCGAAGCTCACGTTGTCCAGCGCAAAGAAACTTGCTTCCGTACGCCTGCGACCAAAAAGCAGCGACAACATATGCTGGAATGGCTTGGGCGTTACCGCATAACCCTTGCTCAATGAACGGACCGAGACGACGGGCTGCAGCTGGTCAGAGGACATCTGCAAACCCCGGTGAAACCCGTTTGAAAAACCAGACTGCGCCAGCATAAAAGACAACCGTACCGGCAACGAACCCGCCATAGCGGCCGATATCCAGCCCCTCTCCGAAAAGCAGGGTATTGCGGGACTGCTCTATCAGGAAGGTCAAGGGATTGAGCTCAATCACATTCCGAAACCAACCGTCGATCTGGTCTGATCGAAAGAAAACAGGCGATGTGAAAAGCAGGACTGTAACCAGCACCGAGGTTACGTGTCCAAAGTCCCGCACATACACATTTAATGCAGCGCACATAAACGCGGTTGCTGCGGTGAACAGCAAGATCGGAAACAGCAGCAAGGGCCACTGCCAAGCCACGGAACTGAACTCCTGGCCAATCAGCAGCCATGCGCAAATGCTGATCACGATGCCGATGATCCCGGTGAACAACGCGGCCATGGCAACTGCCCATGGCATGATCTCAATCGGGAATGCCAACTTTTTCACGTAATTTGGGTTTGACAGGATCACGGCGCCGCCCCGGGTCAGCGCTTCGGCCACGAAACCGTGAATCACAATCCCAACGAACAGCGCGACCGCATACGTTCCCATGCCTTCGTCTTCAGGTCGCCAGCGCGCGCCAAAGACCTGCGTAAAGAACACCGTATACATCAACAGCATTATGATGGGCTGAAATACCGACCAGACAAGCCCGAACGCAGATCCACGATATCGGCTTTGGATATCCCGGCTTGCCAGTGAGAACGCAAGGCGGAACTTCATGCGAAAACCTGACCACATGCTTTGAAGTGACACTGACAGTCCTCAATCCAAATGGCCAACAACGCATGAGCGGCATGCACAAAAACGATTGCGCATAGTGCACTCACGTACCGGCTGGCACAATCAACCCGGCCCGTTTTCATGTATGGACGAGTAGCAGCATCTGGGGCATTCGCGGTGCCAATCGGGTGCAACAGAGCGAGGGCTTGCACGAGGTAACTGCCGAACCCACGCAGATGCTCCGACCAAGAATAAAGTTTAAGCTATCCTCTCGTCTCGCGAACCAGGGGTCCGCATGGACATCACCCACTTCCTCAAGCTCATGACTGAAAAGCACGGGTCCGACATGTTCCTGTCGACCGGTGCGCCGATCCACATCAAGGTGGAGGGCCGATTGTACCCGCTCGGGACCACCAGTCTGCCGCCCGGTTTGGTGGAACGCATCGCATATTCATTGCTGGATCGGGAGCAGATCGAGGTCTTCGAGCGCGAGATGGAGCTGAACATGGCGATGGCGATCCCGGATGCGGGACGCTTCCGCGTCAACGTGTTCCGCCAGCGTGGCGACGTCAGCATGGTGATCCGCGCGATCCGCACCGAGATCCCCTCGATCGACGAGCTGCACCTGCCGCCGGTGCTGCGCGAGATCGTCAACCAGCCGCGCGGGCTGGTGCTGGTGGTGGGCTCGACCGGCTCGGGCAAGTCGACCACGCTGGCCTCGATGATCGACCATCGCAACAACACCAAGACCGGACACATCCTGACCATCGAGGACCCGATCGAGTACCTGCATCGGCACAAGCGTTCGCTGGTCAACCAGCGCGAGGTGGGCATCGACACGCACAGCTTCCACGTGGCGCTGAAGAACGCGATGCGCGAGGCGCCGGACGTGATCCTGATCGGCGAGATCCTTGATGCGGAAACGATGGAGGCGGCGATCACCTTCTCCGAGACCGGCCACCTGTGCCTGGCGACGCTGCACTCGAACAATGCCGATCAGGCACTGGAGCGCATCCTCAACTTCTTCCCCGAGGCGGCGCACAAGAACGTGCTGATGAACCTTTCGCTGAACCTGCATGCGGTGATCTCGCAGCGGCTGGTCAAGGGCGTGGATGGCAAGCGCCTGCCGGCAGTGGAAGTGCTGATCAACACGCCGCTGATCCGCGACCTGATGCGCCGCGGCGAGGTGCACAAGATCAAGCCGGCAATGGAGGAGTCGCTGACCGAGCAGATGCAGACCTTCGACCAAGCGCTGTTCACCATGTACAAGCAGGGTCGCATCGAGCAGGAAGAGGCGTTGCGCGCGGCCGATTCGCGCGAAGGGCTGGCCTTGCGTTTCCGCCTGTCCGAGGGCAGCCAGGGCGAGCACGATCCGTATGCCACCACGTTCTCGCCGCCGGCCATCACCCAGGGCTTCGACGACAGCAATTACGGCGGCTGAGCGCGGCCCCTGCGACACATCGGGTGACGCGGCTCAGGCCGCGTCGGGCTGGTTTTCCGGGCGTGCGGCCTCGAACGCGGGCAAGGCGAGGCAGGCGGCCTCGATCCGCGTCAGCGTCGGGTAATCATCCAGTGCCAATGCAAAGCGCCGCGCGTTGTACAGCTGCGGCACCAGGCAGGCATCGGCCAGGCCCGGCGCATCACCATGGCAGAAGGCGCCGGTACCGGGCGTGGTGGCGAGCAACTGCTCCATCGCGGCAAAGCCCTGCTGCATCCAGTGCCGCATCCACGCATCGATGGCGTCCTGCTCCAGCGCATGCTCGCGCTTGAGGTACTGCAGCACGCGCAGGTTGTTGAGCGGATGGATGTCGCAGGCGACCAGCTGCGCCAGCGCGCGCACGCGGGCACGTTCGACGGCGCTGGCGGGCAGCAGGGGCGCGGGCTGCGGCCAGATCTCGTCGATGTATTCGAGGATCGCCAGCGACTGCGTCAGCACCCGATCCCCGTGCACCAGCGCCGGCACCAGTGCCTGCGGATTGAGTGCGCGATAGGCTTCACCGCGCTGTTCGCCGCCATCGCGCACCAGATGCACCGGCTCGATCACGTAATCGAGCTGCTTGAGGTTGAGGCCGATGCGCACGCGATAGGCGGCGCTGGAGCGCCAGTACGAATACAGGGTCAGCGACGCATCCATCGCCACCCCTCAGCGCGCGGCGTGCGGTTCGATGACCTGCTCGATCGCGCCGAAGATGCTGGCACCGTCGCGATCCAGCATCTCGATGCGCACGCGGTCGCCGAAGGACATGAACGGCGTCACCGGCTTGCCGGTTTCCAGCGTCTCGATGGTGCGCCGCTCGGCGAAGCAGGAGGCGCCGCGCGAGGTGTCCTGGTTGGCGATGGTGCCCGAGCCGACGATGGTGCCGGCCGACAACGGTCGCGTCCGCGCCGCATGCGCCACCAGTTCGGCGAAGTTGAACTGCATGTCCTCGCCCGCTTCCGGGGCGCCGAACCATTCGCCGTTGACGTGGGTCAGCAGCGGCAGGTGCACCTTCTCGTCGCGCCAGGCATCGCCCAGCTCGTCGGGGGTGACGAACACCGGCGACAGCGCCGAACGCGGCTTGGACTGCAGGAAGCCGAAGCCCTTGGCCAACTCGCCGGGAATCAGATTGCGCAGCGAGACGTCGTTGACCAGACCGATCAGCTGGATGTGGTCGGCGCACTGTTCGGCGTTGGCCGCCATCGGCACGTCGTCGGTGATGACCACGATCTCGGCTTCGAGGTCGATGCCGTAGTCTTCGCTGGGCACGATCACCGGATCACGCGGGCCGTAGAAACCGGCGCTGACGGCCTGGTACATCAGCGGATCGGTGTAGAAGCTTTCCGGCACTTCGGCGCCGCGCGCGCGACGCACGCGCTCGACGTGCGGCAGGTAGGCGCTGCCGTCGACGAATTCGTAGGCGCGCGGCAGCGGCGCGGCCAATGCCTGCAGGTCGATGTCGAACGCGCCCTCGGCCTGGCCGTCGTTGAGTGCCTCGTACAGCGCCACCAGCCGCGGCGCGGTATTGGACCAGTCCTCCAGCGCGCGCTGCAGGGTCGGCGCGATGTCGCCGGCGCGCACGCCGCGCGCGAGGTCACGGGAGACGACGATCAGGGTGCCGTCGCGGCCACCTTCCTTCAACGATCCAAGCTTCATGGGGCCTCCGCCGCACGCAGTGATGAACACGCAAGTCTAGCAAGCGCGGACATTCCCAATAAGACGCGACGACCCACACACGCCCGGATGCCGGCCGGCCCAGGCCAGCCGGATCAACCGCCTGCAGTTGCGTCCGGCTGCGCTTCGGCCATCTGGTCATCGCCCAGAAACCCCTCGGCGCGCCAGGTCAGCACCAACGTGTCGCGATGCCCCGGCGCCTCGCCGGCGGGCTGGATCGGGGTCGATTCGTGGATCATCCGCGCATCGTCCATCCACAACAGGCTCCACGGCTGGCACAGTGTGAAGCGCTGGCCTTCGGGGCGGTCGGCGGCGAACACCCGGGTTTCGCCACCGATGACCTGATGCCGGGCGATCAGGATCACCGCGACGAAGTCCACGCCATCGCGATGCGCGCCTTCCGGCGTCGGCCGGCCGATGCCGGCACCGGTGTCGATGCGGAACTGGTGCGCCTCGATATGCCAGCGCGGCACCGGGCGCAGCGCCGAGCACTGCGCGCTCAGGCCCAGCAGCAGGGCCTGGAACGCGGGGTGCGACTGTACCGCGTCGGTGATCGGCTCGAACCAGCGCTGCATGCCGCCATGCAGGGCGTTGTATTCGGTGGGCTGGTAGTGGGCGCGGCGCGGGCCGGGGCGCAAGCGGCCATCTTCGACCAGATAGCAGCCATGGCGGCGATGCCGATAGCGGCCGTCGTCGCGCAGATAGGCATCTTCTGGCAGGTCGTCCCAGCTGGGCACCAGCTCGTCCAGCGCCTGCACGCGGGTGCCGCACAGTGTTGCCAGATCATCCGCCGCCAGCGCCGCGCTGCCATGCGCCTGCAGCATCCGGGTCAGATGCGCCGGCGAGGTATAGGGCGGCGGAAAGCTGGCGACCATCGAGAAATCCTTTGCTTGAAAAGCAGGAAAGCCCGCCTTGGCAGGCGGGCTTTCTTGGCTTGGAACTGGCAGCCCCGGATGGATTCGAACCACCGAATGTCTGAGTCAGAGTCAGATGCCTTACCACTTGGCTACGGGGCTGTGAAAGCAGATTTTACCGCGACTTTCGGCCGCATGCACGCACAATCGAAGCATCATTCCAACCATGCGTGGCCACGCGTCGCAATCGTTCGCTGGCCAGGCGTGGCAGCTTGCCTGTATCGAGAGTGCCGGCAAGCTGCCACAACACCGCCAGCGGGCGATCGGCTGCCCAGCGCGACAAGCGCGTGGACAGGCGCCCCGTGGCAAGGAGTGGTGGCGCCGCCTGTACTGCGGTACCGGCAAGCCGCCACGACGCCGCCACGCTGCGGATGGATCAGCGCTTGGAGAACTGCGTGGCGCGACGCGCCTTGTGCAGACCGACCTTCTTGCGCTCGACCTCACGCGCATCGCGGGTCATGAAGCCGGCCTTGCGCAGCTCGCTCTTCAGCGTTTCGTCGTACTCGACCAGCGCGCGGGCGATGCCCAGGCGGATCGCACCGGCCTGTCCGGTGGTGCCGCCGCCGGTGGTGGTGGCGATGACGTCGAACTTGTCCACCGACTGGGTCAGTTCCAGCGGCTGGCGCACGATCATGCGCGCGGTTTCACGACCGAAGAACTCGTCCAGCGGACGGCCATTGATGGTGATGTTGCCCTCGCCCTTGCGCAGGAACACGCGGGCGGTGGAGGACTTGCGACGGCCGGTGCCGTAATTCTGTTGGATAGCCATGATGTCGACCTCAGATGTCCAGGACCTGCGGCTGCTGCGCAGCGTGCGGATGTTCGGCGCCCTTGTAGACCTTGAGCTTGCGGAACATGGCGCGGCCCAGCGGGTTCTTCGGCAGCATGCCCTTGACCGCGGTTTCGATCACGCGCTCGGGGTGGCGCTCCAGCGCCTGGCCGAGGGTTTCGGTCTTGAGGTTGCCGATGTAGCCGGTGAAGCGGTGGTACTTCTTGTCGGCCAGCTTGTTGCCGGTGACGGCGATCTTCTCGGCGTTGATCACGATCAGGTAATCGCCGGTGTCGACGTGCGGGGTGTAGACCGGCTTGTGCTTGCCACGCAGGCGGCGGGCCAGTTCGGTGGACAGGCGGCCCAGGGTCTTGCCCTCGGCGTCGACGACGTACCAGTCGCGCTGGACGGTCTCGTTCTTTGCGGAATAGGTCTTCATGGTGTGACTCTCGGGTGGATGGTCGGGCTGGTTGCGCGGCGCGGCCGCGGAACTTCACCTCGCGTTGTATCCCTGCCCGGGCCTTGCGGCGGGCAAAGAGGCGGAATTGTAGCCCTTCCTGGCCGCCACGCGCAAGCCACCCGGCATGCACGACGACGCAAGCCGGCATGGCGCACAATGCACGCATGGACAGCATTCGACACCTGAGCGCGCTCGACCGCCTGCTGGCCGGAGCGCAGAACGCCATCGAAACCGTGTTCGGCCAGCCACTGGCCGAGCGTCCCAATCCCGGTGAAGTGCATCCGCCACTGCCGATGACCGCGGACGAGCGCCGCCACGCGGCCGGCCTGATGCGCATCAACCACGTCGGCGAAGTCTGCGCCCAGGCGCTCTACATCGGCCAGGCCACGGTGGCGCGCGACCCGGCGACACGCGCGCAACTGCTGCATGCGGCGCAGGAGGAAACCGATCACCTCGCGTGGTGCGCGCAGCGTCTGGAAGAGCTCGACAGCCGCCCGAGCCTGCTCAACCCGCTGTGGTACGGCGGCAGCTTTGCCATCGGCGCCCTCGCCGGCCTGCGCGGCGATGGTTGGAACCTCGGCTTCGTGGTCGAAACCGAACGCCAGGTGGAGGCGCATCTGGACGAGCACCTGCGCGAACTGCCGGACGAGGACGAACGCAGCCGCGCGATCCTCGAGCAGATGAAGGAAGACGAAATCCGCCACGCCGATGCCGCCGAAGCCGCCGGCGCCCGCGTGCTGCCCGACCCGATCCCGTCGCTGATGGCCGCGGCGTCGCGGGTGATGAAGACGGTTGCGTACAGAATCTAGGAGTGAGTGGAGAGGAGTGAGAAGTGAGAGAAAGGCGGGTGTGCGTGGAGTGATCACCGCAGTCGCCACTCTGCATCACCTCGCTTCGTCTGCTGGACGCATCCAGATGGAGGCGCTAGATCGTCGAGCGGCGAGAAAACGGTTATGTATCCGGGAAAGGCCGCTGCGCTCAGTTGTGCAGAGCCAGCTGATCCCTCTCACTCCTCACTTCTCTGCACTCACTCCTCGCCCTTAGTCCGTCAAATTCCGCCCCTGATACAGCTCCTCGATCTCGCGCTTCAGGCGCTGTTCGATCTTCATGCGCTCCTTGAACGAGAGGTTGCGGGCCTTCTCTTCGAACAGGTACTGGTCGAGGTCGAAGTCCTTGAGGTGCATCTTGGTGTGGAACAGGTTTTCCTGGTAGACGTTGACGTCGAGCATCTCGTAGCGCGACTTGATGTTCTTGTGCAGGTAATCCTGGATCGAGTTGATCTTGTGGTCGATGTAGTGCTTCTTGCCCTTGATGTCGCGGGTGAAGCCGCGCACGCGGTAGTCCATGATGACGATGTCGGACTCCAGCGACTCGATCAGGTAGTTCAGCGCCTTCAGCGGTGAGATCACGCCGCAGGTGGAGACGTCGATGTCGGCGCGGAAGGTGGCGATGCCGTTGTCCGGGTGCGTCTCCGGGTAGGTGTGCACGGTGATGTGCGACTTGTCCAGGTGCGCGACCACGGCCTCGGAAATCACGCCCTTGGCGTCGGCCTTGTCGATCACCGGCTGCTCGGAGATCAGGATCGTCACCGACGCGCCCTGCGGGTCGTAGTCCTGGCGCGCGATGTTGAGGATGTTGGCGCCGATGATCTCGGCCACGTCGGTCAGGATCTGGGTCAGGCGATCGGCGTCGTACTGCTCGTCGATGTACTCGATGTAGCGCTGGCGCTCGTCCTCGGACACGGCGTAGCACACGTCGTAGATGTTGAACGACAGGGACTTGGTGAGGTTGTTGAAACCTTGCAGCTTCAGGCGCGGCAGTGGCTTGACCACGGCAGTGCTCCGGGAACGCGAAAGACGCAATTATGCGGGAATCCTCGTGCACTGTCGCGGAATGGGATGCAGTCGTTTGCGGCGCGGCATGCAAGGGCATAAGCTTCACTGTCTATTCAGCCGCATCTGCTGCCATGACCCTGCCTTCCCCCCTCAGCCTCGCGTTGCGTCAACAGACCTCCGCGCTGGCCCCCGATGCCGGCGTCATCGAGCGCTTCCTCGCGCATACCCAGCGCCGCCGCTTTCCCTCACGCAGTGACGTGTTCCGTCCGGGCGACCCGGCCGGGACGATGTATTACGTGGTCGAAGGTTCGGTCAGCATCATCGCCGAAGAAGAGGATGACCGCGAACTGATCCTCGGCTACTTCGGCCCCGGCGAATTCATCGGCGAGATGTCGCTGTTCACCGAGCCCGAGCCGCGCGAAGTGACGCTGCGCACGCGGGTGGCGACCGATCTGGCCGAGATCGACACGCAGAAGTTCCAGCAGCTGCTGACCGGTGCGCTGGCCGCTGATGCGACGCGACTGATGTACGGCATTGCCGACCAGCTTTCCCGACGTCTGCGCGACACCACGCGCAAGGCCAGCCGCCTGGCCTTCCTCGATGTCACCAACCGCATCTGGCGCACCCTGCACGATCTCGCACGTGAACCCGACGCACTGAGCCATCCGCAAGGCATGCAGCTGCGCATCTCGCGCCAGGAACTGGCCCGTCTGGTGGGCTGTTCGCGCGAGATGGCAGGACGGGTATTGAAGAAGCTGCAGGCCGACGGCAAGTTGCATGCACGCGGCAAGACCCTGGTCCTGTACGACGCGCGCTGAGATGGATCGTCCGGAGACCGAGCGGATGCACGAGATCGACAGACTCGACCTGCGCAGCGCCTCGCCGATGGACGCCGACGACGTGGCCCTGCTGCTCAACACGCTGGGCTATCCCTGCGAGATCGACGAGGCCAGCGAGCGCATCCACGCGATCCTCGACAATGATCGCCAGGCACTGGTGCTGGCACGCGAGGCCGGCGTGGTCTGCGGCCTGATCGCGCTGGACTTCATGTACTACCTGCCGCTGGGCACCACCACCTGCCGCATCACCGCGATGGTGGTGACGCCCGAAGCCCAGGGCCGCGGCCTGGGACGCGCCTTGCTGCGCGAGGCCGAGCGCCGCGCGCGTCTGGCCGGCGCGGCACGGCTGGAAATCACCAGCGGCTCGCAGCGCACCGACGCCCACGCGTTCTACCGCGCCTGCGGCTACAGCGACGGCACCCTGCGCTTCGTCAAGCACCTGGGCTGCTGAGCCACGAAACGCAACGTGGCTGCTGCGGGCGCGTCCGGCATCACGGCAACGTGCTTGGCCTGACCGGTTCTCCGCCACGATCCGGGCAACCCCAGTTGAGAAACGGCGTGCCGGGCGGCAGCCGCTCGCGGAACCAGGCGATGCGCTGCGGCTTGGGATTGACCACCACCGGACGCTGCGCCGCCTGCAGCAACGGCAGGTCGGCACTGCTGTCGCTGTAGGCCGCCGCCACCGGCTCGACGTGGCCGGCCTCGCGGATCATGCGCATCTTCATTTCATGGTGGCAGTGGCGCACGGCGATGACCGCGCCGTACTTCGGCCCGACCTGGGTGCCGATCACCGGCACGTCCTCGTGCGCGACGAAGGCGAGGATCGCGCGCGCCAGCTCCGGTGGCGCACCGGTGGCGACGATCACCTTGTCGCCGGCGGCACGATGCCTCGCCAGCACGTCCAGCGCGATCGGCAACAGGCGCTGACGCATCGCCTGCTGATTGGCCAGCACGTAACGATCGATCAGATCGTCGAGATCGCGACGCCGATGCAGGCCGACGGTGCCGGCCCAGACGAAGGCGGAGATGCCGACGCGGCGGGTCGGCAGGAACGCGATCAAGGGCGCGAACACCGGTGCCAGCAGGGCCGCCAGCAGCACGCGCCACCATGAGCGCGCAATCAACCAGCGAAACAGATGGGTACCGGAATCGCCGTCGTACAGGGTGTGGTCGAAATCGAATACCACCAGCGGCGGGCCGGCCGGGCCAGGCTGAGCGCTCATGCGTCGGTGAACAGGTCGGCCAGCGCGGTGCCCGGATCGTCGGCACGCATGAAAGCCTCGCCGACGAGGAAGGCGTGCACACCGGCATCGCGCATGCGACGCACATCCTCGCGGGTGTGGATGCCGCTCTCGGTGACCAGCAGGCGATCGTCGGGGATCTGCTCGAGCAGGCCCAGCGTGGTATCCAGGCTGACGGAAAAATCGCGCAGATCGCGATTGTTGATGCCGATCAGCGGCGCGCGGCCGTCCATGCCCGGCACGCCCAGCGCACGCGCCAGCTCCTCGCCATCGTGCGCCTCGATCAGCACATCCATGCCCAGGCCCATCGCGCGTGCGGCCAGGCGATGCATGGCGAGATCATCCAGCGCAGCCACGATCAGCAACACGCAGTCGGCACCGATGGCCCGCGCCTCGACCACCTGCCAGGGATCGACCACGAAATCCTTGCGCAGCACCGGCAACGCGCAGGCGGCACGCGCCGCTTGCAGATATGCGTCGCTGCCCTGGAAGAAATCGACATCGGTCAGCACCGAGAGGCAGGCGGCACCACCCTCGGCATAGCGCGCGGCAATCGCCGCCGGATCGAAATCGGCGCGGATGACGCCACGCGAGGGGCTGGCTTTCTTCACCTCGGCGATCACCGCCGCCTGTCCGTCCGCGATGCGTGCCGCCAGCGCCGCGGCGAACCCGCGTACCGGTGGGGCTTCGACCAGCCGCTCTTCCAATGCCGCCAGCGGCGTCACCGCGCTGCGCTCGGCCACTTCCTCGTGCTTGCGCGCGAGGATCTTCTGCAACACGTCACTCATCGGCCAGCCTCCGCGTGGTGTCAACGAACCGGGTCAGCTTCTCCCGCGCCGCGCCGCTGGCAATCGCCTTGCGTGCCAGCGCGATGCCTTCACGAATGTCCTCGGCCACGCCACTGACGTACAGCGCGGCACCCGCGTTCATCGCCACGATCTCCAGTGCCAAGCCAGGTGTATTGTCGAGCGCGCCCTGCAGCATCGACTTGGACTCGGCGGCATCGTGCACGCGCAGGTTGCGCGTATGCGCCATGCGGATGCCGAAATCCTCGGGGTGCACGTCGTATTCGCGCACCTTGCCGTCGCGCAGCTCGCCGACCAGGGTGGCCGCGCCGAGCGAGAGCTCGTCCATGCCGTCACGGCCCCACACCACCAGCGCGCGCTTGGCGCCCAGTGCCTGCAGCACGCGCACCTGGATACCGACCAGGTCCGGATGGAACACGCCCATCAGGATGTTGTCGGCGCCGGCCGGATTGGTCAGCGGGCCGAGGATGTTGAACAGCGTGCGCACGCCGAGCTCGCGGCGCACCGGCGCGACCACCTTCATCGCCGGATGATGCAGCGGCGCGTACATGAAGCCGATGCCGGTTTCGTCGATGCAGGCGGCGACCTTTTCCGGCGGCAATTCGATCTTCGCGCCCAGCGACTCCAGCACGTCGGCGCTGCCCGAGGACGAGGACACGCTGCGACCGCCGTGCTTGGCCACGCGCGCGCCGGCGGCAGCGGCGACGAACATCGCCGCAGTGGAAATGTTGAAGGTTTGCGCACCGTCACCGCCGGTGCCGACGATATCGACCAGATGCGTGCGATCAGCGACCTCGACCTTGCGCGAGAACTCGCGCATCACCGTGGCCGCGCCGGCGATTTCGTCGACGGTCTCCTTCTTCACCCGCAGGCCGGTGAGGATCGCCCCGGTCATCAGCGGCGAGACATCGCCGCGCATGATCTGGCGCATCAGCTCGACCATTTCGTCGAAGAAGATTTCGCGGTGCTCGATGGTACGTTGCAGGGCTTCGTGCGGAGTGATCGACATGGACGGTTGGAAAAACGGAAGGTTGCCGGCCGCACGCCTCAGCGCGCGAGGAAGTTGCGCAACAGGTCGTGCCCGTGGCGGGTGAGGATGGATTCGGGATGGAACTGCACGCCTTCAAGCGGGAACTGGCGATGCCGCAGACCCATGATTTCCTCGCGGCTGCCATCGGCGTTCTCGGTCCAAGCGGTGACCTCGAGGTTGTCAGGCAGCGAATCCTGATCCACCACCAGCGAATGGTAGCGGGTCGCCTCGAACGGGTTTTCCAGACCGGCAAAGACGCCCTCGCCGCGGTGATGGATGGGTGAGGTCTTGCCGTGCATGATGCGGGCGGCACGCACCACCCTGCCGCCATAAGCCTGGCCGATCGCCTGATGGCCCAGGCACACGCCGAGGATCGGAATGCGTGGACCGAGCCGTTCGATCAATGCCAGCGATATCCCGGCCTGATCCGGCGTGCCCGGCCCCGGCGAGATCACGATCTTGTCCGGTGCCAGCGCCGCGACCGCATCCACGTCGAGCGCGTCATTGCGCTCCACCCGCACCTCGGCACCCAGCTCCTGCAGGTACTGCACCAGGTTCCAGGTGAAGCTGTCGTAGTTGTCGATCATCAGGATCATGGTGCGTGAGGGGCGTGCGGGGACAGGGCGTGGATACGAAGCGAATGCTGAATGCGGCTATTTTGCACCGTGAGCAGGTCGCCCGAAGGACAATGGATGGAAGCCGGCATCGGTACGGGTTCAGTGGGCGCCAGCGTCCGGGTCCGGAAGGGCATGCGCCTCGACCCGATTGCGTCCCTGCCGTTTGGCGATGTACAGGCGCGCGTCGGCGCGGCGCAGCAGCTGCGAAAGACTGGTCATGCCTTCGCTGCTGCTGGCGACGCCGGCACTGATGCGCATGCTCGCCACCGCCGCCGGCGGGTTGCCCGCTTCATCGCCTTCCACCCGCCGTCGCAGTGCTTCAGCCACCTGCGCGACACGCTCGATGCCGGCATCGGCCAGCAGCAGGACGAACTCTTCGCCGCCCAGGCGCGCGGCAAGCGCATGCGACTCGCAACTCTCGCGCAGGTGGTCGGCCAGGCGCACCAGTGCGGCATCCCCCGCCGAATGTCCCCAAGTGTCGTTGATCAGCTTGAAACGATCGATATCCAGCAGGATCAGGCCCAGCGGACGCCCGGCCGCAGCGCAATCGCGGATCTGCTGTTGCGCCGCCTGCATGAAGCTGCGTCGGTTCATCAGCCCGGTCAGGGCATCGCTGGCGGCCATGCGGTTGACCTGTGCCAATACCGCTTCGACATGATTGAGAATGCGCAGCAACCAGAGTATCAGCAGCGGGCTGACCACCGCGGGAATGATCACCGAGGTCAGCAGCGCCCACCCACGGAAGCGCGCCACCTGCGCGCTGTCGCCAACCGTGAAGCCGCCAAGCCAGAGCATGAAGTACGTCATCACGGCGGAAGAGGCGATGGCCACGAACGTGGTGCGCAGCACCGTGCGCTTGCGGCCTCGCTTGAGCAGGCGTGCGTAGGCTGCATCAGCAGGCACCAGGGCTTCGATTTCGGCATGGCGTGGCAAGCGCTCGGGCCAGCCCCGGCGATCACTGCCGCGCGTGCGTGGATCAAAGTCCACGCACCGCCTCGGCCACGGCGCGGAACAGGGCACGACCCTTGTTCATGGTCTCCTCCCACTCCTTTTGCGGATCCGAATCGAACACGATGCCTGCCCCTGCCTGCACATGCAGTCGGCCCTCCTGGATCACCGCGGTACGGATCGCGATCGCGGTGTCGAACGCGCCCGGCGTGCCGGCACTGCTCCAACCCAGGTAACCGACTGCCCCCGAATATACCCCGCGTTTGACCGGCTCGAGCGCGCGGATGATTTCCAGCGCGCGGATCTTCGGCGCGCCTGACACCGTGCCCGCCGGAAACGCCGCGCGCAACACGTCGATGCTGTCCAGGCCTTCGCGCAGGCGGCCGTTGACCTCGCTGACGATGTGCATGACGTGGCTGTAGCGCTCGATGGTGAAACGCTCGCCGACTTCCACGCTGCCCGCCTCACTGACCCGGCCCACGTCGTTGCGGCCGAGGTCGATCAGCATCAGGTGCTCGGCACGTTCCTTGGGGTCGGCCAGCAATTCGGCTTCCAGCGCGGCATCGGCCTCGGGCGTGGCACCACGCGGGCGGGTGCCGGCAATCGGACGCACGGTGATGCGCCCTTCCTGCAGGCGCACCAGGATTTCCGGCGAGGAACCGACCACCTGGGTGCGCCCGGTATCGAGGAAATACATGTACGGCGATGGATTGAGTGCACGCAGCGCGCGGTACACGTCCACCGGGCGGGCGTGGAACGGCACCGACATGCGCTGGCTCAGCACCACCTGGAAGATGTCGCCGGCGCGGATGTGCTCGCGCGCGGTTTCCACTGCGGCCATGAAGCCCTCGCGGGTGAAGCCGGAAGCGAAGTCGGCCTCGTCGAGCACGCTGCCGGACGGTGTCTGCGGATAGCCGGCGCCGCCCTGGCGCAGGCGGTGGCCGAGCGCATCCAGCCGCCGCTGCGCGCGCTCCCAGGCATGTGGCTGGCGCGGGTCGGCATGCACCACCAGATACAGCCGGCCCTTGAGGTTGTCGAACACCGCGACTTCCTCGGCGCGCATCAGCAGGATGTCGGGGGTACCCAACTCGTCCGGCTTGTCGTTGCCGGCGAAGCGCGGCTCGATGTAGCCGATGCTCTCGAAGCCGAACCAGCCGACCAACCCGCCACTGAAGCCGGGCAGGCCGGGCAGGCGCGGCACGCTTTCCGCCGCACGCAGGCACTCGACTTCGGCCAGCGGATCGGCCACCTGGCGGCGCTCGATTTCGACCCCGTCCTCGCACACGCGCAATTCGTGGCCGTGGAAGGCATACACCCGGCGCGCGGGCAGGCCGATGATCGAATAGCGGCCGAAACGCTCGCCGCCCTCGACCGATTCGAACAGGAAGCTGTGCGGGCCATCGGCCAGCTTGAGGTAAACCGAGAGCGGGGTGTCGAGGTCGGACAGCACCTCGCGCACCACCGGGATCAGGCTGTGGCCTTGTGCGGCCAGGCGTTGGAACTCAGTCGAATCGATCACGCGCGGGATCTCCGTGCAAGGGACAGGGGCGATGCGGGCGGGCGGCAAGCCGCCATCGCCATCGGCCCGGTCCACGGAAATGCGCGCGCGATGCACTCATGCACGCACTTTAGCCCGAAGCCCCCTCCCCTTCCAGATTCCCCGTCGGCAGCCCGTGCACGGTGGCTTGCAGCAGCGGGCAATCACGCGGCAGGTGCATGTTCAGTCGTGCCGGCACGCACTCGATGCGGAAGGCGTGCGAAGGGCACGGTTCGCCATCCAGATTGAACGTCAGCTCCGCATCGGACTCGATTTCCAGCCACGGCAGGCGCGCACGGATGGCGACGCGCTCCAGCGCCGCCTCGCGGCCACCGCTCATCGCCGCGCCCAGTGCACTGCCGACCTCTCCCTCCAGCGGCGGGATCACGGTGAGTTCGAACGAGCCGTCATCCAGCAGCGCCTCCGGGCACAGCACCTGGCCACCGCCGGCCTGGCGTCCATTGCCGATGCCCATGGCGATGAACTCGCCCTGCCAGTCGAAGCCGGGCCCGTGCAGCCGCGCCGGCAATGGCTCGATGCGGCCCAGCCGGCCCAGGCCGGTGACCACGTACGCCAAGCCGCCGAGCATGCCCTTGAGCCATTCGCTGGTTTCGGTGGTGATGTCAGCGCCGAAGCCGCCACTGGCAAGGTTGATGCACCAGCCACTGCCGCTGTCATGCTCGATGCGCAGCAGGTCGATCGGCAGCGGCGTATTGCCACGCAGCAGGCGCAGCGCGGTTTCCGCATCGGAAGGGATGGTCGCGGCGGCGGCGAAGTCATTGGCGGTGCCCAACGGCAGATGGGCCAGCGCCGGCAGTGCATCAGCCGCTTCGGGCCGGTCGGCCAGCGCGGCGGCGACTTCACCCAGGGTGCCGTCGCCGCCACCGGCAATCACCACATCCATGCCCGCGGCGCACGCTTCGGCGACCATGCGCGCGGGGTCGCCACGCTCCCAGGTCACGCGTACTTCCAGTTCGACGCCTTCACGGCGCAATGCAGCCACCGCATCACGCACGCTCTCGTCGCAGGCGGCCGAGCCATGCACGATCAGCATCCAGTGCAGCGGTGGATTGGCAGCTTCGTTGATCATCCAATGACGATAGCGCAGCCCGGACAGTGCCGTGCAGGGAGGCTGCCCACCCCTGTCATCCGTGCTTCATCAAAATGTCATGCATGCACCCCAGCATGGGAGTCCATAGCAGGGACGAAACGCGGGGGACGGAGCCTCCAATTTTCCGGCCGACGCCATCCGCGTCGGCCTTTTCATTGCATGTGATCGCTCAGCCCAGCGCGGCATCCACTTCGGCACGCATGCGCGCGATCACCGCGGCATAGTCGGGCTGGCCGAAGATCGCCGAGCCGGCAACGAAGGTATCGGCACCGGCGGCGGCGATCCGGCCGATGTTGTCGGGCTTGACGCCGCCATCGATCTGCAGCCGGATCGACTTGCCGCAGGCATCGATCCGCGCCCGCACCGCGCGCAGCTTGTCCAGCGTGGCATCAATGAAAGCCTGCCCGCCGAAGCCCGGGTTGACCGACATCAGCAGCACGTGGTCGAGATCGTCCAGCACCCAGTCCAGCACTTCAACGGGCGTGGCCGGGTTCAGCACCAGCCCGGCCTGGCAGCCGCGCGACTTGATCAGCTGCACGCTGCGGTGCACGTGGCGGCTGGCCTCGGGATGGAAGCTGATCAGGCTGGCGCCGGCATCGGCGAACATCGGGATGATCGCGTCCACCGGCTCGACCATCAGATGCACGTCGATCGGCGCGCTCACGCCGTGCTTGCGCAGCGCTTCGCAGACCAGCGGGCCGATGGTCAGGTTGGGCACGTAATGGTTGTCCATCACGTCGAAATGCACCCAGTCGGCACCGGCGGCGAGCACGGTGTCGACTTCCTCGCCGAGGCGGGCGAAGTCGGCGGAAAGGATCGAGGGGGCGATCACGGTCGATTGGCGGCTCATCGGCGACGGCTCCGCAGTTGCTGGATGCGATCCCAGGCGGCATTGATTTCACGCGCCTTCTTCTCCGCCTGCGCGCGCAACTCCGGCGCGGCATCGGCGTACTTGTCGGGATGGTATTGCGACATCAGGCGCCGGTAGGCGCGTTCGAGTTCGGCATCGCTGGCCTCGGCGCCGAGGCCGAGCACACGGTACGGCCGTTGGCGTTGGCCGATGCCGAACCAGTCGGCATCGAAGGCATGCCCGATCAGCCCGCCCAGCAGCAGGCCGAACAAGGGCTGCACGCGCAGCAGCAGGGCGCCGGCCAGCGCGCCGAGGATTTTCCCGTACCAGCGGTTCATGCGCGCATTCTAGCCGGCGCCAGACCGTACACTGTCAGCCCACTTGGGAGAAGCCGCTTGAGCACCACCCTGATCGAATCCGACCTGCCCGGCCTCGACCTGCTGCATCGCGGCAAGGTGCGTGACGTGTTCGACCTGGGCGACGGGCGCCTGCTGATGGTGGCGAGCGACCGCCTGTCCGCCTTCGACGTGGTGCTGCCGGACCCGATCCCCGGCAAGGGCGAGATGCTGACGCAGATCAGCAACTTCTGGTTCGACAAGACCGCGCACCTGATGCCGAACCACCTGACGCATGATCCGGTGGAGAGTGTGCTGCCGGCCGGCGTGGATGCGGCGCTGTATGCGCAGCGCGCGGTGGTGACGCGCAAGCTGACCCCGCTGCCGGTGGAATGCATCGCACGCGGCTATCTGATCGGCAGCGGCTGGAAGGACTATCAGGCCAGCGGCGCGGTCAGCGGCATCGCCCTGCCGCCCGGCCTGCGCCAGGCCGAACAACTGGCCGAACCGATCTTCACGCCCTCGACCAAGGCCGCGGTCGGCGACCACGACGAGAACATCGACTTCGAGCAGGCCGCCAACCTGGTCGGCCGCGAACGCGCCGAGGCGCTGCGCGAGGCGACCCTCGCGCTGTACCGCTTCGCCCGCGACTACGCCGCCGGTCGCGGCATCCTGCTGGCGGATACCAAATTCGAATTCGGCACCGACGAGGATGGCCGGCTGTACGTCATGGACGAGATGCTGACGCCCGATTCCAGCCGCTGGTGGCCGGCGGAGGAGTACGCCGTCGGCAGCAGCCCGCCGAGCTACGACAAGCAGATCGTGCGCGACCATCTGGAAACGCTGGACTGGGACAAGACCCCACCCGGCCCGCGCCTGCCCGCCGAGGTGATCGAGCGCACCCGCGCGCGCTACGCCGAGGCACTGCATCGGCTGGCCGGTATCGAGGTCGCCTGAGGTGCGCGGCGCCACTGGCGACGGGCAGCGCCCGATCGAGCGCTGGTTCGCGCACTATGCCGACGACCACCGCGACGCGCTGAACCAGAAGCTGCACGTGGTCTGCGTGCCGCTGATCCTGTGGTCGGTGATCGCGCTGCTGTGGTGCATCCCGGTGCCCGGCACGCTGTTCGGCCCCGGCGCCTGGGCGGCGCTGGCGATGTTCATGACCTGGTCGTTCTACTACCGCCATTCGCGGCCGTTGGGCATGGGCATGCTGGCGGTGTTCGTGCTGCTGGCGTGGAGCACGCGCGCGCTGCACCTGGCACTGGGCCCGGGCCTGCTCGCCGCGCTGGCGCTGGGCGTGTTCGTGCTGGCCTGGCTGGGCCAGTTCATCGGCCACCATCACGAAGGCCGGCGCCCCAGTTTCCTCACCGATCTCACCTACCTGCTGATCGGCCCTCTGTGGGTGTTGAACAAGCTCTATCGCCGGCTGGGCTGGAACTACTGACATGAACAGCCGAACGCCGCTTGGCGGGCGCGACCTCGCCCTGCTCCTTCTGGTTTGCGTGGTGTGGGCGCTGAACTTCCTGACCTCGGCGATCAGTCTGCGCGAAATCCCGCCGTTCACCTTCACCCTGATGCGCTTCGCGGTGCTCGGCCTCGCGCTGGTGGTGTTCCTGCGTCCGGCGCCGCCCGGGCAGGGGCTGCGCCTGCTGCTGGTCTCGCTGCTGATCGGCGTGGTGCACTTTTCGCTCAGCTTCCTCTCGCTGTACCTGTCCGGTGACCTGACCTCGCCGGCGATCGTGCTGCAGAGCTACATCCCGATGACCACGCTGCTGGCCTGGGTCTGGCTCGGCGAGAAGTTCGGCTGGCGCACCGGCAGCGCGATCGGGCTCAGCTTTCTCGGCGTGCTGGTGCTGGGTCTGGATCCGCAGGTGCTGGCCAAGCCGCTGGCGCTGTTGACCATGCTCGCCTCGGCATTGGCACTGGCCGTGGCCACGGTGATGATGCGGCGCATCCAAGGCGTGAGCATGCTCAACCAGCAGGCGTGGATGGCGGCGGCCAGCGTGCTGCCGCTGCTGGCGATCAGCCTGTGGCTGGAACCGGGCGCGCTGGCCCGGTTGCCCACTGCCAGCGCTGCCGCGTGGATCGGCGTGGCCTATGCCGCGCTCGCCTCGTCCCTGCTCGGCCATGGCATCTACTACCAACTGGTGCAGCGCCATCCGGTGGCGACGCTGATGCCGTGGCTGCAACTGGTGCCGGTGATCGCGGTGGGACTGGGTGTGGTGTTCTGGGGCGACCGGCCCGGCGCGCGCGTGCTCATCGGCGGCGCGATGGTGGTCGGCGGCGTGCTGCTGATCGCGTTGCGCATGCTGGCGCGACAGCGCGAGGCACCCGTTCCCCGGGCATGAGCATGCACATTGGCATGCATCAGGACGAAACGGATTCGAACTGTGCCGCCTCGGGCCGGAACGGGCGCGGCGCATAGCCAAGCTCGCGCCGCGCCGGCTCGGCATCGAATACCAGGTCCTGACACAGACGCGCCTGCATCGCCGGGCTGAACCCTTCAAGGCGACCGCTGCGGCGCACCAGCGCGACCAGCAGCGCGAACAGGGCCGGCGGCACCCGATGCAGGCGTGGCGACGGATCGAGCACTGCCAGCGTGCGTTGCACCATCTGCGCATAGCCCAGGGTTTCGCCACCGGGAAGGTCATAGGCCCGCACCCCGCCCGCTTCGTCCTGCAATGCGGCGATGGCGGCCGCGGCAAGATCCTCCGCGTGCACCGGCTGGCGCAGGCCATTGGCATCGCTGGGCAGCACGAAGCGGCCATGCCGCCGCGCCAGGGCGACGATCCGTGCCAGGCTGCGATCCCCGCCACGGCCATAGATCAGCGTCGGCCTGAGCAGGTCGAGGCCACTGCCGCGCTCGCGGCAGGCGGCGGCAAGCCGGGCTTCGGCGGCGGCCAGACGCGCGGCAAGTTCGCGCTCTGCGGCATCGGGGGAGTCGTGCTTGACGTGCACGCTGGTGGAACCGAACGCGACCACGCGCGCGGGATCAAGATCGCTGCCCGCGAACCATTCGGCGAACGCATCCAGCGGCCCGCAGCTGGCGATCATCGCCGGACGCGCGGGCAGCACCGGCATCGATTGCAGCCAGCCGGGCAGCCAGGTGAGGCGCGCGCGTGGCGGCATCGCCGCGGCCTGGCGCGATACCGCCAGCACCTGCGCGCCACCGGCCAGCAGGCGTTCGATCAATGGTGCACCGATCACCCCGCTGCCACCAAAGACCAGCACGGGATTCACGCGTGGCTCCGGTGCGGGGACGGCGCGGCGCACATCCGGCAAGCATACGCCAGCCACCGTGCTGCAGCGACGCAACGCACGCGGCTAAACTTGACGCAACGCCACGACAGACCGAGAACGCATGAGCGCATCCGCCTGCCCGAAGCCGCCTGCCGCGATCCTGCTGGCTACCGACCTCAGTGCACGTTCCGATCGCGCCTTCGACCGCGCCCTGCAACTGGCCGAACAATGGAAAGCGCGCCTGGTATTGCTCACCGTGCTGCCGCAGGAATCGAGCTTCAGCCGACCCAATCATTACCAGCGCGATGACGAGGACGAGGACGATGCACCGACCGTGGCCGAACTGGTCGAGGAGCGCATCCGTGCCGAGTTGCCGGACACGCCGGTCGAGATCGATGTGCGCGTGGAAGCGCCCGGGCACGTCGGCCAGGCCGCGGCGCGGGTGGCGGCGGAAACCGGCTGCGGACTGATCGTCACCGGCATCGCGCGCAGCGATTCGATGCAGCGCATCGCAATGGGTTCGACCCTGGTCTGGCTCAGCCGTCATGCGGAGATCCCGGTACTGGCGGTGCAGCAGCGCCCGCGTGGACCCTACCAGCGCATGCTGGTGGCGAGCGACCTGTCCGATTCCTCGGCGACGGCACTGCGTGTGGCCAGTGGCTGGTTCGCCCAACTGCCATCGCCGCTGCTGCTGCACGCCGGCGACATGGCGCTGCGCGAGATGACCAGCGGCAATGCCGCGCAACGCGAAGCGGCTGCCGCGCAGGCTCGCGATGAAGCTGGGAAAGCCCTCAAGCAATGGCGCGACGAGGTGCTGCCCGCGGCGCAGGCCAAGCGCTGGCGGATGCGGGTCGAGATCAGCAATCCGATCCGCCTGCTGCGCCAGGCCGCACTGGACGAGAACGTGCAACTGGCGGTGATCGCCTCGCACGGGCGCACGCGTCTGGCCGATGCGCTGATCGGCAGTGTCGCCAAGCGTCTGCTGGAAACCGCCATCACCGACATGCTGATCGTGCGCGGCTGAGCGCGCGAGCGGCCCGCGAAGGGCGAATGCGGGGCTTCGGCTAAGATTGGCGGCCGGGCGCGCCGCCGCCGCTCCATCACGCCGACCTTCCCTGCATGCTGTTGCCCGTCCTGCTGTGCCTGCCGTTCCTCGCTGCCCTGTTGATGCCCTTCGTCGGCAGCAGGCGCCAGGCGGCATGGCTGGCGGCCTCGGCGCCGCTGCTCGGGCTGCTGCTGCTGGCGCGCTTCGCGCCGCGGGTGATGAGCGAAGCGGTGCCCTACTTCCACCAGCCTTGGCTGCCGTCGCTGGGGTTGGATCTGTCGCTGCGCATGGACGGGCTGGCGTGGATGTTCGCGCTGCTGGTGCTCGCCATCGGTGCGCTGATCGTGCTGTACGCGGCCTATTACCTCAGCCCGAAGGACAGCGCGCGGCGCTTCTTCGGCTACCTGCTGCTGTTCATGGGCGCGATGCTTGGCCTGGTCATCGCCGGCAACCTGCTGCTGATGGTGGTGTTCTGGGAGCTGACCTCGATCAGTTCGTTCCTGCTGATCGGCTTCTGGTCACAGCAGCGCGATGCCCGCCGCGGCGCGCGCATGGCGCTGTCGATCACCGCGATGGGCGGACTGGCGCTGCTCGGTGGCGCGGTATTGATCGGCCAGGTGGTGGGCAGTTACGAGCTGGATGCGGTGCTCGCCGCCGGCGATCAGATCCGCGCCGATGCACGCTATCCGGCGATCGTGCTGCTGGTGCTGGCCGGCGTGTTCACCAAGAGCGCGCAGTTCCCGTTCCAGTTCTGGCTGCCGCAGGCGATGGCGGCACCGACGCCGGTTTCCGCCTATCTGCACTCGGCGACCATGGTCAAGGCCGGCGTGTTCCTGCTGGCACGGCTGTACCCGATACTCTCCGGCAGCGACCTGTTCTTCTGGCTGGTCAGCGGCGTGGGCGCGGCAACCCTGCTGATCGGCGCCTGGGCGGCGATCTTCCAGCATGACCTCAAGGGCCTGCTGGCGTATTCGACCATCTCGCACCTGGGTCTGATCACCCTGCTGTTCGGCCTGTCGCGGCCGCTGGCGGTGGTCGCGGCGCTGTTCCACATCCTCAATCACGCCACCTTCAAGGCCGGCCTGTTCATGGCCGCCGGCATCATCGACCACGAAACCGGCACCCGCGACATGCGCCGGCTGGGCAACCTGCGGCACTACCTGCCCTATACCAGCGTGCTGGCGATCATCGCCAGTCTGGCGATGGCCGGCATCCCGCTGCTCAACGGCTTCCTGTCCAAGGAAATGTTCTTCGCCCAGGCACTGGAGCTGCCCGGCGATGGCGCGCGCCTTGCATTCGCGCTGGTCGCCTTCGCCGCCGGCGCGCTGGGTGTGGCCTACAGCCTGCGCTTCGTGCATGACACCTTCTTCGGCACCGGTCCGCGCCGGGTCAATCGCGAGATCCACGAACCGCCGCGCTTCATGCGCGTGCCGGTGGCAATCCTGGTGGTGCTGTGCCTCGCCGTCGGCGTGGCCCCGGGACTGACCGTGGCACCGGTGCTGGCGGCCGCGGTGCACGGCGTGCTCGGCAGCAAAGCGCCGGAGTACAGCCTCGCGCTGTGGCATGGCATCAACCCGCCGCTGCTGATGAGCGCAGGCGGGCTGGTGGTCGGCATCGGCCTGTACTTCGCGCTGCGCCGCTGGTGGGATCTGCATGCGCGCGAGAACATCGCGCGCGGTCGACGCCTGTTCGAATGGAACGTCGACACCCTGTTCAACCTTGCGCAGCGCTTCACCAGCCACGTCGCCGATGGCGGACTGCGGCGCAGCCTGGCGTGGCTGCTGATGGTCGCACTGGTGGTCGGCGTGGCTCCTTATCTTGCCGGCGAAGCGCTGCCGACCGGACGCGTGGTGCAAGGCCAGCCGATGCCGATCCTCGGCTGGATGCTGTGGGCGGTCCTGCTGCTGGCGGTGTTCGGCACGCTGGCCGTGCACCGGCGACGCATGACCGCGCTGATCGTGATCGGCGCGGTGGGCCTGATGGTCAGCCTCACGTTCGCCTTCCTCTCCGCACCCGACCTCGCGCTGACCCAGCTGCTGGTGGAGATGGTCACCATCGCGCTGATGATGATGGCGCTGAACTACCTGCCCAAGGAATCCGGCCCGACCCTGAGCCGGCCACGCAAATGGCGCGACATCGGACTGGCGACGCTGGCCGGCGGCGGTGTCGGCGCACTGGCCTGGGCGATGATGACCCGGCCCAGCCAGACCATCGCCGGCGAGCTACTTGCGCGCTCGCTGCCGGAGGCGCATGGCCGCAACGTGGTCAACGTGATCCTGGTCGATTTCCGCGGCCTCGACACACTGGGCGAAATCGCCGTGTTCGGCATCGCCGCACTGGTCGTGCATGCGCTGCTCAAATGGGCGCGCCTGCCGCCCGATGAGGTGGTGCCCGGCCCGCCGGTGTCGCTGCCGATCCCGGCCGATCTCACCCAGCTGCTGTTCCCGCTGACCCTGACGGTGTCGTTCTTCCTGTTCCTGCGCGGACACAATGCGCCGGGCGGCGGCTTCATCGCCGGGCTCGCGATCGCGGTGCCGGTGCTGGTCAAATACGTGCTGCAGGGCGCGCGCTCGGTGGAGGCGACGTTCGGCTTCGACTACCTGCGCGGGATCGGCCTGGGCCTGATCGTCGCGGTGCTGGGCGGTCTCGGCTCGCTGCTGTTCCAGCTGCCGTTCCTCACCAGTGGCTACATCGCACCGAGCCTGCCGCTGATCGGCGAGCTGCCGCTGGCCAGCGCACTGGTGTTCGATACCGGCGTGTACCTGGTGGTGTTCTGCGGCGCGCTGCTGATGCTTTCCACCCTGGGCACGGTGCGTCACCGCTACCGCGCCGCGGGAGACGCGCCATGATGGAACTGGCCATGGCCATCGCCATCGGCGTGCTCACCGGTGCCGGCGTGTACCTGATGCTGCGTGCGCGCACCTTCGACGTCATCCTCGGCCTGACCCTGCTCTCCTACGCCACCAACCTGCTGATCTTCTCGGCCGGACGGCTGACCCCGGGCAAGCCGCCACTATTGCGCGATGGCGTGGCCGCCAACCTCGCCAACCACACCGACCCGCTGCCGCAGGCACTGGTGTTGACCGCGATCGTGATCGCATTCGCGATGACTGCGGTCACCGTGGTGGTGGCGATGCGCGAGCGCGCCGACCTGCATTGCGACCATGTCGATGGCGAGGAACCAGACGATCGCGCGGAGGATGGGCCATGAACCATCTGCTGATCGCGCCGATCCTGATCCCGCTGCTGTGCGGCGCGCTGCTGCTGTTGCTGGAGCGCCGCCACGATGCGCGCGTGCTGCGCATCGGCGCCTGGGTCGGCATGGCCGCGCTGCTGCTGGCATCGCTGGCGCTGCTGCGGCAGACACTGGATGGCAGCATCGGCGTGTACCTGGTCGGTGACTGGCCATCGCGCCTGGGCATCACCTTGGTCGGTGACCGCCTCGGCAGCACGCTGGTGCTCACCACCTGCCTGCTCGCCATTCCCTGCCTGCTGCATGCAGGCGCCGGCTGGGACATGCGCGCACCGCACTTCCATCCGCTGTTCCAGTTCCAGCTGGCCGGGCTCAATGGCGCCTTCCTCACCGGCGACCTGTTCAACCTGTTCGTGTTCTTCGAGGTGCTGCTGATCGCCTCCTACGGCCTGCTGCTTTCGGGCGCGCGCGGGCTGCGCATCAAGGCCGGCTTGCATTACGTGGTGTTCAACATCGCCGCATCGACCCTGTTCCTGATCGCACTCGGCCTGCTCTACGGCATGCTCGGCACGCTCAACATGGCCGAAATGGCCGCGCGGATCGGCCAGGTGCCTGCGGCTGACCAGGCCTTGCTGCGTGCCTCGGGCGGCCTGGTGCTGGTGGTGTTCTGCGCCAAGGCGGCGCTGCTGCCGATGTACACCTGGTTGCCGGAGACCTACTCCCGCGCACCGGCGGTGGTGGCGGCACTGTTCGCAATCATGACCAAGGTCGGCCTGTACGCGGTGCTGCGCGTGGGTGCGCTGATGTTCGGCGCTGCGGCCGGCGCACTCGACGGCCTCGCCTGGGACTGGCTGCTGCCCGCCGGCATCCTCACCGTGGTGCTGGCCTCGCTGGGCGTGGTCGGCGCCACCCTGTTGCGCATCGGCGTGGCCTACCTCGTGCTGCTCTCCGCCGGCACCCTGTTCATCGCCTTCGCCCTGCACACTCCGGCGACCATCGGCGCCGGCCTGTACTACCTGCCGCACAGCGCGTTCGCCGCCGCGGCGCTGTTCCTGATCGCCGAACTGATCCAGCGCGTGCGCGGCGACAGCGGCGATGACCTGTTGCACCGCGGGCCGATTGCCGCCAAGCCGGTGCTCGGCACGCTCTACCTGCTGGCCGGGGTGGCGCTGGTGGGCCTGCCGCCGCTGTCGGGCTTCATCGGCAAGCTGGCGCTGCTGCAGGCCACGCCCGACGGCATGCAGGGCTGGGTCTGGGCGGCGGTGCTGGGCAGCAGCCTGCTGACCCTGGTCGGCGTCACCCGCATCGGCACCCGCGTGTTCTGGCGCGTCGAACCACGCCCGACCACCGCCGCGCCGCCACCGTTGCCACGCCGCGTGGAGCTGGCCGCCATCTTCATCCTCATGCTCTACGTGTTCGCGATGAGCCTCGCCGCCGAGCCGCTGCTGCGCCATGCCCGTGCCACCGCCAGCCAGACGCTGGATGCCGAGGCCTACATCCATGCCATCGGCAGCGCCCGGCCCTTGATCCGGGAGCCCTCGCCATGAAGCGGCGCCTGCTGCCCTCCATCCCGCAGAGCCTGACCGTATTCCTGTTCTGGCTGCTGCTGGTGGAAACCATCGACGCCGGCAACGTGCTGCTGGCGCTGCTGCTGGCGTGGCTGCTGCCGCTGGTGGCGGCGCGGCTGGAACGCGAGTTCGCCCGCCTCGGCCAGTTGCGCCACCTGCCGTTCCTCGTCCTGTTGCTGCTGTGGGACGTGCTGCGCGCCAACTTCACCGTGGCCCGGCAGATCCTTGGCCGTACCTCCACGCTGCGCTCGGATTTCATCTGGGTGCCGCTGGAGCTGACCAACATCCATGGCATCTCCGCGCTGGCCAGCCTGATCACCCTGACCCCGGGCACGGTGTCGGCCGAACTGGCGCCCGACCGCCGCCATCTCCTGGTGCATTGCCTCAACGTCGACGACAAGCAGGCGATGATCCGCGAGATCAAGACCCGTTACGAAGCGCCGATGCTGAAGGTGTTCCCATGATCGAAACCGCGATTGACCTGGCCATGCTGGTGGTCGCGCTGGGCATGCTGATCGCGTTGTGGCGATTGCTGCGTGGCCCCGGCGCACCCGACCGCATCCTCGCACTGGACACGCTGTACGTGTCCGGCATCGCCGAACTCATCCTGCTGGGCATGCGCGAGCGCAGCGAAACCTATTTCGAAGCGGCGCTGATCATCGCCATGCTCGGCTTCTTCGGCACCGTGGTGCTGTCCAAATACGTCATCCGCCGGGACATCGTGGAATGAGCGGCGTGATCGAATGGCTGGTGCTGGGCCTGCTCGCGGTTGGTGCCGCGTTCGCCTTCCTCGGCTCGTTCGCGCTGGTGCGGCTGAAGACCTTTTTCCAGCGCCTGCACGGCCCGACCAAGGCCAGCACGCTGGGCGTGGGCTGCCTGTTGATGGCCTCGGTGCTCTACCACTGGCACGTCGGCAACGGCCTGCACCCGCGCGAACTGCTGATTACCGTCTTCCTGTTCCTGACCGCGCCGGTCTCCGCCCACATGATGGCGAAGGCGGCGCTGTCACTGGCCAATGAGCGCCAGCGCCCGATGCCGCCGCCGGGTGAAGGCGTGGAAGCCTCCGACCCCGGCGATGAATCAAGCGGCGAATAGAGAATAGACCGACGTCAAACGGCCTCAGCTGCAGCCCTCGACCCAGTCCACCTGCGGCTCGTGACCGACGCGCCAGCCGCTGACTTTGCCGGCCTCATCGGTTTCGAACACCAGCACCGACGTGCCATCGACCACGCGCAGGTAATGCCCGCCGCTGACATAGACATGCGGCTCGGCCTTGACCTTGCCCGGATACAGCGCCTCGATCTGCTGCCGATCCATCCCGGGCTTGCCACCACCCGGCGCCACGAGCTGCGAGTCCGGCATCGTCGTGTAACGCACGAAGCGACCCTCATCGAACATGAACGCCACACCCGGATGTCCCGAGCCATCGGTCGGCGCCATGTGCCTGCAGGTACTGCCCTCCATCGGCTCGTCCGCCTTCAGCTCGCCATCCCAGGCCGCGCGGAACGCCGCCTCGTCCATCCCCAAGCGAACATCGGCATACCCGTCCCAACGCGCCGGCCCCGAACCCTGCTCCGGCACAGCCGGCGCCTCGCCACCGCCTTGATCATCCGCAGCGCGCTCGGCCGGGGCTGACTCTGCTGGCGACGTTGCTTGGACTGACTCATCCGAAGGCGCCGGCGCGGGCGAGCACCCCACCGCCAGGCCCATCGCCACCACCAACGTACACAAACCAATCTGCTTCATCACGTCACCTGCTTGCCTGAAACGAGCCCCTATTGCACGCGGTGGTGGCTGAACGTGGGTGTGATGGGGCATCCGGCAATCACTGGCACCTTGGAGCAACGCCATGCGGACCCGCGACTGGTCTGGTACACCGCGGCTCATCTTGGGCGTCACCGGCCCTTCTGCCTGCTCGGCAGTGGAAATGAGAAGCGAACACAAAATTTCCTCAGCAACTTTGGCAGTTGTGGAAGCCAACCCGATCCATACGAAGCAGCTTTGCTGCGGCCCAGCCAGCCGCGGAAGGGTAGTGCTGACCATTACTTTGCGCTAGAGTGAGTCCTAAAAATTAAAAGTATACATAAAATGGCCTGTATCTATTAGCCTGTATCTATTAGCTGGGGTCTGAGCCATGGAGCGCACCTGTCTCATCTTCTGCGACAGCACTCTTGCAACCTTGTTCAACCACACAGTCCGGAGGCGTCATGAATGACCGCGCAAAAGGGTTCCGCAAGACGATCGCTGCCTTCATCAGTGAGCGTCACACCGACGCGCTGAAGAAGGCCGACGGCAAAGAAAAGGATCCGTCGGCGTTGGCAGCGAGATACGACTACGACACGTGGCTCGCAGACGCTGCGCGCCGGGTGAGTCAGATCCAGGCTGCCACCCATGTCCTGAAGGCCACGCACCCCGACGCCAAAGGCAGCAGCCTGTACATCCCCCCTTCCAACCTGCCGAGCCAACCGGAAGTCGCCTCCCATGCCCTGGGTGAGACGTTCGCGGAGGATATCGTCGGCAACGCAGCCGCGTTGGATGTCTACAAGTTCCTTAAAATCGAGCACGACGGAAAGCGGCTGTTCGATTGGTTGCGGAACGAAGACCCGGACCTGCGGGCTGCGCTGGCAAAAGATCCGGATGTTGCGACCGCCCACATGACGGCGTTCCGCTCACTGATACGTCAAAGCGAAGCGTTTGCATCCCACGCCAATGCAAAACAGGTTTACTGGTGCGTCGGCCAAGACCCCACGGATAACAGCCACTATCACCTGCTGCAGCCGATGTTTCCCAGCAGCCTGCTGCACGCCGTGCATCAGAAAATCCAGTACAGCCGCTTTGACCCATCCATGGTGGAAGCCCGCAAGGCGCGCCGCGAAAAACGACCAGACAGTCTAGTTATCCCGGAGCATCGGCAGCTCGCGACCCGCAAGCTGGGCGGCACGAAACCACAGAATATCTCCCAGCTCAACAGCGACCGGGGCGGTGTCAACTACCTGTTAGCCTCGCTTCCGCCATCTTGGAATCAAGACCATCCTCGCCGATTCCTGCATATTGACTCGGCGATCCCTCGCATTATCCATTTTGACGATGTCAAGAAGCAGCTGGATGTGCTGTTGTCTCACCTGCAATCCTACGAGCAACGGCGCCATCCGGAACAGCAGAAACGAAAGCGTCTGGAACAGCGCCTCGGAGCCACACTGGCCGCGTTCGGCACCGCCACCTCGCTGTTGTTTGAACCCGGTTGGACGCGCCAGCCCGAATGCAAACTGCCGCTTGTCGAGAAGGTGTGGCTCGATCCCGGCCGAACAGCGCTTCCAGTGCGGCAGGAGGAAGATGCCAGAGCCGACGACGAGGCTTTCCTCCTCGAGTTCGGAAAACAGGACTGGCCGGATGAGATCGCATCACGCTTCGCCGAATGGTTGAACCAATGGCTTCGGGAGCGCGGCATGCCAATGGGAGACGTGGAACTGCGGCATTGGGCTCGCCAGGCAATCATTGCAAGCACGAGCTGGCCCAGCCCCGTTCGGCGCGACCTGCCGGAAAAGCGCAGCTGGGCATCGGAGGCCAGGCAATGACACATCACCCGGAATACGACCACCTGCTGGTGTTGCCACGACTGCAGGTTCAAAACGCCAATGCCATCTCCAGCCCGTTGACCCATGGGTTCCCGGCAATCACGGCCTTCATCGGCCTGAAATGGGCATTGCAGCGGCTGCTGCGACGCGAGGGCCTCGGAGATATTCGTTTGACCGCAGTCGGCGTCATCTGCCACCAGCATCAGGAACTTACAACCACCAGCGGTTACACCCGGACTTTCAGTCTGACGCGCAACCCGATCCTCCCAACAGGGAAAACGGCGGCAATTGTCGAAGAGGGCCGGATTCACCTGGATATCAGCTTGGTATTCGGCGTAGCGACATCGTCGCTTGGCCTGGACCCGGAAGCAGACGCCGCCTTGGCGCAGCGCATCCTGCAGTTGCTCGGATCATTGCGGATAGCCGGCGGAAGCCAACTTCCCCCCGGCAATCGCACCCATCCGTTCTGGGTGGCGTTGACCGGTGATGCCGAGGGCCGGGAAACACTGTTCCGACACGCCATGCTCCGGCTCCTGCCCGGCTATGCACTGGTACTTCGAGATGATCTTCTGTCGGCCGCGCTGACTGAAGCAAGAAGGCACGACGGCGATGCCACCGTCCTGGATGCGTGGCTGGCGCGCTCGTCGTGGCGCCACTGGTACGACGAAAACCTTGGTGCCTGGACGCATAATCGACTGAAGGGCAGCGGCTGGATCGTCCCCATTCCTGTCGGGTATACCGCGCTGACCGACCTTCAAGCTCCGGGGAGCGTCAAAAACGCCCGAGACATGGATACACCATTTCGCTTTGTCGAGGGTCTCTATTCGCTCGGTCAGTGGATAGGACCACATCAGCTCCAGAGCCCGGAACAACTGCTGTGGTATCCGTTGACCGACGCTGACGGTGGCTGCTACCGCTGCCGCAATGAATACATAACAGCCACGCTTCCAGACGACACCTTCGACAGCGAAGACCTCTTCAAACAGACACCCACTGGAGAACAGTCATGAGCATCAAGAATCCATCCGTACTCGCCTTTGAACGCAAGCTCGACCCTTCCGATGCCACCCTGTACTCCGGCCGTTGGGACGATCGCGACGACAGTGCGAAATGGTTACCTGTCCGACTTCGCGAAAAATCCGTTCGCGGCACCATCTCCAACCGACTGAAGGCCGGTGCTCAGGATCCGGCCAAGCTGGATGCGGCCATCGACAAGCCCAACCTGCAAACCGTGGATGTCGCTGCCCTGCCGATGACCGCTGACACCGTGCGCGTGAGCTTCACGCTGCGCGTATTGCCCGGCTTGGGCGAACCATCCGCATGCAACGAAGCCAACTACCGCCTCAAGCTGATCGAATTGGTGAAAACCTATGCAGACACGCATGGTTTTGATGAGCTTGCCAACCGCTACGCCACCAACCTCGCAAACGCACGCTTCTTGTGGCGCAACCGTGTCGGTGCCGAGCAGATCGAAGTCCGAATTGATCGGCTACAGGATGGTCAGGCCCACGAACTGGCCACCTTTGATGCGTTGACCTTCTCGCTGCGCGACCTTGACGTTCCCGAGGCCGCGCAAGCATCCCTGAAAAAGGTTTCAAACATGATTCGCTTGGGACTGTCCGGGGAAGAGCACGTGCTGTTGCAGGTCACGGCCTTTGCGCGCGTGGGTGAAGGTCAAGAAGTCTTCCCATCCCAAGAGTTGATTCTTGCCCGTGGCAGCGGCGACAAGAGCAAGACCTTGTACGCGATCGGCCCCGAAGGAGACCAAGTCGCAGCCATGCATTCGCAGAAGATCGGCAATGCCATCCGAACCATCGATACCTGGTATCAGGAGGCGGACGCCAACGGACCGATTGCAGTTGAGCCCTATGGCTCGGTGACCACACAGGGCAAGGCCTATCGTCAACCCCGTGGCAGCAAGGATGATTTTTATACCTTGTTCGACGGATGGATGCTCAAGGACAAACAGCCCCCGACCCAACAGCAACACTTCGTGATGGCGGTTCTTGTGCGCGGCGGCGTCTTCGGTGAGGGCTGACATGGAATCCTATGTCGAGTTCGCACTGCTCCCAGATGACGAGTTTCCCCTCAATCTGTTGATGGATGCATTCCTGGCGAAGCTTCATCGCAATTTGGTTCAAGCTGGCTCCGCGGACGTCGGAGCCAGCTTTCCCGGCTGGCGCAGTGGCGAGTATCCGACACTCGGAACAGTGATCCGCTTGCACGGAACCGATGCACGCATGCATGCATTGATGGAAAGCAATTGGCTGCAGGGCATGCGGGACCACTTGCGTGTGGAAGGCCCGCGACAAATTCCTGCGCAACACCACCACCTCAAAGTGGAGCGCCAAGCACCAAAAAGCGCCCACAACATGCGCAAGCGTGCGATGCGACGCCATGGCCTCACATTGGCCGAGGCGGAAAAACGTATTCCCAGCAATGCGGGAGATCGCCTGGACCTGCCATTCACCATGCAACGCAGCTCCAGCACCGGGCAACGCTACCCCTTGTTCGTGAGCCAAATAGTGATTGACCAGCCCACTACAGGCGCCTTCAACAGCTACGCATTGAGCGTGGGCGGAACCGTACCCGGGTTCTGACCCAAAATCCGACGCACATACCAAAGTCTTTTTGAATCAATACCTTGCAGCACACGCAACAACAAAGGTTGTGGCGACCAATGATCACTTGATCTTTGAAAACTCAATGGCTTACGATTCGCTGACTCTAGTTCACTGCCGCACAGGCAGCTGAGAAAAAGCTCAATGCTGCCCGCGCCGAATCCACCGAGTTCACTGCCGCACAGGCAGCTGAGAAAATCTATGGCGCTCTGCACATTGCGGTGGCGGTGTTCACTGCCGCACAGGCAGCTGAGAAAAGCACCATCGTGGACGAACGCGGGGCAGCAGCGTTCACTGCCGCACAGGCAGCTGAGAAAAGTACCCTCGCGCCGGCCCGGTCGGGCGAGGCGTTCACTGCCGCACAGGCAGCTGAGAAATTAATGTCACGCACGTCGAACGTCAGCCTCATGTTCACTGCCGCACAGGCAGCTGAGAAATGTCCCGTGATGATGCACGCCGCGTGCGCATAGTTCACTGCCGCACAGGCAGCTGAGAAAAGGATCATGCGCTCGGCACCCTGCACGACCATGTTCACTGCCGCACAGGCAGCTGAGAAAAAGCGTGCGGCGATCTGCATTGGGTTGATGGCGTTCACTGCCGCACAGGCAGCTGAGAAAAAGCAGACCCGATGCGCTCGATCCAGCCGACAGTTCACTGCCGCACAGGCAGCTGAGAAATGCTGCTGCGCCGCTTCGCGCAGTGCCCCAACGTTCACTGCCGCACAGGCAGCTGAGAAATTGTTGAATGCGCGCAGCCCGGTCTTGAGCTGGTTCACTGCCGCACAGGCAGCTGAGAAAAGTCGCTGTTCTACGGCGATCCGAACGCCACGGTTCACTGCCGCACAGGCAGCTGAGAAACGCCGGCGTCGGGGTGCCTGACCATGCCGTATGTTCACTGCCGCACAGGCAGCTGAGAAATGCCCCTGGCCGATGCGCTGGAAGATCATCACGTTCACTGCCGCACAGGCAGCTGAGAAAATGACCCGCCACCTGCGCCACCACCCGGCCAGCGTTCACTGCCGCACAGGCAGCTGAGAAAATTGGCGCACCTCACCGACGGGATAGCCCATGGTTCACTGCCGCACAGGCAGCTGAGAAAATGAATCGGTCGGACACTCAGTAACGCATCGAGTTCACTGCCGCACAGGCAGCTGAGAAATACATCGCCGATCCGGATGACGCCGCGCCCGTGTTCACTGCCGCACAGGCAGCTGAGAAAATCGCGCACGGTCGCCTCATCGATGCGGCTCGGTTCACTGCCGCACAGGCAGCTGAGAAATGCAGCACCTCCTGCGTCGGGCGCATCTGCCCGTTCACTGCCGCACAGGCAGCTGAGAAAAGAGGCAGCCCCTGCATCATCGTCGACGTGAGGTTCACTGCCGCACAGGCAGCTGAGAAATGCGGCGGGTTGGCGGCCATGTGCTCGGCCACGTTCACTGCCGCACAGGCAGCTGAGAAATGACTGGAAGCCCGTCGGTGTCAACACCCTCGGTTCACTGCCGCACAGGCAGCTGAGAAAACCGCACCAGCGATGTCGCCGCTCTTGACCGCGTTCACTGCCGCACAGGCAGCTGAGAAAAAGCGGCTCACGCGCATGCTGCCGGCGCGTCTGTTCACTGCCGCACAGGCAGCTGAGAAAACTCGACGTGCGTCTCCGCCTCGCCGTGATGCGTTCACTGCCGCACAGGCAGCTGAGAAAAATTCCGGGCCGTACCGACCGGGAATGAGATCGTTCACTGCCGCACAGGCAGCTGAGAAAATCCTCGGATCACCCGAAGATGGCACCCTTCAGTTCACTGCCGCACAGGCAGCTGAGAAATGCATGCCGAGGGATTCGGCCTGTGCGCCACCGTTCACTGCCGCACAGGCAGCTGAGAAATGATTTCGACGAGAACCCGCAGCCGACGCCAAGTTCACTGCCGCACAGGCAGCTGAGAAATCGATAGACGAAATCAGGCGGCGGCGCTGCGCGTTCACTGCCGCACAGGCAGCCAACCTTTGCTTGGGCGGGCGGCTCCGTCACGAGGCACGTGCGAAACCCAGCACCGGATGCCAGTACCAGCGCGCGATTTGGTTCTTGCCCGGCGCGCGGACATTGGCAATCGTGAAGCGTTCTGCGGCAGCGTGCAGCGTCATCCCCTCGGTGTCAGCCAACTTCTCCAGCAACTGCATCATGTCTGGCTGCATCCATGGCTCGATACCTGGACCCAACCGTTCATTCAGGTTCAAGTGCTGCACGGAGGATTCGGCCGGCGTGTAAATCGCTTCGCTCCTGCCGCGCCGGCGCTCTTCATGTACTCGATGGATGATCAGCTGTTCGCCATCGTCATCAGGGAGAAAAACCAACGTCTCGTCGCCTGCGCCTTCCTGTGCCCGGAACGGCTGCTGCTGAGGCAATACCCACGTCAAGCCCGAGCGTGGTGTAGCCCACGCACTGGCTGCGTTGAGGGCGTTCGACTTCAAGGGCCGCATCAGCAGTTGCATGCGGAAATGCTCGAGATCGACAAGGTAGCGCCGTGGCTCAAGCGTCTGTTTCGACTCAAGCTGGATACGCGGCCGCGCATCAATCCCCTGCCACTCCTGCGGCCGCAACAACTCCTTGAGGGGGCACGATGGCAGCCTGAGTGGTTCCTTCAGGTATGACGCCCTCTCCTCTTCAAACCCGGGGCGGATGAATGCTGCCTTTCCTGGCTTCTCGAAGTGGCGAAGATTACGTTCGAAGATCAAAACATTCGGTAGTCCACACCCGGGCTTTCGGTGCCGACGAACCCGCCCGGCCAGTTGGATCAGCGAGCGCATAGAGGAAGGTTCGACGACAGCCCAGTCATAGTCGTGATCACGTCCGACTTCGGCCACTGGGCTGGCAAGCACGACAAACACATGCTCCTGGGCTTCGCTGGCATCCAGGGCAGCGCGAACCCTTGGATGATTGAACACTCTCCTCTCGTCCCGACGATCCAGAACCTCGTCGAGCTCACGCTCGATCTCCGACCGCAACAGCAACGGGAAGCGCGAGTGGTAAACACAAAGATGCATGCGAGTGCCCGCGGGTGCTCCGTGCTCAAACAACTCCAAGGCAACTTCCTGCAAAGGCTCGATATTTGCCATGCGTACCAAGCCGAAGCTGATCCGCTTCCCCGTCTTCGGATCAGCTTCCGCATGAGCTGCATGCGCCTGCTGGATCGCGTTGCCCACCGCTATGGAAAACTCCTGTCGGATACCGGGTTTGGTTTTCGCCTTGATGTCGAGCGGCAGAATCTCGCCGATGCGCTTGACACCACCCTGCTCAGCGTCTTTTTTCAACGCTCGGACACGAGTGTTGACGAAGTCAGCATGCGCGGCGGAATACCGAGCTTGATCGCTGCAATCAACCGATGCCGACTTGAACTCGTCTACCCACATGCAGGGGACGTCCGGTGGCGGCAACGCCTGGCCGCCACCGCAGCCGCGATTCCGCTGGTACTGCATTCGCCCGTGCCGGTAGGCGTCGAACAAACCGCTGACCAGATCAGGCGGCAAGGTCGCCGATGACAACAGCACCCTTGCGCCCAGCATGCCGGCCCAATGCACCAGCCGGGCCAAAGCCGGCAGATCACTCAAATCAAAGTCGTCAGGCTCATCCAGCACGAGGTCGCCGCTCATCAGGCGCAACATCGGCGCAATCTGGCGACCGGAACGCTGCGCCTCGGTTGCCGGGGTCAGATGATCGATGGTGCAGACAAGAACCGGAGCGCTCAACAGGCGGGCAATACGCTGATCATCCATTGCCATGCGCAACAGCGGGTGATTGGCGTGGTTGCCCTCATAAAGGACCGCGCCATCCTCCTCCATCAGAGCTTGCGTGGAAGCCGAACCCAGGCGCTCCGCCTCGGCCATGTGGTATTCGAACAGCTGCCGGCTGGCCGAGCCACCCACGCGAATCGCGATCTGCTCGTCTTGCAACCCGAGGTCCTTCTGGAAGGAGCGACCGGTCTGCAACGTCAATGTGCGCAGGCCAACCGCAAAGCTGCAACGCATGCCATGTTGCGGGTCCGCAAGTGCATACATGATGCGGGCGTTGGCGATGGTCTTGCCTCGCCCGGTCGATGCCATGTTGACGATGAAAGCGCCGTGCTCGACCGTTCGCTCGCGTATCGACTCGGCCAAGTCGAAGGCCTTGTCCTGCCAGCGAAACGCGTCATGCGAAGAGCGCTTGCGCAGCGAACGATGCAACAGGCGTGGCAAATGCCTGCTGAAGCCCGGCAGAGTGCGGACAATCATCGCCGCATCACCTGCCACTCCCAACAAGTGTTCATCAAGCGCCTGCTTGAGTCGCCCTGACGTGTCGGTGTTGGCATGCAAGGAACAAGCCTCGTCGCCCGAAACGCGAAGATGCGAATCCGGTGCAAGCGACGAGTAATGGTGATCGGCCAGCATCAGGCTCATGCGGGCGACATGCATCACATAAGGATTGGACAGCCAATCGCCCTTGCCGGGCTTCCCGGTCAACTCCAGAAGCCGCTGCGCAAGCTTGGCCGCGCATGCGCGCCACTTCGGCAAGGTGACGGGCAGCACTCCAGCCATCGTCCAGTAAGGCGCAATGTCTTCGACTGATGCCGCGCTCCGGATCTCATTCCAGTCATGCCGCATTTCCGACAGCAACTCATGCAGGCGTTCGACATCGTTGAACTCCCGGGACCGGCTCCCCAACCACTGCTGCTCGTCACTCCCCGGCCTGTTCACCGGCAGGGTCGGCAAGCGATGGTGCGTCACCACCAACCACGCCACGGCTGCGGCCAATGGTGGCAAGCCTGTGAATGGTCGTGGCGCCTTGGGGTCGAGGCCATCACGCCAGAAGCGATCGGCCGACAACCACAACGTGTCGCTTTCGGGGTCGGCAGTGGCCAGCCGCTGCAACCATCCACTGTCATCATCCTGACCGACGAAAGCCAGGAAAAGTCGCAGCGACACCCACTCGTGGCGATACAAGTTGCGATCAAACGAGCCGCTGCGCAGCCGCTTCTGGAAGGCAACGCTGGCTTTCCCCAAGTCATGCAACAGCGCAGCCAGCTGCGCCAGAAGGCTGATGTCCTCCGCGGTATGCCAGTCATCTTCATCCGATCCGCGCAGCACATCCCGCGCGGTCGTGTTGGTGGGTACGGCCCCCTGCGCGTTGAAGCGTCGCGCATCACCGACAATCCACAACAGCTCGGAATGATCCCGCCCACGGATCCAGTGGCAGGCAACCGCGGTGTTCTTGCGCGCACCCTTGCGCAACAGACGCCTCAGCGTATTCAAGCCTTCCATGGTGATGGGTGTCTGCCAGGTTCGTTCGCCCCGGCGTTCGGCGAACTGATCCAGGATGCGTCGCGTCTGGTTGATGGCTCGCCCACTGCACTCGGATACCAGGAGGATGTTCATTCGCGCCCGACGTCCCCCGCCACGCGTTTCAGGGTTTCAATCATCAGGTCCAAGGCCTCCATGCGTGTCAGCTGTTCAATGCACGCTTGGCGAAATGCCTGCTCTTCGTCCCCTCGCATGGCCGAGATGAATGCTTGCGGCAAAATCGCTGCATCCTTGACCAGATCGGCAACATCAAACACCAACCCACCACGGCGCGTCTTGCCATGCAGCACAGCAAGGCCGTGTGGCAGGCCCAGCACCCAAGTGGCGCTGGCCGCCAGGCCATATGCCAGATAGTTCCCGTGATCGAGAAAGCGATTGGCCGGATCGGTACCACTGCCGCGCTTGGCGCGCGTGAAGTGACCATAACGCGTTGTCTGTGCCGCCAGTCGGAACAAGGCCTTGGTCAGCCGTGCCTCCTCCGTCAACAAGCTTGTGACATCACAGGAAGAATCGATTGCATGTGATGACGCGTCCAGCAAGCCGTTCAACGTGCCAAGGTCAGGCTCGAAACCGGCATCACGAAGCAACCTCGACTTCGACCATTGCTCATGAATACATGCCAGTCGAGCCTTCTGGATGGCCTTTGCCGCAGCCAGCCGCTTGCGCTCGTCAAACCAGAAGCCGACCCATGCCTGCAGGTACTCGGTAGGCCGATACTCACTTTGCGGGGAAAACCACGCCACTTCGATATCGACCTCGGTGGCCGAAAACAACGGCGTACCACCTCCTCCACAGAAACCCACCAAAACGCCGGCCTTGGCCAGTTCGCGCATCGCGGCCTGGGTGATGGACGTGCCGGTACCCAGCATGACGACCGACGTATTGGCGATGGGGATGTTCCAGTACAAGGAACGCTTTCCGGCATCAGTCACGTACTCGACCCGGCCACCGTTGACCAGCACTCTGCAATGCTGCAGGTAGTAAATGTTGGCCCGCTTGGACAGCAGGATGGACTTCAGGTCGGTGGGCGAAAGGTCATCCAACACTCTTCCTCGTGATCCCTTGAGAACAGGATAGCCGTAGCACCTGCAAACTCGGCACTTCAGTCCCCATCGAAGGACTCTCGGCTCACCCGAGGCAGCACAGGATCCCTTGTGAGAAATCGAGCCACAAGCGCGGCGATCACGGATCCAGCGTCTCACGCCGCCGCGAGCCTTTTCCGGCCTGCAATGCGAGCCATGCCCTCACGCTTCGATGCATGCGGGGCAGCGGTGTTCAGCACGACTGCTTCAAGGCCCGCTGCCGTCCAGCGGGCCTTGCGATACGCGTCTGCACCCAGGTCACGCCGGCGCAACTTCGGGCAGACAGCGCGAGAGCCGCCCGATTCGTTACGGCACGGCTCCTTCAGTCCGTGCTCAGCGCCAGAGTTCGCGGCGGTGGCGGCGGGGCGGGTGTTCTGCGCGCACCTCGAATGTAAGCACATCGCTCCAGCGCCGGCCATTGCGGTCTGTCGAGGTCACCCTCAGGGTATGCACACCTTCTTCCAGGTCCGTGGGAAGTGCAGCTCGCCACAGGTGCGTACTGCGTTCGGCCCAGCCGGACGGTTGCGGCACGCCACGGTTGGCACTGCCGCGGCCACCCTCCCAGCCCTGGTTGCGCTCCTGTCCGGAGCGGCTCTGGATCGCATAACGGCCAATGCTGGCCTGGCGCTTGATCGCAAACGGGTCAGCGTATTCGGCGCCGCGGCGGGATTCTTCCCCCGCACCTTTCTGGGTCCTTGCCAGTGTGATGAGCGGTCCGCCATTGATCGAAGCCTCGACGCGGGATGAGGCGGAGCCGTGCCAGAAGTTGGCGGTGATCCAGACGCCTTCGAGCAGCTCCTGGCGAGTGAAGCTGCGCGTATCCGGCAGGTCGTTGATGGACACGGGCGGCAGCGGATCGCGCTGCGCCGCGCGCTCCAGCCGCCAGGCATCCAATGTCTTGAACCAGGCGCGGAATGACGGGGTGTTCAGGTCGATCCACTGGCCGCGCTCGCCGAGCCGCGAACCCACGTAGCGCTCCGCATATTCGATCCCGTCGAAGTCGAGCATCAACACGCCCTTCGGCTCACCCAGGTCGGTCAACGCCATGGCGGTGCCGTCGATGCCGAAGTCGCCCTGCCACCAGCGCCCGGAGGCGGCGCCGGCGACGATGTGGCGAAATGGCAACGGCCCAAGTCCGACCATCTCTTTCCAGCCGGCGTAATGCTGCCCGGGGTCGTGGTTTTCCAGCGTATGGGTATGCCCAGAGAGCGACAGTGCCGGGCGCCCTTTCAGCAGCTGATGGATTTGTGCGGCGTTGTCGGTTTGATGGATCGGGCTGTCGGCACTGGTGTACGACACCAGCGGGATGTGATGCAGCAGGACGATGAGGCGCTCACGTGGCGTGTGTTCGAGCAGGTTGGACAGCCACTCCATCTGGGTATCGGTCACCCGCGCGTTGTAGCCTGGCCTGCGCCCGTTCGCGCAGGACTCCCGGCCGGGCCGCGCGGCGTCATCCGCGTTGCAGGGGTAAACCACGTTGTCCAGCGCGACGAACAAGACTTCGCCGATCTCGAACGCGTAATAGGCCGGGCCCCACAGGCGCCGCCAGCTGTCCAGCGAATGGGCGTCGTCGGGCGCATCGAAATCGACATCGTGGTTGCCGGCCACCGCCCATTGCGGCAAGCCGGTTACCGAACCCACCTGCAACAGGCGCGGCAGCAGGCCCAGATCATCGCCGACCACATCGCCCAGATAGATCGCGCAGTCATTGGGGCCGTTGTCGCGCTCCAGCAAGTCGGTGATCGCGCTGTCGCGGAATTGCTCGATCTCCTGATTGGAATACGTCTGGCTGTCACCGATCACCGCGCAGGTGAAACGCTGCCGTGCCGCACTCGTCCGGCGCAAGGGGAAGTTCACCTGCGCCGGAGCCGGCCCGGTATCGGCAAGGCCTCCGAAGCGCAACGGCACCGGGCTGCCGCCGGGCTTGTGGGTATGCGAAAAGCGGGGCACGTTGCGCTCATCGACCGGAACCTGCCAGCCCGATGGCTGGATCACGAACAGGTCCATGTCCTCGCGCAGCGGAAGCACGTAGCCCCCCTGCTCATCCGTGCGCACGACGTCCAGTCCGTTGGACACGAGCACGCCCGCCACGCCGGCCTCGCCCGGTTGCCGGCGACCATCGCCATCACGATCTTCGAACACCATGCCGCGTATCTCGCGGCCTGCCGACGGGCCCTGCACCACCTCGGGTGCCGCCACCCAGGACGAGGCCATGCCACAGGCCGGCACCAGCATCAATACGGATAACAACAGGCTCGGACGCATCATCTTTCCTTCCATCAGGTCGCAGGCCGCCAGCGCGGCTGGATGAGTGATCAGGGACAAGCGGAGCGGCAGTTCCCGCCGCACCGCTAACGGTGCGGCAGGCCACTGCCAGACGGGAGCGAAGGGCTCAGAACTGCCCCCGGATGCCGAAGTTCCACATCGAGCCGTAGCTGTCATGCCGTTGCACGCGGCTGCGCACATTCGAGTAGATGATGTCGGGCTCGTTGAACACGTTGCGCCCGGCAATCTGCAAGTCGAAGTGATCCGAAAGCTTGTAGCTCAGGCTCACGTTCCACATTTCACGCGCGGCGCGATAGAGGATGCCGTTGTTGGCCGTGGTCGGCTTGTTGTTCAACCCGCTGATGCGGTAGCTGTCCTGGTAGGTGCCATTGACCTGGAAGTCGAAGCGCCCGTGGCTGTAACCCAGCCCCCAGTTGGCCACCTTCTCCGGCGTGTTGACGCGTGGGCCGTCCGGCCTGATATGGGTATAGGAGCCGCGCAGACTCAGCCCCTTGAGCACGCCGGGCAGGAACGTCAGCTGCTGGCTGTACTCGAGGATCAATCCCTCGTTCCGGCTGGTACCGGGAATGTTGCCGGCGCTGCGGAATTCGTAGCCAGGATATTCGGCGGGATCGAAACCGACATCCTCCGGGTTCACCGTGAAGCCGGTCGCCTGCATGTCACGGACATCCAGCCTGTAGTAGGACAGGCCGACCACGCCGGCAGGCTCGAGGTAATACTGCAGGCCGGCGAAATACTTGGTCGACTGCTCCGGCTTCAATTCGGCATTGGGCACGGTCACGATCATGGTGTTGTCGTTGATGCCGACCACGCCGCCGATGTTTCCGTAATCCGGGCGCAGGATCGACTGGCTGAAGGACAACTGCCCCACCAGCTGCCGGGTGAAGTCGTACTTGACACCGCCGCTCAGGAAGAAGTTGTCGTAACTGCCCTTGCGCGTGGTGTACGTCGGCATGCCATCGACGCAGCGATACTGGTAGCACAAGCCCTCGAGGGTGCCGACCGAAAGCCCGGCCTCTTCGACCTCGCTCACGGGACGTATCGCGGCCACGCGCGCGGCACTCTTGGTCTTCTCGTAACGCAGCCCCAGGTCGAAGCGCGTCTTGCCCCAGTGGGTCTGCCCCTGGAGGTAGGCGGCGTTGATGGTTTCCCGGATCAGTCGGTTGTTGTCGAACACCCGCTTGAGGTTGCCCAGGGTATCCGGCACGAACCATTCCGGGTGTGCCTTGAAGATCTCGTACATGGCGTAGTTGCTGTCGGCACGCCAGTTCTGGTCATGCATGTTGCCCGCATCGAGGTTCTCGAAGTGGAAGCGGTACTTCTGCGTCCACGGCACCACGGCGGAGGGGGCGGTCTGCACTCCGGTCGGGCCGACGTAGGCATATTGCTGGAAGTGGCTTTCGTTGGTCTGCCACTGGTTGCGACGGGTGGCCAGGCCGGTCATGAACGTCACCGGCAGCGCGCCGAAATCAAGCTCCTTCTTCACGTCCAGATTGAAGCCGAGCTGCCGGTTCCGGGCATCCGATTGGTTGTTGCGGATATTGTTGCCGATGGGGTCATCCAGTCCCCAGTTGCCGGGATCGCTCCAGTCGCGGCCCGCGGTCTGGGTCAGATACCAGGCGGTCGAATCCTCGGACTCGCGCTCGGCAATGAAGCCAAGCCGGGTCAGCCAGCTGTTGGTCGCCTGCAGGAAGCCCTTGCTGCTGTCCCTGAAGTTGAACTCGGAGGTCGAGTAGCTTCCGCGCAAGGTGATGTCGGTGCTCTCGCCCTTGAACTCCAGCTTCGGTGCAAAGGTGATCGCGGGCGTGCCTGCATAGCGGTGCGAATAACCTGTCTGCAGCCGCGGACTGCCGCTTCCTTGGCCGATCGGGTTGACCACGATCCGCGTCGGCGTGGAATCCGGCGTCGCCCATGAGGTGCCGGTGGTGCCGATATGCAGGTAGGTGTACTGATTGAAGTATTCCACGTCGTAGTGCGAGTACGCACTGCGCAGGGAGAAGGTCCAATCGTCGGTGATGCGGAAGTCCGTGCTCAGGTTGACCGCGGTGCGGCTGGTCATCTTCGGACCCGGCCGCCACATCAGGCGGTAGGGCAGCACCCGGCCATCCGAGTAATAGGCCCAATCGGTCTGGATGCGATCCTGCTGCACGTAGTTGGCGTTGTAGCTGGCATTGAGCGCCACACCGAAGCGGCCATCCATGAACACTTCGCCGTAGCCCACCTGGGCGGAGGGATAGACGGTGCGATGCTTCCTGTCATCCGGGAAGTACTTGCGCGAGAAAAAGCCGGAGTTGGAGGTGGCGACGCCGCCAAGCTGGAAAATCAGATCACGCCCGGTGCGGTCGAAGGCGTACTTGCTGCGCATGTTGATGTTGCCCGCCGGCGAGTCGGCATCCATGCTCGCGGTCAGGGTGTGGTTGAGCTCGATCGACTCGATGCCGGTGATCGACATCTGCTCGAACGAGTTCTGGCGCCCGGCGTTGTTGTTCGACGTGGCCGTGGCCATCCGCGCACCGTCCATGGTGAAGGTGGAGTATTTCGGATCAAGGCCGCCGATGCGCACCTGGGTGGCGTCCACTTCGGTGTAGTCCAGCGATATTCCGGGCATGGACTTCATGAACTCGCCCACGTCACCCATGGTCAGCACGCCATAGTTGTCCGCGGGAACCACGTGCTTGGCATTCATCGCCGCACGCCGTTCCATCAGTGCGATGGCCTCGCCACTGCGCGATGCGGTGACCCGTACGGAGTCGAGCCGGGTCGTTCCCTCGCTGGGGGCGTAGTCGGGGGATTGCATGGCGAAGTCCAGGGTCGACACCTGGCCTGGCTGGACGGTCACGCTTTGCTCGGCGTCCTGCAGGCCGGTGTAGCGAACCCTCACTCGAGCCTCGCCGGCCGGCACGCCATTGATCCGGTAATGGCCACCCTCTTCGGAGCGGACCACGATCGAAGTCCCTTCCACACGGATTTCCGCATTGCGGATGTACTCGCCGGTCGCGGTATTGAGCACGCGCCCGCGCACGGCACCGGACTCCTTGGCCTGGAGCGTGCCGGTGTCCGGCTGCGCCCGTATGTCGGGAGCGGAAAAAAGGGCGATGGCGACGGCAATGGAGATTGCCGATCTTGTGATGGGGAACATCGTATTTCCTGTCAGAGGTGGGGAAAGGGAAGAGGCGGACAACGCCGCCAAGTGGGGCGCCCAAAGGCGATGGAGGACTCAACCCGTGCGTGGGCTCGGACCGCAGCGACTACCGCGCAGGGCTGGTGCCGGAGACCGGCACAAACGGAGCTTCGGGATCACCGGTCCATCGGTGCAGGGTCAGGCGCGCACCCTGCCAGCCATGACCACCGACATCGGTGGCGATGTAGAACAGGCCACGACCCATCGGCTGGAAGCCCACGTCCGCCTTCTGGTGCCAACCTCGAATCCCGGTCGCCGGATCTTCAAGCCCGTCATCGGCCAACTGCAGCAGCAGGCCTTGCTCCCAACCGGTTCCATCCGCCCCGGGCACGCCGACGAGGTCGGCCATGGTCGGCGCCTGCATCGCATCGATGGCAAACAGCGTGTAATTGGGAAAGCCTTCCTTGCGGCCCGCATACACGCCAAGGAACCAGCGCTTCATGCTTTGATCCCAAGCCAGGTTCTGCACGCCATAGGTGGTGTTGCCCGTGCGCACGAAGTACTTTCCGTGCGGCGAATCAGGGCCACTGCGGTGCAGCGCATCCTCGTCCAGTGGCTGCAGGAGGCTGTCCCACACGGACACGTCGTACTGCAGGATCACCTGATGATCATTGTCGGAGCGGGCGGTGTTCCGGTAGATGCCGTAGCCCACGGTGAACAGCTGCTTGCCCTCGGACTTCCCGAATGCCGGGCCGAAGGAAACCCCATCGATGCCGGAGGTGCCATAGCGATGATCCGGCGTATCCGCGGTATCACCATCGAACTTGCCATCGCCGTCCATGTCCTGCGCATAGTCACTGGCGACCTCGGCCAGATGCACCGTGCGCAGGATCCCGGAACGCTGATTGACCATGCCGACACGATCCAGGCGCGACACGTCCAGCACGGCGGCGTAGAACGCATTGGCACGCTTGTATTCCAGCGATCCATAGATGCGGCCATCCGCCGCATTGAAGGCGATGTCGCCCAGATGCCCTCGCCACCCGACAAGCGTGCCGACCAGCCTCCCGGAAAAATCGTACTTGGCCAACAGGTTGGTGAACGAGTAGTAGATGTAGCCACCCTCGACATCCACGGCGATGCCCTGGACATGCCCCGTCGGCCACCCTCCCGTTTCCTGTGACAGCGGCAGGCGCGCCTCGGCCTGGCTCGCCATCGCCAGTGGCGCGCAAGCTGCACACGCCATCATGAAAAGTGTTGCGATCCATGCTCCCCGTGCGCGCCCTGCTCCTTTTCCGGCGCGATCTGCGTTGCCTGAATCCGGATGCCTCACATCTGCCCCACCACTTCGAGTCAGGCCATCAGGGTGGACGGCGATTGTTGGGATCCGATGACGGGCGTGCTACAGATATGTGTGCTGAAGGATTCCTGTTGCGTGGGCACAGTCATATCCTCAAGCAGCTGCGTGCAACCCGTGACATTCCGGCCCAGGGTGCTTACTCCACGTGCACCAATCCCGTCCACAGCCTGCGCTTGGCGGCCTTGACGTAGAAGTCGTTGACGAAGTTGTCGATGATGCGGGCCATGGCCTCTTCGCGGATGTGAGCTCGCCGCTTGGGGCCTTTCATGTTCCAGCTTTCGCACCATGGCGGCACGATGCCTTCGAAGGCTTCGAGCTTGTTGCCGAGCAACTTCATCGCCCAGACCGCGACGTGCACGGCTTCGTGGGCGACGATGCGCGGGTACCAGGCGTTCGGCGGGAACCACACGATGCAATATGGCGAATGAGGACACACTTCGGTGACCGGGTACCACTTCTTCCTCTTGATGTCGCGCGGTCCGTAACCGACACGAACGGACACGGATGGCAGGCGCTTGCAGATACGGTGTCTGTATTCGAATTTCGGTGACTTCATTTCGTTCCTTTCAACGTCCCATGCACATCCACTCGGCAGCAGAGCTCACGCCGGGACGTTCTTCGCCTTCACCAGTGCGCCCGGCACGCGCACGGGCGGCCTTGGATGTCTGCGTGGATGCGCAAGTGTTCAGCAGCACGACGTTTCGGCGGCTTTTGCTTCATTCGCAAACAATTCCAGCAACCATTCGCGATGGCGTGCTCCGCCCATCCTGAGGAGGCCTTCGTCGCTGTCGTTGATCAGGCGAATGATCAAGCCGTCTTCGTGCAGGCTGATGCCGAATGGCTCGCGCTCGTAGCGGGTGGCGGTGAGGCGCTGGATCTCGGCGATCGGGATCGCGAGGCAGTCATCCACCAGCAGATCGCCGTTCGGTGCCGAGGCAAGCTTGTGCTTGCCGATGCGTGCCGGCGCGCGACCTTCGACGATCTGTGCGACCAGGCTGCGCAGTTCCGGAATGGAGATCGGCAGCGCATGTCCGCCGGATGTTTCCACCTGACCATTGCGGTAGCGCAGGTGATGTGGCGGCAGCAGTGGGTGCCATGCCGGGCTGCCTTCGCGGCAGCTTTGCCAAGTGGACAGCTCGGCCTGCATCAGTCGCTCTCGCGCGGCCTCGAACCCGGACGCCTGCGGATCGAAGTCGCCGGCCAGCAGCTCGTGGATGGTGCATGCATGGTCGATGGCGGTCGGTTTGGCCGGCCGGCTCCAGCTCTGCAGGATGGCTTGATGCGTGTCGATCGCGCGCAGCACATCGGCATCCGTGGTTGCGGCCCGGGCCTTGTCGGGGTCGTAGGGGTGCAGCGGGAATCGATGGATGTTCATGGCAGGAACTCCTGATCCAACGGCGGCCGCAGCGAACGTGAACGGCCCCCGCATGCGTGCGTGGCACGGGTCTGCGACGAGCGCGTCGTCGGCCCTTGGGCAGCAGTCACGACGCGACTCATCGTGGGCCGTCCTTGGCATCGGCTTTGGCTTTGGCTTTGGCCTTCGCTTCCGCCTGCGCCTGACGCTTGGCGTATTCGCGTTCGGTGGCAGCCCGCACCTCGGGTGCCAACAGCATGAGCAGCTTGAACTGGTATGCGTCGAGCAGCCAGGCCACATCTTTCTGGTCGGGCCGGTTTCGCAGCATGTGTGCGGCATCGCCCATGTCGGCCAGCAGCCCCTTCCAGTCATCCGATTGCGCATCGAGGCCGCGCAGGATGGCCTCGCGGTACTCGTCGCTGGGCGGGAGCTGCAGGTGGATGCGCACTTGCCGCGCGATCGGTGGCGATGCTTCAGTCATGGCAGCGCTCGCCATCCGCAGCGCGAGCATCCGCCGCCGGCTCTGCGGCACCGCCGCGTACCGGCCGCCCGTTGGCGCCGAAGCGCTCTTTCCAGGCCGCGGTCAGGCCCTCGTGATGCTGTGGCGCTGCCGCGCGCAGCAGTCCTTCCAGCGATTCGAAGCCGTCATCGCCGATGTACATGCGCTCACAGCCAGGCGTGAAGACGCTGCCTTCGCCATTGGCGTGGACGACATATCGAATGGGTGTGGTCATGACGTTTCCCCCTGTTGGACACGAGTCAAGGAAACGGCGCCCAGGCACGCGCCGGTGCTGTTTGCCGAGCCGTGCGTGGCTTCGGCGGAACAGACGATAGTCCGATGCCGTCTCGGAACCTGAGACGGGCGCATGGCACATGCACCGAGTGCGTGCGAAGACCGATCACTGCATCGACACAACGACCCCGCGCGCGGTGGATCCACGCGCTGTCGGTCCGGGCGTCAACACCCGATCGGCAACGCCGGGTGGCACAGGCCGAGTAGCAGTGATTGTTGATCAGTGCCGCGCCATGTTCTTGCTCAGATCGCGTTTGACGACTGCTGCCACCTCCGGGGACAGCAGCGCAAGCACCCGCATCTGGAAGGTCGCGGTGAGCGAGCCGACCAGCTCGAACTTCGGTTGCGCCTTGCCCATGCACGCCATTTCGCCCATGTCGCTGATGACGTCCAACCATTCCTGCGGCATGTCCGCCAGGCAGTTGTCGATCGCGGTGATCAGATCATTGCTGGCGTGGCCTTCGACATGGATGGAAATGGGCGGGCGCTTGGTGACAGGAGTGTTGCTCATGCTTGCACCTCGGCTTGGGCGATGGCGAGCCGCTGCCAAGTGCCGGCCCTAACTGCCGCCCGTTCGCCCGCGGCGATCAACGCGCGACGATGCCCGTCCGGCATCGCCGACTGACGGATGAAACAAAGTGCTTCGCCCGCACGGGCGATGCGCAAAGTTGAATTGACCACGACAGACGCCTCCCGCTGGATATCGCTGCACGGGCGCTGTCGTCAAGCAGACGCCCCCTGTCCGCGACGCGTTGGCGTCGTCACCCCGTCACATCCATGTCGCGCCCAACCGACAGCGCCCGTGCGCGAAGCACTCTAACGGGCAGCCGTCTCGCAAGCTGAGACTGGCCGACTGTGCAAACAAAACCCCCGCCTTGCGGCGGGGGCTTTCTGTTGCGATTTGCCAATGTCTGGCGGCGGAAACGTTGCAGTCCACCGCCATGGCGGATGGAATGGAACGTTTTAGAAATCCATGCCGCCCATGCCACCCATGCCACCGGCGCCCGGCATGGCCGGCTCATCCTTCTTCGGCAGTTCGGCCACCATGGCTTCGGTGGTGATCATCAGGCCGGCGATGGAGGCCGCGTTCTGCAGCGCGGTGCGGGTGACCTTGGTCGGGTCCAGGATGCCGGCTTCGACCATGTCCACGAACTCGCCATTGGCGGCGTTGTAGCCATAGTCGCCCTTGCCGTCCTTGACCTTGGCCACGATCACGCTCGGCTCTTCACCGGCGTTGGCGACGATCTCGCGCAGCGGGGCTTCCATCGCACGGCGGGCGATCTCGATGCCGTGGTTCTGGTCCTCGTTGCTGCCCTTGAGCTCGGCGATGGCGGCCAGCGCGCGGATCAGGGCGACACCGCCACCCGGGACGATGCCCTCTTCCACCGCGGCGCGGGTGGCGTGCAGGGCGTCTTCGACGCGGGCCTTCTTTTCCTTCATCTCGACTTCGGTCGCGGCACCGACCTTGATCACCGCCACGCCGCCGGCCAGCTTGGCCACGCGCTCCTGCAGCTTCTCGCGGTCGTAGTCGGAGGAGGTTTCCTCGATCTGCGCCTTGATCTGCTTGATGCGCGCTTCGATGTCCTCGGTGTTGCCGGCACCGTCGATGATGGTGGTGTTCTCCTTCGAGACCTGCACCTTCTTGGCGCGGCCGAGGTCATTGATGGTGGCCTTCTCCAGCGACAGGCCGACTTCCTCGGAGATCACGGTACCGCCGGTCAGGATCGCCATGTCTTCCAGCATCGCCTTGCGACGATCGCCGAAACCCGGGGCCTTGACCGCGCACACCTTGACGATGCCGCGGATGGTGTTGACCACCAGCGTCGCCAGGGCTTCGCCCTCGACTTCCTCGGCCACGATCAGCAGCGGCTTGCCGGCCTTGGCCACGCCCTCGAGCACCGGCAGCAGGTCGCGCACGTTGGAGATCTTCTTGTCGTGCAGCAGGATGAACGGATCATCCAGCTCGGCCGACATCGACTGCTGGTTGTTGACGAAGTACGGGCTCAGGTAGCCACGGTCGAACTGCATGCCTTCGACCACGTCCAGCTCGTTGTCCAGGCTGTTGCCTTCCTCGACCGTGATCACGCCTTCCTTGCCGACCTTCTGCATCGCGTCGGCGATGATGTTGCCGATCGACTCGTCGGAGTTGGCCGAGATGGTGCCGACCTGGGCGATGGCCTTGTCGTCGGCGGTGGGCTTGGACATCTTCTTCAGCTCGTCCACCGCGGCCTTCACCGCCGCGTCCATGCCGCGCTTGAGGTCCATCGGGTTCATGCCGGCGGCCACGCCCTTCATGCCCTCGCGGATCATCGCCTGCGCCAGCACGGTGGCGGTGGTGGTGCCGTCACCGGCGTTGTCGGAGGTCTTGGAAGCGACTTCCTTGACCATCTGCGCGCCCATGTTCTCGAACGCGTCGGCGAGTTCGATTTCCTTGGCCACGCTCACGCCGTCCTTGGTGATGGTCGGCGCGCCGAAGCTCTTGTGCAGCACGACGTTGCGGCCTTTCGGGCCGAGGGTGGCCTTGACGGCATTGGCGAGGGTGTTGACGCCGCGCACCATGCGCGAACGGGCGTCTTCGCCGAAACGGATATCTTTGGCAGCCATGTGTTCAGTCCTTCAAATGACGAAATTCGGGGGAGGAAATCAGGCGAGGACGGCGAGAATGTCGTCTTCGCGCACGATCTTGTATTCGACGCCGTCCTGCTTGTAGGCGCTGCCCGAATACTGGCCGTAGATCACCTTGTCGCCGACCTTGACGGTCATGGCACGGGTCTGGCCGTTGTCCAGCACCTTGCCGGTGCCCACGGCGACGACTTCGCCCTTGGTCGGCTTTTCCTTGGCGTTGTCCGGGATCACGATGCCACCGGCGGACATTTCCTCGGCTTCGATCGGCTTGACCACGATGCGGTCATGGAGCGGCTTGATGTTCATTCTCGAATCTCTCAAGTGATTGATTGGATTGGAAAAACCCGACCATTTTAGCAGTCTGCGCCTCGGAGTGCCAAGGCGCCGGACAGGCGCGATCCCGGCCGGGATGCCTTGGAGATGGGGCGGCCTTGGCGGCTTTCAAGGGCGGCAGCGGAAAACCGGCCCGCTATCCTGTGGCGGATGAGCGAGCACCCCGACTCCCCCGCCCTCGACCTGCTGCAGCGGGTGTTCGGCCATGCCGCGTTCCGTGGCCCGCAGGCCGAAATCGTCGAGCACGTCGCCGGCGGCGGCGATGCGCTGGTGCTGATGCCGACCGGTGGCGGCAAGTCGTTGTGTTACCAGATCCCGGCGCTGTTGCGCGAGGGCACGGCGATCGTGGTCTCGCCGCTGATCGCGCTGATGCAGGATCAGGTCGAGGCACTGAAGCAGGCCGGCGTGGCGGCCGCTTTCCTCAATTCCTCGCTCGATGCCGAGGCGGCACTGGAGGTGGAGCGCCAGCTTGTCGATGGCGCGCTCGACCTGCTCTACGTGGCACCGGAACGCTTGCTGACGCCACGTTTCCTGGCGCTGCTCGAGCGCAGCCGGATCGCCCTGTTCGCCATCGACGAGGCACATTGCGTGTCGCAATGGGGCCATGATTTCCGTCCCGAATACCGCCAGCTCACCGTGCTGCACGAGCGCTGGCCCGGGGTGCCACGCATCGCGCTGACCGCGACTGCGGATGCGCCCACGCGCGAGGAAATCGTCGAGCGCCTGCAGCTGGGCGATGCGAAGCGTTTCATCAGCAGCTTCGACCGGCCCAACATCCGCTACCACATGCAGCAGAAGGACAATGCGCGGCGGCAGCTGCTGGATTTCCTCGCCGGCCACCGCGGCGAGGCCGGCATCGTCTACGTGATGTCGCGGCGCAAGGTGGAGGACTACGCGCATTTCCTGTGCGACAACGGCATCCGCGCGCTGCCCTACCACGCCGGCATGGACAGCCACGACCGCGCCGCGCACCAGCGCCGCTTCCTGCGCGAGGACGGCATCGTGATGGTGGCGACGATCGCCTTCGGCATGGGCATCGACAAGCCGGACGTGCGCTTCGTCGCCCACCTCGACCTGCCCAAGTCGATCGAAGGCTACTACCAGGAGACCGGCCGCGCCGGGCGCGACGGCGAGCCGGCGGAGGCATGGATGTGCTGGGGCCTGGGCGATCTGGTGCTGCTGCGGCAGATGATCGAGCAGTCCGATTCCGAAGCGGCGCGCAAGCGGCTGGAGCATGCCAAGCTCGATGCTCTGCTCGGCCTGTGCGAAACCCTGCGCTGCCGGCGCCAGGTGCTGCTGGCGAACTTCGGCGAAACCCTGGCCGAGCCCTGCGGCAACTGCGACAACTGCCTGCAGCCGCCGCAGAGCTGGGATGCGAGCGTGGCCGCGCAGAAGGCATTGTCCTGCGTGTACCGCAGCGGCCAGCGCTTCGGCGCGGGGCACCTGATCGACATCCTGCGCGGCAGCGACAACGCGCGCATCCGTCAGCTCGGGCATGAGCGTCTGTCCACCTACGGCATCGGCGCCGATCTCGACATGCGCACCTGGCGCAGCGTGTTCCGCCAGCTGCTGGCCGGTGGCTGGCTGGCGGTCGATGCCGAGGGTCACGGTGCGCTGCGGCTGACCGCGAAGAGTGCGGAAATCCTCAAGCAGCGGCAGCCGTTGCATCTGCGCCGGGAGGTGGCGCGCACGCGCGTCGCCACCGGCCCGCGCCGGCCGGCGGAAAGCCTGGACGATCCCGCCGCGCAGGCACGTTTCGAGGCTTTGCGCGGGCTGCGCACGCGGCTGGCGCGCGAGCAGGGCGTGCCGCCTTACGTGATCTTCCATGACCGCACCCTGCGCGACATCGCCAGCCGTGCGCCCGGCTCGCTGCGGGAGCTGGGCGAGGTTGGGGGCATCGGCAGTCGCAAGCTGGAGCGCTATGGCGAAGCGGTGATGCAGGTGCTGGAGGGCGAGGCGACCGCACCCGCCTGAACGGCTTCTTTCGGCAACCCGGTACCCTATGCGCATGGACGACGTGCTGGTTTGCCTCAACACCTGCCCCGGACGCGACAGCGCCGAGCGCATCGCCGACGCGCTGGTCGAGGAGCGTCTCGCCGCCTGCGTCAACATCGTGCCCGGGCTGCGCTCCACGTATCGCTGGCAGGGCAGGATCGAGCGCGACGAGGAGTGCTTGCTGATCATCAAGACCCGCTCCGCGTGCCTTGCCGCGCTGCGCACGCGGCTGGTGGCGCTGCATCCGTATGAACTCCCCGAGCTGATCGCGGTCAAAGCCGCCGACGGCCTGCCCGCCTATCTCGACTGGGTGCGCAACGAAACCGGCGTTTCCTGACGCCATTCCCGATCCTTAGTTCCTTCCGGCCTGCTCCGGACTGCATCACGAACCTTGCTCATGCCTCTGCTGTCCCGCCTGCTGCTTTCCGCTTTCCTGCTGCTGACCACCCTGCCCGCCGCTGCGCGGCCGCAGGCGATGGATGCGGCCGACCTGCCGCCGGTGGATTCGGTGTTCCGGCTTTCCGCCAGCGCACCCGCGCGTGATCGCATCGAGGTGCGCTGGAAGATCGCCCCGGGCTACTACCTGTACCGGCACCGCACCCAGGTCGAGGCGCTGGGCGGGTTCCAGGCCGGCGCGTTGCAGATCCCGGACGGCACGCCGCACCACGACGAGTTCTTCGGCGACGTGGAAACCTATCGCGGCGAGCTCAAGGTCAGCCTGCCGGGCAATGCCAGCGCCGATCGCATCGCGCTGCGCATCAAATACCAGGGCTGCGCCGACATCGGCGTGTGCTATCCGCCGCAGACCCGTACCGTCAACGTGCAACTGCCGGCGGCGACCACCGCGGCCGGCTCCGACAGCGGCTTCGCCGCCCTCGGCGCGCGCCTGGGTGGCCGCGGACAGGCCGGCAGCCTGATCCCCGGACAGAAGGGTGCCCCGCTGCCGCCGGAGCAGGCGTTCCCGATCCAGGCGATGGCCGATGGCGGTGAGCGCCTGCTGCTGCGCATCACCCCGGCAGCCGGCTATTACGTGTACCGCGACAAGCTGCAGCTCAAGCTCGATGGTGGCCCCGGGATCACCCTGGGCGAGGTGCGCCTGCCGCCGGGCCGCGCGCATCGCGACGAATACTTCGGCAACGTGCAGGTGTGGTTCGACGAGGTCAACGCCACCCTGCCGCTGCAGCGCAGTGGCGCGGGCAGCGCGGCACGCGAAGTGCGGTTGCAGATCGGCTGGCAGGGCTGCCAGGACGGCGGCATCTGCTACGAGCCGATGCGGCGCACCTTGCGCATCGCGCTGCCGGCAGCGAGCGCCGCGGCCGGCAGCACGCCTGCGGCCGAGGCCGAACCGGTCGGTGCCATCGAAAGCGGCCGCGTCACCGATGCCGAGCCGCTGGTGGATGCCGGCACGCCGACGGATGACAGCGCGCCCGCATCGGATGAATCTGCGAGTGAACCATCGTTCGCCGACCCCGTGGCGCAAGTCGCCGACCCGGCCACGGACGCCGCGGCCGCGGGCAGCCAGCGCCGCCCGCTCGGCCTCGCCGCCGCATTGCTGCTCGCGCTCGGTGGAGGCCTGATCCTCAACCTGATGCCCTGCGTGCTGCCGGTACTCTCGCTCAAGGCGCTGGGCCTGGCACAGAGCGGGCACAGCCGCGCCACCGCGCGCGGCCATGCGCTGTGGTACACGCTGGGTGTGCTGTCCGCATTCGCGGTGCTCGCCGCCATCGTGCTGGCGCTGCGCGGACAGATCCTCGCCGAGGGCATGGGCTGGGGCTTCCAGCTGCAGATGCCGTGGGTGGTGGCGATCCTCGCGCTGCTGGTGTTCGCGCTGGGTCTGTCGCTCTCGGGCATGTGGTTCGCCAACCTGCGGGCACCACAGGCCGGCATGGCACTGGCCACCGGTGGCGGCCGCCGCGGCGACTTTTTCACCGGCGTGCTGGCGGTGGCGCTGGCAACGCCATGCACCGCGCCGTTCATGGGCGCGGCGCTGGCCTATGCCTTCCTTGCCCCGGCGCTGGCAGCCTTTCTGGTGTTCATGGCCCTCGGCCTGGGCCTGGCGCTGCCGTTCCTGCTGATCGGCTTCGTGCCGGCGCTGGCGCGGTTCCTGCCGCGGCCCGGCGCATGGATGGAAACACTCAAGCAGTTGCTCGCCTTCCCCATGTACGCCACCGCCGCTTGGCTGGTATGGGTGCTGGTGCAGCAGCGCGGGGCGGATGCCTTCGCGCTGTGGGCAGGGGCGGCGATCACCCTGACCCTGGCACTGTGGGCCTGGACCCATGCACGCCGCCACGGCCGCCGCTGGCCGCTGGGCCTGGCCTTGCTGGCACTGGCCGCAAGCGTGTTCGCGGTGGTGATGATCGAGCGCATCGAGCGGCCTCAGGCCACGACGACGACGGTCGCCGCCGACGGTCACGTGGCGTATTCGCCCGAAGCACTGGCCACCCTGCGTGCCGAAGGCCGCCCGGTGTTCGTCAACATCACCGCCGACTGGTGCGTGACCTGCAAGGCCAACGAGCGCACCGTGTTCGCGCGCGAAGGCTTCCGCCAGGCACTGGCCGAAACCGGCGCGGTGTACATGGTCGGCGACCACACCGACGTGGATCCGGTGATCTCCGCCTTCCTGCAGCAGCATGGCGCGGTCGGGCTGCCGTTGTACGTGGTCTACCCGCGCGATGGCGGTGCCCCAAGCATCCTGCCGACGCTGCTGACCCCGGCAATCGCGCGCGACGCGCTGCACGCCGCGGCCCGCTGAGCGCATGAAGCGTTACCTGCTGATCGCCCTCGTCGCCGCGCTGGTCGGCGCGAGCGCCGCCTTGCTGATGAAAGGCCCGGGGCCGATCTGGCGCAGCGAACTGGGCCAGCGCGCGCTGATCAAGGCCAGTGAGCGCCCGGTACCCGAAGGCGTCAGCGTGGCGCGTCGAGGCGAAGCGTTGCCCGAAGTCAGGGTGCACACCCTGGATGGCGAGCAGATCGCGTTGCCGCTGCCCGAAGGCCGTCCGGTGCTGATCAACGTCTGGGCCACCTGGTGCCCGCCCTGCGTGCGGGAAATGCCCGAACTGGCCGATTTCGCGCGCAGCCAGGGCCGCGACGGGGTGCAGGTGATCGGCGTGGCGCTGGACGAGGCCGAAGCGGTCGCCGCCTGGCTGCAACGCCAGCCTTCGCCATATATGCACTTCCGCGACGATGCCAGCGACCGCGACGCCGGCGTGGTGCTGGGCAATCCCGCCGGCCTGCTGCCCTACTCGGTGCTGGTCGCGGCCGATGGCCGTGTGCTGCGCCAGCGCCTCGGCCCGTTCAGCTCGAAGGCCGAAATCGAAGCGTGGTCGATCCCCGCGGAACGATGACGTTACGGCAATTTGTGCCGCAAATTGCCGCTTCCTTGCTCAGCTAGCTGAACGCTGTACCGCCTGACCTGACGTCAGATCCGCATCGGCACTGCCTTGTGGCACAGGGTTTTAGTGATCTTCATCGCGCTTTTCACGCGTTGGCATGATGATTGCTGAATACCGAGCACTCCCCCGAGGTGCGCCATGTCACTGCCCAATGCCCTGCAAACCCGCCCACCGCTCACACTGGCCATCGGCCTGCTGGAGCCGATGGAGCAGAACCATGTGCAGATCGCGCTGCGCGTGATCGCTTCGCGCCTGCCCGCACCCTGCACCGCGGTCCTCGGCGACCGTGCCGAACTGGTGCTGGGTCCACGCGATGACGGCAACGGCCTGCTGTTGACCGGCCCCAATGGCAGTCGTGAGCTTGATCGCCCGCTGCGCATCGTGCCGCTGGCCGAGGCCATCAACCAACTGGCCGGCGATGCGCCGCAGGTTGCGGACGCTGCCGCGACGACGCCCGCGGTCACCGACCATGACCGGGGCGGCGCCATGTCCGATCCGCAACCCGCCTCCGTGGCGACGGCCGATACGCATGGCCAATCGCTGCTGCACCTGCTGCTCAAGCGTGAGGAAGCCGGCCCGCTGCACATCGTGCTCGACAATGGCGATGAGTGGTGGCTCGATGCGCGTTACCACAGCGCCTACAGCCAGACCGAACCCGGCATCGCGCTGCAACGCCTGAGCGATGCCCGCGTCAGCCGGATCGAGCAACTCGACGCGGCCACGTTCGCCGCATCCACCGAGCAGGCCGGCTTGCGCCCGCTGCAGGTGAGCCAGCTGTGCTGGAGCCTGGCCGTCAGCCCCGACACGCAGACCTTGCTCGGGCATTGGCATGCCAACCCGGACGCACTGCTGCAGCTTGACTCCTGGCCCAACCTGTCGCGCCAGGGTGATGGCCTGGCCTGGCTGCGGGTGCTCGCCCAGCTCTCGCGCCGCAGCATGAGCCTGGCCGAGCTGCGTCGCGCTGCGGAAGCCGAAGGCATCACCCCGGCCCGCGCACGCCATGGCCTGTCGCTGCTGCTGCTGTTCCGCCATGCGCGGATCGTGGCAGCGGCCAATGATCCCGCTCCGCTGCGCCGCACCGCATCGGCGACTGCCCCCACCCATTCCGGCGGCTTGCTCGGCCGCCTGCGCCAGCGCCTGCGCGCCCTGGCAGGCTGAGGAAATCCCCCTGGTCCGAAGACCTCAAGATCATTTTCGTCGGGCCGCCCGAGGCCGGAAAGTCGACCGCCATCCGCACCATCAGCGATCAGCCGCCGGTCAGTACCGAAGTGCCCGCCTCCGACGAGAGCCGCCTGACCACGGTCGCCCTCGATTTCGGCGAAATGATGCTCGATGACGGCGACGTGCTGCGGCTGTATGGCGTGCCGGGCCAGGGTCGTTTCGAGTTCATCTGGCCGCTGATTTCCGATGGCGCGATCGGCGCACTGTTCTTCCTCGATGCGCGCCATCCGACGCCGCTGCAGGTGCTCGACGAGTACCTGGCGAGCTTCGCCGAAACCATTCGCAACGTCACCAGCGTGCTGGTGGTGACCCATGGTGACGAGGCGTCGCATGATTTCGATACCCTCAAGCTGACCCGCCATCTGCGCAGCAAGGGAATCGACATGGCCATCGTGCAGATCGATCCGCGCCAGCGTGCCGACGTGCTCTACGCGCTCAATCTGCTGCTGGAATCGATGCCCGAATCCGTTGCCGAGGCCAGCCATGCGCTTTGACAGCGAAATCGATGCGCGTCGCTGGACCCGCTATTTCCCCGCCGGGCGCAGCGAGGAGTGCGTGGCACGGATGCGCGAGACGCTGGAGAACATCCCCGGCGCCTATGCCATGGTGTTGTCGAGCCTGGACGGCATGCAGCTGGCATGGATCTCCGATCGCGAAGTCAATGCCTCGCGCCTGGCCGCGATCACCGGCTCGCTGTGCGGGCTGGGCGAAACCCTGGGCAAGGAGCTGGGACAGAACGACTTCCGCGATGTGCTGATCTCGACCGAGAGCGGCATCGCGGTAGTGCAGCGCCTGCCAGCACCCGGTGCGCGCATGGTGCTGCTGACCGCGGCCAACCATCAGGCCAACGTCGGCATCGTTTCGGCGCAATCGCGCTGGTGCGCGCGGGAACTGGCACAGAACGCCTTCCCCGGCAGCTGAGTTTTTTGCAACAGGGAATCCGGGAACGGCGCCGTTCCGCGTTTCCCTTCGCTTCCGGCGCCTCACCCACTGAAGAAAGGAAACAATCATGGCCAACATCCAAGAATCCCTTGCCAACCTGATGACCATCGACGGCTGCATCGCCTGCGCGCTGGTCGATTACAACAGCGGCCTGGTGCTCGGCCAGAGCGGTTCGGGCATTGATCTGGACCTCGCCGGCGCCGGCAACACCGAAGTGGTGCGCGCGAAGATGAAGACGATGAAGTCGCTCGGCCTCAAGGGCGAAACCATCGAGGACATCCTGATCACGCTGACCAGCCAGTACCACATCATCCGCCCGCTCACCAGCCGCGAAGGCCTGTTCGTGTACGCGGTGCTGATGAAGGATCGCGCCAACCTGGCGCTGGCGCGCATGAAGACCGCCGACGTGGAAAAGAATCTCTCGGTTTGATTCGTTCCAGGCGTCACCCTGGCAACAGCCCGCGCCCTGCGCGGGCTGTTTTTTTCGGCCGGCAGGATGAGCCGCCGGCCGCGCTCAACCAGTGTTCTGGATGCCCGCGGCGATGCCGTTGACGGTGGCGGCAAGGGCGCGGAACAAAGCCTCGTCGCTGCGTCCGCCTGCACGCCAGCGCTGCAGCAGATCGACCTGCAACAGGCTGATCGGATCGACATAGGGATTGCGCAGGCGGATCGACAGCCGCAGGCGGTAATCGTCGGCAAGCAGTTCATCGCGCTGCTTGAGGATCAGGATCGCCTCGCGCGCACGCTCGAACTCGGCGGCGATGGCCGGGTGCAGCCGTGCATGCAGCGGCCCGGCAAGCTGCGAATAACGCGCGAAGATGTCCGCGTCCGACTTCGCCATCAGCATTTCCACATCGGCCAACAGCGCGGCGAAGAACGGCCACTCGCGCGCCATCTCGCGCATCGGCTCCAGGCCGTAGGCATCGATGCCGTGCACCAGCCCGCTGCCGATGCCGTACCAGCCGGTGAGCCCGGAGCGATTCTGGCTCCAGGCAAACACCCACGGGATCGCACGCAGGGTGTCGATGCCGCCGGCGCGGCGCTTGGCCGGGCGCGAACCGATGTGCAGGCGCTCGATCACGTCGATCGGGGTCGCGGCGCGGAAGTAGTCGGCAAATTCCGCCTGCCCGTGCACCAGCGCACGGTAATGCGCGCGCGAGGCATCGGCCATCGCGGCGGCCCATTCACGCCAGCGCAACTCGCGCGGATCGTCCGCCCGCGGCCGCAGGCTGGCACGCAGCACCGCACTGCCGGCCTGCTCCAGATTGCGTACCGCCAGCGCCGGGATGGCGTAATTGCGGTGGATCACCTCGCCCTGCTCGGTCATGCGCAGCACGCCGTCGATGCTGCCGCGCGGCGCGGCATGCACCGCGCGCCCGGTCTTGCCGCCGCCGCGGCTGACCGAACCCCCGCGGCCATGGAAGAACAGCAGGCGCACACCCTGCGCGCGCGCGATCTCCAGCAGTTCGGCCTGTGCCCGCTGCAGCGCCCAGCGCGAGGCCAGCAGGCCACCGTCCTTGGCACTGTCGGAATAGCCCAGCATCACCATCTGCGTGCCGCCGCGCGCCTCGAGGTGGCGGCGGTACAGCGGATCGTCGAACAGCTCGCGCATCACCCGTGGCGCGGCATCCAGGTCCTGCACGGTTTCGAACAGCGGTGCGACATCCAGCGGCACCGCGCCGTCCTCGCTGCAACCGCCGATGCGCGCCAATGCCAGCACCGCCAGCGCGTCGGCGGCACTGCGGCTCATGCTGACGATGTACGGACCGAACGCGCGCGGGCCGTAATGCCGGCGCAGTTCCGCAACCGCAGCGAACACTGCCAGCACGCCGGCGGCGGCCTCGGCCCCGGCGGCCGCTGGCGTGGCGCCTTCGATCAGCGCATGCAGGCGCTCGACGCGCTGCGCGCTGTCGCGCTGCGGCCACGCCGCGTCTTCGAGCACGGCGGCCAATGCCTCGTCATGTGCCAGTGATTCCTGACGCAGGTCGAGCGCAGCCAGGTGGAAGCCGAAGCATTCGGCACGCCGCTGCAACCGACGCAGGGCGAAACGCCCGGCATGGTCGCCACGGTGTGCGGCGAGGCTGGCATCCATCAGCGCCAGATCGGTGATGAACTCCCCCGCATCTGCGTAGCCGCGTGCATCGCCCGGCTCCTCGCTCAACGCCAGACGCGCCGATACCAGCTCGATCATGCTGCGATAGGGCATGTCGGCCATGCGCGGGCGCAGTCGTGCCGCGGCCTCGGGCAGGCGCTGGCGATAGTCGTCGATGCGCGCCAACAGCGCGGCATCGACGCCGACACGCGCCTGGCTCTGGGTCAGGATGTCGGCGAGGCGTTCGAGGTCGGCACGATACGCGCGCAATACCTGACGTCGCTGGGTGGCCAGCGCGGCACGAATGGTTGCCGCACCGACATTGGGATTGCCGTCCATGTCGCCGCCGACCCAGGTGCCGAAGGTGAGCAGCGGCGGCAGTTCCAGACGCTCGCCGAACACCTTCTCGATCGCGTCGGCGAACGATTCGTGGAAGGCCGGCAGCACGCGGTACAGCACGCCGAGGTAATGGCCGATGTGCTCCACCTCGTCGGCCACGCTGGGCTTTTGCGCCGGCGCCTCCAGCGTCTGCCAGGACGTGGTCAGCGCCTGACGGATGCGCGCATGGTCGCTGCGCCGCTCGATCGGCGTGCGCGTGCGGTCGATGTCGGCCAGCAGGCGCGACACCACCATGCGCTCCTTGACCAGCAGCGCGCGGCGCACCGCCTCGGTGGGGTGCGCGGTGAACACCGGCTCGATGCGCATGCGCGGCAGCAGCGCGAGCAGTTCGGCCAGACCCACGCCTTCATCGCGCAGCGCCGCCAGCACCGCCTCGAAACCCTCCGGCTGCGGCTGTTCGCTGCGGCGCTGGTAGTCGCGCCGACGGCGGATGCGGTGCACCCGCTCGGCCAGGTTGATCGCGCCGAACCACGCGGCGAAGGCACGCACCAGCGCCTCGGCATCTCCCTGCGGCACCACCGCCAGGCGCCCGGCCAGCGCGTCCAGCGGTGCACCCTCCTCGCGCCTGGCGATCGCCGCGCGGCGCACCGCCTCGACCTGGGCCAGCAGTGCGGGCGAGACCTGTTCGGACAGCATCTGTCCGACCATCGCCCCGAGCATGCGCACGTCATCGCGCAACAGGTCGTCACTGGCGGCGAAGCCGAGCTCGTCACGCAGCCGCTCGCCATCGGGGTTGTGGATGTGTTCGGCCTGACTCACGAATCAATACGCAAATTCGCGGAATACGCGGTCGATGTCACCCTGCCACGGCCCATGGAACAGCGCCAGCTTGCGCTCGGCGGCGGTCTGTCCGGCCTCGGCCATCTCGATCAGCGGTTCGAGGAAGGCGGATTCGTCCTGCCCGGCCTTGTTGAGGCGGGCGCGGCGCTGCAGGCCGGCGGCGGAAATCTTCAACGCTTCGATCGCCAGCTCGCGCACGCTGGCGCCGCGGAACGGCAGCTTGAAGGCGTGCTTCGGCACCCCGTCGCGCAGCGCATGGCGCTCGGCCAGGGTGAAGTCGCGCACCAGGTCCCACGCCGCATCCAGCGCGGCATCGTCGTACAACAGGCCGACCCAGAATGCCGGCAACGCGCAGATGCGTCCCCACGGGCCGGAATCGGCGCCGCGCATTTCGAGGTAGCTCTTCAGGCGCACTTCGGGGAAGGCAGTGGTCATGTGGTCGTGCCAGTCGCGCAGCAGCGGCTTTTCGCCGCGCAGGCCGTCCAGTTCACCTGCAAGGAAGGCACGGAAGCTGCGCCCGGCAAGATCCCGGTATTCGCCATCGCGGAAGGAAAAATACATTGGCACGTCGAGCAGGTAGTCGACGTAACGCTCGTAGCCGAAGCCATCCTCGAACACGAAATCGAGCATGCCGGTACGGTCGGGGTCGGTATCGGTCCAGATGTGCGAGCGATAGCTGAGCCAGCCATTGGGCCGGCCTTCGGTGAACGGCGAATCGGCGAACAGTGCGGTCGCCACCGGCTGCAGCGCCAGCGAGACGCGGAACTTCTTCACCATGTCCGCTTCGCTGGCGTAATCGAGGTTGACCTGCACGGTGCAGGTGCGGGTCATCATGTCCAGACCCAACGAGCCGACCTTGGGCATGTACTCGCGCATCACCTTGTAGCGGCCCTTGGGCATCCATGGCATGTCCTCGCGCCGCCACTTGGGCTGGAAGCCCATGCCGAGGAAGCCCAGGCCCAGGGTGTCGGCCACTTCGCGCACCTCGCGCAGGTGGCCGCCGACCTCGCGGCAGGTTTCGTGGATCGAATCCAGCGGCGCGCCGGACAGCTCCAGCTGGCCGGCCGGCTCCAGCGTCACCGAGGCGCCGTTGCGCGAGAGCGCGATCACGCGGTCGTCCTCGCGCACCGGCGCCCAGCCGAAGCCGGCAATGCCCTTGAGCAGGGCCTCGATGCCGCGCTCGCCGTCGAAGGTGGGCGGACGCAGGTCGTCCAGGCGAAAGCCGAACTTCTCGTGCTCGGTGCCGATGCGCCACTGCGCAGGCGGCTTCTCGCCGCGCGCGAACACCTCGACCAGCTGATGACGGTCGGTGATCGGGGTGGAGTCGGGATCGGAAGGGCCGGACATGGACTGCTCGCCAGAAACCAGGGCCACACTATATCGGGGCGATGGCGAAAGCCGTGCGCTGCAACCCTGCGCCGATGACTCAATCGCCGGCGGCGGCCAGCCCGAGCCAGTGCGCGAGCAACGCGCGCGCCTCGTCCACGCCCTGCCGCGAGGCACCGGAAAAGGTCTGCGCGCTGACCGCATCGCCGCAGCTGGCGGCCAGCTCGCGCCGCACCTGCTGCAGGGTGTTGCCGGCCGCGCCGCGCGAGAGCTTGTCGGCCTTGGTCAGCAGCACGTGCGCCGGGATGCCGCGGCTGACCGCATAGGCCAGCATCTGCCGGTCGTAGTCCTTCAGCGGGTGGCGGATGTCCATCACCACCACCAGCCCGGCCAGCGCCTCGCGGGTCTGGAAATAGCGCTGGATGAAGGCTTGCCAGTGCGCCTGCAGGTCCTTCGGCACCTTGGCATAGCCATAGCCCGGCAAGTCGACCAGATAAGTGTCGGCATGCGGCGGCAATTCGAAATACACCAGTTGCTGGGTGCGGCCCGGGGTCTTCGACACCCGCGCCAGCGCATTCTGCTGGCAGATGGCGTTGAGTGCGCTGGACTTGCCGGCGTTGGAGCGCCCGGCGAAGGCGACTTCATGGCCACCATCGGGCGGCAACTGGCGCGGCGTATGCGCCGAAAGCAGGTAGCGGGCTTGCGCGAAAGGATTGCTCATCGCGCTAGCATGGCATGCTGGCACCGGTTTGACCGCCTGCCGCCGCTCACACGATAATCTCGGGGTTACCGCCTGCGCCTGCCGCGCAGGTTCCTGCATCGGAGCTTCGCAATGCGCAACGCCCGCGTTCTTGCCATCACCGTACTGGCCGGTGCCGCACTGGCTGCGGTGGCCATCGCCCAGACCAACGTCATCCCGCTGCCGGAGTCGACGCCTGCCGATACCCAGCCGATCGACGCTGCCGCCGCGCTGGCCGCCGACCCGGTGGCCGAACTGGCACAAACCCACTGGGGCGATGCCCAGGCCGGGGCCGGCAAGGCCGGCGCCTGCGCCGCCTGCCACGGCCTGGACGGCAACGCCCTGCAGCAGAATGCGCCACGCATCGCCGGCATGCCCGAGCTGTATGTCGCGCGCCAGCTGGCACTGTTCAAGTCCGGCCAGCGCCATACCGGCCTGGCGGATCAGATGAAGCCGTATGCCGACGTGCTCAGCGCGCAGGACATGCGCGACATCGGCGCGCATTACGCCGCGCAGCGCAGCGGCATCGGCGTGGCCGACGACCGCCCGATCGATGATCCGGACAGCCCCTGGCATGGCCAGCCGCTGCACGAGCTGGGCCAGTCGCTGTACCGCGTCGGCGATGCCGAGCGCGGCATCCCCGCCTGCATGGCCTGCCACGGTCCCAGCGGCGCCGGCAACCCCGGTCCGGCCTACCCGCACATCGGCAGCCAGGAATCCGGCTACGTGATCCGCCGCCTCGAGGAATATCGCGGCGGGCAGACCGACATCGCCGATTCCACCCTGTTCCAGCAGATGGCCACCGTCACCCGCAACATGAGCGACCTCGACATCCGCGCGGTGGCGAGCTATGTGCAGGGCCTGCATGACGTCAGCGACCAGGCGCCAGCCGCCGACGTTGCCGCGGCCAAGGCCGAAGGCAAGGCGGTGGCACCGCCGGCCGTCGGCAGCGCGATCACCCCGGCCGTGCCGGCCGCCAGCGATACCGCCACCGGCACGGAAGAAAACGGCGAGGCCGGCTGAGCACGGGCGCCGCACGCGGAACTTTCCCCGCGCGCGGCGGTCCAATTCCATGCTCTGTTGGTCTCCTTGAGTGCTTGCGCCAGCCCCTGCGGCTGGCGTTTCTTTATCCGGAACTCACCCATGCGGACCTATCTTGGGAAGATGAACACCATGAAAGCATTGCGCCACCTGCTGTTCGCCCTGTTTTTCACGCTGCTCCTGCCCGCCGGCATCGGCCATGCACAGGGCCCGGCGCTGGTCGAGGGCCGTGACTATCTGGTGATCGAGGGCGGTGCACCGTACGCGCCGGTGCGCGGCAAGATCGAGGTGGCCGAGGTGTTCGGCTATGCCTGTCCGCACTGCCACCGCTTCGAGCCGTTGCTGGCCGAATGGCGGCGCACGCTGCCGGCGGATGTCAATTTCGTCCACGTGCCGGCCACCTTCAATCCACGCGATGCCTTCGCCCGCGCTTATTTCGCCGCGCGCCAGCTGCGCCTGCCGGCGCGCACGCATGACGAGTTGTTCCGCGCCGTGCACGAAGCGCGCAGCATGCCGCCCAATCCCACCGAAGCCGAACTAGCCACTTTCTACAGCGGTTACGGGGTCAGCGAAGAGACATTTGCCGAGGCCATGCGCTCGCCCGAAGTGGAGCGGCAGATGCAGCACGCGCATCGCTTCATCCAGACCGCCGACGTGCCCGGCACCCCGGTGCTGATCGTCGCCGGCCGCTACCTGGTCCGCGGTCGCACGCACCAGGACGCGCTGCGCATTGCTTCGCAACTCGTTGCACAATCGCGCGCGGCACGCCGTTGAGCCTGCCGCCGTTCCCGCCATCGAACCCTCACGGAGACACTCCATGAATGCCAAGCGCCACCTGCCGCTGCTGATGCTGCCCCTGCTGATGCTGGCTGCGTGCAGCAAGAACGAAACCCCGGCCAGCCCGACGCCAGTCGCCAGCCCGGCGACCAGTGACAGCGCCGCGCCGGCCGGCGAAGCCGCCGCTGCAGGTGAAGCGCCGGCCAGCACCACGCAGGCGCCCGCGCTCGACCACAGCGCGCTGGTGCCGGACGTGGACTACGTGGAGATCGCCGGCGGCCAGCCGTTCCAACCGCTGGATGGCAAGGTCGAGGTGGTCGAGGTGTTCGCCTACTGGTGCAACCACTGCGCCGCGCTGGAGCCGGTGCTCAAGAGCTGGAAGGCCAAGCAGCCGGCCGATGTGCGCTTCACCGCGCTGCCGCTGGGCGGTGGTGCCGCCGATACCTTGGCGCGGGTCTATTTCGCCGCCGAAACCACCGGCCAGCTGGACAAGGTGCATGACCTGATGTTCAACGCCATCCACCACCAGCGTTCGCTGCCGGCCAACGCCAATGCCGACGAGATCCTCGCATTCCTCGGCAAGAACGGCGTGGATGCGCAGAGCATGCGCGCGGCAATGAACAGCTTCGCGATGAGCGCGCGTCTGGGTCAGGTGATGCAATTCGCCGACCGCACCGGCGTGGAAGGCACGCCGACCCTGATCGTCAATGGCAAGTACCGGGTGCTGCGCGGCATGGATGCCGGCCTGCGCGTGGTGGATGCGCTGGTTGCCCGGGAGCGCGCGCTGGCCGCGCCCTGAGCGCGGGATCGGGCGATGGCTCGCAGGCGCCTCAAACTGTTGTCGGCCAATATCCAGGCCGGCTCCAGCACGCGTCGCTACAGCGATTACGCCACCCGCAGCTGGTCCCACGTGATCCCGCTGGGTGGCAAGCGCATGGCGCTGGACGCGATCGCCGAACTGGCGCGCCAGCATGACATCGTCGGCCTGCAGGAAGCCGATCCGGGCAGCCTGCGCTCGGGCTTCACCAACCAGACCCATTACCTCGCCAACCGCGCCGGCTTCGCCTACTGGACGCACCAGCCCAATCGCAGCGTCGGCGGCGTGGCCGGCAGTGCCAACGGCCTGCTCAGCCAGATGGAACCGCTGGAAGTGGAAACCCACCCGCTGCCGGGCCGGGTCAAGGGCCGCGGCCTCCTGGTCGGCCGCTTCGGCAAGGGCGAGGATGGCCTCGCGGTGGCGGTGGCGCACCTGTCATTGGGCGTGCAGTCGCGCCTGTCGCAACTCGCCTTCATCGCCGAGATCCTCGGCGATGCGCGCAACGCGGTGCTGATGGGCGATTTCAACTGCGGCGTGGAGCAGCCGGAGATGGACGTGCTGTTCCGTCGTACCCGCCTGCAGCCGCCCGACTGCGATGTGCCGACGTTCCCGGCATGGGCGCCAGAGCGTGCCATCGACCATATCCTCGCCACCTCCGAGATCAGCAGCGAGAAACATTGCGCACTGCCCGCCGCGGCATCGGATCATCTCGCGCTGTCGGTGGAGCTGGAAGTGCCCGAGAGCGCCCTGCAGCGCTGACTCAGGGCCACGCCAGGCTGGCCGCGACCAGCAGCAGGAACAGCGCGAACACGCGCTTGAGTGCCACGCCACTGAGCGCATGCGCCAGGCGCACGCCGAGCGGCGCGCACAGGATCGAGGCCGCGGCCACCGCCAGCGCTGCCGGCACATGCACATAGCCCCATCCCGCATCCGGCAATGCGCCCGCCGGGGCATGCAGCGCATAGCCCAGCGCGGTGATGAGGCCGATCACCACTCCGCAGGCCGACGAGGTCGCCACCGCGCGCACCGGCGCCACCCCGAGCCAGGTCAGCAGCGGCACGGTCATGCTGCCGCCGCCGATGCCGACCAGCGCCGACACCAGGCCGATGCCGCCGCCGGCCGCGCTCATCGCCGGACCGCGCGGCGCGCGCGTCGTGCCAAGGTCGCGACGCGGCTTCGCCAGCAACATCTGCGCCGCCGCCAGCACGCAATACAACGCCACGCCCCAGCGCAGCCAGCGGCCATCGACCTGTACCGCCAGCGCACTGCCCCACCAGCCACCCAGCAGCAGGCCCGGCACCAGCCAGCCCCAGGTCGGCCACAACACGCTGCCGCGGCGTGCATGCGCGAAGGCCGAGGAGGCGGCGGTGAACACGATGCTGGCCAGCGAGGTGGCCAGCGCCGCATGCATCGCGGCTTCCACCGGCACGCCCTGCCCGGGCAGCAACCAGGCCAGCGCCGCGACCAGTACCAGCCCGCCACCGACGCCGAGCAGGCCGGCCAGCACCCCGGCCGCCGCGCCCAGCACGAGAAACAGCAACAGCGCGGTCAGATCCAGCGGCATCGCGAATATCCGATTCATGAAACGCTGGGTATAGTCGGCGCATGTCCCGGCCCGCGTCCACCCTGTTGCTGCTCACCCTGCTCGCCGGTTGTGCCGGTCATGGCGATGCCCAGGCCACCGCGACCGTGGATGCGGCCGCGGCTGGCACTGCCGCAGTCGGCCCGCAAGCCGCGCCACCAGCCGCGACGCAAGCCGCGGACGCCGCACTGGCGCGCGCGATCGAACTGGCGGAAGCCGGCGCGGACGAGGGCGACACGCCCGCCGTGCGCGCGCATCCGGCCTACGTCTGGGTCGAGTACGCACGCCTGCACCGCGATCTGGCCAATGTCGGTGGTGTGGCCGTCGAGCGCTGGCTTGCCGAACACGAGAACGATGCCGCCGGGCGCCGCCTGCGCATGGACTGGCTGCAGGAACTGGCCAGCCGCGGCGACTGGGAACGCATCGTCGCCACCTGGCGCCCGTGGATCGAGCGTCCGGCCTTGCGCTGTGCGTGGCTGACCGCGCGCGGCAACCTCCAGCCCGATGCGCAATGGATGCAGGACGTGCGCGCCGAATGGCTGCAGCCGCGTGCGCGCATCCCCGCCGCCTGCCATGGCGCGATCGCGCTGTGGCAGGAGCGCGGCGGGCTGGATGACGCCACCCGCTGGCGGCGCATCGAGGCGGCGATCGATGCCGGCGAGACGCTGGCGATCCGCAACACCGCCCGCGAGCTGCCGGATACCGCGCGCGCCATGGCCGAAGCCTATGCCAGTGCGATTTCCGCCGCGAACCTGCCGGCGTCGGCACGGGCGTGGCCGAAGGATGCGCGCAGCCGCGCCGCGGCCACTGCGGCGCTGGTGGCGATGGCGAAGAAGTCTCCGGACGACGCGGAAGCCGCGTTGGGCGAATTCGCGCCGCTGCTGGGGCTGGATGCCGCGCAGCAAGGCCGCGTGCGCTACGAGATAGCGTTGCAGAGCGCCGCGTCCTACCTGCCGGCCAGTGCCGAACGCCTGGCGCGGGTGCCGGCGGCAAGTTATGACGATGGCCTGCACATGCTGCGCACACGCGAGGCGATGGCACGGCGTGACTGGCGCGGCGCACTGGCGGCGATCGATGCCATGCCGCCGACGCTGGCCGAGCGCGCGCAATGGCGCTATTTCAAGGCACGGCTGCTGGAGTTGAGCGGCGCTGAAGGCGCCGAGGCACTGTACCGGCAGGCCGCGCGCGAGCCCGAGTTCCACGGCTTCCTCGCCGCCGACCGCCTGCGTGCACCGTATCCGCTGTGCCCGTGGCAGCCCGAGGCGCAGCCGGCCGTGCAGCGCGAAGTCGCCGCCACCCCGGCGCTGCAGGCGGCACTGGCGCTGTACCGCATCGGTCGCCGCGACTGGGCGCTGGCCGAATGGAACCAGGCCCTGTCCGGCTTCGACGACGCACGCCGCCGCATCGCGGTGGCCCTGGCGCAGGACAGCGGCTGGTACGACCGCGCGGTGTTCAACCTCGCCCGCGATGGCCGCCGCGAGGAGCTGCGTCTGTACACGCTGCGCTTTCCGCTGGCCTGGCGCGAGGAGATCGAACGCGAGGCGCGGCGCAACGGCATCGACCCGGTCTGGGTCACCGCGGAGATCCGCGCCGAAAGCCTGTTCGACCCGCAGGCGCGCTCGCCGGCCAATGCGCGCGGACTGATGCAGGTACTGCCGGCCACCGGGCAGGCGGTCGCCACGCGCAACGGCATCGCCTGGGACGGCGACGACACGCTGTACCAGCCGGCGCGCAACATCGCCATCGGCAGCGCCTACCTGCGCGAGATGCTGGAGCGCTGGGGCGACTTGCCCGCGGCGATCGCCGCCTACAACGCCGGGCCGACGCCGACCACGCGCTGGCGCGAGCAACGCCCCGACTTCGACCCCGACCTGTGGATCGAAACCATCAGCTATCGCGAAACCCGCGAATACGTGGCGCGGGTGCTGGCCTTCAGCGTGCTCTACGACTGGCGCCTGCATGGCGACGCCCTGCGCGTGGGCGAACGCATCGCCGGGCGCCAGGATGGCGAACGGGTGAAGTTCGTCTGCCCGTGACGAAAACGCGCCGCGGATGCGGCGCGCAACGGAGCGCTTCGACTGCGCCACCCGGCATGCAGGCCGGGCGCGCAGCGGCGCGTGCTCAGAGCGCGGCCAGTGCCGCGTTGAGGGTGGCGCTGGGACGCATGGCGCTGTCGGTGCGCTGGCTGTCGGGGCGGTAGTAGCCGCCCAGCTCAACCGGCTTGCCCTGCACCGCGATCAGTTCCTCGATGATCTTCGCTTCGCCTTCGGCCAGTGCCTTGGCCAGCGGCGCGAACTGTGCCTTGAGCGCGGCGTCGGCATCCTGCGCGGCCAGTGCCTCGGCCCAGTAGCGGGCCAGCCAGTAATGGCTGCCGCGGTTGTCGATGCCGCCGAGCTTGCGCGTGGGCGACTTGTTGGTGTCGAGGAACTGGCCGTTGGCCGCGTCCAGTGCATCGGCCAGCACCCTCGCGCGGGCGTTGCCGCTGGTTTCGGCCAGATGCTCCAGCGAGGCCTGCAGGGCGAGGAATTCGCCCAGTGAATCCCAGCGCAGGTAGTCTTCGGCCACGAACTGCTGCACGTGCTTGGGTGCGGAGCCGCCGGCGCCGGTTTCGAACAGGCCACCACCGGCCATCAGCGGCACGATCGACAGCATCTTGGCGCTGGTGCCCAGCTCGAGGATCGGGAACAGGTCGGTCAGGTAGTCGCGCAGCACGTTGCCGGTGACGCTGATGGTGTCCTTGCCGTCGCGGATGCGCGCCAGCGAATGGCGCATCGCCTCGACCGGGGCGAGGATGCGGATGTCCAGCCCGCGGGTATCGTGCTGCGGCAGGTACTGCTCGACCTTGGCGATGATCTCGCGGTCGTGCGCGCGCGCCTTGTCCAGCCAGAACACCGCCGGGGTGTCGGACAGCCGCGCGCGGCTCACCGCCAGCTTGACCCAGTCGGCGATCGGTGCGTCCTTGGTCTGGCACATGCGGAAGATGTCGCCGGCCTCGACCTCCTGTTCCATCCACACCTTGCCGGTGTCATCGACCACGCGCACGCTGCCGGCGTGAGGGATGCGGAAGGTCTTGTCGTGGCTGCCGTATTCCTCGGCCTTCTGCGCCATCAGGCCGACGTTGGGCACGCTGCCCATGGTCGCCGGGTCGAACGCGCCATTGGCCTTGCAGTCCTCGATCACCGCCTGGTAGATGCCGGCGTAGCAGCGGTCCGGGATCACCGCCTTGGCGTCCTGCAGCTCGCCTTGCGGGTTCCACATGCGGCCGGCGTCGCGGATCATCGCCGGCATCGAGGCATCGACGATGATGTCGCTGGGCACGTGCAGATTGGTGATGCCCTTGTCCGAGTTCACCATCGCCAGCGGCGGATTGTGCGCCTGGATCTCGGCGATGGTGGCTTCGATCGCGGCGCGCTCATCGGCGCCGAGTGCATCGATCTTGGCGTACAGATCGCCGATGCCGTTGTCCGGCTCGAAGCCGATCTTCTCCAGCAGCGCGCCGTGCTTGTCGTACAGCGCCTTGTAGTAGCGCTGCACCACGATGCCGAACATGATCGGGTCGCTGACCTTCATCATGGTCGCCTTCAAATGCAGCGAGAACAGCGTGCCCTGCGCCTTGGCATCGGCGATCTGTGCATCGACGAACTCGGCCAGGCGCGCGGCGTGCATCACCGCGCAATCGATCACCTCGCCCGCCTGCAGCTTGATCTTGGGCTTGAGCACGATTTCCGAGCCATCCTTGCCGACCAGTTCGATCTGCACCTTGCCGTCATGGTCGAAGGTGGCCGACTGCTCGCTGGCGTAGAAATCGCCATCGTCCATGTGCGCGACATGTGCCTTCGACGAGGCCTCCCATTTGCCCATGCGGTGCGGGTGCTTCTTCGCGTAGTTCTTCACCGAAGCCGGTGCACGGCGGTCGGAATTGCCCTCGCGCAGCACCGGGTTGACCGCGCTGCCCTTGACCCGGTCGTAGCGCGCGCGGGTCTCGCGCGCTTCGTCGCTGTCCGGCTCGTCCGGGTAATCCGGCAGGTCGAAGCCCTGCTGCTGCAACTCGGCGATGGCCGCCTTCAGCTGCGGCTCGGAGGCGCTGATGTTGGGCAGCTTGATGATGTTGGCGGCCGGGGTCTTGGCCAGCTCGCCCAGCTCGGCCAGGTCGTCGGAGACGGCGCGCTCGCCAAGGCGCTCGGGGAACTGCGCGAGGATGCGCGCGGCCAGCGAGATGTCGCGGGTCTCGACCTCGACCCCGGCGCTGCGCGCGAACGCCTGCACGATCGGCAGCAGCGAATGGGTCGCCAGCAGCGGCGCTTCGTCGGTCAGGGTGTAGAGGATCTTGGCGGTGTCGGTCATGGCGTCCTCGCGGTGCGGTGGCGCGCGGGCGGGCGCGCCGCGCGGAAACCGCCATTGTCGCCGCTGGCCGCGGCGGGGGCAAAGTGCGGCGGCGTATGCATCGGGGCACGCGCCAGCCGGTGAAAACGAGAACGGGCGCGACTGCGGTCGCGCCCGTCGAGTGGCCGACCCGCCATGCGCGGGCCGCGGACCTCAGCCCGCCTGCTTCACTGATTCACTTCGAATTCGCGGGTTTCGACCTGAGCCCCGTCGATGTCGACCTCCAGCTTGTACTTGCCGGCCGGCCACGGGTTCGGGTTCTGGATGTGGAACTCGTAGATGGTGTCGGCGCCCTGCATGTCGCGGCTTTCGCTGTGCACCACGGCGCCGTCCTGATAGGTCCACTTGACGCCGATCTTGTTGCCGCTGGGCATGCCGCTGGTATTGATCGAGGCGTAGATGGTGTCGCCGGTGGCGAATGCGGTCGCCGGCGCGGTGACACGGTTGCCGGCGCCCAGCGCATTGCCCAGATCCACCGAGAGGATGCGCGCCGGCTGCGCCGAAGGTGCCGGGGCCGGTGCAGGCGTGGTGTCCGCCGCCGGCGGAGTGGCGACCACCGGGGCCTCCTTCTTCTTGCAGCCGGCCAGGCCGACGGTGGCGACCAGGGCGCCGGCAAGGGCGATGGCGAGTTGCTTGCGGGTCATGGGGACTCCTTGTGCGGGTAGTGATGGGTGTTACGGGCTGTGCCGGAGGCGCATCCCGGCGTTGCGCGGAAGAAAACGAAACGACGTGCGATGGCTTAGGGCAGTTTCAGGGTCTGTCCGGGGAAGATGCGATCCGGGTCGTCGATCTGGTCGCGGTTGGCCTCGAAGATGCGCTGCCACTGGTTGCCATCGCCGTACACCTGCTGCGCGATCTTGGACAGCGAATCGCCTGATTGCACGGTATAGCTGCGAGCGCCGACGCCACCGGCGCCGACCGCCGCGCTGCTGCCGCCGGTGACACCGGCAAAACGCGGGTCCTTCTGCGCGGGCTGCCCACTGCTGCCGCCACTGACGCCGGAAAACGCACCGCCCTTGTCCTTGTCACCGCCCATGCCGGACAGCGACAACTTGTCGGGATCGATCGGGGTATTGGCCATCATTCGGCTCCAGGACTGCGGGGATGCGGGCAGCCTTGCACGTCGCCTGTTAAGAAAACATCGCGCCGGAGTGAAGGCCGCTCACTGCCGCAGGTCGCGGCGCGGTGGCGGCGGCGCCTGCCCGGGCGTGGCGCGCCACGGATTGATGTCGAGGCCACCGCGGCGGGTGAAACGGGCTTCCACCGACAGCGCCTTCGGCGCGCAACGCTGCTGCAGGTCGATGAAGATCTGCTCCACGCATTGCTCATGGAAGCCGCGGTGCTCGCGGAATCCGGCGAGGTAGCGCAACAACTGGCCGCGATCCAGCCGCGGCCCGTGCCACGCGATATGCACACTGGCCCAGTCCGGCTGGCCGGTCACCGGGCAATTGGATTTGAAGCTGCGACTGACCAGGGTTTCCTCGACCACCGGCCCCTCGGCGCGCAGCAGGGATGCATCCGGCGGGCCGTAACCATCGATCTCGACTTCGCTGTCATCGATGCAGGCCGCGTCGCCGGCGTCGTCGATCGGCGCCAGGCCGAACTGCAGGTGCACGCGGGCGCCGGCGGCGGCGGAGAGGTCGGCCTCGATCCGCGCACGCACCGCCTCCGCGTCCTGCAGGCGCTCGCCATTGAGCGAGTTGAGGTAGAGCTTGAGCGATTTGGATTCGACCAGCCGTGGCGAGTCGGCCGGCACCAGGAAGCTGGCCGTCGCCACCTGCGGGCGGCCACGCGGATCCAGCCAGGACAGTTCGTAGGCCTGCCAGCGGTCGTGGCCGATGAACGGCGGCGAGGCCTCGATGCCCAGCTGTGCACGTGCCGGTGCACGCGGAATCGGGAACAACAGGCCCGGATCGTAGCGCTCGGGATAGGCGCTCTCGCGCCCCAGCGGGCTGTTCTGTGCGGAATTGTCGGCGTAGTTCATGCGCCCATTATCGATGCACGTCGTGACCGCGACACGCATCAGGTGATAATCGGGGTCTCAAGGAGGTGTGGATGCACGACGGCGGTCTCGAGCTCACCCTGGTATTCCTGCTGGCCGCCGTGGTCGCGGTGCCGGTGTTCAAGCGCTTCGGCCTCGGCGCGGTGCTGGCCTACCTCGTCGCCGGCGTGCTGCTCGGCCCGTATGCGTTGCGTCTGGTACCGAACCCGGAGCCGGTGCTGATCGCCAGCGAGATCGGCGTGGTGATGATGCTGTTCGTGATCGGCCTGGAACTGTCGCTGCCGCGGCTCAAACTGATGCGGCGCGCAGTATTCGGCGTCGGCGCGCTGCAGGTCGCGGTCAGTGCGCTGATCCTCGGGCTGGTGGTCTGGGCCTGGGGCATGGGCGGCAAGGGCGCGATCATCGTCGGCCTCGGCCTTGCGCTGTCCTCGACCGCGGTCGGCCTGCAGATCCTCGCCGAACGGCACGAGCTGCAAAGCCCGCACGGGCGGCTGGGCTTCGCCATCCTGTTGTTCCAGGACCTGGCCGCGATCCCGCTGATGGCGGCGATCCCGCTGCTGGGCAGTGTCACGGTCGCCGAGGCCGATGCGGTGGGCCTGCTGTTGTTGAAGGGGCTGGGCGCGATGGCGCTGCTGATCATCGGCGGCCGCCTGCTGTTGCGCCATCTGTTCCGCATGGTGGCGCGTGCCGGCATCCCCGAGGTGTTCACCGCCGCCGCACTGCTGGTGGTGCTGGGCTCGGCCTGGCTGATGCAACTGGCCGGGTTGAGCGCCGGGCTTGGCGCCTTCCTCGCCGGTGTGCTGCTCGCCGATTCGGAGTTCCGTCACGAGCTGGAATCGCAGATCCAGCCATTCGAGGGCCTGCTGCTCGGCCTGTTCTTCATGTCGGTGGGCATGAGCATCAACCTGCGCCAGGTGCTGGCCGAGCCGGGGCTGGTGGCTGCCGGCGTGGTGGTGCTGATGGCGATCAAGTTTGCCGTGCTGTACGCCATCGGCATGCGTCCGGGGCGGCTCGACCGGCGTGGCGCGCTGATGCTGGCCGCACTGCTCGCGCTGGGCGGCGAGTTCGCCTTCGTGGTGTTCAGCGAGGCACACCGCGCGCAGTTGATCAGCGCCGTGGAGCAGGCCGAGCTGACCGCCATCGTCGGTCTGTCGATGGCGGCCACGCCGCTGCTGGTGATCGCGGTGCGACGCCTGATGGGCGAGCATGTCGGAGCCGGGCCGCCACGCGAGTTCGACACCCTGCCCAGCGATGCACCGCAAGTGATGATCGCCGGCTTCGGTCGCTTCGGGCAGATCGTGGCGCGGCTGATCCTGTCGCAACGCATCCGCTTCGTCGCCATCGACCCGGACGTGGAGCAGGTCGAGTTCTTCCGCCGCTTCGGCAGCCCGATCTATTACGGCGATCCGAGCAAGCCCGAGCTGATGCGCGCCGCCGGCGTCGACAAGATCAAGGTGTTCGTGGTCGCGGTGGATGACGTGGAAAACAGCCTGCGCATCGTGCGCCTGATCAAGCGCATGCGTCCGGACGCGGTGGTGTTCGCGCGCGCCCGCGACCGCATGCACGCCTGGCGGCTGATGGATTTCGGGGTCAAGGTGATCCGCGAAACCTTCGGCTCCAGCCTGGAAATGGGCGAGGCCGTGCTGGTCGCACTGGGCCTGCCGCGCGAGGCCGCGCACGAACGCACGCAGCGCTTCCGCGCACATGACGAGCGTGTGCTGCGCGCGCAGCATCTGATCTACGACGACGAGGACGCGCTGCAGCAATCCACGCACGAAGCCCGCCGCGAGCTGGAGGAACTGTTCGCCTCCGACCTGGGCGAAGGGCCGCTGAGCGATGCCGCACTGGACAGCGAACAAGGCGGCACGCCGACGCCGCCGGCGTGACCTGGCGGACGCGGCACGCAGTTGCCGGTCAGGGTTGCAGCGAGAACACTGCGCTCACCGACTCGACGAACTCGATCTCCGGCTTCAGGTAACGCGCCGGTTCGGGGGTGTCGATCGCGCTGCCGGTGACCTCGATCCGGTCCAGCGTCTGCCCGCGGTAGCGCGAACCGGTCCCCGAGCCCAGGCTGTCGATGCTGTACACCGACCCCAGTCGCGCGCCGAAACCCGCGGCCAGCTCGCCGGCGCGCTCGCGCGCGTTCCGCGCCGCCTTGGCCCGCGCCTCGGCGCGCAGCGCATCACGCCGCTGCGAGGCGAAACGGGTCGTGCCGAAGCGGTTCATGCCCGCCGCCAGCGCGCCGTCCAGCACCGCGTTGAACTTCGACAGGTCGCGCAGCTTGACCTCGACCCGGCGCGAGGCACCGAAGCCGTTGGACACGCGCTGGCCGGCATCACTCACCTCGACATCCTCTTCCAGCATCAGCTCGGAGGCTTCCACGTCGGCATCGGCCACGCCCTGTGCACCAAGCACGGCAAGGAAGCGGCCCACCGCCGCATCCGCGGCCTGCTTGGCCGCCGCCGCGGTGGGCGCATTGACATCGACGCTGACCGACAATTCCGCCATGTCCGGCGCCACCGTCACCCTGCCCTCGCCGGAGGCGACCACGTGCGGGCCATCGGGCAGCGGGGTTCCGGCCTTGACGCCGGGCATCGACAGCGCGGCTGCCAACAGAAAGATCCCGATCAACTGACGCATGGCGTGGCTCTCCCCGATGATGGAAGCCGCATGGTAGGTCAGGACAGGTGCTCGCGCGCCAGGTATTCCGCGCTCTGCATCTCGATCAGGCGCGATGCGGTGCGCTCGAACGCATGCGCCAGGCGTTCACCCGAATACAGCGCCACCGGCGCCGCAGCGGCGGTGCACACCAGATTGACCTGGCGGTCGTAGAACTCGTCGATGGCAGTGACGAAGCGCCGCGCCGGATCGTCGTTGCCGCCATCGAACAGCGGGATGCCGCCTAGCAGCACGGTATGGAATTCGCTGGCGATGCGGATGTAGTCGGCGGCGGCGCGCGGCCCTTCGCACAGTGCGTCGAAATCGAACCAGATTACCCCGTGCTGGCGCCCGCGCACGCGCAACGGGCGGCCCTCCACCTCGAAGCGGCCCGCCTGCGGCGCGGACTGAGTCAGGCTGCGCCAGCGCTCGCACAGCCAGGCATCGGCAGCGTCATCGGCCGGCACCCGGTACACCGACGAGCGGGTCAATTCGCGCAGCCGGTAATCGGTGCTCGATTCGATGTGCAGCACTTCGCAGTGTTGTTCGATCAGCGCGATCGCCGGCAGGAAGCGCGCGCGCTGCAGTCCGTCGCGGTACAACTCGGCCGGCGCGGTATTGGAGGTGGCGACCAGGGTCACGCCTTCGGCGAACAGGGTTTCCAGCAGGCGCGCCAGCAGCATCGCATCGCCGATGTCGCTGACGAAGAATTCGTCCAGCACCAGCAGACGCATCTCGCGCCGCCATTCGCGCGCGATCGCGGCCAGCGGATCACGCTCGCCGGCATGCGCCTTCAGTCGCTCGTGGACCTCGCGCATGAAGCGGTGGAAATGCGTGCGTCGCTTGTGCGGGGTGTCGACTGCCGCGAAGAACAGATCGACGAGGAAGGTCTTGCCGCGCCCGACCCCGCCCCACAGGTACAGCCCCGGCACCGCTTCGGGCTTCTGCCGTGCGCCACCGAACAGGCGGCCGAGCACGCCATCGGACGCGGGCGGCGCCGACAACGCCGCATGCAGGCGGTCGAGTTCGACCAGCACCGCACGTTGCGCCGGATCATCGCGCCAATCGCCGCGGGCGATGCCGACGGCATAAGCCTCGCTGGGGGAAGGCGTCATTCGCCGGCGCTGCCCCCGGCCTCGCCCGGCGCATGCGGCAGCCAATGCTTGGCGGTGTTCTTCACCACCCCGCGCAGGTCGACCAGCTTGCCGTGGAAGAAGTGCGTGGCGCCCGGCATCTCGACCAGGGTCAGCTGCGGCGGGTCGAGCTCCTGCAACCAGTGCATCACCGCGCCGGGATCGACCACTTCGTCCTCGTCGCCCTGGATCACCAGCCACGGCATGCGCGGCGGCTCGGGCGGGAACTCCCAGCGCCCGGCAGGCGGTGCCAGCGAGATCAGCGCCGCCGGCTCCAGGCGCGCGGCATTGCGGATGCTGACGAAGGCGCCAAAGCTGAAACCGGCCAGCCACAGCAGCGAGGCCGGACGCTCGCGGCGCACCCAGTCCACCACCGCGGCCAGATCCTCGCTCTCGCCCTCGCCCTCGTCGAACTCGCCGGCGGACTCGCCGGTGCCGCGAAAGTTGAAGCGCAGCGTGGTCACGCCGAGCTCGCGCAGGCCGCGCGCGGTCATCGTCACCACCTTGTTGTTCATGCTGCCGCCCTCGGTGGGCAGCGGGTGGCAGACCACCGCGATCACCGGCTGGCGCGCGATGTCGGCGTCGGGGTATTCCACCGCCAGCTCCAGCGCACCGGCCGGACCGGGCAGACGGAGGGTGGCGTCGGATTCGGGAAAGCGGACATTCTCTTGCATCCGCCCATTTTATCCGCCCGCGCACCGCCAGACGCCAGTCTCACGGAGCGTGCAGATCGAACGGTCACGGATGGGGGATGGAACCGCCCCCTGCATTGGTCACTTGCGATGCACTTTCGAGGCCGCGGCGCGCCGGCCGTGCAGGCCTCCACTCACGCCGGACATGCACACAAACAAAAACGCCGCCCGCAGGCGGCGTCTTCGCGATCGGTCGTTTATTTGCTTTGCTCGACCATGTAATCGACCGCGGCCATCACCTGGGCATCGGTCAGCGTAGCCATGCCGCCACGTGCGGGCATGATGCCGGTATTGCCGGTGAAGCCGTCGATGGCATGCGTGTGCAGCAGTTCCATGCCCTTTTCGGCCAGGCGCGCGCCCATGCCGGCGGCATTGAGCATCGGCGCACCGCCGGTGCCGGCGGTATGGCAGGCATGGCACAGACCGTCATAGACCACCTTGCCGTCGGTCGAACCGCCGAACGGCGCATCCGCACCGGCGGCGGCCTTGGCCAGCAGCTGATTGGCGGCATGCGCGGCGGCCGCACCCTCGGCTCCTGCGTACACCGCACCCACCGGCGCGATGCGCGCCGCGGTCTGCGCCTGCGCCTGCGGCGTGATTTCCGGCGGCAGCAACTTGTGCACATGGCGCGCAAGCAGGATGAAGCCCAAAGTCACCAGGGCCAGCAGCCCGATGATCAGCGAAAACTTCTTCAGGAAAACGGCGTCGTGCTTGTTCACGTGTTCGATCCCCGCGACCAACCGGCCGCGCCTAGATCGACAAAGTATAAGCGGCACATCGGCGGCCCGTCACGCCCGCGCGGCACGGTACCCTTGGCAGGCGCGGCTGTCGCGCGAGTGCCTGGGGGATCACGATGCAGATGAAGAAATGGGTGGCCGAATTGATCGGCACGTTCTGGCTGGTGCTGGGCGGCTGTGGCAGCGCGGTGCTGGCGGCCAAGTTCGGCGGTGACGGCAACCCGCTGGGCATCGGCCTGGTCGGTGTCGCACTGGCCTTCGGCCTGACCGTGCTGACCGGCGCCTACGCCTTCGGCCATGTTTCCGGTGCCCACTTCAACCCGGCGGTCAGCCTCGGCCTGTGGGCAGGCGGCCGCTTCCCCGCGCGTGAGCTGCCCGGCTACATCGTCGCCCAGGTGATCGGCGGCATCGCCGCCGGCGCGCTGCTGTGGTTCATCGCCAGCGGCAACGGCAGCATGATCGTGCCGGCCAACACCGCCGACCCGACCACCGCCGGCGCCTTCGCCAGCAACGGCTTCGGCATGCTCTCGCCCGGCGGTTATTCCATGGCGGCGGTGCTGGTGTGCGAAATCGTGATGACCGCGATGTTCCTGGTGGTGATCCTCGGCAGCACCCACCGCCGCGCACCGGCCGGCTTCGCCCCGATCGCGATCGGCCTGGCACTGACCCTGATCCACCTGATCAGCATCCCGGTCAGCAACACCTCGGTGAACCCGGCGCGCTCCACCGGCGTCGCCCTGTTCGCCGGCAGCGGCGCCGTCGAACAACTGTGGATGTTCTGGCTCGCCCCGTTCATCGGTGCGGTGATCGGCGGCGTGATCTGGAAATGGCTGGGCGAAGAAGGCCGGCCCGACATCAGCGGCGACCCCGCCTGAGCGCAAGCGGTCGGCGCCGGGGCTTCGCACGCCGCGCGCCGACCGGCTACACTTGCCAACCCGCCACCCGAGGCGGGCCTGCGCGCCTGTAGCTCAGCTGGATAGAGTAGTGGCTTCCGAAGCCATTGGTCGGGGGTTCGAATCCCTCCAGGCGCGCCATCTTCCAGATGGCGTCCTGTCGTA
>NZ_JBSTRX010000003.1:267124-543334 GCF_054031035.1 Luteimonas sp. e5
TCGTGATTCCCGGCCCTTCGCGCATAGCGCTACGGGCGTTCGCCGGATGCGCGCGGCAGTGCCGCGCAAACGCATCCGCTCACCCCTCCAGGCGCGCCATCTTCCAGATGGCGTCCTGTCGTGATTCCCGGCCCTTCGCGCATAGCGCTACGGGCGTTCGCCGGATGCGCGCGGCAGTGCCGCGCAAACGCATCCGCTCACCCCTCCAGGCGCGCCATCCTACGGATGGCTTCCTGTCGTGATTCCCGGCCCTTCGCGCATGACCCTGCGCGCGTCCACCGGTCACCGCATCCCGGCTTCATAGCTGTCTCAGGTTCTGCGACACCTCACGCCTATCCTGCCGGCAGGCCGGTCGGAGATGCGTTCATGACGATGCTGTTCCCCTTCAAGGTTGACTGTGGCTGCTGCGGCAAGCAGGCCGAGGTCACCGAAATCACCAGTACCAATGCCCATGGCTACGACGACCTGGACATGCGGCCGCCGCCGATGGAACGCGATACGTTGCCGCATCAGGTGCATGCCTGTCCGCACTGCGGCTGGCGCAGTTTCCAGTTACGGCCGCTTGATGGCATCGACTTGCCGCAGCTGGTGCAGTCCGCCGGCTATCGCGATCGGTTGCAAGCACCGGGGTTTCCGCAGTTGGCACGGGACTTCCTCGCCCACGCGTACGCCTGCGAGCAGGCCGGGCAGGCCAGGCAGGCGACCCTGCACACCTTGAAGGCGGCTTGGGCTTGTGACGATGCCGATTGCGGCGAGGCTGCGAGATCGACCCGCCTGACCCTCCTCAAGCTGCTGGATGCGTTGCAGGCGGCGGGCGAAGTGTTCACCGCGGACGCCATCTCCGACGCCCTGGTTCGCCTCGACATCGCACGCCGCGCCGGTGAGTTCGACACCACCATCAAGCTCGCGCAGGACGTGTTGGCGCAGCAAGGCCTGACCGACTTCGGGCGTGACATCGCCCGGTTCCACCTGGCGCGCGCCAAGGCCGCGGATGCGGGCTGCTACACCATGGCCGCGGTGGAAGAAAGCACGGGCTGAGCGGGTCGGCGCCGCAGCCGCGTGAATCCACTCCATTGGCGCAGGCGCAACGCCGGCATTACGGGCGGCCACGCATCGTTCTCCATTCCGCGTCCTCGCTCAGGCACAATCCCTGCGCATACGGTTGCCGGCCACCCCGGGGAACAGATGGCCGCGCCATGCCTGCAAGGGGAGAGAGATGGGGTCATCCAGTGCACGCGAACTCAAGCAGCGCCATCGGCAGCTGCGCGAGGGGCAGGAGCGGAATGCGGCGACGCGGCTGCATCGGGCGATCAGTTGGCTGGCGCGGGCCGAACAGGAGACGGACGATGCCGATGCCTGCTTCATCTTCCAGTGGGTGGCGCTGAACGCGGCCTACGCGCGCGAGTTCAGTCGCGAGGAAAACGAGCGCGACCGCTTCCGCCAGTTCGTGGCGACGCTGGTGACATTGGACACGCGCCACACGCTGCACGCGGCCTTGTTCGGCCAGTTCAGCGGCCCGATCCGCACGCTGATCGAGAACCGCTTCGTGTTCGAGCCGTTCTGGACCGCGCTGCGCGAGCACGATGCCAGCAATCGCTGGGAGGCGAGCTTCGCAGCCAGCCGCAAGGCGGCACTGGCGGCGGTGATGGACAACGACACCACGACCGTGCTGTCGATCGTGTTCGACCGCCTGTACGTGCTGCGCAACCAGTTGGTGCATGGCGGCGCCACCTGGAACAGCCAGGTCAACCGCGCCCAGTTGCATGACGCGGTGCGGATCCTGGGCACTTTGTTGCCGTTGATGCTGGAGGTGATGCTGGATCACCCGCAGCACGACTTCGGCGAGGTGCTGTATCCGGTGGTGTGATCGGCAGGGCCGTCGCTGACGTCGCCAAGCAAAGCTGACCCCCGGCGCACCCGTCGATTCCCGGCGGCAGCAGTGCGCGCCGGAGTTTGACAGACTGCCCGTGCCCGGCAGGGTTTGCCGGTGACGGAGAATCAGATGCTTGCGCTGTGGGTCGCGGTAGCGGCGTTGATGTTCGGTTTGTACAACGTGTTCATCAAGCTGTCGGCGGATGCGATCAATCCGATATTGGGTGCGGTGGTGCTGCAGTTCGTGGCCGCGTTCCTGGGGCTGGGCCTGCTGTTGGCGACGCAGGCGCCAGCGGGTGCCCCGTCGTTGCTGTGGACTGGACGCGGGCTGGTGCTGGCAACGCTGGCCGGGGTCGCGATCGGGCTGGTCGAGATCCTCGCCTTCTTCATCTACGGCCGCGGCATGTCGGTGGCGGTGGGCAATCCGTTGATCGTCGGCGGCTCGTTGCTGGTCACCACCGGCATCGGCGTGGCGCTGCTGCGCGAGTCGATCAGCCCATTGCAGGCGCTGGCGGTCGGCATGATCGCCGGTGGCGTGCTGTTGCTGGCCTGGACTGCGGCCCGCGCCGGAGGGTGATGCGCCGCGGGTGCGCTGCTACGCTTTCCGTGATGGAATCGCACACCAACCCCGTCCTCGCCCCGACATGGCGGCGCAAGCTGTCGGCGTACTGGCGCCTGATGCGCGCGGATCGGCCGATCGGCTGGCTGCTGCTGCTGTGGCCGACCTGGTGGGCCTTGTGGCTGGCCTCGGACGGGGTGCCGGCGTGGCATCCGCTGATCGTGTTCACCCTCGGCGTGTGGCTGACGCGTGCCGCCGGCTGCGTGATAAACGACTATGCCGACCGCTGGCTGGATGGCGAGGTGGAGCGCACGCGGTCGCGGCCGCTGGTGACCGGCGAAGTCGGCGCACGCGAGGCGCTGCTGCTGTTCGCGGTGCTGATGCTGGTCGCGTTCGCCCTGGTGCTGACGCTCAACCGCCTCGCCATCGGGCTCAGCGTGATCGGCGTGCTGCTGGCGGCGAGCTATCCCTTCCTCAAGCGGCATACCCACCTGCCGCAGGTGTACCTGGGCATGGCCTTCGGCTGGGGCATCCCGATGGCGTTCGCCGCGGTGCAGGGCGAGGTGCCGCCGCTGGCCTGGCTGCTGTACGTCGGCAACATCTTCTGGGCCACCGCGTATGACACCTGGTATGCGATGGTCGATCGCGACGACGATCTGCGCATGGGCGCGAAATCGACCGCGATCCTGTTCGGTGATCTGGATCTGGTCGCACAGGGCGTGCTGTATGCGGCCACCTTCGTGGCGCTGGGGCTGGTCGGGACGCGCGCCGGGCTGGGCGCGTGGTATGCCGCGGGCCTCGCCGTCGCTGTGCTGCTGGTGCTGTGGCAGTTTCGCATCGCCCGTGGCCGCGAGCGCGCGGCCTGCTTCCGCGCCTTCCTGCACAACAACTGGGTCGGCATGGTGGTGTTTGCTGGCATCGCACTGGACTTCGCCCTGCGTACCGGCTGAACCGGCGCGCAGGCGGACGCTCCGGGTCATCGGGTCAGCTTCCGTAAATTACGGAAGACGAACCAGGCACGCGGAACGTTCGGTAATTGCCGAATGCGGCATGGAGCCGATGACAGCTGATCCGCCACCGCGTGCGGGACGTTCCGGAAACGTGCATGCGATTCAATAATTATTGGACGCATCAACCCGCGCACGCAACGCTCACGCCACCCGCGCGCAGACCCAGGCATCGACCCGCTCCACGCCCGCCGCGCGCAGTGCCCAGGCTGCCGCTTCCAGCGTGGCGCCGGTGGTCATCACGTCATCCACCAATGCCACGTGCGCCGGCCACGGGGTGCCGGGCCGGCAGCGGAATGCGCCGCGCAAATTGCGCCGGCGCGCCGCCTTGTCCAGTCGCGATTGAGCCGCAGTGGCGCGTTGCCGTTGCAGGCCGCGCTGCAGCAGCGGGATGTCCAGGGCCCTGGCCAGCGGTCGCGCCAGTTCCAATGCCTGGTCGTAGCCGCGCTGGCGCAGGCGTGCGCCGTGCAACGGCACCGCCAGCAGCGCATCGGGACGCTCGCCCGCCGGCAGCCTGCGCCAGGCATCGGCCATCAGCCCGGCCAGCAGACGCCCGGCGGCCAGCGACTGGTGAAACTTGAAGCGCGGCAGCAGATGATCGAGTGGCGCGGCATAGACGAATGCCGCGCGGGTCACGCTGATCGGCATGTCGCGCCGTTTGAGGCAGGCGCCGCACAGCCCGCCGGCGTCCAGCCGCGACAGCGGTTCGGCACAACTGCGGCAGGCGTGCTCCAGCCACGGCAGCGCCGAATGGCAGGCCGGGCACAGGTCGCGATCGGCCTGAGCATCGCCGGCCATGCCGCAGGCGAGGCAGCGTGGCGGCCAGCCTGCGCGCACGCCGCCGTCAACCAGCGTGCGAAGGGAAAAGTTGACAGGCATCCTCATGCTTCCCAGACTGCCTGTTTCCGCTCCCCGGGTCTGTCAGACATGTCCGATTCCTGCGTCGGTTCGACGCCCGTTCGCCACGACTGGACGCTTGGTGAAGTCACCGCGCTGTTCGCCCTGCCGTTCACCGAGCTGCTGTTCCGCGCCGCCGACGTGCATCGCCGGCACTTCGACCCGACCCAGGTGCAGATTTCCACCCTGCTCTCGGTGAAGACCGGCGGCTGCCCGGAGGATTGCGGCTATTGCCCGCAGGCGCAGCGCTATCACACCGGCGTGGAGGCGACCAAGCTGATGGCCTGCGACGAGGTGCTGGAGAAGGCACGCGCGGCCAAGGCCGCCGGGGCCTCGCGCTTCTGCATGGGCGCGGCCTGGCGCTCGCCCAAGGATCGCGACATCCCCAAGGTGGCGGAGATGATCGCCGGGGTGAAGGCGCTGGGCCTGGAAACCTGCGCCACGCTCGGCATGTTGAGCGAGAGCCAGGCGCAGGCGCTCAAGGACGCCGGCCTGGACTACTACAACCACAATCTGGATACCGCCCCGGACTTCTATGGCGACGTGATCACCACCCGCGAGTACCAGGATCGCCTGGACACGCTTGGCCACGTGCGCGATGCCGGGCTCAAGACCTGCTGCGGCGGCATCGTCGGCATGGGCGAATCGCGTACCCAGCGCGCCGGCCTGCTGCGCACGCTGGCCAACCTGCCCGCGCATCCGGATTCGGTGCCGATCAACCGCCTGGTGCGGGTTGCCGGCACGCCGCTGGCCGAGGAGGCCGAGCTGGATCCGTTCGAGTTCGTGCGCACGATTGCCGTCGCCCGCATCCTGATGCCGCGCTCGATGGTGCGGCTGTCCGCCGGGCGCGAAACCATGAGCGACGAACTGCAGGCGCTGTGCTTCCTTGCCGGGGCCAACTCGATCTTCCACGGCGACAAGCTGCTGACCACCGGCAATCCCGACGTGTCGCAGGACGAAGCCCTGCTCGAGCGCCTCGGCCTGAGTGCGATGCCGTTCGCCGGCGCCGATGTCGAGAGCTGCAGCGACACCGTGCATGCCGACATCACCGCGGCAAGGCGGGCCAGCGCCGCGGCATGAAGCGGCCTTCGCCCGCCGAACGCATCGCGCAGGCGCGCGCCGAACGCGACGCGCGACGCCAGCGTCGCCGGCGCCGCGTCATCACGCGCCGCGACGGCGTGCGGGTGCAGATCGACGGGCGCTGGCTGACCGATTTCTGCAGCAACGATTACCTCGGCCTGTCGCAGCACTTCAGCGTGATCGGTGCGCTGCAGGATGCCGCCGCCGAGGCTGGCAGCGGCGGTGTCGCCTCGCATCTGGTCAGTGGCCACACGGCGCTGCACGAGGCGCTGGAACGGGAGATGGCCGACTGGCTGCAGGCGCCGGCCGCGCTGCTGTTCTCCAGCGGCTGGCAGGCCAATCTCGGCGTGCTGCAATCGCTGCTGGGCGAGTCCGATGTCTGCGTGCAGGACCGCCTCAACCACGCCAGCCTGATCGACGGCGCGCGCCTGGCCGGCTGCCGCCTGCGGCGCTATCCGCATGGCGATGCCGAGGGCGCATTGCGCCAGTTGCGCGCACAACCCGAAGGGCTGGCGATGCTGGCCACGGACGGCGTGTTCAGCATGGATGGCGACATCGCCCCGCTGCGCGAGCTGGCGCTGGTCGCGCGCATGCAGCAGGCGCTGCTGTACGTGGACGATGCGCACGGCGTGGGCGTGATCGGCCCGCAAGGCCGCGGCAGCGTGGCCGCGGCGCGGCTGGGCGTGGATGAAGTGCCGCTGCAATTGGCGACGCTGGGCAAGGCGCTCGGCAGCGCCGGCGCGGTGGTGGTCGGTGATGCCGACTGCATCGGCCACCTCGCCGAAACCGCGCGCCCCTATCTCTACACCACCGCGCTACCGCCGGCGCAGGCCGCCGCCGCGCTGGCCGCGGTGCGCCTGGCCCGGCGTGAGGACTGGCGCCGCGAGAAGTTGCTCGCGCTCAGCCTGCGCTTCCGCGCCGCGGCACTGCGCGAAGGCTTCCGCCTGATGGACTCGGATACCCCGATCCAGCCCTTGCGCTGCGCCAGTGCCGAGCACGCGTTGGCGATGGCCGAGGCACTGACCGACGCCGGCGTGCTGGCGGTCGCCATCCGTCCGCCGACGGTGCCGGAAAACGGCGCGCGGCTGCGCTTCACCTTCTCCGCCTTGCACGCCAACGAAGACATCGATGCGCTGCTCGAAGCACTGTGCCGGGCGCGCGATGAAACCCGGCGCCGGATCGGCAGCGCACCATGAACCGGGCTGCGACGGAAGGCCGCCTGGCACTGGCGGCGATCGGGCTGGGCCTGGCTTCGGCGCTGTTCTTCAGCCTGACCTATGTGCTCAACCGCGCCGCCGCCAGCGACGGCGGCCACTGGGCGTGGACCGCCAGCCTGCGTTATCTGGTCACCCTGCCGCTGATGCTGCCGTTGATGCGTCGGCGCCAGCAGTGGCAGCCGGTGCTGCACGCGATCAAGGCACATCCCGGGGCCTGGTTCGGCACCTCGGCGCTGGGCTTCGTGCTGTTCTATGCACTGCTCTCGTATGCCGCCGACAGTGGGCCATCGTGGCTGGTCGCGGGCAGCTTCCAGTTCACCGTGATCGCCGGGATGCTGATGGCGCCGTTGCTGTACCGCGATGCACGCCGCCATGTGCCGCTGGCGGCGTGGGGCGTGGGCCTGATGATCTTCGCCGGGGTGATGCTGATGCAGTTCGCGCATGCCGAAGGCGGGCTCGACCGCGCCGGCTGGATCGCGCTGGCCTGCGTGCTCGGCGCGGCACTGCTGTATCCGCTGGGCAACCGCCTGCTGCTGCTGCATCTGGAGCGCAGCGGCGAAGACCTCGATGCCACCCAGCGCGTGTTCGGCATGACCCTGGCCAGTCAGCCGATGTGGCTCGCACTCGCCGCCTGGGCGTGGACCCGCGCCGGTGCACCGCCGGCCTCGCAGCTGTGGCTCGCCGCCGGGGTCGCGGTCTCTGCCGGCATCATCGCCACCATCCTGTTCTTCAAGGCCACCGGCATGGTGCGCGACAACCCGACCGCGCTGGCCGCGGTGGAGGCGATGCAGGCCGCCGAGCTGATCTTCGCCAGCCTGATCGGGGTGTGGTGGCTGGGCGAAGCGTGGCCGCGCGGCGGCGCATTCTGGGGCGGTGCGGTCATCATCCTCGGCATCTTCGCCTTCGCCTGGGTGGCGGCGCGCCCGCGTGCGCGCGACCCGCGCGAAGCCCGCGCGGTGGGCACGGATCACGGCGCATGAAACTCCACATCGAACGCACCGGCGACGGTCCGGACCTGGTCCTGCTGCATGGCTGGGCGATGCACGGCGGCGTGTTCGCGCCGCTGGTCGAACGCCTGCGCTCCGACTTCCGCCTGCACGTGGTCGATCTGCCGGGCCACGGCGGCTCGCGCCACAGCCGCGTGCCATTGACGCTGGATGCCTGCATCGACGCGATCAGCGGCAAGGTGCCGGACACTGCATCGTGGTGCGGCTGGTCACTGGGCGGGCTGATCGCGTTGGCCGCGGCGCAACGCGGCGCACCGATGCGTGCATTGGCGATGCTGTGCGCCTCACCCTGTTTCGTGAAGAAGGCCGACTGGCGCTGGGGCATGTCGGCGGAAATCTTCAGCGGTTTCGCCGACGGGCTGCGCAGCGACTGGCGTGGCACGCTGGAGCGTTTCATCGCGCTGGAGGCATTCGGCTCCGACCACGCGCGCGATGAGCTGCGCCAGTTGCGTGCGGAAGTGTTCGCCCGCGGCGAACCGGCGGCCTCGGTGCTGGCCGATGGCCTCGCCCTGCTCGAGCACGAGGACCTGCGTCCCGGCCTGTCCGCGCTCGCGCTGCCCAATCTGTGGCTGGCCGGGCGCCGCGACCGCGTGGTGGATGCCCGCGCCATGGCCGCGGCGGCCGCCGCAACACCGGGAGCGAAGCATGCGCTGATCGAGCACGCCGGCCATGCGCCATTCCTGACCCATGCCGACGCGGTGGCCTCGGCGCTGCGCGAACTGGCGGCGGAGGCGGCATGAGCCGGGTGTTCGACCACCGCCAGGTGCGACGCGCGTTCGGCCGCGCCGCCGCGGGTTATGCCGCGGCCTCGCCGGTGCAGGCCGAAATCGAATCGCGCCTGCTCGAATCACTCGACCACTGGTCGCTGCGCCACGGCGATGCCATGCCGGAGCGCATCCTCGACCTCGGCTGCGGCCCCGCCCGCGCTTCCGCGCACATGCGCGAGCGCTGGCCGAAGGCGCAGATCATCGCCATCGATGCCGCGTTGCCGATGCTGCACGCGGCCGCAGCCAATACCCGCGGCCACTGGCTGCGCCGGCGCGAGGTGCATCGCGTGAATGCCGATCTGCGCGCGCTGCCGCTGGCCGCCGCCAGCGTGGATCTGTTGTTCAGCAACCTCGCCCTGCAATGGGTCGAGGATCTGCCAGCCACCTTTGCCGAGTTCCGTCGCGTGCTGCGGCCCGGCGGCATGCTGCTGGTCTCCACCTTCGGCAGCGAAACCCTGGCCGATCTGCGCGAGGCCTTCGCCGCCGCCGACAACGCACCGCATGTCAGTCCGTTCACCGCCATCGCCCCGTTCGGCGACGCGCTGATCGCCGCCGGTTTCCGCGACCCGGTGCTTGATCGAGACCTGCTGCTGGAATACCACCCGCGTTTTTCAGACATCCTGCAGGCACTGCGCGCGATGGGCGCGACCAACGCACTGCAGGCACGTCGCGGCACGCTGTCCGGGCGTGGCCGCTTCGCTGCCGCCGAGGCCGCGCATGCACGCGACGAGCGCGGATTCCCCATGCGCTGGGAAGCGATCCATGCGCAGGCGTGGGCGCCGGAGCATGGCGCACCGATCCGCGATGCCGAAGGCGAACTGGCCGCGGTGCCGCTGTCGGCGATCCCGATCCGGCGCCGGCCCCGCTGAGCGCGGCAACGGATGCGTTCATCGATGGCGGCCTAGACTGCGGCCATGCCCATGCCGCCTGCATCCCGCCGTCATCGCCGCGCACGCCGTTTGCATGGCCTGCTCCTGTTGCCGTGCCTGCTGCTGCCGCTGCTGCCCGTGCACGCCACGCACGCCGCTGACAGCACGAGCGCGGTGCAACAGGCCGATGCGTTGCTGTCGCGCGCCGACGAGGCCGCTCTCGATGGCGTGTTCCAGGCCCTGCATGGCGTGTCCCGATCGCCGCAGGACGCGGCGCGCCTGTGCCAGGCACTGGCCGGTGCTGGCCAGAGCGATGCCTGGCTGCGTCTGCCCGGCGAGCTGTCCCCGCTGCACCAGCAGGCGCTTGCCGATGCCTTCGCCAACCTGCTGCTGTCGGCGTGGATCGGCCAGCCACGCGAGTTCGACGAAGCGGCGGCGCAACGCAGCCTGCGCCAGGCCGGCGTGCGCGCGGCCCTGCTCGATGCCGACTTCAGCGCGGCCACACTCGCCGGTCCGGTACAGGATCCGGCCGACGAGGCATTTCATCAGCGGCGCTGCGCGTCGATGCGCGCGTTGCTGGATGCCCTCGCGGGCCAGCCGCGCGAGGAACGCGCCGCGGTCACCCGCCTGCTGCTGCGCGATGGCCTTGCCGTCATGATCGGCACCACCGCGGGGAATTGACGAGCCCGCCGGCGGCGTTCAGTCCCGCGCCGACACCTGGGCGATCCACTCGCGCAGGTTGTAGTAATTGGTGATGCGGCCGATGCGCGGCTGACCGGCCTCCTCGACGATTTCGAAGAACGCGCCACCGGGAAGTTCATAGCGCTGGCCGGCGGCGTCGGGCAGTCCGGCGGCGGTGCTGAGGTATTCACCATGCACCACGTACTCGGCACCGGCGCGGCGACCATCGGGGCTGGTGGTGACCACGATGTCGTGCAACTGCTCGCGGTAATGCGCGTCCATGCGGCGCATGAAGGTGGCGAATGCATCGCGCCCGATTTCGCGCGCGCCTTCGTTGAGGTCATGCACCACGTCGTCGGCCAGCTGCTCCAGCATGCCGTGGCGATCGCCGCGGTTGAAAGCGTCGTAATAGGCCAGGATCAGCGCGCGCGTGCGCTGGGCGGCGGGGGTGCTCATGGCAGGGACTCCAGCAGGGTGGACAGGTCGGCGGGATCGAGGTTGCCGCCGCTGAGGATGATGCCGACGCGACGTCCGGCGAAGCGGCCCGGTTCGGCCAGCAGCGCGGCCAGCGTCACCGCCGCCGAGGGCTCGACCCATTGCCGCAGGTGGCGGATCAGCAGCCGCAGCGCCTCGCGGATGATGTGCTCCGGCGCCAGCACGATGCCGCGCGCCCCGCGCTGCAGCAGGGCGAAGGTGCGTGGCGACAAATGCCCGCGCAGGCCGTCGCAGATGGTCGCGGGTACGCGGTCGTCGATCAACCGGCCCGCGGCCAGCGAGTCATGCGCATCGCGCGCGGCTTCGGGTTCCGCGCCCCACACTTCGCAGCCCGCACCGCGCGTGCGCACCGCCAGGGTGCAGCCCGAGAGCAGACCGCCGCCACCGACCGGCGCCAGCAGCACGTCGAGCGTGGGTACGGCAGCCAGGAGTTCCAGCGCCGCGGTGGCCTGCCCGGCGATCACCTGCGGATCGTCGAACGGATGGATCAGGCGGCCGCCACTCTCGGCCAGCAATGCCGCGGTCGCCGCGTCGCGTGCGCGCATGTTCGGCGCGCAACGCAGCAGCCGCGCACCGTGGCGGACGATGTTGTCGAGCTTGGCCTGCGGTGCCCCCTCGGGCACCACCACCTGCGCACGAATGCCGCGCAGGCGACAGGCCAGCGCGATCGCGGCGCCATGGTTGCCCGAGCTTTGCGTCACCACCCCGCGCGCGGCTTCATCATCGCTCAAGGCGAACACCGCATTGCAGGCGCCGCGGAACTTGAACGCACCGCTGCGCTGCAGATGCTCGCATTTGAAATGCAACTCGGCGCCCACCAGTTCATCCAGCACCGTGCTGCGCAGCACCGGGGTGATGCGCGCATGCGGGCGGATGCGTGCCGCTGCCTGCAACACGTCCATGGTCCCCGGGAATCGTGGGCCGGGGCTCACTGCCTCAACCCGATCTTGCGCTCGCGGCCTTCCTCAGTCACGAGTCAGCGCGTGCAGGATGCGCAGGTCCTCCGGCTCCAGTTGCGCAGTGAGCGGCTCGCTCGGCGCAAGGCCGCGGAAGCGCATGCGGAAGGCGCGCAGGGTGGCGGCACGGTCATCCAAGCCATAGCCGATCGCGCGCAGCGCCAGCCAGCCATCGAAGCCCGGCGGCGGGTCGACCAGCTCGCCCTGCGGCCAGATGCCGAAGCCGGCATCGAACAGCCGCTTCCACGGGAAATGCGCGCCGGGGTCGACCTTGCGCGTGGGCGCGAGATCGGAATGGCCGATCACCTGACTGCGCGGGATGCGCAGGCGCGTGGTGAGGTCATCCAGCAGGCGCAGCAGAGCCTGGATCTGCGCCTCGCTGTACGGCTCTTCGCCATCGTTGTCGATCTCGATGCCGATGCTGGCGCTGTTGAGGTCGGTGATCGCCCCCCAGCGCCCGCCACCGGCGTGCCAGGCGCGCTCCTGGTCGGAGACCAGCTGATGGATGCCGCCATCCTCGCCGATCAGGTAATGCGCGCTGACCCGGCCGCCGCTGTTCGCGGTCTTCAGCGTATGCAGGCTCTCCTCGACCGAACCCTGCTGGGTGAAGTGCAGCACGATCACCACCGCACGGCGCTGGTCGAAGTTGGGCGACGGCGACCAGGTCGCCATCGGATTGCGCGGTGCGCTGGCACACGCCGCAAGCAGCAGAACAAGGCACAAGGTGAGCAAGTTCTTCATGCCCCGATTGCACCCGTCCCGTGCGCGGCTTGTCAAGCCCCGTGGTTCCGTGCCGGGCGAACGCCCGCCGCGCTGCGGCGGGCCGGACATCCGCCGTTCCGTCGTGCTGCTGGGTGATGCCGCGCGTAGCGTCAGATGGTGTGACATCTGATATTCGAGCGGGTGAGCCGGGCATGCCCGCGCGGCACGGCCGCGCATGCCGGGCGAACGCCCGCCGCGCTGCGGCGGGCCGGACATCCGCCGTTCCGTCGTGCTGTTGGGTGATGCCGCGCGTAGCGTCAGATGGTGTGACATCTGATATTCGAGCGGGTGAGCCGGGCATGCCCGCGCGGCACGGCCGCGCATGCCGGGCGAACGCCCGCCGCGCTGCGGCGGGCCGGACATCCGCCGTTCCGCCGTGCTGTTGCGCGATGCCGCATGTAGCGTCAGATGGTGTAGTACATCTGGTATTCCAACGGATGCGTCGCGGCGCGGAAAGCGGTGACTTCCTTCATCTTCAGGGCGATGTAGGCATCGATGAACTCGTCACTGAACACGCCGCCGGCCTTGAGGAAGTCGCGGTCGCCGTCGAGTGCCTCCAACGCCTGATCCAGCGAGTGGCAGACGGTGGGAATGGCCTTCTCCTCTTCCGGCGGCAGGTCGTACAGATCCTTGTCGCTAGGCCCGCCCGGATCGATCTGGTGGCGGATGCCGTCCAGCCCGGCCATCAGCAGTGCGGCGAAGCCGAGGTAGCCGCTGTTCATCGGGTCGGGGAAACGCATCTCCACCCGCCGCGCCTTGGGGTTGGCGACATAGGGGATGCGGCAGGAGGCGGAACGGTTGGATGCCGAATAGGCCAGCATCACCGGCGCCTCGAAGCCCGGCACCAGGCGCTTGTAGCTGTTGGTGGTGGCATTGGTGAAGGCGTTGATCGCGCGCGCATGCCTGAAGATGCCGCCGATGTACCACAGCGCGGTCTGCGACAGACCGCCGTAGCCATCGCCGGAGAACAGGTTCTTGCCGTCCTTGGCCAGGCTCATGTGCACATGCATGCCGCTGCCGTTGTCACCGACCAGCGGCTTGGGCATGAAGGTGGCGGTCTTGCCGTGGCGATGGGCGACGTTCCTGACCACGTACTTCAGCGTCATCAGATCGTCGGCCTTCTTCACCAGGGTATCGAATCGCACACCGATCTCGCATTGGCCGGCCGTGGCGACTTCATGGTGGTGCACCTCGACTTCCAGGCCGAGGTTGCCCAGCACCTTGCACATTTCCGCGCGCAGGTCATGCAGGCTGTCCTTTGGCGGCACCGGCAGATAACCGCCCTTGACCATCGGCCGGTAGCCGCTGTTGCCACCGGCATACTCGCGACCCGAGTTCCACGCCGCTTCCTCGGAATCAACCTCGTAGAACACGCGGCCCATGTCGTTGCCGAAGCGCACCGAGTCGAACACGAAGAACTCCGGCTCCGGGCCGAAGAACGCGCTGTCGGCGATGCCACTGGCCTTGAGGTAGGCCTCGGCGCGGCGCGCGATGCCGCGCGGGTCGCGGGCATAGGCCTGCATCGTGGTCGGGTCGAGCACGTCGCAGACCATGACCAGGGTCGGGTCCGCGGTGAACGGATCGAGGAAGGCGCTGCCGGCATCGGGCAGCAGCACCATGTCGGAGTTCTGGATGCCGCGCCAACCACCGATCGAACTGCCATCGAACATGCGTCCGTCCTCGAACAGGCTCTCATCGACGATGGACGCGGGAAATGTCAGATGGTGTTGCACGCCGACGAGGTCGGCGAAGCGCAGGTCGACGAATTCGACCTGATGGTCGCGGATGAGGGTTTCGACGTGTTCGATGGACATGGAATGGCCGGACTGGAGGGAGGTGGGCACGCGGTTGCGACGCGCAAGGGGACGGCTCATCGCGCCTGCGCCAGGTCTGCTCCGATGGGTACCACCCCGCCATGCCCGCCGCAGGACATGCCGGCGATCATGATGCGGCAAGCCGGGCGCCGGCCGCAAGCATGGTCGCGCCATCGCGTGGGCGCTGCCGGCGCCGTCGCCTGCTAACCTGCGCGCTGCGCACGGCCCTGCCGCCGCGCCCATCCGCACCTGTCATCCTGCCGACCTGCCCCCATGTCCGACCTCCTCGCCGCGCTGCTGCTCGGCATCATCGAAGGCATCACCGAGTTCCTGCCGATCTCCAGCACCGGCCACCTGCTGATCGCGCAGCATTGGCTCGGCGCGCGCAGCGACCTGTTCAACATCGCGATCCAGGCCGGGGCGATCCTCGCCGTGGTGGTGATCTACTGGCGCAAGCTGCGCGACCTTGCACTGGCGTTCCTTGGCCGTGCGCCGCTCGAGGGCGAGGCCGGCAATATCCGCGCCGCACGCGATTACCTTTACAAGCTCGGCCTCGCCTTCCTGGTCACCGCGCTGGGCGGCCTGCTGGTGAAGAAGCTTGGCTGGGAGCTGCCCGACCGCGTGCTGCCGATCGCCTGGGCGCTGGTGATCGGTGCGTTCTGGATGGTGCTGGCCGAGCAATGGGCGGCACGCCGTGCCGCGGTGATCGGCGAGCGCAGCCAGGTGTCGTGGCTGACCGCGGTGCTGGTCGGCATCGCGCAGGTGGTGGCCGGGGTATTCCCCGGCACCTCGCGCTCAGCGGCAACCATCTTCATCGCCCTGCTCGCCGGCACCACCTCGCGCGCGGCGGCCACCGAATTCGCCTTCCTCGTCGGCATCCCGACCATGTTCGCCGCCACCGGCTACGAACTGATCGACGTGCTGCGCCAGGGTGCCGCCGGCAACGAGGACTGGGCCGCGCTCGCGGTCGCCTTCGTGGCCTCGATGCTGACCGCCTTCATCGCGGTCAAATGGCTGTTGCGCTATATCCAGAGTCATCGCTTCACCGCGTTCGCCGTGTACCGGCTGATCCTCGGCATCGCACTGCTGCTGTGGTTGCCCGCCGGGGCCTGAGGCCGGCATCGGCGGAGTGAAGCATCCCGTCACCGCAAGGAGGTTCCCATGACGTTTCACCGTGAATTGATCGCCCTGCCGCTCGCCGCGGCGCTGGCCGCCTGCGCCGCCGGCCCGGAAACGGGTGACGCGCCACCAGCGTCCACCGACGCAGCCGCCATCAGCGCGCGCCTGCTCAGCCACGACTGGCGACTGGAACGTGCCAGCGATGCCGCGGGCCAGTCGCTGCCGGCGACAGGCGATCTATATCGCCTGCGCTTCACTGCCGATCGCCTCGACATCAGCGGTGGCTGCAACGACATGTTCGGCGGCTACCGCCTGCATGAGGACATGCTCACCGTGGAGCCCCTCGCCTCCACCCGCAAGGGATGCGAGCCGCCGCGCATGCAGGCGGATGCCGAAGTGGCACGCCTGCTGCAACAGCCGCTGCAGATCGAGTTCGGGCCGGGTACCGGGATGCATCTGCAGGCCGCTGACGGCAGCCAGCTGCAATTGCGCGCGACCCCGCGCGACTGAGCCGGCCGGCAAGCGCATGGACTGATCCCGCCGCATACGCGGCGCGCCGGTCGCCGCGTGCGTGATCAGGCGTGCAGCGAATAGGTCGCGTAGGTCGCCGCCTCGCCCAGCACATGGCCATGCATGGCCGCGAACGCGTCGCCGGCGGTGAAGCGCTCGGGCAGCTCCAGCCGTTCCACGTCGAGCGCGAACAGGCGGAAGAAATAGCGGTGCATGCGCAGATCGTTGCCCGGCGGGTACGGGCCGTCATAGCCGAAGTAGTCGCCGCGCATGCCGTCCTCGTCATTGGCGAACCAGGCGGTGTAATCGTTCAGTCCCTGACGCGCGCCATCGGGCAGCGTATTGGCGGGCTTGCCACCCTTGACCACGCCGTCGGCAAGACGGCCGGCGGCGATCTCGCTGGTCTCGGCGGGGATGTCCACCATCACCCAGTGCACGAAGTCCCCACGCGGGTGCTCGATCTCGATTTCGACCCCGTCCTTGCCGACCAGCGAGGCATCGGTCGGCACGTCCGGGTCGATGCACATCAGCACCAGCGAGCGAGTGCCCTTTGGCACCTCGCTCCATGCCAGATGCGGGTTGCGGTTGCCACCGAACCCGTCGCGGGTGCCCATGGCGAATTCGGCCGGCAGCGGCTTGCCGTGCTGGAAACTGTCACTGCGGATTTTCATTTCTCTCTCCCGATCCGGTGCCTGCCACCAGACTAGCCGGTTTTGCGTTTCAGGCCGTGCCCAGCGCCTGCGCAAAGCGCTGCGCCATCCACTCCTCGGCATAGCCGGCCATGCGCCAATCACGCAGGAAACCGCAGTGGCCGCCATGTTCGGCGAGCTCCACGCGCACCTGATCGATGCGCGCGATGGCATGGAAATGTGCGACCGGCACCACCGGGTCGTCCGCCGCCATCAGGATGTCGGCCGGCAGCGGCAACGCCGCCAGGCGCTCGCCGGCGATGGAATAGGCGTCGAAATACGCCTCCAGCGAGCCGTACTCGGTATGCCGTTCGGCGAACCAGGCGGTCAGTGCACGCAGCCGCTGGCGCAGCACCGCGTCATCGAAGTCGTGCGCCTCGGGGAACAGCACGCGTTTTTTCTGCAGCGAGCGTCGCCATTTGTGTTCGAAGTAGCGCTGGTACACGGGCAGACCCGCTTCCATCGCATCCATCACTCCGGCCGGGTCGATCGCCGGGCATACCGCGGCCACCGCACGCAGCGGTAGATCATGCGCGCGCAAGGCCAGGCGCAGTGCGAAGTTGCCACCCAGCGACCAACCGCCAACCAACAATCCATCCGGCTGCAGCCGCGCCACCAGGTCATGGGCGGCGCTGACGACTTCGTCGATGCGCCCGGAGTGGAAGATCTCCGGATTCAGATGATGGGTGTCGCCGTGGTCGCGGAAGTTGAGGCGGAACACCGCCAGCCCCTGCTGCAGCAGCCGCGCCGTGGCGAGGCACACGTAATGGGATTCGCTGCTGCCTTCCCAGCCATGCAACAGCAGGGCCAATGCCGCGGTGCGTGTCTGCGTCGGCTCGCTCAGCACGCCCTCCAGACGCACCCCGGCACCGCCCTCCAGCAGCATGCGCCGATGTCGCGCGCCACTTCCGGCCAGTGCGCGCCGGGCGCGGCGACCACGTGCCGGGCCCGAAGCCAGCATCGACTGCAGATGCGGATTGCGCAGGCCACGCGGTGGCTGGTAAGGGCTGGGCCGGATCGGCATGCCGCGAACTCAGTTTGGCGACGGCAGCGCGGCAGCGATGCGGCTGCGCGCGGTTTCCGCCATGCGCCTGCGCCCTTCGGCATCGGCCGGCTTGAACGGATCGAGGAACACCACGTCGGCAACGATCCCCGGCTCACCCAGGAGGCGCAGGAAGTTCTGCGCGAAGTTCTCGCCGCGCGCGAATGCGACACGGGTCTGCGCCGCGCCGCCTTCGCCATAACGCAACGCCACCGGCTGCACCGGCACGTCGGCGTCCACCGCGGCGCTGAAGATGCGCGCATGGAACGGCCCGAGTTCGTGACCACCCCGCGTGCCGCCTTCGGGGAACGCGCCGACCGAACGCCCTTCACCCAGGCGCCGGGTCATCAGCTCCAGCACCTCGTCCAGCGAGCGGCGGTCACCGCGCTGGTGGAAGATGGTTTCCGCCTTGCCGGCCATCCAGCCGACCAGCGGCCAGCCGGCGATCTCGCGCTTGGCGACGAAGCCCATCATGCGCTGACTGTGCAACACCACGATATCGGTCCAGCTGACATGGTTGGCGACGAACATGGTCGCCCCCGGCAACGGCTCGCCGACGCGGCGCACGCGCACGCCGAACACGCGCATCAGCCAGTACGACCACCAGCGGATCAGGCGATATTCCAGGCGTTCGCCACCCCATTCCAGCCCGCGCGTGGGCAGGCTGATCAGCAGCAGCACGATGGGCAGGTCGACCAGCACATGCCACAGCAGCAGGGGCGTCCGCCACAGGTAGCGCAGGCTGCGCCGCACGGCGGAGTCGCGGGGAGCGGAAGTCATCGCGTCACGATAGCCCGGCTGCGCGTGTTGCGCCACGGCACGATGCCGGCGGCTCACCCGCGCCGACGCACCACGGCGAGGGTCAGGCGCGAGATGCAGACCAGCTGTCCGGCATCGTCCTCGATGCGGATTTCCCAGACCTGGGTGCTGCGCCCGACGTGCAATGGACGTGCGGTACCGGTCACTTCACCCTCGCGCACGCCGCGCAGGTGGTTGGCATTGATCTCGATGCCGACCACGCCTTCATCCTCGGCCACGCACAGGCCGGCGGCGGTGCTGCCGAGCGTTTCCGCAAGCGCCGCCGAGGCGCCGCCATGCAACAGGCCGTAGGGCTGGTGCGTGCGGGCATCGACCGGCATGGTGCCGCGCAGGTAATCGGGCCCGAGTTCGGTGAACACGATGCCCAAGGGCTCCATCAAGGTGCCGCGGGACCACTGGTTCAGGGTTTCAAGCGTGATGTCGCGGCGGAACATTGAACGAGCCGGTACGGGAACGGCAACAGCTTAACGCGGCTCAGCGCACGCGGAAGTGCGGCACCTGCACCGAGAGCGGGGCATAGCCGCGCGCGGAACCGGCATAACCGCCGCTGCGCGCGCTGTAGCTCTCACCACGGCGCCGAGCGCCGCGATGGGTGTGCTCGACCAACGCCAGCGGGGTGCCCAGGGCCGTGCTGCGGGGACGGATGTTGGTTTTGATCTGCATGATGAACCTCCTCCTCAGCAACCAGATTTATGAATGGGGGTATTATAGCAAATTAACAACATGAATGGGCGTTTTTGGGTCAGATATCGCAGTTTGTCGACATCAGCCGCCCTCAGCGGGATTTTTCGCTCCCGAGGTCATGGCGTGATAGACGGAGTTGGCCGACGTTGCCGGCTTTTGTTCGTTTCCGGTCTTGTTTACGCGCTTTTTTGACGCGAACAGTCGGCATCATGTCCGCCGTGATCGCCCGAATATCATGCGGCTCCGCATACAGCGGTTCCGCATACGGCGGTGTCTCTCAGCGCACCCGGAACAGGGCCGGTGCAACGGGCGCGACATAGCGGCGCAGACCATCGGCATATCCGCTGCTGCGGCCATAGCCGACACCAAGATCGCGCTCGCGGCGAGGCAACGGCACGCCGGCAGCGGAAGCAGGGGACGGCAGGCCGTGCGGGGGGGCGACGATTTCCACGTGGCGGGAGGGGATGGCATTCATGACGTGCTCCTCGGTTGTTGTTTTAGTGTGTTGGTAAAGTAACACACCAAAACAACAAGCACAGGTGCCGGAAGTCACCCAACCGATGACCTGCCACGCGCCTGTCGCCCGCACCTGGCAGGTGCGTTGCGGTGCGCGCAGCTGCGCGGAACGATGGTCAGAGGATCGGCGCGAGGCCCGCGCCGAATGCGGTCAACAATCGCGTGGCGAACCATTTCACGCCGATGCGGACCTCGGGGAAGTCACCCACTGGTCGATAGCAGCGCGCGAAATCCTCATGCGTGATGCGCAGCGGCGTCGGGCATTGCGGACCGGGCATGAACTCGTAGCTGGTGGCATAGCGGCGCGGCATCAGGTCGAACACCGGCAGCTGTTCGGACACCTTCATCAGCGAGTAGTCCAGCCCGGAAAGGATCGGCGGGCGCTTGCGTGGCGCGATCACCCACGAGTTCTCCGGTTCGATGTCGCGGCGGATGTGCGTGGCGAGCTCGGCGGCGAAGCGCGCATCGCGGATGATCACCGCGCTTTCGGTGTTGTAGTGGTCGCCGCGCGGGTCGAAGTTGTGGGTGCCGACCACGCCCACCGCATCGTCGACCACCAGCGACTTGGAATGCAGGCCGATGCGCACTCCGGCGCGCTTGAGCGGCGCCGCGCTGCCGCGCGAAGCGAACACCAGGCGCCGCTGCAGGGTGTATTCGCGGCGATCGCGGCTGGCCCAGGGCTGGCGAACCGGCTCCGGTGGCGGACCAAGGCTGTCCACCCGTGGCGCACGGGTCGCGACCAGGTCGATGGGTGCGTCTTCCGGATACGGCTTGTACTCGTAGATCTCGAAGCCGAAAGTACGCAGGTAGCGGCGCTTGTACTTGTGCGACAGCGCGTACACCATGAACGCATCGGTCGCGGCCAGGCTGTTGGTCGACACCACCACCCGTGGCGGCTGCTCGCGCCTGCGCATTTGCGTGAACAGCTGTTGCGCGGGTCTGGACAGCACCAGGTACGGCGTCTGGATCAGCACCTCCTCGCGGGTGGATTCGACCAGCTGGTACAGCACGTCGCTGGAGGGCGCGGCCGCACGGCGCACTTCACGTGGCTCGCGACGGTGCTTCTGCGGCAAGTCGGCGACGAACTCGACCCCATGCACCGGCTGGCTCGCCGCGGCCAGGCGCGCAAGCTGCTCCGGATCGTTGGCCGAGGCCTGCATCAGGCGTGCGCGCTCGGGATGCCGGTAGGCACGCCGCGACAGCTCGGGCACGCCCTCACGCCGCAGCACCCGCGCCACGTCGCGCAATTCGATCACCGGCACGCTGCGCCGCGACTGCCAGAATGCCTCGAAATTGGCCGCCATCTCCGCCACCACCGGGCCGCTGAGCGCGATGTCGCGATCACGGAAGTTGTATTCGGCATCCCAATCGAAATAGTCATCCTGGTAATTGCGCCCGCCGGTGATGCCGATGCGCTCATCGATCAGCAACACCTTGCTGTGCATGCGCTGGTTGAGGGTGCGGAAGCAGCACAGCGTGCCGAGCGCGTAATCGATCCAGCGCATCTGCCCGCGGCCGAGCACCGGGTTGTATACCTTGACTTCGAAGTTGGCATGCACGCCGGCCAGCGCCGCCAGGGTGCGCGCGGTCCTCATTGCCGAAAGCTGGTCCAGCAGCAGGCGCACGCGCACCCCGCGACGCGCGGCGCCGACCAGTTCACGCAGCACCACGCGCCCGGCATCGTCCTCGTCGAAGATGTAGGTCTGCAGGTCGATGTTCTCGCGCGCGGCACGGATCAGGTGCAGGCGCAGGCGCAGCGCATCCTGGCCTTCTTCCAGCAGCAACGCGCGATGGGTTGCCTCATCATCCGTGTCGCTCGCATCCGCGCCGGCGATATCGCCGCCATCGGCGGCCGCCTGCGTGCGTGCGGCATCGGCTTCGGCTTGTGCCAGCAGCGGTGAAGGCTGTGCGCAGCGATCCTCGCGTTCGCAGTCGAGCTGCTGCGGGCGCGCCTGCTCGACGATGCGCATCACCTCGTAACTCTGCTGCGGCGGCAGGGTGCTGCACCCTCCCAGCAACGCCAGCGCGAACAGCAGCACGCCGCGCTGCACACCGATGCGTCTTGCCGCCACTCAGGGCACCCGCCACGCGGCCAGCCGCCCCCCACCCGCGGCCACCGCATGCCCGAAATCGAGCACCGCGATCGCCGCCACCGGCATCGGCCGCAGCCGTGCATCGGCGGCGAAATGGGCCAGCAGCTGCTCCAGTCCCGGGTTGTGCCCGATCAGCCACAGCCGCCGCGCCTGCACATGCGCCGCGCGCGCGTCCTCGATCACGCCGAGCAACTGGCCGAGGCTGGCCTCGTAGATCGCCGGCTCGAAGCGTGCCGGCGGCAGGCGGCAACCCGCCGCTGCGACACCGTCCAGCGTCTGCCGCGTGCGCAGTGCGGGTGAACACAGCAGCAGGTCGGGCGACGGCTGTTCGTCACGCAGCCAGTGCCCCGCCTGCACGGCCTGTGCCCTGCCGTGTGCGCTCAGCGCGCGCTCGGCATCGGCCTGCCCGGGCAGCGCCATTTCCGCCTCGGCATGGCGCAGCAGCAACAGATGGAACGTCGATTCGCCTGGCATCGGGTGCGATCTTCAATTGCGTGGGCGTTCCAGCCACTTCAGCAGTGGCCGCCAATCGTCCTGGTGTGCACGCACCTGGGCCGACTGGTAATCGAACAGACTGCGACCCAGCCCGGTGAGCAGCACGTAGGACTGGCTGTCGCGCACTTCGGCCACCAGTGGCACGCCCCATTCGCGCAGGATGTCCATCGCCTGACGCGAGGCATTGGTCCACGGCTTGAGCTTGTTGCCGACCAGTCCCAGCGGCAATTCGCCGCGGCGTACGCGCGGGTGCTTGGCCAGGGCATTGATGAACGGCACCGTGGCTTCGATGTCCAGTGCCGAGGGTGGCACCGGGATCACCACCGCGTCAGCGCGTTCGAGGTAGGGCTCCAGTTCACCGCATTGGGCGCCCGCCGGGGCATCAATCACCACCCGTTGACTGTCCGCGGGAATGCGTTTGGCCCAGGCCTTGCGCGTGCCATCGATCGGCAGCACCGCGTGCGGCAAGTCCGCGCGGCGCTCGGCCCAGCGGGTCGAGGAGCCCTGCGGGTCGGCATCCACCAACACCGTGTTCAGACCCTGAGTGGCCCAGTACGCGGCCAAGTGGGTCGCCAGCGTGGTCTTGCCCACGCCGCCTTTGGAGCTTGCCACCAGCACCGTCTTCATCGCGCTCTCCCGTGCCCAGAGGCAAAGCCTAGCACCGCCCCCGCAAGGCGCGCGCGAGGGCGTTTTTCCTCACTTCCCGTCGTCCGGTGGCAAACGGAAAAACGCCTGCGCCGTGGCGCTGGTGGCACGGGCGACCGTATCCATGCTTTCGCCACGGTCGCGCGCCAGCTCCTCGGCGATGTGCGGCAGGAAGGCCGGCTCGTTGCGACGATCCTTCGGCATCGGTTTCAGGCTGCGCGGCAGCAGGTAGGGCGAATCGGTTTCGATCATCAGCCGGTTGGCCGGAATGTGCCGAACCAGTTCACGCAGGTGCTGGCCGCGGCGCTCGTCGCACAGCCAGCCGGTGATGCCGATGTGCCAGTCCTGATCCAGGTAATCGAACAGTTCCTCGCGGCTGCCGGTGAAGCAGTGCACCACCGCCGGGCCGAGCCGGCCATCGAAGTTCTTCATCATCGCCATGAAGTCGGCATGCGCATCGCGCTGGTGCAGGAACAGCGGCTTGCCGGTGTCCACGCCGATCTGCAGCTGCATCTCGAACGCCCGCCGCTGCATCGGCCGTGGCGAGAAATCGCGGAAATAGTCCAGTCCGGTCTCGCCGACCGCGACCACTTCGGCATGCCCATGCAATGCGCGGATTTCCGCATCGCATTCGGCGCTGTATTCGCTGGCGTGGTGCGGATGCACGCCGGCGGTGGCGAACAGCTCGCCCGGATGCTGCCGCGCCAGCTGCAAGGCCTTGGGTGAATGCTCGCGCGAGGCGCCGGTGACGATCATGCGCGTGACCCCGGCGGCACGCGCACGTTGCAGCACCGCCTCGCGATCATGGTCGAAGCTGTCGTGAGTGAGGTTGACGCCGATATCGATGAGCATGGCAGCAAGGCGGTGTGGAGCGGATGCGGCGCGAAGCATACCCGAGGCCCGTGCGGCAGCCGTGCGCGGGACGGCTGCGTATCCTTGCGCCATGCATCGCCCCGCCCTGCCGATCGACGAGGTCCTGCCGCAGCTGCGCGAATCGCTGGCCGCGCATCCGCGGCTGGTGCTGGAAGCGCCGCCGGGCGCGGGCAAGACCACCCAGGTGCCTTTGGCGCTGCTGGATGCGCCGTGGCTGGACGGGGGCAGGATCGTGATGCTCGAGCCACGCCGGGTCGCCGCGCGCGCCGCCGCCGGCTTCATGGCGCGGCAGTTGGGCGAAGAGGTCGGCGCCACGGTGGGCTACCGCATCCGTTTCGAATCGAAGGTGTCGGCGGCGACGCGGATCGAAGTGGTCACCGAGGGCATCCTCACCCGCATGCTGCAGGACGACCCGTTGCTGGAAGGCGTCGGTGCGGTCTTGTTCGACGAATTCCACGAGCGCCACCTCGCCGGCGATCTGGGCCTCGCGCTGGCGCTGGACGTGCAAGCCAGCGTGCGCCCCGACCTGCGCATCGTGGTGATGTCGGCCACGCTCGATGGCGAAGCCCTGGCCGGCTGGCTGCAGGCACCACGCATCAGCAGTGCCGGGCGCAGCTTTCCGGTGCATGTCACGCACTTTCCCGCACGCCGCGACGAGGCACTGGAGCCGCAGCTGCGGCGCGCGATCGGACATGCGCTGAGCACTCATCCCGGTGACGTGCTGGTGTTCCTGCCCGGGATGCGCGAGATCCGGCGCGTGCAGCGGCTGCTGGATGCATCGCCGGTCGAGGCCGAGGTGCTGGTATTGCATGGCGAACTGCCGATCGAACAACAGGCGCGGCTGTTGCAGCCGGCGCAGGATGGCGTGCGGCGGGTGGTGCTGGCGACCAATGTCGCCGAATCCAGCCTGACCCTGCCGGCGGTGCGCGTGGTGATCGACAGCGGCCTGGCGCGCGAGCCGCGCTTCGATCCGAACAGCGGCTTCGCGCGGCTGGACGTGGTGCGCATCACCCAGGCCAGTGCCGACCAGCGCGCCGGGCGTGCCGGGCGCGTGGCCGAGGGCTGGGCACTGCGCCTGTGGCCGGCCTCCGAACGCCTGGCACCACAGCGGCGCGCCGAAATCCACCAGGTCGAGCTGGCCACGCTGGCACTGGAGCTGGCGGCGTGGGGCAGTGACGAGCTGCGCTTCGTCGATGCGCCGCCGCCCGGAGCGTTGGCGGCGGCACGTGACCTGCTGCGGCAGCTTGACGCGCTCGACCCGGCCGACACGATCACCCCGTCCGGCCGGCGCATGCTGGCCCTCGGCACCCATCCACGGCTGGCGGCGATGCTGCTGGCCGCGACCGCCGACGAGCAGGCACTGGCCTGCGATCTTGCCGCCCTGCTCGAAGCGCGCGACCCGCTGCGCAGCCGCAGCGATGCACTCGCCGAACGCTGGCAGGCCTTGGCCGCCTTCCGTGCCGGACGCGTGCCGGCCGATGCCGTGCGCAGCAGCTTGGCGCAGATCGACGCCGCGGCACGGCAGTGGCGTCGCCGTCTGCGCTGCACTGCGACTCCATCGGATGACGCCCCCGCGCATGCCCTGGGTGGCCTGCTGGCGCATGCCTTTCCCGACCGCATCGCGCATTGCCACCCCGATGACCGCCTGCGCTACCTGCTGGCCAACGGGCGCATGGCGCGGCTGGGCGAAGACAGCGCACTGTTCGGCGAGCCCTGGCTGTGCGTCAGCGAATTGCGCCACGAAACCGGCGATGCACTGATCCTGCGCGCGGCGCCGCTGGACGAGGCGCGCCTGCGCCGCGCATTCGCCGAGCGCTTCCGCAGTGGCGATGAGGTGCGCTGGGACGCACAGCGGGGCGCACTGGTGGCCGAACATGTCGAGCGCTTCGCCGGCATCGTGCTGTCCACCCGCGGCGGCGGCCGGATCGATCCGGCGCTGGCCACGCACGCCTTGCTTGACGCGGTGCGCGAGTCGGGCCTGCAGCTGCTGCCGTGGAGCGAAGCGAGCACGCAATGGCGCATCCGCGTGCAATGCCTGCGCAGCTGGATGCCGGAACTGGGCCTGCCGGACATGTCCGACGCCGCCCTGCTCGGCAGCCTCGATGACTGGCTCGCGCCCGCGCTCGCCGGCAGGATGCGGCTGGATGATCTGGCTGCGGACGCACTCGGCGATGCGCTGCGCTCGCGCGTGGATTATCCGCTGCAACGCCGGCTCGATGTGCTGGCGCCGGTGCGCATCGAGGTGCCCTCCGGGCTTGCGCGACGCATCGATTACCGCCTCGACGACCACGGCGAGCCGGCACCGCCGGTACTGGCAGTGAAACTGCAGGAACTGTTCGGGCTGGGCGAGACACCGCGCATCTGCGAGGGCCGCATCGCGCTGCTGCTGCACCTGCTCTCGCCGGCGGGCCGGCCGTTGCAGGTGACCCGCGACCTGCGCGGCTTCTGGGACCGCACCTGGCCCGAGGTGCGCAAGGAAATGAAGGGGCGCTACCCGCGCCACCCGTGGCCCGAAGACCCGTGGAATGCGACCGCGACCCATCGCGCCAAACCGCGCGGACAGTAAGCCCCGCGCACAATCCCCGCGCGCGCCGACGGTTCAGCCTGCAGCCGGCTTGCACTCACATGCAGCCAACGCTGCGCGACGGATACTTTCCGCAACCTTGCACATGCCGCGAAAGGCGGACGGAGAGCCCATGAACAAGTTCGAGGACATCGCCCAGCGCGCCGCACACGTGGCCGGTGAAGTGAGCCAGAAAGCCGGCGAGCTCGCTGCCGGCCTCGGCAGCCGCGCCGCGCACCTGGGCGGCGACATCAAGGGCAAGCTGCCGGATGCGGCGATGCGCTGGCTGGAAACCGGCGCCGCGCTGGCGGCGGTGCGCACCGGTGGGCGCACCGCAACCCGCTTCGTGCGCCGCAATCCCGGCGTGGTGGTTGCCGCGGCCGCGGCGGGCGGCCTGCTGTGGTACGCCACGCGCCGACATGCGAAGAAGAAGGCCGAGGAAGCCGCGATCGAAGGCACGGCCAAGCGCATCGACGCGCGTCGTCGCCACACGCGTGCCGACGCGGACGACGCACAGGCCGACTGACACCCACCGGCACCACACCCCGGCGGGACGGCGGCACGCGGCGCTCAGGAAACGCCGGCTTCGTCCTGCGCCGTGGCCGCGGGCAGCTCGATCACGAAGCGCGAGCCGCCGCCTTCGCGATCCTCGTAATACAGCTGGCCACCTGCATCCGCGATGATCTGCCGCGCCAGCGACAGGCCGAGGCCGCTGGACAGCTCATCGGCCTGCTGTGCTTCGCTGAGGCGGGTGAAGGGCTTGAACAATTCGCGTTGGCGGGATGCGGGAATCCCCGGCCCGCGGTCGGAAACATGCAGCTGCCAATAGCCGTCCGCCCCGTTGCGCACCTGGAACTCCAGTTCGCCACCACCAGCCGCGTACTTGCTGGCGTTGGTGACCAGGTTCTCGGCGACCTGGCGCAACACCATCGGCTCGATCGCCACCAGGCAATCGTGCTTCGGCAACTGGCCGAGAATGCGCACGCCGCGGGCTTCGAGCTGCAGGCTGTAGCGCGCGCGCAGCCACTCCACCGTTTCGTTCAGCGAGGCCGAGGGCCGCGGTGCATCCGGATCGGGCGCCACCATGCGCGCCTGCCGTTCCAGATAGGTACGGATGTAGCTGATCGCATCCAGCGTCGCTTCGTGGATCACTTCGAGGTAACGCGGCGCGCGCTCGGGATTGCATTCCGCGCGCATCAGCATCTCGCTGGCAAACAGCACGCTGGTCAACGGATTCTTCAGATCATGCGCAACCAGGTTGACCAGGTTCTGTCGCTCGCGCGCCACGCGTTCCAGACGGTCGCGGGTCAGCTTGAGCACGATGTGCGAGTTCACCCGCGCCAGCAATTCTTCGGGAATGAACGGCTTGGTGACGTAGTCCACGGCCCCGGCTTCGAACGCACGCAGCAGCAGTTCGCGCTCGTGCGCGGCGGTCAGGAACACCACCGGGATGCGGGTCAACTGCGGATCGGCCTTGAGTTCGCGGGTCAGGTCGAAGCCGTCCATGCCCGGCATCATCATGTCGAGCAGGATCAGGTCGGGCCGGACCCGACGGCAGGTCTCCAGGGCCGCCTCGCCATCCCCGGCGGTGGAAACCTCGTAGCCCTGGCGCGCCAGCAGCGTGGCCAGCACGCGCAGGTTGGTGGGTTGATCGTCGACCAGAAGGATGTGGCCGGCAATGGCAATGGTGTTGGGCAACTGGTTTCCCCTGGCAACGCGCATTCACCCGGCGCGTCGCATCATTGGAGTATAGGGTGGCTTGCGCGGGGCTGAATACGCTGCCAAGTTTCTGAATCATTCATCAATTCAGTCGCTTGCGCGCCACTGCCCCGGCGCGAGGTCGCGCAGTTCGATGCCGCCCATCGCCACCCGCACCAGGCGCAAGGTGGGCAGGCCGACCGCGGCGCTCATGCGCCGGACCTGGCGATTGCGGCCTTCCCGGATGACCAGTTCCAGCCAGGCATCCGGCACATTCTTGCGAAAGCGGATCGGCGGGTCGCGTGGCCACAGCCGCGGTTCGGCGATCAGGCGGGCCTGCGCCGGCAGGGTCGGCCCATCCTTGAGTTGCACGCCGCGGCGCAGCGCGTCGAGCTGCGCGGGCTGTGGTTCCCCCTCCACCTGCACCCAGTAGGTCTTGGCCATCTTGTGCCGCGGGTCGGTGAGGCGGTGCGCGAGACGGCCATCATCGGTCAGCAGCAGCAGGCCTTCGGAATCCAGATCGAGCCGACCGGCGGCATACACCCCCGCCGGAAAACCGAACTCGGCCAGCGTGCGCCGCGGTGGCGTGCTGCGATCGGTGAACTGGCACAGCACGCCATACGGCTTGTTGAAGGCGATCAGCACCGCATGCGCCGTGCGCCGGCTTCAGGGCTTGATGAAGCGCAACGTCATGCGGTCGCTTTCGCCGATGGCACGGTATTTCTCCGCATCCGCCTTGTCATGGCGATTGGTCGGCGGCAGCATCCACACGCCCTGAGCATGATCGGTGCTGTCGGCGGGGTTGGCGTTCACCTCGCTGCGCGCATCCAGACGGAAACCGGCGCGCGTGGCGAGGTCGATCACCAGCTCTTCGGTGAGATAGCCGGACTGCTTCATCACCTCCAGCGGCGTACCCGGCTTGGCGCGGTGGTCGACCACGCCGAGCACGCCGCCGGGCTTGAGCACCTGGTGGAAGGCGCGAAAATGCGCCGCGGCGGTATCGGCGGCGACCCAGTTGTGCACGTTGCGGAAGGTCAGCACCACGTCGGCGGAACCCGGCGCACCCAGTTGCGGTGCGCGCGGGTCGTACTCGATCACTTCGGCGCGGCTGAAACGCTCGGGATCGGCGGCGAAACGGGCTTTCAGCGCGGCATTGCTGCGTCCGTAAAAGCTGTCGGCCGGCCCTGCCGGCATGGCGGCGAAGTAACGCCCGGAATGCCGCAGGTAGGGGCCGAGGATTTCGCTGTACCAACCCGCGCCCGGGCTGATCTCGACCACCCGCATGCGGCTGCCGACGCCGAAGAACTCCAACGTCTGCTGCGGATGGCGGGCACCGTTGCGTGCACGATTCTCCGCGCTGCGCCATGGCGCATCGACGATGAAGGCGAGCGCAGCGGCATCTTCCTGCGCCCATGCACGTGCACTTTCACTGCGCTGCCTGACGCTCTGCCCGGCGCAGGAGGCAAGTGTCAGTGCGCAGCTCAGCAGCAACAGGCGGGTCATTGTTCGACGCATGATCCTTCCCCAAGGACGTGTTTCGCCAAGCGTACCGCAGGCACATGCACGCGGCACGAACATGACGCACCGAGGCACGGCGCAGCGGCCCCGGCACCGCGCTCGCTACACTGCAAGGCCGGTTCCAGGTCGCGAGTGGCGCGCATGAAAACCTACCTCGTCGGCGGCGCGGTGCGCGATGAACTGCTCGGCTTGCCCGGCGGCGACCGCGACCATGTCGTCGTCGGCGCCACGCCCGAGATGATGCGCGCACGCGGCTTTCGCCAGGTCGGCCGCGACTTCCCGGTGTTCCTGCATCCGCACACCGGCGAGGAACACGCCCTCGCACGCACCGAGCGCAAGTCCGGACGCGGGCATCAGGGCTTCGTGGTGCATGCCTCGCCTGACGTGACGCTGGAGCAGGATCTTGCGCGGCGCGACTTCACCATCAATGCCATCGCGCGCGACCTGGACAGCGGTGCACTGATCGATCCGCACGGCGGTGCGGCCGACATCCAGCACCGCGTGCTGCGCCACGTCGGCGCGGCCTTCGTCGAGGATCCGTTGCGGGTGCTGCGCGCGGCGCGCTTCATGGCGCGCTTCGCCCCGCTCGGGTTCTCCATCGCCCCCGAAACCGTCACCCTGATGCGTCAGGTGGCCGCAGCCGGCGAGCTGGAAAGCCTCAGCGCCGAGCGCATCTGGCAGGAGCTGGTCCGCGCCCTGCGCAGCGCACGGCCATCGGCTTTCCTCGCCAGCCTGCGCGAATGCGGGGCACTGGCGCGCGTGCTGCCGGAGGTGGATGCGCTGTACGGGGTACCGCAACGCGCCGACTACCACCCCGAAGTGGACACCGGGGTGCACGTGGAAATGGTCTGCGACATGGCCGCACGGCTGGCTCCTGGCGATGACCTGATCGGCTTCGCCGCGCTGACCCACGACCTCGGCAAGGCCCTCACGCCCGCAGCCGAGCTGCCGCGGCATCCGCTGCATGAGTCACGCGGCCTGAAACCGCTGCAGGCCTTGGCCGAACGCCTGCGCGTGCCGAACGAGCATCGCCAGCTCGCCGCCATCGTCTGCCGCGAGCACCTCAACGTGCATCGCCTGATGGAACTCAAGCCAGCCACGGTGTTGAAGATCCTCGAGCGTGCGGATGCGTTCCGCAAGCCCATGCGCATCGATCAACTGGCCAGCGCCTGCGAAGCCGACAGCCGTGGCCGCGCCGGCCACGCCGACACGCCCTATCCGCAGGCGAACGAGCTGCGTCGGCTGTTCGCCGCCGCGCGCGTGCCACGTGCCGCCGAGCTGGCCGATCGCCACAGCGGGCCGGCGCTGGGGGAAGCGTTGCGACGCGCGCGCATCCGCGCGATTGCCGAGGCGCGTGATGCGGCGAGCACATCGCAGGCGCAGGCCGATGACGCGGATCAAACCGCGCTTCACGCCGAACAGGCATCATGCAGGACCCACCCCATCAGGAGAGCCGCCATGCAGGGCTACGTTGACGACATCGAGAAAGCCACCGAGGACAATCAGGACTATCGCCGCGTGGTGTATACCGGCAAGCACATGCAGCTGGTGCTGATGTGCCTGCAGCCGGGCGAGGAGATCGGCGAGGAAGTGCATGAAGGCCACGACCAGTTCTTCCGCTTCGAGGAAGGCAGTGGCGAAGTGCAGATCGACGGCCAGAGCCATGCGGTCAAGGGTGACTTCGGCGTGATCGTGCCCGCCGGCGCACGCCACAACGTGATCAATACCGGCGCCAAGCCGATGCGCCTGTACACCCTGTACGGCCCGCCGGAGCATCGCCACGACGTGGTGCATGCGAGCAAGGCCGACGAGCAGGAAGAACACTTCGACGGCACCACCAGCGAATAAGCCCGCTCGTGCGCCTGCCGCGGCCCTTGTGCCGCGGCAAGCCTGCTGTGCAAAGCAGTGCGGGCAGCTGCGCTACAGCCAGCGCGGCACCTGCGCGCGGTACGCGTCGAATGCGCTGCCGAAACGCGCCTGCATGCGTGCCTCCTCGAACGGGATGATGCGCGCATGCAGCAGCCACAGCGCCGGCAATCCGGTCAGCCAGCCCCACGGCAGGTCGAGGATCAGGGCAAGGCCAAGATAACTGGCCAGCAAGGCCAGGTACATCGGATTGCGCGAGTGGCGATACGGCCCCTGGCGCACCAGTGCGCCGGGCTGGCCGGCGGGCAGCAGCGTGGTGCCACGCTTGCGGAACAGCAGCATGCACCACAGCGCGAGCAGCAAGCCGCCATTGGCCAGCACGGTGCCCAGCAGATGACTGATGTGCCGGGCCCTCTCACCCGGCAATGGCAAGGCAAACAGTTCCTGCATGGCCCAGGCCACGCCCAGCGCGAGCGCAAAATGCACCGGCGAGGTCAGCCGCAACCACCACGGTGCAGGCACCGCGAGTGCGGCCCGGGAGGTCGCTTCAGAATCCATGGCGCAGGAAGCCACCATCCACCGCGATGCATTCGCCGGTGATGTAACTGGCCGCCGGCAGGCACAGGAAAGCCACCGCCGCCGCCACTTCCTGCGGCTCGCCCACGCGCCCCATCGGCGTGCGCAGCAGGACCTCGTCCAGGTAATCGGGATCGGCCAGCTTGGGCGAGGTGCGCCGGGTGCGGATGTACCAGGGCGCGACCGCATTCACGCGCACGCCGTCTTCGGCCCATTCCACCGCCAGGTTGCGCGTCATCTGGTGCATCGCCGCCTTGCTCATGCCGTAGGCCACGCCGGTGCGCACATGGGTCAGGCCGGAAACGCTGCCGACGTTGACGATGCTCGAACTGGCATGCCGGGTCAGCAGGGGATGGGCATAGCGCGACAACTCGAGCGCGCTGAACGCGTTGATCTCGAAAATGTCGCGCCATTCCTGTTCGCTGTACTCGATCGCCGGACGGGTGAGGTTGCCGCCGGCGTTGTTGACCAGGATGTTGAGGCCCTCGCCGAAATCCTCGACCCAATCAAGGATGATGCGGCGATGCTCGGCGATGGCGACATCGGCGGCGAGCAGGTGCGCCTCGCCACTGTCGATCTCCGCCTCCAGCTCGTCGCGCGCCTCCTCCAGCGCGTCCTCGTTGCGCGCCACCATCAGCACGGTGGCGCCCAGGCCCATCAACTCGGCGCTGATGGCGCGGCCGATGCCGGCACTGGCGCCGGTCACCAGTGCAAGTTGCCCATCCAGCCGCCAGCGTGCGTCGGCCATCGAAATGCTCCCGTGCGACAAGCCGCAAGCATAGCTGCTGGAGAAGGCCACGAAAAAACGTGCCGGGAAGACCCGGCGCGTTGCATGTGGCTTTGATGTCGCGGATCAGGGTCCGCAGAAGCAGTGCGCGGCGGCGCGCACCATCGGCCCGCCCGGGGTGTGCGCCTGCGAATGCAGGTAGCGCAGCGGTTCCTGCAGCTTCGGCTCGAACAGCCCGACCACGTTGCGCAGCAGCGCCGAGCGCGCCAGCACGGCGCTGCCCATGTCCGCCTGCACCATGTCCGCGAGCCAGGCCATGAACGGTGGTACCGGCTCCTCGACATAGCGCACCACGTACTTGCCGGATTCCAGCTCGGCGCGCTCTGCCGCATCGTCGATCGCCGCCTGCACGCCGCCGAACGCATCCACCAGTCCGCGCTGGTGCGCTTGGGCGCCAGTCCACACCCGGCCACGCGCCACCTCGTCCACTTCGTCGACGCTCTTGCCGCGTGCCTCGGCCACGTTGCCGATGAAGTCGCGGTAGCCCTTGTCGATCACGCTCTGGATCACGCGGCCGAGTTCCGGCTTCAACGGCCGGGTGGGATCGAATGCATCGGCCCAGCGCGTGGTCGAGACGCCGTCGCTGTGCACGCCGATCTTGTCCAGCGTGCGGGTGAAGTTGGGGATCAGGCCGAAGATGCCGATCGAGCCGGTGATGGTGCTCTCGTCGGCATAGATGCGATCGGCGTTCATGCTGATCCAGTACCCGCCGGAAGCGGCAAGATCGCCCATCGACACCACCACCGGCTTGCCGGCGGCCTTGAGCGCAACCACTTCGCGGCGGATCTGCTCGGAGGCGAACACCTCGCCACCGGGCGAGTTCACCCGCAGCACCACCGCCTTGACCTTGTCCTCGTCACGCGCCTGGCGCAGCAGCGCGGCGGTGCTTTCCCCGCCGATCGAACCGCGCGCCTGCTTGCCCGGCATGATCTCGCCCTCGGCCACCACCACCGCCACCTGCGGACGCCCATCGGCCTCCACCGGCAGCTTCGGCGCGATGTGGCGCAGGAAGTTGCCCCAGCCGATCTGGCGGAAACCGCCATCGGCCTTCTTGTCCTTCTCGCCGCGTTCGGCGAGCAGGGCCTCGACTTCCTCGCGCGTCTTCAGGCCATCGACCAGCTTGTGGTTGAGCGCGTACAGGGCCATGTCGCCACCGGCGGCCGTGATGCCCTCATCCATGGCGTCGATGTCGGCGCTGAGCGTGGCGACATCCAGCTTGCGGCGCTCGGCGATGCCGGCCAGCATCCGCTGCCAGATGTCGTTCATCCAGTACAGATCGGCCTCCTTGGCCTCGGGCGAAGCGTCATCGCGCACGAACGGCTCGGCCGCGGACTTGTATTCGCCCACCTTGAACAGGTGCACATCCACGCCGAGCTTGTCCTCCAGCCCCTGACGGAAGTAGGGCTGCGAGCGCGACAGGCCGATCAGCTCGACGCCATAACCCTTGGGGTCGAGGTAGATCTCGTCGGCCTGTGCGGCAAGGAAATACTGCGCCTGGCCAAGGCCTTCGCCATATGCGATCACCTGTTTGCCGGCGCCACGCAGGCGCTCCAGCGCGCGCGCCACTTCATGCAGCGAGGCATAGCCGTGCACGCGCAGATTGCCGAGGTCGAGCAGGACGCGCTCGATGCGCTTGTCCTTGGCCGCGCCATCGATCACGCCGACCAGATCGCGCAATTGCACCTGGCCGCGGCTGTCATCGGGCTTGGTGCCGGCCAGGGCGCGGGTCAATGCATCGCGGCTGTCCTGTTCGACCAGGGTGCCGGCCGGATCCAGCACCAGCGTGGTGCGCTCCGACAGCTTGACGCCCTGCCCGCCACCGACGATCGCGGCAAGCACGCCGATCAGCAGCAGCAACAGGATGAAGAAGAACAGCAGGTTGAACACCAGCCGCCGGGTGAAGTTCATCGCGTTCCACAGGCCGACGAAGAACGCGGCGATGGGGCCGCGACGCGGCGTCTGGGGTGCCGCGGGCGGCATCGGCGGCGGAGGGCTGGGAATGGCGTTCATCGACACGAAATCCTTGAAATGGGCTGCAGGTTAGCGCAGTGTCCGACCCCGATGCATGCATCGAAGGTCACGTTGCGGCGCGTGCCGGGGCCGGCTTCAAGGCGGGCGGCAGCGGGATGCTGGCGCTGCTGCGGACAAAGCGGCGCGCCAGCAGCACCGCGGCCACCACCAGCCCGGCGATCAGCCCGATCCACATGCCCTGCGGGCCCCAGCCCAACGCCAGCCCGAGGCCCGCGCCCAGCGGCATGCCCACGCCCCAGTAGGCCAGCGCGGCGAGGAACATCGGCACCCGCGTGTCCTTCAGCCCACGCAGCGCGCCGGCCGACAGCACCTGGATGCCATCGGGGAACTGGAACAGCGCCGCGTACAGCAGCAGGCCGGAGGCCAGTGCGGTGACCGCGGCGTCGCGGCTGTAGCGGGTGACGATGAAATCGTGGCCCAGCACCATCAGCAGCGCGGAGACGGTTTGCGTGGCCAGCACCAGCACCAGCCCGGCTTTGGCCGCGCGGCGGATGCCGTCGCGCTCGCCGCGGCCCAGCGCATTGCCGACCCGCACCGTGGTCGCTTCGGCGATGCCGAACGGGATCATGAAGCACAGGCTGGCGACGTTGATCGCGATCTGGTGCGCGGCCGCCTCGACCGGGCCCAACCGGCCGATCAGCAAGGCGGTGACGATGAACAGGCTGCCTTCCATGGCCACGGTGACGCCGATCGGCAGCCCGGTGCGCAGCAGCGCGGATTGCGCGTCGCGCGCGGGTGCCTCCCAGGCGGAGAACAGGCCGAGGTCGCGGAAGCGCGGCGAGAGCCGCAGATACAGCGCGAAGCCCAGCGCCTGCGCCCACATCATCAGCGCCGAGGCCACGCCCAGGCCACCGGCGCCCATCTCGGCAAAACCGAAGCGACCGAAGGTCATCGCCCAGCCCAGCGGTGCCAGCACCAGCAGCCCGCCGATGCCGAACAGCATGGTCGGCAGCGAAAAATGCAGGCCGTCGCACAGATAGCGCATCGACAGGTACAGGGTCAGCGCCGGCACACCCCAGCGGATGCCCTGGATGAAGGCGGCCGCGCCGGGACGGATTTCCTCGGCGATCCCGATCATCGGCAACAGCAGCGGGAACAGCGACATCAGACCCCACAACACCACGCCCAGCGCCAGCGCCAGCCACAGCGCCTGGCGGAACAGCGGCGCGATCTCGCCGCGGCGGCCGGCGCCGTCCAGCTGCGAGATCGACGGCGGCAGCGCCATCAAGGTGCCCATCGGCAGCATCATCGGCAGCCAGAACAGCGCCGTGCCCACCGACACCGCCGCCAGCGTGGTGGTGCCATGGCGGCCGGCGATCAGGCTGTCGACCAGGCCGATCATGCCGGTTGCCAGATGCCCGGCCGCCAACGGCGCGGCCAGACGCGCACTGCGCGCGATCTCGTGGCGGAAGGAAGGCAAAGCAGGCATCGGCGGGCCAGCAGGCAGGGGAGCAACGCCGGCGGGCGCGCGGCGCGCTATTTTACTGCCTGCCCCGTCCGCCCCGTTGCCCGATGTCCACGTCGCCTGCTGCCGCCTGCTGCGAAAACTGCGGCACCCGCCTGCTCGGCCCGCATTGCCATGTCTGCGCCCAGTCCGCGCACAACCCGCTGAAGAGCTTCCGGCACGCGCTGGAAGACGTGTTCGAATCGTTCTGGCACCTGGACGGGCGCGTGTTCCGCAGCCTGCGCGACCTGCTGGTGCCCGGCCGCATCAGCCGCCATTACCTCGACGGCCAGCGCGTGCGTTACGTGCCGCCGCTGCGCCTGTACGTGATCCTCAGCCTGTTCGCCTTCTTCATCGCCCATCAGCTCGCCTCCGGCATCGATGTCCGCTTCGACCTGCAGGCGCGCAACGATTTCGCCGAGCTTGTGAGCGTGGCCGATGTGGAGGCCGAGCGCGACCGGCAGCTGGTGGAAATCGATGCGGCGCTGGCCGAGGTCGAAACCGATGCCGAGGGCCGCGCCAGCGCGCATGTCGCCACTGCCCTGCAGACGGCACGCCGGCAGGTGGCCGAAACGGCCGAGGCACGAATGGCCGAACTGGAAGGCCGCGAACCACGCCCGGTCGCGGCCGCGGGCGCGTCATCAATCAGCAACGGCCCGTCACTGCAGGCGCAGCCGCAACCCGCCGCCGACACCGGCCTGCTGCGCCGCACGCTGCAGCGCTGGCAACACAATGCGGACGAGAATTTCCGCCTGTTCGTCAACGACGGCCGGCTGTTTGCCGAGCGCATGATCGCGCACCTGCCGACCGCGCTGCTGGTGCTGGTGCCGGTGTTCGCGCTGGTGCTGCGCGTGGTCTACCTGCTGCGCCCGATCGGCTATCTGGAGCATCTGGTGGTGGCACTGTACAGCCACAGTTTCCTGCTGCTGGCGATGATGGCGTGGATGCTGCTGGTGTTGCTGGAGCGTGCCATCGGCGGCAACCTGCTGTCGGGTGTCGCCGCGCGGCTGCTGGCCGGCGGCAGCCTGCTGTACCTGCTGCTGGCGCAAAAGCGCATCTATGGCGATGCCTGGCTGCCGACCCTGCTGCGCTTTGCCATCACCGACCTGATCTACCTGCTGCTGGCGACGTTGGCGTTGAGCGCCGCGATGGCGATGGCCTTCATCGGAGGCGGATGATGATTTACGAGGTCAACCTGTGGGTCGATGCGGCCATCGCCGATGACTACCGCGCGTGGCTGGCGCGCCATGTCGACCAGATGCTGGCGCTGCCGGGCTTCGTCGAAGCACGCGTGTTCGAGGTGCTGGAGCCGGCGCCGGAACAAGGCGAGATCGCGCTGTGCGTGCAGTACCGCCTGCGTGATGCAAACGCGCTTGATGCCTACCTGCGCGACCACGCACCGCGCATGCGCGCGGAGGGCAGCCAGCGCTTCACGGGTCGCTTCCGCGCGACACGGCGTGTATTGCGCGCGGCGGAATGAGCCGCGCTCAACGCTCCAGTTCGGTCAACAGCCAGCGCATGCGACCACTGGCCGGTTGCCGGATCAGCGCCTGGCGCAGCGCGTCGCGACGCGAGGGCGGAGTGGAGAAGGCGAGCCGCCCCAATTGCTCCAGCTCCTGCGGTGGCATCGAATGCAACACCTGCAACAAGGGTTCGCGCTGCGCCTCCGGCACGTAGGCCAGCAGCGGATGCAGGCGCGGATAGTACGCTCCGAGCGCCGGGCCCAGGCGCCAGCCATGACGCTGCTCGCCGGGCAAGGCTTCGAAGCGGCGACGCAAGGCATCCTGCTCGCTCGCCGGCAATGCGGCAAACGCCGCCGCGGACTCGCGCAGCGCCGCCTGCTGGCGCGGTGGCAGCCGCAGCCATGACTGCATCTGTTCGCGCGCATCACGGCGCGAATCCGGGCTCAGTGACTCCCACCAGCGCACGCGCGCGGCCAGATCCGGCGACTGCGCGGTCGCCGTCAGCGCCCCGGTCATCGCGACCAGGACCAGCACGCAGGCGGCCGACAGACGACGGTTACCGGCCCGCATCGCTGCCCTGTGCTTCGACATCACTGCTGCCTGTTTCCGGCGCTTCGTGTTCGGGCGGTGGCGGCTCGTATTCGGCCACGCCCAGTCGTTCGGCTTGATACCAGGCATAGAACGCGCTGTCGCGCGCGATCGCCGCGTCGGCTTCGGGTATTTCCAGCAACACGCGGTCGGGATGGCCGGCAAGCGCGGTCGCCGCATCCATGCGCGTCGCCGGCTCCGCGGCAGGGCCGAGGCCGCGACTGCGCACCTCACCTTCCGCCAGGTCCAGCCAACCGTCCCGCGGCAGCAGCCAGGTCGCGGCAAGCAGCACGGCGCACAGCACTGCCACCGTCAGCATCGCCGGTCGCGCCCAGGCCGGGCGCTCGCGCGTGGCAGCCAACCATTGCGGACCGCGCGAAGGGCGCGCGCGCATGTCGGCAATGCCGATCCGGCGCGCGGTCGGCAAGGTATGCACGCGCGTCTTCAGGGCATCCGTCCAAGCCGACCAGGCATCTTCGCCCACGTGTCGCCGCACGCCGGCCAGTGCGCGGCGAACCACCTCGGGCGGACGCTGCACGATGGCCGCCAGCTCGATCACGCCAAGGCCGGAGGCGAGCTGCAGCAATGCCAGCACGCGCAAGCCTGCGGGCAGTTCGGTCATGGCCTGGAATGGCGCGGGCAGCAGCAGACGCTCGGGAACGCCCAGCAAGGCGGACTCCAGCAGTGCACGCCAGAAACGCAGCGTGAGGGCATGCCCGGCGATGTCCGGCGATGCCCACAGCCCGCGCATCGCCTCGGCGGCCGCGCGATCCGCGCGCATGACATCCCCGCAGGCGAGCTCGGCCACCACGGCACCGGCCGCTTCCAGCGCCTGCTGCTGGCGGCGAAGATCGGTGTACGAATCGGAATTGGACGCGGAAACGGGCATCAACGGGCCATCGGGGTGCGCTGGCGATGATAGCCGGGTGGCCGCGGACATCGCCTATTGCAGATTTCGCGCGGTTTTGCAAGCCCCGAAATACGCTCTGTGCACAGGCAAGGGTTTTCATGCATTGACGTGACTGAACAAATCCGTTCAGCCATGTTTCATGCATGTTTCACGCGCAAGTCATTGTTTTTCATTGTTTTTATCGGCTTGGCGCTTTTTTCGCCATTTTCCGTCAAGGTCGGATCGACCGGGCCTTGCGCGTGGCAGCCGGTGATCATGCACAGACTTATCCACAGTTTTTGTGGATAAGCCGCTTTCCCTTGTCTTGCCAATCACTTGCACCGTTTTGGTGAAGCCTGTCACGAGCTTTCGACCGCAACTCGCCCTCGCGTGACACGCATGGCATGTGCCGCGCCACCCCTAGAATGCGCGCATGCCCGACCTTGCGCTCCAGCTCGCGCTGCCGACGCCGCTGCCGCAGTTGTTCGACTATGCGGCGCCGAGCGGCCATGCACCCTCGCCGGCCGATATCGGCCGCCGCGTGCGGGTGCCATTCGGCCGCCGCGAAGTGGTCGGCATCGTCGCCGGGGTCGGCCCCGCACACACCTCCGCCGAGCTGCGTGAGGTGCTGGCCTTCCTCGACCCGGATCCGTTGCTCGAAGGCGAGCTGCTGGATTCGCTGCGTTGGCTGGCGCGCTATCTGCACGCGCCGCTGGGTGAAGTCCTCGCCACCGCGCTGCCGGCGGCCTTGCGTCGTGGCGAGCCGCTGGCCGACACCACGCAACATGCCTGGCGGCTGAGCGCTGCCGGCCGGCAAGGCCTGGCCACGATGCGCGCCGGACGCCCACGACGGCTGGCCGAACAACTGGCCGAGGCGAGCGACGGCATCGCCGAAGCCCGCCTCGATGAGCTGCATTCGGGCTGGCGCACGCCGATGCGCGCCCTGGCCGGGCGTGGGCTTGTCGAGCGCATCCCCTGCGTGCCGGACTTCACCGCAGGCGGCGAGCGCGGGCCGCAACTCAATCCCGAACAGGCGAGCGCTGCCGCCGCGCTGCGCAGCGCATCCGGCTTCAGTCCGTTCCTGCTCGAAGGCGTGACCGGAAGCGGCAAGACCGAGGTCTATCTGGACGCCATCGCCGCCTGTCTCGCGCGCGGGCGCCAGGCGCTGGTGCTGACGCCGGAAATCGGCCTCACCCCGCAGTTGCTGGCGCGCTTCCGCCAACGCCTCGGGGTGCCGGTCGAAGCGCTGCATTCGGGCTTGGGCGATGGCGAGCGCGCGCGCGTCTGGCTGGCCGCCGCCCGCGGCCAGGCACGGGTCATCGTCGGCACCCGCTCGGCCGTGTTCACGCCGTTGCCGGAGGCCGGCCTGATCGTGATCGACGAGGAGCACGATGCCAGCTACAAGCAGTTCGACGGCATCCGCTACCACGCGCGCGACTTCGCCCTGGTGCGCGCCAAGGCCTTGCAGGTGCCGATCGTGCTGGGCAGCGCCACCCCGGCGCTGGAGTCACTGCACAACGCGCGCAGCGGCCGCTACCGGCATCTGCAGCTCACCCATCGCGCCGGTGCCGGCACGCCGCCGACGGTGCGCATCATCGATGTGCGCAAGCGCCCGTTGCAGGCCGGCCTGTCGGCGGAACTGATGGACGCGATCGGCGCTGCGCTCGCCGCCGGCGGCCAGGTGCTGGTGTTCCGCAACCGCCGCGGCTATGCCCCGGTGCTGCAATGCCACGATTGCGGCTGGAGCGCGCATTGCCCGCAATGCAGCAGCCCGGAGCGCGCGGTGCCGATGACCGTGCACGCACAGGGTCGGCGCCTGCACTGCCACCATTGCGGCCATCGCCGTCCCACGCCGCCGGCTTGCCCCGACTGCGCCAGCCTGGCCCTGCAGCCGCAGGGCAATGGCACCGAACGCATCGAGGAAACACTGGCGCGGCACTTCAGCGAAGTTCCCGTGATCCGCATCGACCGCGGCAGCACGCAGGGCCGCGACGCGCTGCAAAAACACTTCGATGCACTTGGCGATGCGCCGGGCATCCTGGTCGGCACGCAGATGTTGGCCAAGGGCCATGACCTCGCCCGCCTCACCCTGGTCGCCGTGGTCGGCATCGACGAGGGCCTGTACTCGCTGGACTTCCGCAGCCGGGAAAAGTTGGCGCAATTGCTGATCCAGGTCGCCGGTCGCGCGGGGCGCGCCGAGCGCGCGGGCGAAGTCTGGCTGCAGACCCATCACCCCGAGCATCCGCTGCTGCATCGGCTGCTCGATGGAGGTTATCCGGCATTCGCCGAAGAAGAGCTGGACGAGCGCGAAGCCGCCGGTTTCCCGCCCTTCGCCCACCTCGCCCTGCTGCGCGCCGACGCACGCGATGGGCAGACCCCGCTGCGCTTCCTGCAGCAGGCACGCGAACTGTTGCAACACGCGCTGCCGAACGCCACGCTGCCATTTCATGGCGGCACACCCGCACTGGAGCTGCATGGCCCGCTGCCCGCACCGCAACCGCGCCGCGCCGGCTACCAGCGCCTGCAACTGCTGCTCTGCGCCACCCGCCGCAGCGATCTGCACCACGCACTGCAGGCAGTGATGCCGCAGCTGCATGCGCTGCCCGACGCACGTCGCGTGCGCTGGTCGCTGGATGTGGATCCGGTGGATCTGTATTGAGTCCATATCGACCACCCCGGCACGCGGCATGACAAACGCCCGCAGGGTCCGGCTTGGCAACCCGGCGTCCACCACGCATAGTGGTGTTGGTCACTCGATCGAAAGTGGAGGCGGCATGCGACGCAGGAGATGGGCGCGGGTGCTATGCGGGATCGGCCTGCTGCCCCTGGCGGCGCTCGCCGCCGAGGCGATGGCGCGGCCACCGTGGCAGGCGCAGGTGGATGCGCTGCTGGCACCGTATGCCGGCGAACGGCCGGGGGTGAACGTGGCCATCGTCGAAAACGGCAAGCTGCGTTACCGGCGCAGCGTGGGCCTGGCGAGCCTCGAACCACGCGAGCCGCTGGATGCACGCAGCAACTTCCGCCTTGCCTCGGTGAGCAAACAGTTCACCGCGATGGCCACGCTGCTGCTGGTCGCCGACGGCAAGTTGCGACTTGACGAATCACTGACCGAGGTGCTGCCGGAGTTCCCGGCCTATGGCCGCGACATCACCATCGAGCAGATGCTGCGCCATCGCTCGGGCCTGCCCGATTACGAAGGCCTGATCGAACCCGAGCGCACGCAGCAGGTGCTGGATGCCGAAGTGCTGGAATACCTGCAGCTCACCGACGTCCCGCTGTTTGCGCCCGGCAGCCAATGGCGCTACAGCAACTCGGCCTACGTGCTGCTGGCGCTGATCGTGGAGCGGCGCTCGGGCATGGCCTATGGCGAGTTCCTGCAGCAGCGCATCTTCCGCCCGCTGGGCATGCGTCATACCCGGACCTATGCCGCGGACGCGCACATCGCACACCGCGCCTGGGGCCACAGCCCCGCACCGGACGGCAATGGCTACGTTCGCGACGACAAGAGCGTGACCAGCGCGACGCTGGGCGATGGCGGGGTGTATTCCTCGCTCGATGACCTGATGAAATGGCAACGCGCCCTGTTCGCCGGCCGCCTGCTGCCGGCGCCGTTGCACGAGGCCATGTTCAGCGCGGATGCCCCGGGCGCGGTTGGCGCACGTTATGGCCTGGGCTGGTTCATCGACGACCTCGATGGCGGCGGCGTGCGCTGGTGGCACAGCGGCACCACCCGCGGTTTCCGCAATTTCGTGGTGCGCTATCCGCAGTCCGGGCTTGTCGTGACGGTGCTCTCCAACAGCAGCGATACCGATGCCGCGACCCTCGCCGGCGAGATCGTGCGCGCGGTGCGCCCGAGCCTGGCGGTGGTGCCGGCGGAGGCGATCCCGCCCTGAGGCCAGCGCTGCCCGTCCACGGGTGCTGCCGCCATGCAAACGGCCCGCTCATGCGGGCCGTTTCGTATGCAGCGGATCGGGCAGGACGCCTCAGGCGACGAACAGCGCCTTCATCTTCTTCAGCGCGGCGGCCTCGATCTGGCGGATGCGCTCGGCGCTGACGCCGTATTCGTCCGCCAGCTCCTGCAGGGTGACCTTGTTCTCGTCGTCCAGCCAACGCCGCTTGATGATGTCGCGGCTGCGTGCATCCAGGCCCGACAGGCTTTCGCGCAGCAGGGCGAGCTGGTGGTCTTCGCTGTCCACGCGCTCGTAGGCCTGCGAGGGATCCTCGACCTCGCTCGCCAACCAGGTCACCGGCGAGGCCGGGGCATGGTCCTCGTCATCGCCTTCGGGCAGGTCGAAGCCGATGTCGCGCCCGGACAGGCGCGCTTCCATCTCCAGCACCTCGGCCTCGGGCACGTTGAGGTCGGCGGCCACGGTGCGCACTTCCTCGGCATTCATCCAGCCCAGGCGGGTGCGCGATTTGCGCAGGTTGAAGAACAGCTTGCGCTGCGCCTTGGTGGTGGCCACCTTGACGATGCGCCAGTTCTTGATGATGAACTCGTGCATCTCGGCGCGGATCCAGTGCACCGCGAAGCTGACCAGGCGCACGCCGACATCCGGGTCGAAGCGCTTGACCGCCTTCATCAGGCCGATGTTGCCTTCCTGGATCAGATCGCCCAGTTGCAGGCCGTAACCGCTGTAGCCACGCGCCACGTGCACCACGAAGCGCAGGTGGGCGAGGATCAGGTTCTGTGCCGCGGACAGGTCGTTGTCGTCGCGCAGCCGGCGCGCCAGCTGCTGCTCTTCCTCCTGCGACAGCACCGGAATCTGGTACACCGCGCCGATGTAGGAATCCAGCGTGCCGATGCTCGGCATCGGCAGGTTGTTGGAGATCAGCGGATAGTCCAAGGTCTGGATGTTTTCAGTCATGGCGGCAATTTTAGCAGTCGGCATCGATGAGTGCTAACCGCACGAACAACAGCGTTCTGTTCCATTCATGCAACACAACGACCATGTCCGCGCGGGTGCAGATGCAGCCTGACAGCCCATGTGTTGCCGCAGAGTGAGCGGTGCATGACATCGGCATTGACCGCGTGCATTTCAATACCCGCACGCTTTCGCGCACAATGTGGCCTGCTTCGCAGTTTCGATCCCGATGCTCGCCCACGTCTACAAAAGCCTCAAGCGCGCCGATACCTATGTGTTCCTGGCCGAGCGCGAAGGCTTCTCGCGCCTGCCCGAGCCTCTGCGCACGCAGCTGGGCCCGCTCGAATTCGTGCTCGAGGTGAAGCTGGGCCCGGAGCGCCGGCTGGCACGCGAAAACGCGGTCGAAGTGATGGAAAACCTGGCCGTGCGCGGCTTCCACCTGCAATTCCCGCCGTCCACGGCGGACGACCCGATGAGCACGGACTGGGGCACCGATGCCTGAGGCACGAGCGGCCGCTGCCCTCCGCCCCGGCTGGGCACTGCCTGCCCTGCTGCTGGTGCTGCTGGCTCCGCTGGCGGGGCGCATGGCGCTGCTGCCGGTCGCGGCCGGTGCACTGCTCGTTGCCCTGGCGGTGAATGAGCATGCCTGGAAGCCCGCCCTGCGCGCCGTCGCCGGGCCGTGGCTGATCGTGTTCGGCACGGCCTCGCTGCTGCTCACCTGGCCACTCTCGGCCCTGGCCGCGCGTGGCAGCCTGGCTGCGGCACTGACCACGTCCGCCGTGCTGGCCGGCCTGTTGCTGGCCGCCTGGCGCAGCTGGCCACTGTGGTCGGGCATTGCCACGGGCCGGCATGGCGTGGACAGCGACTGGCGGCAAAAGGCCACGCGTGATCCGACACCCTGGCACGGGCTGTACGTGGCGCTGCCGCTGACGCTGCTGGTGGCCGGCGGCCTGGCACTGGGCTGGACCAGCCTGCTGCCCGCCGGCGCGCGCTGGGGCCTGGCCGCGGTGCTGACGCTGGTGCTTGCCCTGCCGCTGCTGCCGCGCCTGCGCCGACCGGCCAGCCGCATTGCCCGCGCCGAAGCCCTCACCAGCAAGCCACTGCGCAATGCCGAGCGCATCGAACTGGAGGCGCTGCGCGACGCGGCAGGCGATGCCGACGTCACCGCGTTGCCGGCCACAACCACGCCCGCCACGACGGAAGCCGCCGCAGGCGGGTCCGCGACCCCGATCGACCCGGCCCGCGCCACTGCCGAACTGTTCGAAGCCGCGCGCGGTGGCCGCGTCGAGCACGCGTTGCAGTTGCTGGCCGATGGTGCCGATGCCCTGGCCATGCCCGACGCCGACGAACGTGACCAGCGCAGTCTGGCGCAGCTCGCCGCGGTGCTGCCGGACTTGCGCCTGCTGCGTGCGTTGATCGAGCGTGGCGCCCCGATCGCGGCCGGCGACGGCCGCCCCGGGGTGCTGCTCGCTGCCACCCGCGACAGCTGGCATGGCCGCCCCGAAGCGGTGATGACCCTGCTCGCCAATGGCGCGGATGCGCGCGAGCAGGATGCCGAGGGCAATACCCCGCTGCACCATGCCGCGCGCAGCACCGACCCCGGCGTTGCCGCGCTGCTGCTGGATGCCGGCGCGCAGATCGACGCCCTCAACCATGCACGCCAATCACCGCTGGCGATGGCCTGCCAGGCCGGCAACTGGCGCCTGGCCCGGTTCCTCGTCGAACGCGGTGCACAGCCGCATCCGGCAGGTGGCGAGCCGGTGCTGATCGCGGCCGCCAGCGGCGAAGACGACGACCCGGCCGGAGTCGAGTTCCTGTTGCAGCGCAAGGCCGCGGTCGATGCCCATGACCAGGCCGGACGCAGCGCACTGCTGCATGCCGCGGCAGCCGGGCACCTCCTGATCACGCAGGCTCTGCTCGACGCCGGCGCCGATGCCGCTCGCCGCGACGGGGACGGCATGGATGCCTGGCTGCTTGCCGCCGGCAGTGGCCGCCGCGCGGTACTCGAGGCCCTGCTCGACGCCGGGGCCGACGCCCATGCGCGCGACCTGCAGGAGCGCGATGCCCTGGCGCATGCGCTTGCCGGCGGCCATGCGGATGCCGGCCTGTTGACATGGTTGCGCGAGCTCGGGCTGGATCCACGACGCCCCGATGCCAGCGGACGCAGCACGCTGGACGTGGCGATCGAACAGGGCCGCTGGGCACTGGTTGCTGCACTCGACCCGACCTGCCCGCTGCCCGGCGTGGCGCGCGATGACGATGGCGAAAGCGCGCGACCGCCGATGCAATTGATGCTGGATGCACTGGAGGACGGGGAGTGCACGGCAGTGGCGGAGGTCGCGGCACTGCTGGAACCCGAAGAACTGGGCCGCACCCTGCTGGATGTCGCCGCCCGCGTGCCTGCCCACCTGCCCCTGCTGCTGAGCCAGCACCCGCCGCTTGATGCACGTGATCCGGCAGGCGACAGCGCCCTGTTCCTGCTGCTCGACCAGGCCGGCGATGCCGACGCACGCAACGCCATCCGCGTGCTGCTCGATGCCGGCGCCAGTCCCGGCGGGCGTGCTGGCCTGGCCCGTTACCTTGCCGCCTGCCTGCGTACACGCGTGACAACGCAGGCGGCCGAAGAACTTGCCCTGCGCTTGGTCGATGCCGGTGCCGATGCCTTCGCCCCCGATGCGCGTGGCGATGCTCCGCTGGCCCTGGCCCTGCGCCTGGACTGGACCCGCCTCGCCGGCGAGTTGCTGGCACGCGGCGCCGATCCCAATCGCGGCGACAGCCGCGGCCTTGCCCCGCTGCACCTGGCCGCCACCTTCGGCCAGGCCGCACTGCTGCGCCAGCTGCTGCGGCATGGCGCGCAGCCGGCCACGCGTGCCGGCGATGGCCAAACCGCGCTGGGCGTGGCGCTTGCCGCCGGCCACCGCGAACTCGAGCACTGGCTCGACTGGTCCGGCTGGCCGCATCCCGGGCGCGCGCTGCGCGCGGCCGACCTGCCGTCGGCGGCGATCCTCGGTGACGCCGCGGGCGTGCGCCGCCTGCTCGAGCTCGGCTTCGACGTGAATGCCCGTGACAGCCAGGGCTGCAGCGCCCTGCTGCGCGCCGCCGGTGGCGGCCACGATGCGGTGGTGGCCGACCTGCTCGCTGCCGGTGCCGACACCGCGCTTACCTCCGACAGCGGTGCCAGCGCCTTGTCGGCAGCGGTCAGCATGCGTCATCTCGAGGTCATCGAACGCCTGCTGGCGCACGGCGTCGACCTGGGTCAGCGCTTGCGCGGCGACGTCACCGTGTTGATGCTGGCCTGCGCCCTCGGCCTTGCCGACGTCGCCGCGCGGCTGATCGCCGCCGGCGCCGACCTGGATGCCGGCGATGCCGAAGGCCTGCGCCCGATCCACTGTGCCGCACTGTTCGGGTTTTCCAGTGCCGACCGTGCGCGCCTGCTGGCCTTGCTCGACACCCTGCTGCTGGCCGGTGCCGATCCGGACCAGTCCACGCTGACCGGCCTGACCCCGCTGCTGCTGCTGCTCGGCGCACGCGCCGAGCCCGACTCAAGCTGCCACGAGGACGTGTTGCTGGCCGGTGTCGAACGCTTGCTGGAGGAAGGCGCCAGCCTGCAAGCCAGTGATCCGCGCGGCTTCGGCCCGCTGCACCTGGCGGCGCTGCACGGCCTCGGCCGCTGCGTGCGCCTGCTGCTGGCGGCCGGCGCCGACCCCCAGCAGCGTGACCGCCTCAACCGCACGCCACGCGAGATCGCACTGATGCGCGGCTTCATGGACGTGGCAGCCGAATTCGACCCCTCCGGCAGCCCCTCACCCTCGATGGCGCGCTTCCTGCACCCGCCGCGCTGAGCTTCCTTCGCCGCCACGGGCTGTGCCATGATCGCCCCATCCGGGGAGGGATCACACATGCTCGCGTCCTGCATGAAACCGCTGCTGATCGTCGTGGCCGCCTGCGCGATGGCAGCGGCGACCCCGGCCCAGGCCGACACGCCGCGCACGCCGCGATCGAAGTCGAGCATCGAAGTGGCCGCATCCGAAGCGGTGATGTCGATGCGCGTCGACGGCGAACTGCTGATCGGCCCCGAGGGTGAAGTGCGCGAACATCGCATCAGCACCGAAGTCCACCCGACGATCAGGAAGCTGATCGAGGACAACATCGCCGGCTGGCGCTTCCATCCGGTCAAGGATGCGGACGGCAAGCCGGTGCTGGCCAGGACGCTGATGCGCATCACCGTGCTTGCGCGCCCTGGTGCGGACGACAGCTACGCCCTGCAGATCGAGAACGTGCGTTTCCACGACGGCGAGCAGCCCGATTACAAGGCGCGCGCACGCAGCCGCGGGATCGAACGGATGACCGGTCCACGGGTCGAGTACCCGCAACTGATGCTGGTCAACGGCGTGCAGGGCTCGGCACTGGTACACCTGCAGTTCAAGCCCAACGGCACGGTGCGCGACGCGGTCGTCGTGCAGTCGGCCATGTTCAACGTGAAGGGCGACCCGGAACTGCTGCAACGGGCGGTGGCGCAGATGGAAAGGGAAACCCTGCGCGGCGCACGACGCATGCGCGTGCAGTTTGCCCCGGACTTCGAGCATGCCGACGATGCCAGTCGCTCCGGTTACATCGTGTTTGTTTTCACGACGCTGGACGACGACAAGGACATCGACGAGCAGCGCAAGGCCGGTGTCTGGCGACATGAGCAGCGCGGCCCGTTGCGCGCGCCGGTCATGCTGGAAAACGGCGCGGCCATCCGCATCGGCATTTCCGATGTCGATGGCAGCGAGGGCCTGATCGATGGCCAGGCCCCGCGGATCCGCCCGATCTCGGGCGTGCCGACACTGTGAGCCGGTTCTTGCACCCGCCTCGCCCGTGCGCGGCACAGGGCATGAAGCGGGCGACATTGGCTTGCCACCTGGAGTTGGCGGCGCTGTGGCTGTCCCCCGCGAAGTACCGTCGGAGGTAGCCCGACTCGCCAACACCACCATGGCCGCGTTTCGCTTCGAGCCGGTCAATGGCGTCTGCAGCAGCGCGGGCCGCATCGCACCCCGGCCTGGATGCTCGAGCCGCGGCAGGGGCGTGCACTGGGCGTGTCCGAGCTGGACGGCAGCGAAGGCATGGTGCCGGCCAGCACGCATCTGCGCCTGCGCACGCCCTGAGCCGGGTCGCGCCCACACGCCCGCCCGCTAACGAAAACGCCCCGTTGTGCGGGGCGTTTCGTCATCACCATGCCGACCAGGCTGGCCAGCGGGCGAAGTCAGCGCTTCATCGAGGCGAAGAATTCGTCGTTCGACTTGGTCTGCTTCATCTTGTCGAGCAGGAACTCCATCGCCGCGATCTCGTCCATCGGGTGCAGCAGCTTGCGCAGGATCCAGATCTTCTGCAGCAGCTCCGGTTCGATCAGCAGATCCTCGCGGCGGGTGCCGGACAGGTTGACGCCGATCGCCGGGTACACGCGCTTTTCGGTGATGCGGCGATCCAGGTGGATCTCGCTGTTGCCGGTGCCCTTGAACTCCTCGTAGATCACCTTGTCCATGGCACTGCCGGTATCCACCAGCGCGGTGGCGATGATGGTCAGCGAGCCGCCTTCCTCGACGTTGCGCGCGGCACCGAAGAAGCGCTTGGGCCGATGCATGGCGTTGGCGTCGACGCCGCCGGTCAGCACCTTGCCGCTGGAGGGCAGCACGTTGTTGTAGGCACGGGCCAGACGGGTGATGGAGTCGAGCAGGATCACCACGTCCTTCTTGTGTTCGACCAGGCGCTTGGCGCGTTCGATCACCATTTCGGCGACCTGCACATGGCGCGCGGCCGGCTCGTCGAAGGTCGAGGAAATCACCTCGCCGCGCACGGTGCGCTGCATTTCGGTGACTTCTTCCGGGCGCTCGTCGATCAGCAGCACGATCAGGTGCACTTCCGGATGATTGCTGGTGATCGCGGTGGCGATCTGCTGCATCATCATGGTCTTGCCGGCCTTGGGCGGGCTGACGATCAGCGAACGCTGGCCCTTGCCCTGCGGCGCCATCAGATCGAGGATGCGGCCGGTGATGTCCTCGCTGGAACCATCACCGCGCTCCAGACGGAAGCGCTGGCGCGGGAACAGCGGGGTCAGGTTCTCGAACAGGGTCTTGTTCTTGCTGGCCTCGATCGGCTCGCCGTTGATGGTGTCGACCACGTTCAGCGCGAAGTAGCGCTCACCGTCCTTGGGCCAGCGGATGCGGCCGGCGATGTGGTCGCCGGTGCGCAGGTTGAAGCGGCGGATCTGCGAGGGCGAGATGTAGGTATCGTCCGGGCCGGCCAGGTAGCTGGCCTCGGCCGCGCGCAGGAAGCCGAAGCCGTCGGGCAGGATTTCCAGCACGCCGTCGGCCGCGACGCCTTCGCCGTGCCGGGTCAGCACCTTGAGCAGGGCGAAGATGATGTCCTGCTTGCGCGCACGCGCCACGCCGTCGGTGATCTGCAGTTGCTCGGCGATTTCCAGCAACTTGTGCGCCGGCATGCGCTTGAGATCGGACAGCGAATACTGCGGGAAGCCTTCCGGCACCTGCGGATGCGGGCGCGGCACGAACGGCTCCTGCGGGCCGCTGTCGTCGGGCAGCCCCTGTTCGCGCTGGCGCTGCTCGCGCTGGCGCTCGCGGCGATTGCGGAAGCGATCGCGGCGGTTTCCGCGGCGCGGTTCGCCCTCACCGCCCTGGCCTTGGCCTTGGCGCGGCGCATCGCTGGCCGCTGCGGCTTCGTTGCCGGCGCCCGCTGTCTCGGCGTGCGTCGCCTCGGCAGCGCCTTCGTCCCTGGCGGCGGGCTCGGCCTTGGCTTCGGTGGCCGGCTTGGCCTCCGCGTCGGCAGCGGACTCGGTCTTGGCGGCCTTGCTCACGGTCCGGGTGCGGACCGGATTGGCGGAGGTGTCGGCATCATCGCCGGCGGCAGTCGGGGTGGCATCGGCCTCGGCGCGCGCCTTGGGCGGACGGCCGCGGCGCTTGGGCGCCGGAGCCTCGGGGGTCTGGGTATCGTCGGACAAGCGGGAAATCCTCGCGATCGAGCACCCGGATTGGACGTCGGGCGTCGAGTGTGTCGAAAAGAAAATGATTCAGATGGGTGCGGCGCGAACGAACTGCACGGGCAGCGGGCACCGGACGTGATTGGAAAGTAGCATCCGCGCGGGCTGCGATGCAAGCACCGGCGCGGTGTCGTTCATTTGCGGATGATCGCGCCGCGCACCGTTTGGTGCGCGGCCGGTGGGCTCAGAGCGCCTGTTCGAGCAGCGCCGCCAGCTGCGGCTTGCCCACCGCGCCCATCTGCGTGCCCTGGATCTGGCCGTCCTTGAACACCAGCAGCATCGGGATCGAGCGCACGTGGTACTTCAGCGCGGTAGCCTGGTTCTGATCGACATCGACCTTCACCACCTTGGCGCGACCGGCGTATTCGTCGGCCAGTTCGTCCAGCGCCGGCGCGATCATGCGGCAGGGGCCGCACCACGGCGCCCAGAAGTCCACCAGCACCGGGACATCCGATTCCAGCACCTGCTGGTTGAAATCCAAATCGGTGGCGTGGATGACGTTATCGCTCATGCTGGCTCCTGAAGGGCTGGAATCGGGTGGGACGCGGCCGGAATTGTTAAACTGGGGCGTTTCGCGGTGGTTTCAAGCCCACCGCCCGCCTTGCGCGACGCCTGCCCACCAGTCTGCGGCGCGCCCCTCCTTCTTGCAAGCGCACACGCGCCCGGCGACCGATACCCCATGAGCGACAAACCCCTTACCGACGTCACCTTCGCCTCCTTCGACCTGCACCCGAGCCTGCTGGCCGGGCTTGAGGCCGCCGGCTTCACCCGCTGCACGCCGATCCAGGCGATGACCCTGCCGGTGGCCCTGCCCGGTGGCGACGTCGCCGGCCAGGCGCAGACCGGCACCGGCAAGACCCTGGCCTTCCTGATCGCCGCGATCAACCGCCTGCTGACCCAGCCGGCACTGGCCGAGCGTAAGCCCGAGGACCCGCGCTGCCTGATCCTGGCGCCGACCCGCGAGCTGGCGATCCAGATCCACAAGGACGCGATCGGTTTCGCTTCCGACCTCGGCCTGAACATCGCGCTGGTCTACGGCGGCGTGGATTACGACAAGCAGCGCGCGCAGCTGCAGGCCGGTGCCGACATCATCATCGCCACACCCGGGCGGCTGATCGATTACGTCAAGCAGCACAAGGTGGTCAGCCTGCACGCCTGCGAAATCTGCGTGCTGGACGAGGCCGACCGCATGTTCGACCTCGGCTTCATCAAGGACATCCGCTTCCTGCTGCGGCGCATGCCGGCGCGCACCGAGCGCCAGACCCTGCTGTTCAGCGCCACCCTGAGCCACCGCGTGCTGGAGCTGGCCTACGAGCACATGAACGAGCCGCAGAAGCTGGTGGTGGAAACCGAACACATCACCGCGGCCAAGGTGCGGCAGAAGCTCTACTACCCGGCCGACGAGGAAAAGCTGCCGCTGCTGCTGGGCCTGCTCTCGCGCAGCGAAGGCGCGCGCACGATGGTGTTCGTCAACACCAAGGTCTATGTCGAACGCGTCGCGCGGGCGCTGGAAAAGGCCGGCTACCGGGTCGGCGTGCTGTCCGGCGACGTGCCGCAGAAAAAGCGCGAAACCCTGCTGCGCCGCTTCCAGGCCGGGCAGCTGGAAATCCTCGTCGCCACCGACGTCGCCGCGCGCGGCCTGCACATCGACGGCGTGTCCCATGTCTACAACTACGACCTGCCGTTCGATGCCGAGGATTACGTGCACCGCATCGGCCGCACCGCGCGCCTGGGCGCCGAGGGCGATGCGATCAGCTTCGCCTGCGAGCGCTATGCGATGAGCCTGCCGGACATCGAGGCCTACATCGAACAGAAGATTCCCTCCGAGCCGGTCACCAGCGAACTGCTGACCGCGCTGCCGCGCCCCGAGCGCAAGGCGCCGGCGGAAGAGGGTGAAAGCATCGGCGAGATCTTCAAGGAAGCGCGCGAAGCCCGTGCCGCCGAGGACGCCCGTCGCGGTGGCGGGCGCAGCGGCGGCCGACCGGGGGCGCGTGGCGAGCGCGGTGGCGATGGCAGTGAGCGCCGTCCGCGTCGTCGTCGTGGCCCGCGCCGCGAAGGCGAGGCCGCCGATGCCGGAGCACAGGCCGGCCAGTCCACCGGCGCCGACGCGCAAACCCCGACGCCCGCGCAGTCGGCGCCAGCGGGCAGCGGCCCGGCCGTCGATGCCGATGGCAACCCGCGCCCGCCACGCAAGCGCCGTCGCCGGCGTCGCGGCAAGCCGGTGGATGCGGCCCATGCCGGCAGCAACAACGCAGCGTCGGCAAACGGCGAAGCCCAAGCCAATGCCGCGCCCGCCGCGGCGCGGCGCGATCACGCCAGGCCGGCCGCCGACAAGGCCACCGCGCCCAAGCCGCGCAAGCCCGCAGCCAAACCGGCCGAGCGCGGCGCGGCGCCCGTGGCCACGTCCCGCGGCGACGACTCGCTGCTGCGCCGCATCGGCCGCGGCCTGAAGTCGTTGGTCAAACGCAGCCCGTCGCAGCATCACTGAGCGCCGCCTGACCGGGCAGGGCACCGCGAGGCGCCCGTTCGCGGCATGACGTGCACGGCCATGTCCGGCGCATGCAGGCGTGCGCATCGCGCCGGACGGCAACGCTCGTGGTGCAACCCCGGCGGGTGCGCCTCTTATACTGCGCGCATGAGCATCCTGCGCTTCGACCAGGTCAGCAAACGCTATGCCGGTGGGCGCGAGGCGCTCAGCGAGGTCAGCTTTTCGGTCGACCCGGGCGAGATGCTGTTCGTCACCGGCCATTCCGGCGCCGGCAAGAGCACCCTGCTGCGGCTGATCCAGCTCGCCGAGCGGCCCAGCCGCGGCGCGGTGCTGTTCGACGAGCGCAACCTGCTCAAGGTGCGCGGACGGCGCATCGCTTTGCATCGGCGTGAAGTCGGCGCGGTGTACCAGAACCACCTGCTGCTGACCGATCGCAGCGTGCACGAGAACGTGGCGCTGCCGCTGATCCTGCGCGGCATGCGCCGGGGCGAGATCGGCAAGCGGGTGCGCTCGATGCTGGAGCGGCTGGGCCTGGGCGGACGCGGCGACGCGCTCCCCGGCCAGCTGTCCGCAGGCGAGCAGCAACGCGTGGGCATCGCGCGGGCATTGGTCGGCGAGCCGCGCCTGCTGGTGGCGGACGAGCCCACCGGCAACCTCGACCCGACCCTCGCCGGCGAGATCATGGAGCTGTTCGCCGAACTGCCGGCACGCGGCACCAGCGTGCTGGTGGCGAGCCACGACCTCGCGCTGGTCAAACGCATGCGCAAGCGCGTGCTGGTGCTCGACAACGGCCGCCTGGTCGACGACATCGCCCCGGAGGATCTGGCCGAATGAACGCCTCGCAGGCACCCGCGCGCCAGTCCGGCCTCGCCACCTGGTTCGACCATCATCTGTACAGCCTGATGGCCAGCCTTGGCCGCGCCCTGCGCAAGCCCTGGGCCACTTTGCTCACGGTCGGCGTGATGGCGGTGGCGCTGTGCCTGCCGCTGGGGCTGGGGCTGGCGCTGAAGAACCTCGAACGCTTCACCGGCAACGTGCAGGACGCGCGCGAGATCAGCCTGTTCCTCAAACCGGGCACCGAGGCACAACGCGCCAGCGCCCTGGCCGAAGAGCTGCGCGGCGCCGGCAATGTCGCCGCGGTGGAGTGGAAGACGCCCGAACAGGGCCTGGCCGAACTGCGCGAGAATCCGGCGCTGGGCGATGCCATCGGCCAGCTCGATGACAACCCGCTGCCGCACCTGCTGGTGATTCGCCCGGCCGGCGACGAGCGCATGCTGGCCGAGCGCCTGGGCGCCTTGCCCGAAGCCGACATCGTGCAGCACGATGCGCTGTGGCGGCAGCGGCTGGACCAGTGGCTGGCATTCGGTCAGCGCCTGGCCTGGGTGCTCGCCGTGCTGCTCGGCCTTGGTGCGCTGCTGGTGGTCGGCAACACGGTGCGGCTGGACATCCAGTCACGACGCGAGGAGATCGGCGTGCTGCAGCACCTGGGCGCCACCGACGGCTTCATCCGCCGCCCGTTCCTCTATCTCGGTGCATGGTATGGCCTGCTCGCCGGCGCCCTCGCGCTGGCGTTGCTGAGCCTCGCCCACCACTACCTCGCCCCGCCGCTGGCACGCCTCGCGGCCAGTTATGGCAGCGGCTTCACGATTCAGGGCTTCAACCCGCTGCAGGCACTGGCGGTGGTCGCGGCCGCCGGCGTGCTCGGCTGGCTCGGTGGCGGGCTGGTCACCGGTCACTACCTGCGCCAGACCCGGCCCGAACGCTGATGTCCACGATCAAGCACGACCTGCGCCATGTGGTCAGCGATGCCCCGCGCGTGCTGGTGGTGGATGGTTCGCGACTGGTGCGCAAACTGATCGGCGACGTGCTCGCACGCGAATTGCCGCAGGCACAGGTGCAACAGGCCGGCAGCGTGGCCGAAGCACGCCGCGCGCTGGACGAGGGCCATTTCGACCTCGTCACCACTTCGCTGGCGCTGGACGATGGCGACGGCCTCGCCATCGCGCAGGCGGTGCGCGCCTCGGCCGGGCAAAGCTACGTGCCGGTGATCGTGGTTTCCGGCGAGGCCCGCGCGCGACTGGAGAGCCGCAGCCTTGGCGAGGACATCACCGACTGGTTCGACAAGTCGCTGGGCATGCCGGCACTGGCCGCGTTCATCCGCGGCTTCGTGCATCCCGAGCCGATCCCGGGCGCGCGCGTGCTGTATGTCGAGGACAGCCGCGTGGTCGCACATGCCACCAAGCGCATGCTCCAATCGCAGCAGATGGTGGTACACCACGTGGCCAGCGCGGAGGACGCGATCGCGTGGCTGGATGGCCATGTCGCCGACAGTGGCGGGCCCGGCTGCGAACTGGTGCTGACCGACCTCTACCTCACCGGCGAGCTGACCGGCCAGGACGTGCTGGCGCATGTGCGCGAGCGGCTCGGCCTTGGCCGACGGCGGCTGCCGGTGCTGGTGATGACCGGTGACGAGAACCTCGACAACCAGCGCGAACTGCTGCGCTCCGGTGCCAACGACCTGGTGCTCAAGCCGATCGAAGAGCGCCTGCTGCTGACCAAGACCCTGTTCCAGTTGCGTCTGGCCGCACTGCCGCCGGAGGCCGGCGAGTCGTGAGCGAGGCGCGTGAACTGCGTCTGGAGCCGTCGTGGAAGGCGCGCGTGGGCGACTGGTTCGCGCGCGAGGACATGCAGGCATTGTCGGCCTTCCTGCGCCAGCGCCGTGCCGCGGGTGCGCGCATCTTTCCCGCGGCGGCAAACATCTTCGCCGCGTTCGATGCCACCCCGTTCGATGCGGTCAAGGTGGTGATCCTCGGCCAGGATCCCTACCACGGCCCGGGACAGGCCCACGGCCTGTGCTTTTCGGTGCCTCCGGACGTGCCGGTGCCGCCTTCGCTGCAGAACATCTACAAGGAACTGCACGGCGATATCGGCATCGACCGTCCCGACCATGGCTGGCTGATGCCTTGGGCGCAGCGTGGCGTGCTGCTGCTCAATGCGGTGCTGACGGTCGAGGCCGGACGCGCCGGCAGTCATCAGGGGCGTGGCTGGGAAGGCTTCACCGATCATGTGGTGGACGTGCTCAATCGCGAGCGCGAAGGGCTGGTGTTCCTGCTCTGGGGCAGTTATGCGCAGGCCAAGGGCAAGGTGATCGACACCCGCCGCCACCGCGTGCTGCGCGCACCGCACCCTTCGCCGTTGTCGGCGCACCGCGGGTTCTTCGGTTGCCGGCATTTTTCGCAAGCCAATGCCTATCTCGCCGCACGCGGGGAAACTGCAATCGACTGGTCATTGCCGCCGCGCGCGCAGCTGCCGCCGGTAGCGTGATCGCGGCGCGAAACTGAACGATGGCACTCGCGGCTAAACTGCGGATGAAGCCGCGATGCCTGCACGCGGCCAAAACGGCCGAATCACGAAAAATTAAGGCCTGATTCAATCCATGCACGCAATGGTGGACTCATCGTCATCGGGGGGCCTGAAGCCATGAACCTCAAATCCATCCTCCTTTCCGCATCCCTGCTCGGCGGCAGCGCCCTGCTCGCCGGCTGTGCCACGCCGTATGTCAGCGGCTCGGTCGGCACCCGCGTGGGCAGCGGCGGCTATGTCGGTGCCAGCGTCGGCGGCTATCCCTATTACGGCGGTTATCGAAATTACGGTCGCGCCTCCGTGCACGGCTACGACCGTTACGGCAACCCGATCTACCGCATGCCCGACGGACGCCTGGTGATCGGCGGCAGCTACCGCTATCCGTCGTATGGCTATCCGTCTTACGGATACCCGGGCTATGGCTACCCGGCATACGGATACCCGAGTTACGGGTATCCGGGCTATGGCTATCCCGGCTACGGCTATGGGGGCCGCCCGATCCAACGACCGAACCGTCCCGTGCATCCGCCGCGCCCGAGTGATCCGCCCGGCGGCGTGCGCCCGCAGCCGCCGCGTCCGCCCGTCGGCGCGCAGCCGCCAGGCCGCACCGGTGGCAGCAGCAGCGGCGATGCCCTGCGCCAGGCGCGCGAACGGGCACGCCAGCACGACAGGCGAAACATCCCGCGCGAACGCCAACAGGAACCCTGAGCAAGGCCCTGAGCAGGCAATGGCTTGCGCACGCGCAAGCCATGCTTGCATCTGCCGCGTCAAGGGGGCAGTCTAGGCAGGCAGCGCCCGGTTCGAGGAGCCCACGGATCCCCCCTGTTCCGTCCTCGTCCGGGCGTTGCCCTGTCCACGCGTTGCCATGCCGCCGCAGGGCTGCACGGATGGAAAAGACGAGGGGCTGGACGTCCCCCGACATCCAGCCCCTCTTGCTACCCCGGAATGCGCAACGCCGGCCCCTGCTCCAACACCGGCTGCGCTCGAAGCGCTCGCCATTCCGAGTGCATCGGTAATGAAGCAGGTTCCGTGCCAACTCTGCGTGGAGCGATATTTCGCCGCTTCGCCCGTTGTTTTCCATGCCGGCGCCGGGCAAAACCAACGTCAGGCGCCAATGAATGCGGCCGCCACGTCCAAGCCTGACGCTATGCGTCGACATTGATCGCGCTCATGCCTGCCCGCTCTGCGGCAGGCACCGCGTTCGCGACCCGGACATCACCCGTCACCTGCCTACAATGGCCATGTTCACGATCATCCTCGACCGTTTCCGGTACCGCACCATGCACGCTTGCCCGCCACGCCCGCCGTCCTGCCCGCCCCGCGGCACGCGAGGCCGTGCATGAGCCCGGCGCATGACCGCTTCGATGTGATCGTGGTCGGCGGCGGCCATGCCGGCAGCGAGGCCGCGCTGGCCGCGGCGCGTGCCGGTGCGCGCACCCTGTTGTTGACCCACAACATCGAAACCATCGGTGCGATGAGCTGCAACCCGGCCATCGGTGGGATCGGCAAAGGCCATCTGGTGCGCGAGATCGATGCACTGGGCGGGATCATGGCCCGCGCCGCCGATGCCGCCGGCATCCAGTGGCGCACGCTCAATGCCAGCAAGGGCCCGGCGGTGCGCGCCACCCGCTGCCAGGCCGACCGCAGCCTGTACCGCGCCTTCGTGCGCCGCGCGCTGGAGTCGCAGCCGGGCCTGTTCCTGTTCCAGGCCGCGGTGGACGACCTGCTGATCGAGGGCGAGCGCGTGGTCGGCGTGCTGACCCAGACCGGGCTGCGCTTCCACGCACCGGCAGTGGTGCTCACCGCCGGCACTTTCCTCGCCGGCAAGGTGCATATCGGCGAAACCCGGTTCGCCGCCGGACGCATGGGCGATCCGCCCTCGACCACGCTGGCGCAGCGCCTGCGCGATGGCCGCTTCCGCGTCGGCCGGCTGAAGACCGGCACTCCGCCGCGCATCGACGGTCGCAGCCTGGATTATTCGCGCATGAGCGTGCAGCCGGGCGACGAGCCGCGGCCGGTGTTCTCCTTCCTCGGCACGCATGCCGACCACCCGCGTCAGGTGCAGTGCTGGATCACCCATACCAGCGAGCGCAGCCACGCGATCATCCGCGCCGCGCTGCACCGCAGTCCGTTGTATTCGGGGCAGATCGAGAGCACCGGCCCGCGCTACTGCCCGAGCATCGAGGACAAGGTGGTGCGCTTTGCGGAAAAGGCCTCGCACCAGATCTTCGTCGAGCCCGAGGGGCTGGATGTCAACGAGATCTATCCCAACGGCATCAGCACCTCGTTGCCGTTCGACGTGCAACTCGAACTGGTGCGCTCGATCGCCGGCTTCGAGCAGGCCCACGTCACCCGCCCCGGCTATGCCATCGAATACGACTTCTTCGATCCGCGCGGGCTGAAAAGCTCGCTGGAAACGCAGGCGGTGGCGGGCCTGTTCTTCGCCGGCCAGATCAATGGCACCACCGGTTACGAGGAAGCCGCCGCGCAGGGGCTGCTGGCCGGGGTCAATGCCGCGCGCCAGGTGCGCGGGCTGGCGCCGTGGAGCCCGCGGCGCGACCAGGCCTACCTCGGTGTGCTGGTCGATGACCTGATCACCCAGGGCGCCTCCGAGCCGTATCGCATGTTCACCAGCCGCGCCGAATACCGCCTGCAGCTGCGCGAGGACAATGCCGATGCGCGGCTGACCCCGATCGGTCGCGAGCTGGGTCTGGTCGACGAGGCGCGCTGGGCCGCCTTCAGCCGCAAGCGCGAGGCGGTGGAACGCGAAAGCGCGCGCCTGGCCGCCACCTGGGCCGCGCCCGGCAATCCGCTGGGGCAGGCGCTGCGGCGCGATGCCGGTATCGAGCTCAGCCGCGAGTCCAGCGCCATGGACCTGCTGCGCCGCCCGGAACTGGACTATGCCGCGCTGATGCAGGTCGAAGGCATCGGCCCCGGCCTGGACTGCGCCGAGGTCGCGCAGCAGGTGGAGATCGAGGCCAAGTACGCCGGCTATCTGCAACGCCAGCGCGAGGAGATCGAGCGCGCACGGCGGCACGAAGACAGCGCGATCCCCGACGGCTTCGACTACGCCGCGGTGCATGGCCTGTCCAATGAAGTGAGGCAGAAGCTGGAGCAGGTGCGGCCCGAGACCCTGGGTCAGGCCGGACGCATCCCGGGCGTCACCCCGGCCGCGGTGCAACTGCTGATCGTGCACCTGGCGCGGGCCCGCCGCGAGCGCGCGGCCTGAGCCACCGCGCGCCACACGCGCCCTTGTCGAAGCCTTGCCTCATCGCCCCCGCTCGCGCCGGGCCACCGTGCTTCAGCGCTCGGTACGCCAGTTGACCGAGCCCTTGTTCTCCACCGTGCTCGATTCGATGGTGACGTCGAAGCCCTTGCGCAGCAGGTATTTCAGCGTCAGCACCTGACCGGTGCCGAGCAGCGACACGCCATAACCGACGTACAGCCGCGGCGAGAGGTATTTGCCGATGCCGAACACGCTGCCGCCCAACGTGCTGGACTGCATCATCCCGGCATCGTCCAGACCGATGCTGGTACCCAGCTGCGAGGCGAGCAGGCTGCCGCCGGCACTCAGCGCGGCCGAGGCGGCATTGACCTGACGGCCTTCGTCGCCGGTGGCCGCCGACAGCGAGCGACCCAGCGCGAGATAGGACAGTGCCTCGGACTGGTCCATCGCCGGATCGGCCCACACCTCGGCCTGCGGCGCGCTGGCGCGGCCACTGACGCGGATGCCGGCGGTGACATCGCCGACCACGCGCTGCGCCTGGATGTCGAGCACCGGATTGGCCACCGGGTCGTTGGACCAGACCAGACGCCCGCGCTCGATCTGCAGTTTCTGCCCGTAGGCGGTGTAGCGCCCGTCCACGTCCAGCCGGCCGCTGGCGGTCATTTCGCGGCCCGGTCGCGCACGCACGCGCAGGTTGCCGTCGAGCGTGCCGTCCAGGCCGAAGCCGCGCAGGCGCACGTTATCCCCCAGCGCCAGGGTCAGATCCAGATCCAGCCCGCTGCCTGGCGTGCGAGCGGGGTTGGCCGGATCCAGCACCACCACGTCGGCCGAACGCGACACGCCATCGTCGAGCCGCTCCAGATCCATCCGCGCCGAGGGGATGGTGACCGTGCCGCTGACCGCGAGCGGCTGCCCCGGCTGCAGGCGCACCACCACGTCCGGGTCGACCACCGCGCGCAGGTCGCGGGTATCCGACAGCAACACGTTGGAACCCTTGACGTTGAGCACCAGCGGCGTGTCCTGACCACGCCAGCCGAGGCTGCCGTCCACGTTCAGCACGCCCTCGCCCGAACGCACGCTGCCGCTCAGCTGGGCATTGCCATCGGCACGCGCACGCAGGGCGAAGCGGCCGTCACTCAACACCAGCCCATAAGCCGGCACTTCCGCACGCAGGTTGGTCAGCTCGGCATTGCCGCCGATCGCCGGATCGCCGCGCGTTCCTGACAAGCTGATGCGACCGCTGACCAGCCCGCGCGGATCGACGATGTCGGGCACCAGCACTTCCAGCCACGACAACTCGCGCATGTCGAGGTCGATTTCACCGGCCAGCGGCGCGAATTCGTCCCAGCCGGTATCCAGCCGCGCACTGACCCGGCCATCCCCGCTGATGCCGCTCTGCAACGTGGCCTGGATGCGTTGCGGGGTCAGGTTCGCGTCCAGCCGCAGCTCGCGGTAGCTCATCAACTCGTCGCGGCTGCCCTGGCCCAGACGCAGCGCGCCGCGTGATGAACGCAGCTGCACGGTGCCGGCCCATGCATTGCCGGCCGGCTGCACATGCGCATCCAGATCCACCGCGCCATCGAGTTGCCACGGCTTGCCATCCTCGCGCGCCGGCAGCCATGGCGTGGCCAGCAGCAACGGCAGGTCCCGCCCTTCCACGTCCAGGCCACGTCCCGGCCATTGTCCGCCCACGCACAGCGAGCCGCCGGCGCTGGAGGTCAGACAGCCCTGCGACAGCGACCAGGCCGTGCCGTGCTGCGCAAAGTCCAGCGGTGCGCCGAGGCGCCAGCTCGCACCGCGCACGGGGACGAATTCGAGGGCGGCGAGACTGCCGCTCCATGCCTGCCCGCGCCGCAGTGCGCTGCCCTGCACTTGCACGCGGCCGATGTCGCCGCTGGCATCGGCCTCCAGCTGCAGGTTCTCCACCGCGCCGGTCGCATGTACCTGCAGGCGCTCGAATGCGACGCCGGCCTGCACTCCGCGCGCGTCGATGCGCAATTCACCGCCACTGCCGCGCCATGGCAGGCGGCCGCGCGCCGTGAGGGCATCGGCGCGATAGTCGGCCAAGCGCACGCCGCGGCCTTCGAGATCGGCATCGATGTCGAAGGCCTGCACCGGGCCATCCAGACGCACATGCCCATTGAGCACGCCATGCGCATCCGGCAGCAGGTCGTTGAGCTGCAATGGCGCGAAGCGGGCATCCAGTTCGATGCGCTGGCCGTAACGTCCGCGCGCGTCGAGTCGGCTGCTGCCGAGTGCCAGCGCCGCCTCGCCGCTGTATTCCTCGCCCAGCACATGCAGCTGCGCATGCCCGCTCAACGCGCGGCCACGCAACTGGCCGCCGAGCTCGCTCAACGACACCTCGGCCCGCAGCCCGCCACGGTCCTGCATCTGCCCGCTGCTGGCCAGCCGACCGCGCACCGCGCCGTGCCAATCGGGCAGGAAGTAGCCCGGATCGAAGCCGGCCAGCTGCGCATCCGCCTGCCAATGCAACGCCGGGCTCCAGTCCACCCGCCCTTCGGCATCGAGCCGGCCTTCGGGCATCACCACCGAGAGCGAGCGCACGCCGAGCCCGGTTTCGTCACCGCGTCCGTCCAGTTGCAGGCGCGCCTGACGGCCTTCTCGCCTGAGCGTGGCGCGACCGATCACCGCCCACGCCTCGCGGCTGCCGGCGATGCCGAAATCGCCGTCGCCGGCAATCAGCACGCCACCACGCGCGTCCTCGCCCCAGCCCAGGCCACGCGCATTGGCGGCCAGTTTGAAGTGCGCCTGCTCCTGCTTGAACATGCCGTAGCCGTTCAAATTCAGCCGCCCGCCCAGCACATCCAGCACCAGCGGCTGCGCATGCAGGGTCTGCTTCTCCAGGCGCAGCGTGGATGGCCGGATCACGATCCGTTGCGTGCCCTGCGACCACTCGCCTTCGATGTCGGCATGACCGCCCTGACCGGCGACATCGAGCTTGAACGCCATCGGCTCGCCGCTGCCGCCGGCACCGGTGAACACGGCCGGGTCGAGACCGGCACTTTCGGCCACCAGGTTCCAGCCGGCATGGCCCTCGCGTGCGGCGCGCATGTCCGGCGAGCGCAGGGTGAGCGTCGCGCGCAGCGGCGCCGGCGCACGGCCGCCGATGAACACGTCCATGGTTTCCAGATCGCCACGCGCGATCAGGCCGATGCGCCCGGCGGTGCGCCCCGTCGCCGCGGGCAGTACCGCGGTCGCGGTCATGTCGGTGGCGAAATCCGCGCCCGGGCGATAGTGCCCGTGCAGGTGGAAGCGTCCGCGGTCGCTGTCGATGTCCAGCGCACCAACCTCGAGTTCGCCCGGTGCCACCGTCAGCGCACCCTCGAGGCGGCGGATGCCGATCGCCGGCTCGCCACCGCTGCGCACCATCAGGCCATCGACGCGCACGCGATTGGCTTCGATCGCCAGCGGCGGCTCGATGCGTGGCAACACCTCGGGCCAGGTCGGCAGCTCGAAGGGGGTGTCGCTGCTGGCGATGTCGAGCGTCGCGCCATCGACTTCAAGCGCCTGCAAGCGCAAACGCCGGTCCACCAGTGCACCGAGTTTGGGATCGAGCATCACCCGGCTGGCGGTGAAACGCGTTTCGCGGCGATCCTTGCACAGCGCCATCGCCCGCGTGTTGACGTCGAAATCGGGATCGGCACACGCGGTCCAGACGAAACGCACGCCATGCAATGTCATCGGCCCGCTGACCGGGCCCTCGGCACGCTCCCATTGCAACGAGGCATTGGCCGGCAGCCGTGCACGGATCTGCGCCAGCAGCACATCGCGCCCGGCCAGCGTGCTGACCAGCCACCACACCAGCAGCAGGCCGGCGACCACCAGCAACGTCACGCCCAGGCCACTGCGGATGGCGATCTTGCGCTGGCGCCGACGGCGCAACCGACGCAGCTCGGCCAGGCGGGCTTCACGCTCCTCGGCGCTGGCATCAGCGGACAGCGGCTCCAGGCCGTAGCGGCGATAGCGCGCGTAGCGCTCGCGCAATCGATCCTGCCAGCCGCTCACAGGTCGGCTCCCAGGCTGAGGTGGATCTGGAACGAGGAATCCGGCTGGTCAAGCCCGCGCGCGATGTCGATCCGCACCGGGCCCACCGGCGAGCGCCAGCGCGCACCGATGCCGACGCCGGTGCGCCAATCCGGGGTGTCGTCGAAGGCCGAACCGGTATCGACGAACACCGCCATGCCCAGCGCCGGAGTGAAGTAGCGCTCGAATTCGACGCTGGCGGTGGCCAGTCGGCGTGCGCCGATCGCGTAACGACGCTCGTCGCCCGGGAACGCGGCGATGCGCGGCCCGACCTCGCGCCAGGCGTAACCGCGGATGCTGCGATCGCCACCGGCGAAGAAACGCAGCGACGGCGGCAGTTCGGCATGGCGCTCGCCATAGGTATCGCCCAGTTCGCCACGCACGATCAGGCGATTGGCCTCGCCCAGGCCACGGAACCAGCGCACGCTGGCGTGCATCTGCACGAAGGTGGCCTGCGAGCCGACGCCTTCCACCCCGCCGCGCAGCATCAGGGTGCCGCCGAGGCCGCGACGCGGAAACATGCGGTCATCGGCATCGATGTATTCGGCACGCAGCGAGGGGAAAGTATAGGTCGCGTAGTGGTAGGGCGGGATTGCATCGGGGGATTCGAGCACCTCGTGCACGTACAACCAGCGCTCGCGCAACGCATGCAATGACGCCACCGCGGTCAGGTAGCGATTGATTTCGCCGCTGCGGCTGGCAACGAACTCCAGACGCCGGTTGTCGATGTAATCGGTGGTCTCGTCGGCCGCCTGCAGGCTGGCGGTGTACCAGCCATCCAGCCAGCGGAACGCCGGCACCCTGTATTGCAGGGTCAGGGTCTTGCGGTAGCGCGCCCAATCCACCTGCGCCAGCGCCTTGTGCCCGCGCTGGTTGAGATAGCGCCGCTCCATGCCGGCGGTGAAACCGGCGCCGCTGTCGGTGCCGTAGGACACGCCCAGGTTGTACACGCTGCGCTTGGCCGGGGTCAGGCGCACGCTGACCGGCACCATGTAATCGACCGCGTCCTCCGGCTGCGGGGTGATCTCGATGCGGCTGAAGTAGTCAAGCCCGATCAGCGACTTGCGCAGGCGATCCAGACGCCCCTGGTGGTAGTACTCGCCTTCCTCCCAGTACACCAGCTTCTGCAGCAATTCCGGGCGCACCACCTGCTGCGGCGTCTGCTCGAAGGTGATGGCACCCATGTCGTAGCGCAGCCCGCTGTCCCAGCCAAGATCGACGTCGGCGGCATGTTCGGCACGGGTGACTTCGACCCGGCGGGCGATGAAATCGGCATCGAAGTAACCGCGTTCGGCCAGACGCCGGCTGATGCGCGCCTTGCTGGCCTCGTACTGCGGATGGCTGAACACCTCACCGCTCTTCGGCACGAAGGCCTCGATCTCTTCGCGCAGGTAGCGATCCTCGCCACCCTCGCCTTCGATGCGCACGTCCTCGCGCCGTACCCGCACCGGCTCGCCCGGATCCACCCGCAGCGCGATGACCAGTGCCGAGGCGCCCCCGCTGCGCGTCACTTCGACCGTGGCCGAGTAATGACCGAATGGCTCCAGTGCCTCGCGTGCTTCGTCCGCGGCCACTTCCAGCAGGTACTCCAGGCGCCGCGCGGTGATGGTCTTGTCCAGCGCGTCTTCCAGCGACAGGTGCACGCGCACGTTCTCGCTCATCGCCTCGTCGAGCCCGTGGATGTCCACGCGCACGATTTTTTCCGCCGCCGCCTGCAGGGGAAACACCAATGCAAGCAGCAACAGGTACTGTCGGGCCGATTTCATCGGCACAGGATAAACGCGCGCTGTATGCGCCGGGTGGCGGCAGCCTGAACGGCGCGTGTGCGCGTGCTGCACGCCATGGCCCACCACCCTGCCCGACTGCGCGCAGCCGAGTCCGTGATCAGGGTGTTCGCGCGGATCGGCGCCCGACCCGAGCAGCGGTCAGGAGGTCCGCTGCGGAGTGCTCATGCCTGCCTGCCAGGCACGCAGGTCAATGGCGCTTCGGCGTGATGTCAGGGCGTCCGGGGCCCTGCCAATCCCCACTTTCCAGCACTCTGGGGCAGATCCGCTGATACTGACTCAGCGAATCCTTGTCTGCACGATCCCAACGGCGGCCGTACTTGTTGGGCGGACGGCAACCACCGGTATACACCCACTGCCCGGTATAGGGCGGGATCGGTTTCCAGCATGCCGGGGCGCGGATCTCGCGCATCTGGATCGAAGGCCCTTCCGTGCAGAAAAGCATGGGGTCGTTGTCGCGATAACGGATCTTTTCGTAGAACCCGCCGCCCGACTGCTGCGCCGCGATCTGGTCGGCAGCAAACAAGCCCGCGATGGCAAGCAATGAGATGATGATCCAGGAGCGCATGAGAAACCCCAATCCGTGGCAGTCAAGCAAACTCCAGCATGAATATGTGACTGCGTCAAGACAGGCCCGCGACGCCATGCGCAGGCCCGGATGGCCGCTGCATGCGGGCTCAGGCCGAGAGATGCTCGATCGCGGCGACGCTGCCGAGGCGGTCGGCCAGCCGCTGCAGCAGGGCAAGGCGATTGCCGCGCAGCGCCGGGTCCTCGGCGTTGACCATGACCTGGTCGAAGAAGGCATCCACCTCGGGGCGCAGCGCGGCCAGGCGGGTCAGCACCGCGAGGTAATCGTGCTGCGCCAGCAGCGGGTCGGTGTCCGCGATTGCGGCATCCATCGCGCTGGCCAAGGCGCGCTCGGCATCCTCGGTCAGCAATGCCGGGTCCAGCGCCGGCGCGATGTCGTCGCCGGCCTTGCGCAGGATGTTGCGCGCGCGCTTGTTGGCGGCGGCGAGGGCGGCGGCTTCGGGCATCGCGGCGAAACCGGTAATGGCGGCCAGACGCGCATCGAAGTCGCTCAATGAGGCCGGGCGCAACGCAGCCACGGCCTCGAACGCCGGCGCCGACACGCCACGCCCCTCGTACCAGCCACGCAGGCGCTCGACGATGAAGTCGTACAGTTCATCCGGGTCCGGCGCCGCAATCGGCAGCGCATCACCTGCACGCGCCAGCAGCGCACGCAGGTCGAGGTCGAGGCCGGCTTCGATCAGGGTGCGCGCCAAGCCGAGTGCATTGCGGCGCAGGGCGAACGGATCCTTGTTGCCGGTCGGCTTGAGCCCGGCAGCGAAGCCGCCGGTCAGCGTATCCAGGCGCTCGGCCACGGCCAGCACCCGGCCCAGCGGCGAAGGCGCGATGCCATCGCCGGCGTTGCGCGGCATCCACGCCTCGTCGATCGCCGCGGCGACGTCATCGGGCAGGCCCGCGGCGCGTGCGTAATGGCGCCCGGCGATGCCCTGCAGTTCGGGGAACTCGCCGACCATGCGCGATTGCAGGTCGGCCTTGGACAGCTCCGCCGCCTGCCGCGCCATCGCCGGATCCACGCCCAGTTGCGCCGCGATCGCCTCGGCCAGCGCCGCGACCCGCGTCACCTTGTCGGCCATGCTGCCGAGCTTGTCCTGATACTTGACCGTGGCCAGCCCGGCATTCATCGCCAGCAGGCCCTGCTTGAGGTCTTCCTCGAAGAAGAAGCGGGCATCGGCGAAGCGCGGGCGGATCACCCGCTCGTAGCCCTGGCGCACCGCCGCCGGATCCTTCGATTCGATGTTGGCGATGCCGATGAAGTGCTCGCTCAACCGGCCCGCGCCGTCGAGCACGGGGAAGAACTTCTGATTCGCCTGCATGGTCGAGACCAGCGCTTCCTGCGGCACATCGAGGTACTCGCGCTCGAAGCTGCAGCCGACCGCCACCGGCCATTCGGTCAGTGCATTGACTTCCTCCAGCAGCGCCGGATCGATGCGGGCGGTGCCGCCGAGGTCGGCGGCCGCGGCTTCGACCCGGGTGCGGATGCGTTCGCGCCGCTCGTGCGGATCGACCAGCACCCTGGCCGCGCGCAGGGCATCGACATACTGGGTCGGTGATGCGATTTCCAGCGCCTGCGGATGCATGAAGCGGTGGCCGCGGCTGAGGCGGGCACTGCGCACACCCATCACGTTGCCATCGGCCAGCTCGTCACCGAGCAGGATCAGCAGCCAGTGCACCGGGCGCGCGAAGGCATGCTCGTGAGCGCCCCAGCGCATCGGCTTGGGCACCGGCATCGCCGCCACCGCTTCGGCGACGATCTCGCCGAGCAGGTCGATGGTGGCGGCACCGGCGCGCACGCTGCGATGCACGAAGCGCTCGCCCTTGGCATCGCGGGTGGTCTCCAGCGCAGTCCAGTCCACACCGGCCTTGGCGGCGAAGCCCTGCAGCGCGCGGGTCGGTTGGCCGTCGGCATCCAGCGCGATGTTGCGATACGGGCCGAGCAACTCGTTGTGCTGCTCGGGCTGTTGCGTGGCCACCGCCGGCAGCAGCAGCGCGAGCCGGCGCGGCGTGTACAGCGGAGCGGCCTCGCCACGGCGATACTCGATGCCGCGTTTGTCGAGCCCGGCAAGCACGCCATCGAACAGCGCCTGCGCCAGCCCCGGCAATGCCTGCACCGGCAGTTCGTCGGTGCCCAGCTCGATCAACAACGGTTGCATCAGCGCATCGACCATCATGCGGCCTCCCGCTGCTTGAGGCCGGGGAAGCCCAGCTTTTCGCGCTGCGCGAAATAGGCCTGCGCCACCGCCTGCGCCATCCTGCGCACGCGCAGGATGTAACGCTGGCGTTCGGTGACCGAGATCGCGCGGCGCGCGTCCAGCAGGTTGAAGCTGTGGCTGGCCTTCATCACCTGTTCGTAGGCCGGCAGCGGCAGTCCGGCCTCGACCAGCGCCAGCGCCTCGCGCTCGCAGGCATCGAAGCGGTGGAACAGCTCGGCGACATCGGCATGCTCGAAGTTGTAGGTGCTGTGCTCGACCTCGTTCTGGTGGTAGACGTCGCGGTAATGCACCGGCGCGCCGTCCGGCCCGTAGGTCCAGACCAGATCGAACACGTCATCGACGTTCTGCAGGTACATGCACAGCCGTTCCAGACCGTAGGTGACCTCGCCCAGCACCGGCCGGCATTCCAGCCCGCCGGCCTGCTGGAACCAGGTGAACTGGGTCACTTCCATGCCGTTGAGCCAGACTTCCCAGCCCAGCCCCCAGGCACCAAGCGTGGGCGATTCCCAGTTGTCCTCGACCAGGCGCAGGTCGTGCACTTCCGGGTCGATGCCCAGCTCGCGCAGCGAATCGAAATACAGCTCGACGATGTTGTCCGGCGAAGGCTTCATCACCACCTGGTACTGGTAATAGCGCTGCAGGCGGTTGGGGTTTTCGCCGTAGCGGCCATCGGTGGGCCGGCGCGAGGGCTGCACATAGGCCGCATTCCACGGCTCCGGGCCCAGCGCGCGCAGGAAGGTGGCCGGATGGAAAGTGCCGGCGCCGACTTCCAGGTCCAGCGGCTGGATCAGCACGCAACCCTGCGCCGCCCAGTACTGGTCGAGGCGCTGGATCAATTGCTGGAAGGTGATGGCGACGCGGTCGGCGGGCATTGCGGCGGTGGCTCGAGCGAAACCGCTAGTATAAATCTCCGCTGCCTTGTGCCCTGTCCGCCGATGTCCCTGCCTTTTCTGATCCTCAAGACCGGCACGCCGGTGGCGCCGATGCGTCGCCATGGCAGCTTCGCGCACTGGATCCGGGTCGCCGCCGGGCTGGCCGAAGACGACACCCGCGTGGTCGATGCCGAAGCCGGCGCGGCCCTGCCCTCGCCACGCGGGCATGCCGGGATCATCGTCACCGGCTCGGCGGCGATGGTCAGCGACCGCCTGCCTTGGAGCGAGACTGCCGCCGACTGGCTGCGTGCGGCGGTCGATGCACGGCTGCCGGTATTCGGCATCTGCTATGGCCACCAGCTGCTGGCGCATGCGCTGGGCGGCACGGTCGGCGACAACCCTCGCGGACGCGAGATGGGCACGGTGCAAGTGCAATGCCTGCCGCCGGCCGCCCACGATCCGCTGTTCGCCGGCGCACCGCAGACGTTCAAGGCACAGTCCACCCATGAGCAGATCGTGCTCGAGCCACCGCCGGGCGCGCAGGTGCTGGCACGCACCGATGTGGATGATTGCGCCGCCTTCCGCAGCGGCGATCGCGCCTGGGGCGTGCAGTTCCATCCGGAGTTTTCCGCCCGCCACATGCGCGGCTACATCGCCGCCCGCGCCGCCGTGCTGCGCAGCGAAGGCCGCAACCCGATCGCAATGCACGCCGCGGTGCGCGCCGCACCCGCGGCGCGCGCGATCCTGCGACAATTCGTGCGCCTGGCGCGTGCTTCCATGTGTCCGGCCTGACCCCCCGACCCGTGCAGGCGCCTGCCCCGATGACTCCGCGACGCGTTCCCGTTTCCCGCGCCTGGACCTGGTTCATGCAGGCCATCAACCTCGGCGCGCGCAACCCGCGTGCGGTATTCGGTGCCGCGATGCTGCTGGTCGGCAGCCTGTACCTGTTGTTGATCGCCGGTACCCTGCTCGCGGCCACCGTCGGCGGCGGCGGGCAAGGCACGCCGGCGCTGGCGTTGATGGTGCTGACCGCGCTCGCGGTGTTCATGCTGGTGCCGATCCTGATCGGCGGCCTGATGCATGTGATCCGCGAAGTGGAGAACGCGCGTCCGGCGCGCGCGGCAGACATCTTCCAGCCGTTGCGCAGTGGCCGTGCCGGCCGCCTGGCGGCCTTCGGCGGGCTGCAGATCGTGGTGATGGGGCTGGCCGCGCTGGTCACCCGGCAACTGGTAGGCGACGACTACGCCGCCGCCTACATGGAAGCGGTCAATGCCGCGCTCAACCAGCAAACACCGCAGCCGTTGCCGCCGCCGGCACATCCGTTGCCCTTGTTCCTGTGGCAGACCGCGGTCAATTACTTCACCACCACGACCGTCATGCTGGGCATCGCGCTGGTGGCATTGTCCGGCCTCGGCTTCGGCCAGGCGGTGCGCGCGGCGTTGCACGCGGCACTGCGCAACCTCGCACCCAACCTGCTGGCTGCCGCTCTGTACTTCGGCGCGCTGGTGGTCGCGATCATGATCCTGAGCGTCATCGGCAGTCTGCTGCTGCTGGTGCTGGGCAAGCTGTTCATGCCGCTGGCGCTGGTGGTCGGGCTGCTGCTCACGCTCGGCTTCATCAGCGCGGCGCTGGTGATGGTCTGCGGCGGCGGCTACCTGATCTGGCGCGACACCTTCGGCGATGCCGAAGCACCGCCGAGCGCACCCGTGGTGGAACACCGGATCGAAGTTTGAGCCGCCCTCGCGGCGACGATCACGACGCCTCGGCGAACATCGCGTCCACCACGGCATCCATGCGTTGCGTCAGCGACGCGCCCGCCGCCAGCGCGAGCAACACCGGCAGCAGCCCGGCGATCACCAGCACCAACACGCCCCAGGCCGGCGTGCGTTGCCGGGCATCGGCGCGCCAAACCACGCGCGTGCCGGCCAGGCGGTCATGCAAGGCGCGGTGATCGGGGCCCGAAAGTGCCAGCAGATGGCCGATGTTGAGGCTGAGCCAGGACAGCGCACCGGCCAGATGCCGCGCCAGCGCCCGTGCAAACGACAGCCGAGCGCCGGTGTCATCGACCACATGCAGGCCGAGCGCGCGCTTGCCGAGCGTGGCGCCGCCGACACGCGATTCCAGCCACGGCCAAACGACTGCGGCCAGCAGCAGGAACAGGCCGAGCGGTGCCGCCAGCAAGCTCCACAGGCGCGTACGCAACTGCGTCAATGCCTCGAGCAGCGGCGCGCTCGCGGCACGCATCTCTGCGAGCAGGCTGGCAAAGTCCTGCGCCGGGCTCGCGGCCAGCGCCACCATCTGCCGCACCATCGCCTGCGCCAGGCCGCTCCATGCGGCATCCACGGCCAACCAGCGTGGCGGCAGACACGGCGCGCACAGCAGCACCGCGCAGACGAGCAGCAGGCCGGCATCGAGCAGCCAGGCGACCGCGCGTGGCCACAAGCCGGCCGCCTGAACCGGGTCAGCCGGCGGTGTCGCCATCATCCCGCGCACCGCGCTCGCACCGGCGCAGCAGCGCCGCGGCGAGGATGCCGACTTCGTACAGCAGGCACATCGGCAGCGCCATCATCACCATCGACAGGCCATCACCGGGAGTGATGATCATCGCCACGGTGAAGCAGGCAATGATCGCGTAGCCGCGCGCCTGCCGCAGTTGCCGTGCATCCACCCAGCCCAGCAGCACCAGGATCACCAGCGCCACCGGCACCTCGAAGCTGAAACCCGAGGCCAGCGCGATGATGGCGACGAAATCGAGATAGCGGGCGATGTCCGGCATCATCGCCACACCTTCGGGTCGGGTCAGCGCGAGGAACTTGAACATCGCCGGCAGCAGCACGAAATAGGCGAATGCGCAGCCGGCGTAGAACAGCAGCACCGAGGATGCCAGCAGCGGTGCGGCGAGACGTTTCTCGTGCCGGTACAGCCCCGGCGCGATGAAGGCCCAGGCCTGGTACAGCAACACCGGCGCGGCGCCCAGCAGGGCCAGGTACAGCGCCAGGCGCAGCGGGGTGGTGAACGGGGTCAACGGATCGGTGGCGATCATCTGGCTGCCGGCCGGCAGCGCCGCCAGCATCGGCCCGGCAAGCAGGTTGTAAAGGCGATCGCTGAACACCGCGAACACGGCGAACAGCACGATCACCGCGATCACCGCCTTGAGCAGGCGCGCACGCAATTCGACCAGATGCGACAGCCAGCCGGCCACCGGGCCTTGGGATGCGGGCTCAGGCGCGTTCATCGGATCGGTCGTGTTGCGCATCGGGGGCGGTCGCATCCGTGCGCGCGGCTTCAGCGGATGCCGCGCCATCGTCCGCCTTCAGCGTGGCCTTGGCCTCGCGCGCTGCATCTTCCATCCCGGCGATGCCTTCGCGCATCGCCTCGCCGGCCTCGTCGACCGCCGCTCGCGCCTGTTCGAGACTGCGGCGCAGGTCTTCATCGGCCAGCTCACGCTCGAACTCGCTTTTCACCGTATGCCAGTGCGCACGCGCACGACGCACCCACAGGCCGGCGAAGCGGGCCGCGCGCGGCAGCCGTTCCGGGCCCAGCACCAGCAGTGCGACGACACCGAGGATGACGAGTTCGGGAAAACTGATTTCGAACATCGCGCCGCGATGCCCGCTCAGGAATCGCGCGGCGACACGTCTTCCTTGCGCTCGCGTCGTGTCTCGTCGGCCGGCGCCTGGCGCTGGTCCTCGATGCGTCCGGGCTCGTCATCCGGGTCACGCATGCCCTTCTTGAATCCCTTGACCGCGCCGCCGAGGTCCTCGCCGATGTTGCGCAGGCGCTTGGCGCCGAACACCAGCAGCACGATCACCAGCAGGATGAGTAGTTCGCGCCAACCGACCATGGCGTTGATTCCGCTTGAATACCAGACGCCACAGCATACCGCAGCGCCGTGCCTGGCTCAGGGCAGCGGCGTGGTGGTGACCTTGCCTTCGTCCTTGTCGGTCGCGCTGCCGGTCGCGGGCGCTGCCGCACCTTCCGTCGCGGGCTGCGCCACCGGCGCATACAGCGGCTTCTCCTCGGGTACATGGCGCCGACCACGCGCATCGGCGGTGGCCTGGTCCAGTGCCTGGCGCAGGCTGGCGACCGCGCCACTGGGCGGCTGCGGCGCGCGGTTCTCGAAAATCATGCGTGGCGTGGCACCCTTTCCGTACACCGCCTGGTTGGCCTCATCGTCCACCTTCAGCACCGCGCCATCCAGCGCCACCCCGGCGAACAGGCCGCGTGCGCGCGACCATGACCAGATCTCCGCCTTCAGCTGGCCGTCGGTGGCGGCCGCGGCATTGCGCCCGACCGGACCGGCGGCGACCGCGGCATCGGCACCCAGGGTGAACTTGCCGTTGACGATGTTCTGCACCCCGCGGTCATTGCGGATCACCAGCACCACGTCGGCCGATTGCACGCCGGCCTGGAAGCCGACGCTGCCACCGACCAGCTTGACGAACACCGGGTTCGACCACGCACCCTCCGCGGTCTTCACCGACATCAGACCAAGCCCGCGGCGACCACCGAAGATCAGCCCGGCCTTGACCGTGTCCGGCACGATGACGATGCCGCGCGCTTCGTCCAGCAGTTTGTCCGGGATCGCCGATTCGGGCATCGCCAGACTGTCGCCCAGGACGCGCGCCGCATTGCCGGCACGTGCATCCTCCGCGTCACCGGCGAACGCCGGCGGGGCGAGGGCCAGGGCAAGAGCGAGGGCAAGGGTCGAGATCGGGCGCATGCGGGCAATCCGTGTGATCGGGGCAGCCTTGAGCATAGCCGCAGCCGACACCGCTTTTCCGGCCCGCGCATGAACCGCGGCGCACGGCGGCATGCGGAAGGGTATCCTCCCCGGCCATGTCTGCCTCCACCGCTTCTGCCTCCACGCCCCGCCGCGCCCTGCTGCTGGTCAACCTCGGCACCCCGGCCAGACCCGATGCGGCCGCGGTGCGCGAATACCTGGGCGAATTCCTGCTCGACCCGCGCGTGGTGCAGATCCCGCGCTGGCTGTGGAAACCGCTGCTGCAAGGCGTGATCCTGCCGCGGCGCAGCCCGGTGGTGGCACAGAAGTACGCCGAGATCTGGACCGACGAGGGCTCGCCACTGCTGGCACACAGCCGGCGGCTCACGCAACGGGTGCAAGCCCTGCTGCCGGATTGGACGGTGGCGCTGGCGATGCGTTACGGGCAACCCGCACTGGCGGCGGAAATCACCCGCCTGCATGCACAGGGCATCCGGCAGCTGGTACTGCTGCCGCTGTACCCGCAGTATTCGACCACCACCACCGCCTCGGTCGACGATCTGGCCCGCGCCACCGTCGCGGGATTGCCGGGGCTGGAATTGAAGGTGATCGCGGACTACCACCGCGACCCGGGCTGGGTCGAAGCCATCGCCGCCAGCATCCGCGAGCACTGGCGGCAACACGGCCGCGGCGAGCGCCTGCTGCTGTCCTTCCACGGCATCCCCGAGCGCCTGGTGCGTCAGGGCGATCCGTACGCCGCGCAGTGCGAAGCCGGCACCGCCGCGATCGCCGAGGCACTGGGCATCGCGCGCGACGAAATCCTGCTGACCTATCAATCGCGCTTCGGCCGCGAGCGCTGGCTGCAGCCCTATACCCTGCAGACGGTCGAGCAGCTCGGCCGCGAGGGCGTGCAACGGCTGGATGTCGCCTGCCCCGGCTTCGCCGTGGACTGCCTGGAAACGCTGGAAGAAATCCGGCTGCAGAACGCCGATGCGCTGCGCGAGGCCGGTGGCGGCGAGCTGCGCTACATCGCCTGCCTCAACGACCGGCCCGACCACGCCGCCGCGCTCGCCGCGCTGGCGACGTCGCTGGCCTGACCCGTCCCCTGCCCGCGAACCGGCACATGAACCTCGAAGACATCCACATCGACATCCCCCTCGGACGCATCGCCGCCTTGCGCGGCGGCAGCGCCGACGCCACCCCGGTGCTGGCACTTCATGGCTGGCTGGACAATGCCGCCAGCTTTGTGCCCCTGGCGCGGCACTTGTCCGGCATCGACCTGGTCGCCATCGACCTGCCCGGCCACGGCCGCAGCGTGCACCTGCCGCCCGGTGCGCATTACACCTTCGAACTGGCCGTGCACCACGTGCTCGACGTGGCCGATGCACTGGGCTTCTCGCACTTCACCCTGCTCGGCCATTCGATGGGCGCGGGCATCGCCAGCCTGGTCGCCGCGGCCTGCCCCGAACGGGTGACCCGTCTGGTCTGCATCGAGGCACTCGGTGGCCTGTCGCACCCGGCCGAAGAAGCCGCGCAACGGATGCGCGAATCGGTCGCCGCCGCGCGCACGCGACGACCGCTGCGCGTGTTCGACAGCATGCAGCCGGCGATCCAGGCACGCATGCGCGCCAACCAGATGAGCGAGCCGGTGGCGCGCCTGCTGGTCGAGCGCGGCATGCGCGCACGCGATGGCGGACTGGTCTGGGCCAGCGACCAGCGCCTGACCGTGCCCACCTTCCTGCGTCCGGTGGATGCGCAGATCGAGGCGCTGATCGCCGGCATCCAGTGCCCGACCCGGGTACTGTTCGCCGAGCCGGCACAGCCCTACCTGCCCGATGCGGTGCGCCGCGGCTATGCCGCGCAGCTGGTCGATGGCCGCATGCACGTGCTGCCCGGCACCCACCACCTGCACATGGAAACGCCGGCAGCGGTGGCCGCGTTGCTCGCCGACTTCCTCGCCGGGCGCTGAAATCCCGCGCGCCGCGTCAGTCGGCGCGGGTCAGTTGCAGCGCGCCCTCGAGCACCTCGAACAGGCGCTTGAACTCGCCGGCCATCAGCGCGAAGCGGGCATCGAGTTCGGCGCGCAGATCGTCGCGTTCGGTGCTTTCCAGTTGCTCCACCGCACCATCGAGCAGCTTGAACTTGCGGATCACCAGGTCTTCGCCCAGCACGAAGCCGACGTGGTCATCGAGGTTCAGCGCCAGCCGCACCACCTGTTTGCCGGCCTGCAGATGGGTGTCGATTTCCTCGCCGGCCAGTTCCATGCGCTGGATCTTGACCACCGCGCCGCTGTCGGCCGGGTCACGCAGTTCGCATTCGTCGCCGAGGGCGAGCCCGCCCGGCAGCGGGTCGCCGGCGATCCAGCCGGTGAGCACCGCGCGCGGGGCGACTTCGGCATTCACCGGCAACGCCGGGAAGCTGCCGAGCGCTTCGCGCAGCAGCGACACCACCGCCTCCGCATTCTTGCGCGAGGACGTATCCACCGCCAGCACGCCATGCTCGAGATCGATCAGCGCATCGGTGCGGCCGGGGCGCACGAAGGCGCGCGGCAGCAGCTCGGTGATCAGATCCTCCTTCATTTGCCGGCGCAGCTTGGCACCGGGCCGGCGCGCATGCTGCGCCTCGTACTCGGCGATCTTCTTCTGCAGCAGGTCGTTGACCACCGCGCCGGGCAGCAGGCGATCCTCGCTGCCCATGCTGAGCCAGAGAGCATCGCCGACGCGATGCATCAGCGCCGCCTCTTCGCCCTCGTTGCGACCGAACGGCGAGATGAAGCCGCGCGATGACAGCTCCATCGGACCGACCGGCTTGAGCGCGGCTTCGGCCAGGCGGTTTTCCAGCCCATCGAAAGAGAACGAAACGGGGAAACGGAACAGGCTCAGGTTGCGGAAGAACATGAAGACTCCGGAAGCGGGGACGGTGCCGTCGGCCACCCCGGCACACGGGCCGGGCAGCCGAAACGGGGTGGAGGGCTCAGGCGTCAGCCCGGCGCATCGGGCGCGCCGGCCAGCCAGGCATGCGCATCGGGCAGTGCCTCGCCGCCGCGCCGGCCCAGTGCCATGAAGTCGAACAGCGCCGGGTCGCTCAGTTGCGAAGGGCGGATGTCGGCCAGTGCGCGGGCCATGGTCTGGATCCGGCCCGGGTGTTCGCGCTCCCACTGCCGCAGCATCTGCTTGACCTGTGCGCGCTGCAGGTTTTCCTGGCTGCCGCACAGGTTGCAGGGGATGATCGGGAACTGCCGGGCCTCGGCGTAGGCCTCGATGTCGGCCTCGCTGACGTAGGCCAGCGGCCGGATCACCACATGCCGGCCGTCATCGGAGAGCAGCTTGGGCGGCATGCCCGACAGCTTGGCGTGGAAGAACAGGTTGAGGAAGAAGGTGTTGACCAGATCGTCGCGGTGGTGGCCCAGCGCGATCTTGCTGAAGCCGTGTTCGGCCGCGTAGGTGTACAGCGCGCCGCGGCGCAGCCGCGAGCACAGCGAACACATGGTTTTGCCTTCCGGGATCACCCGGCTGACCACCGAATAGGTGTCCTGTTCGATGATGTGGAAGTCCACGCCCTGCGAACGCAGGTACTCGGGCAGCACGTGTTCGGGAAAGCCCGGCTGCTTCTGGTCGAGGTTGACCGCGGTGATGGAAAAATTGACGGGTGCTTTCTTCTGCAGCTGCAGCAGCACGTCCAGCAGGGTGTAGCTGTCCTTGCCGCCGGACAGGCACACCATCACCTTGTCGCCGTCCTCGATCATGCCGTAGTCGGCGATCGCGCGGCCGACCTGGTGGCGCAGGCGCTTGGCCAGCTTGTCGGCCTCGCGCTTGCGCGCGCGCGAATCGTCAGCGGCAGGTGTTGCGGCCGGCGCCTCGCCGGCGCCAGCCGCATCCAGCAGGGTCAGGGGAATCGGGTTCATCAGGCGAGGCATTGTAGCCGCGCCCCCGACCCCCGGCATGCCTCAGGGCAGCCAGACCCGGTTCATCACCGCCGGGTCGGCGGTCAGGCGGGTGACCCGGCCGCGGGCATCGAAGTGCACCTGGAACTCCTTGAAGCTATCCAGCCAGTAACGCCACAGGTTGGACTCCAGGTCCGGGTTCTCACTGCTGACCGGCCAGCCCAGCGCGGTGCGCACCTGCTCGCGGGTCATGCCGGCGGTCAGCTTGGACTGGCGCACTGCCTGCTGCACCTTGGCCGGCCAGCTGGCAATCTTCTGCCTCGGGTCTTCACGCAGCACGTAGCGGCTGGCGAACTCGTCGGGCTTGAGGTCGCGGCTGTAATCGTTGCCGATCGCCTGCTTGCTGCCGTCGATCACGACGCGGACGCGGTTGCGTCCATGCCCGGTGATGCTGACCGGGGTGCCCGCAGGCAGCATCTTCTTGCCGCCTTCGGCGTAATTGATGTCGCTGATCCAGCTGCCATCGGTGCGCATGTTGCAGCACAGGAAGCCGTCGTAGCGTTCCTGCGCGGCGGCAGGGGTGGAAGCGGTAGCCAGCAGCGCGGCGGCGCCAAGCACGATCAGGATCGGGTTCATTGCTGTTCTTCCTTGCATGAATGCGGCCGGGGCCCCGCCGCGATGGCGACTTCCACATCCGGGAGGTGCGGTAGCCCCCTGTCCGCACACGCCGATTGTGGCATGCGCGGCCTGTCGCCGCACGCGCTATGCTCGATGCATGAGCCGTATCGACGACCCGCTGCAGTTCCGGCAATTGATGCGACAGCTCATGCAGCTGCGCAGCGAGCACCGCGAACTGGACGCGACGATCGAACGCCTGCATGCCGACCACTGTGGCGACGAACTGGCGCTGAAGCGGCTGAAGAAGCGCAAGCTGCTGCTCAAGGACGGTATCGCGCGGCTGGAAAGCGCGTTGATTCCCGACCAGCCGGCCTGACACCGCACGCGTCGCGCATGCGGCATGACGCCCTGCCCCACGCGGCCGGCTTCAGCCCGCCTCGCTCCCGCCGCTGCCGCCCTCGGCGTCGTGCTCGCGGGTCGCTTCCGGGCTGATCTTCTCGATGGTGTGGCGCAGCTCGCGGCTGAGGATCACCTTGGCATCACGTGCCCACTGGTTGAGGCGCTCGTCGTAGACCAGGCGCGCGTTTTCGTCGGCCCAGACCAGGCGCAGCTCGCGCAGTTTCTGGATGAAACCACGGAACAGCGACTTGTCGAAGAACTCCGGCGCGGTACGTGCGTACAGCAGCGACAGCCGCTGCGCGGCCAGTTGGCACAGGCTTTCCAGCTCGCCCGCACTGAGCGTGCCCGAACCATTCTTGGCCAGCACCGAAATCGCGATGTAATAGCGCTCGAAAGCCTGCTGCAACGGATGGCCGATGCCGCGCAGGCGGAATACTTCATCGCTCTGTCCGGAGTGGCGGGCCAACAAGTCACCGTCCTCGTCCACCTTCTCGAGCAGCCCTTCGCGCACGAACAGGTCGGCGGTGGCATCGATGCGCGCGGCGAATTGCTGCGGCGTCCACGGCAGGAACAGCTCGGCCTGCAGGAACGGGTACACGTTTTCGCCAAGCCGCATCAGCAAGCTGCGCGACATGCGCCGGTTGTGCAGGAAGCACACCGCGATCCAAGCCGAGGCAGTGAACAGGTGCAGCACGTTGTTGCGGAAGTACGACAGCAGCACCGCCTTGTCATCGGCCACGTCGAGCACATCGCCCAGCGGGTGGCGAATGCGCCGCAGCACGCCGATCTCCTCGCCGTGGGCAACAATCTCCGCCGGGCTGTGCGGGGTCACGGTGATGCGATCGGAATAGGGGATTTCCGCCAGCAGGATCTTCGACAGCGCGATCTGCGCCAGCAGGTCGGCTTCACCCATCGCGTTCTTCGGCGTGGACAGCAGGGCCATCGCCAGCAGGTTGATCGGGTTGACGTCGGCGGCGCGGTTGATGTTGACCTGGATGCGCTGCGCCAGCGTGGCGACGGTATCGGCCAGCCATTCGGGACGGTCATCATCGGCCAGCGGTTTGCCATCCCAGCTGCCGGCATGGCTCGCCAGCACCTCGTCGAGGTGGATCGGCTCGCCGAAGTTCACCACCACCTGGCCGTAGTTGCTGCGCAGCACCCGCGGAATGCCGGCCAGCAGTTGCCAGATGGACTCCTTTTCCTTGGGCTTGCCGGACAGCTCGTCGAGGTAGCTGTTGCCTTCCATCAGCTTCTCGTAGCCGATGTATACCGGCTGGAACAGCACCGGCCGGGTCGGGCGACGCAGGAACCCGCGCAACACCATCGAGATCATGCCGCCCTTGGGCTGCAGCAGGCGGCCGGTGCGCGAGCGCCCGCCCTCGATGAAACATTCGATGGAATAGCCACCGGACACCAGTTGCGCGACGTATTCGGACAGCACCGCCGAATACAGCGCGCTGCCGCGGATAGAGCGGCGGATGAAGAATGCCCCGCCCTTGCGCAGCAGGGTGCCGATCAGCGGCAGATTGAGGTTGACTCCGGCCACGATGTGCGGCGGCACGATGCCGCGCTGGTACAACATGTACGACAGCAGCAGATAGTCCATGTGGCTGCGATGGCTGGGCACGTAGACCACTTCGTGCCCGGGCGCGGCGGCCTTGAGCATGTCCAGGTGGTGCACCAGCACGCCGCGGTAGATGCGGTTCCACACCGGGGTCAGCAGGAAGCTGGCCGAACGCACCACCGGGTGCGAGTAGTCAGCGGCGATTTCCCAGGCAAAGGCATGTGCCTTCTTCCACGCGTCCGCGGGCTTGCCTCCATCACGCCGCGCCTGATCGGCAATCGCCTCGCGCACGGCCGGCGCGGCCAACACGCGGTCGATCAAGAGGCGGCGGGTGGACAGGTCCGGGCCGATGACCGCGCTGCGGATGCGGCGGAAGTGGGTGCGCAGGACGCGCGAAAGCTTGCGCACGGTGCGCTCGGGCGGCAAACCTTCATCGACCACCGCGCGCAGCGATACCGGCGGCGAGAAGCGCACCAGCGTGCCGCGGCCATTGAGCAGGATCGCCAGCAGGCGGCGGAAGCGGCCGACCAGGGTCCAGTTCTCCGAGAACAGCACCGAGAACCAGCCGCTCTGCTTGTCCGGCGCACGACCGACGAAGATCGACACCGGCAGCAGATGCACGTCCAGCGCGGGATCTTCCCGGTGCGCTTCGAGCAAGCGCGCCAGCGAGCCGGAATGGGTCTTGTGCTCGGCGCCGGGCGCCAGGCCCAGGGCATTGGCATGGCGACGCGACAGCGCAACATAGGCGCGCTTGCGTCCGAGCGGATCACCCGGCAGGGGCTGCAGCGGTGGCGGCAGGCCGGCCTCCTGGCAGGCGCGATCGAGGATCAGCGCATTGCTGAGGCCGTACTCCTCCAGCACGTAGCAAACCGGACGGCCATCGGCGAGCTCGGCCGGCGCCTTCGGCTCCAGCTTGAGCGCGACCCACGGTCGCAGCAGGCGCCCGAGCAGGCGCGCCCACCATGGTCGCGAGACGATCAGCGAAGTGCGCGGCCGCTTGCCACGGCCGTCATCCGGTCCCGGTGCAGGCGATGGCGCCTCGGGCTCGGCGGCCGGCGGCTCCGGAAACGGCAGCGGGCTCTGGTTCTGCATCGGCGTATTATCGCGCAGCAGGCGTTTGCGCCGCGGGTGCCGTTGCCTCGGCGTCATCATCGCCCGCGTTCGCATCGCCGACCAGCGATTCGCGCGCCGCACGCAGGTAATCGGACAGGTACCAGCGCCCATCGACCTGCTCGACATCGAGCACGGTGACGATTTCCTTCTCGTCCAGCACGTAGCGCACGCGCACCTGGGCACGACCATCGGCGCTTTCCAGAGTTTCCGTGCGCAAGCTGGCCAGCGCCGAATCCACGCCCAGGCCATACAGGCCGAGCACCTGCTTGAGCGCGATGTACAAGGGCGTCAGCGCCTTGAGGCCCTCGTCCAGGCCAAGCCGGCCGAGGTCCGTATCGCCGTGCAGGCCGCTGCGCTCGGCGGCGCGCACCAGGATGCGAATGCTCTCCTCGCCGCGGCCCGGATCGCCCAGCGGCGCGCGCTGCGCCCAACTGGCGACCACGTCGATCAGGCGGGTGTAGTGCTGGCGCTCGCGTTCGTCATAGCCGCCTTCGCGACCAAGATACTGCTTGCCGAACAGGCCCAGCGCACGCGCCGATTCCTGCAGCGCCGCGGTCTGCCCCGCCAACTGGCGCTTGAAGCCGGCCTGCAGGCGCGCCTCGGCGCCGGGCGCGGACAGCGCCTCGAGCAGGCCGGGGATGCTGTCATCCAGCGGCAGTTCGGTCAGTGGCCAGCGGCTGCGTCCCTCGCGCCAGGCAGTATCCAGTTCGGCATGCAGCGCGGCCGGCACCGCGGCACGCGCGAGTGCGTCCAGCTCGTTCTGGCGCAGATGGCCGATCAGCACACTGACTGCGCCCTCGGGGGTGTCCGCGCCCGGCAACACCTGGCCAGGCGCGGCCGCTTCGCGCTCTGGCGGCGCAGAAGGCGTGCAGGCGACGAGGGCAAGGCAGGCGAGCAAACCACTCAGCAAGCCGGCATGGCGCCACGGACGGATTGGCATCGATGATGTCTGCAAATGAACCCCTGCCCGCATCTTGACCACAGCGCTGGCCGCGCCGCAAGTCACCGGCGTCATCGGCGGGGGCAAAAAAGAAGGAGACCGGAGGTCTCCTTGCAAATCCGGCAACGCCGGAGGACGTGTTGTGGCAAGGGCAGGTTAACCGCCCGGCAAACTTTATGCAACACCTTAAGTATATCGGTGCAAGTTATTGATTTCAGGGGTTTTCTTTGTTCAGCCCTGCCCGCTTGGCCGCACGCCGCTCGGCGCGCGGCAGGCCACGCCGGTTGTCGTACAGGGCCGGTTCCCAACTGCCGTAACTGGGGTTGGGCAGCATCCACCAGCGCTCACCCCACCACGACGCGTAGCTCTGCGCCTGCGCTGCGCGCGCCGCGGCGGCATTGTCGGCAATCTCGACGAAATCGCCCAATTGGTCGCCGAACTGCATCACGATGCGATACCCGCGCGCAGCCAGCAGGCGTCGGCAACGCTTGCCGCTGCCCTGCTGTTCGCAGCCGGCGACCTGTTTGCCGAGTCCCATGAACACTTCATCGTGGGCCACCGGGAAACCGACCGCACGCAAGTTGGCCAGCGTCGCCGCCTTCTGCGCCTCGGTGCGATTGGAGATGTACAGCAAGGTGATGCCACGCGCCTGCGCGGCACGCGCGAATTCCACTGCGCCGGGCACCGGTCGCGCCTTCTGCTGCGCGACCCAGCGATCCCAGCCGGCTTCGTCGAACTCGCCGCCTTCGGCAATCAGGCGCGCCTGATAGGGCGAGTTGTCGAGCACGGTTTCATCCACGTCGACGATGATCGCCGGCGGCAAGTCGGCGGCAGGTCGGTCACGCTCGGCAGGCGGCAGGGCGTCCTCGCCGGAAGCCAATGCCGCATCCAGACGCGCCTCGGCGGCGCGGAACAGGCTGCGCGTGACCTGCGCATACTCCGCCGAGCCCTGCATCCAGGCCACGGCGTTGAGATTGTCGTCGGCCGCCACCGTGGCCGGGGTGCCGGGCGGCGCCACCGGCGCGTGCAGGCAGGCGCTGAGCAGCAACACCGCGGCGAGCAACGGCAGGTGGGCGGGTCGCGGCAAGCGGGATGTCAGATGCATGGAGAACCTCGTGGCGGTGCAGTGCCGCACGCAGCGGCGTGGGCGGTCAGGACTCAACGATATCGCAGGGCAGCCGGAGAGCGTCAGCCCGTGAAAAGCCGCAAGGCATGGACGAGAAGAACGAAGGTGCCGTCACATGGCACGCCGCGGCGCGGCAAAACTCCCGGCAACGCGGCCTGATCTGCGCCGTTTGCCGGCCTGCCCGGCATCATGATGCGGCAGGCGATGCCGGCATCACGCGCATGCTCAGGCCAGCACCGGACCCCGGCGCTGCAGCTGCTCCTGCTGCTCACGGGCTTGTTGCTGCTGCGCAGTCTGGTTGTTCAGCGCAACGGCCTCGGCATTGGCCTGCCATTGGCGCGTGCTTTCTTCCACGGGCGTCTTGATTGCGGCCGCGGTTTCCACATAGGCGACGCCACGCACGTTCGGCCCGTTGTCGGCACCCAGGACAAAGGCGCGGCTGCCATCGCGGCTGAGGGTGACATTGGCCACCTCGGGGATGTGCGGACTGGCTGCGGTCAAAGAAGCCGCCAAGCGCTCGCTTTGTTCATCCGGCGAGCGCCCCATGTTGCGATCAATCGTCGAAACACCCGCGTAGACCTGCTGGTATCGGCCGAATGCCGGATGCCCGGGATCTCGCATGTCCGGAGAACCTTGCATCTCCGGATCAAGGAAGGCCCCGCGGCGACGAAGATGTTGTTCCGCCTGCCGTGCTGGCTCGCCAGGCGGCAGCGGGGAGCGAAAGTGAAGCACTGCGTCCTGCAAATGGCCCAGTCCTGAACGCGACAGGGTGGTGGTCAGCCCGCGCAGATTGGAGACATCATCGCGATATTTGTCGAGCATCGGGTCGTATTGGGCAGCCACGGCCCGGGCTTGCGCGTCGCTCAGTACCGGTCGATCCGGCTTGTAGTCACCATCCCACGGTAGGAAATTGTGCATGTCATGGGAACCGCCCCGCATTGTGTCAATGGCAGCCCCGACGTCATTTCTGCGATCGAATATACGGGAACGATTGTTTTCGTATCCGTTGCGTTTCAGCGTATCGATTTCCTGTGCATTGCTGTATACCCGGACCTGGCCGTAATGCGGTGACGCGGCACTGACCATGTCCGCACCCATCACATGGTTGACGAAGTCATTGCCCTCTTCCGGCACCCGATAGAGTTTGCCGGTCACCGGGTTGCGCAGGTTCAGGCTGGCGGCACCGTAGGCATTGAATGTTTCCCCTTTCAGGCCGAAATAGTGTCCGCTGATCTGGGCCAGCGTGCCGCCCAGGGAATGGCCGGTGACGGTCACGGCTGGCGATGACACGCCGTTGTCACGCGCATACTCGTCGGCCATCGAGATGGCCGTTCGAGTCAGGTCAATCGCATCTTTCGCCTGCGGGTTGTGCCGCGCGACCACCATGCTGCCATCGGTCACCACCAAGTCTTCAAGCATCTGCCGCTCGAACTCGGTGCCACGATGGGCGACGATGATCGCACCGCTGTTGACGTGCTGATACACCACCCCCTGGTAGCCGGAGGGCTGGTCAGAAAAAGCGAGGATCTTGTAGCGCTCGCCTCCGATCACCGCCTGCTTGTCAACCAGTGAGTTGAAGTCCACCGCGTTGCCACGCTCATCACGGCCATAACTATGGTCGGCAAGATAGGCATGCTGCTGGCTGGAAACCGTCATGGCATCGCCTCCTTCTTCGGCTCGAAGGTCACGGTAAACAAGTCGTCATCGGTGATGGAGGGGCCGAAACGACTGCGATCAGACAAACCGAGGCTCAATGGCTCTTCGAGCTCCGACGAATCCCGTCGCGGGTAAGAAGCCTTGTTGAAAAAGACAGTCTCTGTCTGCTCGTTCAACAATTTGAAGTTCGGAATCGCGGGGACAAAACGTGTTTCACGCGCGCCCCCGGAGGCCTTCATGCGAATCCGGAACTGGATCAGTTCCCAATGGCAAACCCCGCGACCGGTGTAATCCTCATCCAGCATCTGGTCGGCAAACACGACCGCTTCGTATTCGTTTTCCGACAGTTGCGTGAGCGGAATCTCGATGTCTTCGGTCGGCACCGGGGCGCTGCGCCCGCCGGGATTGTCTCTGGGTGGTCGCAGGCATTCCTTGTTGACCACGTCGTATTGCGCCAATGCCTGCTTCCAGGCGAACGGCCCGGGGGCATCCTTGATCGTGATGTGGATGCGATAGCCCTCCTTCGGGGAGGGATTGGTGCGGTAGCTCGCAGGCGCGGTGTCGGAAACAGGGGTTTGCATGCTCATACCTGAAGGGTTGCAAGCGACCAGCAGCATGCCGGACAGCAGGGACAGGGAACGGGTCATGGAAGATCTCGTCAGGCAGACGCGGGCGGCGGGGGACAGGTCAAGCCGCATTTGCGCCATTCAGCCTCTGGTTTAGCACACCGATCTGACACCGACAAGCGCATGCCGCCCTCACTCGTCGAGCAGCGCCTGCAGTTGGGCGAGGCCGGCACGGGCGCGTTCCTTGCGATGCGCGGCATCGGCCACCGGGTCGGCGCCGTCGCGTTGCAACTCGGCGGCGGGCAATTCGTCGAAGAAGCGCGAGGGTGAAAGCCGCACCGGACCACCCCAGCGGTTGGCACGCCGCGAATGCGACAGCCACAGCCGCTCCCTGGCACGGGTGATGCCGACGTACAGCAAGCGCCGCTCCTCCTCCAGCCGGCCTTCGTCGAGGCTGGCCTCGTGCGGCAGGGTGCCGTCCTCCATGCCGACGATGAACACGCAGCGGAACTCCAGACCCTTGGCGGCATGCAGGCTCATCAGCCGCACCTGGTTGCCGGCATCATCGCGGTCGTTGCGGCTGACCAGCGCCAGTTGCGCGGCGAGATCGCCCACACCGGCACCCCTAGCGCCCTCGAACCACTGCGCCAGCTCCTCCAGATTGCCGGCGCGGATGCGATAGATCGCCTCGCTGCTGCACTGCGCCTTGAGTGCGGCATCCAGCCCGGAGCGCTGCACCAGGCGGCGCACCAGTTCCGCCGCCGCGACCTCGCGCGATTCGCGGCGCAAACCGGTGACGATGTCGGCGAAGCCATGCAGGGCATTGGCCGCGCGTGCCGGCAACTGTTGCAGCAGGCCGACCGACTCGGCCGCACGCGAGAGCGGCAAATGCGCCTCGCCGGCCAGTTCCGCCAGCCGTGCCAGCGTGGTCTGGCCGACTTCACGCCGCGGGCTCTGCACCGCACGCAGAAAGGCGGCATCGTCATCGGGGTTGGCGATCAGGCGCAGCCAGGCCAACGCGTCCTTGACCTCGGCGCGTTCGAGGAAGGCGGTCCCGCCGGAGAGGTGGTACGGGATGCGCAGCAACTGCAACGCCTTTTCCAGCGCGCGCGACTGGTGGTTGCCACGGAACAGCACGCAGAAGTCGCTCCACGGCACACCCTTGGCGGTATGCAGGAAGTGGATCTCGGCGGCCACCTTCTCCGCCTCGTGCTCGGCATCGCGGCACTCCCACACGCGGATGCGCTCGCCATCGGCGGCCTCGCTCCAGAGCGTCTTGGGATGGCTGTGCGGATTGTGCGCGATCAGGTGGTTGGCCGCGCGCAGCACGCGGTTGCTGCAGCGGTAGTTCTGTTCCAGCTTGATGATCTCGAGCGCCGGATAGTCCTCGCCCATGCGCAGCAGGTTGTCCGGATTGGCCCCGCGCCAGGCGTAGATCGACTGGTCGTCGTCACCGACGCAGGTGAACTGGCCGGCCTCGCCGGCCAGCGCCTTGAGCAGGCGGTACTGCGCGTCATTGCTGTCCTGCGCCTCGTCCACCAACAGGTAGCCGATGCGCTCGCGCCAGGCATGCCGCGCCTCGGCATCGCCCTCCAGCAACCGCACCGGCAGACGGATCAGGTCATCGAAATCCACCGCGTTGAAACTTTGCAGGCGCGCCTGGTACTGCGCATACAACCGCGCGGCTTCGCGTTCGCGGGTGGATGCGGCGGCCTCAAGTGCTTCTTCCGGCGACAGCCCGGCGTTCTTCGCCCGCGAGATCAGCGCCAGGCTGGCCTGCACCGCATCGGCCTTGGCACCGCCCATCAGGTCGCGCACCTGGGCCGCGGCATCATCGGCATCGAACACCGAAAACCCGCGCTTGAGCCCGAGCCTGGCGCAATCGATCTGCACGATGCGCAGGCCGAGCGCGTGGAAGGTGCACAGGGTCAGTCCCTCGCCGGCATCGCCACGCAGGCGGCGCGCCACGCGCTCGCGCATTTCGCGCGCCGACTTGTTGGTGAAGGTGATCGCGGCGATGCGCCGTGCCGGATAGCGCCCGCTGCCGACCAAGTGCGCGATCTTCTCCACGATCACCCGGGTCTTGCCGCTGCCGGCGCCGGCCAGCACCAGCAGGGGCCCTTCGGTGTGCATCACGGCTTGGCGCTGCGGGGGGTTGAGACCGTGCATCGACAACTTCGGGGCGGCGGGCCATTGTGCGGCGGCGGCAACAGGCTGTCGAGATTGACAGCCCGTCGGCGGCCGCCATCGCGGCCCTACAATCCGCGCATGGCCAAGCTGTATTTCTATTATTCGGCGATGAATGCGGGCAAGACCACCACCCTGCTGCAATCGGCGCACAACTACCGCGAGCGCGGCATGCGCGTGCTGATCCTGACCCCGGCGCTGGATGACCGCGCCGGCACAGGCCGCGTCGCCTCGCGCATCGGCCTGCAGGCCGATGCGCTGCGCTTCCATGCCGACGATGACCTGCTTGCCCGCGTGCGCGAGGACATCGCCTCGCATGGCCCACTGCATTGCGTGTTGGTCGACGAAGCCCAGTTCCTGTCCCGCACACAGGCCTGGCAGTTGTCCGAGGTGGTCGATGCACTGGGCATCCCGGTGCTGTGCTACGGCCTGCGCACCGACTTCCGCGGCGAGCTGTTTGCCGGCAGCGCGGCCTTGCTGGCCTGGGCCGACGAGCTGCAGGAGATCAAGACGATCTGCCATTCCGGCGCCAAGGCGACGATGACCGTGCGCGTGGACGAAACCGGGCGCGCGCTGGCCGCCGGGCCGCAGGTCGAAATCGGCGGCAACGAGCGCTACGTCTCGGTCAGCCGTGCCGAGTTCAAGAAAGTGATGCGCGGCGAGGGCGAAATCCCGTTGCTGCAGCCGCCGCTGCCATTGGATTCCTGAGCCCGCGACGCCCGAGCGCGGGCGCGGCACTCAGGAGGATGCCTGCATCGGGTCGGATTCCGGCTGCCGGGCTCGGCAGGCCTCATGCGCACGCTGCACTTCACGCGACAGGCGGCCACCCTGCGGGCGCAGGCTTTCCAGCGTGGCCTCGAGTGCCGCGAATTCACCCATCGCGGTACCCGCCTGCGCCGGGTCATGGCAATGCGCTTCGGCCAGCCACAGGCGGGCCTGGAGATGGCGTTCGATGCCGGCGGCATCCAGCGGCGAGTCCGCCACCGCCGCCTGCAGGCGGGCAAGGTCGGCTGCGATCGCCGCGCGCGATGCCTCTTCGTCCACGCCATCACCCGCATCACGTCCCTGGCGGGCGGCAGCGATGACCAGACGCAGGCGCGCGCGCAACAGTTCAAGCTCGGCCGAGTTGCCGCCATCCTCCACCGCGGCAAGCGCACGCGCCGACTGACCCAGCCGCAACCAGGCTTCGGCACGCAGCCGCCAGCCGAGCGCATTGCGCGGACGCAGGTGATCGATCTCGTCGAGCACGCGCAAGGCTGCTTCGGCGTTGCCCGCCTCGATCAGCACCGCGGCGTCACGCTGCAGGGTATCGGCCAGCGCCGCATGCGCATTGAGATCGCGCAACAGGCGCGCCGCACGCAGGAAATCGGCGTGCGCGCGCTCGTGCTCGCCCTGCTCCGCGGCCACCTGCGCCAATGCATCCCAGGAGGCGGCGGCTTCCATGCTGGTGGCGCCGTGGCGTTGCAGCAGCAACGGATGGTTGCGCGAAAACTCCGCCGCCGCGTCGTCGATGCGGCCTTCGTCGAGATACAACATCGCGGTCTGCCGCCGCAGCGCGAGCGTGCCGGGATGGCTGCTGCCCTGCAGTTCGTCGGACAGTGCCAGCGCCTGCGCATAGGACAGGCTGGCGGCACGGCTGCGTCCCATCTGCAGCTCGCTGGCGCCGATCGAGCGCAGGATGTCGATCGCCAGCGGGTGGCGTGGACCGGCGATGCGTTGCAGTTGCGCCAGCGCACCCTGGAAGCCACGCAGCGCCTGCGCCGAATCCCCCACGTCCACCGAAAGCGCGGCCAGGTCGGTGAGGTTTTCGACCACGCCGATGTCATCGCCCAGCGCGCTGCGCCGCAATGCCAGCGACTGTTCGAACAAGGGCCGCGCCGCCGCGCTTTCACCATTGGCGCGGCGGCAGCGCGCCAGCTGCGAATAGAACTCCGCCGACAGCGCCGGCAACTGCGCCTGCGCGCGACGCGCGGCGCCAAGTGCCGGCTCGAGGAGGGTGATGCACTCACGCACATTGCCCTGCAGGCGTTGCAGGCGTCCGCGTTGGGTCGCGGCCTCCAGACGCAGGCCCGGCGGTGCATCGGGCATGCGTGCAAGGATGGTGGCCTGCTGATCGAGCAATTCCCCGGCTTCGGCGTATTGGCCCAGCGCAATGCGGATGCGCGCGATGACGCCCAACAACTCGGCATGTGCACGTGGTTGCTGCGCCAGCTCGCGCTCTCCGCGCAATTCACCGGCATCGATCAGCGTTTCCACTTCCAGCGGCGCGCCGCTGCGTGCCACCCCGGCGTTCTCGAACAGACCGATGACGAAGGTCTGCAGTGCCTGCGCGCGCGCCGCTTCACGCACCGCCTGCTGGCGCTGCTGCCAGGTGAAGGCAAGCATGCCGAGCAGGGTCAGCACCACCACCGCGGTGGCGGTAATGGCGAAGGCATGGCGGCGGGCGAACTTGCGCAGGCGATACCCCAGACTCTGCGGCCGGGCCAGCACCGGCAAACCGTCGAGATGGCGCTGGATGTCCAGCGACAGGGCTTCGACCGAGGGATAGCGCTGCTCCGGCTCCTTCGACAGCGCCTTGCCGATGATGTTGTCGAGGTCACCGGAAAGCATGCGTGCCCAGCGCCGGCGATCGATGCCCGGCACCACCTCGTCATCGCCACCGCGAGCGACTGCCTGCGACGGGCGCAGCGGCTCCTCGGCGAGGATCGCCTGCTCCCATTGCGCGCTGGTCGGCTGCTTGAGCCGGTAGGGCTTCTGCCCGGCCAGCAGCTCGTACAGCACCACGCCGAGCGAATACACGTCACTGCGGGTGCCCACCGGCTCGCCGCGGATCTGCTCGGGCGCCGCGTAATGCAGGGTGAAGCTGCGCACCCCGGTGCGGGTCACCTCCGGCGGATCGGCGGCATCGCCATCGAGCAGCTTGGCGATGCCGAAGTCCAGCAGACGCACTTCGCCCTCGGCATTGACCAGGATGTTGGACGGCTTGAGATCGCGGTGCACCACCAGGTTGGCATGCGCATGGCTGACCGCCTCGCATACCTGGCGGAACAGCTCCAGGCGCGGGCGCAGGCCGAGGCCGCGTGAACGGCAGTAATGCAGGATGCCCTCGCCCTCGACCTCCTCCAGTGCCAGGTAAGGCTGGCCGTTGGCGCCGATACCGGCATCCAGCAGGCGTGCGATGTGCGGGTGTGCCAGACGCGCGAGGATTTCACGCTCGCGGGTGAAGCGCAGACGCAGGCCGGGGTCGGCCAGCCCCGGACGCAACAGTTTGAGTGCGACACGGCGCTGGTACAGGCCATCGGAACGTTCGGCCAGCCAGACCTGGCCCATGCCGCCCTCGCCGAGCAGCTTGATCAGCCGGTACGGACCGACTTCCTCGCCCTCGCGCGGGCCCGGTGGCGCGGTCACCAGCGGTGAGTCCAGCAGGCTGTCCGTGCTGGCCTGCTGTGCCAGCAGCTCACGCAGGTCACTCACGAAGTTGGCGTCTTCGGCCTGCAGCGTGGCCAGATGCGCCTCGCGCGCGGCCGGATCCAGCTCGATCAGGACATCAAGCTCGGCCGACAGCCGTTGCCAGCGACTGCGATCCATCAGCCGCCCTGCAACATGCGCAGCAGGAACATCCGTGCCTTCTGCCAGTCACGTCGCACGCTGCGCTCGGAGCGTTCGATGAGCTCGGCGATCTGCGCCTCGGACAGACCGGCGAAATAGCGCAGCTCGACCACCCGCGCCAGTTGCGGGTCCAGCTCCTGCAACTGGCCCAGAGCGCGATCCAACGACAACAGATCCTCGTCCAGGCGAATGCCGTCATCCACGCTCTCGGCCAGCTCGGCCACCCGTTGCAGGGTCTGTCCGCCGCCGCGCTTGAGCGCCACGCGTGCCCGCGCATGATCCACCACCACGCTGCGCATGGCGCTGGCGGCATAGGCGAAGAACGCGCCGCGGTCGGCGAACTCGGCCTGCTCCTGGCCGGCCAGCTTGAGATAGGCCTCGTGCACCAGCGCGGTCGGATCGAGGGTGTCGTCATTGCCACCGCCCAATTGCCGCCGCGCCATCGCGTGCAGCTCGTGGTACAGCGCCTGCAACACCCGGTCCAGCGCCGCGCGATCGCCGCCGCGGGCCTGATCCAGCCATTGGGTGATGCCTTCGGACGCGTTGTGCATGGTTCGAGTTTATCCCCCGCCGGCTGAGCGCAAGCGCAGCATGCGGGAGCTGCCGGAATGACGCGACGCGTTCAGCGCTGGCAGCTCGGGCACCACACGCTGCTGCGCTGGCCAAGCTGCACTTCGCGCAGGCGCGTGCCGCACGCGCGGCAGAGCTGCCCGCCGCGGCCATAGACCAGCAATTCCTGCTCGAAGTAGCCGGGCAGGCCGTCGGGGCTGATGAAGTCGCGCAGGGTGGTGCCGCCGCGCTCGATGGCATGGCCGAGGATGTGCTTGACCGCCTCAGCCAGGCGCCGGTAGCGCTCGCGCGAGATGCGCCCGGCCTGACGGCGCGGATCGATGCCGGCGGCGAACAGGGCTTCGGCGGCATAGATGTTGCCGACCCCGACCACCACCGCCTGATCCATCAGCATCGTCTTCACCGCGCTGCGGCGCCCACGCGCACGCCGGAACAGATGGTCGCCGTCGAATTCGTCCGCCAGCGGCTCCGGGCCGAGCCCGCGCAACAGCGGGTGCAGCTCCCCCGGCGCCTGCCACAGCAGGCAGCCGAAGCGGCGCGGGTCGTTGAAGCGCAAGATGCGGCCATCATCGAGCAGCACGTCGACGTGATCGTGCAGGCGCGGCGGGATATCGCCCGGCAATACGCGCAGGCTGCCGCTCATGCCCAGATGCCACAGCGCGCTGCCAGCGGTGGTGTCGAGCAGCAGGTACTTGGCGCGGCGGCGCACCGCGTGGATGCGCGCACCGGCCAGCAGCGCCGGCAACTGCGCCGGGATCGGCCAACGCAGGTCGGGACGGCGCAGCTCGACCGCACGCACCTGGCGGCCGAGCAGATGCGGCTCCAGGCCGCGGCGGGTGGTTTCGACTTCGGGCAGCTCGGGCACGGTTGCGGAAAACGGCGACGGACAGTTCCAGCATGGGGGCGAATGCGTCGCCGCAAAAGCCCGTGCATGAACGCGCGCCGTGGCCGCAATGGATTATTCACCGCGCGGGCCGCATCATCGTGCTGTCTCCCTCCCACATGCGCGACCGCCAATGCCTTCCCCGATCCTCGATTTCCTCGTCCACGGCTTCAGCGGCATCGGCTGGCTGGGGCTGGGACTGTATTTCCTCATCGCCACCCAGCTCACCATCTTCGCGGTGACGCTGTATCTGCATCGCTCGCTGGCGCATCGCGGGGTGGACTTCCATCCGCTGGTGGCGCACGTGTTCCGCTTCTGGAGCTGGCTCAGCACCGGCATGGTGGCGCGCGAATGGGCCGCGGTGCATCGCAAGCACCACGCCAAATGCGAAACCGAGGACGACCCGCACAGCCCGATGCACAAGGGCCTCGGCCGCGTGTTCTGGCGCGGCGTGGAGCTGTACCGCGATGCCGCCAGCGACACCGCCTGCATCGAGCAGTACGGCAAAGGCTGCCCGGATGACTGGATCGAGCGCCGCGTGTACACCCCGCTGGCCAGCTGGGGCCCGGCGCTGCTGTTGCTGCTGTTGTTCGCTGCCTTCGGCATCAAGGGCATCGCGGCCTGGGCCTTGCAGATGGCATGGATCCCGTTCTGGGCCGCGGGCGTGGTCAACGGCCTCGGCCACTGGTGGGGCTATCGCAATTTCGAAACCGGCGACACCGCCACCAACCTGGTGCCCTGGGGCGTGTGGGTCGGCGGCGAGGAACTGCACAACAACCACCACGCGTTCCCGTCCTCGGCCAAGTTCGCCCTGCGCCGCTGGGAATTCGACATCGGCTGGGCGGTGATCCGCGTGCTGCAGGCCATGCGCCTGGCGCGCGTGTTGCGCGTGGCACCGGCCCTGGACGTGCGCCCGAACATCCCGATGCCGGATCTGGAAACACTGCGCGCGCTGCTCGCGCACCGCTTCCAGGCGATGACCGACTTCCATCGCCGGGTGCTCAAGCCGGCGCTGCGCGAAGAGGCGCCGGACATGCGCCTGCCGCGCCGCCTGCGCCGCGGCCTGGTCGATGACGGCCGCTGGCTGGCGCCCGAATGCCGCGCCCAGCTGGAGGCCTGGGTGGCCCGCTCGCCGCGCCTGCAGGCGCTGGTCGAACACCGTCGCCGCCTGGCGGCGCTGCTGGAAGCGCGCTCGGCCAATGCCAGTGAATCGCTGCACCGACTGCAGGACTGGTGCCGCGAGGCCGAGGCCAGCGGCATCGCCTCGCTGCAGGCCTTCGCCCAACGCCTGCGCGGTTATGCCTTGAAGCCGGCATGAAGCCGGCGCGCGGCATCGGCATCGCCTGCTGCGTCCTGCTTGCGGCAGCCTCCGCAGGCACGGCGTCGGCACGGCAGGCCGCGGCCACGCCCGGCAGCATCGACGGCTACCTCGCGCGCATCGACCGCGACGGCGATGGCCGCGTATCGCTCGAGGAATACCTGGCCTGGATGAGCCATGGCTTCGAGCGCATGGACCGCAACCGCGACGGCGTGCTGCAACCGCACGAGCAGCCCGGTGGCCGTGGCCGTGCACTCAGCCGGGTCGAGCATCGCGCCGCGCTGGAGGCCACCTTCCGTCGCCAGGACGTGAACCGCGACGGCTATCTCGACGCGCGCGAGCTGGCGGCACCGCCACGCTGACAGCGCGCCTCAACGACGACGCCGGCACGTGGCCGGCGTCGTCCCATGCCCACTCCCGGTTGCACTCAATGCGCCGAGGCGCGCGAGGCTCCGAGGCCGGTTTCCGAACGGATCTGCTGTGCCTTGAACGCCGCACGATCCTTGGCCGCACGCGCACTCTTGTCGGTGATCGAGAACAGCCAGATGCCGATGAAGGCCAGGCTCATCGAGAACAGCGCCGGCGAGGTGTAGGGGAACGGTGCGCTGCCGGCAGGGTTGCCCAGCGTGGCCTCCCACACCGACGGGCTGAGCACGGTCAGCACCACCGCCGAGATCAGGCCGAGGAAGCCGCCGATCACCGCGCCACGGGTGGTCATGTCCTTCCACAGGATCGACAGCGCCAGCACCGGGAAGTTGGCCGAGGCCGCGACCGCGAACGCCAGCGAGACCATGAACGCGATGTTCTGCTTCTCGAACGCGATTCCCAGCAGCACCGCGATGATGCCCAGCGCCAGCACCGTCAACCGCGAGATGCGCAGCTCGGTGACGCTGTCGGCCTTGCCCTGCTTGAACACGGTCGAATACAGGTCATGCGAGACCGCCGAGGCACCGGACAGGGTCAGCCCGGCCACCACCGCGAGGATGGTGGCGAAGGCCACCGCCGAGATGAAGCCGAGGAACAGGTCGCCGCCGACCGCATCGGCCACCAGCACCGCGGCCATGTTGCTGGCGCCTTCGCCGCCGTGGATCACGCCGCGCACGGTGTCGGCGAACTCCGGGTTGGTCAGCACCAGGGTGATCGCGCCGAAGCCGATGATGAAGATCAGCAGGTAGAAATAGCCGATCCAGGTGGTTGCCCAGAACACCGACTTGCGCGCTTCCTTGGCATCGGGAACGGTGAAGAAGCGCATCAGGATGTGCGGCAGGCCGGCGGTGCCGAACATTAGCGCCATGCCGAAGCTGATCGCCGAGACCGGATCCTTGATGAAGCCGCCCGGGCCCATGATCGCCAGCCCGCTGGCACGCGCCTCATCCGGCCCGGCACCGGCATTGCCGGCGATCGCCGACTTGACCTCGACCGCGTGCGCGAACAGGCGCTCGAAGCTGAAGCCGTACTTGGACATGATCATGATCGCCATGAAGGTCACGCCCGACAGCAGCAGCACCGCCTTGATGATCTGCACCCAGGTGGTCGCGGTCATGCCGCCGAACAGCACGTAGATCATCATCAGCACGCCGACCAGCACCACCGCGATCCAGTAGTCCAGACCGAACAGCAGCTTGATCAGCGAGCCGGCGCCGACCATCTGCGCGATCAGGTAGAAGGCCACCACCACCAGCGTGCCGCTGGCGGCGAAGGCGCGGATCGGGCCCTGCTTGAAGCGATAGCCGGCGACGTCGGCGAAGGTGAACTTGCCGAGGTTGCGTAGCCGTTCGGCGAGCAGGAAGGTCAGGATCGGCCAGCCCACCAGCCAGCCGGTGGCATAGATCAGGCCATCGAAGCCGCTGGCCATCACCGCCGCGGAAATGCCCAGGAACGACGCCGCGGACATGTAATCGCCGGCGATCGCCAGGCCGTTCTGGAAGCCGGTGATGCCGCCACCGGCGGTATAGAAATCGGCCGCCGAGCGGGTGCGCCCGGCCGCCCACTTGGTCACCCACAGGGTGGCCACCACGAACACCGCGAACATGCTGATCGCGGTCCAGTTGGTGGCCTGCTTGACGGTGGCACCGACATCCGGCGCGGCCAGCGCAAGACCGGAAAACGTCGCCAGTGCCAGCAGCATTGCCGCGCGCGCGGCAGGATTGGACGAGAGCTTCATTGCGCGGCCTCCTCGAGCACTTCGCGGGTGAGGCGGTCGTATTCGCTGTTGGCGCGGAACACGTAGATGCCGGTCAGGGTGATGGTGAACAGGATCACGCCGACCGCGATCGGGATGCCCAGCGTGGTCACGCCTTCGCCCAGCGGTCGCGACAGCAGTTCCTTGTCGAACGCGATCAGGCCGATGTAGCCGTAATAGACCAGCCACATCAGGATGGTCAGGGTCCAGCCGAAGCGGTTGCGTCGGCGTTTGAGTTGCTGGTATTTCGGATTGGCCTCGATGCGGGCCATCATCGGGTCGAGTTGTTCGTTCATTGCTCTCTCCACTGCCGGGAAGTGAACGCCGGCCCGCGCCGACGCAAGGGTGACGCGCCGTGGCGGCGCATCAGAAGCTGTACTTGACGCTGGTGTGCACGCGCTTGAAGTCGCCCGACTGGCCGCTTTCGAGTTTGCGCTCGCCCCAGCCGATCTCGGCGCCCAGGTCGAGCCTGGGAATCGGTGACCAGATCAGGTTGGCGTGCAGCGAATGGCTGCTGCGGGTGATGCCGAGGCCGGTGTAGTCGACCGGGTTGTCGATGCGTGCCGCCGCGGCCATCAGGTTGCCGCGCAGGCGTGGCGCGAACACGTGGCGCCAGGCGACGAAGCCGCCGCTGCCATCGACCGGATGCAGCCCGCCATCAAGATCGATGGCCACGTCCGGGGCAAGACCGAAGGCGAGGTAGCGGCCGATGCCGCGGCCATGGTTGAGCGCGAAGCGGATATCGTCATCCGGCCCCAGGTTGGCCTTGCCCGAAACACTGAGCGACACGCCCTGGCGGTAATCGCTCGGCACCTTGAACTGGCGCAGCAGGGCCGCCACCGAGACATGCCCCCAATCGCCACGCTGCTGCCAGCGCGCGGTGAAATCCGGGAACGCGTTGTCGCCGCTGTTGTAGCGCGGCGCGCCCTGGTAGCCCTGCACCGTGGTCTGCGGATTCTCCAGCGAGAAGCTCCATGGCCCACGGCTGTAGCGCAGCTGCGCCTGGCGCACGAACACGGTGCCATCGCTGACGCCGACGAAATCCACCGCGTCCGGCAACGCCGCCACATCCATGAAGTTCGACCAGGTCTGCCCGGCCAGCCATTCGTTCCAGCTCACGTAGGCGTGGCGCAGGGTGACGCCATGGGTATTGGTGCTGGTCTCGTTGCCGAGGTTGGCGCTGCCGCCACCGAAGAAGTCGGCTTCGATGTAGGCCTTGACCTTGTGCCCGTCTTCGCTGGCGTGATCGGCGCTGAACCAGAAGCGCGAGAACTGTGCGCCGAAATCCGCATACGGATCGACCGCCGCCACGCCGCCGACCGGGATCGCCGCAGGCAGGTGGAACATGCGGCCGGCAGTGCCGTCGGCGATCTTGCCGCCGTCGGTATCGGTCAGCATGGCATCGAACTTGATGAAGCCGCCGTAGCTGAAGGTGGTGCCGGGTGTCGCGGCCTGCATGGGCGCCGCGCCTGGCGCGGGCAGCGGCGGCGCGGCGGTGGCTTCATCGCGCGCCTGTTCGAGTCGCTCGACGGTTTGCTGTTGCTGCGCCGACAGGCGCGCGACGATGCGCTCGAGCTCGGCGACGCGCGCCTCCAGTTCCGCTTCGCGCGGGCTTTGCGCCAGCGCCGTGCCCGGCGCCAGCAACGCCAGCGCGATGGCGAGTGCAGGCAGGCGGCGGCGGTTGGGTGGCAGGTCGCGGTATGTCATCGGTCATCCCCACGCACGGATTGGCGTGCAGGCAGGTTCGACCGATATGCGGCGCGCGCCTATTCGCCCTTGGTCGAAGTTGCAGCGCACAATCGACCAATGTCTAACGCCACGGCGCGCGGGCTGCGGCACACTGCAGGCACGTTCAACCACACCGCGGAGCAGTCCCATGTCCAGGCCCGTCGACAGCATCCACGTCCCCGCCGCGTTCGCCGCGCGCGCCAACATGCGCCATCGCGATTACCGTCGCGAATACGAGGAATCGGTCACCGATCCGGACGCGTTCTGGGCGCGCATCGCCGAGCGCGTGGAATGGATGAAGAAGCCGACCATCATCCGCAACGTCAGCTTCAACGAGGACGATTTCCGCATCAAATGGTTCGAGGACGGCGAGCTCAACGTCAGCGTCAACTGCCTCGACCGGCACCTGCGCGAGCGCGGTGAGAAGACCGCGATCCTGTTCGAGCCGGATGATCCGTCGATGCCGTCGCAGAAGCTCAGCTACCGCGATCTGTACCTGCGCGTGAACCAGCTGGCCAACGCCATGCGCGGCATGGGCATCGGCAAGGGCGACCGCGTCACCATCTACCTGCCGATGATCCCCGAAGCGGCGGTGGCGATGCTGGCCTGCGCGCGCATCGGTGCGGTGCACACCATCGTGTTCGGCGGCTTCGCGCCGCATTCCATCGCCGATCGCATCAGCGATTCGCAGAGCAAGCTGGTGATCACCGCCGACGAGGGCCGCCGCGGCGGGCGCACCGTGCCGCTGAAGATGAACGTGGATGCCGCGCTCAAGCTGCCCGGCACCGACACGGTGGAAAAGGTCATCGTGTTCCGCCATACCGACGGCAGCATCGACTTCGACACCCGCCGCGACGTGTGGTGGCACAAGGCGGTGGACGGGCAGCCGACCACCTGCGAGCCGGAGCGGATGAACGCCGAGGACCCGCTGTTCATCCTCTACACCTCCGGTTCCACCGGCAAGCCCAAGGGCGTGCTGCACACCACCGGCGGCTATCTGGTGTATGCCAGCTACACCCACGAGATCGTGTTCGACATCAAGCCCGACGACATCTACTGGTGCACCGCCGACGTCGGCTGGATCACCGGCCACAGCTACATCGTCTATGGCCCGCTGGCCAATGGCGCCACCAGCCTGATGTTCGAAGGCGTGCCCAGCTGGCCGAATGCCTCGCGCTTCTGGGAAGTGGTGGACAAGCACCAGGTGACCATCTTCTACACCGCGCCGACCGCGATCCGCGCACTGATGCGCGAGGGCGAGCACGCGGTCAAGCGCACCTCGCGGCAGTCGCTGCGCCTGCTCGGCAGCGTCGGCGAACCGATCAACCCCGAAGCCTGGCGCTGGTACCACCAGGTGGTCGGTGACGAGCGCTGCCCGATCGTCGATACCTGGTGGCAGACCGAGAACGGCGGCATCCTGATTTCGCCGCTGCCCGGCGCCACCGACCTCAAGCCCGGCTCGGCCACCCTGCCGCTGCCCGGCGTGCGCCCGGCGCTGGTCGATACCGGCGGTACCGTGCTGGAAGGCGCGGTCGATGGCAACCTGGTCATCACCGACTCGTGGCCGGGCCAGGCACGCACCCTGTGGCGCGATCACCAGCGCTTCATCGACACCTATTTCAAGACCTATCCGGGCATGTACTTCACCTCCGACGGCTGCCGCCGCGACGAGGACGGCTACTACTGGATCACCGGCCGCGTGGATGACGTGATCAACGTCAGCGGCCACCGCATCGGCACCGCCGAGCTGGAAAGCGCGCTGGTCGCGCATCCGAAGGTGGCCGAGGCCGCGGTGGTCGGCTTCCCGCACGACATCAAGGGCCAGGGCGTGTACGCCTACGTCACCCTCAAGGACGGCGAGGCGCCCAGCGAGGAACTGAAGAAGGAACTCAACGGCCACGTGCGCAAGGAAATCGGCCCGATCGCCAGCCTCGACTTCCTGCAATGGGCCCCGGCCCTGCCCAAGACCCGCAGCGGCAAGATCATGCGCCGCATCCTGCGCAAGATCGCCGAAGACGCGCCCGACCAGCTGGGCGACACCTCGACCCTGGCCGACCCGGCGGTGGTCGATGCACTGGTGCGCGATCGCAGGAACGCATAAGCCCAGCGCACACGGGGCATGACGCGGGGGTGTCTGCGCGGGCGGCCACCCCCGTTTGTTTGCATGTCGCGAACATCGCCGCGCCCGCCATCCGCGACTGCAGCGGGCGGCGGCTTCCCCTACACTCGGCGCATCATGCCGTTGATCCTGATCGCCGACGACCATCCGCTGTTCCGCGAGGCACTGCGCGGCGCGATCAGCCGGCTGCTGGCCGACCACGAGATCCGCGAAGCCGAGGACGCCGACGGCCTGTACGCGATGGTCGAGGCGGCGCCGGATGCCGATCTGCTGCTGCTGGATCTGAACATGCCGGGCGTGCACGGGCTTTCGGCGCTGGTGCACCTGCGCGCGCAGCATCCGCAGCTGCCGATCGTGATGGTGTCGGCACGCGAAGAACCGGCGCTGATGCGACGTGCGCTGGACCATGGCGCGATGGGCTTCATCCCCAAATCGGCCGATGCCGTGAGCATCGGCGAGGCGCTGCGCCAGGTGCTGGATGGCGAGCGCTGGGTGCCGCCACAGGCGGCGCAGCTGGCGCCCGCCGGCGACGAGGACGAACGCGAGATCGCGCGTCGCGTGGCCGAGCTGACCCCGCAGCAGTTCCGCGTGCTGCAGATGCTGTGCACCGGCCTTCTGAACAAGCAGATTGCCTGGGAGCTGGGCGTGTCCGAAGCCACCATCAAGGCACACATGACCGCGATCCTGCGCAAGCTCGGCGCGCACAACCGCACCCAGGCGGTGCTGCTGGCCAGCCGCCTGGCGGTGGACCCGGACAGCGTGCAGGCGCCGCCCGAGGACGAATGAGGTCGCCCGAATGAGCGTGCTGTCGCGCCTGTTCGCGCGCCCTGCACAACGCAGTGAAGCGCAGCATCTGGCACTGCGGCTGGAGGATGGACGCGAGGTCGACGTGCGCCTTATCCGCCATGCCCGTGCCCGTCATCTGCGGCTGGCGGTGGATGAGCGCGGCCCGCGCCTGACCCTCCCGCCCCGCGGCAGTGAACGCGCGGCACTGGCCTTCCTGCACGGCCATCGCGACTGGCTGCTGACGCAGCTGCGGCAGCTGGAGGTGGACGGCGGCGGCACGCTGCAGGCCGGCATCACCACGCAGCTGCATTGGCGTGGCAAGGATTGGCCGCTGCATTGGCGCGACGGCCGCAGCACCCGCCTGCAGCTGGAGGGCGATGCGCTGTGCTTCGAGCTGCGCGGCGGGGTTGCCGGCGCGCAGGCATTGCCGGCGAGCCGCCTGCGCCGCGCGCTGCACGATTTCTGTCGCGCCGGCATGCGCGCGGACATCGGCCGCTGGCTGCCGGAACTGTTGCCGGGCCTGCCGCAGCCGCCAAGCCGGTTGGTGATCAAGCCGATGACCTCGCAATGGGGCTCGCTGTCACCGGCCGGCGTGGTCGCGCTGGACCTGTCGCTGGCACTGGCACAGCCCTCGGCACTGCATTACGTGCTGGTGCACGAGCTGTGTCATCTGCTCCATCGCGACCACTCACCGGCGTTCTGGCGTGAAGTCGCCGCGCGCCGCCCCGACTGGCGGGACGAGCGCGACTACCTGCACCGCGAAGGTCGCCGGATCAAGGCGCGCCTGCACCGGCTCGCCGGCTGAGCCGGCTCAGGTCTGTTGCGCGGCAAGAAACGCGCGCAACGAAGCCGGGCGCACCGGCTTGGTCAGCACCACCACCGCGCGCGCCTTGGCTTGCTGCTTGATCGCATCGCTGCCATCGCCGGTCAGCAAGGCGGCCGGCAGCGCCCGCCCGGCGGCTTCGCGCAGCGTGTCGATCAGTTCCAGCCCGTGCAGGCGGTCGTGCAAGTGGTAATCGACCAGCAGCACCTGCGGTGCTTCGCGGCCGAGCAGGGCCATGGCGCCGTCCACGTCGGACGCCAGATGGGCCTGCACCTGCCAGCGTGCCAGCAGCGCGCGCATGCCATCGAGGATGTCCGGGTCGTTGTCCACGCACAACACGCGCATGCCGGCCAGGCCCTGATCCAGCGCCGCCGGCGGCGGCGCACCCGACGCTGGCACTGCTGCCAGCGCCGCGCCGCGCGGCACCAAGATCGCGAACATGCTGCCGCGACCGATGCGCGAGCGCACTTCGAGACGGTGGTCGAGGGTGCGTGCGATGCGCTGGCAGATCGACAAGCCCAGGCCCAGCCCGCGCTCGCCCTGTCCCGGCAGGGCGAAACGACGGAACTCCTCGAAGATTTCCTGCAGATGGTTCGGATGGATGCCCGGCCCGGTATCCCACACCTGCAGCGCAACCTCCGCACCACGTCGGCGCAACGCCAGCAGCACGCCGCCTTCGCGGGTGTAGCGCATGGCGTTGGCGATGAAGTTCTGCAACGCGCGGCGCAGCAGGCGGCGATCACTGCGCACGATGCATTCCCGCGGCGTGCGCACGCGCAGGGCCAGGCCGCGCTGGCGGGCGATCGGCGCATATTGCGCGGCCAGCTCGTGCAGCAATTCGCCGGCATCGAACAGGGCAAGCTCGGGCTTGAGCTCGTTGGCATCCAGCCGCGAGATGTCGAGCAGGCCCTCGAGCAGGTCCTCGGCCGCGCGCAGCGACGCATCCACGCGCTCACCCAGATGCCGCGCTTCGTCGCCATCGCCGCTTTCGCGCAATGCACTGGTGAACAGGCGCGCGGCATTCAGCGGCTGCAGCAGGTCGTGGCTGACCGCGGTCAGGAAGCGTGCCTTGGATTGCTGCGCGGCCTCGGCCTCGCGCGTGCGCAACTCCACGCGCTGCTCCAGCGTTTCGTTGGCCTCGCGCAACGCCTGTTCCACCTGCTTGTAGGCGGTCACGTCGCTGAAGGTGGTGACGTAACCGCCGCCGGGCAGCGGGCGTCCGCGCATCTCGATGACTTGGCCGCTGGCGCGCACGCGCTCGAACACATGCGGTGCGCCTGCACGCAGATGCGCGGTGCGGCGCTCGATATGCGCTTCGATGTCGCCCTCGCCCATCTCGCCGTTCTCGGCATTCCAGCGCAACAGGTCGGCGATCGGCCGGCCGACGTAGAGCATGCCGTCGGGATAGCCGAACATTTCCTGGTATTGCCGGTTCCAGGTCACCAGCCGCAGATCGGCATCGATCACGCTCACGCCCTGGGCGATGTTTTCCAGCGTGGTCATCAGCACCTGGCGGTTGAAACGCATCTCCTGCCCGGCCTGGTCGAGCATCTCCACCACGTCGCCCAGCGCCATGCCCGAGCCGCGCAGCGCACTGGTCAACATGAGCCGTGCGGAGTCGGCACCGATCGCCGAGGCCAACAGGCGCTCGGTGTATTGCATCAGCGCACGGTCGGCAATTTCGTCCGGACGCCATGGCTCGTCCTCGGGGCCACGGTAACGGGCGAAGGCACGCCGCGCGGTGCGCTCGCCGACGATGCGCTCGGCCAATGCCAGAAGGTCGCTGCCGCGCAGGTTGCCGGCAAGGCCACCGGCATCCTGCGGCGCGCGCTGGGCATAGGGTTCGAGGAACGGCTGCGCCAGCAGCTGTTCGCGCAGACGCGGGCGCCGGCGCAGCGACACCGTGACCAGCACCAGCACGTTGGCCAGCAGGGACCAGAACACGCCATGGCTGAGCGCATCCCAGCCGGACATGCCGAGCAGCCCCTCCGGGCGCAGCCAGCCGATGCCACCGGGACCATGCTCCAGCCAATCTTCCAGGTGCAGCCACTCGCTGTGCACCAGCGAGGGCAGGAACAGGGTGTAGGCCCAGACCAGCGCGCCGGTCAGGGTGCCGGCCATGGCGCCCTGGCGACTCGCGCCGCGCCAGTACAGGCCGGCGAAGAGCGCCGGCGCGAACTGCGCCACCGCGGCAAACGCCAGCAGGCCGTACTCGGCCAGACTGCCGTGACCACGCACCACGCGCTGGTAGCCGAAGGCGAACAGCGCCAGCGCGATGATGGTGGCGCGGCGCACCCACAGCAGACGTCCGGCGATCACCGTCTCGCCCACCGCCGCGCCACGCAGGCGCAGCATCACCGGCATCACCAGGTCGTTGCTGACCATGGTCGCCAGCGCGATGCTGGCCATGATCACCATGCCGGTGGCGGCGGAAAACCCGCCGAGGTAGGCCGCCAGCGCCAGCCACTCCTGATCGAAGTGCAACGGCAGCGCCAGCACGTAGCTGTCGGGCGACACCCCGGTGCCGGCGAACAGCGCCACGCAGGCAATGCTCAGCGGCACCACCAGCAACGAGAACAGCAGCAGGTAGCCGCCGAACATCCAGCGCGCCGGGCGCAGGTCGCGCACGTCGAGGCATTCCACCACCGCGACATGGAACTGGCGCGGCAGGCAGACGATGGCAAGAAACGCGACCAGGGTCTGCGTGACCACGCTGCCGGGCAAGGGCTGCGCGAACATCGCGCGCCCGGCGTCGAGCAGCGGCAGCGCCTGCGGCCCGCGCAGCTGCCACAGCGCGAACAGGCCAAGCGCAATGAAAGCCAGCAGCTTGAGCAGCGACTCCATCGCCACCGCCAGCATCATGCCGCGGTGGTGTTCGGTGGCATCGGTGCGGCGGGTGCCGAACAGGATCGCGAACAGCGCCAGCGACAGCGCCACGTACAGCGCCGGATCGGCCAGCACGCGCTCGCCGGCGGGCGCATCCAGCAACACGCCCACGCTCATCGCCACCGCCTGGTACTGCAGGCTGAGATAGGGCACTGCGGCGACCAGTGCCACCGAGGTGACCAGCGCCGCCAGCCCCGGCACGCGGCCATAACGCGAGGACAGGAAATCGGCGATGGAGACGATGCGCTGCTCGTCGCTGATCAGGATCAGCCGCTCCAGGATGCGCCAACCGAAGATCAGCAACAGCACCGGGCCCAGATAAATCGGCAGGAAGCCCAGCCCGGTGCGCGCCGCGGTGCCGACGGCACCGAAGAAGGTCCACGACGAGCAATACACCGCCAGCGCCAGCGCATACACCGCCGGCCGCAGCCACGGAAAACGCGCCGGCAGCGGATGGCGCTCGCCCCAGCTGGCCACGCCGAACAGCAGGCCGACATAGGCGATGGAAACCAGCAGCAGCGACCAGCTCGAGATCATCCGCGCGCCTGTCCTGGGTGGATGCTCCGAGTGTAGGCGAGCGCACCACCACGGCCAAAGTCGAACATACACGCGTCAGCGGGACTGCGAGAATGACCTCAATCCCGATGCCCGTGGCGCCATGGAACCCGTTCCCGGCCTCGACCTGTCGCAACCGCCGTTCGACCTGCTCGACGAAGCCGGACGCACGCTGCTGACCGCCAGCGTCGACCTCGCCTTCCATTCCGCCGGCGAGTTGCTGCTCGAGGCCGGCAATCCTTCGCCGCATGCGGTGGTGATCCTCAAGGGCCGCATCTGCGCATTCGAGCGTGACGCCGAGGGCCGCGAATCACGCTTCGGCGATTACGGGCCCGGCGACGTGTTCGGCGCCTGGGCGGTGATGGCCGGCCGCGCGCGCCACAGCTACCGCAGCGAAAGCGATTGCCTGCTGTTCCTGATTCCGGCCGCCAGCTTCCGCCGCCTGCTGGCCGACAATCCCGCGTTCGCCGCCTACTTCAGCGAGGGCCTCAGCGCCAAGGGCCGGCTTGCCGCGCTCGAGCGCGGCCGCGATTCGGAGCTGGCCGAACTGATGGTGACCCGCGTCGGCGACGCGCAACTGGCACCGGCCGAACGCATCGACGCGGCCACCAGCATCCGCGAGGCCAGCCAGCGCCTGCGCGAGAAACGGGTGGACTGCCTGCTGGTCGAGGACGCTGCCGAAGACACACCGGGCATCGTCACCCGCACCGACCTGCTGGAAGCGCTCAGCCATCGCCTGCTGCCACTGGAGGCACCGGTCGGCCCGCTCGCCAGCCGGCCACTGGTCAGCCTCGGTCGCGAGGACATGCTGTTCCAGGCGCTGGTGGTGATGACCGAGCGCCAGATCGAGCGCGTGGCGGTGGCCGAGGGCAGGCAGATCATCGGCACCCTCGGCATGGCCGAGGTGCTGGCGCATTACGCCAGCCACTCGCATCTGATCAACCTGCGCCTGGCGCGCGCGCAAAGCCTCGCCGAGATCGCCGAGGCGGCACGCGAAATGCCGCGCCTGATCCGCACCCTGAGCGCCCAGGGCGCGCGCATTCCGAACCTGATGCAGCTGGTCAGCGCACTCAACAGCCGCATCATGCGCGGCATTTTCGAACTGCTGCTGCCGGCCGAACTGCGGCAACGCGTGTGCCTGCTGGTGATGGGCAGCGAGGGCCGTCGCGAACAGTTGCTGAAGACCGACCAGGACAACGCGCTGGTGATGGCCGACGACATCGACGCCGCGGACGAGGCGGCGATTGCCGAGGCCATGCAACGCTTCGCCGCCGCGCTGGGCGAAGTCGGCTACCCGCCCTGCCGCGGCGGGGTGATGGCGAGCAACCCGCATTGGCGCATGCGCCAGTCCGAATGGCGTCAGCGCATCGACCGCTGGCGTTTCCTGCATACCGGCGAAGCCGCGCTCGATCTCGCGATCGCGCTCGATGCGCGCCCGGTCGCCGGCAATCGTGCCCTGTTCGCCCCGGTGGACGCGGCCCTGATGGCATTGGGCGGCGACGAGCGCCTGCTCAATCAACTGGCCGCCGCGGTGCTGCAATTCGATACCCCGCTGACCCTGCTTGGCCAGGTACGCGGCGATGCGCAGGGCACCGACCTGAAGAAGGGCGGCATTTTCCCGGTGGTGCATGGCCTGCGCTGCCTGGCGCTGCGCCACGGCATCAGCGAGCGCAACAGCTTCGAGCGTTGCCGGCAGCTGCTCGATGGCGGCCTGCTGCCGGCGGAACTGGGCCGCGACCTGCCGCAGGCACTGGCCGCGTTCCAGCGCCTGCGGCTGGATGCGCAACTGGAGGCGATCGATGCCGGGCGCACGCCCGACGACTTCATCCAGGCCGAACGCCTGCGCCGGCTGGATCGCGAGCTGCTGCGCGATGCCCTGCGCGTGGTGCGCGACTTCCGCGGCCTGATCAAGACCCGCTTCCACCTGCGCGAATGAGCACCGCCACCGCCCTGCGCCGCTGGTGGACGCGCCGACGCCATGGCGAGGGCGAATGGCGCGCATTGACCGCGCCGGCGCCGCAGCACGAATGGGTCAGTCTGGACCTCGAAACCACGGGCCTGGATCCCGCGCGCGATCACATCCTCAGCCTCGCAGCGGTGCCGTTGCGCGAGGGGCGCGTGTGCCTGTCCGAGCGCTTCACCCGGCGCATCCGGCCGGAGCGCGAATTCGGCATCGATTCCATCCGCCACCACCACATCACCCCGCAGGAGGCCGCCAGCGGCATCGGCGTGACCCGCGCGGTGCGCGAATTCCTGCACTGGCTGGGGCCACGCCCGCTGCTCGGCTACTACCTCGATTTCGACCTGCGCATGCTGGCCCCGCATGTGCGCGCGGTCTGCGGCTTCACCCTGCCCAACCGCCGCTTCGATCTTGCCGACGCGGTGCAGGCGGCGCAGTTGCGGCGGCGCCCGGATGCCCCGCCCAACCTCGACTTCCACCACATCGCACATACCCTCGGTGTGCCGGTACTGGGCCGGCACAGCGCGCTGGGGGATGCCACCACGGTGGCCATGTGCTGGCTGGCGCTGCAGGAAAAGGGCTGGCACCCGGCGGACTGAGCAGGCGCACGCACGCCGCCAGCCCGCGCAGGGCAAAACAAAACCCGCCGGTTTGCGGCGGGTTTCGTCGAAGCGGCAAGCAGCGAAGGCGCTTACTTGATCTTGCCTTCCTTGTAGATCACGTGCTTGCGCACCACCGGGTCGTACTTCTTCATTTCCATCTTGCCCGGGGTGTTCTTCTTGTTCTTGTCGGTGGTGTAGAAGTGACCCGTTCCTTCCGAGGAAATCAGGCGGATCTTGTCGCGCTTGGAGGGCATGGTCGGGACTCCTTAGATCTTTTCGCCACGGGCACGCAGGTCGGCCAGCACGGCGTCGATGCCGTTCTTGTCGATGGTGCGCAGGGCCTTGGTGGAAACGCGCAGCTTCACCCAGCGGTTCTCCGAAGCCACCCAGAAGCGGCGTTCGTGGAGATTGGGCATGAAACGGCGGCGGGTCTTGTTCATCGCGTGCGAGACGTTGTTACCCGTCACGGTACGCTTGCCGGTTACTTGGCATTGGCGGGACATGAGCACCTCTCGTGTGTCCGTGGGTGCCACCCGTGGCCCGGGCGGCGGCGGCCCCGGCGCGCCTTGCGGCGGCCACGCGATGCGGGCATCGATCCTGCGGGCCGGAATCGCGTTTCCGGCACGGCCTGCCGTCGGGCGGGCGCAGGGAGCCGAGCATGATGCGACAGATCCGGCCGCGATGCAAGCCCGGCAGCGGCGGGGACGCCCGGCGCGGCTGCCTCAGCCGCCGCCGGCCTTCTCGCGCGCGATGAAGCTGCGGATCTCGCTCTCCAGCAACGGCAGCGGCACCGAACCCTGTGCCAGCACCGCGTCATGGAAGCGGCGCGGGTCGAACTTCGCGCCCAGCTCGCGCTCGGCTTCGCGGCGCAGGTTCATGATCGCGATCTCGCCGAGCTTGTAGGACAGCGCCTGCGCCGGCCAGGAGATGTAACGATCGACCTCGGTGGTGACCTCGTGCTCGGACAGCGCGGTGTTCTCGCGCAGGTAGGCGATCGCCTGCTCGCGGCTCCAGCCCTTGTGGTGCACGCCGGTATCGATCACCAGCCGCGCCGCACGCCACATCGCGTAGGTCAGGCGGCCGAAGTCCTCGTACGGCGTTTCATAGATGCCCATTTCCTTGCCCAGCCATTCCGAATACAGGCCCCAGCCCTCGCCGTAGGCGCTGATGTATTCGCGGCGAAAGCCCGGCATCTCGCCCATTTCCATCACCAGCGAACCCTGCAGCGAATGCCCGGGTGCGGATTCGTGCAGGGTCAGCGCCGGCAGGTTGTACAGCGGCCGCGAAGGCAAGTCATACGTGTTGAGCCAGTAGGTGCTGGCACCGCCGCGGCCCGCAGTCCAGAACGGGGCGATGTCCGGCGGCACTTCGACGATGGCGAAGCGGTTGCGCGGCAGCTTGCCGATGATCTTGCCGATCTCGCCATCCACGCGCTTGCTGATCCACGCCGCGCGATCGAGCAGCGCCTGCGGCGTGTCCACGTAGAACTGCTTGTCGGTGCGCAGGAAGGCGAGGAAATCCTGGAAGCGGGTCTGCGGCGAATTCCCCTTGAATCCGACCTGCTCGATGATCGCGTCCATCTCGGCGCGGATCTGCGCGACTTCCTTGAGGCCGATCTGGTGAATCGCCTCGGGCTCGAGGTCGAGCGTGGTGTAGTGGCGGATCTGCTGGCGGTACCAGGCCACGCCATCGGGCATCGCCTCGGCGGCCAGCGTGGTGCGCGCCTGCGGCACGTATTCGTTGCGGAAGAAGGCCAGCAGCTCCGCATAGGCCGGGATCACCGCCTCGGACAGCGCGCGTCGCCCCTCCTCGCGCAACGCCTGCTGCTCGGCCGCGGGGATCGACACCGGCATGCGCTTGAACGGGCGATACAGCGCGGCCTGCTCCACATCGCGCAACTCCGCCACCTGCGCGATCGAGGCATCGCGCCCGTCCAGCGTGGCACGCGGCACCGAGAACCCGCGCGCGAGCCCGGCGCGCATGTTGCCGATGTGCTGCTGGAAATAGCGCGGCACATCACGCAGCAGCGCGATGTAATCGCGGTAATGCTGCGCGCTGCGCAATTCCTGCTGGCCCATGAAGCCGAGCCACGACCAGAACGAGGAATCGGCGTTGAACGGCATCTCGTGGTCGCGGAAACGCGCGCCGGCGGCAAGGTTCTCCACCTGCGGCCGATAGACCAGGTAATGGATGCGGTTCTCCGCGCCGAGCCGCGCCGGGTCGATCCGCTCCAGCTCGGCCAGCACGCCCTCCCATACCTTGAGCCGGCGTGCCTGTGCCTGTGGCGAGACATCCGGCAGCCGCAGGCGCAGGCCGCTCGCATCCTCGCCATCGACCTGGCCGTTCTCGGCCTGGCGCCAGGCCCATTCGCGCTCCCAGATGGCACGGAAGCGGGCGTCGGCGGCGGATTCGGCGGCGCGCGCAGGCTGCGCCTGCGGCACAGGCGGCGCCGCCTGCAGGGACGCGCTCCACGGCAGGGCAAGCAGACAGGCGAGCAGCAACGGGGTACGGGTCATGGCGGCATCGGGTTGCGGACGTGCCCCGATGCTAACCCTTCATGCCGCTGCCGGCTGCCCGCGGCCGCCTTCAATCGTGGTCGTGGTCGTGGTCGCGGTCGCGCCGCCAGCCGCGGTGGCGGATGTCCAGCCACAGGCTGTAGCCGGCGGTGAAAGTGGGAAACAGGTTCTGCAGGATGCCGACCGAATCGTTCTTGCCGAACACGAAATAGGCCAGCGTCATCAGGCTGCCGAGGATGCTCATGTACCAGAACATGCGCGGGATCACCGGGCGGCCGGCGCGGCGGCTGGCGATGAACTGCACCAGCCAGCGGCTGCCGAACATCAGCGCGCCGATCCAGCCGATCAGCTTCCACGGACTCATGTGCACCCCGGTCCATTCCAGCCAGCTGATCGGGGCATGCATGAAGGAAACGGGGTCGGGGCTGATCACGGGCTCGGTTCCGGGTGCAAACAGGGAGGGTGGATGCGCTCAACCATCGTCGCGCGGAATGATTTCCTCGATGTCGGTCCTGCGCTGCCGTGCGATCAGCCAGGACACGCCCAGCAGGTCGCGCACGCCGACCAGCGCGCGGCCGAGATTGGTGTACTTGGACACGCCACTGCTGCGTGCGCGATGGTTGACCGGCACGCTGAGCGTGCGCCAGCCGGCACGCTGCATCAGCGCCGGCAGGTAGCGGTGCATGTGGTCGAAATACGGCAGCTCGAGGAAGGCGGCGCGTTCGAACAGCTTGATGCCGCAGCCGGTGTCGGGGGTGGCATCGCCAAGCATGCGCGCACGGATCGCATTGGCCCATTTCGAGGCCCAGCGCTTGCTGCCCGAATCGCGGCGCTCTACCCGCCAGCCGGCGAACATGCGCACCGCCTCGTCGGCCTTGTCGCGCTCGGCCAGGAGGCGCGGGATGTCCGCCGGATCATTCTGCCCATCCCCATCCAGGGTCGCGATCCACGGCGCGCGCGCGGCCTCGACGCCGTGGCGGATCGCTGCGCTCTGTCCGCTGTTGGCGAGGTGGCGGATCACCCGCAGCTCCGGCGTGTGCGCCTGCAACGCGCGCAGCCGCTGCAGGCTGCCGTCGCGCGAGGCGTCATCCACGTACACGATCTCGAACGCAAGCCGGCCGCGCAGCGTGGCCACGATTTCTTCCACCAACGGGGCGATGTTGTCTTCCTCGTTGTAGACCGGCACCACCACCGACAACTGCGGCAGCTCACTCACACGGCATCTCCGTAATAGGCGCGGCACCATTCGACCACTGCCGGCATGCCGTGTTCAATCCCGATCCCGGGTGCGAAGCCGAAGGCCTCGCGGGCGCGCTCGATGTCGGCCATGGTCTCGAGCATGTCGCCCGGCTGCATCGGACGGTAGAAGCGCTCGACACGGCGCCCGGCGGCGGCCTCGATCACCTCGATGAAGTGCTCCAGCGGCACCGGCACGTGATGACCGAGGTTGAACACCCGATGCGGCGGGACAAGTCCGTCCGGCGGCGCATCCAGTGCGCCGAGCACGCCGGCGACGATGTCGTCGACATGGGTGAAGTCGCGGCGCATGCGGCCATGGTTGAACACCTCGATCGGGCGACCGGCCAGCGCCGCACGCGAGAACAGCAACGGCGCCATGTCCGGCCGGCCCCACGGCCCGTACACGGTGAAGAAGCGCAAACCGGTGGCGGCCAGGCCATGCACGCTGGCCTGGCTGTAGGCCATCGCCTCGTTGGCGACCTTGGTCGCGGCATACAGCGAGCGCGGGCGATCGATGCGCTGCGCCTCGGAAAATGGCGGGCTGGCGGCATCGCCGTATACCGAGGACGAGCTGGCATAAACCAGATGCGCCACCGCGTGCCGCCGGCATTGCTCGAGCACGTGGCCGAAGCCGACCAGATTGCTCTGCACGTAGTCCTCGGGATGGGTCAGCGAGTGGCGCACCCCGGCCTGTGCGGCGAGGTGGATCACGCGCGCGGGCTTCACTTCCTCGAACAGGGCAGCCAGCGCCTGGCCATCGGCGATGTCGAGCACGCGGATGTCGGCCTGCGCGCACAGTGCGGCGACGCGATCGCGCTTGAGTTGCGGCGGGTAGTACGCGTTGTAGCTGTCCACGCCGAGCACGTGCTCGCCGCGCGCGAGCAGCGCGCGCATCACGTACGCACCGATGAAGCCGGCGGCGCCGGTGAGCAGAATCGGGCCAGAGTTCATGCGTGGATTATCGCGCCTTGTCGTGGCCGGCGAATGCCTGCGCACGTGCCTGCGCCGGCCTCAGGGCGCCTTGCGCAAGCGCTCCAGCACGCCGTCCAGCGCATCCAGTGAACCGTAGTGGATCACCAGCTTGCCGCGGCCACCGCGTCCATGCTGCACCGCGACCTTGCTGGCGAGCAGTTCCGAAAGCTCGTTCTCCAGTGCCGCGATATCGGCCGATGGCAGCACACGGCTGCGCTTCCTCGTCGTGCCGGTGGGCAACGTGCCGGCGGCCAGTTGCTGAACGCGATGTTCCACTTCGCGCACGCTCCAGCCTTCGTCGGCCGCCTGCCGCGCCAGCGCGATCGCCGCCTGCGGGGTCAGCGACAGCAGGGCGCGGGCATGCCCCATCTCGATCGCCCGGGCCTGCACCAGGGCGCGGATTTCCTCCGGCAGCTCCAGCAGTCGCAGCAGGTTGGACACCGCCGCGCGCGAGCGCCCCACCGCCTCCGCCGCCTGCGCGTGGGTCAGGTCGAATTCGTCGATCAGGCGCTGCAGGGCCTGCGCCTCTTCCAGCGGATTGAGGTCCTCGCGCTGGATGTTCTCGATCAGCGCCATGGCGACCACGGTGCGGTCGTCCAGCTCGCGTACCACCGCCGGGATTTCGGTCAGGCCGGCGAGGCGACTGGCGCGCCAGCGGCGTTCGCCGGCCACGATCTCGTACTTGTCCTTACCGATCGCGCGCACCACCACCGGCTGCACCACGCCCTGCGCCTTGATCGATTCGGCCAGCTCCGCCAGCTTGGCATCATCCATGGTCTGCCGCGGCTGGTACTTGCCCGGCTGCAAGTGCTTCAGCGGCAACCGCTTGAGCCGGTCGCCGGGCTGCGCCTCCAGTGCTTCGCGCGGCGCAGCGGCATTCGGCCCGAGCAGCGCGTCAAGTCCGCGGCCCAGCCCACGCTTGCGTGCCGCCGCCTTGGCGGGTGCCTTCTTGACCGGGGGCTTGGCGGCGGGACTCATGCGGCATGCTCCTTGGCTTCACTGGCCGTGCGTTCACGCTGGCGGCGCAGCACTTCGCCGGCCAGCCCGAGGTAGGCCACGCCGCCACGCGAGGCGCGGTCGTAGCTGACGATGCTCTGCCCGTGGCTGGGTGCTTCGGCCACGCGCACATTGCGCGGGATGATGGTGCGGAAGACCTGCTCGCCGAAGTGCTGCACCAGCTCGGCCGACACCGCATTGGACAGGTTGTTGCGCACATCGAACATGGTGCGCAGCACGCCCTCGATCTCCAGCTTCGGGTTGAGCCGCTGGCGCAGCGCATCGATGGTGCGCAACAGCGCGGTCAGGCCTTCCAGCGCGTAGTACTCGCACTGCATCGGCACCAGCACCGAATCGGCCGCGGTCAGTGCATTGAGGGTCAGCAGGGACAGCGCCGGCGGGCAGTCGATGAGGATGAAGTCGTATTCGTCACGCAGGTCTTCCAGCGCGCGCTTGAGCCGCTGCTCGCGGCCCTCCTCGTCCATCAACGCGATCTCGGCTGCGGTGAGGTCGGTATTGCCCGGCATCAGGTCGTAGCCTTCCTCGCTGGCCATGATCGCGGCTGCGGCGCGGATCTCCTCCAGCAGCACGTCGCAGGTGGAATGCGCCACCTCGTGCTTGTCGATGCCGCTGCCCATGGTCGCATTGCCCTGCGAATCGAGGTCGACCAGCAACACGCGACGATTGCTGGCCGCCAGCGCGGCGGCCAGATTGACCGAGGTGGTGGTCTTGCCCACGCCCCCCTTCTGGTTGGCAATCGCGATCACTCGCGCCATGTGCGGGATTCCGTCATCGCGGCCGCCGGTGCGGCCACAGGACGCTCCATTATGCCCGCGCCGTGCCGGGCGTACCCGCAGCGCGTGCCACCACCGCCAGACGCCGGGTCGCGGCCAGGCCCGGCACCTGCAATTCGTGCGTCTCGCGCAGCACCCAGCCCGGTGGCAGCTGCGCGGCCTCGGCCTCGATGCTGCCGGCCTTGAGTGCCAGCAGCACCCCGTCCTCGGCCAGCAGGTGGCCACCGACCTCGATGATCCCGGCCAGCGTCGCCAGCGCGCGCGCGGTGATCGCCGCATAGGCTCCCGGGCGCTGCAGCCGCTCGGCGCGGCATTCGGCCACCTCGGCATTGCTCAGCTGCAAGCGGCGCAACGCCTCGCGCAGGAAGCGCGCCTTCTTGCCGTTGGACTCGACCAGGGTCACCTGGCAGCCCGGCCGCGCAATGGCCAGCGGGATCCCCGGCAGCCCGGGCCCGGTGCCCAGATCAGCCAGCGCGGCATCGGGCACGAAGCGCGCCATCGCCAACGAATCGAGGATGTGGCGGCTGACCATCTCGCGCACGTCGCGCACCGCGGTCAGGTTGTAGGTGGCGTTCCAGCGTTGCAGCAGCGCCAGATACTGCAGAAGCGGGGGCGCCAGCGTGGACGACAGGCCGAGTTCGGCCAGGCCCGAGCGCAGCAGGGGCTCGATGTCGGCTGGCAGGGCATGCGCATTCATGGCGGCAGTATCGCAGCCTGCGGCGCCGGCAGGCGGTGCCAAGCCAGTGCCGCGTGGAAGCCGGGGCGCGGGCTCCATTCATGCAGCTGCCAGTTGCCCGCACAACCAAGCCGCGGGTCGCAGTCCGCCAGCTCCAGGCCGTGCGCACCCTCGATCAGGCGCAGCCGCTGCAGACCGAATGCCAGCCCGCGGCCATAGGCTTTCAGCAGCGCCTCCTTGGCGCACCACAGGCGCAGGAAGGTGCGCTCCGCCTGTTCCTGCGGCAAGCGATCCAGCCACGCGGCTTCATCGGCATGGAAGAAGCGCTGTGCCAGCGCGCGCGCGTTGGGCCGTGGGCGCACATGCTCCAGGTCGCAGCCCAGACGCAGGCCCTCGCCGCCGGCGAGCAGCAGCCAGCCGCCGCTGTGGCTCCAGCCCAGGTCCAATCCGTCCAGCGGTGCCGCCAGGCGCGGGCGACCATGCGCATCGCGCCTGACCGGCACTGCTTCTGCCGCCCGCCCGACGCGTGCGGCGAACCATTCGCGCGCCAGGCGCTCGGCATCCGCGGCCACCGGCAGCGGCAACAGGGCATGGTCGGGTACATCGGGCATCCCTTCAGCTTAGCCGCCCGCGGCACTGGCTAACATGGGCGCCCCGCCGCCCTGATGCCCTGCCCCGGATGAGTGTCGACGCCCCACCCCTGCTGCCCGGTGACGACAATCACCTGCTGTTCTGCGGTCCGCAGGCGATGACCCGTGGCGAGTTCCGCGCACGCGTGGCGGCGCTGGCCATGCGCCTGCCCGCGGCACCGGCGGCGATCAACCTGTGCGAGCGGCGCGACCATTTCATGCTCGGCTTCTGTGCCGCCCTGCTGCGCGGACAGGCCACGCTGATGCCGCCCTCGCGTGCACCCGAAGCCGTTGCCGAAGTCGCCGCTCGCCACCCCGGCAGCCACGTGCTCGGCGATGCCGATGGCGAAGGCGTGTTGCGCGTGGACCTGGCCGGCGGCGAAGCCGACCTGCAGGCTTTTGATTGGCATATCCCCGCACAGCGCGTCGCGCTGATCGCCTACACCTCCGGCTCCACCGGCGCGCCCTCGGCCAATGCCAAGTCGTGGGGTTCGCTGCAGATGACCGATGCCGGCAACCGCCACGCGCTCGGCACGCTGTTCCCGCAGGCTGGCGGCATCCTCGCCACGGTGCCGCCGCAGCACATGTACGGCATGGAGATGTCGGTGCTGATGCCGCTGCTCGGCAGCTGGCAGGTGCATCCGGGGCGGCCGTTCTTCCCTGAGGACATCGTGCGCATGCTGGCCGAAACCACGATGCCGCGCCTGCTGGTGACCACCCCGGTGCATTTGCGCGCGCTGCTGCAGGCCGGCGTCGAGCTGCCGCGGCTGCAGGCCATCGTCACCGCCACCGCGCCCCTGCCGCGCGAACTCGCCATCGCCGCGGAGGCGCGCTTCGGCTGCGAACTGCATGAACTGTTCGGCGCCACCGAAGTCTGCGTGTTCGCCCATCGGCGCAGCGCCCGCGAAACGCATTGGCGGCTGTACCCGGACACCCGGCTGCAGCCGCTGGCCGATGGCACGCGCGTGCATCGCCCCTCGCTGGTGCAGCCCAGGGAGCTTGCCGACATCGTCGGACTGGTCGATTACGGGCGCGGCTTCATCCTGCGCGGACGGCAGTCGGACTTGCTGGAAATCGCCGGCAAGCGCGCCTCGCTGGCGGATCTTGGCCGTCGCCTGCTGGCGATCCCCGGCATCCGCGATGCGGCGATGCTGCAACTGGATGCCGACGACAGCGGCATCGGCCGGCTGCTGGCACTGGTGTTCGCCGATCCCGCGCTGGAGGATGCCGCCATCCTCGCCGCGTTGCGCCGCGGTTGCGACCCGGTATTCCTGCCACGCCGGATCCTGCGCGTGGACGCGCTGCCACGCAACGAAACCGGCAAGCTGCCGCGCGAGGCCCTGCTCGCCCTGGTCGAAACTGCGGAAGCGGCGCAGCCGCCGCGCGCCTGAGCCGCCGCGCGGCGGCATTTTCGTCCTGCAAATCCCGGCATCGGCGTGCATCGAGGCCACATCGATGCGCCATTCACGCTGCATCGCAATATTCACATGATGCGCAACTTGCTGAATTGATTAAGGTTTTCTGATGGCTCTATGACGGTGCCATCACGGACCACTGCGCAGACTGCAGACGCTCCCGGCGACACGGGGAAGCGCCAAACCCAAACTCCCAAAGGTTCGGAGAACTGCATGAACATCATCATCTGGTTGATCGTCGGCGGCCTCATCGGCTGGCTGGCCAGCATCATCATGAAGCGCGACGCGCAACAGGGCATCCTGCTCAACATCATCGTCGGCATCGTCGGCTCCTTCCTTGGTGGCTTCCTGATTGCCCCCTTGCTGGGTTCGGGCACCGCCAACACCGGCGACTTCAGTGTCATGGGCCTCCTGGCTTCGCTGATCGGCGCGATCATCCTGCTCGCGATCGTGAACCTGTTCACCCGCGGGCGCGCGCGCTGAGCGAGGCTCCGCACACCCCGTGCGGCACAGGGACGTGCCGCTCCCGAGGCCCGGCGCATGCCGGGCCTTGTCATTTTCCGCGCCCCGCCTCGGTCTGGCGGTGCATGCACCGCGCTGCGTCGACCTGCCTTCAGGCCTCGAGCCTGACCCAGGCCGGCGCGTGGTCGCTGGGCCGCTCCCAGGTGCGCGGTTCGCGGTCGATGCCGGCCTCGGCCAGCTGCGGCTTTAGTGCCTCGGAAACCAGAGTCAGGTCGATGCGCAGGCCCATGTCGCGGCGGAACGCGGCCTGGCGGTAATCCCACCAGCTGAAGATGCCGCCTTCGTCGGTATGCAGGCGGAAGGCATCGTGCAGACCCAGTGCCTGCAGCCGCTGCAGCGCGGCACGCTCCGCGGTCGAGGTCAGGATGTGGTCCTCGTTCCAGATCGCCGGGTCGTGCACGTCGCGCGCATCCGGCGCGATGTTGAAGTCGCCCATCACCACCATCCGCGGATGGTGCACCAGCTCGGCCTCGATCCACGCATGCACGGCGTCGAGCCAGCGCAGCTTGTAGGCGTACTTGTCGCTGCCCACCGACTGGCCATTGACCACGTACAGATTGACGATGCGGATGCCATCGACGGTGGCCGCGATCACCCGCCGCTGGTCGTCCTCGAAACCGGGGATGCCCATCTGCACGTCGTCGATCTCGCGCCCGCGCGCCAGGATCGCGACCCCGTTGTAGGTCTTCTGCCCGTGGAAGGCGCAGCGGTAGCCGGCCTCGACCAGCGCCTCGGCGGGAAAGCGGTGATCCTCCAGCTTGGTTTCCTGCAGCCCGACCACATCCGGCGCCGCCGCCTGCAGCCATTGCAGCAGATGCGGCAGCCGCACATTGAGTGAATTGACGTTCCAGCTGGCGATTTTCATGCCCGCGAGTGTACCCGCGTACACTGCGCGCATGAATGCGATCCGTCCCTATCTGGATCACCTGCCGCAGCTCGGCGAGCGGGTGTATGTCGATGAGGCCGCGCGGGTGATCGGCGATGTGGTGCTGGGCGATGACGTCTCGGTGTGGCCGTTCACCGTGATCCGCGGCGATGTCAATTTCGTGCGCATCGGCGCGCGCACCAATGTGCAGGACGGCACCGTGGTCCACGTCAGCCACGACGGCCCGCATGCCAAGCTCGGCGGTTTCGCCACCGTGATCGGCGAGGACGTGACCATCGGCCATCAGGCCATCGTGCATGCCTGCCGGATCGAGGACGCCAGCCTGGTCGGAATGGGCGCGCGGGTGCTGGATGGCGCGGTGATCGAGCGCCACGGCTTCCTCGGCGCGGGCGCGCTGCTGGCACCGGGCAAGGTGCTCGGCAGCGGTGAGATGTGGCTGGGCAGCCCGGCGCGCTTCGCACGCAAGCTGTCCGATGCCGAAATCGAGGCGTTGTTCTATTCCGCCGGCCACTACGTGCGACTGAAGGACGAGTACCTCAGCGGCAAGCGCCGCGAGCCCTGAGCGGGCCGCTGGCGTTTCAGGCCTGGCCGGGGGTCAGCCGCAGCTGCGCGTAGATCGGGTCGGTGTCGGGGCGCTGCCCGTGCCAGATTTCGAATGCATCGGCCGCCTGTTCCACCAGCATGCCGAGGCCGTCGAACGCGTGCTGGCAGCCATGCGCATGTGCCCAGGCGAGGAAGCCCATCGCCGCGGCGCCATAGTTGAGGTCGACGCAGACCGTGTCCGCGCCCGGCACGAAGCCGGGCAGTGCCGGTGCCTCGCCCTGATGCCCGGCGGACGTGGCCTGCACGACGAGGTCGAATTCGCCCATCGCGGCCACTTCGTGCAGCACGCAGGCGCGGGTGCGCGTGTCGTCCTGCAGCCGGTCCATCAGGTCGACCGCACGACTGCGACTGCGGTTGGCGATGACCAGCTGGGCGATGCCCGCTTCCAGCAGCGCCGGTGCCACGCCCTGCGCGGCACCGCCGGCGCCGATCAGCAGCACCCGACTCTGATACAGCTCCAGCCCGCGACGCTGACGCAGGTCGCGCAGCAAGCCGCTGCCATCGGTGTTCTCCCCCAGCCAGCGGCCGTTGTGCAGGCTCAGGGTATTGACCACCCCGGCGCGACGCGCGCGATGCCCCAGGGTATGACACAGGGCCGCGGCCTCGGCCTTGTGCGGCACGGTGACGTTCGCACCCACGCCACCGGCGGCGGCGAAGCGCTGCAGGGTCGCGGCGAAGCCGACTGTGCCGGTGTCCAGCGCCAGGTAGGTCAGCGCGATGCCGCACTCACGGGCGAACGCCGCGTGGATGCGCGGCGAGAGCGAATGAGCGACCGGATGGCCGAGGACGGCGTAATGCGGCAGTGCCATTGGCACATGCTACCTGCAGCACGAACGCCGCAGCAGCCGATCGACCGCGACGCGCTCTGCTGCCGGCCGTGCGTTCAGCCTTCGCGCAGCCAGCGCGCGGCGTCCAGCGCGTAATAGGTGAGGATGGCGTCGGCGCCGGCGCGCTTGATGCCGAGCAGCGCTTCCATCGCGGTGGCGCGCTCGTCCAGCCAGCCATGGCCGGCGGCGGCCTTGAGCATCGCGTACTCGCCGCTGACCTGATAGACGAAGGTGGGCACGCCGAACTCGTCCTTGACCCGGCGCACGATGTCCAGGTACGGCATGCCGGGCTTGACCATGACCATGTCGGCACCCTCGCCGATGTCGGCATCGACCTCGCGCAGGGCTTCGTCGGAATTGGCCGGGTCCATCTGGTAGGTGAACTTGTCGGCCTTGCCCAGCGCCGCGGCCGAGCCGACCGCGTCGCGGAACGGGCCGTAGAAGGCGCTGGCGTATTTCGCGCTGTAGGCGAGGATGCGGGTGTGGATCAGGCCCTCGGCCTCCAGCTCGCCGCGGATCGCGCCGATGCGCCCGTCCATCATGTCGCTGGGCGCGACCACGTCGGCGCCGGCGCGGGCATGCGACAGCGCCTGCTTGACCAGCACTTCGACGGTTTCGTCGTTGAGCACGTGGCCAGCCTCGTCCAGCAGCCCGTCCTGGCCATGCGAGGTATACGGATCGAGCGCGACGTCGGTGATCACGCCAAGCGCGGGGAAGCGCTGCTTGAGCGCACGCACCGCGCGCTGGGCAAGGCCCTCCTCGTCCCAGGCGGCAGCGGCATCCAGCGACTTGGCTTCCGGCGCAGTGACCGGGAACAACGCGATCGCGGGGATGCCCGCCTCGCACAACGCCTCGCCGACCTTGAGCAATTCGTCGATCGACAGGCGCTCGATGCCGGGCATCGAACCCACCGGCGCGCGCCCGGCATGTTCGTGCACGAACACCGGATAGATCAGGTCATCGGTGGTGAGGACGTTCTCGCGCATCAGGCGGCGCGAAAACACGTCGCGGCGCATGCGCCGCGGGCGGGCGAAGGGATAACTGCTCATGCCGCCATTGTAGGCGCGCCGCTGCGCGTCGTCGGTGGTGCACGACCGGACGTCGCGCCGAGGCGCGGGCCTCAGCCGTGCACGCCGTCGATTTCCACCGCCAGCTCGCGACGGCAGATCGCCGCATGCAGCAGCAGCCGCGGCACGCTGGGCCCGAAACGCTCGTCCAGCGCCTGCGCCACCAGCGGCAGGTCGGCGGCATCACGCACGTAGACCTTGAGCCGGGTGCCGTCGCCGAAGTGCTGCGGCAATGCCGGCTGGCGCATGCGCGCGACCGCCAGCAGCGCATCGAAATTGGCGAAGGTTTCGTCCAGCTGCTTGAGCAGTTCGCCCTCATGCTGCGAGGCATGGCCGACCACGGCGGCCGTGCCCGAAAGCAGCAGCGGCATGGTGCGCGCGCTCGGCGGCAGCATCGCGCGGGCGAAGCTGGGCGATTGCGGGCCGTATTGGCGCGGATAGCGGTAGGCGGCGACCTGGCGCGGGTTTTCCAATGGCTGCCCCGGGCTGCGTGCGGCAAGCCAGTACACCTGCAGCACGCGTTCGCCGTCGCAGCGGCCGATCGCGGTGGCCGCGGGCAGCGCGCCGACATCGAAATCACCCAGGCCCGCGGCGCGGCCGATGCAGAATTCGCGGTAGCGCTCCGCATCGCCCTCACCCAGGGTGATGTCGTCGAGGTAGTTCCAGACCCGCAGCAGATGCGGGAATCCGCGCGCCCGGACGAACTCGCTCATCGCCGCGTAGGCCTGCCGCGCCGCCTCGCGGATGTCACCCTCGCCCTCGGCCACCTCCACCGCACCGAACAGCAGCGCGCCATCACTGGCGTACTGGATGGCGCCGTCGCGGCCCGTTTCCACCGGCCCGTGCGCGCGCCAGATTTCCACCTGCGGCGTGCCCCACGGCGCCAGCGGCACGCGCAGCCAGCGCGCATCGCCCCGCCGTGGCGCGCCGGGGCCGAAGCCGAAGGCGGCCAGCAGGTCGGGGCGCGCCAGCCACTCGTCCAGCGCGTCGACATCGACGTATTCCACGTGCAACTGCGGCGGATGCTGCTCCTGCATGACTGCTGCCATCATTCCTGCAAAGTCTCCTCGCGCATTTCGATCGCCACCTGGCGCCGGCGCCGGCGCCACGCGCGCCACGCGTCCGGCGCCATGCCCAGCGCGGTCAGCGCGTAGATCACGCGGAACACGCGCAGCCGGCGCCGCACCTGGCGACCACTGAAGATATCGCCGATCAGCATCGACACGATCGCCCGCTCCACCCCGAGCACGTTGCGCGGTTGCGCGAACAGCGCACGCATCGCCGGTGAAGTGAAGCGGTAGATGAACCACTTGAATTCGTCCAGTCCGGAGTCGAACTCGCGCTGGAAGCGCCGCTGCAGGGCGGCTTCGCGCGCGGGCTCGCACAGCGCGGCATCGACCATGTGCGCGGCCTGCTCGGCACTGTGCATGGCGAGGTAGACGCCGGAGGAAAACATCGGATCGACGAAGGCATAGGCATCGCCGATCAGGGTCCATCCCGGGCCGTGCATGCGCCGGCATTCATAGGTGTAATTGCCGGTGACATGCACCGGCGCGACGCGTCGCGCACCCTGCATGCGCTGCGCCACGTCGGGCACCGTGGCCAGGGTCTGCATCAGGAACTCCTCCATGCCGCCACGACGCGTCTTGAGGTAATCCGGCCAGCACACCGCGCCGACGCTGGTGGTGCCGTCACGCAGCGGAATCATCCAGATCCAGCCATGCGCATGGCGGCAGATGCTGACATTGCCGGCATCGCGCCCCGGCCGGCGCGCCACGCCCTCGAAATGGCTGAACACCGCTGCCGAGGCGTGCTTGGGATTCTTGCGCTTGAGCTTGAGCTTGTTGCCGAGGAAGGTGTCGCGGCCACTGGCATCGAGCACATGCCGCGCCAGCCACGCGCGGCCCTGGTCGTCGAACACGCACAGGCGGCCATCGGCGCCTTCCTCCGCCCGCACCACGCGTACGCCGTCATGCGCATCGGCACCGCATTCGCGCGCATGCTCGAACAGCACCTGGTCGAACTCCGAGCGCCGCACCTGGAACGCGAAACCGGGGTTGGGCCGCAACGCGCGGCGGAAGTCGAACACGTTGTAGCCGCCGTCCACGCCGGGGAAATCCGCGCCCAGCTTGAGCAGGCCCACTTCGCGCACCTTCTCCAGCGCACCGATGCGCTCGAGGATCGGGATGTTCATCGGCAGCAGCGATTCGCCGATGTGGAAGCGCGGGTGGCGATCCTTTTCCAGCATCGTCACCTGCCAGCCGCGCGCGGCGAGGATGCTGGCCGCGCAACTGCCGGCCGGGCCGCCGCCGATCACCAGCACATCGGTGCGGATCGGCTCGGTGTGGACGGCGGGGACGGAGGCAGGCGACATGGCGGCAAACTGAAAACATTCGGATGCGAATGGCGGAAGCGCCCGCATCGGGGTGGCGCGGATGATAGCGCGGGCTTACTCTAGCCGGCTCGGGCGTGCGCGGCAGCGCGCGCCGCCGTCATTTTCAAGGATTCCAATGATGTCCGAGCAAACCCCAGCCGAACGTGAACTGGCCGAACTCCTGGTCGAGAGCCTGAACCTGGAGGACGTCAGCGCCGCCGAGATCGATCCCGAGGCGCCGCTGTTCAATACCGGGCTGGGTCTGGATTCGATCGACGCACTGGAACTGGCACTGGCGATTTCGCAGAAGTACGGTTTCCAGCTGCGCTCGGACAACGAGGACAACCGACGCATCTTCGCCTCGCTGCGCGCGTTGTCGGCGCACATCGAGGAACACCGGAGCGCCGCCTGAGCCTTGCAACGCCGCCAGATGAGGCCCCGTCCGCCGGCCTCAGCGCCGCCCTGCGCCTGGGACTGATGCTGGTCTATCCGTTGCTGGCGCAGCTTGCCAGCATGCGCCAGAGCGGCGTGCTGGCAGCGCTGGCGGGGCTGGACATGCTGCTGTTCGTGCAGCTCGATTCCTTGCTGCGTGGTCGCCTGCGCGACTGGCTGTTGCTGGCGCTGGCCTGCGCCGGGCTGGCGTGGCTGGCGAGCTCGCGCTTCGCCCTGCTGCCACTGCTGCTGGCGCCGCCGCTGTTCATGGCGATGATCGGCTGGCTGTTCGCGCGCAGCCTGCGCGCCGGTCACACGCCGTTGATCACGCGCATCGTGGCGGCGATGGATGGCAGCACGCCGGCCACCCTGGAACCGGCGCTGTACCGCTATTCGCAGGCCCTGACCCGGCTCTGGGCCGGCGCCTTGCTGCTGCTGACGCTGCTCAACCTCGGCCTTGCGATGATCGCGGTACCGCGCGGAATCCTTGCCAGTTTCGACATCCGAAGCCCGCTCGCGATCACCGATGCGCAATGGTCCTGGTTCGCCAACTGGTGCACTTACGGTCTGATCGGCCTGCTGTTCGTGGCCGAATACCTGTACCGCAAGCGGCGCTTCCCTGGGCGCTACCGCAATGCGCTGGATTTCGGCCGCAAACTGGTCGCGCTGGGACCGGGTTTCTGGCGCGACCTGCTGCGGTAAACGTTCGATCATGTTCAGATGCAGGCGTTATGCTGCGGGGCACCACATGGAATGAGCGCGACACGGATGCCTCCGGCTTTCAATTACGCACGCCCGGAAACGGGCTGGACCCTGTTCGGCGGCTTGCAGTTCGCTTTCGTGATGCTGTGGACGGCGTCCTGGATCAGCCTAGCACTGCTGGTGCGGCTGCTCACCGGCAGCGCGCACTGGCCGCTGCGCATGGGCGCGCGGCTGTGGGCTCCGGGCCTGATCCATGGTGCCGGCGCGCGGCTGCGGGTGGAGGGTGCCGACGCGATCGACTGGTCGCAGCCCTACCTGGTGGTCAGCAACCACCAGTCGATGATCGACATCTGCGCGCTGTTCCGGGCGCTGCCGGTGGCGCTGCGTTTCGTGCTGAAGAAGGAAATGACCCGGGTGCCGTTCGTCAGCGCCTATGCCCGTGCCACCGACATGCTGTTCATCGACCGCGACAACCCGCGCAGCGCGCCGTTGATGCTGCGCGGCGCGGCGCAACTGCTGCGCGAGGGTCATTCGGTATGCATTTTTCCCGAGGGCACGCGCAGCCGCGACGGGCGCATGGACGAGTTCAAGGCCGGCCCGTTCCAGTCCGCGGTCATGGCCGGGGTGCAGGTGCTACCGGTGGCCTTGCAGGGCACCGGTGCGGTGCTGCCGCCGACGCCGTGGTTTCGCGCCTGGCCGGGCACCATCCGCGTGCAGCTGGGCACGCCGATCGACAGCCAGGGCCTCGACCGCCAGGCGTTGGCGCAACGCGCACATGACGCCGTGCGTGCCATGCTGCCAGCGGAATGACTGCCCGCATCTTCTCCATTCCCGCCGATCACCCCGCCCTGCCCGGTCACTTTCCCGGGCATCCTGTGGTGCCGGGAGTGATGCTGCTGGACGCGGTGCTGCAGGCGATCGAGGCCGAACATGGCCCGCAGCCGCCGCTGTGCCTGCCGCAGGTCAAGTTCGTGCAGCCGCTGCTGCCCGGCGAAGAGGCCGAAATCTCGCTCGAATCCCCGGTCCGCGGCCGCTGGCGTTTCCGCGTGCACCGCGGCGAGACGTTGCTGGCCAGTGGCGAGATGGCCACGCCATGACGCAGGCGCGGGACTGGAAGGCGCGCCCCGAGGGCGGCGGCTATGCGGCGCTGTGGCTGCTGCGCGCGATCGCGCGCGGCTTCGGGCGCCCGGTGGCGCGCCTGCTGCTGTGGCCGATCACGCTGTATTTCCTGTTCAAGCGCGGCCCGGAGCGACGCGCCTCGATGGCCTACCTCGAGCGTGTGCTGGATCGCCCGTCGCGGCTGCGCGATGGCGCGCGCCACGTGCATGCCTTCGCCTCGACCATCCTCGATCGCGTGTTCCTGCTCGGCGGCGACCTGGAGCGCTTCGACGTGCGCGTGCATGGGCTGGAGGAATTGCACCAGTTGCTCGACCAGGGCCGCGGCCTGCTGCTGTTCGGCTCGCATCTGGGCAGCTTCGACGTGCTGCGGGTGCTGGCGACGCGGCGCCCGGACTACATCATCCGCGTGGTGCTGGACAAATCACAGAGCCCGGCACTGATGCGCCTGCTCGATGCGCTCAATCCGACCATCGCCGCCAGCGTGATCGACGCCGCCGATGACGGCCCGGCGGTGGCGATCGCGATCAAGCAGGCGCTGGACGAAGGCGCGCTGGTGGCGATGCTGGTCGATCGCGCGCGCCCGGGCGAGCCGGCACTGCCGGCGCCGTTCCTCGGTGCGCCGGCACGCTTCCCGACCTCGCCGTGGCTGATCGCCGCGGCGGTCAAGACCCCGATCGCGCTGGGCTTCGGCCTGTACCGCGGCGGACGCCGCTACGACCTGCACTTCGAAACCTTCTCCGCGCAGCCGCTGGAGATCCCGCGGCGCAACCGTGCCGCCGCGCTCGCCCTGCTCATCCGCCGTTACGCATCGCGGCTGGAAACTATGACCCGCCATGCACCCTACAACTGGTTCAATTTCTATGATTTCTGGGCAACGCCCCCCGCGGACGCGGAAGCCCGGCTGGACGATGCGGCTGTGCAGCGTCGCACTGCTGTGCGCGGCGGCACTGCCGGCGCTGGCGCAGAGCGCGAACACGGTTGACGCCGCCTGGATCCTGTCGCGGCTGGCGCAACCGGCGCCGATGCGCACCGATTTCGTCGAGGTGCGCGAGTCGCCGCTGCTGAAGAACCCGCTGCGCATCAGCGGCGAATACCGCCGCCCCGATGCCGATACCCTGGTGCGCGAAGTGCGCGTGCCGTATGCCGAAACCACCACCATCCGCGGCGGGCAGGCGCGCATCGAGCGCCCCGGGCGCGCGGCACGCAACTTCGCCCTTGCGCGCGCACCGCAGCTGGCCAGCATCGAGGCCGGCTTCGGCGCCTTGTTGCGCGGTGACCAGCGCGGCATCGAACGCGATTTCGAAGTGCAGGTCGAAGGCAGCCGCAACGACTGGCGCATGCGGCTGAATCCGCGCCAGGAGGCCTTGCGCGCGCAATTGCGCGACATCACCCTGTACGGGCGCGGCAGCGAACTGCGCTGCATCGAAACCCGCATCGCGCGCGGTGGCGAAGTCCAGCGCACGCTGCTGGCCAGCGCCGCGCGCGCGCTGGCAGCCGATGCCGATGCCGCACGGCTGGAGGCGGCCTGCCGCGGCAGCCGCGCCTGAGCCGGGCGCCGCGGCGGCTACCATGGCCGCTTCGCCGCCCCCACGCTGCACCGGATGACCCCTCCCCGCCGTTCCGCCCGCATCGCGCTCGCCCTGGCCTGGCTCGGCCTGCTGGTGCTGGGCGCGCTGTGGCTGTCGACGCGGCTGGTGGTCAGCGGCGATCTGCGCAAGTTCATGCCCGCGCCACAAACCGACGAACAGCGTCTGCTGATCGACGAGCTGGGCGAAGGCCCGGGCTCGCGCCTGTTGCTGATCGCGCTCGAAGGCGCGCCGCCCGCCGAGCTTGCCCGGCAGTCGCAGGCACTGGCCGATGCGCTGGCCGCCCAGCCCGACTTTGCACTGGTATCCAATGGCCGGCCACAGGAACTGGACGCGATTCCCGAACGCCTGCGGCCCTGGCGTTACCTGCTCACTTCAAGCTTCGACCATGCGCCGCTGGATCGCGAGTACCTCGCCGCGGAACTCGCCGCCCGGGTGAGCGATCTCGGTTCGCCCGCCGCAAGCCTGCTGGAGCCGCTGATCGGCGCCGATCCCACGCTGGAAACCCTGAAGCTGGTCGAAGCCTGGCAGCCGCCCGGCGGGCCGCAACTGCTGCACGAGGTGTGGTTCGATCGCGCCGACAAGGCTGCGCTGCTGGTGGCCGAGACCCGCGCCGCCGGCTTCGATCCGCAGGGCCAGGCACGCGCGGTGGCCGGCATCCACGCCGCGTTCGCCAACGTGCGTGGTGACAGCGGCTCACGAATGTCGCTGGGCGGGCCGGGTGCGATTTCGGTCGAGATCAGTCAGCGCACCGCCGGCGAAGCCAGCCGCCTCGGCCTCATCGCCGGCATCGGCGTGCTGCTGGTACTGCTGCTGGCCTACCGCAGCTGGCGCCACCCGTTGGTGGGTGCGCTGCCCTTGGCCAGCGCGGGTGTGGTCGGCCTCGCCACGGTGAGCCTGCTGTTCGCCGACATCCACGGCATCACCATCGCCTTCGGCTTCACCCTGCTCGGCGTGGCACAGGACTATCCGGTGCACCTGTTCTCGCAGCAGCGCCCGGGCCTCGCGCCGCGCCTGGCCGCACGCGCGATCTGGCCGACGCTGGCCACCGGCGTCGTCTCCACCTGCATCGGCTACCTCGCCTTCCTCGCCTCCGGCGTGGACGGCCTGAAACAATTGGCCGCGTTCACCGTCAGCGGCCTGCTCACCGCGGCGCTGACCACGCGCTTCCTGCTGCCGCTGCTGCTGACCGAGCCACGCCACGACCTCGCCACGCAGCCGATGCTCGGGCGCCTGCAAGGCGCGGTGACGCGATTGCCGCGCCTGCCCGGCGTGGCGCTGGCCGTGCTCGCGCTGGCCGCCATCGCCGTCGCCATGCTGGCGCCCGGGCCGTTCTGGGAAAACGATCTTTCGCGCCTGACCCCGGCGCCGGCCGATCTGATCAGCCGCGACGTGCGCCTGCGCGACGAACTGGGCGCACCCGACGTGCGCTACCTGCTGGCACTGGATGGCGCCGACGTGGAAGCCGTGCTGGAAGCCGGCGAAGCCCTGCAGCCGAAGCTGGAAGAACTGCGCGAAGCGGGCGTGATCGGCGGCTGGGACATGGCCGCGCGTTACCTGCCCTCGGCGGCACTGCAGCGCGCGCGGCAGGCGCGCCTGCCTGCACCCGCGCAGTTGCGCACGGAACTGGACGCCGCACTCGCCGACAGCCCGTTCCGTGCCGATGCCTTCGATGACTTCCTCGCCGATGTCGAGACCGCGCGCACCGCGCGTCCGCTGACCCTGGCCGACCTGCGCGACACCGCGCTCGGCCCGCTGCTGGACGGCCTGCTGCGCGAGGGCGATGGCCGTGCCACCGCGCTGGTATCGCTGTCGGCGATCAGCGACGACGCACGCTTCCTCGAAGCCGCGCACGCGGCCGGCCTGCATCCGCTGGATCTGAAGACCACCTCCGAATCGCTGGTCGCACAGTACCGCGAACGGGTGCTGTGGTCGCTGCTGGTCGCTGCGGTGCTGCTTGCCGGCATGGTCGCGCTGATGCTGCGCGATGCCCGCCGCAGCGTGGCGGTGCTGCTGCCGATGCTGTTGACCACGCTGCTGGTGGTGGCGCTGCTGCGCGCGTTCGGCGTCGAGCTCAACCTGTTCCACCTCGTCGCGCTGATCCTCGCCGCGGGGCTGGGCCTGGATTACGCGCTGTTCTTCAACCACGCCGGCGATGACGGGCGCCAGCAGCGCCGCACCCTGCATGCGCTGCTGGTATGCGCGGTGACCACGCTGCTGGTATTCGCCCTGCTGGCGCTGTCGGCGATCCCGGTGCTGCGCGCGATCGGGCTGACGGTGAGCCTGGGCGTGGTGTGCAACTTCATGCTCGGCCTTCTGCTCACGCGCCGACCGGCCAGCACCATGGAGCCGGGCAGTGCCTGAACCCGTTCCCCTCGACCGGCTCGACATCCGCCGCCTGGTGCCGCATCAGGGCGCGATGTGCCTGTGGCAGCGCGTACTCGCCTTCGATGCCGAACATGTGCGCGTGGCCACCGATTCGCATCGCGACCCCGGCAACCCCTTGCGCCGTGGCGCGCTGCTGCCGGCCCTGGCACTGGTCGAGTACGGCGCGCAGGCGATGGCGGTGCATGGCGGTCTGCTCGCGCAGCCCCTGCATGCCGCCACCGGCACGCCGCGGCGCGGCATGCTGGTGGCGCTGCGCGAGGTCGAGCTGCAGTGCACGCGGCTGGATACGCTGGCGGGCGAGATCGAAGGCCATGCCGTGTGCCTCGCCGCCGGTGCCGACAGCCAGCAATACCGCTTCCGCATCGAGCATGCCGGCCGGGTGATCGCCCACGGCCGGGCGACGGTGCTGTTGCAGCCGGCGGGCGAGTGAACCCGGCACGGATGGATTGGGAATCGCACACGCATCGGCCACAATGCGTGCACTCCATCCGGCTGCAGGTGCTGAAGTGATCAAACGCGCGCTCGTTACCGGCGGCAGCGGCGACATCGGCGGCGCGATCTGCCGTGCGCTGGCCGCCGATGGCCACCACGTGATCGTGCATGCCAACAGCGCGCCGGCGCGCGCCGAAGCCGTGGTCGAGGCGATCCGCGCCGAAGGCGGCCACGCCGAAGCCTGCAGCTTCGATCTGTGCGATGCCGATGCCGCGCGCGCGGCGATCGAGGGCCTGCTGCATGCCGGGCCGGTGCAGATCCTGGTCAACAACGCCGGCATCCATGACGATGCCCCGTTGGCCGGGATGAGTCCGGCGCAGTGGCACCGGGTGATCGATGTCTCGCTGCACGGCTTTTTCCATGCCACCCAGCCGCTGCTGCTGCCGATGGCGCGTGCGCGCTGGGGCCGCATCGTCAGCATTTCCAGCGTCGCCGCCGTGCTCGGCAATCGCGGCCAGGCCAATTACGCGGCGGCCAAGGCGGCGCTGCACGGCGCCAGCAAGTCGCTGGCGCGGGAGATGGGCAGTCGCGGCATCACCGTGAACGTGGTCGCCCCCGGCGTGATCGCCGGACGCATGACCGACACCCTGTTCGATGCCGCGCAACTCAAGGCGATGGTGCCGGCGGCACGGGCCGGCTCGCCGCGCGAGGTGGCCGCGCTGGTGGCCTTCCTGTGTTCGGACGCGGCCGGCTACATCAACGGCCAAGTGATCGGCGTGGATGGCGGCATGAGCTGAGGCTCAGGCGATCGGCTCGGGGAACCATGCCTCGGGCAACAGGCGTTCCGCCGGCGCGGCGACGCCTTCCAGCAACGCCTGCAACGCGCCGATGCCGAGACGCGGATGGCGCCGCCGCACCTGCTGCACGATTTCCGCCGCCAGCACCTGCATCAATTCGACGTTCGCACCGATCCGCGCGGCGAACGCATCCTCCACCTCGACGTCGGCCAGTGCCCGGTTCAACTCATGGAACCAGGGCAGCCGGTACTGGTCGAGCAGGCGGCCATCCTCCGGCGTGCCGTAGGTGGAGCATTCGCCCCAGGCGCGCAGCAACGGCTGCATCGCCGCATTGAGCGCGGCGGCGCGCTCCATCGCCGGGCGCAGCCGGGCCAGCATCGACAGTGCGGCGATGCGCCCGGAGATGTACAGCGGCGCCAGCAACCCCCAGTAGAAGGTGTAATCCCAGATCACCTTGACCGGCATCACCGCGGCATTGCCGAACAGCCGGTACTGGTCGCGGTACAGCGACATGGTGTTGTCGTAGAAGCCGCGATACAGCTGCTGGTACAGCGCCGCCTGCATGGTGATCGATTGCCCGGCACGCTCGGCCAGCACCAGTTCGGTGACGTAGTGGTTGGAGATCGCGATCAGGTCGCTGCCCGGCGAATAGAACGGATCGGCGAAGTAGCCCGACTCCCCGGTCAGCGCCCAGCGCCGCGGCGAGAACACCTCTTCGCATTCGTAGGAGAAGTGGCGCAGGAAGCGGAAATCCATGCGCTCGTGGCGCGGCTGCGCGAGCGCCGCGGCCAGCGCCGGCTGGTGTTCCTGCAGCCATGCCGCGACCTGCTCCGGCGACTTGAGCGAGGCCAGCGGGTGCACCGCTTCGTCGGCGACGATGCCGATGGAATGCGCATCCGAGGACAGCGGGATCATCCACAGCCAGTAGCCCTCGCCGCACAGATGGTTGGTGGAGCGCCAGCGCTCGGGTGGGTCACAGCGGTCGAGCCAGGACGCGTCGTCACTCCAGGCATTGGGATCGACATGGCCGCGCACCCGCCACCAGACCGCATTGATGTCGTGATCGTTGTCGCGGGCAAGGCCGAGCTGACGCTTGAGCACGCCGGCGCGGCCGCTGGCATCGACCAGCCAGCGCGCCTCGAGCTGATGCTTATTGCCGCCGCGCACATAGTCGATGCGGTGCGCACCCTCGCCCTCGGCCAGCTCGATGCGGCGCACCGCGGCATCGTCGATGAACTCGATGCCGCGCTCGGCCAACCGCTGGCCAAGGAAGTTCTCGAAACGGCCACGGTCGATCTGCCAGGACGGCGTGGGCAGCTTGCGGCTGACACCCAGCTCGGTGCTGCGTGCGAAATCCCGTGCCCCGTCGGAAAAGAAAAAGCGGAATCCGAACTTGCGGATGTGCTCGCCATCCAGGTGCTCGCGCAGGCCCAGCACGTTGGCGAAATAATGCGCGCCGATTTCCACCGTCGATTCGCCGACCTTGTGCGCGGCCTCCGGCACCGGATGCGCGCGGCGCTCGAGCACGCGGATGTCGAGCTGCGGATCGCGCTGGCGCAACTGCAGGGCCAGGGTCAGGCCGGCAAGTCCGCCGCCGACAATGGCGACATCGCAATGCGCCGTGCTCATGCCACCCGCTCCCGCGCTGCATGCGGCACGGCGGCATCACCGTCGTCGATCCGCGGGGGGTTCGCGCGGGTACGCCGGTATTCACCCACGATGTCGCCACGTGACCACACCTGACGCACCACGTGCGAGGTGATGCGCCACAGGTCGCGCAGCGGGCGGAAATGACTGCGGCGGAACTCCTCGCCGGAGTGCACGCTTTTGTAGCGCGCCTCGATCGGCACCGACACCACGCGCATGCCGAGCTGGCGCGCGCAGGAAATCAGCATCTGCGCTTCGTACACGAAGTCCTCGCCCGGGATGTCGCCCAGCGCGCAGGCCGCGGCCGGGTACAGGCGCTGGCCGCTCTGCGTGTCGCGGATGCGGAAACCGCAGCCCCAGCTGATGCCCCAGTCGCCGAAGTCGTTGCCGATGCGGCGGTAGAACGGCTGCTGCTGGCGACGACGGATGCGCGCGCCATTGATCACGCAGCGCGGATGACGATTGGCCGCGGCGATCAGGCGCGGCACGTCGCTGGCCACATGCTGTCCGTCGCCGTCCATGGTCACCACCGCGGCCTTGCCCTGGCGCAGCGCCTCGGCGAAGCCATCGCGCAGCGAGGCGCCCTTGCCCATGCGTCGCTCGTGGCGCAGCAGGGTCAGCGGCAGGTCGCGCAGGCAGTCGCTGGTGCCGTCATCGGAACCGTCATCGACCACGATCACGCAATCGACCACCGCCAGCGCACCTTCCACCACTTCGCGGATGCGCAGGCGCTCGTTGAGCGCGGGGATCACGATGGCAGTGTTGTGGCGGTCGTACTGCATGGCTCAGGCGATCTCCACGCGCAGCACGCGCCCGCTGCCGGCCTTGAGCGTGCACGTGCCATGTCCCTCGGCCAACTGCTCGAACAGCGGCAGCATCGGTGCCATCGCATTGCCCGCCTCGCGCGTCGCCAGCGCGCCGCCAGCGCTGATGGCCTCGCCGTCTTCCAGCCGCGCGCGCAGGCGCGGGCCCTTGCCGGTGCGCGCCAGCAACAGCGCGCCACCAAGCAGGCCCCGGCTTGGCGATATCTCTGCCAGCGGGCCGGGAGCGTCGGCGTCGTAGGCCACCAGCAGCACCGCTTCGGTGCCGGTGGCCAGTTGCACCAAGGCCTCGATCAGACCCTGCGCGAAGCTCGCATCGAGCGCCGACAGCGCAGTGGCCGGATGCAGGCAGCCGGCGCCGATGGTCCAGTACCCCGCAGCCGCGTTGTGCACCGAATTGTGGAAGCGGGTCGGCGAAATCGAGGCCGGATCCGGCCCGGCCAGGGTCCGACTCATGTAATCGGTGATGCCGAGGTCGCCGTGGGTCGAGGTGAATACCGAGGGCAGCGTGGCCGGATCGCGTCCGGCCATGTCGCAGGCCGCCAGCGCCACTTCCAGTGCCACCGCCACTGAAGACGGCGCACGGCGGCGCTCGTTCGGTGCCAACAGGCGCGGTGCGGGCCGCTTCGGCGCGTCCTCCACCGCCACTGCGTCGTGCAGCCAGCGGCATGCCTCGGCCCAGCCGGGCAAACCCGGGGACCAGTAGCCGATACCCTCGACGTGCGCCTCGAGCACGCTCATGCGGCGCGCCCGAACAACAGCGAGCAGTTGTTGCCGCCGAAACCGAAGGAGTTGTTCATCGCATGCCGCAGCGGGCGCTGCTCGACATCGAAGCGGATCTGCGGGCCGCAGGCGGGATCGGGCTGATCGCTGTTGAGCGTGCCGGGCAACAGGCCGTGCTCCAGCGCCAGCAGCGCGATCACCGATTCGACGATGCCCGCGGCACCCAGCGTGTGCCCGGTCCAGCCCTTGCTGGAGCCGGCATGCAGCGCCGCGGGGAACAGCGCGGCCACCGCGCGCGCCTCGACACTGTCGTTGGCCGGGGTCGAGGTGCCATGCAGATTGAGGTAATCGACCTGGTCCGCGGCCACGCCGGCGCGCGCCAAAGCATCGCGCATCGCCAGCCGCGCACCGAGCCCTTCGGGGTGTGGCGCGGACATGTGATGGGCATCGCTGGATTCGCCATAGCCGAGCAGGTGCAGCGGTGCATCCACTGCATCCTGCGGGCACTGCAGCAGGGCGAAGCCGCCGGCCTCGCCCAGCGACAAGCCGTCGCGACGCGCATCGAACGGCCGGCACGGCTCGCCCGAGACCAGCCCCAGCGCGTTGAAGCCGTAGAGGATGCTGCCGCACAGGCTGTCCACACCACCGACCAGTGCGGCATCGACCACGCCAGCGTGGATCAGCCGCGCAGCCTGGGCGAACACCTTGGCGCTGGAGGAACAGGCGGTGGCCACGGTCACGCACGGCCCGCGCAGACCGGTCGCGGCCTCGAGGAAGCCGCCCAGCGAATGCGGGGTATGCACCTGCGAGCGGGCGAGATCCGGCGGGAAACGGCCATCGACCAGCCGCGCGTAGGCCTCCTCGGTGGCGCCGATGCTGGAGGTCGAGGTGCCGACCACGATCGCCACCCGTGCCGCGCCGTGACGTTCTCGCGCCGCCGCGACTGCCTCGGCCATGCCGTCCTGCTGCAATGCCAGCCAGGCCAGGCGGTTGTTGCGGCAGTCCCATTGCGCCAGTTCCGCGGGCAGGGCAAGGTCTTCCAGCCCGTCGACGCGGCCGATCCAGGTTGCCAGCGGCGCACCCTCGTGCAGCGGGCCGAAATCATTGCGGCGCAGGCCGCTGCGGCGCTCGCGCAAGGCCTTGAGATGCGCCTCGCGACCACGCCCCAGGGCACTGCTCGCGGTGCAGATGGATATGGCCAGCGGCGGCATCGGGGCAGGCGGTGGAAGCGGGGATTCGGGCACGGACAGGGGTCGGGCAGGGGTGGCGGGAAGTGGCTGCAGTATATCCAGCGAAGCTGAAGCCCCGGTCATCGCAAACCCTTACAATTCAGCTCCATGGGGAGTCGCACGGCCCATCGCCTCCGGCTTGCGCTCGATCGCGACGTGCTGCACGTGGCGGCCGTGGCGTTGACCGTGTGCACGCTCAGCGCCGGGCTGGTCTACGTGGCGTATTTCGCCCATGTGCTGCGCATCGCGCGGCGCGCCGACTGCCAGCCACAGGAAGCACGCTGCCTGCTGCTGTTCGGCAAGCACGCGCCGGGCGGACGCATGGATGCGGACTTCACCGCGCGCATCGAGCGCGCCAGCCTGGTATGGACCCAGCATGCGCCGGAGCGGATGTTCCTGCTCGGTGGCGGCCCCGCCGACGCGCCCAGCGAAGCTGAACTTGCACGCGAGGCGCTGCGCCTGCGTGTCACGCTGGATGAATCACGCCTGCATCTGGAGCGCGAATCACGCGACACCCTGCAGAATCTGCGCAATGCACGGGCGCTTCTGCAGCAGGCGGCCCATCGCGGCCCGGTGCTGCTGCTCAGCAGCCGCTACCACCTCGCCCGCTGCGCGCTGTTTGCGCGCCAGCTCGGCCTGCAGGCCGAGTTGTGCGCCGCCGAGCCGCACCTGCCCTGTAACGCGCGCACCCTGCTGCGCCTGATCGGTGAAGCCGGCTATGTCTGCCTGGCCGATGTCGGTGCGCGCTGGGCGCGCCTGATCGGCTCGCGGCGGATGCTGGCACGCCTGAAGTGAGCGCGCCCTCGCACTCCACGCCTGCCGACGCGCTAGCATCCCCGGCAAGCCTGCCTGCCCGGAGTCCTGCATGCCCTTCCGCCGTCGCCTGCCTGCACTGCTCGCGCTCGCCCTGCTGCCGGCCATGAGCCACGCCGCACCGCCGCGCCACGCGCCCGCCGAACTCACCACGGCGGACTATGCACGCGCCGAGGCGACCCTGGCGCACCGGGTCAATCCGCTGGTCGATGGCGCCGCCGAGGCGCTGGCCTGGCAGGACGATGGCCGCGTGTTGTGGGTGGAAAGCCGGCATGGCCAGTCACGCCTGCGCGGCTTCGACCCGGCCGGTGGCGGCCAGTTCGAGGTGATCGACGGCGCAACCCTGCGCACGGCGCTGGCAGCGGCTTCTGGCACGACCATCGACGGCGATGCCTTCCTCGCCCGCCTGCGCGGCGTGCGTCTGGAACAAGGCCGCTTGCATTTCACCCATGCCGGGCGCGACTACCAGTGCAGCCTGCCCGAAGGCGAATGTCGTCTGGCCGATGCCGCGGAAGGCAAGGCCGCAGGCGCACCAACGGTGAAGTCGCCCGATGGCCGCCGCGAGGTGTTCATCCGCGACTGGAACCTGTGGCTGCGCGAAATCGCCAGCGGCAAGGAGACGCCGCTCACCCGCGATGGCATGCAGGACTACGGCTACGCCACCGACAACGCCGGCTGGGTGCACAGCGACCGCCCGATCGTGCTGTGGTCGCCGAACTCGGACAAGATCGCCACCTTCCGCCACGATGGCCGGCGGGTGAACACCATGACCATGGTCGGCACCAATGTCGGCGCGCCAAGCGCGCAGGCATGGAAATACCCGTTCGTCGGCGACGAACACGTGTTCATGATCGAACGCGTGGTAATCGACCTCGGCGGCGAGCAGCCACGCCTGATCCCGCTGCGCATGGCGCCGGACGTGCACCGCTCGACCAGTTGCGACCACGTCAGCTGCAAGGGGGGCTGGGAAGACGTGCAATGGGCGCCGGATGGGCGCAGCCTCGCCTTCGTCAGCACCGACCGCGGCCACAAGTCGGCGCAGCTGCGCGTGGCCGATGCCACTGATGGCAGCGTGCGTGACGTGTACCTGGAACGCGTCGCCACCCAGTTCGAAAGCGGCATCGGCGGCGTGGTCAACTGGCGTTACCTGCCCGAAAGCGGCGAGTTCCTGTGGTGGACGCAGAAATCGGACTGGGGCCATCTGTACCTGCATGACCTCGCCGATGGCCGGCTCAAGCGCGCGGTGACCAGCGGCGAATGGAACGTCAGCGAACTGCTGCGGCTGGATCCGCAATCGCGCACTGTCTGGTTTTACGGCGTCGGCCGCGAAGCCGGTCGCGATCCGTATTTCCGCCATTTCTACCGCGTCGGGCTGGACGATGGTCAGGTGCGCCTGCTGACTCCGGAGGACGCCGACCACCGGGTGCAGGTATCACCCGATGGCCGTCATTTCGTCGATACCCATTCCACCACCTCGACGCCACCGGTGACGCGACTGCGGGCGATGGACGATGGCCGTGAAATCGCCACCCTGGCGCGCGCCGACATCAGTCGCCTGCTCGCCAGCGGTTGGCACGCGCCGGAGAAGTTCACCGCCAAGGCACGCGACGGGCGCAGCGAGGTCCATGGCATGCTGTGGAAGCCCTCGCACTTCGACCCGAAGCGGCGCTACCCGATCGTCAACTACATCTATCCCGGCCCGCAGACCGGCTCGATCCGCAGCCGCGGCTTTGCCGCCGCACATGGCGACCACCAGGCATTGGCGGAGCTGGGCTTCATCGTGGTCGCGATCGACGGCATGGGCACGCCCTGGCGCAGCAAGACGTTCCAGGACGCCTATTACGGCAACATGATCGACAACACCCTGCCCGACCAGGTCGCGGCAATGCGCGAGCTGGCCGCACGGCATGCCTGGATCGACCTCGGGCGCGCCGGCATCTGGGGCCATTCCGGCGGCGGCAACGCCACCGCCACCGCGATGTTCCGTTACCCCGAGCTGTTCAAGGTCGGCGTGGCGCAAGCCGGCAACCACAACAACCTGAGCTACGAGGACGACTGGGCCGAGCGCTACCACGGGCTGCGCGAGGTGCGTGCCGACGGCACCAGCAATTACGACGGCCAGGACAACGCCAGCCATGCCGCGGGACTGCAGGGCAAGCTGCTGCTGGTGCACGGCATGCTCGATGACAACGTGCCGGTGCAGAACACGCTGCTGGTGGTCGATGCGCTGGTCAAGGCGAACAAGGATTTCGACCTGCTGCTGCTGCCGCATGGCCGCCACGGCTTCGGCACCGGCGCGGACGGCATGTACGTGATGCGCCGGCGCTGGGATTATTTCGTGCGCCACCTGCTCGGCGCCACGCCACCGCCGCAGTACACGATTTCCCCGCCCGATCCGTGAGCGGCTCCTCGCCCGCGCATGCGCGTTTGCGCGCGGCCACGGCACACGACCATGCACGGGTCGATGCCTGTTTTCCCGATGGCCTCGCCGATGCCGCCAGCTACCGTCGCTACCTGCGCGGCATGCAGGTGCTGCTGGCCACCCTGGGCGAAGCCGACCCCGGACTCGCCGAGGATTTTGCCGGCCTGCTCGAGGCGCTGCGGCAGGACCTCGGCCATTCCGTGCCTGCATCCTTGCCGCCGGCACCGCGCATCCCGTGCGCGATGGCACGGCTCGGAGTGCGTTACGTGATCGACGGCTCGGCGCTCGGCGCGCGCCTGCTGCTGCGTCAGGTGCACGCGCTGGGGCCGAACGCCGGCGCGGGCACCGCATTCCTCGCCTATCATGTCGAACGCAGCCAACAGGCTTGGCCCGCGCTGCAACACGCCCTGGCCTCGCAGGATCCCGCCAGCCCCCCGTTCACCGTGCTGCTGGACAGCGCCCGCAACACCTTTGCACTGGCCGCGGATTGCTTCAGGCGCGAACAGGCAGAACCTCCCGGAGGGCCATCGTGCTGATCAACCCGCCCCCTGAAAACGCACTGGAACAGGCCCTGGCGGCGTGCGCCGACGAGCCGATCCGCTTCAGCGCCGCAGTCCAGCCACACGGCTACCTGCTCAGCTGCGATGCCGACAGCGGCATCGTGCGCCATGCCTCGGCGAACTGCGAGGAACTGTTCGAGGTCGCTGCACAGGAATTGATCGGCCAGCCGCTCGATCAACTGATCCACATCGATCTGGCCGGACTGCTGGCAAGCCCGGATGCCGCACGCTTCCGCCGCCTGGCGCAGTACGTGGCCAGCCTCAACATCGGCCCGCAGGCGCGCTTCTGCGACCTCAGCCTGCATCTTGCCCAAGGCCTGGCACATCTGGAGATCGAGCCACAGGTGCATGCCGGGGCGCAGCTGTCCGCCGCCGAGCTGGCGCACGACATGATCGCGCGCATCGCACTGGACGGCGACGATGACGACGGTGCACGGCTGCACGCGACGATGGCCGAACAGGTGCGCCGCCTGACCGGCTTCGACCGGGTGATGATCTACCGCTTTCTCGACGACGACAGTGGCGAGGTGATCGCCGAGTCGCTGGCCGATGGCGTGCCCTCCTATCTCGGCCTGCGCTACCCGGCCTCGGACATCCCGCCGCAGGCGCGTGCGCTGTATCTGGTCAACCGCGTGCGCGTGATCGCCGACACCGGTTACGCGCCGACCCCGATCCTGCCGCCACGGCATCACGACGGCCACGCGCTGGATCTTTCCCTGCACGGCCTGCGCAGTGTCTCGCCGGTGCATCTGGAATACATGCGCAACATGGGCATGGCCGCTTCGATGTCGATCTCGATCGTGGTCGATGACCGCCTGTGGGGCCTGGTCGCCTGCCACCACCGCCGGCCGCGGCAACTGCCGCCACGGCATCGCACCGCGGCCGACCTGCTGGGCATGTTCTATTCGTTGCGCGTGGCCTCGATGCAGCATCTGGCCACTGCCGCACGCAAGAGCTATGCGCGCTCGATGCGCAACCGCATGATCCGCGCGCTGGACGCTGCGCGCGATCCGGCCACGGTGATCGCCGAACTGCTGCCCGACCTGCGCGAAGTGATCGGCGCCGATGCCGCGCTGTACCTCGGCCCCGACGGCATTCATGCCGATGGCGATGCGGTGGAAGGCGCCACCCTCGACGCCGCATTGGCATGGCTGGCCACGCAGTCCACGCCGATCGCCGCCAGCGACGAGGCGCGGCAGTGGCGCGGCGCCGATGCCGATGCCGCGGGCGGCCATGCCGGCGTGCTCGGCCTGCAGCTCTCACCGCAGCACCGCGTGCTGCTGCTGCGCCGGGAACAGGTCGACGAAGTGCGCTGGGCCGGCGAGCCGCTCAAGGACCTGATCAAGACCGACGACGGCATGCGCCTGGCGCCACGTCGCAGCTTCAATACCTGGCGCGAAACCATGCGCGGCCATTCACTGCGCTGGAGCGCCGACGACCTCGACGAGGCCGAGGCCAGCACCATCGTGTTGCGGCGCGCACTGGCCGGGCATCGCCCGCCGACAAGCGACTGAGGCAAGCCGCCGAACGCGTGGTTCAGCCCGGGCGCGGGCCGAACAGGATGCGTCGCGCGGCCTCGCTCATCGGCCCGGAAGGTCGCTCCACCTCATCGGCACGCGCATACGCCCGCGCGGTGGCCGGGCGCTGCGCGATCGCCTCGTGCCAGCGCGCCAGTGCGCGATAGGCGCTGCGGTCGATCGGCGCCTTGGCATACACGTCGATCCACGGATAGCAGGCCATGTCGGCGATGCCGTACGCACCGCCGGAAAGAAACTCGACCTGCTGCAGGCGCCCGTCGAGCACGCGCAGCAGGCGATCGGCCTCGCGCGCGTAACGCTCGCGCGCATAAGCGATCGGTTCCGGTGCATAGACATGGAAATGGCCGTACTGCCCGGTCATCGGCCCGAGGCCCGCCATCTGCCAGAACAGCCATTGCAAGGTGTCCGCGCGCCCACGCAGATCGCGCGGCAGGAAGCGGCCGGTTTTTTCCGCCAGATACAGCAGGATCGCGCCGGACTCGAACAACGGCAGCGGCGCACCGCCATCGGCCGGCGCATGGTCGATGATCGCCGGGATCTTGTTGTTCGGCGAAATGGCGAGAAAGTCGGGCTCGAACTGTGCCCCGCTGCCGATATCCACCGGATGCAGGCGGTAGTCCAGCCCGGCCTCTTCCAGCAACAGGGTGATCTTGTGGCCGTTGGGCGTGGGCCAGTAGTACAGGTCGATCATGCGCGGATCTCCATCGACAAGCGGTTCTGCTCGGTATCGCCGTGCAGGCGCCACCGGCGGGAATGACGGTGTGCGGGCACGCGCAGCCTGCCCGTTACACTAGCGCACATGGATGTTTCCCACCTGCTCGACGGCCTCAACGCCGCCCAGCGCGAGGCGGTGAGCGCGCCACCGGGCCACCTGCTGGTGCTGGCCGGGGCGGGGTCGGGCAAGACCCGGGTGCTGACCCATCGCATCGCCTGGCTGAACGAAGTCCACCAGGTACCGGCGCACGGGATTTTCGCGGTGACCTTCACCAACAAGGCCGCCGGCGAGATGCGCCAGCGCGCCGATGCCCTGCTGCGCCACGGCGCGCGCGGCATGTGGATCGGCACCTTCCACGGCCTGGCTCACCGCCTGCTGCGGCTGCACTGGCAGGATGCGCGCCTGCCCGAAGGCTTCCAGATCCTCGACAGCGACGACCAGTTGCGTCTGGTCAAGCGCGTGTTGCAGCAACTGGAGTTCGACGACGCGCGCTTTCCGCCCAAGCAGGTGATGTGGTGGATCAATGCGCAGAAGGACGAGGGCCGACGGCCGGCGCACATCCAGCCCGGCGGCGACGAATGGGGCGAGGTGATGCTGAACAGCTACACCCTGTACCAGGAGCGCTGCGAGCAGGCCGGGCTGGTCGATTTCGCCGAGATCCTGCTGCGCGCGCACGAGCTGCTGCGTGACACGCCGGCACTGCTGGCGCATTACCGGCAGCGCTTCGGCCACCTCCTGATCGACGAGTTCCAGGACACCAACGCGATCCAGTACGGCTTCGTGCGTCTGCTTGCCGGCGATACCGGGAACGTCTTCGTGGTCGGCGACGACGACCAGGCGATCTACGGCTGGCGCGGCGCGCGGGTGGAGAACGTGCAGCACTTCCTGCGCGACTTCCCCGCGGCGCGCACCCTGCGCCTGGAGCAGAACTACCGCTCCACCGCCAACATCCTCAACGCCGCCAATGCGGTCATCTCGCACAATCCCGAGCGCCTCGGCAAGCAGCTGTGGACCGATGCCGGCGCCGGCGAGCTGATTGATTTTTACACCGCCTACAACGAGGTCGACGAAGCCCGCCACGTGGTCGGCCGCATCCGCCAGTGGGTCAGCGACGGCGGCAGCTGGGGCGATTGCGCCATCCTCTACCGCAGCAATGCGCAATCGCGCATGTTCGAAGAAGAACTGCTCGCCGCGCAGATCCCCTATCGGGTGTACGGCGGCATGCGCTTTTTCGAGCGCATGGAGATCAAGGACACCCTGGCCTATCTGCGCCTGATCGCCTCGCGCGCCGACGACGCGGCGTTCGAGCGCGCGGTCAACACCCCCAGCCGCGGCATCGGCGAACGCACCCTGGACGAGGTGCGGCGCAGCGCGCGCGGCGCCGGAGTGCCGCTGTGGCAGGGCGCGCGTCTGGCGATCGACGGCGGCGGCCTCAATCCGCGCGGACGCAATGCACTGGCCGGCTTCCTGCAGTTGATCGAGCAACTGCAGGAGGAAACCGCCTCGCTGTCGCTGCAGGACAAGATCGACCACGTGCTGGCACGCTCCGGCCTGCGTGCGCATTACGAACGCGAATCACGCGGCAGCATCGATTCGCGGGTGGACAACCTGGACGAGCTGGTCAGCGTGGCGGCGCGCTTCGTGCGTGGCGATGACGAAGCCTCGGCGCAGCTTTCCGAGCTGGTCGAATTCCTTGCCTATGCCTCGCTCGAAGCCGGCGAAGGCCAGGCCGATGCCGGCGAGGACGGGGTGCAGCTGATGACCCTGCACAGCGCCAAGGGGCTGGAGTTCCCGCTGGTGTTCCTGGTCGGGCTGGAGGAAGGCCTGTTCCCCAGCGCGCGCAGCATCGAGGAATCCGGGCGGCTGGAAGAAGAGCGCCGCCTGGCCTATGTCGGCATCACCCGCGCCCGGCAGCGGCTGGTGCTGTCGCATGCCGAATCGCGCCGCCTGCACGGGCAGGAGATGTTCGGCATGCCCTCGCGCTTCCTGCGCGAGATTCCCTCCGAACTGCTCAACGAAGTCCGTCCCCGCGTGCGTACCGCACGCGCATTTCCGACCGCGCGCCCGCGCATGCATGGGCATGCACCGCTGGAAGAGCCGGGCATCGCGCTCGGTGCCCAGGTACGGCATGCACGCTTCGGCACCGGCACGGTGACCGATGTCGAGGGCAGTGGCGCGCATGCGCGGGTGCAGGTCAATTTCGACCAGGTCGGCAGCAAGTGGCTGGTGCTTGCCTATGCCGGCCTGGAGCAGGTCTGAGCGCGACGCGTTCACCCGCCCGTGCCGCGCCTGCGCGCACCATCGAACGCCCGCCTGGAGCACGAACGATGAAATGCGACGTCTGCGGCAATGACTACGACAAGGCTTTCAGCATCGAGATGGCCGGCAAGCGCGGCGTGTTCGATTCCTTCGAATGCGCGATCCACGCCATGGCGCCGACCTGCGCACATTGCCAGTGCCGCGTGATCGGGCACGGCATGGAAGCCGGTGGCGTGTTCTATTGCTGCGCCCATTGCGCGCGCTGCGCCGGCGTCAAGGGGCTGGACGACCGCGTCTGATGCGCCATCGGCAACCGCCGTGCGCGGCGCGCTACCAGCTGTAGAGCTTGTAATACACCGCCGGCAGGTCGTGCGGCCGCTGATCCAGGCGGCCATCGCCATTGCGATCGACAAGGTAATACGGCACTCCGCGCACCGGGGTGATCTTGACCATGCGCAACACGCCGCCGACGCGGTATTCCTCGATCACGTCGCCATTGGCTTCGGTGCGCACCGCCAGCTCCGCGCCCTCCGGCGGTTGCGGTGGATGGCTGGCGCAGGCGGCCAGCAGGACGAGTGGCAACAATCGCGGCAACAGCTTCATCACGGTCCTCCTCGGGGCCTTGGCGCATTACACCACAGGGCGGAATCACCCCGGGCGTAGAATCGCGGCATGAAGAAGCTCGTGCTGATCGATGGTTCGTCCTATCTGTATCGCGCCTTCCACGCGCTGCCGCCGCTGACCAATGCGGCGGGTGAACCCACCGGCGCGCTGTTCGGCGTGGTCAACATGCTGCGCGCGCATATCAAGCAGGCACCGGACTACATCGCCTTCGTGATGGATGCCAGCGGGCCGACCTTCCGCGACGAACTGGACCCCGAATACAAGGCCAACCGACCGCCGATGCCGGACGAGTTGCGCGCGCAGGTCGAGCCGTTGATGCAGATCGTCGCCGCGCTCGGCCTGCCGATCCTGCGCGAGCCGGGGGTCGAAGCCGATGACGTGATCGGCACCCTCGCGCTGCAGGCCGCGCAGGCCGGGGTGGAAGTGATCGTCTCCACCAGCGACAAGGACATGGCGCAACTGGTGCGCCCGGGTGTCACCCTGGTCAACACCATGAGCGGCAGCCGCCTGGACAGTGCCGCGGCGGTGCAGGAAAAGTTCGGCGTGCCACCCGAGCGCATCGTCGATTACCTGTCGCTGGTCGGCGACAAGGTCGACAACATCCCCGGGGTGGACAAATGCGGGCCGAAGACCGCGGCCAAGTGGCTGCACCAGTACGGTTCGCTGCAGGGCGTGATCGAGAACGCGGAGGCGATCAAGGGCAAGGTCGGCGACAACCTGCGCGCGGTGCTGCAGCGCCTGCCACTGAACCGGGAACTGGCCACCATCCGCACCGATCTTGCGCTCGACGAGGATCACGCCAGCCTCGCCCCGCGCGAGCGTGACGAGGACGCCTTGCGCGCGCTGTACCGGCATTACGGTTTCAACCAGGCCCTGCGCGAACTCGATGGCGACGACGCTGCGCCTGCCGCACGCGTCCCGACGCCCGCGCGCGGTTTCGTCGCCGCCCCGGCCACCACCGCAGAGGCCGACATCGATCCCGCGCTCGCCGTCGCCGGCGAGTACGAAGCCGTGCTCGAGCGCGCGCAGCTCGATGCCTGGCTGCAGCGCCTGCAGGCGGCCGAAGCCTTCGCCTTCGATACCGAAACCGACAGCCTCGATCCGCTGCGCGCGACCCTGGTCGGCATCAGCCTCGCGCTCGAGCCCGGCCACGGCTGCTACATCCCGCTCGGTCATGACTACCCGGGTGCGCCGGCGCAACTGCCGCTGGACGAGGTGATCGCCGCCCTGCAACCGCTGTTCGCCGATCCCGGCAAGACGCGCATCGCGCAGAACGGCAAGTACGACCTGCACGTGCTGCAGCGCCACGGCCTCGATGTGCATGGCGTGGAGCAGGACACCTTGCTGCAGAGTTTCGTGCTCGATTCGAGCCAACGCCACGACATGGATTCGCAGGCCAAGCGCCTGCTCGGCATCGACACCGTGCGCTACAGCGACGTCGCCGGCAAAGGCGCCAAACAGATTCCGTTCACCCAGGTCGCGCTGGAGGATGCCACCGGCTATGCCGGCCAGGACGCCGACATCACCCTGCGCCTGGATCGCGTGCAGCGGCCGCGGCTGGCTGCCGAACCTTCCCTGCAGCGCATCTATGACGAAATCGAGATGCCGCTGCTGCCGGTGCTGGCGCGGATCGAGGCCAACGGCGTGCTGATCGATGCCGAGGAGCTGCGGCGGCAGTCCGCCGATCTCGGCAAACGCATGCTCGAGGCGCAGCAGCAGGCCACGCGGCTGGCCGGACGCAGCATCAATCTGGATTCGCCCAAGCAACTGGCGGCCCTGCTGTACGACGAGCTCGGCCTCGAAGCGCGGGTGAAGACCCCGGGCGGCGCACCCTCCACCAACGAGGAAGCGCTCGAAGCGATCGCCGACGAGCACGAGCTGCCGCGCACCATTCTCGACTACCGTGCACTGGCCAAGCTGCGCAGCACCTATACCGAGAAATTGCCGGAAATGATCAATCCGGATACCGGTCGGCTGCATACCAGCTACCACCAGGCCGGTGCCGCAACCGGCCGCCTGGCCTCCTCCGATCCCAATCTGCAGAACATCCCGATCCGCAGCGAGGATGGCCGACGCATCCGCCGCGCCTTCATCGCCCCGCCCGGCCGCGTGCTGCTGGCCTGCGACTATTCGCAGATCGAGCTGCGCATCATGGCCCACCTGTCGCAGGACCCGGCACTGATCAGCGCCTTCGAACGCGGCGAGGACATCCACCGCGCCACCGCCGCGGAAGTGTTCGCCACGCCGCTGGCCGAGATCGATGCCAACCAGCGGCGCGCGGCCAAGGCGATCAACTTCGGGCTGATCTACGGCATGGGGGCATTCGGCCTGGCGCGTCAGCTCGGCATCAGCCGCGGCGAGGCACAGGACTACATCTCGCTGTATTTCTCGCGCTATCCCGGTGTGCACGACTACATGGAGCGCACCCGCGCGCAGGCACGCGAGCAGGGATACGTCGAAACCGTGTTCGGCCGCCGCCTGTACCTGCCCTACATCCACGCGCGCAGCCAGGCGCAGCGTGCCGGCGCCGAGCGCGCCGCGATCAATGCGCCGATGCAGGGCACCGCCGCGGACATCATCAAGCGCGCCATGATCACCATCGATGCCTGGCTCGGGGCGCACCGGGAGCAGGCACGCATGCTGCTGCAGGTGCATGACGAACTGGTGTTCGAAGCCGATGCCGGGTTCGTCGACGAACTGCAGCAGGCGGTCAGCGCACGCATGGTCGAGGCCGCACAGCTGCGCGTGCCATTGCTGGTCGACAGCGGAACCGGAGCCAACTGGGACGAAGCGCACTGAGTCGGGCCATGGCGTGCGCCGTCAGCTAAACAGAAGGTGAATATTCCCCGGAAACAACACTTTCTTAACGGCCCGGTTCAGGAACTATCCATCTAGAAAATGCTCAACTAACACCCGTGGCAGGTGCAACGCCTGCCACCGATCGCTCCCCTCCCCTGGAGTCGATCCCGGGACACGGCATCCCTCCCCAGATCCGTTCCCAACCCCGCCCCGCCGGTCCCCCCTCCGGCGGGGTTTTTATTGCTCCTTTTCCGGCTCCGGCGCCCAGCGTGGCAGCAGCGCCAGCACCATCAGGGCCAACACCGTGGAGATCAGCGCCAGCAGGTTCTGGCCAAGCCCCGCGCTCATGCCGATGGCGGCGGCCAGCCAGATGCCGGCCGCCGTGGTCAGACCGTGCACGCGCTCGCCGTGCCGGCTCTTGAGGATGGCACCGGCACCGAGGAAGCCGATGCCCTGCACGATGCCCTGCATGACACGGGTCACCGGCGCGCCATCCACGCCCATCAACAGCGGCGCCATCACGAACAGCGCCGAGCCCATCGCCACCAGCATGTGCGTGCGGAAGCCGGCGGGGTGACCGCCCCGCTCGCGCTCCCAGCCGATCAGCCCACCGAGCACCATCGCACTCAACAGCCGCACCAGCACCCGGGTCAGACTGTCCGCATCCGGCAGCGAGAACTCCTCCGCCAGTACCTCGATGACTTCGTGCACCATGTCCATGGCCCGATCATGCCATGGCGCTTTCCTGCGTCAGGTGGAGGCCGCTGGGCCGGGTGCGCATCTCACAATGCGCCCTCGTGGATCGGTGATTGCATGCGCACGATCGCGGTGCTTTCGATCGGCAGGCGGAAGGTGGCACTGGACCATGGGCTCCAGTTCCGTTTCAGCGAGTTGTCCGCAGTCAATTCCGTGGGCGGGATCAGGCTGTCGGAGCGGATCACCCTGGACAAGCCGGCCAGCACGCGGTCCACGAACGGAACGATCAGCGGATATTCGTAGGTGACCTTGATCTTCAGGATGTTCGCGTCCTGCACGTTCATCCCGCTGGCGCTGCCCACGCTGCGCGAACGGAAGGCGAGATTGTCATTGGGCAGTGCCCAGCGACCGTCATGCTGGCGTTCGCGGTGGTCGTTCCAGGCGGCGCGCGTCGGGCTGATCACTTCGATGCGCGGCTTGTGCAGCAGGAAGTCCTGTTCCAGCGCCAGGCGTGCCTTGGCCAGCCCCGCCGCGCCCTTGCTGGTGGTGTACAGCGGCATCAAGCCCTGCTTCAGCCCCTTGTGCATTTCATCCATGCGCGCACCGTGCACCGCGCCGGCACGCGCCGCTTCCAGCGCGGCATAGTCCAGCGTCGCCTTGGCGCGATACAGCAGCACCATCTGCACGATGCCCAGGATCAGCAGCAGCAGCACGGGAACCACGACGAGGAATTCGGTGGCCGACTGGCCCCGCTGGCGATACGCGGACGGCGTGCGGAGCCGACCCGGCGCGGTGCGATGGCGAATCATGCGAAATGCTCCTTTCGGGATTGCCAATGCCACGGATGGCCGATGCCCGGCTGCAGCCGATCAAGGGCCCCGGCATTGAACTCGATGACATGGCGTGCCTTGCGACAGGCGGCGAATCGTCCCGGGCGCACCCGCTCGCGCCAGCCGCATACGCGCCGTTCGCGGTCGAGGAACACCAGGTCAAGCGCATAGCCCATGCCGAAGGTATGCACCGAGCCGCACGGGTGGATCCACAGCGCCTCGCGCGCCTCGGTGTGCAGCGGTCGGCGACCGAGCAGGCCGCGCATGCGCGAATGCCAGCGGTCGGCCAGCCACGCCGTCGGCACGATCACGCGGCCCCCATCGCCGGCAGTGATCGCCCCGACCTTCACAGGATGCCTTCCTGCAGCATCTTCAGATAGATGAAGTAGCCGATGAACAGGAAGATCAGCGGGAAGAAAAACATCACCAGTGGCAGCATCATCTTCACCGGTGCCTCCAGCGCGAGCTTCTCGGCACGCAGGAAGCGCTCCTCGCGTCGCTGCGTGGCCTGCGCGCGCAGCGTGTCGCTCAGATTCGCGCCGACCTTGTCCGCCTGGATCAATGCGCTGGTGAAATTGGTCACCTGCGGCACATCCATGCGCGCGGCCATGCGCTTGAGCGCTTCGGCCCGCGGCAGGCCGGCACGCAAGTCGCGCAGCATGCGCGAGAACTCGTCACCCATCGGCCCCGGCGGCCCTTTTTCCACCGATTTCTCGATCGCGCCGGTGATGTTGAGTCCGGCTTCCACCGCCATGGTGATGAAGTCCAGATACACCGGCAGTTCGCGCACCACCCGCCGCTCGCGCACCTTGCGCCGGTCGCGGACCCAGATCAGCGGGTAGCTGACCCCCAGCACGGTACCGAACAACACGCAGAACAACACCGTGACAAACGACCACTTGCCCAGCATCAACACGCAGAACAGCAGCATCAGCACGGCGATGATGGCGCTGACGATGCGCATGCCGTACAGCTCCTCGGGCGTGAGCAGGTAGTCCTGCCCGGAGGCCTGCAGCAGGCGGTGGGTCTTTTCCAGTTGCGTGGTCTTCAGCCGCGGTGCGACGAAGCGGGTGGCCATGGTCACCAGTGGCCACAGCATGCGCAGCGGTGCCGGCAGCGGGTCCTGATAGCTGCGGTCGTCAAGCTCGACCTCGCGCACGATCCCGCGTGAAGCAGCGAGGATCAGGAACACCGCGATTCCGACCAGCAGCGCAACGACGATGGGCAGTACGGTCATCATGTCAGACGTCGATGGTCATGATCTTGCGGCACAGGCGATAGCCGAGGTACTCCATCACCGCGCAGATGCCGATCACCAGCCAGCCATGCCAGGAATCGAACATCGGCTGCATGGTGTCGGAGTACATCAGGGTCAGGTAGGCGATCAGCATCACCGGCAGCAGTGCCATCACGATGCCCTGCAGTCGGCCTTGCGCGGTCAGCGCCTTGACCTTGTTTTCCATGATCAGGCGCCGCCTCAGCGTCTCGGCCAGGGTGGACAGGCTCTCGGCCAGATTGCCGCCGATCTCGCGCGAGATGTTCACCGCCGAAACGAACAGCTTGGCGTCGACGATCGGCACGCGCTCGCTGAAGTGCTCCAGTGCCTCCTCGGTACGCACGCCCATGTGCTGCTCGCGCAGCACCAGCGCCAGTTCCTGTGCCAGCGGTGCCTGACCATCCTTGACCAGCACTTCCAGCGCCGGGGCAAACCCCACCCCCGCGCGCATGCTGCCGGCCAGCATCTGCAGCGCATCGGGCAACTGCTCCTGGATCTTGTTCAACCGCCGCTGGCGCATCCACACGTACAGCTTCTTCGGCAGCACCAGCAGCAGCACCAGCGCGATGCCGGCAAAAAGCAGGCTGCCGGTGAACAACAGCACCAGCAACGGCACCACCAGCAGGGCGACGCCATTGAAGATGAACAGCTGCGTGGTATCCATGAACATGAACATGTCGGCGAGGTTCAGCCGCGCCTGGTCCATGAAGTTCTCGCGGTAGCGCGCCATGAAGGTTTCACTGGCGCGCGCCACCAGGAACATCGCCAGTGCGATGCAGACGAACACCGCGATGCCGATGACCCAGGGCGACATCAGCGTTCCTCCACCTGGTTCTTGAAGATGTCGAGGTTGACCGCCACGCCGCGCTGGGCCAGGTCTTCGTAGAACTCCGGCACCGCGCCGGTGGCGATGAAGCGGCCTTCGACCTTGCCGTTCTGCCCGTGATAGGTGCTGGGCTTGAACAGGAACACGTCCTGCATCTGGATGGTGCCGCTTTCCACCCCGGTGATCTCGGTGATGTGGCTCACCTTGCGCGAGCCGCAGGGATAACGCCGCTGGTGCACGATCAGGTCGACCGCCGAGGCGATCTGCTCGCGCACCACCACCATCGGCAACTCCATCCCCGCCATCATCACCATCACCTCCAGACGGGACAGCGTTTCCCGCGGATTGTTGGCGTGCGCGGTGGTCAACGAGCCTTCGTGGCCGGTGTTCATCGCCTGCAGCATGTCCAGCGCCTCGCCGCCGCGACACTCGCCGACCACGATGCGGTCGGGGCGCATGCGCAGGGCATTCTTGACCAGGTCGCGGATGGTGATCTGGCCGCGCCCTTCCATGTTCGCCGGGCGCGCTTCCAGCGCGACCAGATTGGGCTGCACCAGTTTCAGTTCGGCGGCATCCTCGATCGTCACCACGCGTTCGTGCTCGGGGATGAAGTTCGACAGGATGTTGAGCAAGGTGGTCTTGCCCGAGCCGGTACCGCCGGACACCACGATGTTCTTGCGCTCGCGCACGGCGATGATGAGGAACTCCAGCATCTGCCGGTTCAGCGAATCGAACTTGATCAGGTCCTCGCCGACCAGCTTGCGCTTGGCGAACTTGCGGATGCTGATGCTCGGCCCGCGCAGCGCCACCGGCGGAATCACCGCGTTGACGCGCGAGCCGTCCTTCAGGCGCGCATCGACCAGCGGCGAACTTTCGTCGATGCGCCGGCCCAGCGGCGTCACGATGCGCTCGATCGCGGCCAGCGCGGCACGCTCGGTGGTGAACGTCACTTCTGAACGCTGGATGCGTCCATCACGCTCGACGAAGATCTGGTCATGCGCGTTGACCATGATCTCGGTCACCGTCGGATCTTCGATCAGGTCTTCCAGCGGCCCCAGCCCGATCGCCTCGTCCAGCACTTCCTTGGCCAGCTTGCGCGGGTTGATGCTCTTGGGCAGGTCGGCGAAATCCTGTTGCAGGATCTCGCTGATCAGGTTGATGGTGGTATCGCGCAGCGATTCCTCGCTCATGCTGCGCACGTCCACCCGGCGCAGGTCCATCTGTCGCACCAGCGCCGCATGCACGCGGCTGCGCCACAGGTTGACCTCCGCCTCATCCACGCCGGCCTTGGTCAATGCGATGGCACCCCCCGCAGCCGGCTCCTGGCCGGACGCCGCCACGGCCGCATCGGCCACCGCGGGCTGCGCCGCCGGAGGCGCTGCTGCAGGTGGCCGTTGCTCGCGCGTGCGCTCGCTGTTGCTGCTCACGCTCAGACGGTAATCGCCGATCTGGATCAGGTCGTTGGCCGAGATCGGTCCATGCCGTTTCACCACCCGCGTGCCATTGATCAGGATCGGTGCCTTGCCCCCCAACGGCAGCAGGTAGACGCCGGTTTCGTCCTTGCTCAGCGTGGCGTGCTTGGCGGCGATGGTCCAGCCTTGCAGGATCACCAGATTGGCATCGTCACGCCCGATGCCGCACTCGGCATGCATGCATTCGATCCTTCGCCCCTCGCCACCGGGCACCTGGATGTCGATCTTGAACATCTCAGCGCTGCCTCTGGATCATGCGCTGCTGGCGCCGGCTGGTGCTTTCTTCCAGGCTGCGGCGGATCTCCTCGCCACGCTGCAGTCCGTCCTGGTTCTCCTGCGATCCGGGCATCACCACCCGCGGGGTGACGAACACCACCATTTCGGTGCGGCTGCCGCGGAAACCGTCGGAGCGGAACAGGCGGCCGAGGATCGGAATGTCACCGAGGAACGGGAACTTGTCCGCCGACTTCGCCGCATTGGTATCGACGAGGCCGGACACCACGATGGTTTCACCTTCGCGCACGTTCAGGTGGGATTCGGTGCGCCGGGTCAGCAGCCCGGGCACGCCCTGCACCGTCACCGAGGGATCGATGCGGCTGACCTCGGCCATGATCCCGGTGGAGATCTCTCCACGCTCGTTGACCACCGGCTGGATTTCAAGGCGCACGCCGTATTCCTTGAACATGATCGTGTTCTGGCCAAACGGCCCCGGAACCGGAATCGGCACCTCGCCACCGGCAAGGAACTTGGCCGACTCGCCGCTCTTGGAACTCAGCTGCGGCTCGGCCAGGATCCATGCCTTGCCCTGGCTCATCAGCAGGTTGATGCTGGAGGCGATCGAGGTGGCGATACCGAAGTAGGCCTGGGTGCCGGGCAAGCGCGTGGGCAAGGTGTCCTTGAGGTCCTGGAAGGTGTCATCGCCCTTCGGCATCACGCGGAAATACGGGTTGGTGGTGGTGTCCTTGATCAACGCGCCCAGCGGCCCGGCAATGGCGGTGTCCCAGCGGATGCCCAGCTCTTCCAGTGCATTGCGGTTGAACTCCATGATCTTGACGTCGAGCCGCACCATCGGCTTCATCGCCACCGGATCGGTGGTGCCGAGATTCACGATCTGCGGATACAGCTTGCGCAAGGCGTCAACACGTTCGACCAGACCCTGATCCAGATCGCGGCCCGACACCACCACGTTGGCGCCGATCGCCGCGACCGTGACCCGCTCGTCCGCCAGCAGTTCGCGCACGGTCCGCGCCAGCTGGCTGGCACTGCCGGTGGACACGCTGACCGTGATCGAGCGCTGGCTGCCATCGGCCATCCACAGGTGCATGTTGGTTTCACCCGCGGAGGTGCCGATCATCACCACTTCGTTGCGACCGACGGTATGCACCGCCAACACGTCGCCATTGCCGATCGCCACGCGGCGAATGGTGCCGCTCACGCGATGCACCCGCGCTTCGCCGGCATACAGGTCCACGTGGTCGGGCATCATGCTGGCCTGCGAGGCCACGGCCTCGCCTGCAACTGTCCGCGAGCTGCGCGCGGGAAGCTCCTGGATCATCGGCTGGCCGATGTTGCGCAAGGCCTCGCCCAGCTTCTGCTCGGCCGAAGCCGCGGCCTGTGCTTCCGGTGGCGCCTGCTCGGGACCGGCATACGGCATTTCCGCCGCCCACACCGGGAGCGGCAACGCAAGCAACGCGATCAGGCATGCGCTGCGCAAACGGCGACGCGTCCGCGCACGTGCGGCACGGGATTCAACGTGTTTCATGTTCAACCTTTGGAACTTCCGATGATGAATTCAACGCTGCGCACCGCACGGCTGCCGGCACTGCGCCCGGGCATGCCCTCGCCCAGCGAGTGCAGCAGATCGCGCTCGGTCAGGCCGTTGGCGGTACCGGGCGAGTCGTCGTCGAGCTTGCGCAACAGCACGCGCAGCGCACCGGCCTTGCTGGCCACGGCCAGTTGCTTGGCCTGGTACTGGTCAAGTTCGAGCGTGAGCGTGGAATAACCGTCCTGCTCCTCGTCGCTGCCGCTGCCGTGCACCGCGTCCCTCACCTTGACGCCGGTGGCGAGCACGCGGATTTTCTGCAACAGCGGGAACAGCCGTGCGCCACGCCTGTCATCGGCACCGGCGCTGCCATCCTTGAGGAAGAAGATGTCGATCCAGTCGCCGGGGGCGACCATGCCGGAGATCGAGTTGTTCTCGTCGACGCTCAGGTTGTAGGCAACCTTGCCCTCGGGGATCAGACTGGAAAACGTTTCGTAAAGCGGTACCAGCGCACCGCTGCTGATCGGCACCCCGCCGCGGATGTCCGCACGCAACATGCGCCCGGTGAAGCGATCGTAGTTCTCGGGTGTCAGTGCGTTGCTCGGCACCAGGTCGGCCGGAACACTGCGCAGGGAAAGCATCTCCGCGGTCAGCACGGTGCCGGCCGGCAGGTCGTCGTTGGGTACCGCCACGTCGACGGTCACGGTGTCGTCGCGGGTTTTCTCGGCCACCGTTTTCTGCACATAGGTCATCGCCAGCATGGAGGCGATCCCGGCCAGCACGACGGCGCCGATGATGTACAGCAGGTTGCGGCTTATCTTGGGTTTCTGCATGGAAGTCAGCGGATCAGGTGAACGGGATGGAAGAAAGGGAAATGGCGTAGACGAAGGCCTCGTAAACCGACTTCATGGCCTCGACCAGTTCGGTGATCACGTCCGGCCGCGCCAGCAGCACGATCACGACGGCCGCCAGCACCACGGTGTATTCGACGACCGCCTGACCGGTCTGCCGCCTGTTCGAACTTTTCATGCATTCAGTCCTTGCGGATCACCATGACCATGGTTTCCCGCTCGTTGCGGATGGTGGTCACCGATGCCTGTCGGTCGCCTTTCTGGTAATGCGCGACACAGGTTTCGCTGCTCACGCTGCAGCGCGCACCGGCACTCGCGTCGGCATAGCCTTCGCGCAGGTACTTGCGCCGATAGAACTGCTGGTTCTGGTACGGCGAAAGGCGGTTGCCCATGCGCAGGGTGGCCGGATGACCGGCAATGTCGCGGTACACGATTTCCTCGTACACGCGGGTATCACCCGGCTTTTCGAAGCCCTGGCCGGCAGGCCTGGGCTGGCGCGCGGGCATCTTCATGATCCCGATCTGGCCTTCGGTGCGCCCGGCAAGCGCCGACAATTCCACGGTGACGAAGTGCGAACCCTGCATGTAGCCGAGCACGGTCTTCTTGCCGATGCGGTTTTCCACCAGCTTGTCGCCACGACGGCGCCGATAGAAGTCGAGCACTTCGGCCAGCGGTTGCTGCAGACGAACGCGATAGGCCTGCATCTGCAGCCCGTTGTAGCGCATGTCGCTGGACACCCATTGCACGCGCGCCCCTTCCGGCAGCGGCACGTCGACCCAGCCACTGGCCGCCAGCGCCGACGGCATGGCAGCCAGCATGCCGAGCGTGACCAGCACCGCGGCGGCGGCTGATTCAAGGCGAGCGCGGCGCATAACGCTTCAGCCTGTCTTCGGGCACGATGTCCGGCTCGACATAGCCGAGGTCAAGGTCATCGAGCCTGCCGATGATCGGCAGCGGGATGCTGCCGATGGCATCCAGGCCGCGGTTGATCTCGCGCAGGTTGCTCGCCGGCACCAGGGTGTCAACCTGGCGCATCACGCTGCGCCGATGGTTGCTGCCGGTCTGCCCGACGCCGCTGCCGGCTGCGTTCCAGGCATCCACGAACAGCACTTGCCGCCCGTTCATCTGCAGGCCGAGGTTGTCGAACGGCGCCAGATAGCGTGCCGGCTGACCGTCTCGGCCTTGCAGATTGCGCACATCGATGCGCGTGGTGACCTCCACGTAACCGTTGCGGTTGGGCGGGAACTCGCCGGGCAACTGGCTGGGCAGTGCCCCGAAAATCCGCGCCAACAGACCGGGCCCTTGCCGTTCACTGGCACCGGTCACGTGCAGGTCTTCGCGCAACACCAGCTTGCGCCCGGAGAAGGTGTTGAGCATGAGCGACTCGAACTCGTCGCCCTGATCCTGCTCCGGCGTGCTCCTGATCGGCCGGTCGGCACGCGCAAAGTTGCGATCCACCGCCTGCGCCCGCAGTTGCTGCGCGCTTTCCAGCGAATGCGAATCGCTGGCGGTCATCGCCCATGCGGCGTTGCGCGTGGCCTGTTGCGACTGTTGGCGGATATGGCCGTACTTGGCGACGATCGGAATCAGCAGGAACAGCGGCACCAGCACCACGCAGGCGACCGCGAACTCGGCCATCGCCTGACCGCGCTGGCGATAACGGGTATTGGCGGGCGCTTTCATTCGGCCCCCCTCGCCGCTGCCTGCCATTGCGAGGCATCCAGCGGCTGACCGAGCTCGATCGATTCGACCTTGAATTCGCAATGTCGCTTCTCCTCGGCCTGGACGTGCTCCAGGGCCAACGTCGCTTCGACGCCGGCATCGCCGGTCATGGCGCAGTTCTCATGCACGCGCACGTCGTCCACGAACCCGAGCTGCGGGGCGTCCAGCAGGCAAAGCCGGTTTCCACCCTTCACCCAGACCACGCAGGGCTGGCCCAGCACGGTCTTGACGCCCTCCCGGGTCCAGCCCGCGGCGATGTTCTGCTGGTGGATCGATGCCAGCGTGTCGGCAGCAACGGGATGGATCTCCCAGCTCGCATCCAGTCCATCGACGGTCTTTTTCTCCTGCAGGGAGAACTGGCAGGACGCCGCAAGGCTGTCGCCCGGTGCCGATGCCAGTTCCCAGCCATGGGTCACGACCACGTTGCGCTGCGCGTCCATCCAGCGCTCGTAGTGCTGCTTGCCGAGCTTTTCGACGTCACTGTCCGAAAGCGGCTTGACCCCGAGGCCGGCGGCCTGACAGATGCGCACCCTTTCGTTGTAGCTGCGGATCGCGTCAGGGTCGCCATCGGCACGTACCCAGCGACCCCAGTACACCGCATGCAGGCTGTTGCCCTTGCCGGAGTTTTTCCCCGTGCCCGTATCCGTGCCGCTGGCGATATCGGCATCGACAGCTGCCGCAGGCGCCTGCGCCGAGCAGGCGGCCAGCGCGGCAGCCGCCGCAATCAACGGACCGAAGATCCGCGCCTGTCCTGCAGTCATGGCATCACCCCGCCGACCAGGTTGAATTCGTTCTTGATCGCGTCGGGCGTATCCACCAGCCGCGCCTGCCAGTAGGGGCTGAACAGGCTGCCCATCTCGTAACGATCATCGCGCCGACCGCGCACGAAGCGCTGGAACATGCGGCCATCGCGGAAGTGCAGCGGACGGTTGAAATAGACCTGTGCGCTGGACAGCGCCTTCAACCGGTTGCCGCGGCTGCCGTCGGGCATCTCCATTCGCCCCGCAGGCATGCCCTCGATGCGATCGCTGGTGCGCACCTGGCTGCTCCGGGTCTCCACTTCGACGGTGAACACGGGACCTTCGCCCGGCGTCGTGGCCCGGTCGCGGCGCAGGTCGTGGTAGTCGTGTGCGATGCCGTTGTTGTAGCCGGTGAAATACGCATGCTGGCGCTGGCCGCCGACCAGCGAACCGCCGGGATCCCTTTCCGCCAGGCGTGCGGCCACATCCCGGCTCCGCAAGCCGCCATAGGCAGGCAAACGCCGGCGCTGGAAGTCCGAATACCAGCCGCGGCCATTGTCCATGCCGGGGAAAAACGGTGTCGTGGTACCCCAGTTCCTTGGCAGAGCCTGCGCGCCCGCCCAGCCAACCGGAATCTTGAAATCGATCACCCACAGATCGACTTCGAAATTGTTGGTGTCCACCGCCGACCAGCGCCGGTAGTCCACCATGTCGGTGCCGCCATAGGCGCGGAAGCCGAAAATGCCGAACAGCATCGCATCATCACGCCGGGAAACGGTGAATCGGTCGCGCGATTCCATCACCAGATTGCGGTAGCGCTCGCCGCCGGTGGAAACCGCACCCCGGGTACCGGGGACCTTGAACTCTTCCAGCCAGTCGGATTTCGAGGCTTGGACCTGCTGCATCAGTCTGGCCATCGAGTGCGTGGATACCTGCGCCTGGGGCGAGTTCCTCTCCACCACGTCATTCGCCACGAACAGGGCATCGGCGGTGGAAACGTAGTCGATCGCGATTTCCGCGGTATGCGCGTAACCGCTGTTGAGTTGATCCAGAAGCGTGATCAACGGGTCGGACCCTTCACGCAGGACCTGGCGCAACGGGCGCATCACCTGGCGATCGGCGATCCTGGCCACGCGCGCCAAGGCACGGAAAGCGGCCCCCACATAGGGCACCGTGCTCAATATGTTGGAGACCAGCTCCACGTTGTAGGCGGTGACGTTGATCTGCGTCGCCCACGAATTGAGGCTGACCAGCTGCGCCACGGTGACTTCATTGGCGATGCGACCGCGATTCATGTACGCCGCCGTGTTCCAGGCGCGCGCCTGCTGCACGGCGACGCTGTAGGCGGCGGCATCCGCGGTATTAGTCAGCTCGACCTTCTTGTTGACGATCTGGCCGGTGTTGAATACCACCAGCAAGCCGATGCACAGCACCAGCAGGAAGATCAGCACCAGAGGCAGGGACTGGCCCCGCTGCTGGCGGCGATGCACGCACGTTGTGTTCATGGCAAGCCCCGGGGGAAAGGCTCGCGCCCGGGGCCGGCATCCTGCCGACCCCGGGGCGGGGGTATTACTTGGCTTCGTTGCCGTTGTAGCTGTTCAGGCCCTTCTTGGCATCGGACTGGGCCTGCGCCTCGCCCGCCTGATTCTTGGCACGGTTGATCTGCTGCTGGGTCTTGCTGGTTTCACCCGCCAGTTCCTGGGACATGCCCGACATCTGCGCACGGATGGTGCCGCCGAACGCGGTGAACACACCGATCGCGGCGATCGCGATCAGCGCCACGATGATGATGTACTCGGTCATGCCCTGGCCGCGTTGCCGGCGGCCGCCAATGATGCGGAAGTTGGTTTTCATGATGAGTCCTCGAGGAGCAGTATTGGGGGATCTGTGCCAATCGCGCACAGGCCTCGGACTCTAAGCAGCTGTTGTGACAGTTCGATTTATCCGTTGACAGCACCGTGCCGGCTTGCGGCACGAAGCGCCAACGACGTGCCGCAGAACGTGCAGGTCAAGGCATGCCCTGACCTGCACGGGCACTTCTGCGCGATCAGCGCTTGACCAGTTCGACCCGGCGGTTCTTCGCCTTGCCTTCCGCGCTGGTGTTGTCGGCCACCGGCTGGCGATCACCGAAACCCTCGGCGGACAGGCGCCCCTCATCGATGCCGCGCTCGACCAGCAAGGCCACCACCGCGCGCGCGCGGCCTTCGGACAGCTGCTGGTTGTGCGCCGCATCGCCGCTGGCATCGGTATGCCCATGCACGCCCAGACGCAGCTGCGGATCGTCCTTGAGCAAGGTGGCGACCTGCTCGATCTGCGGCATGGAATCGGGCAGCACCTCGGTCTTGTCGGTGGCGAAGTTCACCTGCAGCGCGACCTTGCCCTGGGCATCGATCTGCTTCTTCAACTCCGATGCCGGCAACAGCTGCGCGCTCTGCCGGAACGTGCATTCCTGGCCCACGATGAAGCCGCCGCTGCGCGCATCCACCGCCAGGTGCAGCCAGATGTTGCCGTCTTCGCGGCGCACCAGGTAGGTGCGCACCGGATCGCTGTAGACCGGGCCGAGGCCGTGGATGAAGCCTTGCGTGATTTCATCGCCCCAGGTGTCGATTTCCTGCGCCGGCACCCGGCCCTCGGAAACCTTCACCCCGCCCATCTGCTCGATCAGCGCATCGAAGTTGCGCACCACTTCCAGTGCGGAGAATTCACGCCCGTCTTCGGCATAGAAGGTCTGGCCGTGGAAGCGCCCTTCGACCCAATGCGCCTTGCCATCGATCCAGAACGGGAAGCGGGCAAACTCCTTGTCGGTGCGGCCATAGCGTTCGTTGCTGTAACCCGCAGGCAAGGTCACGTGGGGGAAGTCGCCCAGCGCAACCGTCGACACCGGCACCTTTTCGATATCGAAGCCGGCGGCGGCGGTTTCCGCTTCGCTCGGGGTCGCCGCTTCGGTCGTGGCGACGGGCGGGGCCTCGACCGCATCATCGGCCTTGTTGCAACCGGCCAGCAAGGACAGGGCCACGGCGGTGGCGCTCAGGAGGGGAATCGGTTTCATCATCTTTCCTCGGCATGGGCCGGTCGGCGAGCACCGACCGGCTGGAACAACCCGGTACGGGCGCTGACTCAGCGACCCTGCGCCTTGAGCTTGGCTTCGAGCTCGGCGGCGGCTTGCTGCAACTTCTTGATCTGATCGGGATCACCCAATTGCCGCATTTGTGCGCAGCTCTTCTGTGCCTTCGCCGGATCGCGGCTTGCACGTGCCTTGGCTTCTTCCAGGCTGCCGCGATAGACCTGCTCGACCTCGGCTGCGGAACCACCCTGCGTGGTCGCTTCCCTTTTCAGACTTTCCAATGCGGCATCGGTTTCACCCGACTTGGCGAGGCCACAGAATTCGGTCATCGCCGTCATCGCCGCGGCCAGCTTGACCATTTCCCGCGCCTGCGGCGGCAACGCCACCTCGGTGTCCGCCGGGTCGGTGGTGTCCTGTGCACCGGGGGTTTGTGCGACAGCCGGCGCCTCAGCCGCGGCTGCGACCGGATTGACGGCGGGGGCGGAGTCGGCCTGCTGGCAGGCCATCAGCATCAGCGGGGAGAGCAACAACAGCATCGATCGCATGGGAGTCAGGCTCCGGTTCGGGGGAGCGCGGAGTCTAGCAAGCGACCATGGCAGTCCGATGGCGTCAGCTGCGCATGCCGGTGCCGCGTTTGAGCAGCCACAGGCCATAGCCGCCAAGCAGCACGATGAACACGCCCATCAGCACGAACGCCTTCCACACCGCCACGTCGGATATGCCCAGAAGACCGTAGCGGAACGCGTTGACCATGTAGAAGATCGGATTGAGCATGGTCGCGGTCTGCGCCCATTCGGGCAGCAACTTGACCGAATAGAACACGCCGCCGAGATAGGTCAGCGGGGTCAGGATGAAGGTCGGGATGATGGCGATGTCGTCGAACTTCTTGGCATACACCGCGTTGACGAAGCCGGCCAGCGCGAAGATGATCGCGCCCAGCAGCACCGAGGCGATCATCACCAGCGGATGCGGCACCCGCACCGGGGTGAACAGCATGGCGATGCCCATCACGATCGCGCCCACCATCAGCCCGCGCAGCACCGCACCGGCGACATAACCGGTGAGGATGACCCAGTTCGGCATCGGGCTGACCAGCAGTTCCTCGACGTGGCGGCCGAACTTGGCACCGAAGAAACTGGAGCTGATGTTGCCGTAGCTGTTCTGGATGATCGACATCATCACCAGCCCCGGGACGATGAACGCCATGTAGTCCACGCCATCCATCTGCCCCACGCGCGAACCGATCAGGCCACCGAAGATGAGGAAATACAGCGTCATGGTGATCGCCGGCGGAATCAGGGTCTGCGTCCAGATGCGCAGGATGCGCATCACCTCGCGGCGTGCGACGGTGCCCAGCGCGACCAGGTCGGCATTGCTCATCCCCGTGCCTCCGACGGTTCGGCGACCATGCGCACGAACAGTTCTTCCAGCCGGTTGCTGCGCGTGCGCATCGAGCGCACGCGGATGCCGGCAGCGTCGAGCGCGGCGAATACCCGGTTCAGATCCATCGCGCGCGGCATGTCCAGCTCCAGGGTGTGGTCATCGCGCGCGGCGAGCTGCGCGCCTTCGATCAGCGGCAGCGTCGGCGGCAGCGTGTTCTCCACGTCGAGCACGAAACCCTCCACGTCCAGCCGCGCCAGCATCGATTTCATGCTGCCTTCGGCGACGATCTCGCCGTGGTCGATGATCGCCAGATTGCGGCACAACGCCTCGGCCTCTTCCAGGTAATGCGTGGTGAGGATGATGGTGGTGCCCTCGGCATTGATGCGACGCAGGCTGTGCCACATGCCGCGGCGGATCTCGATGTCCACGCCCGCGGTCGGCTCGTCCAGGATCAGCAGGCGCGGCCGGGTCATCATCGCGCGGGCGATCATCAGCCGCCGCTTCATGCCGCCGGACAGGGTGCGGCTCATCACCTCGGCCTTGTCCCACAACTGCGCCTCGCGCAGCACCTCTTCGGCACGTGCCAGTGCCTCGCTGCGCGGCATGCCGTAGAACCCCGCGTAATTGACGCAGATGTCCAGCGGCTTTTCGAACATGTTGAAGTTGATTTCCTGCGGCACCAGGCCAAGCTGGCGCATCGCCGCGCTGCGCTCGCGTCCGATGTCGATGCCGAACACCGCGACTTCGCCCGAGGTCTTGTTGACCAGCGAGGAGACGATGCCGATCAGGGTCGATTTGCCGGCGCCGTTGGGCCCGAGCAGGGCGTGGAAGTCGCCCGGCTCGACATCGAGGTCGATGCCCTTGAGGGCTTCGACACCATTGTCGTAGGTCTTGCGCAGGTTGCGTACGCGCAGCGCAGGCAGCGGGACGGAGTCGGACATGAACGGGACGGAATCGGCGAAGCCGCTAGTATAAGCATCCGTTTTTCACCGGCCGTCCGCGGCCGCGCGCCGCATGTCCTCAATGTTCCCCATCCGCCTGACTGCACGCCGCCTGGCGGCCCCGGGCGTGCTGCACCTGTCGTTCGTGCGTGACGATGGCCAGCCGCTGGACTACACCCCGGGCCAGTTCATCCAGATCCACTTCACCCTGGCCGATGGCAGCCCGGCACGGCGCAGCTATTCCTGCGCCACCCGGCATGACCACCATATCGAGGTCGGTGAAGCGGTCGAGTTCATCGCCAGCTGCGTGCCCGGCGGCGCGGCCACCGCGCTGTTCCAGGGCATGGCAGTGGGCGAATGCCTGCAGGCGACCGGCCCGCTCGGCCTGTTCACGCTCAAGCCCGAGGATGCCAATTCGCGCTACCTGCTGGTTGCCACCGGCACCGGCATCGCCAGCTACCGCTCGATGCTGCCGCAGCTCGATGCCCGCCTCGCCGCCGACGCCGAACTGCGCATCGTGGTGCTGCACGGCGTGCGCAGCCCGCAGGACCTGCTGTTCGGCGACGAGTTTGCCGAGTTCGCCCGCCGCCATGGCGCGCGCTTCCGCTACCTGCCCTGCTTCTCGCGGCAGATGCCGGAGGCCGACTGGCCCCTGGCCGATGCCGCCGAGGCGCACCAGGGCTATGTGCAGAGCGTGCTGCCCGAGCTGGCGCCCGATGCCACCGGCGACATCGCCTATCTGTGCGGCAACCCGCAGATGGTCGATGCCGGCGTCGCCGTGCTCAAGGAGTTCGACCTGCCGATGAAGCACATCCGCCGCGAGAAATACGTCAGCCTGAAATAGCGGATTGCGAAGCCGACCGGCAATGTCAAGGATGCTTGACACCCAAGTGCATGCGGCGTATCTTCGATGTCAAGCTCACTTGACACCGGGATGCGTCATGGAACAACGATCACGAAAACCGGCCAAGGGCGCAGGCGCCGGCCTGCTGGCCGTCGGCATCGCCTTCATGGTGCTCGCCTTCAGCGGACAGCCCGCCATGCTCGGGGTCGGCCTCGTCTTCCTCACCCTGGGCGTGGTGTTCCTCGCCCGGTCGCACAAGGAACCGTAACCGGTGACCCTGCGCCGCTTCATGTGGATCTTCGCCGCCATCGGCCTCGGTTCGCTGCTGCTGGCCGCGGCCGGCCAGTGGTGGCTCGGCTGGGGCCGCAACGGGGTCCACACCTGGCTCGCAATCGGCGCGGGCTATCTGCTCGGTGCCTTCATGTTCCTGCTGATGCCTCGCTGGTGGCGCGAGCACTGCGACGAAAGCTATGCGACGCCCGCCGGCCGCCGCTACGTGCGCGCGCTGCTGCCGATCCTGCTGCTGTATTCGCTCACCCTGTTCGCCTCGCTGTGGCTGATCAGGCGCGGCATCGAATCCCTGCCCCTGCGCGCGCTCATCGCCATCGTGCCGGCGCTCAGCATCGCCGGCTTGATGTGGGCCGGCTTGCGCTACCTGCGCGAGATCGACGAACTCGAACGTCGGATCGAAACCGAGGCGATCGGCGCCGCCGCGCTGCTGGTGTCTTTCGTGTATTTCGCCGGCGGGCTGCTGGAAAAGGCCAAGGTGATCGCGATGGATGCCGCGGTGGTCATGCTGTGGGTGTTCCCGCTGCTGATGCTGGCCTACGGCATCGCCAAGTTCCTCGCCGTGCGACGCTACCGATGAACAACCGCCTGCGTGAGCTGCGCGAAGCGCAGGGCTGGTCACAGGCAGCGCTGGCCGAGCGGCTCCAGGTGTCGCGGCAGACCGTCAATGCGCTGGAAACCGGCAAGTACGATCCATCGCTGCCGCTCGCCTTCCGCATCGCCCGCCTGTTCGGCCTGACCATCGAATCCATCTTCATCGACGAGGAATGACCACATGCACATGCCTGCACACCGGCGCGGCGCCATGCTGCACCTGATCCACGGAGACTACCGATGACCCGCCTGCTGCTCACCCTGCCATTCACCGTGATGCTGCTCGCCGGCTGCGGGCAAGCCGACCAGACCACGCGTGATACCCGACTCATGCTCGGCCAGCTTGCGTTCGAGCCGTGCTCGCTGGATGCGCCGCTGGGCCGCCCAACCGCGATCGAGGCGCAATGCACCACCTTCGAGGTGCCGGAAGACCGCGCCAATCCCGATGGCCGCAGGATCGGGCTCAACATCGCCTGGATCCCGGCGGAGAACCATGCCGACCCGGCGCCGGACCCGGTGGTGTTCCTTGCCGGCGGCCCGGGCCAGGCCGCAGTGGCGACCTTCCCCACCGTGTTGCCGGCATTCAAGGACGTGATGAAGGATCGCGGCATCCTGCTGATTGACCAGCGCGGCACCGGCAAGTCCAATCTGCTCAACTGCAAGCGCCCCGAACAGGAATCGCCAGCCGACGACCTCGCCGCCTACCGCGCCTACATCCAGGCCTGCATCGAGGAACTTTCGACCCGCGCCGACCTGCGTCACTACACCACCACCGATGCCGTCGCCGACCTCGAGGCCGTGCGTGAAGCCATCGGTGCCGACCAGCTCAACCTGATCGGGGTCAGCTACGGCACGCGCATGGCGCAGCAATATGCGCTGCGCCATCCCGGGCGCGTGCGCACCCTGACCCTGGATTCGCCGGTGCCGAACACGCTCGGCCTCGGCAACATCTTCGCGCGCAACCTCGACAATGCGCTGCAAGCCCAGTTCGCGCTGTGTGGCAAGGACCCCGTGTGCAGCGAACGCGTCGGCGATCCGCGCGCGGAGCTGCAATCGTTGCTGGCGCGCCTGCGCGCCAACCCGGTCGAGGTGACCTATCACGATGCCAATACCGGCGAACAGAAAGTCGGCACCCTCGATGGCGACAGCGTGGCCGGCCTGGTGCGCATGTACGCCTACATGCCGATGGCCGGTGCGCTGCTGCCGCAGCTGATCCACGAAGCCGGCCAGGGGCGCTACTCGGGATTGATGGCGCTGGTGGAAATGCTCAAGCAGGACATGGCCGATGCGATGGCGATGGGGATGCAGATGTCGGTCGTCTGCAGTGAGGACGAGGGCAGCTTCATGGCCCGCGCCGAGGACGCCGATACCGTGCTCGGCAACCGCCTGACCGAAGCCATGGGCAGTGCCTGCGAGTTGTGGCCCCGGGGTGCCAAGCCGGCCGATTTCAACACCCCGCTGACGGGCGAACTGCCGACACTGGTGCTGACCGGCGAATTCGACCCGATCACGCCGCCGGCCTACGGCGAGGAAATCGCCGCCACCCTGCCCAGGGCGCGTTGGTTCAACCTCAAGGGCCAGGGCCACAACGTGATCGGCGCCGGCTGCATGCCCAAGCTGTTCGCGCAGTTCATCGAAAAGGCCGATGCCACGGCGCTGGATGGCGCCTGCCTGGACCAGCTCGCCTACGTGCCGCCGTTCACCAGCCTCAATGGCTGGGAACCGTGAGCGCCCGCACCCACAAGGAACCCACTCCATGATCCTCGCCGAACACCTGCGCAAGACCTTTCCCGGCAAGGGCAGGAAGGCCGCCCCCGTGATCGCGGTGGACGATGTCAGCTTCACCGCCCACGACGGCCAGATCACCGGCCTGCTCGGCCCCAATGGCGCCGGCAAGACCACCTGCATGCGCATGCTTTACACGCTGATGAAACCCGAAACCGGCCGCGTGCTGGTCGATGGCATGGACGTGGCCCGCGAAGCCAATGCGGTGCGCCGCGCGCTGGGCGTGCTGCCGGATGCGCGCGGGGTGTACAAGCGCCTGACCGCACGCGAGAACATCACCTATTTCGGCGAGCTGCACGGGCTGTCCGCGGCCACCATCGCCGAACGCACCGCGCTGCTTGCCGACGCGCTGCAGATGGAGGACTTCCTCGACCGGCAGACCGAAGGCTTCAGCCAGGGCCAGCGCACCAAGACCGCGATCGCGCGCGCGCTGGTGCATGACCCGAAGAACGTGATTCTCGACGAACCCACCAACGGCCTGGACGTGATGACCACCCGCGGCCTGCGCCAGTTCCTGCGCCAGCTGCGTGCCGAAGGCCGCTGCGTGATCTTCTCCAGCCACATCATGCAGGAGGTCGCCGCACTGTGCGACCGCATCGTGATCATCGCCCAGGGCCGGGTCATGGCCGAGGGCACGCCGGAGGAACTGCGCGCGCTGGCCGGCATCGACAACCTCGAGGACGCTTTCGTGCGCCTCATCGGCAGCGAGGAGGGCCTGCACGCATGAACATGGACCTGCGCACCGTGTTCACGGTGATGAAAAAAGAGCTGCGCGACTTCCAGCGCGACCGCAAGACCTTCCTCATGACCATGCTGCTGGCGCCGCTGATGTACCCGCTGCTGATGCTGGGCATCGGCAAACTGGCCGAAGCGCGCACCACCACGCAGCTGGAAAAGGCGCTGACCATCCCGGTGGCCGGCGGCGAACATGCACCCAACCTGCTCGCGCACCTGGCCAGCCAGGGCATCTCCGTGCGCGCCGCCAGCGAAGCCGAGGTGGAAGCCGCGGTACGCAACCAGGACGAGGAGGTCGGCCTGGTCATCGACGCCGACTTCCGCCAGGACTGGCATGGCGGCAAACCGGCGCGGGTCGACGTGGTCACCGACTCCACGCGACGCAATTCCGATGTGCCCGCAGGACGCGTGCGCACGGCGGTGCAGGCCTATGCGCAGCAGGTCGGCGGTTTGCGCCTGCTCGCACGCGGGGTGAATCCGATGGTCGGCATGCCGGTCATGGTCGGCAACCGCGACATGGCCACGCCCGAAGCCAAGCGCGGCATCCTGCTGACCATGATCATGCCGATCATCCTGATGATCTTCGCCTTCATCGGCGGCGCGCATCTGGCCATGGACACCACCGCCGGCGAGCGCGAGCGGCAGTCGCTGGAGCCGCTGCTGGCCACGCCCGCCTCGCGCGGCGCGATCGTCAGCGGCAAGATGCTTTCGGCCGCGGTGATCGGCATCAGCGTGATGGTGCTGATCATGCTCAGCTTCAAGCTCAGCGCGGCGCTGACACCGGGCATCGGGCGCATGCTCGACGTCAGTCTCAGTGCCATCGGCAGCCTGCTGCTGGCCTTGCTGCCGCTGGCGCTGATCGGCACCGCCCTGCTCACCCTGCTCGCCGCCGGCTCCAAGAGCATGAAGGAAGCGCAGGTGCACATGACCTGGCTGATGTTCCTGCCGATGCTGCCGGCCTATGCGCTGATGGTGTATCCGATCAAGGACACCGCGCTGTGGCAGTACGCGGTACCGTTCCTGTCGCAGAACCAGTTGATCCAGAAGATCACCCGCGGCGAAGCGCCACTGGCGTCGCAATGGGCCGTGTACCTGGCCTGCTCGCTGGCGCTGGCGTTGGTGCTGTGGCTGCTGGCGGTGTGGCGCTATCGACAGGAGAAGCTGGCGATCTCGTCCTGAGCGCCTCGCGCAGGCCATGAACGAAACGCCCGGCCATGGCCGGGTGTTTCACTTTGCGCACGCGCTCGCGGCGCGATCAATTGTCCGGCGAGAAGCTGATGGTGCGGCGGCTGGTCACCGGCGCGGCCACCGGCTGGAAGCGCCAGCGCCGGACCGCGTTCAGGGTTTCGTTGTTGAACACCCGCGGCGGACTGGCATTGACCACCCGCGCCGAGGTCACCCGGCCATCCACGCCGACGGTGAACTCCACCTGCACCGTTCCGGACTGGCCGTTGCGCAACGCTTCCACCGGATACCGCGGCTGCGGTGTGCTGATCGCCACCAGCTCGCTGCTGGCGCGTGCAGGGGCGGGCGCCGGGGCCGGCTCCGCCGGGCGCGGGGCGGCAGCGGCGCGGCGCGCGGCTTCTTCCTGCTGGCGCTGGCGTTCGCGCTCGGCTGCCTCGCGCTGCGCCTGCCGCTCGCGCTCTTCCTCGGCGGCGCGCAAGTCGGCCACACGCTGCTCTTCGATGCGGCGCGCCTCCAGTTGCTGCGCCGCCTGCTGCTGCATGCGTTGCTGCTCCTGCTGACGCTGACGTTCCAGTTCCGCCTGGCGCGCGGCATTCTGCTCGGCATTGGCGGCATCGGCGCGGCGCTGCGCCAGGGTGTTTTCGGCATCGGCGATGCCCTGCTTCAGGCGCGGCAACGCAGGTGCGTTGGCATCGGTCTTTTCCAGCAATGCATACAGGCGCCGCGCCTCGGCGAAGTCATCGCGGGTGATCGCCTGCTCGGTGGCGATCAGGGTGTAAGGCTGCAGATCGACCAGCGCGCCGGTGACCCCGGCATCACCCGGCGCCTTGTCGCGCAGCGCCAAGTAATACTCCATCGCATTGTCACCGGCCGGCGCGTACAGGCGCTGTTCGCTGACGGCCTTGCCGGCCGCTTCGCGCAGCTGCTCCGGCGACATCGCCGCGACCTCATCGGACACGGCCTGTGCCGGCGTTTCCACCACCGGCTGCGGGGTGTCGGCACCCGCTTGCGGTGCCTCCTTCTTGCCGCAGGCCAGCAAGGCACAGGCCAGCGCGGCAGTCAGCGTCAGTCGCCCGAGGCGACGGCTCGAAGAAACGCGGTACGACATCGATTTTCCCCTGGGCAGCATCAGACGTGCATCATGCCGCATATGCGCCGACCATGTCTGCAGTTTGTCAACCTCCGGCACGCCCGGGTCGCCGCTTTTGTGACGCCGGCCTAACCCGTGCGGCGCCCGCGCGGCACGTCCTCGGCCCAGCCATGCGCGATGCGCCCGAGCTGGGCCGCATCCAGCAGTTCGAGCTGGCGGCCATGCACGTCGATCAGGCCATCGTCCTCGAGCCGGGTGAAGCCTCGGCTGACCGTTTCCAGCGCCAGACCGAGGTAATTGGCGATGTCGATGCGGCTCATCGGCAGGCGGAAGCGCAGCGGGTCGCGCCCGATCGCCTTCAGTCGCTCGGAAAGTCCGTGCAGGAACAGCGCGATGCGCTCGTTGGCCTGGCGCCGCACGAGGATTTCCTTGTGGTCCTGATCGCGATCGACGCTCATGCCGATCACCCGCATCAACTGCTGCTGCAGACCGGGAATCCCGGCGGCGATCTCGCCCAGGCGCTCGAAGGGGATTTCACACAGGCTGGTCGCGGTCAGCGCCACGGCCTCGCAGCGGTGCTCGCCATTGGCCAGCGCGTCCAGGCCGATCAATTCGCCGGGCAGGTGGAAGCCGACGATCTGCTCGTCTCCCGCCTCGCTGTAGGTGACCGTTTTCACCGCGCCGTCGCGGGTGACGAACACGGAATCCATCGCATCGCCCATGCGGAACAGGTGCGCGCCTGCCTCCAGTGGCCGGCGTACGCGGATGATTTCGTCCAGCCGGCGCAGATCGCTTTCACTCATCCCGCCGGCCAGGCACAGTTGCTGCAGCGAGCATTGCGCGCAACTGCGGCGCAGGCCCGGCAGGTCGATGACGGTGGCAGCATCCATGGGCGGCATTATGCAGCATGCGCCCAGCCACCGACCGGGTTCAGGTCATGCTGCGGCAGCCAAGTGCCCCGAGCAGGCCGTGCAGCACCGGCACCTGCATCAGCCACGGCGCCGCCAGGGTGACGAGCCCGGCCAGCAGGACCAGCACGCCCAGTGCGGGACGCAAACCGCGACGCCTGAGCAGGGCACTCACGCGCGTGCCCGACCAGGTCAGCGGCACCATCAGTGGCAGCGTGCCAAGGCCGAAGGCGAGCATGGTCAGCCCGCCATGCCAGGCCGATGCCTGCAACCACGCCGCCGCCAGCATGGTGGTGCTGAGCCCGCAGGGCAGCCAGCCCCACAGCATGCCCAGGGCGAAGCGTTTGGGCACGCTGTCGGCCGGCATCAGCCGCTGCTGCAAGGGCTGCAGCCAGCGCCACAGGCCCTGGCCCGGACGGGCCAGGAAGCCGAGGCGTCCCGCCGGCAACAGCAGGCGCAGCGCAGCCACGACCAGCACCGCACCGACCAGCATGCGTGCGCCGCTGGCCAGCCAGTCGATGCGCGCGGCCGCGAGAATGCCGCCACCGATGCCGCCGGCGATCACCCCGGCCAGCGCGTACCCGGCGACACGCCCGCCATTGACCAGGAACGCATCCACGAGGCCGCGTCGCGCGCCCACCCCGAAGCCGGTGGCGATGCCGCCGCACATGGCGACGCAATGCACCCCGCCGAGCAATCCGGTGAGCCAGGCCGAACCCAGCACCAGCCAGTCAAGCGGCATCGTCGTCGCGATCCTCGTCCGCCGCGGGCATCTCCTGCGGCGGGCGACGTTCATGCGGGTCGTCGCGCAGGATGTCCAACGCCGGGGTATCCAGATCCTCGAACTGGCCGCGCTTGACCGCCCACACGAAGGCGGCCACCGCCAGACCCATCAGGATCAGGCTGATCGGCACCAATACCAGCAGGATGCTCATGGGCGCGGGGTCCTCGTCAGGCGCAAGGCATTGAGGGTCACCAGCAGCGAGGAAGCGGCCATGCCCAGCGCCGCCATCCACGGCGTGACATGGCCGGTCGCCGCCAGTGGCAAGGCGATCAGATTGTAGCCTGCGGCCCAGGCCAGGTTTTGGCGCACGATGGCGCGCGTGCGCCGCGCGATGTGCAGCGCCTGCGGCACCCGCGACAGGCTCGGCGAAGTGATCACCAGGTCGGCCGCGCGCTGCGCCAGCGCCGCGCCCTCGCCCATCGCCAGCGAGACGTCGGCCGCGGCCAGCACCGGCGCATCATTGATGCCATCGCCGACCATCGCCACGCGATTGCCTTCGGCCTGCAACGCGCGCGCGCGAGCCAGCTTGTCCTCCGGCGACTGCCGTGCGGAATGGCGGGCGATGCCGAGGCGCCCGGCCAGCGCGCCGACCGCGGTGGCGCCATCGCCACTGGCCAATTCCACTTCGACCCCGGCCGCGCGCAGCGCCGCAAGCGCCTCGGCGGCATCACTGCGCAGGGTCTCGGCCAGCGCGAAACGTGCATGCGGCTGCTCGCCATCGCCGAGCCACAGCGCATGCCCCTCATCGCTGGCATTCGACGCGGCGAAATCGGCACGCCCGAGCTTCCACGCTCGCCCTTCGACCATGCCCTCGATGCCCTGCCCGGGAATCTGTCGGACTTCGCTGGCCTCGAGCCGCGGTCCCGGCGGCAAGGCATCGAAGGCGCGTGCCAGTGGATGCCGACTGTCGCGTTCGAGCGCACGTGCAATGGCGATCGCGTCCTCGCCGCTCAGCCCGTTCATGGTGTCGATCGCCTCGATGCGCGGACGCCCGTCGGTCAGGGTGCCGGTCTTGTCGAACACCACGGTGTCGATCGACGCCAGCCGATCCAGCGCATCGCCGGCCACGCCGAGCACGCCGATCTTCGACAGCGCGCCATGTGCCGCCGCCAGTGCGGAGGGAATCGCCAGCGACAGCGCGCAGGGACAACTCACCACCAGCACCGCGAGGGTGACCTCGAAGGCCCGCGCCGGGTCATGCACGCGCCACCACAGGTACACACCCACGGCCGAGAGCAGCAGCACCACGACGAAGACATGCGCGATGCGATCGGCCACCCGCGCCAGCCGCGGCTTGCGCGCCTGCGCCTCCTCGACCAGCCGCGCCAGCTCCGACAACCGGGTGTCGGCACCGATGCGTGTCACCCGCACCCGTGCCGGAATCTCGGCGCACAGGCTGCCGGCATACACCGTCTCGCCCGGCTGCTTGCGCGCGGGGGTGGATTCGCCGGTGAGCAGCGCTTCATCGAAGGCCCCGGGCTCGTCCAGCAGGATGCCATCGCCCGGCGCCGGCTCGCCTGGCGCGATGCGCACCACGTCGTCCACCGCCAACTGGGCGATCGGCACCTGTTCGCGCTCGCCCGCGGCATCCTCGCGCGTGGCGAGGATCGGCCGTGCACGTGCCAGCGCATCGACCTGGGCGCTGGCCGCCTTGCGCGCGCCCTGTTCGATCATGCGTGCGGCAAGCAGGAAGAACACGAACATCACCGCGGCGTCGAACCACACGTGCACGCCATGGCGCACGGTTTCCACGATGCTGGCCGACCATGCCAGCAGCACCGAGGTCGCGATCAGGGTGTCCATGCCCAGGCGGCGATGGCGCAGTTCGCGCCACATGCCCTCGAGGAACGGCCAGCCGGAATAGAACACCACCGGCGCGGAAACCGCCGCGGTGATCCAGCGGAAGAAATCGCGCGTGGGCGGCGGCATCTCGCCGGCGGTGTCCAGATACAGCGCCTCGGCGAACATCATTGCCTGCATCGCGCCCAGCGCGGCGATGCCCATGCGCAGGATCCAGCGGTTGCGCTCGCGCCGGCGCGCGTCCTCGCGCTCCAGCCCGGTGGCAAGGTACGGGCGATAGCCGAGTGCGGCCATGCGCGCCAGCGGCTGCGACAAGGGCGTGGCCGCGCCGCGCCAGCGGATGCGCACGCGGCCGGTGACCGCGTTGGCGATCACCTCCTCCACCCCGTCGTGCTGGCGCAGCGCCTTGTCGATCAGCCAGGCACAGGCCGCGCAGCGCATGCCGTCGGTGAGCACGGTGATTTCGTCCAGTCCGTCCTCGCCATGACGCACATGCCCGGCGACGATGTCCTGGCGATCCCAGATCGCGAAATCACCCAGTTCCTCGCCGACCTTTTCCCCGGCTTCGCTGCGCAGACGGTAGTAATCCCCCAGCTCGGCTTCACCGATCCACTGCGCCGCGGCGCGGCAGCCATCGCAGCAGAAGGCTTCGTCACGCCCTTCGATGCGCGCCCGCACCGGGTTTGCAGGCAGGGGTTCGGCGCAATGGAAACAGGCAGCCGGCGAGCCGGCGCGGGACACGCTGGCGATGGCCTCAATCCTCCCCGAGCGCCGGCGCCAGCACCACCGAGCGTTGGCCGCGGGTCAGGCGTCCGCGCAGGCGCCAACTCTGGTCGCCGGGGCCGAGGCTGAATTTCCAGTCGTGCTGGTCAAGTTCGCTGAACGGCTGCTGCGAGACCCAGCCCGCGCCGCCGGGCGGCAGGCTCAGGCTGCGGTCCTGCGCGCTGTCGGTGGGGTGTTCGGCCAGCAATTGCAGTGCGCGCTGGCGCGAGATCTTGCCGGCCATCGGCAGCACTTCGAGGTGACCATCGTGCTCGCGCAGCAGCACGCGCAGGCCCAGCGCATGTGCACGCTGGTCGGGGCCGAGGTCGGCCTGCTGGATTTGCCCCATGCGCCAGCCGGGGTTGGTGACCGAGCCGCCACCGCTGTTGGTGATGGCCAGGTACAGGGTGATGAAACCGGCCACCACCACCAGTGCCGGCAAGCCGACCACCAGCCATACCATCGGCTCGCGCCAGGCCTTGCGTGCGGGCGTGTTCATGCCGGCCCCTGCGACATCGGCAAACCCGGTTGCCGCATCAGGTCGGCCCGAAGAAGCGACTTTCGGTGCGCACTTCGACGCTGCCATCCTCGGCCTGCACGCTGAAGCTGACCGGATGGCCACCGCGCACCGAATCGGGCGCGCGCAGCAGCACCGGCAGGGTCAGCACTTCCTCGGGTGCGACCTCGACCCGCACCGGGCCGCGCAGCATGCGGATGCCGCCACTGCCCTGGACGTCGACGATGAAGGTCTTCGCCACACGATCCTTGTTGACCACGCGCAGGGTGTAGCCATTCTCGACCTCGCCCCCGTCCACCATCTGGTACAGGGCATTGCGATCGCGCATCGCCTCCACGATCAGCGGCGTGCGATGGGTCACGCCCCACAACCAGGCGGTGAAAATCCCGCCCAGCAGCAGACCGTAGAGGATCACCCGCGGGCGCAGCACGCGCGTGCTCTGGTTGTCGATGGCATTCTGCGTGGAATAGCGGATCAAGCCCCGCGGGTAGCCCATCTTGTCCATCACCTCGTCGCAGGCATCGATGCACGCGCCGCAGGCGATGCACTCGTACTGCAGGCCGTTGCGGATGTCGATGCCGGTCGGGCACACCTGCACGCAGATGGTGCAGTCGATGCAGTCGCCCAGCGCATCGGGCGGGAACTTCGGCAATGGCTCGCGCTCCTGCACCCGCTCGAGCACGGCAAGGCCATGCTCGCCATGGGCCTGCGCCGCGGCATCGGCGGCCACTGCATGGCCGGAGGCGCGGAACACGTAATCGTAGGCGGCGATCTTGTCCAGCAGGCCGCGGCCGCGCTCCAGCACGCTGCCGAGGCCGCGCCGGCGCGGGCCACGCGGCTCGCCGCGCATCGGGTCGTAGGCGATAATCAGCGTGTTGCGGTCGAACATCGCGCTCTGGAAGCGCGCGTACGGGCACATGTACTTGCACACCTGCTCGCGCATGAAGCCGGCAAAGCCCCAGGTGGCGAGTGCATAGAAGAACACCCAGAAGGTTTCCCAGCCGCCCCATTGCCAGCCCGACGCGATCAGCGGCGCGCGTGCGAACAGATCGCGGATCGGGGTGAAGAAGCCGACGAAGGTGAACCCGGTCCACAGCGCGAACAGGGCCCAGGCCAGGTGCTTGCCGCCCTTCTTCAGCACCTTCTCGCGGTTCCACGGCATCTTGTCGAGCTTCATGCGCTTGCCGCGATCGCCCTCGATCGCGTTCTCGATCCACATGAAGATCTCGGTCCATACCGTCTGCGGGCAGGCGTAGCCGCACCACAGGCGGCCGGCCAGCGCGGTGACGAAGAACAGGGTCAGGCCGGCCATGATCAGCAGCATGGCCAGGAAGATGAAATCCTGCGGCCAGAACGCCAGGCCGAACACGTAGAACTTGCGCGCCGGCAGGTCGAACAGCACCGACTGCCGCCCGTCCCAGTTCAGCCACGGGAACACGTAGAACATGCCCAGCAGTACCCACACCGCGATCTTGCGCAGGGTCTGGAAGCGGCCGGAAATCTCGCGCGCGTAAATCTTGCGCTCGCTGACGTAATACGAGTTGCCGACCTCGTCGACGACGTCCAGCGGGATCTTCTTGCTCATCCGCTCGCCCTCATTCGCGCGGCAGCGCGCGGTTGAAGCGGCTGCCCGGTCGCAGCAGGATCCAGGTGAACAGGCTGGACGAAGCGGTCGCCAGCCAGAACATGAAGAAGCCGATGCTGTAGCCCATCGCGCGGCTGATCTCCATGTCGGGGAAGGTCATGTCGCGCAGGGTCAGCGGATCGACGAAGGCGAAGAACACCAGCGTCGCCACGCAGGCGGCGAAGAAGCTCGGCCACAGGATCGCGCCGATCCGCTGGCTCAGCGGACGCGGCGGATGATCGAACTGCGGCTGGGTGAAGTCGGGCATTACTGCGCGCCGGTGGCCGGTGGTGCGGCCGCGGCCTGGCCATGCGACAACGACCAGACATAGGCACCGACCAGGCGTGTGCGGGTGTCGCCGAGCAGCTCCAGGTGCGCGGGCATCACGCCATGGCGGCCATTGGTGATGGTCTCGCGCAGCGACTCGGTGCTGCTGCCGTACATCCAGTAGCCGTCGGTGAGGTCGGGCGCGCCGAGCAGCGCGTTGCCCTTGCCATCGACACCGTGGCAGGCCACGCAGACGCCGTCATACAGCTTCTTGCCCTGGCTGGCCATGAAGTCGCCCTGCAAGTTGGCATTGGCCTGCGCCAGGCTGCGCACGTAGGCGATCACCTGGTCCACCGCCTGCTCGCCGCCGCTGCTGGTGAGCACGTCACCCCACGGCGCCATCACGCCCTCGCGGCCGTTCTGGATCGAAGTCAGGATGTCACTCGGGCTGCCACCCCAGTGCCAGATCTGGTCGGTGAGGTTGGGATAGCCGATCGCACCCTGGCCGCTCGAGCCATGGCACACCGCGCAGGTGTTGTTGAAGATGCCGCGACCGAGCGCCACCGCCCTGGGATCGCCGGCGAGCTGGTCGATCGGCTTGCCGGCGAACGGGGCAAACGTGGCCTCGAGCTTCTCGTTCTCGACGGCCTGCTCCTTGCGCATCTCGTCGGCCGAGGTCCACTTCGAGGTGCCGGCAAACGCGCCGAAGCCCGGATACCAGATCAGGTAGCCGATCGAGAACACGATGGTCAGCCAGAACAGGTTGATCCACCACTTCGGCATCGGCTTGTTGTATTCGGTCAGGTCGCCATCCCAGACGTGGCTGGTTTCCTCCGGCGCCGGGTCGCCCGGATGGCGCTTGGAGTTGTGCCACAGCAGCCAGACGCAGCCGACGATGTTGATGACGACCAGGGCGATGATCCAGAGCGACCATCCGCTGGTGATGGAAGAGGTCCAGTCGTTCACGGGGTGTGCTCCTTGTTGCGGTCGCCGGCCTCGGGCCCGGCATCGGGTTCTTGGTCATCAAGCGGAAGTCGCGCAGCGGCATCGAAGCTGCGCTTGCGCTTCGGGCTCCAGGCCCAGATCCAGCCGGCCACGAACAGCACCAGCAGGATCGCGGTGACGATGCCGGAAAACACGCCGGCGCTCATCTCAGCCTCCCTTCGGCGCGGCCTTGCCCAGGCCTTGCAGATAGGCGACGACCGCATCCATTTCGGTCTTGCCGGTGACCTCCGCGGGCGCGGCGTCGATTTCTTCCTGGCTGTAATACGGCGTGGAGCGCATCTTGTTCAGGGTGCGCATGTTGGCCTGGATCACGTCCGGGTTGATGGTGGCGTCGTTCAACCACGGGAACGAGGGCATGTTCGATTCCGGCACCACGTCGCGCGGGTTGGTCAGGTGCGCGCGGTGCCAGTCGTCGCTGTAGCGACCGCCCACGCGTGCCAGATCCGGCCCGGTGCGCTTGGAGCCCCACTGGAACGGATGGTCGTAGACCGACTCGCCGGCCAGCGAGTAGTGGCCGTAGCGCTCGGTCTCGAAGCGCAGCGTGCGCACCATCTGCGAGTGGCAGTTGTAGCAGCCCTCGCGCACGTAGACATCACGCCCGGCCAGCTCCAGTGCCGGGTACGGCTTGACCCCCGGCAGCGGCTTGACCGCCTCGGCCTGGAACATCAGCGGCACGATCTGCGCCAGGCCACCGAAGGACACCGCCACGGTGATCAGGATCGCCATCAGCGCGACGTTCTTCTCGATCTTCTCGTGGGTGAAGCCGCTGTTCTGGTTCTCGTTGCTCATGGTGAGGTCCTCAGGCGCGGGCTTCGGAAGCATGCGGCGGCAGCACCGGGTTCGGCGCGGTGGCCTTGGCCGACTGCAGGGTCTTGACCACGTTCCAGATCATCACGCCCATGCCGACCAGCACCAGCAGGCCACCGAGCAGACGGCCCAGGTAGTACGGATAGGTCGCGTTGAGCGATTCGACGAAGCTGTAGGTCAGCGTGCCGTCGGCATTGGTCGCACGCCACATCAGGCCCTGCATCACGCCGGCGATCCACATCGAGGCGATGTAGAACACCACGCCGATGGTGTGCAGCCAGAAGTGCAGGTCGATCGCCTTCACCGAGTGCATGGTCTTCTGCTGGGTCAGCCACGGCAGCAGCGCGTAGATCGAGCCGAGCGAGATCATCGCCACCCAGCCCAACGCGCCGGCGTGGACGTGGCCCACGGTCCAGTCGGTGTAGTGCGAGAGCGAGTTGACCGTCTTGATCGACATCATCGGCCCCTCGAAGGTCGACATCATGTAGAAGCTGATGGAGACGATCAGGAACTTGAGGATCGGGTCGGTGCGCAGTTTGTGCCAGGCACCGGACAGGGTCATGATGCCGTTGATCGCGCCACCCCAGGACGGCGCCAGCAGGATCAGCGAGAACACCATGCCCAGCGACTGCGCCCAGTCGGGCAGCGCGGTGTACTGCAGATGGTGCGGGCCGGCCCACATGTAGATCGAGATCAGCGCCCAGAAGTGCACGATCGACAGGCGGTAGGAATACACCGGGCGGCCGGCGACCTTGGGCACGAAGTAGTACATCATGCCGAGGAAGCCCGCGGTCAGGAAGAAGCCCACCGCGTTGTGCCCGTACCACCACTGCACCATCGCATCCACCGCGCCGGAATAGACCGGATAGGAGTGCGTCCACGAGCTCGGGATGTGCAGGCTGTTGACGATGTGCAGCAGCGCCACGGCGAGGATGAAGCCGCCGTAGAACCAGTTCGCCACGTAGATGTGCTTGACCTTGCGGATGGCGATGGTGCCGAAGAACAGGATCGCGTAGGACACCCAGACCACCGCGATCGCGATGTCGATCGGCCAGATCAGTTCGGCGTATTCCTTGCTCTGGGTGAGGCCCAGCGGCAAGGTGATGACCGCGGCGACGATGATCGCCTGCCAACCCCAGAACACGAATGCCGCCAGCTTGTCCGACAACAGTCGCACGTGGCTGGTGCGTTGCACGCACCACAGGCTGGTGGCGAACAGCGCCGAGCCGCCGAAGGCGAAGATCACCGCATTGGTATGCAGCGGGCGCAGGCGGCCGTACTGCAACCACGGAATGCCATCGGTCATCGTCGGCCAGTACAGCTGCGCGGCGATGATCACGCCGACCAGCATCCCGACGAAGCCCCAGATCACGGTCGCGATGGCGAACTGCATCACGACCTTGTCGTTGTAATAACCCTTGGAAGTCGTATCCATTGCGGTGTCCTTGCAGGCGCTTGGCATTTTTGGCTAGGGCATCGGCCGCGACATTGATCGAAGTCAATTCGCGCGAATCCATCCCACAGGCATGCATAGTGTACGCCGGCGGCCGGGGCTTGTCCCTTCCGCCGTGGCTACTTGCCGACGCAGAAGGTGGCGAAAATCGCGCCAAGCAGGTCGTCGGGCAAAGTGGGTCCGGTGATCCCGCCCAACGCGTCATGCGCCAGGCGCAGGGATTCGGCGGCCAGTTCCGGAGCCTGCATCGCGAGCGCCTGTGCCGCTTCGCCAAGATGCCGCGCGGCCTCGTCGAGCGCGGCCACGTGGCGTGCGCGTGCGGTGAAGGTGCCCTCCCCCGCCGCCAGTTCGGCCCCGGCGATGCGCTGGATCGCCGCCTCCAGCTGCGCCAGGCCTGTTCCTTCGCGCGCCGACACGCGCAAGGCACCCTCCGTCGCGGGCGGCGCGTGCGCCGGCAGCATGTCGGCCTTGTTGTGCAGCACGATGTGCCGTGGCACCGCGGCCAGCGCCTCGCGCAAGGCGGGTTCGAGATCCGGCTGGCGCGCATCGACCACCACCAGCGCAAGGTCGGCATGGGCCAGCTCGGCATGCGCGCGGCGGATGCCCTCGCGCTCGATGCGGTCCTCGGTTTCGCGCAGCCCGGCGGTATCGACCAGGGTCAGCTCGATGTCGCCCACGCGCACGGTCTCGCGCAACAGATCGCGGGTGGTGCCGGCCACGTCGGTGACGATCGCCCGCTCGCTGCGCGCCAGGGCATTGAGCAGCGAGCTCTTGCCGGCATTGGGCGGGCCCACGATCACCGCATGCAGGCCGTCGCGCAGACGCTGCCCGGCCTCGGCGCGCGTGCGCAGATCGCTCAGATCCGCCTCGATTCCGGCCAGGGTTGCGCCAAGGCGGGCTTCGGACAGGGTTTCCAGCGGCTCGTCGGCGAAATCGATCGCCGCCTCGGCCTGCACCCGCAGCGCCAGCAGCCGCGCGGCGATGGCTTCCACCTCGCGCGAGAAGCCGCCTTCCAGCGCACGGCGTGCGGCACGCGCGGCCTGCTCGCTGCCGGCGGCGATGAGGTCGGCGATCGCTTCGGCCTGGGCCAGATCGAGCTTGCCGTTTTCATACGCGCGCTGGCTGAACTCGCCCGCCAGTGCCTGGCGCGCGCCCAGCGCGAGGGTCGCTTCCAGCACACGGCGCAGCAGCAACGGACTGCCATGGCCCTGCAATTCAGCCACGTCCTCGCCGGTGAAGCTGGCCGGCGCGGGAAACGCGATCGCGATGCCGTCATCGAGCACCTCGCCATCGGCGCCGCGGAAACGCGCGTAGCGCGCCTGCCGCGGCAGCAACTCGCACCCGCACAGGGCTTGCGCGATCGCGATCGCACGCGGTCCGGACAGACGCACGATGCCGACCCCGCCGGCACCGGCGGGCGTGGCGATCGCGGCAATGGTGTCAGGCATCACAGCGAGGAACGAGTGCAGAGGAACGAGAAGTGAGAGGGAAAAGCGGGATACGAACAAGTGTGGCGGGGGCATTGTGATTGCCCGGTATCTTGACGGGGACTGATCGCCCCGCTGCTGCGCGGCGTCGCTCTTCTCTCACTCCTCACTCCTCTGCACTCACTCCTCGCCCACACTCGTTCCTCGTTCCTCTGCACTCGTTCCTAGCTCTTCTCCCCGTAACGCTTCAGCATCCACCACTGCTGCAGCAGGCCGAGGCCGCCGTTGGCCACCTGGTACAGCACCAGGCCCGCGGGCAGGAACGCCAGCAGCACGCCGAACACCACCGGCATCGCCTTCATCATGCGCTGCTGCATCGGGTCCATGCCCGGCGCGGTCGGCATCAGTTGCTGGGTGGCGAACATGATCGCCGCGTTCAGCACCGGCAGGATGAAGTACGGATCGCGCGCGGTGAGGTCGTGGATCCAGCCGATCCATGGCGCATGGCGCAGTTCCACCGCCTCGGCCAGCATCCAGTACAGCGTCATGAAGATGATGATCTGCGGGATGATCGGCAGACAGCCGCCCACCGGGTTGATCTTCTCGCTGCGATACAGCTCCATCATCGCCTGCTGGAACTTCTGCTTGTCGTCGCCGTAGCGTTCCTTGAGCTGCTGCAGGCGCGGCTGGAACTTGCGCATCTTCGCCGCCGACTTGTACTGCGCATTGGACAGCGGGAACAGCGCGATCTTCAGCAGCACCACCAGGCCGATGATCGCCCAGCCCCAGTTGCCGATCAGGCCATGCAGCCTGGACAGCACCCAGAACAGGCCCTCGCCGAGCAGGGCGAAGATCGAAAAGCGGCTGTAATCGACCGCACGCTCGAGCTTGGGCACTTGCGTGGCCTGGATCAGCTCCACCCGCTTGGGTCCGACCCACAGCCGCGCGCTGGTGCGGGCGTCCTGCCCCGGGGCGAGGCTGAATTGCGGCCCGGTGGCGGCGATCGAGGCGACCTGGCCCTGCTGGTCCAGACTGTACAGCGCGGGCTGGTCGGCTTCGGGAACCCAGGCGCTGAAGAAGTGATGCTGCAGCATCGCCAGCCAGCCGCCTTCGATGGTGCGGTTCAGGCGGCCATCCTTGAGGTACTTTTCGCCATCGAAGCGGCGGCGCTCGTAACCTTCTTCACGGCTGTACCAGGTCACCCCGCGGAAGGAATAGGACTCGGGCTGGAACATGCTCGCCTTGACTTCATGCGGCACCCGCTGCAGCTGGCGGTAGACATAGCCCGACCACGGCGCGCTGCCGCCGTTGTGCACGCGATCACGCACGTCGATGACGTAGCTGCCGCGCTGCAGCACGTATTCGCGTTCGATCACCACCCCGTCGGGACCGCGCCAGATGAACGGAATGCGCAGGCTGTCGCTGCCTTCGGCGAGGCGGTAGACCTGCTCCGGCTGCAGCGGCACGAAGCCATGCGTGGCATCCGGCGCGGCACTGCCGCCCTGCCCGACCCAGCCGCTCTGCGCCACGTAATGGCGCGCCGGATCGGTATCGAACAGGCGTACCGGAGCACTGCCCGGCTCCAGGGTCTGCGGGTAGAGCAGCAGGTCGGCCTGGCGCACGCCGCCGCCATCGAGCACCAGCTTGAGCACATCGGTCTGGACCTGGACCGAACCGGCGACCTCGGGCACGGCGACCGCCGTGGGCGCCTGGCCCGGGGCAGCCGGCACCGCCGCGGACGGAGCCGCCGGCACATTGGCCGCGCCCGGCGGGCCCGGGACGGTGCTGGCCGGCGGCGCCATCACCGGCTGCTCCACGGCGGCCGGCTGGCGCAGCGCCTGCTGCTCCTTGCCCCATTCCATCCACAGCAACATGGCCAGCATCAGCCAGGCAAAGATCAGGAACAGGCGGGTTTGGTTCATTGCGGCATGCTCGGCTCGGGCCGCTCGGGCGACCGCGGGAGAGAGGAAGGGGATTGGGCGCGCATTGTGCCGGCTGCGTCGGTTGCCGGCAACGCGCCGCAGCGTTGCAACAGCTCGGTGAACGCCCGAGACAGTTGCGCATTGGCCAACGTGGCGGCGGGTGCGCGCGCCACCACCACCAGATCCAGCGGGGCCAACTGCGGCTGCAGTCGGCGGAAGGTTTCACGCAGCACGCGCTTGATCCGGTTCCGCACGCGGGCGCGCGGGTCGACCTTGCGCGAAACCGCCAGGCCCAGCCGCGGCCGGCCAGCGGGCGCGGGCGCGCGATGCAGGACCAGCGCCGGATGCGTGGTGCGCCGGCGTTGGGCAAATACGCGCGCGTAATCGGCAGACGAACGCACCCGCGCCGTTTTCGGGAAACGGGCGGGTGCGGGACGTTTCATCAGCATTGCGGGATGCCGCTGGGCATCCCCGGCCGGCGGCTGCCGGCGCCGCTGCTCAGGCGGACAGGACCTTGCGGCCCTTGGCGCGGCGGCGGGCGATGATCTTGCGGCCGCTGGCGGTCCTCATGCGCGCACGAAAGCCGTGATCGCGCTTGCGCTTGAGGTTGCTGGGCTGGTAGGTGCGCTTGGTGGCCATGACGGACGACTCTGGCGTGGTTTGATGAACGGAACCCGTAACTGTACCTCCAATCGAGCGTTCGGGTCAAGCCTGCCTTGGCTGGGCCGCCGCCATCGCGCGCGGGTGCTAACCTGATCGGTCCCGTTGCCCGCTTCCGTCCGCGTGAGGTTGTCGCCTGTCCATGAATGCCCCCGTTGCCCCGCCCCTGCCCGCTTCCGATGCCTGGCCGCAGTGCATGCAACGGCTGAGCGCGGAGTTGCCGCTGGAAGACGTGCACATGTGGCTGAAACCGCTGCAGGCGAGCCCGCAGGCCGACGGCATGGTGCTGTATGCGCCCAATGCCTTCGTGGTCGAGGCGGTGCGCGAACACTACCTGCCGCGCATCCGCGAACTGCTGGCGCACTATGCCGGCAACCCGGCGGTGCAGCTGGAGATCGGCACCCTGCCCGAGCCGACGCCAGCCCCGGCCGCGACGGCCAGCACCACGCGCAACGCGCCGGCAACGCCCGCCGAGGCTCCCTTCCACGGCAATATCGACAGCCATTACAGCTTCGAGAACTTCGTCGAAGGACGCAGCAACCAGATGGCGCGCGCGGCGGCCTGGCAAGCCGCGCACAAGCCCGGCGAACGGCTGCACAACCCGTTGTTGCTGTATGGCGGCACCGGGCTGGGCAAGACCCATCTGATGTTTGCCGCCGGCAACGAGATGCGTCGCCTGAACCCGGGCGCACGGGTGCTGTACATGCGCTCGAACGAGTTCTACAACGAGTTCTTCCGCGCCCTGCAGGAGCGCACCGCGGACCAGTTCAAGCGCCGCTTCCAGCAGATCGACGCGCTGCTGCTCGACGACATCCAGTTCTTCGCCGGCAAGGAACGCACCCAGGAGGAGTTCTTCCACACCTTCAATGCGCTGTTCGACAGCAAGCAGCAGATCATCCTCACCTGCGACCGCTACCCGCGCGAAGTCGAGGGCCTGGAAGCGCGGCTGAAATCGCGTCTGGCCTGGGGCCTGTCGGTGGCCATCGATCCGCCGGACTTCGAGACCCGCGCGCAGATCGTGCTGGCCAAGGCGCAGGAGCGCGGCATCCAGATGCCCGAGGACGTCGCCTTCCTGCTGGCCAAGCGCATGCATTCGAACGTGCGCGACCTCGAGGGTGCGCTCAACACGCTGGTCGCCCAGGCCAACTTCACCGGGCGTCCGATCACCACCGAATTCGCCCAGGAAACCCTGCGTGACCTGCTGCGCGCGCAGCAGGCACTGGTATCGATCCCCAACATCCAGAAGACCGTGGCAGACTACTACGGTCTGCCGTTGCGCGACCTGCTGTCCAAACGCCGCACCCGCTCCCTGGCGCGCCCGCGTCAGGTGGCGATGGCGCTGTCCAAGGAGTTGACCGACCACAGCCTGCCGGAAATCGGGGATGCGTTTGCCGGCCGCGACCACACCACCGTGCTGCATGCCTGCAAGCAGGTGCGCAGCCTGATCGAAAGTGATGCCAAGCTGCACGAGGATTGGGACAAGCTGCTGCGCAAATTGACTGAATAACACCGTGGAGCACCCTGTGCCAGGGCTGTGGACAACATGGGGATGGATTGGATGCGAAAACTTGTCCACAGCTTGTCCGCTGCTTGCACGCCACTTTCACACCTGCTTTCGTTTCAGAAATATCCTTTCATATCAACAACTTGGGTTAGTTATACCGGCAATCCCCTGCCCCCAACACCACCGCCTTTGATGTATTTATCCACTTAAGAGCTTTACTGCCCGACGATCCGAGGAACCCACTCCATGCGCTTCTCCCTGCAACGCGAAGCCCTGCTCAAACCCCTGTCGCAAGTCGTCAACGTGGTCGAACGTCGACAGACCCTGCCGGTGCTGGCCAATCTGCTGTTGCAGGTGGAAGACGGTCGGATTTCCCTGACCGGTACCGACCTCGAAGTGGAAATGATCGCGCGGGCCGAAGCCGCGGACACCGAAGCGGGGGAAACCACCATCCCCGCACGCAAGTTCTTCGACATCGTGCGCGCCCTGCCCGATGGCAGCAAGGTCTCGGTGAGCCAGGGCGGCGACAAGATCACGGTGCAGGCCGGACGCAGCCGTTTCAGCCTGGCCAGTCTGCCGGCCAACGATTTCCCCTCGATCGACGAGGTCGATGCGACCGAGCACGTGCAGGTCGCGGAGTCCGCGCTCAAGGAACTGATCGACCGCACCGCCTTCGCCATGGCTCAGCAGGACGTGCGTTACTACCTCAACGGCCTGTTGTTCGACCTGCGCGAGGGCCAGTTGCGTTGCGTGGCCACCGATGGTCATCGCCTGGCGCTGTGCGAGGCCGAACTAGACCAGGGCGGCCAGAAGCGGCAGATCATCGTGCCGCGCAAGGGCGTGCAGGAACTGCAGCGCCTGCTGGAAGGGGGCGAGCGGGTGCTGGATCTCGAACTCGGGCGCAGCCACATCCGGGTCAAGCGCGATGATGTGACCTTCACTTCGAAGCTGATCGACGGGCGCTTCCCGGACTACGAAGCGGTGATTCCAATCGGTGCCGACAAGCAGGTCAGCGTGGACCGCGAAGCCCTGCGTGCGGCATTGCAGCGTGCGGCGATCCTGTCCAACGAGAAATACCGCGGCGTGCGCATCGAGGTGCAGCCGGATCTGTTGCGCATCCAGAGCCACAACCCCGAGCAGGAAGAGGCCCAGGAAGAGCTGGAGGCACAGACCCCGGTCAGCGATCTGGCGATCGGGTTCAACGTGAATTACCTGCTCGAAGCGCTGGCCGCGTTGCGCGACGAACGCGTGGTGCTGTCGATGCGCGACGCCAATTCTTCCGCATTGGTGCAGGAAGCCGGCAACCAGCGCAGCCGCCATGTGGTGATGCCGCTGCGCCTGTGACCGGATGGCTGCAACCCATGCAATGGAATCCGGGCCGGGATGGCCTGTTCCACGTGAAACACGACCGCCCGGCCTGCCCGGGCGGTTACTTTTGGCGATCCGTTGAATGCGCATCGAGCGACTGAAGCTGACGGCGGTGCGCTCGATCGCGCACGCCGAGCTGTGCCCCGGTGCGGGGCTCAATCTGTTGACCGGCGAGAACGGTGCCGGCAAGACCAGTGTGCTGGAAGCCTTGCACCTGCTGGGCTACGGACGCAGCTTCCTCGGCCGGGTGCGTGACGGGCTGATCCGCGAGGGCGAGCCGGCGCTTGAGGTGTACGCGGAATGGCAGGTGGGGGACGGGCGCCGCCAGCGTGCCGGCTTGCGCCATGCGGGCAGCGAATGGCAGGCACGCCTGAACGGCGAGCCGGTGGCGCAGCTGGGCGATCTGTGCGCGGCGTTCGCGGTGGTCACTTTCGAGCCGGGTAGCCATGCCTTGCTTGGTGGCAGTGGCGATCCCCGCCGCCGCTTCCTCGATTGGGGCTTGTTCCACGTGGAACCGGATTACCTGCCGCTGTGGCGGCGCTACATGCGCGCCTTGCGTCAGCGCAACCGTCTGCTCAAGCTGCGCCAGGCCGGGGCGCAACTGGAAGCCTGGGATCAGGAGCTGGTGGCGGCGGCCGAACCGCTGCAGCGGCATCGGCAGGCCTATGTCGCGGCGCTGTTGCCGCATCTGCAGGCAGCGTGTGAGCGCCTGCTGCCGGATTTCGGCCTGGTGGCGCTGGAGCTGCAGCCGGGCTGGAAGCAGGAGGCCATGAGCCTCGCGGATGCGGTGTTGCTGGGCCGCGAACGCGATCTCGCGCTCGGACATACCGGCGTCGGCCCGCATCGCGCCGATTGGCGCGTGGCCTTCGTGGCACGCCCGCAGCGCCAGGCGTATTCGCGCGGGCAGGCCAAACTGGTGGCCCTGGCCTGCCTGCTGGCCCAGGCACGCCACCTGGCCGAGGTCCGCGGTGAGTGGCCGCTGGTGCTGCTGGATGATTTCGCCTCGGAACTGGATGCACGGCACCGGCGGCGCGTGCTGGATGAATTGCGCGCTGCCGAGGCACAAGTATTCATGACCGGAACCGACCTTCCTGCGGAACTGGACGGTGTCCCGGCGACGTTGTTCCACGTGGAACATGGCACGATCACGGTGTCGGCATATTCCTGATGGCGGAGCAGGGCGGCAAAGGGGCTGTCGGCCCCGCGCGGGGATTAGCATCGGCCGCGGCGGGGCGCCATGCGTGCCGATGCCATCAAGGCGAATCGATTTCCCCACCGCGCAGCGTATTCAGCTTTCTTCCGCAGGGAACCGGCTGCGTGCCGCCGCCGCGGGCGCCGGGATCACGAAGAACAGCGTAAAAGCGCTGAAAATGCTATGATTTAGTGTTGACTTTTCGCCCGGCGCGCTGTCTTCGCGCCACACAGGAGTGCCCATCGGGATGACCGACGCGAGCCAGGCTGTCCAGCAGCCGACCAAGGATTACGATTCCAGCAAGATCACCGTGTTGCGTGGCCTGGAGGCCGTGCGCAAACGGCCCGGGATGTACATCGGCGACGTGCACGATGGCACCGGCCTGCACCACATGGTGTTCGAGGTGGTGGACAACGGCGTCGACGAGGCGCTGGCCGGGCATGCCGACGAAATCACCGTCACCATCCACGCCGATGGCTCGGTATCGGTGCGCGACAACGGTCGCGGCATCCCGGTGGACATCCACCACGAGGAAAACCGCAGCGCGGCCGAAGTGATCATGACCGTGCTGCATGCCGGCGGCAAGTTCGACGACAACAGCTACAAGGTCTCCGGCGGCCTGCACGGCGTCGGTGTGTCCGTGGTCAACGCGCTGTCGGAAAAGCTGACCCTGGACATCTGGCGCGATGGCGGCCATCACCATCTGGAGTTCCGCGGCGGCGAGCCGGTGGCACCGCTGGCGCGGATCGGCGAGCAGGGCGAGAACCGTGGCACCCTGGTGCGTTTCTGGCCGTCGGAGGAAATCTTCACCGACACCGAGTTCCATTTCGACATCCTCGCGCGGCGCCTGCGCGAACTGTCCTTCCTCAATTCGGGCGTGCGCATTGCCCTGATCGATGAGCGCGGCGAGGGCGAAAGCACGGTATTCCAGTACGAAGGCGGCATCGCCAGCTTCGTCGAGCACCTGGCGCAGCTGAAAACTCCGCTGCATCCGCAGGTGATCTCGGTTTCCGGCGAAGCCAACGGCATCACCGTCGAGGTGGCGCTGCAATGGACCGACGCCTACCAGGAAACCATGTTCTGCTTCACCAACAACATTCCGCAGAAGGATGGCGGCACCCATTTGCAGGGCTTCCGTGCGGCACTGACCCGCACCCTGAGCAATTACGTCGAGCAGTCCGGCATTGCCAAACAGGCCAAGGTGCAGCTGTCCGGCGATGACATGCGCGAAGGCCTGATCGCGGTGCTCTCGGTCAAGGTGCCGGATCCGAGCTTCTCCAGCCAGACCAAGGAAAAACTCGTTTCATCGGATGTGAGACCGGTGGTGGAGAGCACCTTCGGCACGCGCCTGCAGGAGTTCCTGCAGGAACATCCCAACGAAGCCCGTGCCATCACCGGCAAGATCGTCGATGCCGCGCGTGCCCGTGAGGCCGCGCGCAAGGCGCGCGACCTGACCCGGCGCAAGGGCGCGCTGGACATCGCCGGGTTGCCCGGCAAGCTGGCCGATTGCCAGGAAAAGGACCCGGCGCTGTCCGAACTGTTCATCGTCGAGGGTGACTCGGCCGGTGGCAGTGCCAAACAGGGCCGCAACCGCAAGACCCAGGCGATCCTGCCGCTGAAGGGCAAGATCCTCAACGTCGAGCGCGCGCGCTTCGACCGCATGCTCTCCAGCGCCGAAGTCGGCACCCTGATCACCGCGCTGGGCACCGGCATCGGCAAGGACGAGTACGACCCGGACAAGCTGCGCTATCACCGCATCATCCTGATGACCGACGCCGACGTCGACGGCTCGCACATCCGCACCCTGCTGCTGACCTTCTTCTACCGGCAGATGCCGGAACTGATCGAGCGTGGCCACGTCTACATCGGTCTGCCGCCGCTGTACAAGATCAAGCAGGGCAAGAACGAGCTGTACCTGAAGGACGATGCCGCGCTGGATGCCTACCTCGCCAACAACGCGGTCGAGGGCGCATCGCTGATTCCCGCCGAAGGCGAGCCGGCGATCGAGGGCGAGGCGCTGGAGCGCCTGCTGGTGGCCTATGCCGGCGCACGCGCCGCGATCGCGCGCAATGCGCATCGCTACGACCCGAAGGTGCTCGAGGCGCTGATCGATTTCACCCCGCTGGATGCGGCCAGCCTGGCCGACAACACCGACGAGCGGCATGAGCTTGAAGCCCTGGCCGCGCGGCTCAACCGCGGCGGGCTGGGTCAGCCGCGCTATCGGCTGGAGTTCCAGCCGGCGCAGGACAATCGTCCGCCGGCATTGCTGATCACCCGCGCGCACATGGGCGAGGAGCTGATCCAGGCGTTGCCGTTGTCGATCTTCGAACATGGCGAACTCAAGCCGCTGCGCGAGGCCGCGGCGCTGTTGCACGGGCTGGTGCGCGACGGCGCGCAGATCGTGCGCGGCAGCCGTTCCAGTGCGGTGGCCAGCTTTTCCGAAGCGCAGGCGTGGTTGCTCGACGAAGCGCGTCGTGGCCGCCAGATCCAGCGCTTCAAGGGCCTGGGTGAAATGAACCCGGAACAGTTGTGGGAAACCACGGTCAATCCGGAGACCCGGCGCCTGCTGCAGGTGCGCATCGAAGACGCGGTCGCCGCCGATCAGATCTTCACCACGCTGATGGGTGATGTGGTCGAGCCGCGTCGCGAGTTCATTGAGGATAACGCGCTCAAGGCCGGCAACCTCGACATCTGACCGGGAAGCACGCGGGTGATGAACGAAGTTCGTTCCACTGCTTCACCGCCGCCTGCGCCGGAGGTTGACATGGCCGGCGCGGCAACCATGCCGCCGAGGTGGTCGCAGCGCCATCCGTACTGGGCGATGTGGCTGGACTTCGCTCTGGCCATGGTGCTGATGCTGTTCCTCACCTTCCTCGCCATGGCGGGGTGGGGCGCCTGGCGCGCGATCACCGTGTTGCGTTCCGCTGACGTGTCGGCCGCCGACTCCGCGGAGCTGATGCAGCGGGTCGGCGAGCCGGGTGCGGCGGTTCTGATGGTCAGTGGCAGCGTGGCGATGGCATTGGCCGCATGGGGGGTGTACCTGTTGCGGCGTCGGGCCAGCGCCGCGGAGATCGCCACCGTGCGTTCGCGTCTGCGTCAGGCACGCCCGTGGCTGGAATCGACCGGGCTCGGGCTCGGATTCTTCCTGTTCAGCACGGCCTTGCTGTGGACGTTGGACCAGTGGCAGATGGCGCCGACGCCGACCAACCTGCCGATGATCCTCGCGGTGCAGGCGAGCAGCCCGTGGCTGCTGCTGTGGCTGGTGGTGCTGGTCGCCCCGTTGGGCGAGGAACTGCTGTTCCGGCGGGTGATGTTCGCTCGCCTGTGGGCTGCCGGCCATGCCCGCCGCGGCATGTGGCTGACCGGCGCGGTGTTCGCGTTGATGCACGAATTCCCGACGCCGGGCGATGAGCAGTGGCAGGGCACTCTGATCCTGTTGCTGTTCTATGCTGCGATGGGTGCCGCGTTCGCGTGGATTTACCACCGCCATCAGGCCTGGTGGACCGCGGTGGTGGCGCATGCAACCAACAATGCCTGCGCCAGCGCCATGCTGCTGGCCGGATACGCCAGCTGAACGGGGGGCCGGGTTTGACGCCGGCTTCAACCCGGCACGGGTAAACAAGGACTCTCACCCTGCCGATCCGGAGTCCGTGATGCGCCCGTCCTTTCCCCGTTCCGTGGTGCTTGCCGCCGCCATCGCCACCGCTTTGGCGGCCTGCGCCACCACCACCTCGCCGACCGGGCGCACGCAGATGGTCGGTGCGGTTTCGCAGCAGCAGCTCGACCAGATGGGCGAGCAGGCCTTCGCCCAGCTCAAGGCGCAGAAGGCACAGACCAGCGATGCGCGGCAGCGCGCCTATGTCAGCTGCGTGGTGAACAGCATCGTGCAGCAGCTGCCCGCCGACTGGCAGCGCTACCGCTGGGAGTCGGCGGTGTTCAACGACAACAATCCCAATGCCTTCGCCCTGCCGGGCGGCAAGGTCGGCCTGTACACCGGCATCTTCAGCGTGGCGCGCAATCAGGACCAACTGGCGGCGGTGATCGCGCATGAAGTGGGGCACGTGGTGTCCAACCACCACAACGAGCGCATCACGCGACAACTGGGCGCGCAGGGCGCCTTGCAGGTGGTCGGCGCGATCCTCGGCTCGCGCTACGGCCAAGGCATCGGCGAGGCCGCGATGCAAGGCGGCAGCATCCTGGCGCAGACCGGCTTCCTGCTGCCGGGTTCGCGTGATCAGGAGACCGAAGCGGACGTGGTCGGCCAGCAACTGATGGCACGCGCCGGGTATGACCCGCGGCAGGCGGTCAACCTGTGGCAGAACATGATCCAGGCCGGCGGCAGCCGCCCGCCGCAATGGCTGTCCACGCACCCCGATCCGAACTCGCGCCTGTCCGAGATGAGCCAGCGCGCCAGCGGCTTGATGAGCACCTACGAACAGGCCCGCGCCAGCGGCCGGCGGCCGGCCTGCGGCTGAACGCCCGGCACGTCATGCACGGGATTTTGTGCGGGTGCAAGCTGCGCAGGCTGGTCGCAATCTGCTAGGTTTGTCGCCACACAGGCGCGCAGTCGGCGCCCCCACAGGAGATCCCCACATGAACTTCGCTCCCCGCATCCTTGTTTCCGCGATCGCACTCACGCTCGCCGGCCTGATCGCCGCGCCCGATGCGTCGGCGCAGTTGGCGGGCAAGCGCGAGCGCCGCAGCAGCAGTGCCAAGGCGCAAGCCAACAAGCCGGCACCCGAGTTCCCCAACGCCACGCGTGAGGAACCCAAGGCACAGACCACCGAGAAGGGCGCCAAGCAGCTGCAGGCGCTCGGCAAGCTGTACGACGAAGACAAGTTCGCCGAGCTGCTGGAGAAGGCCGAAGCGTTCTCCGGCAATGCCGGCAATGCCTACGAAAAGGCCTTCGCCCTGCAATTGGCTGCCGTGGCCGCCACCGAGCTGGAGCAGGGCGAGAAGGCGATCGCGCTGTACCAGGCGGCGCTGGATGCCGATGGCCTGGACAACAACAGCCACTACCGCATGATGAGCAACCTCGCGGTGCTGCAGTCGCAGCAGGAGCAGTGGGATGCGGCGATCGCCACCATCGACCGCTTCCTGTCCGAAACCCGCAGCGAGGATCCCAAGTACCTGACCATGAAGGGCAGCCTGCTGGCCGCCGCCAACCGCCATGCCGAAGCGGCGGCCCTGTTCCAGCAACTGCTGGCCAAGAGCCCTGACGACAAGAAGCTGCTGATGAACGCGGTCGCCACGCTGCAGCAGGCGGACAAGTTCTCCGAGGCCAATGCGTTGCTGATGGACGCGCACAAGCGTGGCCTGCTGGACGAGGAGCGCGAGTACCGCGCGCTGTACTCGGGCCTGCTCAATGACGAGAAGTGGCGCGAGGCGGCACAGGTGATCGAGGACGGCGTGGCCAAGGGCGTGCTGCCGAAGAACGAGGACCTCGGCAAGGCGTGGTCGGTGACCGCCAATCGCGCCTATTTCGACGAGGACATGGAAGCCGCGGCCCGCTACTACGCCGAGGCCGCGCCGCTGCTGAGCGATGGCGAAGGCTGGCTCAACCTGGCCAAGATCTACAGTCAGCAGCAGGACAAGGCCAAGGCGCGTGAAGCCGCCAAGCAGGCGCTGGCGAAGGGCGTGAAAAATCGTGCCGAAGCCGAGCGGCTGTCGAATCTGAAATAATTCCGACCCACAATGCATGCCCGGTCCCTGTCACCGGGCATGCGCATGATCGGTTTCTTGGGGTAAGCTAAACGGTTCCTGCCCCTGAAATGCAGGTCGAGATTTCCCGGCGCCACGGCGTCACAAGCAATGAGCTCCGACGAATGACGGATACCACCGCCCGCTACGTGTACATCCCCGAAAAAGACGAGGACGAAGGTCTGAGTTGGGCCCGCATTGCGGGCATCACCGTCGCCATTGCGGTCCATGTCGGTGCGCTGCTGCTGATGTTGGCCCCGGTCACCCCGCCGGCCAAGGAAGTGGTGGAGAAGGACCGCGTCGCGGTCAACTTCATCGATCCGCCGCCACCGCCGCCGCCGCCGCCGCCGCCGCCGAAGGAGCCGCCGAAGGAGATCAAGCTGACGCCGCAGCCGCAGCCGCCGCAGCCGCGTCCGCAGATCCAGCCGCCGCCGGTCGAGGCCCCGCCGATCATCACCGACACCCCGCGTGCGGTGGACGTGCAGGCACCGCCGCCGGCGCCGCCGGCGCCGCCGGCCCCGGCACCCGCGCCACCGAGCCCGCCCTCGGGCGATCTCACCGCGAGCATCTGCTCGCGCGTGGATCCGCAGTACCCGCGTGAAGCCCTGCGCGCCGGCATCACCGGCAACGTGCGGGTGAACGTCAGCTACAACAACTCAGGTGCCATCACCAACGTTTCGGTGGGCCGTGGCAGTGGCAACCGCGACCTCGACCGCGCCGCGGTCAGCGCGGTGCGCCGCTGGAAACTGTGCCCCGGCTCGGGTGATGGCAGTGGCTTCATCGACATCGCCTTCAACCTGAACTGACTTTCTTCTCCCATCCGCGTTATAAACTCGGCCTTCGGGTCCTTTCATCCACTAGAAAAGGTAAGCGTCATGCTGCAGCAAACTCCCGCGCCCACCGGCGGTTCCAATGCCGAAGCCTTCAAGTCCATGGGCTTCCAGGACCTGATCCAGCAGTTCGACTTGCTGCTTTGGGTCGTGTTCCTGAGCCTGGTCCTGCTCTCCGTCCTCTGCATCTACTACCTGGTCGTGAAGTCGGTGAAGTACGCGCAATTGCGTGGCAGCGCCGATCGCGTCGTCGGCACCTTCTGGCAGACGCCCAATGCCCAGGACGCCCTGCGTTACATGGAAGAGCAGCCGCCGGGCGAGCCGTTCTCCAAGATCGCCCTGGATGCGGCGCAGGCTGCCGCCCTGCACCAGCGTCAGGACGAAAGCCGCCTGACCGGCACCATGAGCCGTTCGGAACTGATCGACCGCGCCCTGCGCCAGGCCGTGACCCGCGAAAGCTCGCGCCTGGAAAACGGCATGACGCTGCTGGCCTCGGCCGGTGCGACCGCGCCGTTCATCGGTCTGCTGGGTACGGTGTGGGGCATCTACCACGCGCTGATCGCGATGGGCGCCAGCGGCGATGCCTCGATCTCCGCCGTCGCCGGCCCGGTGGGTGAAGCCCTGATCATGACCGCGATCGGCCTGTTCGTGGCGATTCCGGCGGTGATCATCTACAACTTCTTCAGCCGCCAGAACCGCGACATCGTGGCCAAGTTCGATGCCTTCGCGCACGACCTGCACGACTTCTTCGCCACGGGTTCGCGCAAGAGCGAGGTGGCGCGCTGATTGCGCGCCTCCCCTCAGCGGCCTGGTTCCAGCGAGGATTTGAACAATGGCAATGAGTAGTGCGGGTCCGACCAGCGGGCCGATGAACGAGATCAACGTCACGCCCCTGGTGGACGTGATGCTGGTGCTGCTGATCATCTTCATGGTGACCACGCCGCTGATGAACCACAAGACCCAGGTGGAACTGCCGCGTGCGGATCTTGCCAACAAGCCGGAAGCAGGCCCGGGCCCGAGTCCGATCACGTTGTCGGTGACCGAATCCGGTGACCTGTTCTGGAACGACGAGCCGATCACCCGCGACCTGCTGGAAAGCCGTCTTTCCAGCGCCGCGCAGCAGCAGCCGCAGCCCAAGCTGAACGTGCGCGGCGACCGCACCACCAAGCTCGGCGTGATCAACGACGTGACCCGCATCGCCCAGGCACAGGGCATGCTGGACATCGGCTACGTCGCCATCGCCGAACGACACTGACGAGGAACGCCCGATGGCATTTGCTTCGCAATCCAGCGGCCCGATGAACAACATCAACGTCACCCCCCTGGTGGACGTGATGCTGGTGCTGTTGATCATCTTCATGGTCACCATGCCGATCCAGTCGTACCCGATCCAGATCGACCTGCCGCAGAAGACCGACAACCCGCCGGAACCGCCCGCGGATCCGCCGGAACCGATCAAGCTGCGCATCGATGCCGGCGGCCAGGTGTTCTGGAACGATACCCTGACCCCGGTCAGCGCCCTGCAGAACATGATGACCACCGAGGTGCAGAAGGATCCGACCAACCAGCCGCAGCTGCAGATCCAGACCAGCGACAACGCCGAGTACGAAGTGCTTGCGCGGGTGCTGGCCGCGGCCAAGAACGCGGACATGCAGAAGATCGGCTTCATGCAGCCGACCGACTGAGCACCGATCAGGCCGAATGCCGCGGCGGCCGCATGACCCGCCCCGGCTTCGGCACATTGGATGACGCCGCCCTCAATGGGCGGCGTTTTTTATGATCTCGAGGTAGCGCCGCACGGTGGTGTCGAGCCCGGCGTACAGCGCTTCGCCGATCAAGGCGTGGCCGATCGAGACCTCGACCACTGCGGGGACGGCGCGCAGGAAATCGCCGAGGTTGTGCTGCGACAGGTCATGGCCGGCATTGACCTCGAGCCCCGCGTCTTGCGCGGCCCGCGCCGCGCGGATGCAGGCCTGCAGCGGTGCGCTGTCACCGCGCGCATGGCCTTCGGCGTACGGACCGGTGTAGAGCTCGACGCGCTGGGCGCCACATTCGCCCGCGCGCGCCAGCGCCGGATGGGTGGTGTCGGCGAACAGGCTGACGCGGCAGCCCCATTCGCGCAGGCGCTGCACCACGGGCGTCAGGCGCGGCAGGTCACGGTCGAAGTCGAAGCCGTGGTCGGAGGTCAGCTGGCCATCGGTGTCGGGCACCAGGGTGGCCTGTGCCGGGCGCACGGCTTCGCACAGGGCGAGGAAACCCGGATAGCCGGGGCGCGGCGCGGCGAAGGGGTTGCCTTCCAGATTGAACTCGACCTCGTACTCGCCGCACAGCGCGGCCAGGCGGTGCACGTCGGGTGTGCGGACATGGCGGCCATCGGGACGCGGATGCACGGTGATGCCATGCGCGCCGGCATCCAGACAGGTGCGCGCGGCGCGCACCACATCCGGATCGTCGCCGCCACGCGAATTGCGCAGCAGTGCGATCTTGTTGACGTTGACGCTGAGTCGGGTCATGCAACGCGTGCGCCGTGCGGTTCAGCGCTGCGCGCGGTCATCGGGCTCGATCACGCCCAGCGGGCGCGGAGGCTCATCGGGCAGGGTGAACACCGCGCGCCCGCGCGGCGGTTCGGCTTCGCCGGCGACGGGAAGGGCGGACGGCGCGTCCGATGGCGCCGGCGGCTGTGCGGACGCGGCAACCGGGGCGGGCGGTGCGGATGCGGCCGGCGTGGCGGCCGGGATGCCCAGCACGGTGGTGCGCGAGCGGCCCTGTTCACGCATGCGCGCCAGCTCCGCCTCATCCAGCGGGGTGATCCCCAGCACGGTGTTGCGCGGCGGGAACAGTGCGCGGTAACGCAACCACAGCCACAAGCCGATCAATGCCGCGGCCAGCAGCAACCAGGCACTCATCGCCGCCAGCGAATTGGTACGCAAGGCGGCCCACAGTGCGAAGGCGGCGACGGGCAGTGGCAGCCAGTGCATGGCAGGCTCCGGACGGGGCGTCGTTGCCAGTGTAGCCGTTCGCGGCACGCACGCGCAGCCGCTCGCGTCGCGCAAACCGCCTTCCGGCGGGTTACAGCAGTGGCGACATCAGGCGTGCCACCGCCTCGGGCAGGCGCGAGCGCAGGCTGCGCCGTTCGGTGGGCGCGTGCACCCGCGGGGCATGCGCGAACTCGCTCTGGATCTGCTGCTCGAGCAGGGTGCATATGCCGGCATCCTCGATCATGGCATGCACCTCGAAATTGAGGCGGAAGCTGCGGTGATCGAAGTTGGCACTGCCGATCAGGGCGAGGTCATCGTCGATCAGCAGCGACTTGCTGTGCAGCAGGCGCGGTCCGTATTCGTACACCTTGACCCCGGCGGCAAGCAACGCATCGTAGTAGGAGCGCGCCGCCAGCGTGACCAGGCGGCTGTCGCTCATGCGCGGCACCAGCAAGCGCACATCGAGCCCGCCCAGCGCGGCCGAGGTCAGCGCCATCATCGCCGCTTCGCCGGGCACGAAGTAGGGCGTGGTCATCCACACCCGGCGCTGCGCGGCATGGATCGCGCTGACGTGGGTGCGATGGATCGCTTCCCAGCGCGAATCCGGCCCCGAGGACACGATCTGCACCGCGATCGCGCCTTCCTCGCGTGGCGGCAGGTTGGCGACCACCTCGCCGATCACCTCGCGTCCGGCACCGGCATAGATCCAGTCTTCGACGAATACCTGCTGCAGTTCGCGTACCACGTCGCCTTCGATGCGCAGATGCAGATCGCGGTAGGCATCCTCGCGCAGGCGCTCGTCCTGCTCGTCGGTGATGTTGATGCCGCCGGTGTAGCCGATGCGGCTGTCGATCACCACGATCTTGCGGTGCGTGCGCAGGTTGAGCCACGGCCGCTGCCAGAAGCGCAGCATGCGGCCGAAGCGCAACGGATGGAACCACTGCACTTCGCCGCCGGCATCGAGCAGCGGCTGGAAGAAACGGCGGCTGGATTTCTTCGCGCCGACGGCGTCCAGCAGCAGGCGCACGCGCACCCCGCGCGTGGCGGCCGCAACCAGCGCATCGCGCAACTCGGTGCCGGTGCGGTCCGGGTTGTAGATGTAGTACTCCAGATGCACCGCGTGGCGGGCCGCGGCGATGTCGGCGAGCAGGCGCGGATACTTGCCGCCGCCGTCGACCAGCAGCTCCAGCCGCGTGGCGGAGGAGGGCGGGAAGCCGGCGCAGGCGGCGACCATGCGCTGCAGCTCGGCGTATTCGGGCCGTTCGCTGTGCGCATCGAGCGCATCCAGCGCGACCCGGCGACGGGCCCGGCGCAGGCGATGGCGTTCGATCTTCTGCGGGCCGAACAGGTAGTAGATGAGGAAGCCGAGATAGGGCAGCAGGGCCAGCGACAGCAGCCAACTCAGCGTGGCCGCCGGCTCGCGCTTCTGCAGCACGATCCACATGCCCAGCCCGATGAGGTAGGCCACCCAGCCCACGGTCAGCCAGGTCGTGATGTAGGGGATGTTCCACAATGCCTGCCACCCCTCGCTGACCGCGTTCAGGATTCCAGCCTCCATCATCGTCTCCGGTCGCAGCCTGCGCGACCCCCGGAGGCTAGGCTAACCGCATGGCTGCACACGACAAAATCCGCCTGCCGGCGAGCGCGCCGATCAAGGGGCGGGGTGCCGCGTCGCGCACCGTCGGACGTTTCGAGAAAAGCGTGGACATCGCGGTGGACGATGGCTGGGGCTCGTTGCATGCGCATGACGATACCGATCCGCAGGCGGCGCCGCGCACCGAGGTGCGCATCGAGCGTGCGCGTCGCATCATCAGCCGCAACCAGTCGCCGGACGTGGGCTTCTCGCAGTCGGTCAACCCGTATCGCGGTTGCGAGCATGGCTGCGTGTACTGCTTCGCGCGGCCCTCCCATGCCTATCTGGATCTCTCGCCGGGGCTGGATTTCGAAACCCGGCTGAGCGCCAAGACCAATGCCGCCGAGCGCCTGCGGGCGGAACTGGCCAGGCCCGGCTACGTGCCGCGGCCGATCGCGCTGGGCATCAATACCGATGGCTGGCAGCCGATCGAGCGCGAATACCGCATCAGCCGCGAGTGTCTCCAGGTGTTGCTGGAGGCACGGCATCCGCTGTCGATCGTGACCAAGTCGGCCTCGATCCTGCGCGACCTTGACCTGTTGTCGGAACTGGCACGGCGGCGTCTGGTGCAGGTGATGATCTCGGTGACCACGCTGGACAACCGGCTTTCGGCGCGGCTCGAGCCACGTGCGGCCGCGCCGCACACGCGCCTGGCCAACATCCGCGCGTTGCGCGCCGCCGGGGTACCGGTGGGGGCGATGCTGGCGCCGGTGATCCCGCTGATCACCGACCACGAACTGGAGGCCATCCTGCAAGCGGTGCACGAGGCCGGTGCGCAAAGCGCGGGCTACGTGCTGCTGCGCCTGCCGCACGAGCTCAAGGAAATCTGGCGCGAATGGCTTGAGTTGCATTACCCCGAACGTGCCGCACACGTGATGAGCGTGATGCGGCAGATGCGTGGCGGCAAGGACTATGACAGCGCGTTCGGCAGCCGCATGCGCGGCCAGGGCCCGTTCGCCGAGCTCATCGCGCAGCGCTTTGCCAAGGCGCGACGCAAGCTCGGTTTTCCCGGCATCCCGGAACTGGATGCTTCCGCCTTCGTCGCACCGCGTCCGGATTCAGCGCAGGGCGAGTTGTTCTGAGCATCACGTGGCCGGGCGCGGCGTCGCTCAACCGAACCAGTCCGGCCACAGCGGCCCACCCATCCACAGCCACCGCGCCATCCATGCGCTGACCAACGCGATCAGCACAGTCAGAGGCAGGCCGATCTTGAGGAAATCACCGAAGGTATAACGCCCGGGGCCGAGGATCAGCAGGTTGCCGTGGTGGCCGATGGGGGTGAGGAAGGCGACCACCGCGCCGAGCGCGGTGCACACCACGAACGGCGTGATCGGCTGGCCCAGTGCCTGTGCCAGCGAAATCGCGATCGGCGCCAGCAGCGCGGTGGTGGCGGCATCGGACATCACCTGGGTCAGGAACGCGGCCACGGTGAACATCACCAGCAGGATCGCCAGCGCCGGCCAGTCCTCGATCACGTGCAGCAGGCCGCCGGCAAGCAGATCCGCGGTGCCGGTCTTTTCCATCGCGATGCCGAGCGGGATCACCCCGGCGATCATCACGAAGATGCGCACGTCGATGCCGCGGTAGGCGCGCTCGATGTCCACGCAACGGGTGACCACCATCGCCACCGCGCCCATCAGGAACGCCAGCGGCGGCGACAGCCATTCGGTGGCGGCGGCGAGCACGGTGGCGACCAGGATCGCCAGTGCCAGCGGCGCGCGCACCCGGCGCCGGGTCTCGCCGGAGAACGGCACCAGCATCAGGAAGCCGTGGTGCTGCGCCAGTTCGGCGAAGCGCGCCGGTTTGCTCCACAGCACCAGGAGGTCGCCCTCGCGCAGGCGCGCGTCCGACAGCCGCGGCGCGATCGAGCCTTCACGCCGCCACAGGCCGGCGATGATCGCGTTGAACTGTTTGGAGAAGTCCAGCTCCTGGATTGAACGACCGATGAACTCCGAGCCCGGCGCGACCACTGCCTGCACGAATTCGGAGTCGCCCTCGCCGGTCACCGTGTCGGCATGCCGGTTGAGGGCGTACAGATCCAGCCCGCCGTCATCGTGCATCGACTTCAACTCGTCGGCGGGGGCTTCCACCAGCAGGATGTCGCCCGACAGCAGCGGACTGTCGGCGTTGAGGTCGTCGCGCCGCTGGCGGTCGCGGATCCAGCCCAGCACGCGCACGTTGAACGCCTTCTGCAGTTCGGACAGTGGGCGCGTGGCCCAGCGCGAGTCCTTCAGCACCAGCAGTTCGGTGCGATAGCGCTCCATGCGCAGGTAGTCGTCGGCCTGCTCGCCGCTGCGCTTGGGGATCAGCCAGCGCGCCAGCAGCATGTAGACCACCCCGACCAGCACCAGCGCGATGCCGATCGGGGTGATCGAGAAGATGCCGAGCCCCTTGCTGCCGTCGGCGCGCGAAATCATGTTGTCGGCCAGCAGGAACGCCGGTGCGCTGACCAGGGTCAGGGTGGTGCCGAGCGAGGCCGCGAGCGACATCGGCATCAGCAGGCGCGAGGCCGACAGGCGGTTTTCCCGCGCATGCCGCAGCAGGATCGGCAGCATCATCGCGGTGACCATCACGTGGTGGGTGAAGGCCGAGAGCGCGGCCACCGCCGGCATGGTCACGGCGATGGTGCGTGCCTCGCTGCGACCGGCGGCACGGCCGATCCACTGGCCGAGTTTCTCGGTGATGCCGGTGGCGGCCAGCCCGCCGGAGATCACGAATACCGCGGCGACGATGATCGCCGGCTCGCTGGCGAAGCCCGACAATGCTTCCCGCGGGTCCAGCACCCGCGTCAGCACCAGCGCCAGCAGGATCAGCATCGCGGTCACGTCCACGCGCAGCCGTTCGCTGACGAACAGGTACAGCCCGCCGGCGAGGATGACCAGGAACAGGATCTGCTGGAGCGCCATGGCGGCAATTCTGCCAGCGATGCCGTTCACGCGGTCTAGACGCCGCCCCCGCCGTTTCTGGCTAGTCTGGGTACTCGTTCCCGCAAACCCTTGCACATGAGCCAAGCCGTGCCTGCCGAGCCGGAGGATCCCCGTCGCGATGCCACGCCGACAGCGGCGGATGGGCTTGAACGGCGGCTGGAAATCCTGCAGCGGCGCCAGGCCACGCTGTTGCAGGGCATCTCGCATGACTTGCGCGGCCCGTTGCGCACCATCGATGCCATGGCCTGGCGTCTGCAGCAGGCCGAACCCGACGCCGAGGCTTCGCCGCTGGCAACGCGCATCCGCGACAGTGCGGCGCGCATGGGGGGACTGATCGATGCGCTGCTCGAATATGCGCGCATCGATCCGCTCGGCACGCGCGGGGACGATGTGGATATCGGTTTCGTCGCCGACTGGGCCTGGATGGATGCACAGGTGTTGCGGCCGGCGGAGGGCGCGCAGCTGGAGGTGCAGCCGGGGCTTCAGGCGCGCGGCGACGAGAGTCGCCTGAAACAGATGCTGGACAAGGTGTTCGACAACAGCCTGAAGTTCGCCGATCCGCAGCGGCCGTTACGCGTGCGCATCGAGGGCGAGCGCGACGGGGCGATGCTGGCATTGCGCATCAGCGACAACGGCGTGGGCATGGAATTGCGCGATGGCCAGCAGCCGTTCGCCCCGTTCCTGCGCCTGCATCCGGAAAGCCGCGGCGGTGGCGTCGGCCTCGGCCTGGCCATTGCCGAGGCGATCGTCGAGCAGCAGGGCGGCTCGATTCATGCCGAATCCGCTCCCGGGCAGGGCACCACCTTGCACCTGCGTCTGCCGGCAGGCACGCACGAGGACTGAGGCTCACGCCGCACTGTGGCGGCGGGGTTCACTTCGGCAGCTGGTCGTGCTCGTGGTGATAGCGGACCGCGGCTTCGACCTCGTTCTTCGAGCCGAGGAACACCGGGACGCGCTGGTGCAGGGCGGTGGGTTGCACTTCGAGCATGCGTTGGCGGCCGGTGCTGGCGGCGCCACCGGCCTGCTCGACCAGCAGGGCCATCGGGTTGGCCTCGTACATCAGCCGCAGCTTGCCGCCCTTGGCCGCGCACTTGGCATCCAGCGGATAGGTGAAGATGCCGCCGCGGGTCATGATGCGGTGCACGTCGGCGACCATGCTGGCGACCCAGCGCATGTTGAAATCCTTGCCGCGCGGGCCTTCCTTGCCGGCCAGCAGGTCGGCGACGTAGCGCTGCACCGGGGCCTCCCAGTGGCGCTGGTTGCTGGCATTGATCGCGTATTCGCGGGTGTCCTCGGGGATGCGCATGTCGCGGCTGGTCAGCATGAAGCTGCCGATCTCGCGGTCCAGGGTGAAGGCGTGGGTGCCATGACCGACGGTCAGAACCAGCAGGGTGCTCGGCCCGTACACGGTATAGCCGGCGGCGACCTGTGCGGTGCCCGGCTGCAGGAAGTGCTCGTCATCCGGCTCGGTGACGCCTTCCGGGCAGCGCAGCACCGAGAAGATGGTGCCGACCGAGACGTTGACATCGATGTTGGAGGAGCCGTCCAGCGGATCGAACAGCAGCAGGTAATTGCCGCGCGGGTAGGCATCGGGGATGCGCTGGCTGTGGTCCATTTCCTCCGAGGCCAGCCCGGCCAGATGCCCGCCCCAGGCATTGGCATCGAGCAGCACGTCGTTGGCGATCACGTCGAGTTTCTTCTGTGCCTCGCCCTGGATGTTGCCGGTGCCGGCATCGCCCAGCACCCCGCCCAGCGCACCCTTGGCCACTTCCACCGAAATCCGCTTGCAGGCGCGGGCGACGACTTCGATCAGCAGGCGCAATTCGGCGTTGACGTGGCCGGCGCGCTCCTCCTCGATCAGGAAACGGGTGAGGGATACCGGGCTGTCGGCATGCGGCATGGCGGAACTCCATCGAACGGGTGCGATATTGTCGCCCACTCGCGCGCCGATTGCCTTTCGGGCTCACTCGCCTCCGGGCAGGCGCAGCCACACCGCATTGTCCGCCGCCGGTCCTGCCAGGCGGCGGTCTTCGGCATCCGCCTCCTCGCTGCGCAGCACCGTGATGCCCTGGTTGCGCGCCAATTCGGCCACGTCGGCGGCTCGCTGCCGCGCGGTGTCCGCCTCGCGGGCGAAGCCGATCACTTCGATCCCGGCCACCTGCCAGCGGCGCAGCGCCCACAACTGGGTATCCAGCGCCTGCGCGCTGGCCTGCTCCAGGCGGCCGCGCGGATCCAGGTTCCAGGCCAGCGGCGGCAGGCTTTGCAATGGTGGCACCACGCGGATCGCGGCCTCGCGCTCGCTCAGTGCCATTGCCAGTTGCCGTTCCAGTGCCTGCGCGGTGGTCAGGGAGAAGCCGCTGCCCGCATTCAGTCGCAGGGTCATGCTCATTTCGCCCGGCACCTGTTCCACCGTGCCGATGCGTGCCGCCAGCGCGCGCACCACGATGTCCTGTGCTTCCTGCGCCGCCTGCCGCGCCTGGCTGCGACTGCTTTCGGCCTGCTGCAGCTTGGCGATGGACTGACTCAGTTCCGACAGCGTGGCCTGCTGGCGGGCGATGTCGGCATCGTCGGCGGTCAGTACTTCACGCAACTGCAGGTCGATCGGCCGGCCCAGCTGCTCGCCGATGCGCGCGGCCAGCGCGTCTTCCATGCCCTCGACATGGCGCGGGGTCATCAACACCGCGTCCACGCGCAGTGCCTCGCCACTGGTTTCCACGCGCAGCGCCGAGATGCGGCCGTTGATCGCCGCCGCCTCCGCATCCAGCAGGCTGCGGATGCTGATCTCGGCCTGGGTGCGCTCGGCGATGCGATGCAGGGACAGTCCCAGCGGGATCGACAGCAGCACGAAGGTGCCGACGATCAGCGCCGCCTGCCACGCGGTCTGCTTGGGCGTGTCCGAGCCGCCGAAGCCGTACAGCCGCGCCACCACTGTCACCGACAGCGCGATCGCCAGCAGGTTGGTCATCAGCAACAACGCCGCGCCGCCGGCGATGCTCCAGTTCATCAGCACCAGCCCGTAGGCGACCACTGCCAGCGGCGGCATCAGCGCAGTGGCGATGGCCACCCCGACGATCGCCTCGCCGCGGCGGGTGATGGTGGCGTAGGCACCGGCCAAGCCCGAGAAGATCGCCACCAAGAGGTCGAAGAAGGTCGGCTCGGTGCGGCTGAGGATTTCCTGGGTGGCTTGCTTCAAGGGCGAGAGCCACACGATCAGCATCGCCATCGCCAGCGCGAACGCGACCCCGACCGCCAACGTCTTCAGCGCCGAGCGGATCGAACGGAAATCGAAGGTCGCAAGCCCCATGCCCAGCTCGATGATCGGCCCCATCAACGGCGCGATCAGCATCGCGCCGATGATCACCGCCGCCGAGTTCTGCAACAGCCCGAGCATGGCGATGCCGACCGACATCAGCGTCATGAACACATAGCGCGGTCCCAGCGCCCCGGCCTCGTCCACGTGCGAAAGCACCGCCACCCGGTCGGTCGGATCGACCAGGTTGAGCTTGCGCCACTGACGCAACCACCGCCACAGCACGCGCGGCGTCGGAATGTCCTGCAGGATGCTGCTGTTCATGCGGCGATTCTGGCGTGAAAGCGGGGAGCGAGAAGTGAGTGCAGAGGAGTGAGAGAAAGCGGTTTGGCTTGCCGGTGCTTGCGGACTTCGCGGCTGAAGATGGAGCGAAGCTCCGGAAAATCACATCGGAAATCCGTTCACTGACTCTGTAAACGGTGCGCTGTTAAGAGAAAAACAAAGGCTTGTGACGGAGTGCCGATTCAAGACGCGTCGGTCTCGCCGTGACGGATGAACGTCTGTAATCGACTGATGGAAAAGAGGAGTGATAGCGGCGGAGCCGCTCCCCTCTCACTTCTCACTCCTCTGCACTCACTCCTCGCCCTCACACATCCGCATCCTCCGGCCAGCCTTCGCCGCTGCCGCGGTGGATCACGTCGTCGCCGTCGAGCACCTCGCCGGCGGGGATGGCTTCCTGGCTGGCGACACGCTGGTAGATCGGGGTGAAGTCGGGGCGGGTGGCGTCCATCAGCTGTTCGAAGCTGTCGATGACGAAGTAGGTCTTCTGGTAGCTGTCGATGCGGTAGCGGGTGCGCATGATCCGCTCGAGGTCGAAGGCGATGCGGTTGGGGGCATCCGATTCCAGCGAATAGATCGATTCGCCCTTGGAGGAGACGATGCCGCTGCCGTAGATGCGCAGGCCGTCTTTCTGCCGGATCAGGCCGAACTCGACCGTGTACCAGTACAGCCGGGTCAGCTGCACCAGCGCTTCGGGGTCGATGCCGTGGGCCTTGACGCCGCCGCGGCCGTAGGCGGCCATGTAATCGGCGAATGCCGGCAGCATCAGCAGCGGGACATGGCCGAACAGGTCGTGGAACAGGTCCGGCTCCTCGATGTAGTCGAGCTGGTCGGGACGGCGAATCCACCAAGTCACCGGGAAGCGGCGGTTGGCCAGATGATCGAAGAAGTCCAGTTCCGGCAGCAGGCCCTCGACGCCGATGATCTGCCAGCCGGTGGCCTCGCCCAGCACCTTGTTCAGCTCGGCAAACTTCGGGATCAGGTCCTCGGTCATGCCCATCGCGTCCTGCGCGGCGAGGAACTCGTCACAGGCGCGCCCGACCAGCAGTTCGCGTTGACGGCGGTACAGCGCGGCCCAGACCCCGTGGTCTTTCTCGCTGTAGCTGTCCCAGGGCTGTTCGACCACACCGGTGGCATAGACCGGCACTTTGCCCTTGTCGGTGTGGATGTTTTCGATCCGGCGCGGCGTGCTGTTCATGCCCCGATTCTAAGCCCGTGCCGACGGCGTGCCGTCAAACGGCCGTTGGGTCCGCCTGCAGCATGAATGGCGCGCAAGGAAATGGCCGCGCATGGCGGCCATTTCCGGGGGCTGTCGCAGTGGCGATCAGAAGCGGTATTCGAACCCGGCCGCCAGAGTGCGCGCGTTGTAGCGCAGCTTCTCCGAGGTGGTCGGGACGCGCACGTCGCCGCGGAAGTAGTCGTAATTGACGCTCACGCCCATGTTCGGGGTGAAGTCGTAGCCCACGCCCACGCCGACATAGGGCTGGGTGCTGTGGGTGGTACGCGAGTTGCGCACGTCCACGCCATCGACCGTACCGGTCACGGTGGCGTCGTAGCTGGAGCGCATCACGCCGACGCGGCCCGAGCCGAACCAGCCGGTATCGGCGGCCTGGTCGCCGAAGCGTACCTTGCCGACCGCGCCGACGCCGAAGCCGTCGATCGAGTTGTCATTGTCGAACACGCCGACACGGTGGGTCTTGCCGTAGTAGCGGCCGTAGAAACCCTCGATGCCGACGTTCGGGGTGAACATGTAGCCGCCGCGCAGGACGACGGAATTGTCCTTCAGCTTGCCGCTGTCATCGCGGTTGCTGAGGTGGGTGCGGCCCATTTCGCCGCGCACGAAGATCTGGCCGGTGCTCTGCGCGAAGGCGCCGGTGGAAGCGGTGGCGGCCACGAGTGCGGTGGTGGCCAAGGCGAGGGTCAGTTTCTTGTTGTGAAGTTTCATCGGGGAATCCATCGAGTGAACGCTCCGGGGACTGGAGCGGTGAGCGCATCCTGCCGCAGTGGCGAGGAAGAAGGAACGAATCAGGCATTCGTGTAAATGGCGGGTTAAACAAGCTTCACGCCACCTGTATGGATGGCTTCGGATCAGGCGAAAGCCAGCCTTTGTTCAGCTTGTTCGTGAAACCTGAATGGGGCGCTGCCTGCGCCGTTCGTGGCTGCGATCAGGGCAGCACGCGCAGATGGAAGTCGCGTGAGCCTTCCAGCGTGCAGTGGCCGGGCGCGGTCTGCCGGCAATGCACTTCGACCCGGCTGCCAAGTTCCGGCTGCCCGCGCGATTCGCCCCAGACCGGGATCGGCATGCGCTGGCCGCTCATGGTGATGACTTCGATCCCGGCCACGTGCACGCTGCAGATGCCGTCGAAGAAACAGTCGTCACGCCGCGCCTCGACGATGCCGGAAAAGCGCAGCTCGCCCCGGGCATCGGCGTGTGGCGGTGCCGTGGGTGTGGTCACGCATCCCGCCGGCAGCACGCTGCCCAGGGCCAGGACGAGGCCCACCATGCGCAAGCGGCCGGCGACGGGGGTCAGTCGTTCCTGCATTTTCCGCTGCGTCCGATCAGGCGACCGAGGCGGTCGAGCGTGCCCGGTTCACAGGCGGGTTGGCTGGGCGCGGTGACTGGTGCCGGTCGTGCCGCCGCCGCGCGCTGACGCTGCAGCGTGGCGATGGCCTGCCGGATTTGCGGCATTGCCGCCTGCGCGGCGCGCTCGCCTTCCATGATCGCGACGTTCTTCTGGTCGAAGTCGGCGGCGCCGATCTGGCCCACGCGCGGGCGCAACACGATGTCGGCGCGCGCCAGCTCCTGTTCGCCCAGGCGCTGGCCCATGATGGTGATCGACTGGTTGACGATGCCGAGCATGCTGCCCGGACGGTTGCCCTGCGCCTTGCTGGAGATGTCCACCGCGATCACGATGTCCGCGCCCAGGCCGCGCGCGGCATCCACCGGCACCGGGCTGACCACACCACCATCGACATAGCGCTTGCCGGCGATCGGCGCCGGCTGGAACACGCCGGGAATGCTGCACGAGGCGCGCACCGCCTGGCCGGTATTGCCGCGTGCGAACACCGTGCGCGCGCCGCTGTCCAGGTCGGTGGCGACCGCGGCGAAGGGCTTGTCCAGTTGCTGCATCGGGCGGTTGCCGAGCAGCTGGTTGACGTAGTCCTGCAGCTTCTCGCCCTTGAGCATGCCGCCGGAAAAGAGGCTGACATCGCGGATCGCCCTTTCGTCCAGTGCGAAGGCATGTTCCTGCAACTGGTAGGGCGTCATGCCGCCGGCATACAGTGCGCCGACCACGCTGCCGGCGCTGGTGCCGGCGATGACGTCGGCGTGGATGCCGTTGGCTTCCAGCATTTTGATCACGCCGATGTGGGCGAAGCCCTTGGCCGCGCCGCCGCCCAGCGCAAGTCCGACCTTGACCGGAGGCGGTGGCGGCGCGGGAGGCGTGACCACCGGTGCCGGATCAGCTGGCTTCACGGCCTCGCCACCGCCACAGGCGGCCAGCAACAGCGCGCAGGCCAGCGCGATGAGCGGAGCGACACGCGGATGGGAGACAGCCGGTTTCATTCCTGCATTGTGGCCAAGCGAAGATGTGCGTGCACGCGGTGGCGGCCGCCATTCATGCCGCGTTGCGGCTCACGATGCGGATGGCCCGCCATTGCGAGGCCGGAATGGCAGCACGTTGTCGCGCTCATCTTCGGGCGCCGTGCCCTGGCGCTGCCAGATCACCGGCACCTCGCCCGGACGCGGCGGTTCCAGCGCCTCGGCCTCGGCGGCGCGCCGGGCTTCCTCTTCTTCCTCGATTTCCCAGCTGTAGCGGCGGCGCGGCAATGGCGGGTCGGCATGGCGCCACAGCCAGGCGGCGAGCATCCCGAACAGTGCGCCGCCGAGATGCGACTGCCAGCTCACGCCCGGCTCCTGCGGCAGGATCGACAGCAGCATGCCGCCATAGAACAGGAAGGCGAGCATGCCGGCGGCGACCGCGGCGCGGTCACGCCGCAACAAGCCGAGGCCGAACACCAGAAAGCCCAGCCCATGGGTCACCCCGCTGGCGCCGAGGTGGTGCTCGCCGGGTCCGCCGAGCAGCCATGCGACAAGACCCGAGCCGAGCCAGATCAACGGCAGCGCACGCGCGGTGGCGCGCGGATACACGCTGCCGGCAAGGGTGCCGAGCATCAGGATCGCGATGCTGTTCATCGCCAGGTGGGCGAGGTCGCCATGCAGCAGTGGTGCGCTCAACAACCCGGTCAGGCCGCCGAGACTGCGTGGGCCGACGGCGAAGATGCGCACATCGAAGTGGCCCTGCGCGAAGAACACCATCGTCAGCAGCAAGACCGTCGCCAGGCTGATGTTGAACGCGCGCAGCAGGCGCCGGCGGTCGGCGGCGCGCTGTGCCGGGCTGTCGGGGAGTTCGATCTGCGGCAGGTCCATGCAGCAGTAGTGGCGTCGCCGCACGCGGAATGCAAGCACTGGGCGTGCGCCGCGGGGCCGCCTGTAAAATGCAGGAATGAGCGAATCCCTGCCCGTGGTGCGGCTGAAGAACGCGTGGAAATCCACCCATCCGTGGATCTTCCAGCGGCTGGTGGAAAAGCCCGCGCAGCGGCCGCGTCCCGGCAGCCTGGTCGAAGTGCGCGGCGTGGACGGCGAATTCATCGGCACCGGCTTCTACAACGGCCACTCACGCATCGCCTTGCGCATCCTCGAAACCGATCCGCAGGCGACGGTGGATGCGGACTGGTTCGCGCGCAGGATCGGCGAAGCGGTGAGTCTGCGCCGTGAGGTGCTGAAGCTGGACGAGGTCGGCAATGCCTGGCGCGTGTTCCACAGCGAAGGCGATGGCATCAGCGGGCTGGTGGTGGATCGTTACGATGACCTGCTGGTGGTCGGCTTTTTCAGCGCCGGTGCCTGGCGGCATCGCGACATCATCTTCGAAGCGCTGCGCCGCGAGTTTCCCGGCTGCCGCTTCCACAGCTTTGCCGACGAACACGTGCAGAAGCAGGAGAGCTTCGACTGGCGCGCCACCCTCGGCACCGAACCGGCGGTGATCGAGGAACACGGCGTGCGCTTCCGCGCCGACCCGGCCGATGCGCACAAGACCGGCTTCTTCGCCGACCAGCGCGAGAACCGCCACTGGCTGGCCGCACATTGCCGCGACCAGCGCGTGCTCGACCTGTGCTGCAACACCGGCGGCTTCGGCATCTACGCTGCGGTCAACGGTGCGCGCGAAGTCATCGGCATCGACATCGACCCGGCGGTGCTGGAAATCGCGCGCGGCAATGCGCGGCTCAACGGCCTGCACGGCAAGGCCATGCCGCGCTTCGTGCAGGCCGACATCTTCCCGTGGCTGCGCGATGCCGATGCCAATGGCGAGCGCTTCGACGTGGTGGTGCTGGATCCGGCCAAGATGACCCGCGACCGCAGCCAGGTGATTCCGGCGCTGAAGAAATACCTCGACATGAACAAGGCTGCGCTGGCGGTGGTCAAGCCCGGTGGGTTGTTTGCCACCTTCAGTTGCACCGGCCTGGTCAGCGAGGAGCAGTTCCTCGACATGCTGCGCCGCGCCGCGTTCTATGCCGGGCGCAGCGTGCAGGTGCTGAAAGTGGCCGGCGCCGGTCCCGACCACCCGTGGCTGGCGCAGGTGCCGGAGAGCCGTTACCTGAAAGCCGCGTTCTGCCGGGTGCTGGATTGAGCAGGCAGCATGCCGGCCTGAGCGGAGGGCGCGCGCCGACGCACTTGCACCGACCAGATTGAGCCGGCCAGACTGAGCCGGCCCGACCGGGCAGGAGGCCGCATGACCGCACCCATCGCCACCCCGCATCACGAGCGGCATCGCACCGAACACATCGGCTGGCTGCGCGCTGCCGTGCTGGGCGCCAACGACGGCCTGATCTCGACCAGTTCGCTGCTGGTTGGCGTCGCCGCCGCCGCAGCCTCGCCACAGGCCATCCTGATGACCGGCGTGGCCGCGCTCAGCGCCGGTGCGTTGTCGATGGCCGCCGGCGAATATGTTTCGGTCAGCTCGCAGGCTGATACCGAGCAGGCCGACATCACCCGCGAGCGCGAGGAGCTGGCGCGCAATCCCGAAGCCGAACTGGTCGAGCTGACCCATATCTACATGCAGCGCGGCCTGCCCGCACCGTTGGCCGCCGAAGTGGCCAAGGCACTGACCGCGCATGATGCGCTGGACGCTCATCTGCGCGACGAGTTGGGCATCAGCGAACAGCTTGCTGCGCGCCCGGTGCAGGCCGCCCTGTCATCGGCTGCCGCATTCGCAGTGGGCGCATTGCCGCCGCTGCTGCTGGCTTGGCTGTGGCGCGGCACCGGGCTGGGCATGGCCATCACCGTGAGCACCCTGTTGTTGCTGGCATTGCTTGGCGCGCTCGCCGGCTGGCTTGGCGGTGCGTCGATGACCAGGGGCGCCGCGCGGGTGCTGTTCTGGGGCGCCTTGGCGATGGCCGCCACCGCCGCGATCGGCAAGCTGTTCGGCGCGACCGTCGCCTGAGGTCGCAACCCCTGAGACTGGCATCGCTACACTGGACGGATGCCTGATTCGTCCGTCCTGTTGCTGATTCTCGTGGTCGCGGTGGCGCTGGCCATCGTGCTGTTGCTGGTGTTGCTGCTGCGCCGGCCGGATGCGGCGCTGGCGCAGATGCGCGAGCGGCTGGAGGCGAGCCTGCGCGACGAGCAGCGCGATGGGCGCAGCGAGCTGCGCGAGCTGATCGCGGCGATGGAGCAGGCGCAGGCGACGCGGATCGAGCAGTTCGCGCAGCGGCTGGCCGAGTTCGATGCGCATACCGGCGAGCAGATCGGGCGCCTGCGTGAAACGCTGGGCGCGGAGGCGCGCCAGGCACGCAGCGAATCCGGCGAGTTGCAGGCGCGGCACAACAAGGCGCTGGGCGACCGCGTGGATGCGCTGACCACGCGCACCGATGCACGGCTGGACGAGTTCCGCATCGCCATCGGCGAGGACGCGCGCAAGATGCGCAGCGAGGGCGCCGAGGCACAGCAGCGGCTAGCCGAGTCGATCGGCCAGCGCATGCGCGAGCTGACCGAGCGCAACGCGCGCAGCATCGGCGAGTTGCGTGCGCAGGTGGAGTCGCAACTGAAGGCGCTGCAGGACGACAATGCGCAGAAGCTCGAGCAGATGCGGGCGACCGTTGATGAAAAACTGCAATCGACGCTGGAAACCCGGCTCGGCGAATCCTTCCGCCTGGTGTCGGAGCGGCTGGAGGCGCTGCAGCGCGGCCTCGGCGAGATGCAGCAACTGGCCGCCGACGTGGGCAGCCTGCAACGGGTGCTGACCAATGTGAAGACCCGCGGCACGTTCGGTGAAGTGCAGTTGGCGGCCTTGCTGGAACAGGTGCTGGTGGCCGGGCAATACGCGAGCAACGTCGCCACCGTGCCCGGTTCGGCGGAGCGGGTCGAGTACGCGGTGCGCCTGCCCGGTGCGGATGACGATTCGCCGGTATGGCTGCCGATCGATGCCAAGTTCCCGCGCGAGGATTACGAACGCCTGCTCGATGCGGTCGATCGTGCCGACGGCGAGGCGGTGGCCGCAGCCGGCACCGCACTGGAACGGCAGGTGCGCATCGAGGCCAAGCGCATCCGCGAGAAATACCTCTCGCCGCCGCAGACCACCGATTTCGCGCTGCTGTTCCTGCCCACCGAAGGCCTGTACGCGGAAGTGATCCGCCGACCCGGCCTGTTCGAGGCATTGCAGCGCGATTACCGGGTGACCCTGGTCGGCCCGACCACGCTGCTGGCCCTGCTCAATTCATTGCAGATGGGCTTTCGCACCCTGGCCATCGAGAAGCGCAGCAGCGAGGTGTGGCAGCTGTTGGGCGTGGTCAAGACCGAGTTCGGCAAGTTCGCCGGAGTGCTCGAGCGCGCCACCAACCAGCTGGGCACGGTGCAGAACTCGATCCAGGCTGCCGGCGTGCGCACCCGTGCCATCGAGCGCCAGTTGCGTGGGGTGGAAGCGCTGCCGCTGGAAGGCGAGAACGCGAAACTGTTGCAGGATCCGGGCGAGGAACTGCCCGACGAGGACGCCTGAAACGCGTCCGGCGCGCTCAGTTGGGAATCGGGATCGGAATCACGTCCACCGGCATGCTCGGGTTTTCTTCTTCTTCCTGCAGGTAGTCGGGCAGGCCTTCGTCCGCCTGTGTCTGCTGGCTGCGCAGGCCGCTCATGATCTGGTAGTTCCTGCGCTGCAGCCAGGCATCGCGGTACAGGGCGTATTCGTCCACGGCGCCCTCGCGCATCGCATCCACCGAGAACAGGCGCGTGCGGATGTCCACCACCTGCAGCGTCTGCAGCGCGGCGCGTTGGGCGTTGTCCTTGACGTGCGGCAGGGGTGAAAGCGGCGCATCGCCGGCCATGCCGAACACGTCGCGCAGGGTGCGCGGGCCGAACAGCGGCAATTCGAGGTAACGCGACTGGCGCCAGCCCCATACCGCCAGGGTCTGGCCGAAGTCCTCGTCGCGGTACGGAATCTTCATGCGGCTGGCGGGGTCGAACAGGCCGCCGATGCCGAGCGTGGTATTGACCGAAAAGCGCAGCAGGGCGATCGCGGCATCCTTCGGTCGGCCCTGCAGCAGGGCATTGAGCGCACTGACCGGCTGGCCGAGGTTGTTGAAGAAGTTGCTCACGCCAAGGCGCAGCGGGCGCGGCACCACCGCCATGTAGGCGCGCGCGACAGGGCGCAACACGATGCGATCCAGGCCGTTGTTGAAGGCATGCACGCGGCGGTTCATCGGCTCCCACGGGTCGTAGCTGGCCGGCAGTTGCACCGCCGCCGGCAGGGTGGGATCGGCCAGCGGGTCGTACTCGGCCTGGCCATACAGCAGGATGAAATCGTCCTCGGCTTCGGTGCGCTGCGCATCCGCCGGATCGGTCTGGCTGCCGTCCGCGGCCGGCGGTGGGTGGCTGGCCGTCGCGGCGTCGGTGTCCGTGGACGGGCTGTCTTCGATCGCCGTCACGACGAGCGTCGAGGCCGCGGGCGCCATGTCGCCCGCGGAGCCCTCCTGCGCTTCGATTGGCTGTACCGCGCCCGTGTCGGTATCGATGTCGACGGCGTGGTCGACCACCGGCGGCGGGGATTGCGGCGCACGCGGCGCCGGCCCGGCACAGGCCGAAAGCAGCAACGCAAGGGCAAGCGAGGGCAGCAGGCGGCGCGGGAGCTTCATCGGGGAGCCGGTGGACGGTGCGCGGATCGCGCGGCGGAAGGAAAGGTCAGCGGGTGACCCAGGCCAGGGTCGGGTCGAGGCGGTAGGCGGTGCGCAATTCGGCATAGCCCGGCGGCTCGCCCTCGATCAGCGGCCGACCGTCAAGCTTGCCGGCGAGCGTCGCCAGCAAGGCCAGGCCGGCACTGTCGATCTCCTCGAGTGCGCCGAGTGCAAAGCGCTCGATGCCGGCAAGCAGCGGCTGTGCCTGGCGCCAGATCGCGGCCACGGCGGGCCGGGTCAGGTGGCCATGGAACACCAGCGTCGCCGCATCGCGGCTGACGCTGGCGCCGCGCGCATCAGTTGCCGGCATCGGCCTGCATCCGGCCGGTGCGCAATTCGCCGGCCACGGCGCGGATGCCGCGCTGCGAAAGCGGCGAGTCGAACTGGTTGCGGAAGGTCTGCACGAAGGACACGCCTTCGACCATCACGTCGAACACCTTCCACTGGCCACCGACGCGGCGCATCAGGTAGTCCACCGGGATCGGCTCGCCGCCGGAGCGCAGCAGCTCGCTGGACACGCGCACGCCACGGTTGCCCGGCAGCGCGGTTTCCGACTTGATGCGCACCCGCAGACGGGTATTGAAGTCGAGCAGCGAGGAGCCATAGCGCGACATCAGGTTGTCGGCCAGCGCATCGGCGAACAGCTTGACGTCGGCATCGTTGGCGCCGCGCGCATGCCGACCCAGCACCAGACGCGCCGCATAGTCGCGGTCGAACATCTGGTTGAACTCGCTGTTGACGAAGGCGTGCAGCGCCTTGCGGTCGCGGGTGAACTCGGCACGGCGGCTTTCCAGCACGCCCAGCACGCGCGTGCTGTTGTCGAGCACCAGCTTGCTCGGGGTGGCGGCCGCCGTCTGGCTGCTGGCGGCGGCCTGTGCGTTGGCGGACACGGGGGCGCCGAACGCAAGCGCGGCGGCGATGGCGAGGGGGAGGACGTGGATGTGCTTCATGGGGTGGGTTCTGCCTCGATCTCGATGTAGTCGGGTTCGTTGCCGCCGTCGCCGGCGTCGGACGACGGGCCGGGGCCGAACATGTACTTGCCGGCCAGCTGCAGCAGGTCGACGGCGGGCTGGGTGAAGACGATCTCCTCGCCCGGTTGCAGGGTTTCCGGATCGCCGCCGGGTTGCAGGCCGATGTAGGCTTCGCCCAGCAGGCCGCTGGTGAAAATGCCGGCGCTGGTGTCGGCGGGCAGATCCTTGTAGCGGTTGTCGATCGACAGGGTGACGATGGATTCGTATTTAACCGGGTCAAGCTGAATGTTGGCCACACTGCCGACCGTCACCCCGCCGATTTTCACCGGGCCGGAGGTGCGCAGCTGGCCGATGCTGGTGAAGCGCGCCTTGAGCGGATAGCTGCCGCCACCACCCAGACTGAAGCGGCCACTGGTCGAGGCCAGCGCCAGCACCAGCAGGGTGGCCAGGGCGAGCAGCAGGAAGGTACCGACGGCGAATTCGAGACGCGGGCCACGGATACTCATGGGAACTCCTTGTGGAAACGGGCACCGGTGCCGCGGGCGCGGGCCGACCGATGACACATGCGTGACGGGCGGATCCGGGTGTTCATCGGAACATCAACGCCGACAGCACGAAGTTGAACATCAACACCAGCAGCGAGGCGTTGACCACCGCGCGCGTGGTCGCCACCGAGGTGCCCTCGATGGTGGGCTCGGAATGGAAGCCGACCCAGGCCGCGACCAGCGCCGAGATGGCGCCGAACACGCCGGCCTTAACGAAGGCGCCGAGGAAGTCCTCGCGGAAGTCCACCGCGTCCTTCATCGCCTGCCAGAAGGTGCCATCGTCCAGGCCGATCACCCGCACCGCCTCGAACCAGCCGGCGAGGATGGCGAAGCTGATGAAGAAGCCGGTCAGCAGCGGCACGCAGATCACCGCTGCCCAGAAGCGCGGCGCGACCACCTTGGCCAGCGGGTCGATCGCCATCAGCCCCAGCGCGGTGATCTGGTCGGTGGCGCGCATCAGCGCCAGTTCGGCGGCGATCGAGGAGCCGGCGCGGCCGATGAACAGCAGCGCGGTCAGCACCGGGGCCAGCTCGCGGTACAGGCCGAGGCCGAGCATCACGCTGACCTGGTCGCTGGCGCCGTAGGTGTCCAGCGCGCGGTAGCCGAGCAGGATCACCGACAGGCCGACGAAGGCGCCGCCGACGGCGATGATCGGCAGCGAGCGCGCGCCGATCTTGTAGATCTCGCGGATCAGCTCGGCGAACAGGTCGCCAGTGGGGCGCGAGGCGCGCAATACGGCAAGGGCGAACAGGCCGGCCTGGCCGATGGCGCGCACGATGGAGGCGAGCGGGGTCATGCGGCGCTGCGCTCCACGCTGTCCAGGGCGATCGGGCCCTCGGCCTTGCCATCCATGAACTGGCGCAGCAGCGGGTCGTCGCTGGCATCGAGTTCGGCCGGGCTGCCGTCGAACACGATGCCACCGTTGGCGATCACCACCACCTGGTCGCAGATCGGCAGGGTTTCGCGAATGTGGTGGCTGACCAGGATGCTGGTCAGGCCCAGAGTGCGGTTGAGACGCTCGATCAGGCTGACGATCATCGCCGCGCCGATCGGGTCGAGGCCGGTCAGCGGCTCGTCGTACAGCATCAACGGCGGATCCAGCGCCAGCGCACGTGCCAGTGCCACGCGCCGCGCCATGCCGCCGGAGAGCTCGCGCGGATACAGGTCGGCGGCGGCGCGCAAGCCGACCGCATGCAGCTTCATCCGCACCAGTTGTTCGATCACCGGCGGCGGCAGGTCGGTATGCGTGGTCAGCGGCAGGGCCACGTTTTCGGCGGCGGTGAGGTCGCTGAGCAGGCCGTTGCCCTGCAGCAACACGCCCAGGCGCTTGCGCAGCTCCAGCAATTCGCGGTGGCGCGATGGCAAGGGCGCGCCGAACAGGCGCACCTCGCCGGCGGCCGGCACCAGTTCGCCGGTCAGTGCCGAGAGCAGGGTGGATTTGCCGCTGCCGGAAGGGCCGAGGATGGTGGTGATGCTGCCGCGCGGCACACCCAGGCGGATGTCGCGCAGGATGCTGCGTGTGCCGCGCACCAGGTGCACGTCGTCCAGTTGAACGGCGGGGGCGGGGGAGGCATCCAAGGCAGTGGTGTGCATCAGGGCGTGCCTTCGGCACGGCAAGCCCATGATGATGCGACATCGCACCTGAATGGAGGGCAGCGACGGGCCTGCGATCGTGGCCCCGGCGCGCGATACGGGTCTGGTGGTGTGCCACGCACGCTACCATGGAGTGCTTTCCTGCCAGGTCCGACTCCATGAGCGACGATCCTTCCCGTGACACCGACGACGTCCAGCACGGCGTGCATCGCGACGAAGCCGAAGCGGCGGTACGCACCCTGCTGCGCTGGGCCGGCGAGGATCCGGCGCGCGAAGGCCTGCTGGACACGCCCAAGCGGGTGGTCAAGGCCTATGGCGACTGGTTCAGCGGCTACGCCATCGACCCGGATGCCTACCTGCGCCGCACCTTCGAGGAGGTGGCCGGTTACGACGAGATGATCGTGCTGCGCGACATCGAATACGAAAGCCATTGCGAGCACCACATGGCGCCGATCATCGGCAAGGCGCATGTCGGCTACATCCCGCGTGGGCGGGTGGTCGGCATCAGCAAGCTGGCGCGGGTGGTCGAAGCCTATGCGCGCCGCTTCCAGGTGCAGGAGAAGATGACCGCGCAGATCGCCGATTGCATCCAACGCGTGCTCGATCCGCTGGGCGTGGGCGTGGTGATCGAGGGCGCCCACGAATGCATGACCACCCGCGGCGTGCACAAGCGCGGAGTGAGCATGGTCACCTCCAGCATGCTCGGCAGCTTCCGCGACGATGCGCGCACGCGCCAGGAGTTCCTGCGCTTCATCGAGCCCGGACGTCGCGGCGTCTGATGGCTGCCTTCGGGCTCGCGGGGCCGGTGAGCCCGGATACCCGCTGCACGGCTTTCCTTGGCGAGCGGCGCATCGCCGCCGGTGAACTGCGCCATGTCGCCTTGCATGCGGCGCATGCGCTGGAAGCCGAACCCGGCGCCCGGCTGCGGATTTTCGATGACCTGGAGGGCCGCGAGCTGGAGCTCGATCTGCGTGGCGGCGCGGCGCAGGTGGTGCGCCTGCTCAATCGCGGGCAGGTGCCACTCGACGACACGCGGGCGAAGCCCCGGCCACGCGGCCGCGGACGGCCGCGACTGGGCGTGGTGGCGCGCGAAGTGACCTTGCTGCCACGGCATTGGCAGTGGTTGAACGCGCAGCCGGGCGGGGCGTCGCTGGCGCTGCGCAGCCTGCTGGACGCGGCGACCGGCGAAAGCGTGGAGCACACCGGCCCGGCGCAGGCCGCGCGGCAGCGCGCGTGGCGTTTCATTCACGCGATGGCGTCCGCGCAGCCCGGCTTCGAGGACGCCGCGCGCGCCCTGTTCGCCGGAGATGCGCATCGTTTCGATGCGGAAACCGCAGCCTGGCCGGACGATTTGCGCGAACATGCGGCGATGCTCGCCGCCGACGCCTGGCCGCACTGAGCCCGGCGACTCCTTCCCTTCCGCCCAGCCGGTGCCGATGCCGATGCCGATGAATGTCCCGTCCCCGCCGACCGCACGCCGCGCGACGCTGGCCTTCATCTTCCTGGTGGTGCTGATCGACATCCTCGCCTTCGGCCTGATCATCCCGGTGCTGCCGCATCTGGTGGAAGGCTTCGTCGGTGGCGATACCGCCGATGCCGCACGCTGGGTGGGCATCTTCGGCACCGTGTTCGCGGCGATCCAGTTCGTCTGCGCGCCGCTGCTGGGCGCGTTGTCCGATCGCTTCGGAAGGCGCCCGGTGATCCTGCTGTCCTGCCTCGGTCTGGGGCTGGACTTCGTGCTGATGGCGCTGGCGCCCAGCCTCGGCTGGCTGCTCGTGGCACGGATGATCTCGGCGATGACGTCGGCCAGTTTCAGCACCGCGAACGCCTATATCGCCGATGTCACCACGCCGGCCGAGCGTGCCGGTGCCTTCGGCATGGTCGGGATGGCGTTCGGGCTCGGCTTCGTGGTCGGGCCGATGCTGGGCGGCTGGCTCGGGCATTACGACCTGCGCCTGCCGTTCTGGGTCGCGGCCGGGCTGGCGCTGCTGAACTTCCTGTACGGTCTGTTCGTGCTGCCCGAGTCGTTGCCGCCGTCGCGGCGCGCGCACCGGGTGCGCTGGCGGCAGGCCAATCCGCTGGGCTCGCTGAAGCTGATCGGCGAATATCCGCAACTGTTCGCGCTGGTGGCGGTGATCCTGTTTGCCAACCTGGCGCATTACGTGCTGCCGAGCGTGTTCGTGCTGTATGGCGAGTACCGCTATGGCTGGGGGCCGCTGGCGGTGGGCCAGGTGCTGGCGGTGGTCGGGGTGTGTTCGGCCTTGGTACAGGGCGTGCTGGTCAAGCGCGTGACCCCGCGCATTGGTGAGCACGGCGCGATGCTGCTGGGCCTGTCCGCCGGCGTGCTCGGCTTCCTCGGTTACGGGCTTGCCGCCAGCGGCTGGGTGTTCCTCGCGGTGATTCCGCTGATGGCGCTGTGGGGGCTGGCCGGGCCGGCGGCGCAATCCCTGATCACCCGCGAAGTGGGCGCCGAAGTGCAGGGCCGCATCCAGGGTGCGCTGGCCAGCCTGGTGGCGCTGGCCGGGATCATCGGGCCGACGCTGTACACGCGCGCGTTTGCCGCGTTCATCGGCGAGGGTGCGCCGCTGGAGCTGCCGGGCATGCCGTGGTTCATCGCGGCGGCGTTGCTTGCCGCCGCCCTTGCATTGGCACGATGGCACCGCCGCGTGCATGGTGCGCCGCGAGATGCGCTCGAACCGGGCGCGCGCGGATGAGGCCGCCTCAGCGCACGCAGCGGAAGCCGAGGTTGCCGGTAACGCCTTCGGGACCGAGCGAGGACAGCATCGCCACCCGCATCATCAACGGGTAGTCGCTGGTATCGCCGACCGAAAGCGCGCCGGCACCGCAGAACTGGGTGGCATCGCCATCGAATTGCAGCGAGCCGGAATCGCCGGTCCACTCCCAGACCAGGCCGTGCAGGTCGCGCAGCCCGTACGCATTCTTCGCCTGCAGGCCGACCCGCGGCAGGACGCCGGTGGAAGGCCGCGAGTACCAGCGCAGGATGCGCTCGCGCCAGGCCGGGTCGGCGCGCGCGTCGCGGCGGGTTTCATCGGCGGCCGAGGCGTATTCCCATTCGTTCCATTCCGGCAGCCGCGCGCCTTGTGCCCGGCAATAGGCATCGGCGGCGAACCAGCTGACATTGACCACCGGCTGCTGCGGCAGCGCGTCGCCGAGCGTGGTCGGCCCGTCCCAGTGCTGCAGGTAACGGGCTTCGGCGAACGAGGCCGGTGCCCGGCCGCGCTGCCAGTCCGGATGTTTGCGCACGAACGCCAGGAACTGGGCGTTGGTGACCGGCGAAACCATCATCTCGAAGCTCGCCACGCGCACCGCTTCGGTGTTCGGCCGCTGCAGCGAGGAGCGGAAGCTGCCGGCGGGCAGGCGCACCCAGCCGGCCTCCGTGGCCAGCGCCGCCAACGGCACGCTGACCAGGAGCAGGGCGAGAGGCAGGCGCCGCCACACGTCGCTCGCCTCAGTGGCCTTCCGAGGCGTTGTCGGGCTTGTCGGCACGCGCGGCCTTGGCCTGCTCGCGGGTAATCTGGCCGCCCGGGTTGCCCCAGCTGTTGAGCACGTAGGTGGAGATGTTGGCCACTTCGTCATCGGTGAGCTGTGCCATCGGCGGCATGATCGAGTTGTAATCCTTGCCGTTCACGCGCACCGGGCCCTGCATGCCGTGCAGGATGATCTGCGGCAGGCGAGAGGGGTTGTCCTTGATGTAGTCCGAATTCGCCAGCGGCGGGAAGATGCCTTCCATGCCGCTGCCATCGGGCTGGTGGCAGGTCGAGCAGGTGCCGGCGAACAACACCTTGCCGGCGGCGATCTGCTCCTCGCGCGTGAGCGTGCCGGCCTGCGCCGAAGCGGCGGCGGCGGTGATCGCCTCGCGGCTGGTGCCGGCGACCTGATCGCCCAGGTACATTTCGTCGACTTCAAGCCCGGAATAGATGTCCTTGCGCTCTGGCCCCTCGGCCTGCAGGATCGCCAGCGCGCCCTTGTTGAAGGCGCGGAAGATCGAGTGGTCGACCAGCACGTAGCTGCCCGGCACTTCCATGTGGAACTCCATCATCGCCGCGCCGCCGGACGGGATCAGCGTGGTCTGCACGTTTTCCTGGTAGTGCTTGCCACCCTCGTACCAGACCTTGTCGAAGATCTCGCCGATCACGTGGAAGCTCGACACCAGGTTCGGCCCGCCGTTGCCCACGTACAGGCGTACCGTCTCGTTGGTCTTCGCCTTGAGCGCCTTGTCGCCGGTCAGCGCGCCTTCCATGCCGTTGAACAGCACGTAGGTGGGGTTCTCGTCGATGGCCTTTTCCATGTCGAACGGCTGGTGGCCCTTCTCGCGGTACTTGCCGGTGGTGTAGAAGTCGCCCTGCATCACGTAGAACTCGCGGTCGACCTCGGGCAGGCCTTCCGGCGGCTCGACCAGGATCAGTCCGTACATGCCGTTGGCCACGTGCATGCCGACCGGCGCGGTGGCGCAGTGATAGACGTAGAGGCCGGCATTGAGCGCCTTGAAGGTGAACTGCGTGCGGTGGCCGGGTGCGGTGAAGCTGGACGCCGCGCCGCCACCGGGGCCGGTCACGCCGTGCAGGTCGATGTTGTGCGGCATCTTGCTGTCGGGCATGTTGCGCAGGTGGAACTCCACCGTGTCGCCTTGGCGCACGCGGATGAAGCTGCCGGGCACGGTGCCGCCGAAGGTCCAGAAGGTGTAGGTCACGCCTTCGGAAATCTCCATCTCCTTCTCGATCACGTCCAGCTCGACGATCACCTTGGCCGGCGCGGTACGGCCGGTGGCCGGTGGCACTTCGGGCGGGCTGGTGAGGATGGCCTTGACCGGCTCGCCTTGCGGAGGGCCGAAGTCGCCACTGGCCGAGCCGCTCTTGCCGGCATTGCCGCTGGTGGCGGGGTCATTGCCCTTGCAGGCGGTGAGCGCAAGGGCTGCGGCAATCAGGAGACACAGGGTCTGGCGTTTCATGGCTGGATCCCGGAAGAAGAAGGTGTGGGCATACAGCATGCGCGCGCCGTGGCTCCAGTGTCGCTGACGCAGGTCAAGGAGGCGTGACGCCTGTCCGTCGCGCAGGCGATGCACTTCACGCCTGCACCTCGGTCGCGGCGGGTGCAGGCTGAACGGGTTGTGCGCCGTACCGCAGCGCATGGCGAAGCGAGCGCCTACACTGGACAACGCTTTGTCCGCCGGAACCCCATCCCGATGACCCGACTCCATGCCTTCGACCGTGAAGCGCTGCTGGCCTGCGCGCGTGGCGAAATGTTCGGCCCCGGCAATGCGCGCCTGCCGGCGCCGCCGATGCTGATGTTCGACCGCATCACCGATATCCGCGAAGACGGCGGAGCGCACGGCAAGGGACTGATCCATGCCGAGCTCGATGTGCGCCCCGATCTGTGGTTCTTCGACTGCCACTTCATCGGCGATCCGGTGATGCCTGGTTGCCTCGGCGTGGACGCGATGTGGCAACTGGCCGGCTTCTATCTGCCGTGGCTGGGTGAAACCGGTCGCGGGCGCGCACTGGGCGCGGGCGAGATCAAGTTCACCGGCCAGATCCTGCCCGATTCCACGCTGGTGCGTTACGAGATCGACATCCGCCGCGTGCTGCGCGGCAAGCTGCGCATGGTGATCGCCGATGGCCGCACGCTGGTCGATGGCCGCGAGATCTACACCGCGAAGGACATGCGCGTGGCGTTGTTCCAGTCCACGGAGGCGTTCTGATGGCGGCTTCCGCGCTGCGCCGGGTGGTGGTGACCGGCATCGGCATCGTCTCGCCGCTGGGCAATGACCTGGCCAGCGTCGGCACGGCGCTGCGCGAGGGCCGCAGCGGCATCCGTTTCATTCCCGAATACGCGCAGATGGGCATGCGCTCGCAGGTCGCGGGGGTGTGCGACATCGACCTGGATGCACGCATCGATCGCAAGCAGAAGCGCTTCATGGGCGATGCCGCGGCCTTTGCCGCGGTGGCGATGGAGGATGCGATCGCCGATGCCGGCCTCGATCGCGAGGCGATCAGCGATCCGCGCATCGGCCTGATCGCCGGCTCCGGCGGTGCCTCGGCGCAGTGGCAGATCGCCACCGGCGACCTGATGCGCGAGCGTGGCGTGCGCAAGGTCGGCCCGTACATGGTGCCGCGCACGATGTGCTCCACGGTGTCCGCCACGCTGGCCACCGCGTTCGCGATCAAGGGCGTGAGTTATTCCCTGTCGGCGGCCTGCGCCACCTCGGCGCATTGCATCGGTGCCGCCGCCGATCTGATCCGGCATGGCGCGCAGGACGTGGTGTTCGCCGGCGGCGGCGAGGAACTGCACTGGGGCATGACCTGCATGTTCGATGCGATGGGTGCGCTCTCGACCCGTTTCAATGACCGCGCCGAAGTCGCGTCACGGCCCTATGACGCGGCACGCGACGGCTTCGTGATCGGCTCCGGCGGCGGCATGCTGGTGCTGGAAGAGCGCGAGCACGCGCTGCGTCGCGGTGCGCGCATCCATGCCGAACTGCTTGGCTACGGCGTCACCAGCGACGGCGCGGACATGGTCGCGCCCAGCGGCGAAGGCGCGGTGCGCTGCATGCAGATGGCGATGGCGGGCGTGGATCGACCGATCGATTACCTCAACACGCACGGCACCTCGACGCCGCTCGGCGATGTCACCGAACTGGAAGCGCTGCGCGCCACCTTCGGTGACGACGTGCCGCCGCTGTCCTCGACCAAGGCGCTGTCCGGACATGCGCTGGGCGCGGCCAGCGTGCACGAGGCGATTTACTGCCTGGTGATGATGCAGCAAGGCTTCATCGCCGCCTCGCACCATATCGAGGAGCTCGATCCACGCTGCGCGGATTACCCGATCGTGCGCGAGACCCGTGAGATGCAGGTGGATACGGTGATGTCCAACAGCTTCGGTTTCGGCGGCACCAATGCCGCGCTGGTGTTCGGTCGCGGCTGAAGCCTGTCGCCGCTGGCAAGCGAGCATGCGATGCAATGAAAAAGCGCCCCGCGGGGCGCTTGTTCGTTTCGCAGCGCGCGTGCTGTTCAGCCGCGTTGGTCGCGCTTGCCTTGCGAGCGCCGTGCATGCGAGCTGATATGGCTCTGGATCGGGGTCAGTCGCGCTTCGGCGAAATGCAGTGATTGCGCCTTGCCCGCGGCGCCGGGTTGGTAGCCCTTGCCGACATTGCCGCGACCGGCCGCATCCAGCTCGCGCCAGTTGGCGGTGCGCTTGCCGGCGGTATCGCCGCCGACCTTGCGCGTCGCCTTCTTTGCCGGAGACTTCTTCGCACCCGTCTTGCTTGCCGGGATCTTGCGTGCGCCGGTCGCGGTTTTCTTCGCCGCGGCCTTCTTTGCCGCGGTCTTGCGCGCCGGGGCTGCTGCGGCTTTTTTCACCGCCGCGGATTTGCTGGCCGCCGCTTTCCCTGCAGTGGTCTTGCCTGCGGTCTTTTTCGAAGCAGCCTTCTTCGCCAACTTCTTGCCGGCAGCGACCTTCTTCACCGCGGCCTTCTTCGTCGCCGTCTTCGGGGTCGCGGTTTTCTTGGTGGCCGCCTTCTTCGCGGTGCTGCGCGCGCTCATCACCTCGCCGGCTTCGTCCGCCGCGCGCTGGCGGTTGCGCATGCGCGAGGCGGTGAAGTCCTTGTTCGGTGCACGCTGGCGTGACACCGCGGCCTGCGGCGTCACCCGGCGCTTGGGTGCGGCCTTGGGCACCAGGCCGGCTTTTTCATTGCGCCGCGCCACTTTCAACTGACCCTCGAAGCGCTTGAGGATGTCGGCCAGCAGATCCGCCTTGTCCTTGCTGCGCTGCTGGTCGGCATCGCCGCTGCTGCCGCGCTTGCTGCCGCTGCGCGCGCGTTGCGCCAGGCGCTGCCGCTGCAACTGGTCGCGCGCCTTGTCGCGCCGCGCACGCGTGCGTTCGACACGGCGATCAAGCTGGCTGGCGGAAAACTTGCGCAGTGCATTGATGCGGCTTTCTTCGTACAGCTTCATCTCGGCCACGGTCAGCAGTTTGCTGGCCTGGGTCTTGGTGAAGGTCTTGGGCATGACGTTTCCTTGCGTATGGAAAGCGGGGTTCAACCCCACTTTATCGCGCTTTGCATGGCGTGCGTGTCACGATAGCGCGCGGAAACAAGCCGAATGGGGATGCGATGTCATTCGATCTGCTGGTCACATTGCTGGTGTTGGCGGCGGCCGCGGTGCTGTTTGTCACCGAGAAGCTGCCGGTGGACGTGGTCGCGCTGGGTGTGCTGTGTGCACTGCTGGCGACCGGCGTGGTCACGCCGGGCGAAGCGCTGTCGGGTTTCGCCAGCCAGGCCACGATCACCGTGGCCGCGATGTTCGTGCTCAGCGCCGCGTTGCAGAAGAGTGGCGTGGTGGATGCGTTCGGCCGCCTCATCGGCGGCATCCGCTGGCCCTGGTTGTTGATGTTGGCGACGATGCTGGTCAGCGCCGGGCTGTCGGCGTTCGTCAACAACACGGCCATCGTGGCGATCCTGCTGCCGGTGATCGCCGCCGCCGCGGTACGCAACAAGCAGCGGCCGTCGAAGTACCTGATCCCGCTGTCGTTTGCCGCGCAGATGGGCGGGGTGTGCACCCTGATCGGCACATCGACCAACCTGCTGGTGGATTCGCTGGCACGCGATGCCGGCCACGCGGGCTTCTCGATCTTCGAGTTCGCACCGCTCGGCATCTGGTTCGTGGTCGCCGGCGTGATCTACATGATGCTGGTTGGCCGCTTCCTGCTGCCCAACCGTACCCATGCCGCCGAGGACGAAGCCGGGCCACGCGGCCGCTACGGCGCGGAGTTGCAGGTCAATGCGCACAGCAAGGGGATCGGCGAGCCCGGCGCGCAGTTCATTGCGCCCGATTACGGCGATGTGGTGCTGCGCGAAATCCGTCGCGAAGGCCGCTTGTTGCCCAACCCGCGGCAGAGCGAGGTCAAGGTCGGTGACCGCGTGCTGGTGTACGGCGACTGGAGCGAGATCAGCAAGCTGGTGGAGGAATACCAGCTCGGCTTCGATGATGTCGCGCCTGACCTCGCCGGTGACGCCACCGCCAAGCGCGAGCTGGCCGAGGTGATGATTTCGCCGCGCTCGAGCCTGATCGGCAAGACCCTGAAGCAGACACGTTTCGGCCATGCGTTCCGCGTGCGCGTGCTCGGCCTGCACAAGGCCGATGGCTACCTGCGGCAACCGCCACAGCATGCGGTGCTCGGCGTCGGCGACATCCTGATGGTGGACGGCAGCCAGAGCGCGATCAGCCTGCTCGACAGTGATCCGGGCATGGTCGTGCTTTCACGTCGCGAGCGTCCACGCCTGGACCTGCAGCGCACGGCGATCGCGGTCGCGGTGATGATCGCGGTGATCGGCGTGGCGGCATTGGGCTGGCTGCCGATCGTGGCCACCGCGCTGATCGGCTGCGGCGCGCTGGTGATCCTGGGTTGCCTGTCGCCGGAGGAGGCCTATGCCGCGGTCGACTGGCGCGTGGTGGTGCTGCTGGCCGGGGTGCTGCCGCTGGGCATCGCGTTGCAGAAGACCGGCAGTGCCGACTGGCTGACGCAGAACACGTTGGGACGCATGGGCGACTTCGGGCCGCTGGTGATCCTGACGCTGGTCTATCTCATCACCGGCGTGCTGACCGAACTGATGAGCAACAACGCTGCCGCGGTACTGGTGGTGCCGATCGCGCTGGCGACCGCCGAGAGCATGGGCATCAATGCCAAGCCGCTGCTGGTGGCGGTGGCGTTCGCCGCCTCCACCGCCTTCATTACCCCGGTCGGCTACCAGACCAACACCATGGCCTATACCGCCGGCGGCTATCGCTTCAGCGATTTCCCCAAGGTCGGATTGCCATTGAACGTGGTATTCGCGGTGATGGCGATCTGGCTGATACCGCGCTATTTCCCGTTCTGATCCGGTGCCTCAGTGTGGCGCGGCCAGCGTGCCGTCGTTCAAGGTCGCGCGCAGCGCTTCCATCCACGGCACCGGGTCGACGCCCTTGTCGGCGCGCCACTGCGGGTCGTACAGGGTTTCCCGGTAGCGCGCGCCACGGTCGCACAGCAGGGTGACGATGCTGCCTTCCTTGCCCGCTTCGCGCATGCGCTGTGCCAGTTGCAGGCAGGCGACGAAGTTGGTGCCGGAGGAGCCGCCGTAGCGGAAGCCGACCAGTTCCTCGATCAGCAGCATCGCCGCGATCGAAGCCACATCGGACACTTCGATCACTTCGTCGACCACGCCGAACTGGAAGCTCGGCTCCACGTTCTGCCGACCGATGCCCTCGATCAGGCTGAGGCACTCGACCTGCGCGCTGCGGTCATGTTTCGGCCATGCCTTGGCATAGACCATGCCTTCGGGCTCGGCCACCGCCAGCCGTGTGGCCATGCCGCGGTAGCGCAGGAAGCGGCCGATGGTGGCGGAGGTGCCGCCGGTGCCGACGCCGCACACCACCCATTCCGGCTCCGCATGCGGTTCCATGCACATCTGGCCGATGATCGATTCGGCGATGTTGTTGTTGCCGCGCCAGTCGGTGGCGCGCTCGGCGAGGCCGAACTGGTCGAGGAAGCAGGCGCCATCGGCGGCGATCTCGCGTGCGCGCTCCTGGGTGCACTTGCCCGGCGGGGTGAGGTCGCAATGCCCGCCCAGTGCGCGCACCGCCTCGATCTTGCCCGGCGCGGTGGTATCGGGCATCACCGCGGTGAAGTGCAGGCCGAGCAGGCGCGCGAACCAGGCTTCGGAAATCGCGGTGCTGCCGGAGGAGGCATCGACCACCGCCTGCCCGGATTTGAGGCGGCCGTTGCACAGCGCATACAGGAACAGTGAACGCGCCAGACGGTGCTTGAGGCTGCCGGTCGGGTGCGCGGCCTCGTCCTTGAAGTAGAAGTCGATGCCGGGAAACCCCGGGAAGGTCATGTGCAGCAGATGGGTATCCGCCGAGCGCGCCGCCTCGCGTTGCAGGCAGTCGATGGCGGAGGAAACCCATTGGCGTTCGACGATGGCGGACATGGCGCACTCCACGAAGGCGGTTGCCGCATTATCGCCCGTGCGTGGAGGCGCTTCAGGCCAGCCAGCGCGCCAGCCAGCCCCACGGATGGTGCATGCGTGCGATGCCGAACATGGCGAAGAACGCCAGCAGCGCCAAGGCGAAGAACACCGCGCGCCGCGAGCGCGGGAAACGCACACGCATCGCCAGCACGCCAAGCACGATGTAGGCCACCAGCAGCAGCATCTTGGCAGTGAGCCAGCCGTTGGCGAACATCGCCCCGGGCAGGATCGTCAGCAGCATCGCGGCGCTGGTCAGCAGGCAGGTGTCGATGGTGTAGCTGGCATAGCGCGCCACGGCATGCCGCGGCCACTTCGCACCGATGAGTGAAAACCCGCCGCGCAGGGCGAACAGGCCGACCGACAGCAACACCAGATGGATGTGCGCGGCCTTGATCTGCGGATAGAACTCGATCATCGCGGGTGTCCGTCAGCTTCGCTCAGTCATTGGCGACATCACCCCGGCTTGCCGTCGACGCGCGGGCGCAGCCAGATCGCGCCGTTGCGCAGCACCCAGGGCAGGAACGCCAGCAGCCAGCCCAGCGCGGCGATGGCTTGCCACAAGCCGGGATCGGGCAGCACGTCGGCCAGCACGCGCAGCAACGCCACCAGTTGCAGCAGGGCGAAGGCGAACCAGCCCACGCGTGGCATGTGCAGCAGGCGCCCGGAATGGCCCTGGGTCACCCGCGTCACCATCGCCACCAGCAGCGAGCCGAACAGGCCGATGTAAAGCGCATGCGCGGGGCCGCGCCCGAGCATGTCCACGCCGTTGCTCGCCAGCAGCAGGCTCTGCAACGCGTACAGGGCGAAGGTCAACGGCAACCAGGCCAGGCCAATGAACAGCACCCACAGCAGGCCCGGCGCCTTGGCACGCGGCCACCAGCGCCACAGCACCCAGGCCGAGCCGGCGGCCAGCGGCAGGTCGACCAGCCACAGCCAGTCGCGTGCCCCGATCAGCTCCAGCACCAGGTGGCCGAGCAGCAGCAGCCACATCACCGCCAGCAGCCACAGCGGTCGCCATGCGCGATACCCGGCCACCACGTTGCCGGCGAAGAACGGGAACATGCGATGTGCCACGCTGAGGTAAACCGGCAGCAGCAGGCCGAAGCTGCCGAGCTTGATCACCAGCGGCATCCACTGCGGCGCACCATGCAGCACGCCGACCATGGCGAGGTTGCCGATCAGGCCCGCACTCATGCCGGCAAAGCACGACCAGGCATGCCAGGTCGGCCCACGCCGCGCGGAGCGCTCCTGCAGCAACAGGCGCAGCAGCCACCACAGGCCGCAGGCCCAGCCCAGGGTGGTCAGCACCACGCCCAGGTGCAGCAACGGCGCAAGCCCGCTGCACAGGCCGGCGAGCAACAGCAGTTGGCCGCCGAGCAGTCCCAACCCGACCGGCAGGTAATGCCGGCGTGTCAGTTCGGGCAGGCCCATCCAGCGCGGGAACACGGTCAGCAGGAAGCCGAACATGAAGGCCGGCAACATCTGGTACTGCATCATCCAGGCATGCGCCCAGCCGGGGAACAGTGCCGAGGCCGGCAACCAGCCCAGCCGCCAGCGCGCATCGATCAGCCACAGTGCCCACCAGGCCATCGCCAGCAACACGTTGAGCGCACCGACGAAGAACAGCAGCCGGTGCGGGGCGTGGGCAAGCAGGCGCGGCGAAAGCGATGCGGAGGCGGGCATGGCGACAGTATCCCCGCCGCCATGCCCGTGCCGCATTGATGCAGGTCACTCAGTAGCTGAACTTGACCGCCGCGTAGTAGCTGCGGCCCGCTCCCGGTACCGCGATGCCCCACGGGATCGCATTGATGCCCATGGTGCGGCCCTGTGCGAGGTAGGTGCCGCCGGTGGGCAGCGCGTACAGGCGGTCGAACAGGTTGTCGATGCCGGCATCGATGCGCCAGGGACCGTGGCCGTAGCCGGCGCGCAGGTTGAGCAGGCCGTAGCCATGCGTGGGGATTTCGTTGCGCACCGGCGAGACGCGCTCCTTGGCCGCGACCAGCACCCATTCGATCGCGTTGTCCCAGCCACCGTGTTGATGGCCCAGGCTCAGGCGCGCATTCGGCGGCATGGTGTTGTACAGCGGCTGCCCGGTGTCGCGGTTCTCGCCACGCTGCCAGTTGGCCACCGCCTTCAGCCCGAAGTCGCCGACCGCGGTTTTCGCCAGCGGCACTTCGGCGAGCAGGTCGATGCCGTACAGGCGCGCGGACTGGTTGGCATGGCGCAGCACATTGAAGGCTTCGGGCGTGTGCGTGCCCAGCGGCACGGCATCGATGTAGTCGTGCACGCGGGTATGCCACGGGGTCAGCCGCAGGCGCCAGTCGGGCTGGCTGCCGCTGGCATGCCAATCCAGGGTCAGCGCCACGGTATGCGCGGTTTCCGGACGCAGATCCGGATCGCCGACGTAGCCGTTGCCGTCGCCGGCGGTGTTGTTCATGATCGCCGCCATCGCCCAGCTGGACCAGGCGTAGCGCTCGTACAGGTTGGGCGAGCGCGTTTTCAGCGCGTAGCCCAGCTCCACGTCCAGTTGCCGGCTGGGCGAATAGCGCAGCAGCGCCACCGCGTCGAGATGGGTGTTGCGGCGCTGGCGCGCGCGCGCGTTGAACGCGGCGGCATCGGCCTGGGTCATGCCCCAGGAGCCAGGCGGCGCGGGATCGACGTCATAGCCGCGCACTTCGCCGGCATTGGTCGAGACGCGGTCGTGGCGCAGGCCGAACAGCGCCATCCACTGCGTGGACAGCCGGCCCTCCCATTCGGCGAACAGCGAAGCACGCTTGCGCTGGCCGTGGTTGATGTTCCAGAACTCGCCCGGCGCCATGCCGCCGCCGGACGGCGGCCACCAGTCGTCCAGGCGGTAGTCATGCCATTCTGCGCCCACGCGCAGCTGGTCACCCGGGCGCAGGTCGAGGCTGAGCATGGCCGAGGCCGACTGCGTGCGGCTGGCGCTTTCCATCGGCATGTCGGCGGCGCAGGTCGGCCCGATCGGCGCGCAGGGCACGCTGTATCCGCCGCCGCCAGGCGGCATCGATGCCATTCCGTACCAGTATTGGCGGTCGGGGCCGAAGCCCATGCTGTGGCGCAGCTGCTCGCGCCAGGCGCGGGCCTCGAACGCACCCCATTCGTGGCGGCCCTGATAGGACAGTTGCCAGCGGTTCTGGGTATTGGCGGTCATGTCCATGCGCTGATTCGGATACAGCTGCAGGGGGATTTCCTGACGTCCGTAACTGGCCTGCCACAGGTGGTCGCCGTGGCGCAGTGCAGCACCGAGTGCATGGTTGCGCACCAGGTAGGCGCTGGAGGCGACTTCATCGCGCGCGATGTCATGGCCCTCGCGGCCGCTGGCGGTGAAATCGCGGAACTCGCCGCCGGCGCGGTAATTGTCGGCACGCGACAGCGAGCCGTCATAGCCGAGGCTGAAGACCTCGTTGGCCAGGGTGGCCGAGACATTGGCGGCGCGGGCATTGCCGTTGCTGCGCCAGCGCGCGCCCAGCTCGCCGGACATGTCCCAGCCGGCGCCGGGTTCGGCGAAGCGCGGCGGTGCCGACTGCACCTGGATGCTGCCGCCGATGCTGTCGCCGCCGGCACTGACCGGGCTGATCCCGGCATACACCTTGATCGTGCCGACCCGCGACGGGTCGATGTAGGACAGCGGCGGGTTCATGTGGTTGGGGCAGGAGGCGACGATGTCCATGCCGTCCACCTGCACCCGGTTGCGGTCGCCGCCGAGGCCGTGGATCGCCGGCATGCCGGACACGCCGCCGGCGCCCTGCACGTTGAGGCCGGGCACCGCACGCAGCAGTTGCGCGGTATCCGAGGTGTTGGGACGCAACGGCTCGAGATCCTCGTCACGCGCTTCGCCGCTGTTGGCGGGCATCGGGGTCTGCGGCACGCCGATCACCACCACGTTGTCGAGGCGGCGTGGTGCGTCCTGTTCGGGCGGTTCAGGGGTCTGGGCACCGGCGTCGGGTGCCAGTGCAAGGGCGGTCGCAATCGCGGCCGCCATGAGGGAGATGTTCATGGAAACTCCGGGAACGGATGGAGGTACGGCACAAGGCCGCGTGGGTCAGTTCCGGGAGAGGCGAGGCGGCCCGCGTGAACCCAGGCCGGAGGGGTGGCGCATGCCGACGCGCGGTGCATCGCGCAATGGCAGCAAACCGGTGAATGCGCTCGGCAGCCATGCCGCCGGATCGAGCGGCTGCACGCCGAGCAGGCCGGCCAGCAGCGGGCAGTAATCGCAATCGTGCGCGCTGCGCGGGACATCGGGCGTGTCCGCCTCCGCCGCCGGGTCGGCCACCGCCCATGCCGGCAGCGCAACCTCGCGCATGCCGTCCATGGTGCACATGGCCATGGTCGGCATGGCCGCATCCGCGGTGGCGAATGCCTGGTGCAGACGGCCGATGCTGGGCACCAGCGCCAGCAGCAGGGCTGCCAGCAGGGCCGGTGCGTGCATCCAGTGGTGGCGGAAAATCGATCGCATGTGCAGGCGGGGCCGGGACGCAATGTCCCGGCCCCGATTATCCACCAGGCGTGATCATCCGGACGACATCGGCAGGATGGATCACGGCCACGGCGTGCTCAGGAGGTTTCCCGTGCCGCCACCGGGGTGCTCGCGAACGCCGGGTCGGCCTTGGGGAATACCCAGTGGCGCAGCACGAACCAGGCCAGCAGGGCCGCACCGACACTGAACACCACATCGCCCGGCATGCGCATCCATACCAGCACGTCGATGATCGGCTTGCCCATGAACTCGGCCGAACGCGCATACCAGTAGCCGTTCTCCAGTGCCGCCTGCAACTGCAGCGTGCCCATCGGCAACAGGGTGATCAGCGCCATCAGCGTCAGCCCGATGTTGAGGCTCCAGAAGCTGCCGCGCAGCAGGCCCGGGTGCCACAGTGCCTCCGGCTTGAGGCCACGCAGGCAGAACAGCATCAGGCCGATGCCGAGCATGCCGTACACCCCGAACAGCGCGGTGTGCCCATGCAGCGGCGTGAGGTTCAGGCCCTGCATGTAGTACAGCGCGATCGGCGTGTTGATCAGGAAGCCGAACAGGCCGGCGCCGATCAGGTTCCAGAAACTCACCGCGAGGAAGAACATGATCGGCCAGCGGTAACGCTCCATCCACGGCGTGGCGCGGCTGTGGCTCCAGGTTTCGTAGGCTTCCAGCCCGATCAGCGCCAGCGGCACCACTTCCAGCGCCGAGAAGCTGGCGCCCAGCGCGACACCGGCGGTGGTGGTGCCGGCGAAGTACAGGTGGTGGAACATGCCGAGCACGCCACCGGCCAGATACACGATGGTGGCGAACAGCACGTTGATGGTGGCCGACTTGCCGCGCAACAGGCCCAGCTTGACGAACAGGAAGCTGATCACCGCGACCGCGAACACCTCGAAGAAGCCTTCCACCCACAGGTGCACCACCCACCAGCGCCAGTATTCGACCATCGACAGGTGGGTGTGTTCGCCCCACATCAGGCCGGCGCCATAGAACAGGCCGATGGCGATGGTGGACAGGAACAGCAGGCCGACGATGGAGGACATTTCGTCGCGCCGCTTGAGCGCCGGCCACAGTGCGCGACCGACCAGCGTCAGCCACAGCAGCAGGCCGATGAACAGGAATGCCTGCCAGAAACGCCCGATGTCGACGTATTCCCAGCCCTGGTGACCGAACCAGAAGTTCTTCGACAGGTCCATCTTCTGCATCACCGCGAACCACTGCCCGGCGAATGCGCCGATCACGATCACCAGCAGACAGACGAACAGGAAGTTGACGCCGAAGCGCTGGTACTTCGGCTCATGCCCGGAAATCGCCGGGGCGATGTACAGGCCGGTGCCAAGCCAAGCGGTGGCGATCCACAGCACCGCCAGCTGGGTATGCCAGCTGCGGGTCAGCGAGTAGGGCAGGATCTCGGCGATGGCGAAGCCGTAGGCTTCCTGGCCTTCCACCTGGTAGTGAGCGGTGGTCGCGCCGAGCAGGATCTGCACCAGGAACAGCGCGATCACCACCCAGAAATACTTGGCGGTGGCCTTCATCGAGGGTGTCGGCACCAGACCCTTCAGCGGATCCTCGGCCGGCGGCGCGGGCAGCGGCTCCTTGCCGTGCCAGGCGGCGTAGTGCCAGGCCAGCAGCGCGATGCCGCCGATCATGAACAGGATCGAGAACATCGACCACATGAAGATGCCGCTGGTCGGCGTGTTGCCCACCATCGGCTCGTACGGCCAGTTGTTGGTATAGCTGCGCGACTCGCCGGGGCGCTCGGTGACCGCCGCCCACGAGGTCCAGAAGAAGAACGCGGTCAGCGCGCGGCGCGGTCTTCGTCCGGCACCGTGTCGTTCTTCATCGCATAGGTTTCGCGCAACTCGGCGGTGGCCGGATCGTTCGAGAACAGGCTCATGTAATGCGCCGCGACCTGCGAGATCGCCTGCGCGCGCTGATTGCTGATGACCAGGTCGCCCGTGGCCGGGTCGTGGGTATTGCGCCGCATCTTCGGCTTGAGCAGGGCCTGGATGCGGGCCTGCTCGGCTTCGTCCAGCTGTCCCCAGGGCAGGCCGCTCAGGGAGCGGGTTTCCAGCTCGGCCATCGCCAGCGCTTCGCGGTGCAGCCAGTCGGCCGACCAGTCCGGTGCGATCAGCGCGCCATGGCCCCAGATCGAGCCCAATTGCTGGCCGCCGATGCTTTGCCACACCTGGCGGCCACGCTCGATGTCGGCGCGGGTGAAGACGGTGTCGCCGGTATCGGTGACCACCCGTTCGGGCATCGGGGGTGCGGTCTGGTGCAAGTCGGCACCGAGCCACAGCATGACGGCGAAGCTGGCGGCCAACAGCGCGGCCAGGCCAGTCCAGAGTTTCCGGGTCGTGGACATCTCGAGTCTCCTTTGCGTCCGACCATGGTCGGCGTCAGCTCGCGTTCATGTCCCTGACCCAGGTCAAGTGGAGGCCAGCCTGCGCAGCGGGCGTGGCGCGGCTTATTCGCGCAGGGCGTCGCGCGCCAGCTCGCTCAGCCGTTCGAGATCGAGGATTTCCAGGTCGCGGCGCTCGACCACCAGCAGCCCGTCGGCCTGGAAGCGCTTGAGCACCCGGCTCACGGTTTCCGCCGCCAGGCCGAGGTAATTGGCCATGTCCACGCGCGACATGGTGAGCTGGAAGCGCTGCGGCGAATAGCCGCGCTGGGCATAGCGCCGCGACAGGGTGACGAGGAACGCGGCCATGCGCTCGTCGGCGCTGAAATCGCCCGCCATCTGCTCGGCCTTGCCGATGTCGGCCGAGAGCAGGCGGAACAACTGCTGCTGCAATCCCGGCATGCGCGTGGCCAGCAGGGCCATCTGCGGGAACGAGAAGCGGCACAGCATGACCGTGTCCAGTGCCACCGCGTTGCACGGATAGCGCTCGCCATGGATGGCATTGAGGCCGATCACCTCGCCCGGCAAGTGGAAACCCAGCACCTGCTCGCGGCCGTGGCTGTCGATGACGAAGGTCTTGACCATGCCCGCGCGCACCGCGGCGATCGCATTGAACGGCTCGCCTTCGCGGAACAGCAGCTCGCCCTCGGCGAACGGGCCGACATGCTCCACCAGCACATGCAGTTCCCTGAGATCGGCCTTGCTGTAGCCCTGCGACAGGCAGGCGCCGGAAAACGCGCAGGTGGTGCAGAAGTTCAGCGGATCGCCGTCGTCGGCCAGCTGGGGGCCGGTGCGTGGCGCGCGCAGCGCATGGTTCATCCTCGCCACCTGCGGTCGGGCGCTGTCAGATGGCCTTGGAGTAGCGGGGCCGTTCCTGGCTGGTGGGGTTGAGATGAGCGTCGAAGCACATGGCGATGATACGCAGCAGCCAGCGTCCGTGCGAGGTGACCCGGATCGCCTGCGGCGAGAGCGTGACCAGACCATCGGCGGCGAGCACCTCCAGCCCTTGCAGTGCGTCGGCGAAATAGGTGTCGAAGTCGATGCCGTGGCGGTGCTCGAAGCGCGCCTTCACGATCTCGCCCTGGCACATCAACTGCTGGATCGCGTCCTCGCGCAGCACGTCGTCCTCGCTCATCGCCAGGCCGCGCCAGATCGGCAGGCGGCCGGCATCGATCGCGGCCTCCCATTCCGGCAGGGTGCGCGGGTTCTGGCTGAAGCTGGTGCCGATGTGGCTGATCGAGGACACGCCCAGGCCGAGCAGGTCGCTCTGCGCGTGCGTGGTATAGCCCATGAAATTGCGGTGCAGGCCGCCCGTGCGCTGCGCCTGCGCCAGCTCGTCATCGGGCAGCGCGAAATGGTCCATGCCGATGTAGACGTAGCCGGCGGCGGTCAGGCGCTCGATCGCCAGCCGCAACAGGGCCAGCTTGCCCTCGGCGTCAGGCAATTCCTCGGCGTTGAGCTGGCGCTGCGGCCGGAACAGTTCGGGCAAGTGGGCATAGCTGTATACCGCCAGGCGGTCGGGGCGGATGTCGATCACCGTGTCCAGCGTGCGCGCGAAGCCCTCCACGGTTTGCCGCGGCAGGCCGTAGATCAGATCGATGTTGACCGAGCGGAAGCCATGTTCGCGGCAGGCGTCGACCACCGCGCGGGTGTCTTCCACGCTTTGCACCCGGTTGACCGCGGCCTGCACGTCCGGATCGAAATCCTGAACCCCGAGGCTGGCGCGGTTGAAGCCGATCGCCGCCAGTTCGCCGATGTCCTGCGGGCTGACGAAGCGCGGATCGAGCTCGATCGAGATGTCGCGATCCTCGGCTTCGGAAAAACGGAAGCGCCGTCGCAGGCTGTCCAGCACTTCGCGCAGCTGCGCGGGGGTGAAGAAGTTGGGCGTGCCGCCGCCGAAGTGCAGCTGGATCACCTCGCGGTCGCGGTCGAACAGCGGTGCGAGCATGTCGATCTCGCGCTTGAGCCGGTCGATGTAGGGCCGGCTGCGGGTGCGGTCGCGGGTGATGATGCGGTTGCAGCCACAGTAGAAGCAGGGGCTGACGCAGTACGGCACGTGCACGTACAGCGACAGCCGGCGCGGGATCGGGTCGCCATTGCTCTCGGCAATGACCTGGCGCAACGCCGACTCGTCGAACGCGGTGGAGAACAGCGGTGCGGTCGGGTACGAGGTATAGCGTGGACCGGGACGGTCATAGCGGCGCAGCAAGGCGGCGGAGATCGGCGCAGGGGTACTCATGGTTGCGCAGATTGCACCAGCCGCCCGTGCGCCACCTTGACGCGGGTCAATCCGTTCGCAGTCCGCGACGGCGCATCAGCCGCAGGTGACCTTGATCGCCACGCGCTCCGGGTTGACGTAGATGTTGAGTCGATCCATGCGGTAGTCCATGGTCATGGCATCGTCCGGGCCGAGCACGCGCAGCCGTACCGCGCCGGCGGCGATGCGCGCCTGCTCGCCGACTTCGGGCGTGATGGTCTTGCCGAGGAAGCTGCGCACGGCTTCGCTGTTGCATTGGCCGACCGGTTCGGGCGCAGGTTCCGTGGCGGTGGGCGGGGTCGCATTGCAGGCCGAAAGGGTGGCCGCAGCAAGCGCGGCGGAAAGGACATGCAGTTTGTTCATCGGGACCTCGGAGGATGTTTGGTGAAGCGCAAGTGTGGCGCGTGGGGTGTTGCCTTGGCATCAATATGCCGAACAGGACCGAATGCGCAGGTGGTCCCATTCATGCAAATCAAGAACTTGTGCAGGCATCATGGCGCCATGAACCGTCTTCACGCCGCCTTCATCGTGCTGGTTGCGTCCAGTCTGCTGAGCTGCACCACCACGCCGACCCGGCCGGAAATGGCCATCACACACGAGCTTCCACCCCCCGCGCCCGCCATGCCGCTGCCGAGCGAGCCGGTGGCGCCGCCGCTGCTCGAGCGGCTCAAGGCGCTGGCGCCGGATGCCGACCCCGGCGTGCTGGCCCTGGCGCTGGCCGCACGCGAATGCGCGATCGATGCCGGGCACAGCAGCGAGGCCAGCCGTCTGGCGGTGATCGATTATTCGCTGCCGTCCACGTCCAGGCGCCTGTGGCTGTTCGACCTGGCCGAAGAGCGCCTGCTGCAGCACGAGCATGTCACCCATGGCCAGGGCAGTGGCGGCAACTTCGCCAGCCGCTTCTCCAATGTGGAAGGCAGCCACCAGACCAGCCTCGGCCTGTACCGCACCGCGGAAACCTATATCGGGGCGAACGGCTATTCGCTGCGCATGGACGGCCTGGATCCGGGCTTCAACGACAATGCGCGCATGCGTGCCATCGTCATCCACGGGGCCTGGTATGCCGAGCCCTCGATGATCGACAGGCAAGGCCGCCTGGGCCGCAGCCAGGGCTGTCCGGCGCTGCGCCAGGGCATCGCGCGGCAGGTGATCGACGAGCTCAAGGGCGACCAGCTGCTGTTCGCCTATGCCGACGATGCGCGCTGGCTGCAGGGTTCGCGGCAGTTCGCCTGTGGCGGGCGTGATGCGCGCCGCATCATTGCCGATGCGCGCAATGCCGTGCAGGGCGGCATGAGCCCGGTGGTCACCGCCGCACCCTGAGTCACGCCACTGCGCCACGACCATGAACAACGACGCCCCGCTGTGCGGGGCGTCGTCGCATGGGCCCGCGGTTCGGACTCAGGCCGCCTGCACCACCACCCGCAACGGGTTGGCCCACTCCGCGAGCAGTTCGGCTTCGCGCGCCTTGGCCTTGGCCAGGTGCGCCTCCTTGACGTGGCCGAAGCCGCGGATGTGCTCCGGGATCGAGGCGATTTCCGCGGCCAGCGCGACGTTGCCGGCATCCAGCGCAGGCAGCAGGCTGTCCACGGTGGTTTCGTAGTCGCGGATCAGCTGGCGCTCCATGCGCCGCTCGGCGGTGCGGCCGAACGGGTCGAAGGCGGTACCGCGCAGGCGCTTCATCTTCGCCAGCAGCGCGAATGCCTTGAGCATCCACGGGCCGTATTCCTTCTTCACCAGTTCACCCTTGGCGTTGCGCTTGGCGAACAGCGGCGGCGCGAGGTGGAAGCGCAGGCGGTAATCGCCTTCGAACTGCTGTTCCAGCCGGCGGCGGAACTCCGGTGCGGTGTACAGGCGCGCGACCTCGTACTCGTCCTTGTACGCCATCAGCTTGAACAGGTAACGCGCGACGGCTTCGGACAGGTCGGTCGAGCCCGGTGCGCGCGTGCTCTCGGCCTCGCGCACGCGGGCGACGAAGTCGGCATAGCGGCGCGCGTAGGCAGCGTCCTGGTAGTCGCCGAGGAAGGCGATGCGGCGTTCGATCAGTTCATCCAGCGAGCGCGACAGACGCGCATCGTCCAGCGGCAGCGAAACCACGCCATCGCCATGCGCCGGCACGTGGCGCAGTTCGCGTTCCTCGCGCGTCGCGCCCTGCGGCGAGAGGCCGGATTCATGGCCCTCGTTGGCGGTGGCGGCCAGCAGCGGCAGTTCGTGCGCCTGCTGTTCGGCGGCGGTCGGCGCGTTGTGCACCACGCCGGCGGCCTTGATCACCGCGGGCAGGTCGATCGCGGCCAGTCGGCCCCAGGCGAACGCGGTCTTGTTCATCTCCACCGCCGCGCCGTTGAGTTCGATCGCGCGCATCAGCGCATCGAAGGACAGCGGCACCAGGCCCTGCTGCCAGGCGTAGCCGAGCATGAACAGGTTGCTGGCGATGGCATCGCCGAGCAGTGCGGTGGCCAGGCGCGTGGCATCGACCTGCATCGGCGCCTCGCCCTCCAGTGCCTTGCGCACCGCGGCGACGATGTCGGCGGCGGGGAACTGCATGTCGGGGCGGGTGGTGAAGCTGCCCGGCATCGCTTCCCAGGTATTGAGCACCACCTTGCTGCGCCCGGCGCGCAGCTTGGACAGCGCCCAGTAGTCGTTGACCACCACCATGTCGCAGCCCAGCACCAGATCGGCTTCGCCGGCGGCGATGCGCACCGCGTGGATGTCGTCGGGTGTGCGCGCGATGCGGATGTGGGTGGTGACCGCACCGCCCTTCTGCGCCAGTCCGGTCTGGTCGAGCACGGTGGAGCCCTTGCCCTCGAGATGCCCGGCCATGCCCAGCAACGCACCGATGGTGACCACGCCGGTGCCGCCGACGCCGGTGATCAGGATGTTCCACGGTTGCGTCAGGTCGCTGGCGATGACCGGCTCGGGCAGGTGATCGAGCCTTGCCGCGGCATCGCCGCCGCGGCGCGAGGTGGTGCCGCGGCGCAGCTGGCCGCCATGCACGGTGACGAAGCTCGGGCAGAAGCCCTCGACGCAGGAATAATCCTTGTTGCAGTTGGACTGGTCGATCTCGCGCTTGCGCCCGAACTCGGTGTCCTTGGGCAGCACCGAGACGCAGAACGACTTCTTGCCGCAGTCGCCGCAGCCCTCGCAGACCAGCGAGTTGATCAGCACCCGCTTGGCCGGATCCGGCAGCTTGCCGCGCTTGCGCCGACGCCGCTTCTCGGTGGCGCAGGTCTGGTCGTAGATCAGCACCGACACGCCCTTGACCTTGCGCAGGCGCTGCTGCACCTCGTCCAGCTCGCGGCGGTCGTGGAATTCGACTTCCTTTGGGAACAGGTAGCGCTGCCGGGTCCACTTGCCGATGTCGTCGGACAGCAGCACGATGGTGTGCACGCCTTCGCTCAGCACCTGGTGCGCGATCTGCGGCACGCTCAGCACGCCGTCCACCGGCTGGCCGCCGGTCATCGCCACCGCGTCGTTGTACAGGATCTTGTAGGTGATGTTGACCCCGGCCGCGACCGATTGCCGGATCGCCAGCGAGCCGCTGTGGAAATAGGTGCCGTCGCCGAGGTTCTGGAACACGTGTTCGGTTTCGGTGAACGCCGCCTGCCCGGCCCAGGTCACGCCTTCGCCGCCCATGTGGGTGAAGGTGTCGGTGTCGCGGTTCATCCACGTCACCATGTAGTGGCAGCCGATGCCGGCCATCGCACGGCTGCCTTCCGGTACCGTGGTCGAGGTGTTGTGCGGGCAGCCGGAGCAGTAATGCGGCACGCGCGGGAAGTTGGCGCGCGGCAGCGCCAGCTCGCCCTCCTTGCGATCCATCCACGCCAGCACCTGGCGGATCTGCTCGCCGGGTTCGGCGTGCTCGGGCAGGAAGCGCTGCAGGCGGCGGGCGATGACGCCGGCGATGGTGGCCGGGGTCAGTTCGTTGGTCGAAGGCAGGATCCATTCGCCGGACTCGTCGTGCTTGCCGACGATCGACGGGCGCTGGCCGTCGAAGTTGTAGAACAGCTCCTTCATCTGGCTCTCGATGAAGCTGTGCTTTTCCTCGACCACCACGATGTCCTGCAGCCCCTGTGCGAAGCGGCGGATGCCGCGCGGCTCCAGCGGCCAGGTCATGCCCACCTTGTACACGCGGATGCCCAGCTCGGCGCAGGCGCGCGCATCCAGGCCGAGGTATTCCAGCGCCTGCAGCACGTCGAGGTAGCTCTTGCCGGTGGTGACGATGCCCAGCCGCGCGTTGGGCGAATCGATCACCACGCGGTCGATGCGATTGGCGCGGGCGAATGCCTGCGCGGCCTTGACCGCGTAGCGGTGCAGGCGCATTTCCTGATCCAGCGGCGGATCCGGCCAGCGGATGTTGAGCCCGCCCGCGGGCATCTCGAACTCGTCGTCGCCGGGCAGGATGATGTCCTGCGCCAGCGGATTGACGTCCACCGAGGCCGAGGACTCGACCGTCTCGGCGATGGTCTTGAAGCCGACCCAGCGCCCGGTGAAGCGGCTCATGGCGAAGCCGAGCAGGCCCATCTCGAGAATGTCCTGCACCCCGGCGGGGTTGAGGATCGGCATCATCGCGCTGACGAATTCGTGCTCGCTGCCATGCGGCAGGGTGGACGAGCGGCAGGCATGGTCGTCCGCGGCCAGCGCCAGCACGCCGCCATGCGGCGAAGTGCCGGCGGCATTGGCATGCTTGAACACGTCGCCGCAGCGGTCCACGCCGGGGCCCTTGCCGTACCACATGCCGAACACGCCATCGACCTTGGCGCCGGGGAACAGGTTGGTCTGCTGCGTGCCCCACACCATGGTCGCACCGAGGTCCTCGTTGAGGCCGGGGGTGAACTTGATGCGCTGTTCCTCGAGGAAGCGCCGCGCGCGCCACAGCTCGAGGTCGAAGCCGCCCAGCGGCGAGCCGCGATAGCCGGAAATGAAGCCCGCGGTATCCAGCCCGGTGGCGACGTCGCGCAGGCGCTGCATCATCGGCAGCCGTACCAGCGCCTGCACCCCGGACAGGTAGATGCGGCCCTCGCGGCGCCGGTACTTGTCATCGAGGCTGTAATCGGGATCCTGAATGCCGCGGGTCAGGCCCTCGCGCGCGGATGCCGGGGAGGAAAGTTCGGCGGTACTGGTCATCTGGCAAACGCCCGGAGCTGCGGGCCGCGCATTATATAAGGCCGGCCCGATCGCAGCCGGCCGCGGCGGTGTTGCGCCGCAGCATGCATGGGTTTGGCATGGTGTGCGCCACGGCACGCTTGCAGTGTGCCGAGCATCAACGGATGCCATGTTGCGATGCCGCAGCGGAGCCGATTTGCGGTAGCGTACGCGTGCTCCTGATTCCGCTTGGGTTGTCGATGTCCGTCTTGCGTATGCCGTCCCGGGTGCTGGTTCTCATGCTCGGCCTGCTTCCCGTTTTCGCCGCCGCGCAGAGCCTGCCGCGCCCGGCCGAGTTCTACTTCGACGAGGACCGCGGGGTGACGCGTGCGATCCAGGCCGAGCGCGGCGAGGGCGATGCGCTGGTCAATCGCCTGCTGCGCCGCGTCGAGCGCGATCCGCGCGCATGGGACGCAATGGCCCAGCTGGGCTCGCTGGCATTGGCCGGCGGGCGCCCCGAGGTCGGCAAGTCGCTGTACCAGCGCGCCATCACCGGCATGGGCGAGCGCCATTCGCTGAGCCGCGCGGTGCGCTGGAACTACGGTTGGGACCTGTATCGCAGCGGTGAGCCCGAGGCGGCGCTGGCGCAATGGGCGAGCCTGGTCGAAACCGGCTCGGTGCGTGGCGAATGGATGCCGCCGACGCTGGCGCTGGTGCTGTGGCGACTGCAGCGTCATGACGAGGCGCGGCAGTGGTATGCGGCGGCCGTGCGCACCCACCCCGAACGCTGGAGTTCGCCGACCGACCTGTCCGCCTTGCTGCCAGAGTGGACCACGGCCGAGCGCGAGGCTCTGCTCGAGGTGCAGCGCGCCTGGGCCGAGAACCCGCCGGACTGGCCGTGAGTCCGGCGTGCGGCATGGCCGTGTTGGCACGCTGCGCTGCCACTCACATACTGAACTTGCCGGTACACTGACGCGTCTCCCCCTTCCGGCCGACCGATGACCGTGCCTGCACCCCATCTCCTGCGCCTGCTCGTGCTGGGTGCATGTCTGGCGTGGCTGCCCACTGCCTGCGACAAGAAGCCCACCGATGCCGAGGCCGCGGCGCAGGCGCAGGCCGCCTCGGCGCAGACGGTGAGCACGGTGCCGGTGCGGCGTGGCGAGATTGCGCGCAGCCTGAATGTTTCCGGGCCGGCCTCGCCGGTGGAGGAAATGCAGCTCGGGGTGGAGGTGTCCGGCCTGCGCGTGACCGCGCTGGAAGTCGATGTCGGCCAGCATGTGCGTCGCGGCCAGGTATTGCTGCGGCTTGACGCGCGCATGCTCGATGCCGACCTCGCCCAGGCCCGCGCCGCGTTGCGCGAGGCCGAAGCCGGGGCGCAACTGGCACGCGCCAACCTCGCACGCGGCGAGAACCTGGCGCGCGACCAGTACATCAGCGCGATGCAGCTGGACGAACTGCGCGCCGCACGCACCCAGGGCGAGGCGCGCCTGGGCACCGCACGCGCGGCGCACGATACCGCCGCCCTGCGGCGCAGCTTCGCCGACTTGCGCGCGCCGGCCGACGGCATCATCTCGCGGCGCCTGGTGCAGCCGGGGCAGGTGGTATCGGCGGGCATGGAGCTGCTGCGCCTGATCAAGGGTGGACGGCTGGAATGGCGTGCGGAATTGCCGGCGCAGCAGCTGGCCGGGGTCAAGCCCGGGGATCTGATCCAGCTGCGCACGCGCGAGGGGCAGCTGATCGAAGGCCGCGTGCGTGCGGTCAGTCCCGGCGTGGATGCGCAGACCCGCACCGGCACCGTGTATGCCGACCTGCCACCCGGCCTGCTCGAGGCCGGCACGTTGCAGGCCGGCGCGTATCTGGAAGGGCGCATCGACAGCGGTGTGCATGCCGCGCTGCTGCTGCCGCTGGACGCGGTGGTGCTGCGCGATGGCTTCCCCACCGTGTTCGTGGTCGGCGACGATTCGCGGGTCGCGGCGCAGCGCATCCGCACCGGTGGGCGCGACGAGGGCCGCATCGAAGTGCTGGAGGGGCTCGCCGGTGGCGAGCAGGTGGTGGTCGAGGGTGCCGGCTTCCTCGCCGATGGCGACCTGGTACGGGTGGTGCCGGCCACGGCCCCCGCGTCTCCGCCTGCCGGCCAGGATGAGCCGGCCGCCCCACGCGACGCGGACGAGCGCCGATGAGTCCCTCCCCGCCGCCCGCCAGCGGGCAGGATCCGGCCAGCGCGCCACCCAAGCAACGCGGCGGGCGCCTGTCGCTGTGGGGCATCCGCAACCCGGTGCCTTCGGTGATGCTGTTCTTCGTGCTGTGCGTGGCCGGGCTGTGGGGTTTCCACAAGCTGCCGGTGGCGATGTTCCCCGACATCGCGCTGCCGATGACCATCGTCAGCGTGAGCCAGCCCGGCGCCTCGCCCTCGCAACTGGAAACCGAAGTCACGCGCCGGGTCGAGGACGCGGTGGCCACGCTCAACGGGGTCAAGCGGGTCAGCTCGACCGTGGTCGAGGGGATGAGCACCACCGCGATCGAGTTCCAGCTCGAAAGCGACGTGATGGAGGCGCTCAACGACACCAAGGACGCGATCACCCGCATCCGCATGGACCTGCCGCAGGACATCCAGGAGCCGATCATCAGCAAGGTCGAGATCGGCGGTGACCTGCTGACCTATGCGCTGGAGGCGCCGCGCATGGACGCCGAGGAAATGTCCTGGTTCGTGGATCGCGAGGTCAGCCGCGCGTTGTACGGCGTGCCCGGGGTGGCCGAGGTGCGCCGCATCGGCGGCATCGAGCGCCAGGTGCGCGTCGACCTTGACCCGCAGGCGCTGGAAGCCTGGGGCGTGACCGCCGGCGAGGTCTCGCAGCAACTGGCGCAAACCCAGGTCGAGCGCCCCGGCGGGCGCGCCGAGATCGGCGGTCAGCGGCAGACCATCCGCACCATCGGCACGGTGGAGGATGCCGCCGCGCTGCGCGAATACAGCATCACCCTGGCCGATGGCCGCGCGCTGCGCCTGGGCGACATCGCCCGCGTGCATGACGCCGCCGCCGACCCCGATCAGTACGCGCTGCTCGATGGCCGCGAGGTGGTCGGCTTCTCGATGTCGCGCAGTCGCGGTGCGGACGAACTGAAGGTGCGCAAGGCGGTGCAGCAGGCACTGGCCGAGTTGCAGGCGGCCCATCCCGGCGTGTCCTTCCGTCTGGTCAACGACATGACCAGCGAGGCCGAGACTTCGTACAAATCGTCGATGACCATGCTCGTCGAGGGCGGCTTGCTGGCATTGGTGGTGGTGTTCTTCTTCCTGCGCAACTGGCGCGCGACCTGGATCGCGGCGCTGGCCCTGCCGCTGTCGATCATCCCCACTTTCGCGGTGATCTGGTGGCTCGGCTTCTCGCTCAATCTGATCACCTTGCTGGCGCTGTCGGTGGTGATCGGCATCCTCGTCGACGATGCAATCGTCGAGATCGAAAACATCGTGCGCCACCTCGGCATGGGCAAGAAGCCGGTGCAGGCGGCCGGTGATGCCGCGGTCGAGATCGGCATTGCGGTGGTCGCCACTTCGATGACGCTGGCTGCGGTGTTCGTGCCGGTCGCCTTCATGCCTGGCATCGCCGGCAAGTTCTTCAAGGAGTTCGGCTGGACCGCGGCCACCGCGGTGCTGTTTTCGCTGCTGGTGGCGCGCTTGTTGACGCCGATGATGGCGGCCTACCTGCTGCATCCCGAGCCCGAACCGAAAGGCGAGAGCCGCTTGATGACGCGCTACCTGCGCTGGGTGGATGCCGCCTTGCGCCACCGCTGGCGCACCCTGGCGATCGCGTTCGGCCTGTTCCTGGCTTCGCTGGCGCTGATCCCACTGATTCCGGCGACCTTCATCCCGGTGTCCGACCCCGGGCGCAGCATGCTGTCGCTGGAACTGGCGCCGGGAGCACGCATCGAACAGACCCGCGCCATGGCCGAGCGCGCACGCGGCATCCTCGGCGAGATTCCGGAACTGAAACAGGTGTTCACCCAGATCGGCAGCGTGCCGGACCTCGGTGACCCGGCGCGCGCCGGCGGCGCCGACGTGCGCAAGGCGGTGCTGACCCTCGACTGGGGCCGGCATGAGGACCGCAAGCGCCACCAGAAGGATCTGGAAGCCGAGGTGCGCGAGCGCATGCGCCAGCTGCCCGGGGTGCGCGCGGGCTTCATGAGCAGCGAGCCGGGCGAAATGCTGATGCTGGTGCTGTCAGGGGACGACCCGCAGGCGCTGGACATGGCGGCCAGTGCCGTCGAGCGCGACATGCGCACGCTGCAGGGCCTGGGCAGCATCGCCTCCTCGGCCTCGCTGCTGCGCCCGGAAATCCGCATCCTGCCGGATTCGGCGCGCGCCGCCGACCTCGGCGTGGCCACCGCGGCGATTGCCGAGGCCGCGCGCATCGCCACCGCCGGCGACTACGTGCAGCGCATGGCCAAGCTCAACCTGCCCGATCGTCAGGTGCCGATCCGGGTCGGCTTTGCGCGCGAGGCGCTGGCCGATGCGGCCACCATCGCGCAGCTGCGCGTGCGCGGCAAGCATGGGCCGGTGCCATTGGACGCGGTCGCCGACATCGGCGAAGGCAGCGGGCCCTCGGTGATCAGCCGCTACGAGCGCAAGCGCAACATCACCCTGACCGCCGAGCTCAATGGCCGACCGCTGGGCGAGGTGATGCAGGAAGTGCAGAACCTGCCCTCGGTGCGCCAGCTGCCGCCGGGGGTGAGCTTCGGCAATACCGGCGACAGCGAAATATTCGTCGAACTGTTCACCGGCTTCGCCGTGGCAATGGTGGCCGGCATTGCCTGCATCTACATGGTGCTGCTGTTGCTGCTCAAGCATCCGTTGATGCCGGTGACCATCCTCGCCGCGGTGCCGCTCTCGGCCGGCGGCGCGTTCGGTGCCCTGCTGCTGACGCAGAACATGCTTTCGCTGCCGGCCTTGATCGGCCTGCTGCTGCTGATCGGCATCGCCACCAAGAACTCGATCCTGCTGGTGGATTACGCGGTGATCGCCGAGGACCACCACGGCCTCAGCCAGCACGATGCACTGGTCGATGCCTGCCGCAAGCGCGCGCGCCCGGTGATCATGACCACGATCGCGATGGGTGCGGGCATGCTGCCGCTGGCGCTGGGGTTCGCCGGTGATTCCAGCTTCCGCGCGCCGATGGCCTGGGCGGTGATCGGCGGCCTGATCACCTCGACCCTGCTCAGCCTGATCGTGATCCCGGCCACCTACACGGTGATGGACGACCTCGGCCACTGGTTCGCCCGCCGCTGGCGTCGCGACCGGCGTGCCGGCAGCGCAGCGGCCTGAAGCGACCAGCACCACGCGGCACACGCGGCCTGCGTGCTAGAGATGGCGGGAGTCCCCAGGGAGCCCGCCGATGTCCGACCTCCTGCACTTGTCCGCGCCGTGGTGGCATTTTCCGCTGCGTGCGCTCGCGGTCTATCTGCTGGTGATGCTGCTGCTGCGTGTGTCCGGCAAGCGCGCCATCGGCCAGTTCACGCCGTTCGATCTGGTGTTGCTGATCCTGATCGGCAATGCGGTGCAGAACGGGCTCAACGGAGGCGACAACTCGCTCACCGGAGCCTTGATCCTGGCCAGCACGCTGGTCTTGCTGAACTATCTGGTGGCCGTGGTCACCACGCGCTGGCGGCGTGCCGAATACGTCATCGAGGGTGTGCCGGTGGTGCTGGCGCGCGACGGCCATGTGTTCGAAGAGGTGCTGCGGCGGCAACTGGTCAGTCGCGACGATTTCCAGCAGGCGCTGCGCATGAACAACATTGCCGGGATGGATGACGTCGCGCTGGCATTGCTGGAAACCAATGGCAGCATCAGCGTGGTCTCGCGCCAGAACAATGGCGCGCAGCGTGCCGAGCACTACCTGCACGCCTTGCCCGAGCGCTCGCACCGGTACCGCCGGCGGCGCACGCCCGGCCATACACAGGGCGATTGAGCGCCGCGCTCAGCCCGCTTCGGCCAGCCAGTCGCGCGGCACCAGGTACTCGGCCAGGTGGGCTTCGGCGCTGCCGGGTTCAGGCTGGTAGCCGTATTCCCAGCGCACGCGCGGCGGCAGGCTCATCAGGATCGATTCGGCGCGGCCACCCGATTGCAGGCCGAAGTGGGTGCCGCGGTCGTGGACCAGGTTGAACTCGACGTAGCGGCCGCGGCGGTACAGCTGGAATTCGCGCTCGCGCTCACCGAAGGGCGTGTCGCGGCGGCGCTCGACGATCGGCAGCCAGGCATCGAGGAAGCCATCGCCGACCGCGCGCAGATAGGCGAAGTCGTGTTCGAAATCGTCCTGCAGGTCGTCGAAGAACAGGCCGCCGACGCCGCGCGTCTCGCCACGGTGCTTGAGGAAGAAATACTCGTCACACCAGCGCTTGTGCGCGTCGTAGCGCTCCTGCCCGCCGAACGGCTCGCACAGCGCGCGCGCGACCCGGTGCCAATGGCGCACGTCCTCGTCGACCGGGTAGTACGGCGTCAGATCGAAGCCGCCGCCGAACCACCAGGCCACCGTGCGTCCGTCCTTCTCGGCGCGGAAATGGCGCACGTTGGCATGCGTGGTCGGGATGTGCGGATTGAGCGGATGGAACACCAGCGAGACACCGACCGCGCGCCACGCGGCACCGACCAGCTCCGGGCGCGCGGCGGTGGCCGAGGGCGGCAGGCGGGTGCCGCGCACGTCGGAAAAGCCGATCCCGGCCTGCTCGAACACCGCACCATCGCGCAGGATGCGGGTGCGCCCGCCGCCACGCAGCGGGGCCGGGTCGTCCGGTGCGCGCTGCCAGGCATCCTCGATGAAGCGCGCACGGCCGTCGGCGGCCTCCATCGCCGCGCAGATGCGGTCCTGCAGGTCGAGCAGGTAGGTGCGGACGCGATCGAACCCGGTTTCCATGTTCATGGCCTCGCGGCAGGGGATGGGGATGCTCGCAGGCTCACAGCGGCTGCTTGAGCACCTTCTCGAACAGTTCATGGATGCGACGGTATTCGTCGTACCAGCTCGAGGCGTGCTTGAAGCCGTGGCGCTCCAGCGGGTAGCTGGCCAGCTCCCACTTGTCCTTGCGCAACTCGATCAGACGCTGCGCGAGCATCACCGAGTCCTTGTAGAACACGTTGTCGTCGATCATGCCGTGGGCGATCAGCAGGTGATCCTGCAGGCCTTCGGCCAGCTCCAGCGGCGAGGAGCGCAGGTAGGCCTCGGGGTCGAGTTCCGGGGTGTTGAGGATGTTGCTGGTATAGCCGTGGTTGTATTGCGACCAGTCGGTCACCGGGCGCAGCGCGGCGCCGGCCTTGAACACGCCGGGTTTCTTGAACAGTGCCATGAACGCCATGAAGCCGCCATAGCTGCCGCCGTAGATGCCGACCCGCTCGCGCTCGCCCTGGCGGTTCGCCACCAGCCAGTCGATGCCGTCGAGGTAATCCTGCAACTCGGGCTCGCCCATGTGGCGGTAGATCGCTGTGCGCCAGTCGCGGCCATAGCCGGCGGAAGCGCGGAAATCCAGATCCAGCACGATGTAGCCCTGCTGCACCAGCAGGTTGTGGAACATCTGCTCGCGGAAATAATTGGGATAGCCGGCGTGCACGTTCTGCAGGTAGCCGGCGCCGTGCACGAACAGCACGATCGGGTAGCGCTTGCCCGGCTCGAGCTGGCGCGGGCCGTAGTACTTGCCCCAGATGCTGCCGGCGCCATGGCGCGAGGGCACCTGCACGTACTCGGGCTGCAGCCACTCGTAGGCGCGGAATTCGGCGCTGCGGGTGTCGGTCAGCTTGCGCAGGCCGTGGCCATCGGTGTCGATCACCGCGAGTTGGGTCGGCGTGTAGCTGTCGGACCAGCGCAGCAGCAGGCGGCGGCCATCGGGCGAGAGGACGAAGCCCTCGACCGCATCCAGCGCGGTGACTTCACGCACCTGGCCGCCAGCGGCGGGCACGCTGCAGACTTCGTACTTGCCCGGCCAGGCGCGATTGCAGCGGAAGTAGAACGCCTGGCCATCGGCGGCCAGCGCCACGTCGGAGGCTTCCCACTGGCCGCGGGTCAGCGCGCGCGGCGCCTGCCCGGGGGCCAGCGTGTAGAGGTGGGAGTAGCCGCTTTCCTCGGACAGGAACCACAGCCGGCGCCCGTCGGGCATCCAGTCGAACTGGTTGAACGCCCAGTTGATCCAGGCCGGGTCATGCAGCCGGTGCAGCGGGCGCAGGGCGGCCGCGCCAAGGTCGATCTCCGCCAGCCAGCGGTCCTTGTTGTCGATTGCGCGCAGCAGCAGCGCAACGCGCGCGGAATCCGCGCTCCAGCGGATCGCCGGATCGCTGCCGCGGTCGTCACTGGCGACCTGCAGCGGACGGTTGCCCTTGAGCGCGTCCTTGCCCGCGGCGCGGCGCAGTGCGGCCAGCGGGTCGTCCTTGATCCCCGGCAACGGGTCGAAGCTGATCTCGCGCACTTTGCCGCTGGCGACTTCGGCCAGCCACAGGCGGTGCGGCAACGGCTCGCCGCGACCGACGCGGGTGCGCACCTCCTCGAACTCCTCGTAACCCGATTCGGTGACGTAACGCGGCATCTGCCCGCGCTGGCCGCGCTCGGCGCCCTTGGCGGTGGTGATCACCAGCAGCCAGCGGCCATCGGGCGAGAGCGCACTGTCGGCGATCTCGACGTCCTTGCCGAGGTGGATCGGTGCCGGTGCACGGCTCGGGTCGCTGGCGCGCCAGGCGTCGTCCTGCGCCTGCACCGCCTCGCGCCGTTCGCGCTCCTGCTTCAACGTTTCGATCAGGCGCAGCTGGCGCTCGCGCAGGTCGTCGGGCTTGGGCGGCGCGTCGGGGCGGTCGCTGGCCTGCGGCGAGGCGGCCTGGCTGGTGACGCGGCCGTCCCAGCGGTACCAGTCGTTGCCCTGGCGCCAGACCAGCGCGCCGTCGCGCGCCCATTGCGGGCGCGATTCGCGTGCATTGCTGCGCGTGAGCTGGGTCAGCGCGCCGCTGGCGAGGTCACGCACGAACACGTCGCCGTTGCGGATGAAGGCGCTGCGCCGGCGATCCGCGCTGTACACCGGGTTCGGCGCATCCAGCGTGGCGCGTGCGGCGTCGTCGAGGCGGCTCATCGCAGCGCCGTCGATGCCGACGCGGTAGCTGTCGCGGATGTCGCTGTCGCTGCGCTTGAGGTTGAAGTCGATGGCCTGGCCATCCCAGCGCCACCACGCGGCCTCGACCCCCGGGCCGATCCAGTCCGGGTCGGCCATGATGCGGTCCATGGTCAGCGGCTGCGCGGGCTGCGCCTGCGCGGCGCAGGCAAGGACGGCGAGGGCGAACGGCAACAGGCGACGCATGGGCGGATCCCGACGGGCGATGGAAACCGCCTAGCCTAGACCATCATGCGCATGTGCGCCGCTGTCGGGCGGCGCATGGCCGGAACGCGTGATCGCCCCCGCTTCGCGCACCCGCGCACCCCGCGCGGGCCGCGTGGCTCACTCCTGGAACGTCACCGGCAGGCCGATTTCCACGGCGCTCGCCACCGCCACCGCGGCCCAGTTTGTCAGGCGCACGCAGCCCGAGGACTGGGTGCGGCTGATCTGGCCCGGCTCCGGGGTGCCGTGGATGCCGTAATGCTCCTTGTTGATGCCCATCCACACGATGCCCACCGGGCCGTTGGGGCCGGGCGGCAGGGTCGCCGGCTTGGCGTCCTTGGGCTGGCCGACGAGGATGTCCGGGTCGTAGCGATAGTCCGGGTTGTGTACCAGCGAGGTGATCTTCCATTCGCCGATAGGCAGCGGGAACTTGGTCGAGCCGGTGGAGGCGGGGAACTGTGCGAACACCTTGCCCTCGGCGTCCTGCAGTTGCAGCGCGGCCTCGGATTTGTCGACCACGATGCGCGCGGCGCGTGGCAGCTCCTGTGCCGGGCGCACCCAAGGCACCAGCAGGGTGGTGCCGGCGCGGCTGAAGTCCGCCTGCGGGTTCAGCTGCTTGAGGAAATCCGGCTTGATGTTGAACTTCTCGCCCAGCGCCTCGTGGATGTCCTGGTACACGATGCGCTCCATCTTCGCCTTGTCCTCGGCGCGCTCGGGCGTGGGCGCGTAGGGGCCGTCGATGTCGGCCTGGGTCAGGGTGTAACTGACCAGCACCGGTGCCTGATCCTTGTTCAGTTCGGCCCAGGTAGCGTCATCCAGCTCGCCGGTTTCGGGCAGGTCGCGGCTGGCCTGGAAGGCGCGCACCGCCTTGGCCACGTTCATGCCTTCCTTGCCGTCGATCTCGCCGGTGGAGAAATGCGCGCGCAGCAGCAGCACCTGCGCGCGCAGCACGCCGTCGGGGCCGGTGCGCGTGGCCGGATCGTTCGCCGCCTGCGCCTCGGCGGGGGCTGGCGTGTCCTGGCTGGCGTTGAAGGGGGAAAGTTCGCGGCCATCCGGGCCGTAGATCGCCGGCACCATGCCCGGCGGCGGCGCGCTGCCGGTTTCGGCAGCTGCATCCGCGCCCGGCATCGGCGTCGTTTCGGCCGCGACAGCCGGTTCGTCATTCGTGCTGGTGGACGGCGGCGGCGCATTGCAGGCGGCAAGGCCCGCCACGCACAGGGCCAGGAACAGCGGATGCAGTCGATTCATGCGAAGTCTCGTGGTTGCAAGGCGAATGCGCGTGATCCTGCCGCGCCCGCCGCCGGCATGCCGTGAAGGCCGCGCGGGCGCGTTCAGGTTCATTCGCGATGCGCGCGCCCGCACAGGCGGCAGACGCACGCGCTTCGCGCTATGGTGGAGCTTCCCCATCAGGAGCGAGCATATGAAACGGATCGGCATGACCGTGGTTCCCCTGTTTGGCGTACTGGCGCTGGCCGCCTGCAATGCGCCCCCGCCACCGCAGCCAATGGCCTCGCCGCACGACACGCCGGAGGCCAAGGCCGAGCCCGATGCCCAGCGCGCGCGTGCGGTGCTGGAAGCGCGCTCGGGCAGCCAGGCCGGCGGCGCGCTGGATTTCGTCGCCACCGCGGACGGAGTCCGTGTCAGCGGCGAAATCAGCGGCCTGACCGCGGACAGCGTGCACGCCTTCCATATCCATGAGACTGGCGACTGCAGCGCCGAGGACGCGAGCAGCGCGGGCGGCCATTTCAACCCGACCGCGCAGCCGCATGGCCGCGCCGGACAGGGTGAGCATCACTTGGGCGACCAAGACAATCTGCAGGCCGATGCCGCAGGCGTGGCGCATGTGGATGCCGAGTTCGCCGGCGTCACTCTGGGTGATGGCGGCGCCAATGACGTGATGGGCAAGTCGGTGGTGGTGCATGCCGACCCCGACGACTACACCTCGCAGCCGGCCGGCAATGCCGGTGCCCGCATCGCCTGTGGCGTGATCCGCTGAGCCCACGGTGCCGCCTGACCAGGGCGGCGCCGCAAGGCAGCACCGCCGGTGCGAGCGCTGGTGCGCTCAGGCCAACGCTTCGCGTGCGCGGGCCGCATCCGGGCAATCGACATGCACCACGTCGATGCCGTGTGCGGCCAGTACCGCGGTGAACTGGCGCTGGCGCGCCTCGAACTGCGCGCGCAGGCGGCTCAGCCGCTGCTGGTCGCGCTCGTGTGGCGCATAGCGCTCGCGCCAGGCGTGGTCGGAGAACAGCGCCATGCGCGCTTCGCCGCCGGCCAAGCGCAGCAGCGGCTCGGGCGGTGCGTCGAGCCAGGCCTCGTCCTGCGGCGCGAGCAAGGCGGTTTCCAGCAACGGCCACAGTGGCTCCAGGCCCATGTGGCGGTATTGCAGCGCGGTCATCGCGGCCAGGTCGTGCACGGTCAGATAGCGCGCGTGCTCGATGCGGCTGGCGAAGGCGTCCTGCGCCAGCAGCGCGGTTTCGGCCCGCGCCATGCCCTGGTCGAGCAGGATGCGCTCGAGCTCGGCGCCGACCGTGGCCGCGGCATCGCCGGCGAGCAGGATCGGCAGCAGGCGCAGCGCGCCGCCACGCAGCACCGGGTCGCAGTGCAGCGGCGCCGGCACCTGGCCCGCGGCATCGCTGCCGAGCGCGATGATGCGCGGCCCGCGTCCGCGCCCGGGTGCACGTTCGCGCAATTCGTGCAGACGGCGGTGCACCGGCCAGCCCGGGCGCAGGATTTCCGCCGGATCGAAATGCGCGCCCATCAGCATCAGGTCGAGTTCGGTCACCTGCGGCACCCACAGCGCGAGGTCGTGGCCGATGCGTTCGGCCAGTGCGCCGGCCTCGGCCTGGCCGAGGGCCGCGCGCGGCGGCGCGGCATCGGGCATCCATTCCAGTGCCAGCACGGCAAGCACGGACAGGTCGGTGGCGGCTTCGGTCATCGCGTGGCGACACATTCAAACGGGCGTTAGACTGGATTATGCCGTGCGCCACCGTACGCGGAGGAATCGTCCATGTCGCAAGCCCGTCCCGTCGCCGTCCTCGGCGGCATCCGCATCCCCTTCTGTCGCCAGAACACCGCCTATGCCGATGTCGGCAATCTCGGTCTGTCAGTGCGCACCCTGGGCGCGCTGGTGGAGAAGTTCGGCCTGCAGGGCATGGAGCTGGGCGAAGTGGCGATGGGTGCGGTGATCAAGCATTCCAGCGACTGGAACCTGGCGCGTGAAGCGACCCTGTCCTCGGGGCTGTCGCCGCTCACCCCCGGCATCACCATGCAGCGTGCCTGTGGCACCTCGCTGGACACCATTGCGCTGATCGGCAACAAGATCGCGCTGGGCCAGATCGAAGCCGGTATCGGCGGCGGCTCGGACACCACCTCCGATGTGCCGATCGTGTACGGCCAGGGGCTGCGCCGGGTATTGCTGGATGCCAATGCGCGCAAGGGTCTGGGGCAGAAGCTGGCGGCGTTCACGCGGCTGCGCCCGGGCATGCTCAAGCCGGAGTTTCCCGGCGTCGCCGAGCCGCGCACCGGCAAGTCGATGGGCCAGCATTGCGAAGCGATGGCGCGGCAGTGGCAGATCAGCCGCGAGGCACAGGACGCGCTGGCGGTCGCCTCCCACCACAAGCTGGCGGCGGCCTACGAGCGAGGTTTCTTCGACGATCTGGTCAGCGAGTTCCGTGGCGTCAGCCGCGACAACATCCTGCGCCCGGACACCAGCATGGAGAAGCTGGCCACGCTCAAGCCGGCCTTCGACCGCAGCTCCGGCCACGGCACCCTGACCGCCGGCAATTCGACGCCGCTGACCGACGGCGCCGCCGCCTGCCTGCTTTCAAGCGAAGACTGGGCGCGCGCGCATGGGCATGAGGTGCTGGCCTGGCTGCGCGACGTGGAGGTCGCCGCGGTGGACTTCGTCGCCGGCGAAGGGCTGCTGATGGCGCCGACGGTGGCGGTGCCGCGCCTGCTCGCGCGTCATGGGTTGCGCCTGCAGGATTTCGATTTCTACGAGATCCATGAAGCCTTCGCCGCGCAGGTGCTGTGCACGCTGGCGGCGTGGGAAAGCGCCGACTATTGCCGCGAGCGCCTCGGCCTGGCCGAGCCGCTGGGCGCGATCGATCCGCAGCGCATCAATCCGAACGGTTCCTCGCTGGCCACCGGGCATCCGTTCGCCGCCACCGGCGCGCGCATCGTCGCCACCGCGGCGAAGGAGCTGGCGGCCCGCGGCGGCGGACGCTGCCTGATTTCGATCTGCACCGCAGGCGGCATGGGCGTGGCGGCGATCCTCGAGCGCTGAGCGCGGCGCGGCCTCAACGCAGCAGGGCACGCAGCCGGGCTTCGGCGGCGGCGCGGATTGCCGGCCAGTTGCGCTGGCCGCGCGCGTTGCGCACCGCCTCGGCCGGCATCCGCGCAAAGAACAGCCAGGCATGTGCGAACGAGCGCGCCGGCGAGGGCACGAACAGGCCGGCGATCTCGCCGTTGAAGCCGGCACTGCGATCCACCCGGCCGGCTTCGTCCAGACGTCCGTACAGCGGCTTGGCGGTGTAGTACCCAAGCAGGCGCGCCTGCTCGCGCAGGGCATGGAAATCGCCGGCGTGCAGCGGGTAGCGGAAGTAATGCGCGAAGCGCGGCACCTGGCGCGCGATGTCGGCGGGGTCGAGGCTGGCCGGCAGGCTCATCGCGAGGCCTGCACGATCGCGGCGACCAGATCCGCCGGCAGTGCGCTGGCGGCCAGCCGCCGACGGGGAAAGCCGTGGCTGCGGGCGAGCTCGGCCAGCCGCGGGCTGGCGGCGATGACGGTGACCGCCTGTTGCAGGCGCGGCAGCGCACTTGCCGGCCATTGCGCCAGCAGCTGCGCGAAGGCTTCGCCGCTGGACAATGCGAGGAACACCGGAACGCGGGCGGTTTCCAGCAGTGCCTGCAGCCGTGCGATGCGCGCCGCCGGCAACGCCAGCGGCACCCGTTCGTACACGTCCGCACGCACGATGCGCACGCCGCGTGCACGCAGCCGGCGCGCGATCTCGCCACGGCCGCCCGGCGCGGTGACCAAGCCCAGCGCATCACCCGTGCCGAGCGCGGCGAACGCCGGCAGCGCCAGCAGGCCTTCGCTGTCCATGCGTGCCGGTGCCTGCGCGCCGGCGACCCCGGCACGACGCAATGCACGGCGGCCCCCCGCGCCGACCGCGAACACGGCCTGGCCCGCATGCGCGCGCAAGGGCTGCAGCGCTGCCGCGGCGTGTACCGCGGCCGGGCTGGAGAAGAACACCTGTGGCTGCGCCAATGCCTGTGCCAGCGCGGCGCGGGTCGCGGCATCACCGCGCATCACGATGCGCCACGGGGAAAGCGCGAACAGGCTGCCCCCATGCCGCGCGGCGGCGCGGCGCAAGCCCGCGTGCGCACCGGCAGGGCGCAGGGAAACCAGCAGGAACTCGGGCACGGCCATGCCACCAGTGTCGCACCGCCATGGCCTGCGGGTACCATCCGCGGCCCAGCCAGCGGAGTCGTCATGTCCCTGCGTCAGTCCCTGCAACAGCGTTTCGATGCCATCCCCATGGCGCGGGTGATGGGGCTCGAAGTGCACGAGGTCGAACCCGACCGGGTGCGCCTGCACGCACCGCTCGGCCCCAACATCAATGACAAGGGCTGCGCCTTCGGCGGTTCGCTGGCATCGCTGATGACGCTGGCCGGCTGGGCACTGGTCAGCACGCGGCTGGAGGCGGCCGGGTTCGCACGCAACGAAGTGTTCGTCGCCGACAGCCAGATCCGCTATCGCGCACCGCTGTGGGGGGATTTGAACGCAGCCGCGGTGATCGCGCCCGAAGACCGCTGGGAGGAGGTCATCGCCGCTATCGCCGGGCGTGGCCGCGCGCGTATCGGCATCCACGCCATGATCGAGTTGGCGGACGGCGGCACCGCCTGCAGCATGCAGGCGCGTTACGCCGCCTTTGCCGCGGGTTAGCATGGGCCCACGTCACCGGGGATTCGCCATGCGCCTGCCACGTCTTGCCCTGTTGCTGCTGGTTCTGTTGCTGTCCGCAGCCTGCGCCACGGGCGGCAAGCAGGTCGATGCCCTGCAACGGGCGCAATATGCCTATTCGGCGGCGATCCGCTGGGGCGACATCGAAGGCGCGTGGGCCTTGCTGGATCCGGCCTGGCGCCAGGCACATCCGCTGACCGCGATCGAGCGCGAGCGTTACAACCAGGTGCAGGTGTCCGCCTATCGTCCGGTCAGCAGTGAGGCGATCGGCGAAGGCCAGTCGTTGCGCGTGATCGAGATCGGCGTGGTCAACCGCAACACCATGACCGAGCGTCAGGTGCGCTATGCCGAGCGCTGGCGCTACGACGTCGAAACCCGATCCTGGTACGTGACTTCGGGCCTGCCGGACTTCTGGTCCGGCCACTGAAACGGCAGCGCCGCGCGCGCTGTGTCAGAATCCCCGGCCTTCCACCGAGCCATCCGCCGTGACGTTTCAGGAACTCATCGCCTTTCTCGGCCGCCATCCGTTGCTCTCGCTGGGCCTTGCCGCGGTCACCGCGGCCCTGGTGTTCAGCGAGCTTTCGCGCCTGTGGCAGGGCTTCAAACGGCTGAAGCCGGCGGAACTGACCGCGCTGATGAACCGTGAAAACGCGCTGGTGATCGACATCCGCGCGATGAACGAATTCCAGCAGGGCCATATTTCCGGCTCGAAGAACGTGCTGATGAGCCAGTTCGACCCGGAAAGCAAGCTGCTGGCCAAGGCCAAGGCGTTGCCGGTGGCGGTGGTGTGCAAAACCGGGATGAGCGCGACCGGCGTCGCCAAGCGCCTGGTCAAGGCCGGCTTCGAGAAGGTGTTCGTGCTCGATGGCGGCATCGCCGCCTGGCAGCAGGCCGACCTGCCGCTGGTCAAGGGCCGCGGCTGAGCCGCGCGGCGGCCCCTTGCGGGCCCGTGCGATAATCCCCACATCCTTCATTCAACCCGAATTCATGGAGTCCCCGATGAGCGACGAGACCAACAGCGCTGCCAATCCCGCCGGCGCCGAGCAGAACCAGCAGCAGGGCGCGAGCTTCTCGGTCGAGAAGATCTACACCCGCGACGTCTCGTTCGAATCGCCCAATGCGCCGGCCATGTTCAACGAGCAGGGCCAGCCCGAACTGTCGATGAACCTCAACCAGCGCGTGCAGCAACTCAACGACAACGCCTACGAAGTCGTGCTGGGCGTGACCCTGACCTGCAAGGTCGGCGAAAAGACCGCCTACCTCGCCGAAGTGCAGCAGGCCGGCGTGTTCGGTCTCGCCGGCTTCGACCCGGCCGGCCTGGACGCGATGCTCGGCGCGCATTGCCCGGCGGTGCTGTACCCGTACGCGCGTGCCGCGATCAGCGACCTGGTGTCCAATGGCGGCTATCCGCCGTTCCAGCTGCAGCCGATCAACTTCGACGCGCTGTATGCCGAAGGCCTGCGCCAGCGTGCCGAGCAGCAACAGCAGCAGGGCGGCGACGCGCTGCAAGCGGGCACCGAAACCGCCGGCAACGCCTGACCCGCGTCGCTGCTCATGAAGCCTGACAACGGGCCCGTCGCCGTCCTGGGCGCGGGCTCATGGGGCACCGCACTGGCCGCCCTGCTGGCGCGCCAGGGGCACGCGGTCAACCTGTGGGGCCGCGATGCCGAGGTCGCCACGGCGATCGACCGCCGCCACGAGAACCCGCGCTACCTGCCGGGCATCGCGCTGCCGCCGAACCTGCGCGCCGGCACCGATCTTGCCGCCGCGCTCGAGGGCGCGGCCTGGGTGCTGGTGGTGACGCCCTCGCACGCGTTTTCCGAAACCGTGGCCAAGCTCGCGCCGTTGCGCCCGCACGATGCGGGTGTGGCGTGGGCGACCAAGGGCTTCGAGCCCGGCTCCGGGCGCTTCCTGCATGAAGTGGCGGCCGAACTGCTCGGCCCCGCGGTGCCGTTGGCGGTGGTCACCGGACCGTCTTTCGCCAAGGAAGTGGCCGAGGGTCTGCCGACCGCGCTTACCGTGCACTCGGACGCTGCCGAGTTTGCCCAGCGCGTGGCCGAGGCGATGCACGGGCCGACCTTCCGCGCCTACACCGGCGACGACATGAAGGGGGCCGAACTCGGTGGCGCGATGAAGAACGTGCTCGCCGTCGCCACCGGCGTGGCCGATGGCATGCAGTTGGGCCTGAACGCGCGCGCCGGCCTGATCACCCGCGGCCTCAACGAGATGCTGCGCCTGGCCGCGGCGATCGGCGCCAAGCCGGAAACCCTGATGGGCCTGGCCGGCCTCGGCGACCTGGTGCTGACCTGCACCGGCGATCTCTCGCGCAACCGGCGTCTGGGCCTTGCGCTTGGCCGCGGCCAGTCGATCGAGGACGCGGTGCGCGAGATCGGGCAGGTGGTGGAATCGATCCAGACCGCCGATGAAGTGATGCGCCAGGCGGCGATGCATGGCGTCGAACTGCCGATCTCGAGCGCCGTGCAGCGCGTGCTGCATGGCGAAATGACCCCGGAAGCGGGCCTGCGCGAATTGCTGGCGCGCGAACGCAAGGCCGAATACCCGCGCACCCTGTTCTCCGCCTGAGCCACACGGCGGCGCGACCACCGCATCCCGAACGCAACACGGCCTGGCGTCAGGCCGGGCCGTGTTGAAGCGTGCGAAAAACCCCGGGCTTACCAGGTGATGCGCGGGCCGATGCTCCACGTCGAGTCGCCATCGGCGAACTTCACTTCGCCGAACGCGCCCCAGTTCGGGCTGAACTTGAACTGGCCACCCAGGCGGCCGTAGGCGCCCTTGGGACCGGCATAGCCGCGGTCGTCGTCGAACTTCTCGTAGCCGGCCATGGCCCAGCCCTCGAACTGCGGGGTCAGCGCGCTGCGCACGCCGGCCTCGATGCCGACGCCGTCATGCTTGGCACCCGGCACGTGGACGCCGGCACCGAGCCACAGGTCGTCGGTGGACAGACGCTGGTAGGCGACGCGGGCGACGAAGTCGGTGTTCGCCGCGATCGGGGTGTTGTAGCCGGCGCCGATGCGCCATTCGTCCACGCCGATGTCGAAATCCTTCTCCTCCAGCTGCTGGGTGCCGGCGAACAGGTGCACGTTCGGCGCCACCGCGATCGAGCCTTCCAGACCAAAGCCCTTGGCGCGCAGGTCATCCTTGCCGTTGAGGTGGACGTAACCGCCCTGGGCGTAGTTGTAGCTGATGCCATCGGCGGCCGATGCGGCAAACGGCACGGCGGCGAGGGCGAGTACGAGCAGCGACTTCTTCATGGGAACCTCGAAATCTGATGGGTGAAAGGTCGGATGGCATCCATCGCGCCTCCGATTGCGGCTCAGTATGCAGATTGTTAAAAAACCGTTGCTGAATATCGTACCGGGCGGTTCAATAATGTTGCCCCCTGTTCAGCTTGGCTGCGAGCGGCGCCCGCCGGCCGGGCGTTTGCACCGTTGCCGGGCCCGCGCATGACGCGCGATGACGGGATCCTGACTGCACGACAAAGCCGGCAAACAAATGCTTGACAGGGTGAGAATGATCGTTCATTCTCCGCCGCCTTCGATATTTCTTCCCTTCCGGCCCCTGCCATCGTGTGCAGCGGGCGGTCCTGTCGCGAGTCCATCCATGAGCACGCATTCCCGCCCCCTTTCCGCCACCACCCTCGTACTCGCCGCAAGCCTGTTGCTGACCGCCTGCGGCAAGGGCGACGCGCCGGCCGATGGTGCGCCGCCGCCGACGCCGGTCACCGTGGTCACCCTCAAGCCGGAGACGGTGCTGTTGACGCGCGAACTGTCCGGGCGCGCGCTGGCCTCGCAGGAAGCCGAAGTGCGGCCGCAGGTCAGCGGCATCGTGCAGCGCATGCTGTTCACCGAAGGCGGCAGCGTGCGCGCCGGCCAGCCGCTGTACCAGCTTGACCAGACCGCGTTCCGCGCCGATGCGCAGAGTGCGCAGGCGGCGCTGGCACGCGCGCAGGCGGCATTGGGTACCGCGCGGCTGAATGCCACCCGTTCCGCGGAGCTGGTCAAGATCGACGCGGTCAGCCGCCAGGACGACGAGAACGCGCAGGCCGCGCTGCGTCAGGCACAGGCCGATCTGCGCGCGGCGCAGGCCGCGGTGCAGGGCGCCAACGTGCCGCTCGGCTTTTCCCGCGTCAGCGCACCGATCAGTGGCCGCATCGGCCGCTCCAGCGTGACCCCCGGCGCGCTGGTGACCAGTGCGCAGCCGACCCCGCTGGCGATCATCCAGCGGCTGGATCCGATGCATGTCGAGGTCAACCAGTCCAGCGCCGAACTGCTGCAGTTGCGCCGCGAAATCGAGGCCGGGCAGTTGCAGGGCACCGATTCGGTGCCGGTCGAGATCGTGCTCGAAGACGGCAGCGTGTTCCCGCAGCAGGGGCGTCTGAGGTTCGCCGAGACCATGGTCGATCCGGCCACCGGCGCGGTCGCGCTGCGCGTGGTGGTGGCCAATCCCGACGAGATGCTGCTGCCGGGCATGTTCGTGCGTGCGCGCATCGCCAATGGCGAGCGCCGCGACGCGATCCTGGTGCCGCAGCAGGGCATCGCGCGCGATCCCAAGGGCGCGGCCAGTGCGATGGTGGTCGATGCCGAAGGCAAGGTCGAAGTGCGGCCGGTGGTGGTGAGCCGCACCATCGGCGACAAGTGGCTGGTCGAGTCCGGCCTCCAGGCCGGCGACAAGGTGATCGTCGAAGGCTTGCAGAAGGTGGGTCCCGGGGCGCCGGTGCAGGCCACCGAAGCCGGCGCCGACGGCAGCACCCCGGCGCAGCCCGCCGCCAGTGCGGCACCGGCAGCCGCCCCCGCCACCGGAGCTGCCGACGCCAGCGATGACGCCGCCACGCCCGCCGCAGGCAACGACGCAGCGCAGCGCTGAGCCGCACAGGAGCTTTTCCCATGGCACGTTTCTTCATTGATCGCCCGATCTTCGCCTGGGTGATCGCGATCATCCTGATGCTGGCCGGTGCGCTGTCGATCACCCAGCTGCCGGTCGAGCGCTATCCGGACATCGCCCCGCCCACGGTGACGATCAACGCCTCCTACCCCGGCGCTTCGGCGCAGGTGGTGGAAGACTCGGTGACCCAGGTCATCGAGCAGAGCCTGCAGGGTCTGGACGGGCTGATGTACATGTCCGCCAACAGCCAGTCCAACGGCACTGCCGGCATCAGCCTGAGTTTCGAAAGCGGCACCAACCCGGATACCGCGCAGGTGCAGGTGCAGAACAAGCTGCAATCGGTGATGCCGCTGCTGCCGCAGGAAGTGCAGCGCCAGGGCGTGACCGTGAGCAAGAGCGGCAGCGGCTTTCTGATGGTGCTGGGCTTCGTCTCTCGCGATGGCGGCATGGATGCGCGCGACATCGGCGACTACGTGTCCAGCTCGGTGGTTGACCGCATCGCCCGCGTGCCGGGCGTCGGCGGCACCCAGGCCTTCGGCACCAAGTACGCGATGCGCATCTGGCTGGATCCGGACCGCATGGCCGCCTATGGCCTGAGCGTGGCCGACATCACCAGCGCGCTGCAGGCGCAGAACGCGCAGGTTGCGGTCGGCCAGCTCGGCGGCACGCCGGCCATCGATGGCCAGCAGCTCAATGCCACCATCACCGGGCAGGATCGCCTGCAGACCCCCGAGCAGTTCCGCGACATCCTGCTGCGCAGCCAGACCGACGGTGCCGCGCTGCGCCTGGGTGACGTGGCCCGGGTCGAGCTGGGTGCGGAAAGCTATGCCTTCTCCAGCCGCTACAACGGCCAGCCGGCCAGCGGCATGGCGGTGATGCTGGCCAGCGGCGCCAACGCGCTGGATACCGCCGATGCGGTGCGCGCCGAACTGGAGCGGATGAAGCCCTACTTCCCCGCCGGGCTGGACGTGGTGGTGCCGTTCGATACCACCCCGTTCGTGCGGGTCTCGATCAAGGGCGTCATGCAGACCCTGGCCGAAGCCGTGCTGCTGGTGTTCCTGGTGATCTTCCTGTTCCTGGGCAACCTGCGCGCGACCATCATCCCGACCATCGCGGTGCCGGTGGTGCTGCTGGGCACCATGGCGGTGCTGTACGCGCTGGGCTTCTCGATCAACATGCTGACCATGTTCGCGATGGTGCTGGCGATCGGCCTCTTGGTCGACGACGCCATCGTGGTGGTGGAGAACGTCGAACGCGTGATGAGCGAGGAAGGGCTCTCGCCCAAGGAAGCGGCGAAGAAATCCATGGACCAGATCACCGGCGCGCTGATCGGCATCGGCGTGGTGCTGGCCGCGGTATTCGTGCCGATGGGCTTTCTCGGTGGCTCCACCGGCGTGATCTACCGCCAGTTCACCGCCACCATCGTCACCGCGATGGCGTTCTCGGTGCTGGTCGCGATCGTGCTGACCCCGGCGCTGTGCGCGACTCTGCTCAAGCCGATCGACAAGGGCGAAGGCCACCAGCATGGACGTGGCCCGATCGGCCGCTTCCTCGGCTGGTTCAACCGCAAGTTCGATGCCGGCAGCGACCGCTACCAGCGCGGCGTGCGCGGCATCCTTGGCCGCCCGGCGCGGTTCATGCTGATCTATCTGGCGCTGGGCGTGGCTGCCGGCCTGCTGTTCCTGCGCACCCCCAGCGGCTTCCTGCCGGACGAGGATCAGGGCGTGCTGATGACCATCATCCAGGCCCCGGTCGGCGCCACCCAGGAGCGCACGCTGAAGGTGATCGAGCAGGTCGAACAGCAGTTCATGCAGAACGAAGCCGAGCACATCGAATCGGTGTTCACCGTGCAGGGCTTCAGCTTCGGCGGCAGCGGCCAGAACACCGGCATGGGCTTCATCAAGCTCAAGGACTGGGATGAGCGCAAAAGCGCCGATGCCGGTGCCGCGGCCATCGCACAACGCGCGATGGGCGGGCTGATGGGGATCAAGGACGCGCTGGCGTTCGCGATGTCGCCGCCGGCGATCCAGGGCCTGGGCAGCACCAGCGGCTTCTCCTTCAACCTGATGGACAATGGCGGCCTCGGCCATGCCGCGATGATGGCCGCGCGCAACCAGTTCCTCGGCATGGCGCAGCAAAGCGAGCTGATCACCAATGTGCGGCCCAGTGGGCAGGAAGACGAGCCGCAGTTGCGCCTGAACATCGACCATGCCAAGGCCCAGGCGCTGGGGCTGTCGATCGCCGACGTCAACAACACCCTGGCCACCGCCTGGGGCGGGCGCTACATCGACGACTTCATCGACCGCGGCCGGGTCAAGCGCGTGTTCGTGCAGGCCGATGCGCCCTACCGCATGCTGCCCGAAGATCTGCAACGCTGGTCGGTGCGCAACAATCAGGGCCAGATGGTGCCGTTCTCCGCCTTCGGCACGGCGCATTGGGAATACGGCTCGCCCAATCTGGAGCGCTTCAACGGCATCTCCTCGCTGGCGGTGCAGGGCGAAGGCAAGCCCGGGGTCAGCTCCGGCGATGCGATGGCCGAGATCGAGCGTCTGGTGGCGCAGCTGCCCGATGGCGTCGGCCTGGAATGGACCGGCCAGTCCTATCAGGAACGCGCCGCCGGCAGCCAGACCGGCCTGCTGTACGCGCTTTCGATCCTGATCGTGTTCCTCGCCCTGGCCGCGCTGTACGAAAGCTGGAGCGTGCCCACCGCAGTGTTGCTGGTGGCGCCGATCGGCATCCTCGGCGCGGTGCTGTTCACCATGTTCCGCGGGCTGGAGCGTGACATCTACTTCCAGGTGGCGATGCTGACCTCGGTCGGCCTGACCAGCAAGAACGCGGTGCTGATCATCGAATTCGCCAAGCAGTACTACGAACAGGGCGCGCGCCTGATCGATGCGATCCTGCACGCGGTACGCGACCGCCTGCGTCCGGTGGTGATGACCTCGCTGGCGTTCGGCTTCGGCGTGCTGCCGATGGCGATTGCCAGCGGTGCCGGCTCCGGCGCGCAGCGCGCGATCGGCACCGGCGTGCTCGGCGGCATGATCATCGGCACCTCGCTGGGCGTGTTCTTCATTCCCCTGTTCTACATGGTGGTGGTGCGCCTGTTCATCCGGCGCACGCCACGCACCGAGGCGGAACTCGCCGCTGCGGCCGCTGCCGCGGAAGGAGACGAAGCATGACCAGGCAGATGCGACTGGCCGCGGCGCTGGCCGTGGCCCTGGCCGGCGCCGGTTGCGCCACGTTGGAGCCGGCGCTGCCGGCAGCACAGTCCGAAGTTCCGGCGAACTGGCCGATCCCGGCACAGCCCTCAGGGGTGCGCGCCGAAGGCAGCGATGTCGCCGACGTGGGTTGGCGCGAGATGCTGGTCGATGAGCGTCTCGAGCGCAGCGTGGCCAGGGCACTGGACAACAACCGCGACCTGCGCGTGGCGATGCTCAATGTCGAGCGTGCCCGTGCGCAGTACCGCATCGCCCGCGCGCAGCGCCTGCCGGCGGTGGGCGCCAATGCCAGCATGGAGCGTACCGGCGGCGATGCCCCGGTGAGCGAGACGTACACCGCTTCGCTTGGCCTGGCCAGTTTCGAGCTGGACCTGTTCGGGCGCGTGCGCAACCTCAGCGAAGCGGCGCTGCAGCAGTTCTTCGCGCAGGAGGAAAACCGCCGCGCGGCGCAGATCGCGCTGGTCGCCGAAACCGTGCAGGCGTGGCTGACCCTGGCCGCGGACCAGAGCCTGATGCAAGTCGCCGCAGACACCCTGGCCACCTACGAGGAATCGCTGCGCCTGACCGAACGCCGGCATGAGCTGGGCGCGGTCAGCGGGCTGGAACTGGCGCAGGCGCGCACGCAGGTGGAAACCGCGCGCGGCGACCTGGCCCGCTACCGCGGTCAGGTGGAGCTGGATCGCAATGCGCTGCAATTGATCACCGGCGCGCCACTGGTCGAAGCCGACCTGCCGCAGGGCCTGGAAGACGGCTTGGTGGCGATGCCGCCGCTGCCGGCCGGCCTGTCCTCGGAACTGCTGCTCGGTCGCCCCGACATCCAGGCCGCCGAACACCTGCTGCGTTCGGCCAATGCCAACATCGGTGCGGCACGTGCGGCGTTCTTTCCCTCGATCAGCCTGACCGGCGCGGCCGGCAGCATCAGCAACGAGTTCTCCGGCCTGTTCGATGCCGGCACGCGCTTCTGGCGCTTCGTGCCGCAGATCAACATCCCGATCTTCCAGGGCGGTGCATTGCGCGCCGGGCTCGGAGTCGCCACCGCCAATCGCGACATCGCGCTGGCGCAGTACGAAAAGGCGATCCAGGGCGGCTTCCGCGAAGTGGCCGACGGCCTGAGCCAGAGCGAGGTGCTGGCCGAGCGACGCGCTGCCGCCGAGCGCCTGCTGGCTGCCGCCGAGCAGGCCGAGCGCCTGTCGCGCGCGCGTTACGACGCCGGTCGTGACAGCTACCTGACCCTGCTCGACGCACAACGCATGCGCTATGCCGCGACCCAGGCCCTGCTTGGCTTGCGCCTGGCCGAGCAGGCCAACCGCATCGCGCTGTACCGCGCCATGGGCGGCGGCTGGCGCGTCGAGGCGGGTGCACCATGAGCGCCGGATTGGCTGCCGCCACCGGCAAGTCGCGTGATGCACATGCGCAGGCGCAGCGCGACCGCATCCTCAACGCCGCCCAGCGCTGCTTCACCGAGCGCGGTTTCCACGCCGCCTCGATGGCCGCGATCGCGGAAACCGCGGGCATGAGCCCGGGGCTGATCTACCGCTACTTCGCCAGCAAGTCGGAGCTGATCCATGGCATCGTCGGCCGCCAGATGGAGCTGCTGGCCGATGACATCCAGCGCCTGGAATGTGCCGCCAAGGATCCGATATCGAGCTTCCTCGACGCCTTCCGCGAGCGCGATGCGGAGCGTGACGGGCACATGCTGGAACCGGCATTGGTGCTGGAAATCACCGCCGAATCCAGCCGTGACCCGGTCATCGCCGAAGCCATGCAACGTTTCGATGCACGCATCGACGCGGCGCTCGGCCAATTGCTGGCCATGCCGCGCGAGGCGGGCGGCTTCGCCGTGCCGCGCGAGAAACTGGCGAGCCGGGTACTGCTGATGCGCGCGCTGATCGACGGGCTGAAGTCGCGTCAGGTGCGCGAGCCCGAGCTCGCCCTCGACCTGCTGCGCGACGCCCTGACCGATGCCCTGCCGCGGCTGATGGGCGAATAACCGGCGGCCGGCCGCGCCACGCGGCCCGTGCTCATTGCGCGCCGGCAAACCCCTGCTGGCGCCAGGCCTCGAATACCAGCACCGCCACCGCGTTGGACAGGTTGAGGCTGCGCTGGCCCGGGCGCATCGGCAGGCGCACTCGATGCGCGGCCGGTACCGATTGCAACACCGCCTCGGGCAGACCGGCGGTTTCGCTGCCGAACACGAAGGCATCGCCGGGCTGGTATTGCACGGCGTCATGGCGCCGCGTGCCGCGGGTGGACAGCGCGAACACGCGCCCCGGGGCGACTGCCGCCAGGGCCGCGGCAAGATCCGCATGCACGCGCAGCTCAGCGTACTCGTGGTAATCCAGCCCGGCGCGACGCAACAGCTTGTCGTCCAGCGAAAAGCCCAGCGGCTCGACCAGATGCAGCCGCGCGCCGGTATTGGCGCACAGGCGGATCACGTTGCCGGTATTGGGCGGGATTTCCGGCTGGTGCAGGATCACGTGGAACATGGCGGGCAGGCTGGGAGGGAAGGGCGGCCGCGTCATCATGCGCGCCACCTGCAGGGCGCTCAAGGCGGGGCCTGTCCGTGGTGACTTCCGACCCATGCCGCGGCCATGGTCAGCAGTTAGCATCGGGCTTTTCCCGAACCCGGATGGACCCATGAACCGACTCCGTGCACCGCGCGCCGCCGCCCTTGCCCTTGCCCTGTCCACCGCCCTTGGTGGGCTGATCGCCGCCCCCGCGCTCGCCGCCAAGGCCGCCCCTGAAGTGAAGTTGCCGTATGAAACCTTCACCCTGCCCAACGGGCTGCGGGTGGTGGTGCACACCGACCGCAAGGCGCCGATCGTCGCGGTCAACGTCTGGTATCACGTCGGCAGCAAGGACGAGCCCGCGGGCCGCACCGGCTTCGCGCACCTGTTCGAGCACCTGATGTTCAACGGTTCGGAAAACCATCGCGGCGAGTATTTCGCCCCGTTCGAACAGGCCGGTGCCACCAACATGAACGGCACCACCAATACCGACCGCACCAATTACTTCCAGAACGTGCCGACCACCGCGCTGGACATGGCGTTGTGGATGGAGTCCGACCGCATGGGTCACATGCTCGGCGCGATCGACCAGAAGACCCTGGACGAGCAGCGCGGCGTGGTGCAGAACGAAAAGCGCCAGGGCGAGAACCAGCCCTATGGCCAGGTCTGGGAAACCGTCACCCGCACCATGTATCCGAAGGGGCACCCGTATCACCACACCGTGATCGGCTCGATGAACGACTTGAACGCCGCCACGCTGGATGACGTCAAGAACTGGTTCCGCGCCTGGTACGGCCCGAACAACGCGGTGCTGGTGCTGGCCGGCGACATCGACCTCGCCACCGCCCGGGAAAAGGTGGCGCGCTACTTCGGCCACATCCCGGCCGGTCCGAGCATGGCCCAGCCCAAGGTCGATCCGGCGCCGCTCAAGCAGTCCGGGCGCACCGAGATGCAGGACAAGGTGCCGCAGGCGATGGTGCGCCGGGTGTGGAACGTGGCCGCGCGCGGCAATCGCGACGAGGAATTGCTGGATCTGTTCAGTGCGGTGCTCGGCGGCAGCGCCACCTCGCGACTGGATCGCCGGCTGGTGTACCAGGACAAGCTGGTGGATGGCGTGGCGACCGGCAATTACAGCTCGCAGCTGGGTGGCAGCTTCCTGATCAATGCCATGGTCAAGCAGGGCGTGGACCCGGCCAAGGTCGAAGCGGTGATCGACGAGGAGCTGCAGAGGCTGCTCAAGGACGGCCCCACCAGCGAGGAGCTGGAACAGGCGCGCACCGCCTACAACGCGCGCGTGGTGCGCGGCATGGAGCGCATCGGCGGTTTCGGCGGCAAGGCCGACATCCTCGCCGCCTGCACCGTGTTCGAGAACAATCCGGGTTGCATGGAGGAGGCGCTGGCCGCGATCAATGCCGCCACCCCGGGCAGCGTGCGCCAGGCCGCGCAGCGCTGGCTCGGCGCGCCCAGCCACACCTTCGTGGTGCTGCCGGGCGAGCGCACGCCGCTGCAGGAGGAGCCGAGTGCCGAACCGGCGCCGTTCGTGCTGCCCAAGGCCGATGCGCGCTACACGACCACCGCCAGCACCATCGACCGCAGCACAGGCGTGCCCAGCGTGGACGAGTTCCCCGACCTGGTGTTCCCGGCGCTGCAGCGCGGCAAGCTGGCCAACGGCAGCACCGTGGTGCTGGCGCAGCGGCATGACATCCCGGTGGTGCAGATGAGCTACCAGTTCGATGGCGGCTATGCCTCGGACGCCGGCGGCAAGCTCGGCCGTGCCAGCTTCGCCATGGGCATGCTCAACGAGGGCGCCGGCGAGCTCGACTCGCTGGCGTTCAAGGCGCGCGCCGAATCGCTGGGCGCCCAGCTTGGCGCGGGTGCGGCGCTGGATGGCGGCAACGCCTTCATGTCTGCACTGAAGTCCAATCTCGACCCGTCGCTGGCGCTGTTCGCCGACATGCTGCGCAAGCCGCGCTTCAACCAGGCCGACATCGACCGCGTGCGTGCGCAGTGGATCGCCAGCATCGCCCAGGAGAAGGCGCAGCCGAGCGCGGTGGCGATGCGCGTGCTGCCGCCGTTGCTGTACGGCGAAGGCCATCCCTACGCGATCCCGTTCACCGGCAGCGGCACCGAGGAGGCGATCAACGCGCTGACCCGTGACGACCTGCTCGCCTTCCAGCGCGAATGGCTGCGTCCGGAGAACGCGACCCTGATCGTGGTCGGCGACACCACCATGGACGAGATCGTGCCGCTGCTGAACAAGCACCTGGGCGACTGGAAGGGCGAAGGCCCGGCGGCCAAGGCCAAGCCGTTGCCGCAGGTGACGCGCCCGGACAAGGCGACGGTGTACCTGATCGACCAGCCCGGCGCGGTGCAGGCCAACATCATGGCCGGCCAGGTGATGCCCTCCACCCGCGACCCGGAAGCGGTCAAGCTCGGCATGTCCAACGACATCCTCGGCGGCAGCTTCACCTCGCGCCTGAACATGAACCTGCGCGAGGACAAGCACTGGTCGTATGGCGCGCGCACCTCGCTGGTCAACGGCCTCGGCCAGCGCCCGTGGATCGCCAGCGCCCCGGTGCAGATCGACAAGACCGCCGAGGCGATGCTGGAGATGCGGCGCGAATTCGCCGAATACGCCACCGGCAAGGCACCGGCCAGTGCCGAAGAAGTGACCAAGGTGGTCAACAACGACGTGCGCAGCCAGCCCGGCGCCTACGAAACCGCGCGTGCGGTGATGGGCACCATCGGCGGCATCGTGCGTTACGGCCGGCCCGACAACTGGGTGCAGCTGCGCAATGCCGAAGTCGAGGCCTTCACCCCGCAGCAGGCCAATGCCGCGGCGCGCGCGTTCGCCCCGGACAAGCTGGTCTGGGTGGTGGTCGGCGACCTCAAGCAGATCGAAGCGCCGGTGCGTGCACTGGACTTTGGCGACGTGGTCATCCTCGATGCCGACGGCAAGCCGGTCGGCAAGTCCTGATCCGGCTCGGGTCGCCCGCAGCGGCGACCTTGACCACGAGGTGCCTGCCGTTCAGGCGGGAGGTTCCCCTCGCACGCGATGCCCGCCACAATGGCGGGCATCGTCGTTTCCCCCTCGCGATGGAGCCCCCATGCGTATTGCCACCACCGCACTGCTTGCCGCCTTCACCCTCGCCGCCTGCACCTGGGTGCCGATCAAGCCCGAGGCGCAGCAGGTGCGCGTGTTGCGCGCGGCGCCGGCGGGCTGCGAGAAGCTGGGCGAGATCGATGTCGAAGTCACCGACAAGGTCGCCCTGTACCGGCGCAACGCGATCAAGGTCAGTGACGAGCTGGAAACCCTGGCGCGCAATCAGGCCGCCGCGATGCCGGCCACCGACATCCATCCGCTCAGCCCGCCCGCGGACGGCAAACAGCGTTTCGCCGCCTGGCGCTGCGCACGCTGAACGAGCCGCTGTTGCGCATCGGCCCGGAGAGCATGAAACCGGCTAAAATGGACGGTCTTTGTCCTGTTCCAGAGTGGCCCCGCCATGCTGTTCGAAAACGTCGCCATCGCCGGCCTCGCCCATGTGGATGCCCCGCATGAGCTGAGCTCGGAGGAAATCAATCGGCGGCTCAAGCCCGCACTCGACCGTTTCGGCATTCGTGTCGACGTGCTGCGCGACATCGCCGGCATCCATGCGCGCCGCCTGTGGGGCGGGGACAAGCTGGCTTCCGATGCCGCCACCGAGGCCGGGCGCAAGGCATTGCGCGATGCCGGCATCGGTGCCGACAAGCTGGGCCTCCTGGTCAGCACCTCGGTCAGTCGCGACTACCTCGAGCCCTCCACCGCCAGCATCGTCGCCGGCAATCTGGAGGCGCCCGACACCTGCCAGAACTACGACGTCGCCAATGCCTGCCTGGCCTTCATCAACGGCATGGACATGGCCGCGCGCATGATCGACCGTGGCGAAATCGACTACGCACTGGTGGTCGATGGTGAAACCGCCGACCTCGCCTACGAGAAGACCATCGAGCGCATGCTGCGCCCGGACGCGACCGAGGACGAGTTCCGCAACGAGTTGGCCACCCTGACCCTGGGTTCGGGTGCCGCCGGCATGGTGCTGGCGCGGGCCGACCTGCATCCGGACGCACCGCGTTACAAGGGCGGCGTGACGCGTTCGGCCACCGAATGGAACACCCTGTGCCGCGGCAACCTCGATCGCATGGTCACCGACACCAAGCAGTTGCTGATCCAGGGCATGCAACTGGCGCAGAAGACCTTCAACGCGGCGCGCCAGGTGATGGGCTGGGCGGTGCATGAGCTGGACCAGTTCGTGATCCACCAGGTCAGCAAGGTGCATACCCAGACCCTGATCAAGACGTTCGGCATCGATCCACAGAAAGTCATGACCATCTTCCGCGAACATGGCAACATCGGGCCGGCATCGGTGCCGATCGTGCTGTCAAAGCTCAAGGAGGCCGGGCGTCTGCGCAAGGGCGACCGGATTGCCCTGCTCGGCATCGGTTCGGGCCTGAACTGCACCATGTCCGAAGTGGTCTGGTAAGCGTCGCGCGGCGCCCCGGCGCATGAAACTGCCCGATTACCCGTTCCAGCCGCAGCGCTTCGAGGTGCGCCCCGGCATCGGCATGAGCTTTCTCGACGAAGGCCCGCGCGATGGCGAGGTTGTGCTCATGCTGCATGGCAATCCGTCATGGAGCTTCTACTGGCGGCACCTGGTGCTGGCGCTGCGTGACCGCTACCGCTGCATCGTGCCCGACCATGTCGGCATGGGCCTGTCCGACCGCCCGGACGACGCGCCGCAAGCATCGCCGCGCTACGACTACACCCTGCAATCGCGCATCGACGACGTGGATGCGCTGCTGCGCCATCTGGGCATCAGCGGCCCGCTGACCCTGGCGGTGCACGACTGGGGCGGCATGATCGGTTTCGGCTGGGCACTGCGCGATCCGGCGCGGGTGGCGCGGCTGGTCATCACCAACACCGCCGCATTCCCGCTGCCCGCAGCCAAGCCGATGCCGTGGCAGATCGCCATGGGCCGCCACTCGCGCCTGGGTGGCTGGCTCATTCGCCGCTTCAACCTGTTTGCGCGCGGTGCGGCCGCGTTCGGCACCGTGCGCATCCTCGAGCCGGCGGTCAAGCGCGGCTACAGCGCCGTCTACGACGGCTGGCGCGAGGCCATCGCCACCCTGCGCTTCATGCAGGACATCCCGCTGGATGCGCGCGATCGCGCCTGGCCGTTGCTCAAGGCCGCCGAAGCCCGTCTGCCCGACTACGCCGACCGTCCGGCGCTGATTGCCTGGGGCTTGCGCGACTTCGTGTTCGACCGCCACTTTCTTGCCGGCTTCACCCGCGTCCTGCCGCAGGCCGAAGTCCATGCCTCCACCGATGCGGGGCACTACGTGCTCGAAGATCGGCGCGAAGATCTGCCGCAGGTGATTCGCGAGTTCCTGGATCACCATGCGCCGGGGTACGCCTCCTGAGGCGTTGAACAACCGTTTTTCTGCCGGAGGCAGCCAAGGCTGCCATGGTGAGGCTTTTTTCACATCCATGAATGTGAACCATGGCACAATTTGCCCGTGAACTGAGAATGAAGGCAATCGTGCGTGCGCGCAACAAGGGCAGTGCCGTCAATGCATGGCGGCCCAAGCCGTACGAGTCGCCGGACTACTGAAATACATGAGGGGGCATGAGTGTCTGGCAAACTGACTGAGACCATCATGGGTCGCGCGCGGCGCATTGTCTGGGCGGGCCTTGCCTTCATCGCACTGGCTCCGCTCGCGGCCCAAGCGCAGGTTTCCTGCCCCAACACCACCAACCCGGATTGGTGTGCGACCAACACCGCGACCGTGGCGCCGCCAGCCGACGTCGTCGACAGCACGCCAGGCAACAACAGCAGTGAGGTCAGCAACCGCGTCCTGCAGCCGGTCACCGTGACCAAGAACGTGACCGGCGCCCCCGCCGGTGGCGTCAGCGGCGATTTCGGCTTCACCTTCACCTGCGGCACGGCTACCTATCCGGGCACGATCAGCCTGACGAATGCCACCACCGGCACCGCCATGGTCAACATCCCGCGCGGCAGCAGCTGCACCCTGGCCGAAACCAGCAAGGCCGCCGCTCCGACCGGATACGCATGGGGCACTGAAACCTACACGCAACTCGGCGGCCCGGTGAGTTCGGCCAACAACGCCGCGACGATCATCAACCCGTTGAGTCCGATTCACGCCGATCTGGTCACGACCAAGACGGTGGACAACGCGACCCCGGCGGTGGGATCGAACGTGGTGTTCACGCTTGCGGTGACCAACAACGGGCCGTCGGATGCGACGGGCGTGTCGCTGACCGACCAGCTGCCGTCGGGCTACGCCTACGTGTCGCACAACGCGAGCGTGGGCACGTATGACAGCGGTACGGGCGTGTGGACGATCGGCGGCCTGACCAACGGTGCGTCGGCGACGCTTGCGATCACCGCGACGGTGAATGCCAGCGGCGAGTACACGAACACGACGACGGCGGCGTCGGGCAACGAAACCGACCCGACGACGACCGGCGATGATCTGACCGAGACGACGACGCCGACGGCGGTGGCGGACGTGTCGGTGACCAAGGTGCTGGACACGGCCGGCCCGTACGTGGTGGGGCAGACGGTCAGCTACACGATCACGGTGAGCAATGCGGGTCCGTCGCCGGCGACGAATGTTGAGGTGACGGATACGCCGACGAACCTGTCGAACCTGGTGTTCACAGGCGCCTGCACGGCGATGCCGTGCACGATCGCCTCGATCGCGTCGGGTGCGACCGAGACGATCGCGGTGACGGGCACGATCACCGCGGACGGTGCGTTCAGCAACAGCGCGACGGCGACGCCGAGCGAGACCGACCCGGACCCGGGCAACAACACCGGTACGGATGGTGGGAACGCGATCAATGTGATCGACGCGGTGGACGACGTGTTCGGTCCGGTGAACGGTGGCAGCGGTGGCAGCGCGGGCAACGCGTATGCCAACGACACGCTGAACGGTGCGCCGGTGGATCCGGCGCAGGTGACCGGCACGGTGCTGACGCCGGCGACGCCGATCGGTGGTGGCCCGGTGCCGGTGCTGGATCCGGCGACGGGCGAGGTGACGGTGCCGCCGGGCACGCCGGCGGGCAGCTACACGATCGAGTACCAGATCTGTGAAGTGCTGAACCCGACGAACTGCGACACGGCCAGCATCACGGTGACGGTGAGCGCGCCGGTGATCGACGCGGTGGACGATGACTTCTCGGGTGCGCCGATCAATGGCGGCTCGGGCGGCACGACGACGTCGGTGCTGGTGAACGACACCTTGAACGGCTCGCCGGTGGTGCCGGCCCAGGTGACGCTGACGCCGGGGACCAGCCCGCACACGGGCCTGGTGATGAACCCGGACGGCACGATCACGGTGTCGGCGGGCACGCCGGCGGGGACGTATACGTACCCGTACACGATCTGCGAGGTGCTGAACCCGAGCAACTGCGACACGGCGACTGCCGCGGTGGTGGTGGCTGCGGCGCCGATCGTTGCGACGGACGACGTGTTCGGTCCGGTGAACGGTGCGAGCGGTGGCAGCGCGGGCAATGCGTACAGCAACGACACGCTGAACGGTGCGCCGGTGACTCCGGGCCAGGTGACCGGCACGGTGCTGACGCCGGCCACGCCGATCGGTGGTGGTCCGGTGCCGGTGCT
>NZ_JBSTRX010000004.1:0-145923 GCF_054031035.1 Luteimonas sp. e5
CATGCTGATCACCTGCCCGCCGATGGCGGCGATGTTCTTCCAGGGCACGCTGGGCCACGCCGTGACGATGTACTCGCAGTTCGGCGCCCAAGGCGGCCAAGCCCGCGACCTTGCAGGCAACCCCGTGGGTGGCGGTGAGTATAGGCCGGCTGATCGACAGAGCGAGCCTGAGTTGGGTCATACTGCGATTGTGAGCAATCCTTACAAGGAGTTGGCAAATAAGAAAGCAGGGGATGGATTTGCCTTGCCTGGGGACATCGTTAAAAAGAGCGGGCCCACAAAATAATGAAGAAAGCTTATGCTAGTTAAGAGGGTTATCCTTCCCTTTGTATTTTTAGTAGGTTTGGCGCTGCCAGGATTTGGTAGCGCCCAAGCCCCACCTACAACCGGGCCTTGTCCTCCAGGGGCCGTGCCGTCTCAAGGTGTATGTGTATCACCAGCACAAGCAGCTGCAAATAGAGCAGGCTCTAGCAGGCCTAGCATCAGGGAGACGTATACAGAGGTATGGGAAAACAGGTTCGGGGCTATCGCCGCGGATTATGAGAACTCAAGAAGCGGTGTCTCTGAAAATCAGCGATCAAAGAGAGCTGCGGAGCGTTTAGCGCTTTCTCAATGCGGTACGCGAGGGTGTCGAGTGATATCCTCTATCAGGAATAGCTGTCATGCTGTGGCATATGGCCCCGGTGGCGTTGGTCACGCAAGTTATGAGAACCAAGAAACTGCGGAACGTTTCGCAATAGAACAATGCAATAAGGTGGGGCGAAACTGCGAAGTTCAGTATTCTAGCTGCAGCCTTCCAGTACGAGTCAAGTGAGGCCGGGTATGGTGCCAAGTCTTAATGCAATATTGAAAGCGCCAGCAACCCTCCTGGTTGCTGCTGCCCTTTGCGTTATGGGGGGGTGTGCGAAAGAAGTCCCGACGGCAGCCGGACAGCCATCCCAGCACCAACAAGCTGATGTGAAAGTCGATGATGGTCCAAACGATAACGACCGGAGCATGGGCTCAATGGAAGAAGTGAAGAAGCATCTTGATGCTGTCTTGGCGCCAGGTATGGCTTATGCGGATGCGCGAGCTGCGCTTTTGGAGGCAGGTTGGGAGCCGATCAAGTCACCGGATTGCATGCAAGCTGTTGTCGGGGGTGACTGGGAAAATGTCTGTCGCAGCCCCGAGCCTGCACAAACATGTTCGGCATGCGAGTCCATGGCGGAGCTGGCTTCATACAGCGGTGAAGGCATCATGCTCGCGAGATTCCGTCATCCGCAATCCAACGCGGCAATTTCGGTAAATGCATATGGGATGCTTCGCGACTGGAGCGTGAATGGTGACGATTCCCGACTTCAGTACTCTTCCTGGGAGTTTGAATGAGTTAGATCATTTTAATATCGGCGCATGATGCGCCGACATGCTTCAGTTGATGGTCGCAAGAGTCAATTGAAGAGCGCCGTGCGCGCAAGGGCCGATTGCATTCAGGATGAGTCTTCGGAGATAACCCGCTAAATATCTTGCCTAAAAGGAGTTTTCTCATGAGCAATCCGTTGCGTGACTTGATGTACAAGGGCGAGTCCGGCGCCGCCGGATACAATGCCTACAATCGAGGTACAGCCGTCAATTCGAATGGTCGCCCATACATTGTTCCAGCTGATCGGGATATTGATTTTTCGACGTTGACACTAGGGCAAGTGGTTGAACTCCAGAGCCTGGGGAGACGTGATCCTGACCGGATCTTCGCGGTCGGGAAGTATCAAATCATTCCGGATACGATGGACTCCGCCGTTAAGTCCATGGGGCTGGATCTCAATCAAAGATTTACACCAGAGCTGCAGGACAGGATTTTTTCCGAGTACTTGATCGTCACCAAGCGCCCCGATATCCACGCGTATATCACAGGAAAGTCCGGGGCCACCTTGGAAAGGGCGCAGTTCGAGCTTTCCCGGGAGTGGGCGAGTTTCAGTGATCCACGCAAAGGGGACATGCGCAGCCATTATGGCAGCGGTAACAGGGCCCATATTTCGTTGCAAGAGTCCGCAGATGCTTTGGATGCGATGCGTGCGGAGTATGCGAAGAACATCGAGCGTGGCATGTCTCCCAAGGAGGCTTGGTCCTCAATGGTTGGTGCTACCTCTCACGGGCTGAGCCAGGAAAGCACCAAGCAACACGGCGTGCATGCTGCCGAATCCCCGGCAGCTGGCAAAGCTGAAACAGTGAAGGAAGTGCAAGTCACTCTCGCCAGCCTCGGCTACCACGGCAGGAGCGGCCAGCCGCTGGTGCAGGATGGCATCCACGGGCCGAACACCGATCACGCGGTGCGGCAGTTCCAGCAGATGCATGGTTTGAAGGTCGATGGCATCGTCGGTCCGCAGACGATCAAGGCGCTCGAGCATGCGCGGCAGCATCCGTTGGTGACCGAGGCCACGCATCCGAACCATGCGTTGCATCGCGCCATCGCCGATGCACTGCCCAGGGGCACCGATCCGCGGGTGGCGGCCAATATCGCGTTGCAGGCGCAGGAAACCGGCATCGACGATCCGTCGAAGATCCGCAAGGTGCACCTCAACGGCAGCGACGTGTGGGTGCTCGGCAATGGCATCGACCCGGGGCAGCGTGCGCGGGTGGACCTGAACGCCCCGACGCCGGACCTGCAGGCGATGAGCGACCACATGGCGCAGCAGCACAACGAAGCGCAGCAGCAAACCCAACAGCAGCAACAGCGCATGCAGCAGCACGCCGTGATGCGTTGATCTGCACGGAAAATCCAGGCACGCAAGGCCCCGGCAACGGGGCCTTTTTTCGTGCCCGTCCTTGCATGCAATCGCTTCATCCGAATGAAGCGATTGACTTTGCCGGGAAGGGCAGGCAGACTGCGTGGCATCCATCGAGATCGGCTGAGGGACAGGCCCTTTGACGCCGAGGCAACCGGACATGGGTCCAAGGTGCCAATTCCTGCGGGGACACGGTTGTCCACCGCGCAGATGGTTGAGCGCACGAAGTGCGCCCGACATGCGCCACCGCGGAACTCGATGCCAACCGGAGTTCCGCCATGAGTTTCACTGCCGCATTCGATTGTTCCTCGCCTGATTCGATCTGCCGCTTCGAGCTGCCCGCTGCGGAGCCGAGCACGCTGGCCCTGCGTGGCGAACACCGTTGTCGCTTGTCGTTGCGCCATGCAGGCATGCGCGAGGTCGGTATCCGCTGGGAGCTGTGCGGGCCGGCGAATGCGCCGTTGCTGGTGGTGGCCGGTGGCATTTCCGCGCATCGTCACGTGCTGGCCAACGATCTCGACGCCACGCCCGGCTGGTGGCAGGCGCAGGCGGGTCTGCTGGGGCGTTACCGCGTGCTCGCGATCGACTGGCTGGCAGATGGTGACGGGCTGGATGTCGCCATCGACAGTGCCGACCAGGCCGATGCCATCGCTGCACTGCTGGAAGCACTCGAGCTGCCGCGCGTGCATGCCTTCATCGGTGCGTCGTACGGTGCCATGGTCGGGCTGCAGTTTGCCGCGCGCCATGCCGCGCGCCTGCGTTCGCTGGTGGCGATCAGCGGTGCGCATCGCGCGCATCCCTGGGCCAGTGCCTTGCGCTCGGTGCAGCGCAAGGCGATCGAGCTGGGCAATGGCGGCGATGCCGGGCTCGCCCTGGCACGGCAGCTGGCGATGCTGTCCTATCGCAGCCCGCGCGAGTTCGCCGAGCGCTTCGATGCGCCGGTGACGCTGGAGCATGGTCATGCACGCTGTCCGGCCGAAGACTACCTCGAACATTGCGGTGAGCGTGTGCTGTCGCGCTTCGATGCGGAAAGCTATTGCCGCCTGTCCGAATCCATCGACCTGCACCGCATCGAGCCCGAATCCGTGCGCGTGCCGTTGTCGGTGATTGCGGTCGACAGCGACCTCCTGGTGCCGCGCGAAGACCTGGCCGAACTGGCGGTGCGTGCGCCGGATGCATGGCTGCAGGTGATTGCATCGCGTTACGGGCATGACGCCTTCCTCAAGGAAAGCGCGGCGATTGGCGCCGCGATCAACGCGGCACTCGAGGAATGAGCGTGAAGTCCAATCAGCATCCGACCACCCGCGCGGTGCGCGCGGGCATCGACAGTGACACCGCGCATGGTGCGGTGGTGCCGCCGCTGGTGCTGTCGAGCAATTTCAGCTTTGCCGGTCTCGGCGAAAAGCGCAGCTACGACTACAGCCGCAGTGGCAATCCGGGGCGCGATCAACTGGCTGCGGCGCTGGCCGACCTGGAAGGCGGGGCCGGTGGCGTGGTCACCGCCAGTGGCCTGGGTGCGATCACGCTGGCGGTCACCAGCCTGCTCCGGCCGGGGCAGCGGCTGGTGGCGCCGCATGATGGTTATGGCGGCAGCTGGCGCCTGTTCAATGCGCTGGCCGAACGCGGCGCGTTCGAGCTTGAACTGATCGATTACACCGATGCCGACGCACGTGCCGCGGCATTCGCACGCGGACCCGCACTGGCCTGGATCGAAACCCCGTCCAACCCGTTGCTGCGCATCACCGACATCGCCGCGGTGGTGGCCGAGGCACGTGCGGTCGGCGCACTCAGCGTGGTCGACAACACCTTCCTTTCGCCGTTGTGGCAGCGCCCGCTGGATCTGGGTGCGGATGCGGTGGTGCACTCCACCACCAAGTACCTCAACGGCCACAGCGACGTGATCGGTGGCGTGCTGATCGCGCGCGATGCCGCGCTGCATGAGCAGTTTGCCTGGTGGGGCAATGCGCTGGGCCTGACCGGCGCCGCGTTCGACAGCTACCTCACGCTGCGCGGTCTGCGCACGCTTGCCGCGCGCATGCGCGTGCATGAAGAAAACACCCGTGCCGTGATCGATCTGCTGGATGGGCACCCGGCGGTGAAGGCCCTGCACTGGCCGGGTCTGGCGGACCACCCGCAGCATGCGCTGGCCGCGCGTCAGCAGCAGGGGTTCGGGGCGATGGTGTCCTTCGAACTGGAGAGCGAGGCCGCGGTACGCGCCTTTCTGGAGGGGCTGGACTGCTTCACCCTGGCCGAATCGCTGGGTGGGGTTGAGAGCCTGATTGCGCATCCGGCAAGCATGAGCCATGCCGCGATGACCCCCGAGGTGCGGGCTGCGGCCGGCATCGAGGCGGGCCTGCTGCGGCTGTCGATCGGCATCGAGGACGCGGGCGATTTGCGCGCCGACCTCGAGGCGGGTCTGGCACGGGTGCTCGCGTTGCCGCGGGAGGCGCGGGCATGAGTCGCGAGCCACGCCTGATCCTGCTCGGCACCGGCACCGTGGGCAGTGCTTTCGTCGCGCGGCATGCGGCGTTGCGCGCGCATGGCCTGCCGCTGCCGCGCCTTGCCGCGATCGCCAACTCGCGCCAATGGCGGGCGTGCGGCGAGCATGCGCCGAGTGAGGTGCTGCACGAATTGCGCCAGTCGGATGCGCCACGCGATGCCGCCTGGCTCGCCGCTGCAGATTTCGGCGCCGGCGACATCGTGGTCGATGCCAGTGCCAGCGAGCGCCTGGCCGAATGCCATGCCGAGTGGTTGCAGGCCGGCGCGCAGGTGGTCACCGCCTGCAAACTCGGGGTCGGCGAATCCCTCGCGCGCTGGCAGCGCATCGAGCAGGCTCAGGCACAGGGTGGGGCTTACGGTGACAGTGCCACCGTCGGTGCCGGCTTGCCGGTGCTGCGCAGCCTGCGCGAACTGCGTGCCGGAGGCGACCGCATCCATGCCATCGCCGGGGTGCTGTCCGGTTCGCTGGCCTGGTTGTTCAATCATCATGATGGCTCGCGCGAGTTTTCCGCACTGGTGCGCGAAGCACGCGCGGCCGGCTTCACCGAGCCCGATCCGCGCGATGACCTCGGCGGCGACGATGTGCGGCGCAAGCTGCTGATCCTGACGCGTGCCGCCGGCCATCCGTTGCCGCTGGAGGCGGTGGAGGTGGCTTCGCTGCTGCCGGCCGCGTTGCAGGCGGTGCCGCTTGCCGAACTCGACCCCGCACTCGCCATGCTGGACGAGCCGTTGCTGCGCCAACTTGAACAGGCGCGTCGCCAAGGCGCGGTACTGCGTCATGTCGCACGCTGGCAGGACGGGGTGGCGCGGGTCGGGCTGGAAGCGTTGCCAGTCGAGCATCCGCTGGCGGCGGGCGCCGGCACCGACAACCGGATCGCGATCTGGTCCGATCGCTACCCGGAGCAGCCGCTGCTGATCCAGGGGCCGGGCGCCGGGGCCGAGGTCACCGCTGCGGCCCTGCTGGATGACGTGCTGCGGCTGGCTCCGGCGGCACGGCTGCAGGCGGCGCGGCGGCCCGCGGCACGCTCGGTGGCCTGAACGCGCCGCGTTGCCCGCCGCGCACGTGGCGCGGCACAATCATCGCCATGAGCACGGCCAAACCGGCCTCATCGCGCATGGGGATCGACCCGGCCACGCTGCGCCATCTGCGCGAATCCCGCGCCTGGTCACAGGAGCAACTGGCCGAAGTGGCCGGCCTGAGCGTGCGCACGGTGCAGCGCGTGGAGGGCGGCGCCGGTGCCTCGCTGGAAACGCGCATGGCGCTGGCGACCGCGTTGCAGGTCGATCTGGGCGAACTGCTCACCCCGATGCCGGACGCGTCTGCCAGCGAACGCGATGGTGCGGCATCGCCTGGCAGTGCCGATATGAACGACGCGCCGCAGTCGCTGCCAGTGCCCGCGGATCCGGCGCAGGCACCGCCGCAGATGGCGTTGGTGATGGTGGGCATTGCGATCCTGTTCGCGTTGTTCCTCCTGTTCGGCTACATGTTCGGTCGCGACATCGCCCATCGCGCCAGTCGCAAGGAGGCCCGTGAGGCCTACGAAGCCTGTATCGCGGCTGGACGCAGCGATTGTCGTTGATGGGCTTTCGTCCGATTTCGATCCGCAAGTTGTTGATTTGAAAGGGCGGTGGGCGATCTGTCGGGTGGCAGTCGGGGCGTTGGCGTGGCTCCGGCATGGGGTGCGGTGGTTTGCTGACACCTCCCACCCGCAACGGAGTACGAGCATGACCCGCGACACCACCTTCTGCCCGCCCAACCTGATCCGCAGTGCCCGCGACGTGCGCGACTTGAGCCACGAACAACTGGCCGAAGCCGCCGGTCTGGACGTGGCACTGGTGCGCAAGGCCGAAGACGAGGACAAGGCCGATGCGCCGACCCTGCGCGCGCTGGCCAGCGCATTGGAGCTGCCGGTCGAACGCCTCGAGGCCGCTGGCAAGACACGTCGTGAACACGTGCTGCAGTGGGTCGCGATCGGTCTGGCGGTCCTGTTCCTGTTCTCGGCGGCGACGGGCTACCGCGCCGGCAAGGACATGGCGTTGCGCGACAACTACCGCGACTGCGTGGCCAGCGGCGCCAGCGACTGCGTGCGCGGTTGAATCCGGTGTTGCGATGCGCGGCACGCTGCAGCCATTCCGGATCGCGTGCCATCCTCACGCCCGGCCGCGATCTCGTCGTCCGGGCGCTCAGTGCGCGCGCGCCCATTCCCGTGCGATGCCAGCGGGCTCCATGTGGCATCGTGTCGGCACTTGACGCTGTCATGCAGGCGCGCGGACGGCCAGGAACGGGACCATGTTCGAAGATCATCTGCGCCGTTGGCGCCTGCATGTGGATGGCGAGCTGCTGCGCACGCCCGGTGCCGTGTTGTTGCCGGCACGATCCGGGGACGGCAAGCCGGTGATCCTCAAGCATGTCGCCACACCCGAGGAGCGCGCCGGCCTGGCCTTGCTGCAGTGGTGGAACGGCGATGGCGCGGTGCGCGTGCTCGCACGCGATGGCGACGTGGTGCTGATGGTACGTGCCACGGGAAAGCGCGACCTGTTGGCTTGGGCGTTGCATGATGCGCGTCAGGATTCGGTCGCCAGCACGGTGCTGTGCACGGTGTTGAGCCGCTTGCATGCCGCGCGACCGGCTCCGCTGCCGGCGCTGCAGCCCCTCGCAGCATGGTTCGACAGCCTGCGCCGCGAGGCCGGCGGTCTGGGCGAACCATATCCCGCCTGTGCCGAACTCGCCGACGCGTTGCTGGCCAGTGCCCGGTGCGAGGACATCGTGCCGCTGCATGGGGATTGCCACCATCGCAACGTGCTGGACTTTGGCGAGGAGTGGTTGGCAATCGACCCGAAGGATCGCATCGGCGAACGCGCCTTCGACTACGCGCAGATCCTGTGCAATCCCGACTTGCCGCATGCGGCCGATCCGACGCGCTTCGCATCGCAGCTGGCGCGGGTCGCGGCCTGCGCGAACATCGCACCCGAGCGGCTGGCACGCTGGACCGCGGCCTGCGCCGCGCTGTCCGGCGTCTGGTTCCTGGAGGATGGCGACGAAGCGCAGGCGGCCCACGACGCGGCCATCGCCCGCACCGCACTGGCATGGCTCGGGCAACAGGCGGGCCGAAGCCCGCGTTGAGCGCTCAGCACTCGATGACGTTGACCGCCAGCCCGCCGCGGCTGGTTTCCTTGTACTTGTCCTGCATGTCGCGGCCGGTTTCGCGCATGGTCTTGATCACCTTGTCCAGGCTGACCTTGTGCTTGCCGTCGCCGCGCATCGCCATGCGCGCGGCATTGATCGCCTTGACCGCGCCCATCGCATTGCGTTCGATGCAGGGAATCTGCACCAGCCCGCCGATCGGGTCGCAGGTGAGGCCGAGGTTGTGTTCCATGCCGATCTCGGCGGCATTCTCGATCTGGCTGGCATTGCCACCGAGCGCGGCGGTGAGGCCGGCGGCGGCCATCGAGCAGGCCACGCCGACTTCGCCCTGGCAGCCGACTTCGGCGCCTGAAATCGAGGCGTTTTCCTTGTACAGGATGCCGACCGCGGCGGCGGTCAGCAGGAAGTCGAAGATGCCCTGTTCGTTGGCGCCGGGGATGAAGCGTTCGTAATAGCGCCCGACCGCGGGCAGGATGCCGGCCGCGCCATTGGTCGGCGCGGTGACCACGCGACCACCGGCGGCGTTTTCCTCGTTCACCGCCAATGCGTACAGGTTGACCCAGTCGAGCACGGTCAGCGGGTCGTGCATCGCCGCTTCCGGGCGCGAGGACAGTTCCTGGTACAGGCTCGGCGCGCGGCGGCTGACGTTGAGCCCGCCCGGCAGCGTGCCCGGCTGGCGGATGCCGCGTTCGATGCAGTTGGTCATCGCCTGCCAGATCTCGCGCAGGCCTTCGAGGGTTTCCGCCTCGCTGCGCCAGGCCGCCTCGTTGTGCAGCATCAGCTGCGCGATCGACAGTCCGGTTTCGCGGCTGCGCGCCAGCAGTTCGTCGCCGCTGGAAAACGGATGCGCGAGCGGGGTGGTGTCGGCGACGATGCGGTCTTCCGCCGCCTCGTCCTGGTTGACCACGAAGCCGCCGCCGACCGAGTAGTAGTCGCGCGTGGCGAGGACTTCGCCGTCGGCGTCATAGGCGGTGAAGCGCATGCCGTTGGTGTGGAACGGCAGCTTCTGCCGCTTGTTCATCACCAGATCGGATTTTTCGCTGAACTCGATCTCGTGCGTGCCGAGCAGGCGGATGCGGCCACTGCCGCGGATGCGCTCGAGTGCTTCGGGGATGATGTCGGGATCGATGCGGTTGGGCCAATGGCCTTCCAGCCCCATCATCAGTGCCTTGTCGGTGCCATGGCCGCGCCCGGTGAGTGCCAGCGAGCCGTACACTTCGGCGCGGATGCGCGTGACCTGCTCCAGCTTGCCGGCTTCCTGCAGATGGTGCTCGGCGAAGCGCGCCGCCGCACGCATCGGGCCCACGGTATGCGAGGAGCTGGGGCCGATGCCGATCTTGTAAAGGTCGAAGACACTGACGGACATGCGCGGGACTCCGGAACGATCCCCGCTATTCTAGGCGTCCCCCGACGACGGCAGCGACGCCACCGCATGGCCCTGATCCTGTACCAGCGTGACGACTGTCACCTGTGCGACCTCGCCCTCGCGGTGCTGGCCGAAGCGCGTGCGCCGGATTTCGACAGCGTGTTCCTCGACGACGTGCCGGAACTGGAGCCGCGCTACGGCACCCGCGTGCCGGTGCTGCGCGACGACAGCGCCGGGCGCGAGCTCGACTGGCCGTTCGATGCCGCGGCGGTACGCGGCTTTCTGGCCGATGCCCGCGCCTGCATCGCCGACGGGGAAGGCTAGGCGCGGCCCGTGTCCGGCTGAGCGGCGGGCGTCACCTCACGCATCGCGTTCGGGTTCACGCAACCAGCCGCGCGGCATCATGCGCGCGAGGGTGGCGTCACCCTTGACCATGTGGTGATAGACGGCAAAGGCGGCATGGCCCATCGCGACCAGCGTCAGACTCCAGAACAGCCATTCGTGGGCCTCTTCCATCCACTCCTTCATTTCGGGGTTCTGCGCCACTGGCAGCGTCGGCATGCTGAACAGGCCGAACCACTCCACCGGCCGGCCGGCATAGGCGGACATCAGCGCGCCGCTGATCGGCAGTGCCAGCAGCAGCAGGTAGAGCAGGGCATGGCCAGCCCTGGCAAGGCGGTGGTTGAGCATCGAAACGCCAGGTACGGGGCCGGGACGCCCGGCGAACAGCGCCCAGATGATGCGCAGGATGACCAGCATCAGGATGGTGGCCCCGATCGACTTGTGCAGCGCCACGGTGTCGGCACGCATCTCGCGCGGCAGGTCGCCCATGAACAGGCCAAGCCCGCCCTGGAACAGCAGCAGCAGCACGATCAGCCAGTGGAATGTCTTGCTGACGCCGCCCCAATGGTTGACGGAATTGCGCATGCTCATCGCGTTCGCTCCGGTTGGCTTGCATCGATTCTATCCGCAGCCGCTTTGGCGATGCTTGCGCTGACGTGCTGCGCGGGCGAGGATCGGGGCGGGCGATGGGGAGTCCGCGGATGAGCAGGATGCGACGGGCGGTGATTGCGTTGCTGGCAGCGGTGCTGATGCCGGGACAGGCCGGCGCGCAGACATCGCAGGTGCCGGAGGCACCGCAACTGCGTGTGCTCGGCCCGCGTGACGGGGTGCCCTCGACCATGCTCACGGGCATCGAACTGGACCGCGACGGTTTCGTCTGGCTGGCCAGCGACGACGGGCTGGCGCGTTATGACGGCAACCGCTTTCGCACCTGGCGCCATGTGCCGGGTGATCCGCGCTCGCTGCCCGGCAACATCGTGCAGGCGCTGCACGTGGACGCGCGCGATCGGGTGTGGGCGGCCAGCGAGTTCGGTGGCGTGGGCATGCTCGACGCGACGCGCGAAGGCTTCGCGGTGATGCGCCGCGAGACACATCCGCAACTGGCCAGCAATGACGTGTTCGCGATCGCGAGCCAGGGCGACACGTTGTGGCTGGGTACGGCCAACGCCGGGCTGTACCGGGTAGCCGTGCAGCACGATGATCCGCGCACCTGGGTGCCTGAAGCCATCCCCGGTCTGCCTTCACAGGCCGTGTTCGCGCTTGAGGTGGATGCCGCCGGGCGGCTGTGGATCGGCACCATGCGCGGCTTGGCATTGCTCGAGGATGGAGTGATACGCAGTGTCGAGATTCCCGGGCAGGAAGCCCCCGGGCATGTGTTGACGCTGATGTCCGATGCCGGGCGCCTGTGGGTGGCCGCGACCGATGGCGTCTGGCGGCGGGAAGTCGACGGGCGCTGGGTGCGGCCCTCCTGGTCGGACATGTTCGAGCGGCCCAATGCGGTGGTGTCCATGGCGCGCGATGTGGATGGCGCGTTGTGGATGGGCAGTCAGCGGCGCTTGTGGCGGGTGCAGGGTGATGACGCCATCCCGCAGCCGGTCGCCACCGGGGACAAGACGCCCTTGCGTTTTCACCCCGCACTGTGCGTGCAGCCCGATGGCGCAATCTGGGCGGGAGTTCCTGCGGTGGGCCTGGGCTATCTGCGTTCGGACTGGCGCGGTATTGCCGAGCTGCGCCGTGGGCCGGAGCAGCTGGGCGGAGAATACTATCGTGCCACCACGCCGGCCCTTGCCGGTGGCATCTGGGCGGCGGGTCTGGGTGGGCATATCGAGCGCATCGATCGCAACGGCGTGGTCGAAGTGATGTCCGAGGCCGTACGCCAGGCGCTGTTCAACCTGAGTCCGTACAGCGCGCTGGAGGATCGCCTGGGCCAGTTGTGGTTGGGCAGCCTGCGTGATGGCCTGGTGCGGATACAAGCCAGTGGTCGCATCGATCGCTGGAATCGCGACAGCGCTGTCGATGCCCCCCCGGGTGGGGGCGGCGTTGGATTGCTCACGCGTGGCGAAGGCGACACCTTGTGGCTGTCGATGGCCGGCGCCGGTTTGCAGCAGCGCGATATCGTCACCGGTCGCGTGCTGCGTGAAATCCTCGTGGACTCGGCGGACAGTGGTCTGGATGACGGCGACACCGAAACGATCCGGCTGGGCCCGGATGGGCGGCTGTGGGTGGCCGGCACTCTGGGTCTGGGCTGGGTCGACCCGATCCAGCCACGCGTGATCACGCCGCCGGAATTGCGTGGCGACCGTGTGTTCGGCTTCGATTTCGATGGCGATGACGTGCTTTGGTTGCACCGTCTTTCCGGGCTCGAGCAATATCGCCTTGATGGCGGACGTTGGCGTCGCGTCGCACGCGTGCCAAGCGGCCGCGATCTGCCGGCGGTGGAAGCCGGTGGCCTGCACGTGGATGCTGCGCACCGCGTCTGGGTCTCCACGCAACGCGGTCTGTTCCGCTGGGACCCTGTCCGCCGACACCTGCGCAGCTATGGCATCGCCGACGGGTTGAGCGGGCAGGAGTTCATCAATCAGTCGATGTCACTGAACGAGGCCGGCATGCTTGCGCTCGCCCACCACGCTGTCGGCGTGGTGCTGATCGATACGCGTTATCCCGATCCGCCGGCACGCACTGCCACGTTGCGACTGGATAACGTGGACGTGCGCCGCGAAGGCGACTGGACGCCGGTGGCGCTGGCCCGCGATGCATTGCAGTTCAGTGCCGACGAGAAGGAGTTCCGTTTCGGCGGGCATTTGCTGGCCTTCGACGACCCCGCTGCGGTGCGTTACTGGAGCTTGCTCGAAGGGCTTGACCGGACCTGGGTCGATCAGGGAACGCAGGGCGAGCGCGTGTTTGCCGGGCTGCCGCCCGGGCGCTATCGACTGCGCATGCGTGCGCGTGATCCGGCCGGCAATGCAGCCGCCGAGCAGGTGCTGGCATTCCGCATCGATCCACCGTGGTGGCGTGCGCCGTGGGCGCTGTTGATGTTCACCGTGCTTGGCGTGCTCCTGGGCATGCTGCTGGCGCGCGAATGGCGCCAGCGCGAACGCGGTCGCCGGGAGTGGTTGCTGGCCGAGCAGCAGCGCCGGATGGCGGAGCAGGCATCGGAGGCGAAAACCCGCTTCCTCGCCACTCTCGGGCATGAAATCCGCACGCCGATGACCGGCGTGCTGGGCATGGCGGAGTTGCTGCAGGCGACCACGCTCGATGCCCGGCAGTACGACCAGGTCAACGCCATCGTGCGCGCCGGGCGCCATCTGCTGCGACTGGTCAATGACACCCTGGACCTGGCGCGTATCGAAAGCGGAAAACTCACCTTGGCCGACGAGCCATTCGACTTCCTGCGCCTGCTGCAGCAAGTGGTCGCGTTGCTGCGCCCATTGGCGGACCGCAAGGGTCTGGCCTTCAACCTCGAAATTGATCCGCGCACGCCGCCATGGTTGTGGGGCGATCGCACCCGCGTCGAACAAATCCTGCTCAACCTGCTGGGCAATGCGATCAAGTTCACCGATGCAGGTGAGGTCGGGTTGCAGGTGGCGCCGCTGCCAGGCGGACATGGCGTGAGCTGCGTGGTGCATGACACCGGCCCCGGGCTCAATGCCGAACAGCGCCAGCGCGTGTTCCGCCGTTTCGAGCAGGGCGGCGATGCGACGACGCAGGCCGGTGGCAGCGGGCTGGGTCTGGCGATCAGCCAGGAATTGGCGGCGATGATGGGCGGTCGCATCCGGGTGGATACCGCCGTCGGGCAGGGTTCGCACTTCGTGCTGGAACTGCCGTTGGCACAAGCCCCTGCCGGCGCTGAGCCGACGCTCGAGGACGGCGTGCGCGACACCGGGCCGTGGTGCGTGCTGCTGGTGGAAGATGACGCCACCGTGGCCGAGGTCATCGCCGGGCTGCTGGCCGCGCAAGGCCACCAGGTGCGGCACGTCACGCATGCATTGGCAGCCCTGGCCGAAGCCGCGGCAGGTGAGTTCGACCTGGCGCTGCTCGACCTCGACCTGCCGGGCATGGACGGCTTCGAGCTGGCGCGCCAGCTGCGCCATGCCGGGTTCACGCAGCCGCTGGTGGCAGTGACCGCGCGCGCCGATGGCGAGGCGGAATCGCTGGCCCGCGCCAGCGGATTCGACGCCTTCCTGCGCAAGCCGCTGACCTCGCGGATGCTCTCGGACACCCTGGTCGAGGTGATGGCGCCTGCGACGACGTGAGCCGGCGCCCGCGGTCGCGGCGCGTTGCGGGCTCAGCGCTTGCTGTAGGCGTGCACTTCGTCGACCAGTACCGCGACGTGTTCCGGGTTCATGTCCGGCGACATGCCGTGCCCCAGATTGAACACATGCCCCTCGCGCGAGCCGCCGTTGCCGTTGGCGTAGCTGTCCAGCACTTCGCGCGCCTGGGCACGGATCGCGTCGGGACTGGCATACAGGATGGCGGGGTCGAGATTGCCTTGCAGCGCGACCTTGCCCTTGGTGCGCCAGGCGGCATCTTCCAGCGAGATGGTCCAGTCCACGCCGAGCGCGTCGGCTCCGGTCTGCGCCAGCTGGTCGAGATACGGGGCATTGCCTTTGCCGAACAGGATCAGCGGCGTGCGATCTTCGCCTTCGCCACGCGGCAGTTCGCGCGCGATGCGCTCCAGGTAGCGCAGCGAGAACTCGCGGTACAGCGCCGGCGACAGCACGCCGCCCCAAGTATCGAACACCTGCAGCGCCTGAGCCCCGGCCTCGCGTTGTGCGGCGAGATAGACGATCACCGCATCGGTGGTCACCGACAGCAGCGCGTGCAGCAATTGCGGCTCGTTGTAGGCCATGGCCTTGATCCGGCCCCAGCTCTTGCTGCCACCACCCTCGACCATGTAGCAGGCCAGCGTCCACGGGCTGCCGGAAAAGCCGATCAGCGGCACCGAGCCGTTCAACTCACGCCGGATCACGCGCACCGCGTCGGTCACGTAGCGCAGTTCGCGATCGATGTCGGGCACCGCCAGGCGCTTGACGTCGGCGGCCTCGCGCACCGGGTGCTCGAATTTCGGGCCTTCACCCTCGACGAAATACAGGCCCAGGCCCATCGCGTCGGGGATGGTGAGGATGTCGGAAAACAGGATCGCCGCATCCAGCGGGAAGCGGCGCAGTGGCTGCAGGGTGACTTCGCAGGCGATCTGCGGGTTCTTCGCCATGGCGAGGAAGCTGCCGGCCTGCTTGCGCACCTCGCGGTACTCCGGCAGATAGCGGCCGGCCTGGCGCATCAGCCAGATCGGGGTGTGGTCCACCGGCTCGCGGCGCAGCGCGCGCAGGTAGCGGTCGTTCTCAAGCGTCATTTCGGCTCCATCGGATATCGGTACGGGGCGCCCTGTGCGGGCGGGTCAAGGGCGCTCGCCCTCGCCTTGGGCATACATCAGCAGATAGCCCTTCTTCAGTTGCAGGTCGCGCGCGTGCTCCAGCGCGCGCAAGGCGCTGTCGTGATCGAGGAACTGCTCGCGGCGCAGGCTGCTGCGGCTGCCATGTCGGCCGTTCTCGCGCAGCAGCACCCAGCCGCCGAACAGGTCCGGCTGCAGGGTCAGCTTGACGAAGCGCGGCGCTTCGTGCCCCGCGGGGCGTTGTTGCAGGAGCAGGCGCATGGGTGGATTGTAGCCGCGGGGCAGGATGAAGCTGCTCCGCGGGCGAAGCTGAATGGACGTTGTCGCCGCCCGAGCAGCGGCGTTTCAGGCGGCTTCGAGCACCGCGCGCACCGCGTCTTCGCCCACCCCGGGCACCACCCGCGCACGTCCCGGAGCGTCCCACAGCACAAGGCGCAGGCCACGCGCATCGTTCTTCTTGTCCAGGCGCATGCGTTCGAGCAGCGCATCCGGCCGCAGTCCCGTGGGCAGCGCCAGCGGCAGGCCCAGTGCTGCCAGCAGCTCGCCCAGCCGACGACCGGCGGCCTCGTCGGCCATGCCCAGCCGCGCCGACAGGCGCGCGGCCAGATGCATGCCGACCGCCACCGCTTCGCCGTGATTGAGGCCACCGAAGCCCTGTTCGGCCTCGATCGCATGGCCGAAGGTATGCCCGAAATTGAGCAACGCGCGCTCGCCGCGTTCGAACGGATCACGTTCCACCACCGCCGCCTTGTGCCGGCAGCTGACCGCGATCGCCTCGCCCAGCGCCTCCGGTTGCAACGCCAGCAAGGCCTCGCTGTGGGTTTCCAGCCAGGAAAGGAAGTCGGCATCGAAGATCGCACCGTACTTGACCACTTCGGCCAGGCCCGCGCGTAACTCGCGTGGCGGCAGGCTGGCGAGGGTGTGGGTGTCGGCGATCACCGCGCGCGGGGCGTGGAAGGCACCGACCAGGTTCTTGCCGGCGGCGATGTCCACCGCGGTCTTGCCGCCGACCGAGGAGTCGACCATCGCCAGCAGCGTGGTCGGCAGTTGCACGCAGTCGATGCCGCGCATCCAGCAGGCGGCGGCGAAGCCGGCCAGATCGCCGACGACGCCGCCTCCCAGGGCGTAGATGCAGGCATCGCGGGTGGCGCCGAGGGTGGCAAGCGCGTCGATCACCCCGGCGAAACCGTCCAGGGTCTTGGCCTGCTCTCCGGCCTCGATCACATGCAGCGCGACCTGCGCATCCGGACGTGCGTCGCGCAGTGCTGTCAGCACCCGCGTGCCGTACAGCGGCGCGACGTGGGCATCGCTGACCACCAGTGCATGCCGTCCGCGCCAGGTGGCGGCGAGCAGGGCGGGGTTGTCGAGCAAGCCGCTGCCGACATGGATGTCGTACGGCACGGCGCCGCCGACTTCGATCCGCAGCGCCATGCTCATGCCGCCTGGTGTCGCCATTTGCAAGGCAGCAGGGGCAGCAGCGCGGCGCAGGCCTGATCCGGGCTGAGGCCATCGGTGTCCAGACGTAGATCGGCCACGGCGGCGTACAGCGGATCGCGCTGTACCGCGAGTGCACGCAGCGCCGCCTCGCGGTCGTCACGCAGCAGCAGCGGCCGGCTGCGGTCGCGCGCCAGCCGGCGCAGTTGCTGGTCGACACTCACGTCCAGGTGCACCACGAACGCGCGCTCGGCCATGCGCCGCCGGTTCTCGGCGGCCAGCACCGCGCCGCCGCCGCTGGCGATCAGCAGGCCCTTGTGGTGCTCCAGCAGATCGGCCAGCAGTGCCGTCTCGCGGCGACGGAAGCCGGCTTCGCCCTCATAGGCGAAGATGTCGGCCACGCTGGCACCGGTGCGGGCTTCCAGCTCGCGGTCGGCATCGACGAAGCGCATCGCCAGCAGCTCGGCCAGGCGCTTGCCGATGGACGTCTTGCCGGCGCCCATCGAACCGACCAGCAGCAGGTTGGCGGCGGTATCCATGGCTGCATCCTACAGCGATTTAACGTGGCCTCCGGCAGCATGGACGCGCGGCGCATTGCCGCGTTCATCCCGATTGATAAGGAGCAACTCATGTCTGTCGCCAAGGTCATCGAACTCAATGCCGCATCCGCCACCAGCATGGAAGATGCCGTCAAGCACGGCCTTGCCAAGGCATCGGAGACGGTGAAGAACATCCAGGGTGCCTGGGTCAACGAAATCAAGGTGGTGACCAATGCCGATGGCAGCGTCAAGGAGTGGCGGGTCAACCTGCGCATCACCTTCATCGTCGAGTAAGCCGCGGCGGGTGCGCGCAGCGGCGTCAGCGGCGACAATGCCGGCATGGATACCGACCCGCTGCTGCAGCACGCCATCGACACCTTTGCCGGCCTCTTCGCCGAGGCCCGCGAGCGTGAGACCGAAGCCACCGGGATGACCCTGGCCACCGCCGATGCCGCCGGACGCCCGGCAGCGCGGATCGTGCTGCTCAAGGAGTTCGATACACGCGGCTTCGTGTTCTACAGCCATACCGACGGACGCAAGGGCGCCGAGCTGGCAGCCAATCCGCAGGCGGCGCTGCTGTTCTGGTGGCCGCATCTGGGCGAGGCCGGAGTCGAGGTGCGCATCGAGGGTGACGTCGAGCGCGTCAGCGATGCCGAAGCCGATGCTTATTTCGCCAGCCGCCCGCGCCTGAGCCAGATCGGTGCCTGGGCATCCGAGCAGTCGCGCACGCTCGAGGCGCGCGAGGTGTTCGAGCAGCGCATCGCCCATTTCGAGCGCGAGTTCGAGGGACGTGAGGTGCCACGGCCCGCCGACTGGTCCGGCACCCGCGTGCGGCCGCGCGCGATCGAGTTCTGGTACGGCGCACGCTTCCGCCTGCACCAGCGCGAGCTGTACGAGCGCGGCGCGGACGGCATCTGGTCACGCCGCATGCTGTATCCGTGATGCGCCTGGTGCCGGTCTATCGGGTCAGCGTATGCGTGCCTGCGGCGCAGGCCGCGGCATTGCGTGCGGCCATTCTGGCTGCCGACCGCCTCGAGGCGGGTGGTTACAGCGAGGGCCTGTGGTGGATGCCGCAGGTGGTCGAACAGTTCCGTGCCTCGGAAACGGCGCAAGCGGCGCACGGCGCGCCCGGCGAATTGCAGCAGGTCGACAGCGTGCGCATCGAGTTCATGCTGCCGCGCGAGGAAGCACGCCTGCGACGCATCCTCGAGCAAGGCGTGTTCCCCCACCATCCATGGCGGGTGCCGGCGGTGTTCGTCGATGAAACCCGGCTCGCGCTTGCCGGAGACGCGGCATGAACGGGCCGCGGCGCATCGTCTGCCTCACCGAGGAGCCGACCGAAACCCTGTACGCGCTGGGCGAGGAGGCGCGCATCGTCGGTATTTCCGGGTTTACCGTGCGCCCGCCGCGCGCGCGTCGGGAAAAGCCCAAGGTCAGTGCCTTCACCTCGGCCAAGATCGACCGGATCCTCGCCCTCAAGCCGGACATGGCGATCGGGTTTTCCGACATCCAGGCCGACATCGCCGCCGAGCTGGTGCGCAACGGGGTGGAGGTGTGGATCGCCAATCACCGCAGTGTCGCCGGCATCCTCGACTACATCCGTCGCTTGGGTGCCTTGGTCGGCGCCGCCGCGCGTGCCGAAGACCATGCCGATGAGCTGCAGCGCGGACTGGAGGCGATCGCCGCATCCGCGGCGGCCTTGCCGCGTCGGCCACGGGTGTATTTCGAAGAGTGGGACGACCCGCCGATCACCGGCATCCGCTGGGTCAGCGAGCTGATCACGATCGCCGGTGGCGACGACATTTTCCCCGAGCGCGCCGCCGAGCCACTGGCGCGCCAGCGCATCCTCGAAGACGCGGACGAGGTCGTGCGCCGCGCTCCGGACATCATCTTCGGCTCATGGTGCGGCAAGAAGTTCCGGCCGGACAAGGTCGCCGCGCGGCCGGGCTGGGGTGCGGTGCCGGCGGTGCGCGACGGCTGGCTGCATGAAATCAAGTCGCCATTGATCCTGCAGCCGGGCCCTGCCGCACTGACCGAGGGCGTGCAAGCCTTGCACCGCCTGATCGCGGCCTGGGCCAAGGCGCCGCGCTGATCCGGCTCAGCGCTTGGGCAATTCGCGGCTGAAACGCATTTCCGCGCGCGCCGTGCCGTGGCGGGCATCGATTTCCACGCGCAGGGTCTGCGGTGCCCGTGCGCGCACCACGCCGATCAGATCGGTGAAGCCTTCGACCTCGACCGCGCGCAGTTCGATCGGCTGCGGTGTCTCGGCGAGCCCACCGGCGCGTGCTTCGAGCTGCAGGCCGGCGGTATCGACCGCATCGCCCTGTGCATCACGTGGCGAGAGCAGCAACAGCCACGAGGCGTCATCGCGTTCGATGCGATAGCGCGTGGCCATCGCCGCGCCCAGATCACTGCTGCGCACCAGGCGTGCCTGCAGGCGGATGCCGCCAAGGCTGGCCTCGGCGGCCTGGCCCGGCGCATTGGCCGTGACGGCCGCTGCCGGCTGCGGTGCCGGCGTGCGCTGGCAGGCGGCCAGCAGCGCGATCAGGCCGAGGCTGGCAAGGCATGTGAGGCGAGAACGCTGCATGCGATTCACTCCTGGCTTGCGGCGAGTTCCGCCCCGCGGCGGCGCGCGGCGGCGACCGCGCGCGCGACGATCTGGCGGAAACCGTCGGCCTCGAAACTTTCGATCGCCGCCTGGGTGGTGCCATTGGGCGAGGTCACCCGGCGTCGCAGTTCGGCCGCGGGCGTGTCGTCATGCGTCAGCATGCGTGCCGCGCCGAGCAGCGTATGCACGGTCAGCGTGCGCGCGGCTTCAGCCTCCAGGCCTTCGGCCTCGCCTGCGGCCTGCAGCGCTTCGGCGAGTAGGAACACGTAGGCCGGGCCGCTGCCGGAAACCGCGGTCACTGCATCCATCAGCGCTTCGTCATCGATCCACACGGTTTCACCGGCACTGGCGAGCAGGGCGTCGGCGATCGCGCAGCCGGCTGCATCGACCCGTGCATTGGCGTGCATGCCGGTGACCCCGGCGCCGAGCAGGGCCGGGGTGTTGGGCATGCAGCGCACCACCGCGATGTCGCCACCCAGCCAGCGCTCGATCTGGGCACTGGTGATGCCGGCGGCGATCGATACCACCAGCGGGCGCTGCCGCTGCGCGAGCGGGGCGAGCGTGGTGCAGACCTCGTGCAGCACCTGCGGTTTGACCGCCAGCACCCAGGTCGCCGCATCGAGGGCCGCGGCCCCGGCCTCGGCGAATACCTGCACGCCGAAGTCCGCGTGCAGGGCGTGGCGCAATTCCTCGACCGGCTCGGCGACGCGAACCATGGAAGGTGCCGCGCCACTGGTCACCAGGCCGCCGACCAGGCTGCGCGCCATGTTGCCGCCGCCGATGAAGGCAGTGACGGGCAGTGCATGGGGGGGTGTATCGTTGGCTGGTGACATCATCGGCCTCGCTGTGTCGGGGCAGGGCAGTATCGATCAGGCAGGGCGCCGGCAACGCGCGTGTGCCAAAATCGGGCGATATGGGTATTCTGCCCGTTGCCGCCGCGGGGAGCCGGCATTTCGCCAAGGGGACACCAAGCCAAGATGGATATCGCTGAACTGCTGGCCTTTTCGGTCAAGAACAAGGCGTCCGACCTGCACCTGTCGGCCGGCCTGCCGCCGATGATCCGCGTCGATGGTGACGTGCGCCGCATCAATATTCCGCCGCTGGAACACAAGACCGTGCATGCGCTGATCTACGACATCATGTCGGACAAGCAGCGGCGCGATTTCGAGGAGTTTCTGGAAACCGACTTCTCGTTCGAGATCCCGGGCCTGGCGCGCTTCCGCGTCAACGCCTTCAACCAGAACCGCGGCGCCGGCGCGGTGTTCCGCACCATTCCCTCGGAAGTGTTGACGCTGGACCAGCTCGGCTGTCCGCCGATCTTCCGCGACCTGATCAACCAGCCGCAGGGCCTGATTCTGGTCACCGGGCCGACCGGTTCGGGCAAGTCGACCACGCTGGCGGCGATGCTCGACCACATCAACAAGAACGAATACGGCCACATCCTCTCGGTCGAGGACCCGATCGAATTCGTGCACACCTCGCAGAAGTGCCTGATCAACCAGCGCGAGGTGCACCGCGACACGCATGGCTTCAATGAGGCGCTGCGCTCGGCGCTGCGCGAGGATCCCGACTACATCCTGGTCGGCGAGTTGCGCGACCTGGAAACCATCCGTCTGGCTCTGACTGCGGCCGAAACCGGGCACCTGGTGTTCGGCACCTTGCACACCAGTTCCGCGGCCAAGACCATCGACCGCATCATCGACGTGTTTCCCGCCGGCGAGAAGCCGATGGTGCGCTCGATGCTGTCCGAATCGCTGCGCGCGGTGATTGCGCAGGCGCTGCTGAAGAAGGTCGGCGGCGGACGTACCGCCGCTTGGGAAATCATGGTCGGCATCCCGGCCATCCGCAACCTGATCCGCGAGGACAAGGTGGCGCAGATGTATTCGGCGATCCAGACCGGTCAGCAGCACGGCATGATGACCCTGGACCAGCACCTGCAGGAACTGGTCGCGCGCAGCATGGTGACGCGCCAGCAGGCGCGCGAGTATGCCAAGGACAAGCGTCTGTTCGAATGACCCGCGTCAGTCGCGGTCCCGCCCGCCTGGAGTTTTCCCGATGACCACGCCCACCGAATTCACCTCGTTGCTCAAGCTGATGGCCGCCCAGCGCGCCTCGGACTTGTTCATCACCGCCGGCATGCCGCCTTCGCTCAAGGTCGACGGCAAGATCACCCCGGTCACCGAGGAGGCATTGACCTCGCAGCAGAGCCGCGACCTGGTGCTCTCGGTGATGACCCCGCCGCAGCGCGAGGAGTTCGAAAAGACCCACGAGTGCAACTTCGCGATCGGCCTGGCCGGCGTCGGCCGCTTCCGCGTCTCGGCGTTCTACCAGCGCAACCAGGTGGGCATGGTGCTGCGCCGGATCGAAACGCGCATCCCCGATTTCGAAGAGCTCAACCTGCCGCCGATCCTCAAGCAGCTGTCGATGACCAAGCGCGGCATCATCATCTTCGTCGGCGGCACCGGCACCGGTAAGACCACCTCGCTGGCGGCGATGATCGGCTACCGCAACCGCAATTCGACCGGTCACATCATCACCATCGAGGACCCGATCGAATTCGTGCATCGCCACGAGGGCTGCATCGTCACCCAGCGCGAGGTCGGGGTGGACACCGACAGCTGGGAAAACGCGCTGAAGAACACCCTGCGCCAGGCGCCGGACGTGATCATGATCGGCGAGGTGCGCACCCGCGAAGGCATGGACCATGCCATCGCCTTCGCCGAAACCGGCCACCTGGTGCTGTGCACGCTGCACGCCAACAACGCCAACCAGGCGATGGACCGCATCATCAACTTCTTCCCCGAAGACCGCCGCAGCCAGTTGCTGATGGACCTCTCGCTCAACCTCAAGGGCGTGGTCGCGCAGCAGCTGATCCCGCGTGCCGACGGCAAGGGTCGCCGCGTGGCGCTGGAGATCCTGCTCGGTACGCCGCTGGTGCAGGACTACATCCGCGACGGCGAGATCCACAAGCTGAAGGAAGTGATGAAGGAATCCACCCAGTTGGGCATGAAGACCTTCGACCAGAGCCTGTTCGAGCTGTACATGGCCGGCGAGATCAGCTACGAGGATGCGCTGCGCCATGCCGACTCGGCCAACGAGGTGCGGCTCAAGATCAAGCTGGCGCAAAGCGGCGATGCGCGCACCCTGGCCCAGGGCATGGAAGGGGTCGAAGTGGCCGAAGCCAAGCCCTGAGTCGCACGCGATCCCATGCCTGCGGGCACGGGCACGTCCTGCCGCAGGGGCCGGATGGCGGACGGCGCTACAATCGGGGCATGTCCGATTCCGCCTCCGCCCTCTCGCAGCAGCTGCTGATCGCGCTGCCGAGCCTGTCCGATCCCAATTTCTCCCGCACCGTCACCCTGATCTGCCAGCACGACGACAACGGAGCGATGGGCATCGTGATCAATCGCGCCTCGGAATACAGCATCGGCCAACTGCTTTCGCAGCTCGAGATCGACATCACGAACAGCGCGACCGAACTGCTGGAGCGCCCGGTGCTGGCCGGCGGCCCGGTGCATGCCGAGCGCGGCTTCGTGCTGCACGATGGCGACAAGGCCTGGGATTCGAGCATCCGCCTGCCCAACGGGTTTGCCCTGACCACCTCGCGCGACGTGCTCGAAGCGCTGGCGGCCGGGCAGGGGCCGGAACGCGCGTTGGTCGCGTTGGGGTGTGCCGGCTGGGGCGCCGGACAGCTGGAGCAGGAAATCGCCGAAAACAGCTGGATGACCGCACCCGCCGATGGCGAGTTGCTGTTCAACCTGCCGCTGGAGCAGCGCTGGATGGCCGCGGCGGGCAAGATCGGGGTCAATCTGATGCAGATGACCCATTACAGCGGCCGGGCCTGACCCCATGCGCGCCGATGCCACGGTGCTGGCCTTCGATGTCGGCGCGCGGCGTACCGGCGTGGCCGTCGGCAGCCGCATCGGCGGCGCGGCGCGCCCGCTGGCCGTGCTGGACATGCGCGAAGGGGAGCCCGATTGGCAGCAGGTGGAGCGCCTGCGCCGTGAATGGCTGCCCGGCGGCTTCGTCGTCGGCGATCCGCTCACCCTCGAGGGCGAAGGCCAGCCCGCGCAGCGACGGGCGCACGCGTTCGCGCGTGCACTGGCCGCACGCTTCGGCCTGCCGGTGATGCTGGTCGACGAGCGCAGCAGCAGCATCGAAGCCGCGCAGCGCTTCGCGCATGAGCGCGCCGAAGGCCAGCGTCGCCGCCGCGATGCCGAGCTGCTGGATGCGATGGCCGCCGCGGTGATCCTCGAACGCTGGCTGGCCGCGCCCGAGGGCGCGATCATGCTGGCCGATGTGGCCGCTGACACCGATGTACGCACGAGCGGAGCCTGACATGCGCCGACACCTGCTGTCCCTGGATGAACTCGACCGCGCGCGGATGCTGGCGCTGCTGGATCGCGCCGCGCAACTGGCCGGGGGTGCCGACCCGGGGCGGCCGCTGGCCGGACGCGCGGTGTGCACGCTGTTTTTCGAGCCCTCCACGCGCACCCGCCTCAGCTTCCAGCGCGCGGCGCAGCGCCTCGGGGCGGACGTGCTCGGCTTCGAGGCGGCCACTTCATCCACGACCAAGGGCGAAAGCGCACGCGACACGCTGAAGAACATCGAGGCGATGGGCGTCGAAGCGTTCGTCGTGCGTGCGCGCGAGGAAGGCGCGGTGGCGGCGCTGGCGGCCGAGGCCGGGCCCGGCACCGCGCTGATCAATGCCGGCGATGGCCGTCATCAGCATCCCACCCAGGGCCTGCTCGACATGCTCACCATCCGCCAGGCCAAAGGCGATGACTTCAGCCGGCTCAGCGTGGCGATCGTCGGCGACATCCGCCATTCCCGCGTGGCGCGCAGCGACATCACCGCATTGCGCACGCTCGGCGTGGGCGAACTGCGCGCCTGCGCCCCCGAAGCCCTGCTGCCCGATGACGGCAGCCTGGCCGGCTGCGAAGTCGCTCAGGATCTGGATCGCGCGCTCGCCGACGTTGATGTGGTGATGACCCTGCGTCTGCAGCGCGAGCGCATGCAGGACGGCCTGGTGCCCTCGCTGGAGGACTACCACCGTGATTTCGGCATCACCGCGGCACGCCTGTCCAAGGCACGGCCCGATGCCATCGTGATGCATCCGGGCCCGCTGAACCGCGGCGTGGAGATCAGCGACGACGTGGCCGATGGCGCGCAATCGCGCATCCTGCGCCAGGTCGCCAACGGCGTCGCCGTGCGCATGGCGGTGCTGGAGCGCGCCTTCGGCCTGGATTGAACCCCGGCGCGGGATTGCCTGCCGCGCTTTCGCCCCCATTTCCTGCGCATGCCTGCTTCGCCCGCCAACGAGCTTCGCAAGGCCCGGCGCGCCATCGACGACGCGTTGACGCGGGATCGTGGCCGCCTGCTCGGCTTGTGGTCGAAGTGGAAGGCGAGGCCCGCGGACGATGAACGGCGCAAGGCCTTCGCCAGCCGCCTGCAGGCCTCGCTCGAGCAGCGCCAGGCGCGTGCCGCGCAGTTGCCGCAGGCGCGCATCAATGCGGATCTGCCGATCGCCGAACATGCCGATGCGCTGGTCGAACTGATCCGCCGGCACCAGGTGGTGGTGGTCGCCGGGGAAACCGGCAGCGGCAAGACCACGCAGTTGCCGAAGCTGTGCCTGATGGCCGGTCGCGGGCAGGCCGGGATGATCGGCTGCACCCAGCCACGACGCATCGCCGCGCGTTCGGTGGCGCGGCGCGTGGCCGAGGAGCTTGAAGTGCCACTGGGCGCGACGGTCGGCTTCCAGGTGCGCTTCAACGAGCAGGTTGGCGAGCGCACCGCGATCAAGTTCATGACCGACGGCATCCTGCTCGCCGAGATCCAGTCCGATCGCTGGCTGTCGCGCTACGACACGCTGATCATCGACGAGGCGCACGAGCGCAGCCTCAACATCGATTTCCTGCTCGGTTATCTCAAGCAACTGCTGCCACGCCGCCCGGATCTCAAGCTGATCGTGACCTCGGCCACCATCGACACCGGGCGTTTCGCCGAACACTTCGACAACGCGCCGGTGGTCACGGTGGAAGGGCGCACCTATCCGGTCGAGGTGCGTTGGCGGCCGCTCGAAGGTGAGGGCGAAGAGGGCGGCGAGCGCAGCGTGCTGGAGGGCATCGTCGCCGCCTGCGACGAGATCACCCGCGAGAATCCCCTGGGTGACACCTTGGTGTTCCTGCCCGGCGAGCGCGAAATCCGTGATGCGCACCAAGCGCTGGAGCGGCGCCGCTACCGGCATACCGAGGTGGTGCCCTTGTACGCGCGGTTGTCGGCGCGCGATCAGGACAAGGTGTTCCGGCCCGGCACCCGGCGCCGCATCGTGCTCGCCACCAACGTGGCGGAAACGTCGCTGACGGTGCCGCGCATCCGCTACGTGGTCGATCCCGGGCTGGCGCGGGTCAAGCGCTACAGCCCGCGGCAGAAGCTGGACCGGCTGCATGTGGAAGCGGTGTCGCAGGCCAGTGCCGAGCAGCGCAAGGGGCGCTGCGGGCGGGTGGCCGATGGCGTGTGCATCCGCCTGTACGCGGAGGTCGACTTCCAGGCGCGCGCGGCCTTCACCGACCCCGAAATCCGCCGCTCGGCGCTGGCCGGGGTGATCCTGCGCATGCTTGCGATCGGCCTCGGCGAAATCGAGAAGTTCCCGTTTCTGGAGCCGCCCGATCCACGCGCCATCGCCGACGGCTGGCAGCAACTGGCCGAGCTTGGCGCGATCGACGAGAACCGCCGGCTCACCGCGATCGGCCGCCAGATGGCACGCCTGACGGTGGACGTGAAGCTCTCGCGCATGCTGATCGCCGCACAGCAGCACGGCGTGCTGCACGAAATGCTCGCCATTGCCAGCTTCCTCGGGGTGCAGGATCCGCGCGAGCGGCCCGCCGAGGCGCGCGCCGCCGCCGACGCGGCGCATGCCGCGTTCGCCGATGCCAAGTCCGAGTTCATCGGCATCTGGAAGCTGTGGCATGCCTTCCGCCTCGCGCATGAGCGGCTGAGCCAGTCGCAGTTGCGCAAATGGGCGGAAAAACACTTCCTCGGCTTCCTGCGCCTGCGTGAATGGCGTGAGCTGCACCGCCAGCTCAAGCTGCAGTGCGAAGACCTGGGCTGGGCGAGTGGGCCGGTTCGCGACCCCGCGGCGGGTGCGACCGGCCGCCGGCAACGCACGGCCGAGGCTGATGGTTCGCACCTGCACGTGCGTGATCCGGTTGCCCAGCCGGATGCAGGCGATGTCGCACCGCATGTCGATTACGCGCGCCTGCACCGCGCGCTGATCGCCGGGTTGCCGACGCAGGTCGGGCATCAGGTTGAACGTGGCATCTACCAAAGTGCGCGAGGGCGCCGCTTCCAGTTGTTCCCGGCCTCGCCACTGGCGCGCAAGCCGCCGCCGTGGGTGTTGTCGGCGACCCTGCTCGATACCGAGAAGGTATGGGCGATCACCAATGCCGCGATCGACCCGGAATGGGTGATCAGCGAAGTGCCGCACCTGCTCGCGCGGCGGCAGCACGATCCGCGCTGGTCGCGCGCGCAGGGCCGGGTGCTGGGCAGCGAACAGGTGAGTCTGTTCGGTCTGGTGCTGGCACCGAAGAAGCCGGTGCATTACGCGGTGCTGCATCCCGCCGAAGCACGCGAGATTTTCGTGCGCGATGCGTTGGTGAGCGGCGAGATCAATACCCGCTGCGCGTTTCTCGCGCGCAATCTGAAGACGCTGGCAGCGGCCAGGGAGGAAGAAGCCAAGCTGCGCCGCGCCGGTCTGGTGGTGGACGAGGAGTGGCAGGCGCAGTGGTATCTCGACCGCCTGCCTGCGCATGTGCACAACGCGCGCGCACTGGATGCCTGGTTCAAGGGGCTGCCGCCACCGCAGCAGGCGGCGCTGGAATGGCGCCGCGAGGATTTGCTGGTGGTCGAGGAAACCGACGCCGCGCGCTTCCCGCCGTGGCTGGCGCTGGGTGATGCGCGGTTGGCGGTGCGTTATCGCTTCGAGCCGGGTGCCGCCGACGACGGCATGAGCCTGGTGCTGCCCTTGCACTTGCTCAATGCCGTGGACGAGGCGCGCTTGTCGTGGCTGGCACCGGGATTCGTTGCCGACAAGGCTGCCGCGCTGATCCGCGCACTGCCCAAGGCCCTGCGCCGCAATTTCGTGCCGGCACCGGACTTCGCGCGTGCATTCGCCGAGGCCCACCCCGGGCCCGAGGCCGATGCCATGGAAGCGGTGCTGGCGCGTTTCCTGCAGCGCTTGAGCGGAGTCGAGGTGAGCGCGCTCGACTTCGCCGATGCCGACATCGAGCCGCATTTCCGCATGCTGCTGCAATTGCAGGACGAGACGGGACGCCACGTGCTCGCCACCTCGCGCGATCTTGCGCGGTTGCAGGCGCGCTTCGGCGCGCGTGCGCAGCGCGCCTTCGCCGCACGCGCCGGCAGCGGCATGGCGAAGGCGGGCCTGCTCGAATTTCCCGCCGGACCGATCCCGCTCGAGCTGCGCGGCGAAGGCGGGATCCCGGCATTTCCCGCCTTGCATGACGAGGGTGATTCGGTGTCGTTGCATGTGCATGCGCAGCGCGAAGTCGCCGCACGCGCGCATCCGTCCGGAGTGCGGCGCCTGCTGCGTCTGGCGCTGGCGGACAGGTTCAAGCAGGCGCGCCGGCAATTGCCGGTGCAGGCGCGGGTCGCCCTGCTGCATGCGGCCATCGAACAGCCGCCCTCCGCGTTGCAGCGCCTGCGCCAACCCAGGGCGGCCGATGCCAACGACCTGCGCGAGGACCTGGTCGAAGGTGCGTTCGTCGCCCTGGCCGGAGATGAGGCATTGCGTGAAGTACGCGACCGCGAGGGATTCGATGCCCTGGTCGAGAGCGTGGGCAAACATCTGTTCGCCGAGGCGATGCGACGGCTGCAGCAGGCCGAAACCATCCTCGAGCGGGTCGCCGAGGTGCGTGCCGGGTTGCAGTCGGAACTGATGGGTTGGGCCAGCGGCAACCTCGACGACATGCAGGCCCATCTGGGGACGCTGGTCTATCCGGGTTTCCTGCGCACGGTGGATGCCGGGATGCTGGCGGAGTATCCGCGCTGGCTGCGTGCCTTGGCGTTGCGTGCCGAGCGTGCGCAACGTGACCCGGCCAAGGACCAGGCGCGCATGCTCGAACTCAAGCCCTTCGTCGACGCGCTGGCCGATGCAGGTGATGACCACGCCGCCGGCGCGTTGCGTCGCGACCTCGAGGAATTGCGCGTGGCGACCTACGCCCAGGAACTGGGCGCCAAGGGCGGAGTGTCGGCGAAAAAACTCGCCACGCGCATTGCGCAATGGCAGGCCGCGCGTGATGCGCTGAAAGACTGAGCACGCGCCGCATGGCTGCGCGCCGGCGGCTTACTTGATGCGCTTGACCTTGGCGTTGACCGCACGCCCGTCCACGCGCATGTACCAAGCACTGCCGATCAGGCTGGGCTTGAGCTGCACACTGGGATTGTCGAGCCTGACGCCGTACATCGTGGTGTCGTCGATCTGCTCCCACACCTGGCCGTTGTCCAGGGTGTAGCGCTTGCCGCGGCCAAAGCCTTCGAAGCGGCCCTGCAGGCGGGCTTCGAATGCGGTACCGCCACCGCCGAACAGTGAACCGCCACGCGCGGAGCGGGTGGTTTCTTCACGGCGTGCTTCGGCCACCGCTTTCTGCGATTCCGCGGCCACGGTACGGCCGAGCCAGGCGTTCAGCCGGGCAAGTTCCGCCGGCGAGAGCTTGTCCAGGCCCGCGGCCTTGAACTCCTCGGCGCTCATCTGCTGTTCGATCGGCATGCGCGCCTCGTCCTGTTGCGCCAGGGCGGGCAGGCTGAGTGCGGCAATCAGTGGAAGTGCGAGCATCGACAGGCGCATGGGGCTTCCAATCGCAGGATGTGGCGGTAGTGTAGCGATATCGGTTCGCCGTGGTGCGACCCTCTTCCCTCACCGATTTGTCTGCCCCGTCCTCCATCGCCGAACTGCTGCAAACGCCCGCCGCGACGGCCATTGACGTCGAACTGCGCGAGTGGCTGCAGCGCGTGTTGCCGGCCACGCTGGCCCCGGTCGTGGTGCGCGAGGCGGGTGCGGCGATGCAACAGCTGGCCGCGCTCAACGCCGATGGCCAGATGCTGGCGGCCGTGCTGCTGGATGTCGCCGGCGGGGTATCGGCGCTGCCGCCCGGGGAGGTGCCTGCGCCGGGCATCCGCGACCTGCTCGAAGGGTTGGATGCCGAAACCCAGGTCAGCGCCCTGCACGCCGAACAGGACGGGCGCGGCAATCCCGAGGGCCTGCGTCGCCTGTTGCTGGCGATGAGTCGCGACCTGCGTGTGGTGCCGGTGCTGCTGGTGCGCCACCTGTTGCGTCTGCGCACCGCCGCCAACGCCGAGGGCACGACGACACAGGCCACTCGATTGGCGCGCCTGACCCGTGACATCCACGCGCCATTGGCCAACCGGCTCGGCATCTGGCAGCTGAAATGGGAGCTGGAGGATCTCGCCTTCCGCGTGCTCGAACCCGAGGCCTACCGGCGCATCGCGCGCCTGCTGGACGATACCCGCGCCGGCCGCGAGCGTTACATCGACATCGTCAAGCGCGAGCTGGAACGCGCACTGGGCGTACAGGGCATCAAGGCCGACATCGCCGGGCGCCCCAAGCACCTGTACAGCATCTGGCGCAAGATGCAGCGCAAGAACCTGCCCTTCGAAGGGCTGCACGACCTGCGTGCGGTGCGCGTGCTGGTCGAGGACACCGCCGAGTGCTATGCCGTGCTTGGCCTGGTGCACGCGCTGTGGATGCCGGTGCCCGGCGAATTCGATGATTACATCGCGCGGCCCAAGGCCAATGACTACCGCTCCCTGCATACCTGCGTGGTCGGCCCCGAGGGCAAGGTGGTCGAGGTGCAGATCCGTACCCGCGAAATGCATGAGCATGCGGAAATGGGCGTCGCCGCGCACTGGCGCTACAAGGAAGGCGGTGCCGGCGATGCCGCACTGGAGCGCAAGGTGGCGTGGATGCGGCGCCTGCTCGATGCCGCGAGCGAGGAGGGGGATGCCGCACTGCGCGACGACCTCGACCAGGAGCTGGTCGAGGACCGTGTCTATGCACTGACACCGAAGGGGCAGGTGATCGATCTGCCGGCCGGTGCCACGCCGCTGGATTTTGCCTACCGCGTGCATACCGATATCGGCCACCGCTGTCGCGGGGCCAAGGTAGACGGGCGCATCGTGCCGCTGGATCACAAGCTGGCCACCGGCGAACGGGTCGAGGTGCTGGTCGGCAAACATGACGAGCCGCGCCGTGACTGGTTGCTGCCGGGCAACCGCTTCCTCGCCAGTGCGCGCGCGCGGGAGAAGGTGCGGGTCTGGTTCCGTCGTCTCGACCGCGAACGCAACCAGCAGGCCGGGCGCGAGATCATCGAGCGTGAACTCAAGCGCATGGGCTTGGCCGACGCCGATCTGGCGCCGGCCCTGACGCAGTTCCAGCTGGCCGATGTCGGCGAGCTGCAGATCAAGGTGGCACTGGGCGAGATCGGGCCGACCCAGGTGGTGCGTGCGCTGAACGAAGCGCGCCGGGCCGGGCAGCCGGCGGAGGAAGCGCTGCCGCAGGCGCCGGCACCACGCAGAACGCGAGCACCAACCGGAGTCAGCGTGGCCGGCGTGGACAATCTGCTGGTGCACATCGCGCGTTGCTGCCAGCCGTTGCCGGGCGAGGCGGTGGCCGGCTACCTCACCCGCAGCCGTGGACTGTCGCTGCATCGCGCCAATTGCGCCGCGCTAAAACGCATGGCCGCCGCCGATCCCGAGCGCCTGTTGCCGGTGGATTGGGGCGATGCCGCGGCGCGGCAACAGGTGCAAATCCGCATCGACGCGCTGGATCGCAAGGGCATGCTGCGCGACCTCAGCAACCTGATCGCGCAGGAAAACATCATGGTCAGTTCGATCCGCGCCGATGGCGTGGCGCGCGACGGCCTGCAACGGGTGCTGGTCGGCGTCGAGGTGCGCGACTTCGAACAGTTGTCACAGCTGCTGGCCAAGCTCGACGGCCTGCCCGGGGTGCACGAGGCGCGTCGCGCCTGAGGCGCGGATGGCGCGCGGCATCACTCCGTGTCCTTGTCCCGGTCAAGCATGCGGCGCACGGTTCCGCGCGCGGCATCGGCGGAAAAATGGCGGCGGATGTTCTCGCGGCCGTTGTCGGCGAGTCGCTGCCACAGCTCTTGATCGCGGTACAGGGTGATGACTGCGTCGGCAAAGGCACCGGCATCTTCGGCCACCAGCACGTCATGGCCGTGGGTCAGGTACATGCCTTCGGCGGCGCAGGCGGTGGCCACCACCGGCTGGCCATGCGCCATGCTCAGGTTGATCTTGCCCTTGACCCCGGCGCCGAAGCGCAGCGGGGCCACCGCCACGCGTGCGCCATCCATCCACGGGTCGATGTCGGGAACGTAGCCAAGCACGCGAATGCCATCGCGGCCATCCAGCGCACGAATCGCATCCGGCGGCTGCATGCCGACCACGTCGAAATGCACATCGCCCAGCGTCGCGCGCACCGCGGGCCAGATTTCTGCGGCGAACCACAGCACGGCATCCACGTTGGGTGGATGGCGGAAGCCGCCAACGAACACCACGTCGCGGCGTTCGGCGAACGGCTTGCCGCCGTCGGCCAGCTCGTGCAGGTTGGACAACACCGCCACGCGCGCGTCGGGGGCATCGGTCCTCAGCAGTGCCTGCTCGGCCGGGCTGACCACCAGAGTCAGGTCGCTGGCGGCGATCACCGCCAGTTCGCGCCGACGAGTGCGCGCCGCCCGGCGTCGTGCCGCACGGTCAGCCCCGAGTTCGGCTTCGCGGCCTTCGCGCAGGTAATGCAGGTCCACGCTGTCGAACACCACGCGCGCCTGCGGTGCATGGCGGCGCACCAACGGCAGCAGCTCGCTGGCGACGAAATGGCGCGAGAGGATGACCAGGTCCAGTTCGGCGCCATGCGCCTTGAACCACGCCGGCCATGAACGCAGGAACGGCGCATGCCAAGCTTCGACGCCGCTGCGCTGCAGCGCCCGCGTGTAAGGACCCGCGTGGCGGCGGTCGAGTGCCGCGAATTGCACCTCGGCGCCCTCTTCCAGCAACAGCCCGAGCAGGCCGCGCATGCGCAACGAAGCGGAGTCGCGGTCCGGCGTCGGCGTGGTCGCATCCACCACCAGAACCCTGGGCGGGCGCGGCCTGCCAGCGCGCGCGTGCAGCACGTCGTGCCAGCGCTGGCGGAACTTTTCGCGGTTGACCGGCTGCCAGGCCTTGCTGCCCCGTGTGGTGTCGGTGCCGCCGGTGGTGCCTTCCCAGTGCACGACGCGCGCGGCGGGCTGCACCAGTACCTGAAGGTCGCGGGCGCGCACGCGCATCGCCAGGTCGCTGTCTTCGTAATACGCCGGGCGGTAATGCGTATCGAAGCCTTGCAGTGCCTCGAACAGCGTGCGTGGCAGTGCGATCGCGGCACCGGAGCAGTAGTCCACCTCGCGCAGCGCGGCATGCCGCGGGTCATCCGGATGCGCGAAGCGGCCGAGGTTTTCCGCGCTGCCATCGGCGGCCAGCGCGGCGCCCGACTCCTGCAGGCGGCCGTCCGGGTACAGCAGTTGTGCCCCCACCAACCCGGCCTGCGGGCGCTGTTCGAAGGTGTCGATCAGGGCATCGAGCCAGCCCGGCTGCGGTGCGGTGTCGTTGTTGAGGAATACCAGGAAGCGCCCGCGCGCAGCGCTTGCACCGTCGTTGCAGGCATCGATGAAGCCGCCATTCTCGGCGCGGCGCAGCAGACGCAGGCCTGCCACCCGGGCCAGCTCATCGGCGCTGCCATCGGCGGATGCGTCATCGACCACGATCACTTCACAAGCGTGCGCGGGCGGGTGTTCGGCCAGCGCGTTCAGGCAGCGCAAGGTATGCGGCAGTTGCCCGAAGACCGGGATGATGATGCTGGCCACGGGCTCGGCCGCGGCCGGCAGCGTGCCAACACCGCCCACGTCCGCGGGTGTCCCGGGCAGGTACAGCGGCTGGTGCAGGCTGGGCGCGAGGACGCCGAAATGCATGGTCACGCGTTGCCAGGTGGCCTTCCAGCCGCGTGCGCGCAGGCTGGCGAGGCCGCGCCGGAGCAGGCCCCAGCATTGGCGGACGCGATACAGCAGGCTGTCGTGCAGGAAGGACATCAACGGAACGGGGCCTGACGGCGCTGCGCGCGCATGGATGGAGGAGGGAAGGGGTGAGCTAGACTCGCCGACTGGACATTCTCTCACTACGCGCCGGTACCGGTGCAGCGCATGAGCCGATACGACTACGACGATCCCGACTTCGACGAAGACGACCATGAGCGGGATGCCGGACCGGGCTGGCGGCGACGCCTGCTGGTGGCACTGCTGGCGCTGGCGGGCGTGGGCCTGGGTTTTCTCGCGCCCTACATGGTGTACCTGAACCACCAGGTCAGCGAACGCTTCGGCCAGTTGCAGTGGCAGTTGCCGACCCGGGTGTATGCGCGGCCGTTGCAGCTCGAGCCCGGCATCGCGATGAACGTCGCCACTCTGCGTACCGAGCTGGATGCGGCGGCCTACCGCGATGACGGCACTGGCGGCAAGCCGGGGACGTATGCGCACAAGGACGGTACCTTCACCATCTCCAGCCGCGGCTACCACGATGTCGAAGGGCGCATCGCGCCGTTGCGCATCGAGGTGCGCATTTCCGGTGGCAAGGTCGCCAGCCTGCGCGACATCGAGGGCAAGCGTGCGCTCAAGGCGGCACGGCTGGATCCGGCACGCATCGCCACGCTGTACGGACAGAACCAGGAGGAGCGTCGCCTGGTGCGGCTGGACGAAGTGCCGGAAAAGCTGGTCACCGGCTTGCAGGCGGTCGAGGACCGCGACTTCGCTCGCCACCACGGCATCGACATCAGCGGCATGGCGCGTGCCGCCTGGGTCAGCCTGCGCAGTCGCGGCAAGCGCTTGCAGGGTGGCAGCACGCTGACCCAGCAGGTGGCGCGCAGCGGTCTGCTCGGCATCGGCAACGAGGTCACGCCATCGCGCAAGTTCAATGAAATCCTGTATGCGCTGATCCTCGAGGCGCGCTACGACAAGCGCACCATCCTGGAAACCTATTTCAACCAGGTCTATTGGGGACAGCGCGGTTCGCAGGCGATCCATGGCGTGGCCGCGGCCTCGGAGTTCTGGTTCAACCGCCGCCTCGACGACCTCGACACCGAGCACATCGCGCTGCTGATCGCGATCGTCAACGGCCCCTCGTACTACGACGGGCGGCGCAACCCCGAGCGCGCGTTGCAGCGGCGCAACCTGGTGCTGGCGGAGATGCATGAAGCCGGCATCATCGACCAGCCCGAATACGAGCGCGCGCGCGCGGCGCCGCTTGGCGTCAGCGAACAGCCGGGCGTGGCCGCGCCCAACCGCTTCCCGGCGTTCGTCGACCTGGTGCGCCGCCAGCTGGTGCGCGACTACCCGGCCGGCTCGCTGCAAGGGGCGGGGCTGGCGGTGATGACCAGCATGTCGCCCTCGGCGCAGGGCTATGCCGAAGGTGCGGTGACGCGCACCATGAAGGCGTTGGGCGAACGGCGCAAGGTGGCGCTGGAGTCGGGTCTGATCCTGACCGACGTGCATACCGGCCAGGTGCTGGCCGCGGTCGGCAGCAAGGACTTCAGCAACCCCGGTTTCAACCGCGCGCTGGATGCGCAGCGCCCGGTCGGTTCCACCATCAAGCCCTTCGTCTACCTGCTGGCATTGGCTCAGCCGGGCAAGTGGTCGCTGGCCAGTTACCTCGATGATTCGCCGCTGGCCATCCGCCTGTCCAATGGCCAGCGCTGGTCGCCGGGCAACTCCGATGGCCGCAGCCATGGCACGGTGCGCCTGATCGATGCGCTGGCGCAGTCCTACAACCTCGCCACGGTGCGCGTGGGCATGGACGTGGGCCCGGAGCGCGTGGCCGAGCTGATGCGCACACTGGCCGGGGTCGAGGCGCAGAGCAATCCGTCGTTGCTGCTCGGCGCCACCGACCAGAGCCCCTACGCGATGGCGCAGCTGTACCAGTTCCTTGCCTCGGGCGGTCAGGTGCAACCGCTGCATGCGGTGCGCGGCGTGCTCGATGCCAGCGGCCATGCGCTGAACCGCTATGACAAGACGCCTGCGCCGGCGCAGCAGGGCGATGCCGTGGCCTCGCGCCTGGTCACCCTGGCATTGCAGCAGGCGGTGGCCTCGGGCACCGGCCGGCAACTGGTGGCTGATGGCCTCGGCCGGCTCAACGCGGCGGGCAAGACCGGCACCTCCAACGACAGCCGCGACAGCTGGTTTGCCGGCTGGACCGGCGATCATCTCGCCGTGGTCTGGGTCGGCAACGACCAGAACCAGCCGACCGGCCTGTATGGCGCGACCGGTGCGATGCGGGTCTGGTCCGGCATCTTCGCCAAGTTGCCCAGTCGCGCGCTGCAACCCGGCGACGATGGCCTGGACTGGCAGTGGGTGGTCGATGGCCACAGCAGCGATGCCAGCTGCCCGGGTGCGCGTCGCTTCGCCTTCGTCTCCGGCTATGCCCCGGCCTACCGGCCCTGCGTGATCGAGCCGGCGCCGACATACGACGAATTCGGCAACCCGCTGCAATCACCATCCGAGCCGGGTGCCGAACCCTCCACCGGGGTGAGTGGCTGGCGACGTTTCTTCGGGCTGGGCGAGCGCCAGCCACCGCGGGATCCGCCACCCCCGCCTGCGGCCGATCCGGCATCGCCCGTGCCCGAGCGATGAGCGTCGCCGGGCAGCCGGACGCTGCGTCGATGGACCTGGCCGCATGCAGCCGCGAGGCGCTCTCGGCCGGAGGCGCCTTGTCGAGCGTGGCCGGCTTCGTGCCGCGCGAGGCGCAGCAACATCTGGCCGAAGCAATCGCCGAAGCGATCAGCCAGCGCGGCGAACTGCTCGCCGAGGCCGGTACCGGCACCGGCAAGACCTACGCCTACCTGGTGCCGTCGCTGCTCTCAGGCCGGCGCACGATCATCAGCACCGGTACCCGCGCACTGCAGGATCAGCTCTTCCATCGCGACCTGCCACGGGTGCGTGAAGCGCTCGGCATCGGTCACCGCGCCGCCTTGCTCAAGGGGCGGGCCAACTACCTGTGCCATTACCGCCTGCAGCAGGCGCGCGCCGAGCCGCGCCAGAGCAGCCGGCAGCAGCTCGACCAGTTGCAGCGCATCGTGGCCTGGAGCGGGCGCACACGCTTCGGTGACCTGGCCGAACTGGACGACATGCCGGAGGATTCGCCGCTGTGGCCACAGGTGACTTCGACCAACGAAAACTGTCTTGGCAACGAATGCCCCTTCTGGAGTGAATGCTTCGTGGTGCAGGCGCGCGCACGCGCGCAGGCAGCGGACGTGGTGGTCGTCAACCATCACCTGCTGTTGGCCGATCTGGCACTGAAACAGGAGGGCTTCGGCGAGATCCTGCCTGGCGCGGAAAGCTTCATCATCGACGAGGCGCATCAGCTGCCCGAGCTGGCGGCGCAATTTTTCGGCGAGGGCCTCGGTGCGCGGCTGCTGGTGGATCTTGCGCGTGATGCGTTGCGCGAATCGCGCGAGGCAACCGGCGCGCTGGCGGCACTGCAGGCACCGATCGAGGGGCTGGAGCAGGCCACGCGCGGCCTGCGCCTGGCGATGGATCGTCTGCCGATCCGTGGCACCCGCAGCCAGGCGCTGCAGCTCGATTCCGTGCAGGCGGCCGTGGCCGGGCTTGAAGCCGCACTCGACGGGCTGATCCAGGCACTCGCCGCGTGGCGCGAGAGCGGCCCCGGCCTCGACGCCTGCCATGCGCGGGCGCTGGAAGCACGCGGGCGTCTCACACGCTGGTGCGAGGCCTGGAATGCGCCGTCCGATGCCGACGTCGAGCCGCTGGACGAGCGCAGCCCCGATCCCGGCAGCGACAACGTCTACTGGTACGAGCTGACGCCGCGCGGCTTCCGTCTGCAACGCACGCCGCTGGACGTGTCCGGTCCGCTGCGCCGGCATCGCGAGCATTCACGTGCGGCCTGGGTATTCACTTCGGCCACGCTGGCGGTCGGCGGCAGTTTCGCTCATGTCAGCCAGCGACTCGGCCTGTGGCAGCCGCCAAGCGTGCTCGAGCCCGGGCCATTCGACTGGGCACGACAAGCCCTGCTGTATCTGCCCAAGGCGATGCCCGAACCATCGGCGTTCGGCTACACCGCAGCGGTGATCGATGCCGTGTTGCCCGTTTTGCGGGCGTCGCAGGGCCGCGCCTTCCTGCTGTTCGCCTCGCACCGCGCGCTGCGCGAGGCCGCGGCCCTGCTGCGCGCGCACGACGACCTGCCGTGGCCGCTGTTCGTGCAGGGCGAGGCCCCGCGCGGGCAGCTGCTGGATGCCTTCCGTGCCTCCGGCAACGGCGTGCTGCTGGGCACTGCCAGCTTCCGCGAGGGCGTGGACGTGGCCGGCCCGGCCTTGTCGCTGGTGGTGATCGACAAGCTGCCGTTCGCCGCGCCGGACGACCCGGTGTTCCAGGCGCGTCTGGAGGCGGTGCGCCGCGACGGCGGCAATCCGTTCCGCGACGAGCAACTGCCGCAGGCGGTGATCGCGCTCAAGCAGGGCGCCGGGCGCCTGATCCGCACCATCGACGACCGCGGTGTCTTGGTGCTGTGCGATCCGCGCCTGCTCGGCAAAAGCTATGGCCGCACCTTCCTCGACTCCCTGCCACCGATGCCGCGCAGTCGCGAGCTGGGCGATGTGGAGGCCTTCTTCGCGGCGCAAAACACGGCATCCTGAGCGCCCGTCCTGCTTTGCGTACCCCCGACCGATGAACCTGCTCGCACTGGAAACCGCCACCGAAGCCTGCTCCGTCGCCCTGTGGTGTGATGGCGAGGTGCGCCAACGCTTCGAACTGGCCCCGCGCCGGCACGCCGAACTGGTGCTGCCCTGGGCCGAGGCGTTGCTGGCCGAAGCCGGCTTGTCGCGCAGCGCGCTCGATCTGATCGCGGTGGGGCGCGGACCGGGCGCGTTCACCGGCGTGCGCCTGGGGATCTCGCTGGCACAGGGCATCGCATTGGCGCTGGACATCCCGGTCGTCGCGGTATCCACCCTGGCCACGCTGGCGATGCGTGCGTCGGCGACGGACGGCCAGCGCGTGCTGGCGGCGATCGATGCGCGCATGGGCGAACTCTACTGGGCCGGTTTCGAGTTCGATGACGGCGCGCCGCGAGCGTTGCTGCGCGAGCGGATCACGGCGCCGGCGCAGGTACAGGTCGAGGGCATGGGCTGGCACGGTGTCGGCAGTGGTTTCGGCGCCGGCGAGGACGCGCTGGTTCGCCAGCTCGGGGCACAACTGGCAGCCGTGGATGCCGACGCGCTGCCGCAGGCTGCGGATCTCGCCCGGCTGGCGGTGCGCGCGCACGCCGCGGGGCTGGCACAGCCGGCCGACCGGATCGAGCCGGCCTATCTGCGCGACAACGTGGCGCTGACCCTGGCCGAGCAGGCCGCCGCGCGCGGCACGCCGGCGGAATGAGTGGTCTGCGCTACTGGTCGACGAACTCGCCGCCGGGCTTGAACGCCCAGGTGCGCACCACGTTGAGCACGTCGATGCCGTCCTCGGTGCGCGGCAACGGCGGATAGGGCTCGGCCAGCTTGGCGATGCGCAGTGCGGCCTGGTCGAGGATCGGTTGCTTGCTCGATACCAGCACCTGGGCCGACTCCACGCCGCCATCGCGGCGGATGCCGATGCTCACCACCACCTGTCCGGACAGGCCGCGCTGGCGTGCGGCTTCCGGGTAATTCAGGTTGCCGATGCGCTCGACGCGCTCGACCCAGCGTCGCAGGTATTCGGCATAGACGTATTCCTGGGTGCTGGCGGAGACGAACTTGCGCTTGGGGCGCTTGGCATAGCGTTCCGAATTGAGGTGGATCTCGGCGGCCAGGCGCGCCATCTCGGTGTCATGGGCGATCTTGGTCGGGCCCGGCGGCAGCGGCTCGTCCTCGGCCTGCGGCTGGTCGCGCGGCAACGGGATCGCGTCCTCGCCGTCCAGGCTGCGCACCACGCGCGCTTCCGGTACCGGCGCGGCCTCGGGGCTCTGTGCGCGCATCGGCAGTGGTGCGTCGCCGGTTTCCGGCAGCGGCAGGGGCCCGCTGACGTGCTCGCTCGGACGATTGGATTTTTCGTGCTCGCCGCTGCCCTGATTGCTGACCTGGGCCAGGAACTCGGCTTCCTTCGGCGTCAACGCGGTGCGCGTGCCGGACAGGATCACGTCCAGCATCGGCGCACCCGCGGGGGGCTGTTGCACCGCGAAGCCCACGCCCAGGATCAGCAGGGCATGCAACCCGCCCGACAGCACCAGGGTCGCGCCCAGCCGGTCACGTTCGCTCAGGCGCGCGGACGCGGGCAGGGCAGGGGTGGCGGTTTCGCTCATTGCGCCGCGTCATCCGCCATGCGTGCCTCGATCGCATCGAACAGACGCGCCGCGATGTTCAGGCCGAACTGGCGATCCAGCTCGCGCAGTCCGGTCGGGCTGGTCACGTTCAGCTCGGTCATCCACTCGCCGATGATGTCCAGCCCGACGAACAGCATGCCGCGGCGCTTCATCTCCGGGCCCACGCGCTCGGCGATCCAACGATCGCGGGCCGACAACGGACGCCCCTCGCCACGTCCGCCGGCGGCGAGGTTGCCGCGGAACTCGTCACCCTGCGGGATGCGCGCCAGGACGAACTCGACCGGCTTGCCGTCGATCAGCAACAGGCGTTTGTCGCCATCCACGATCTCCGGCAGGTAGCGCTGCGCCATGGCCAGGTGGCGGCCGCCACGGGTCAGGGTTTCCAGGATCACGTTCAGGTTGGCATCACCAGCCGAGGCGCGGAAGATCGAATGCCCGCCCATGCCGTCCAGCGGCTTGAGCACGGCCTCGCCATGGGCCTGCACGAAGGCCTTGAGCGCGGCGTCGTCACGGCTGACCAAGGTCGGCGGGCAGCATTCGGGGAACAGCAGCGCCGCCAGCTTTTCGTTGTAGTCGCGCAGGCCGCGCGGGTCGTTGACCACCAGTGCGCCCTGCAGACGGGCGAAATCGAGCAACTGGCTGTCGTGCAGGTAATCGGCATCGACCGGCGGGTCGCTGCGCATCAGCACCGCCTGGCCCGGGCCGAAGTCGCGCGCTTCGAATTCACCCAGGCTGAACCAGTCAGACATGTCGTCACGCACCTGCAGGCTGGCCATGGCGGCGCCGGCATGGCCCTCGCGCAGATGCAGGCTGCCCGGACGCACGTAGTGCAGGCGATGCCCGCGTCGCTGTGCCTCCAGCAGCATGGCGAACGTGGTGTCCTTGGCGGGATTGATGCGGGCGATGGGGTCCATCACCACCACGACGTCGATCGGCATCGGCAGGCCTGAGCAGGGAATGGCGCGATGTTAGCAGCGCGCGCGACGTTAGCAGAGCGGATCGGCCGCCGAGCAGGACCGGACTCACAAATATGCGTGCTGGTCGCTGTTTGGCTTGACATGCCGGTGTGGGGATGAAAGATTGCCCCGTCAGGAAGCGCCGCCCAGGGGCGGCCTCAGCAGGGGTCAAGTCTTGATGCAAGAGGGAAATGCCGCGGGCGACAACGCGCTCAAGGTCATGGTCATCGACGACTCGAAGACCATTCGCCGCACCGCCGAAACGCTGCTCAAGCGCGAGGGCTACGACGTGGTCACCGCCAATGACGGCTTCGAGGCGTTGGCCAAGATCGCCGACCAGCATCCGCACATCATCTTCGTGGACATCATGATGCCGCGCCTGGACGGCTACCAGACCTGTGCCCTGATCAAGAGCAACCAGGTGTTCAAGTCCACGCCGGTGATCATGCTGTCCTCCAAGGACGGGCTGTTCGACAAGGCGCGTGGCCGCGTTGTCGGCTCCGAGCAATACCTGACCAAGCCGTTCACTCGCGAGGAACTGCTCGACGCAATCCGCACTTACGTCCCTGCCTGACCGGGGTGAAGGCATGGCCCACATACTCGTCATCGAAGATTCGCCCACCGAAGCCGCAGTGCTGGCTCAGCTGCTGGAGCGCAACGGGCATCGTGCAAGCCTTGCCGGCAGTGCCGAGGAAGGGCTTGCGGCTTGCCGCCGGGATCTGCCGGATCTGGTGCTGATGGACGTGGTGCTGCCGGGCATGAGCGGTTTCCAGGCCACCCGCGCACTGACCCGCGACCAGGCCACCCGACACATCCCGGTGGTGATCGTCAGTACCAAGAGCATGGAAGTCGACCGCGCCTGGGGCATGCGCCAGGGCGCGCGCGATTACGTGGTCAAGCCCCCGGTGGAAGCGGACCTGATTGCACGCATCCATGCCGCGCTGGGAGCAGCAGCATGAGTACCGGCCTGCCGCTGATGGACCTGCTGCGCGACTACCAGCGCCGCGCGCTGGCGCATGTCGCCGGCAGCCCGCTGGATGCCGGTGGCCGCAGCGGCTGGCGTGGGCTGGCCTGGCGGCTGGGGCGGCGCACACTGGTGTCCGAGCTCGACAGCGTGGTCGAGATCCTCGGGGTGCCGCCGCTGACAGCGGTTCCCGGTGCACAGCCCTGGTTGCTGGGGCTGGCCAACGTGCGCGGCAACCTGCTGCCGGTGGTCGACCTCAAACTGTTCCTCGAGGGCCAACGCAGCGTGCCGCAGGAGCGCCAACGCCTGCTCAGCATGCGCCAGCCCGGCGGCGATGTCGCATTCCTGATCGACGAATTGCTCGGCCAGCGAAGCTTCGACGAGCGCTCGCGGGTGGAGCCTGGTGACGACGCCATGGGGCGCTACCAGCACTTCATCGACCATGCCTACGAGGTACAGGGCGAGCGTTGGTCGGTGTTCGACCTCGACCGCCTGGGGCGAACACCGGAGTTCCGCAACGCCGCCGCCTGAATCATCCGCATACACATTTCCGGCAATGCGCCGAATCCCGCAAAAACACCGAGGTTCCAGACCATGAGCACAGCTTCCAACAAGGTCACCGACAAGCTCCGCGAAGCGCGCACAGGCCTGTGGCTGACGATCCTGACCATCGCCGTCCTGATCTTCGCGGTGAATACCGCGTTGTCGGTATGGCGGGCGACCCGGCTCGGCGGGGCCAGCACCGCAGTGGCCGACCTGCAGGTGTTGTCGCAGCAGCTGGCAAGCCAGGGTCAGGAAGCCGCCGGCGGCAGTGCCGATGCGCTCGCGGCTTTCCGCGAAACCAAGACACGCATCGACGGCAACATCGGCCGGGTCGATGCCGATTACGGCAAGGATGTGTCGGTGGCCGCGCCGATCGCGCAGATCAAGAAGACCTGGGCACCGCTGGCCGAGGAAGCGCAGCGCATCATCGAAGGCGAAGGCGTGGTCTCCTCGCTGGGCCAGCACGCCGACCGCTTTACCAGTGAAGTGCCGCGACTGCAGGCGCAACTGGATGAAATGGTGCGTGCGATGTCCACCTCCGGCTCGCCGGCCAGCCAGCAGTTCATCGCCATGCGCCAGGCCAACCTGGCCTCGCAGATGGCGCGTCGCATTGCCGAGATCCGCGCCGGCGGCGCCAGCGCGCCGATCGCCGCACAGGGCCTGAGTCAGGACACGACGGTGTTCGAGCAGGTGCTGGGCGACCTGGCCGAAGGCGGTGCCAGTGCGCAACGGGTGCCCGCCGCGGCGCAGGGTGCATTGGCCAGCGCCCGCGACTTGTGGGTCGAGATGAAGAAGGACCTGGAGGCGATCCAGCAAGGCTCGCAGCAGCTGTTCCAGGTGCAGGCCGCATCCAGCCGCATCACCAGCGGCGCGGATGAACTGCTGGCCGACTCGCGCAAGCTGTTCAGCGCCTTCACCGCCGCCGGCTCGCTGAGCGACACCAGCCTCATCGGCAACATCTGGATATCGATCATCTCCGGCCTGGTCGCGCTGGGCGCGATCATCGGCTTCGTGCTCAGCCAGTACCGCGCACAGAGTCTGCGTCGCACCCTCGCCGAGGAGCAGACCCACCGCAACCAGGAGGCGATCATGCGTCTGCTGGATGAAATGGTGACCCTGTCCGAGGGTGACCTCACGGTCAACGCCACGGTGACCGAGGACGTGACCGGCGCGATCGCCGACTCGATCAACTTCGCCATCGAGCAGTTGCGCAGCCTGGTCGGCACCATCAACGAAACTTCGGTGCAGGTGTCATCCTCGGCGATGGAAACCCAGGCCACCGCGATGCATCTGGCCGAGGCGGCCGAGCACCAGGCTGCCGAAATCGGTTCGGCGACCAACCGCATCAACGAAATTGCCGGCTCCATCCGCGACGTGTCCGCACACTCGGCACAGTCGGCGGAAGTGGCGCAGCGCTCGGTGGAAATCGCCACCAGCGGTGCCGACGTGGTCCGCCGCACCATCCAGGGCATGGACAACATCCGTGACCAGATCCAGGAAACCTCCAAGCGCATCAAGCGCCTGGGCGAGTCCTCGCAGGAAATCGGCGCGATCGTCGAACTCATCAACGACATTTCCGAGCAGACCAACATCCTCGCCTTGAACGCCTCGATCCAGGCGGCGTCGGCGGGCGAGGCCGGGCGCGGCTTTGCGGTGGTGGCGGACGAAGTGCAGCGCCTCGCCGAACGTGCCTCCAACGCCACCCGGCGAATCGAGGGCCTGGTGTCGACCATTCAGTCCGACACCAACGAGGCGGTCAGCTCGATGGAAGGCACCACCAGTGAAGTGGTGCAGGGTGCGCGTCTGGCCGAGGATGCGGGTACCGCACTGGGCGAGATCGAACGCGTGTCTAGCGACTTGGCCGCGTTGATCCGCAACATTTCCGAAGCCGCCGCACAGCAGTCCAATGCGGCTTCCGACATTTCCGAAACCATGGGCACGATCCAGGCGATCACCGCGCAGACCTCGCAGGGCGCCAGCCAGACCGCTGCCTCGATTGGTGATTTGACCAAGCTCGCCAGCGACTTGCGCCGTTCGGTGGCCGACTTCAAGTTGCCGGACTGAGGCGAGGGAACATCGAGCCAATGACCGCCGTCTGCACCACCGTCAGTCCGGAGCGCCGCCGATGAACGTGCTGCGCGAGGCCATCGACCACGCCACGCTGGGCTGGATCAAGCCCGAGCTCGACGCCACCCTGTCGCAGGTGCAGCAGGAGGTCGAAGCGTATGTCGAGGACGGCGCCGACGTGACCCGCATGCGCCTGGCGTCGATGCTGCTGCATCAGGTGCAGGGCAGCCTGCGCATGATCGAGCTGTATGCGCCGGCGATGGTGGCCGGCGAAATGCAGGCGCTGGCCGAAAGCCTTGCCAATGGCGATGTGGGCGATGCCGACGAAGCCTGCGCCGCGCTGATGCGCGGCTCGGTGCAGCTGCCTGATTACCTCGAACGTCTGCAGGGTGGTCACCGCGACATCCCGGTGGTGTTGATGCCGCTGCTCAACGATCTGCGCGCCTGCCACGGGCGCGCGGCGATCAGCGAGGCGGCGCTGTTCAATCCGCAACTCGACCAGGCGCTTCCCGGCTTGCCGGTGGCCGAGCATGCGCCAGCCTCCATGGCGGGGCTGCTGCAAGCACTGGGCGAGATCATGGCGGCCTGGAACTCCGGTGCCCCCCCCGACCTGGAGCGACTGCACCAATCCCTGCAGCAGCTTGCCCAAGCCGAAGCTTCGACCGATGCGCGGCGCCTGTTCTGGGTGGCGTCGGAGGTGGCGTCGGCATTGCGTGATGGCGCGATCGAGCCCAACCAGGCGCTGCGCGATGCCTTTGCCAGCGTCGAGCGCGAGGCACGGCGGCTGATCGATGCGCCGGCAGAGGCCGAAGGTCAGGTGCCGACCTCCAGCCTGCTCGAACCGACGCGGCAGTTGCTGTACCAGGTCGCCGGGCGCCACCGCCTGCATCCGGCACTGGCACGCTTGAACGACACCTTCGGCCTGGATCGCGAGATCGCGCCCAGTGCCGAGGAGCTGGCCCATGCACAAGCCAGCATCGGGGGACGCAATCGTGCCCTGCTCGACACCGTCTCCGCGGCGCTCAAGGAGGACGTGCTGCGGGTGAAGGATGCCCTTGACCTGCACCTGCGCACCGGCAATCCGGATCACGGCATGCTGCAGCCGCAGGTCGAGGCGCTGGGCCGGGTCGCCGACACCTTGGGCATGCTCGGACTTGGTGCCGCGCGCGATGCGGTGAGCCGGCAGCGCGATCACCTCGCCGTGCTCGCGGCGGGCAGGGAGGCCGTCAGCGAAAGCGCATTGCTCGACATCGCCGGCGCGCTGCTGTACGTCGATGCCTCGCTGGACGATCAGGTTGCGCGGCTTGGTGAAGCGGATCCATCCAGCGGCGACTTCGATGAAGACGGTCTGGGTGATGCCGAACGCCTGGCTCTGCTCGAAGCATTGACCCGTGAAGCGATCGGAAACTTCGCCGACGCGCGCCAGGCGTTCGTTGCGTTTGTCGAAACCGGCTGGGACCACGAGCAGCTGAACGCGGTGCCACGCCTGCTGCAGGAGGTGGGCGGCGCCCTGCGCATGCTGGAACTGGACAAGCCCGCCGAATATCTCATCGGCATCCGGCGCTATACCGAAGTGGAGTTGCTCGACAAGCGCCGCATTCCGGGCGGGCAGCAGCTCGACACGCTGGCCGATGCGCTCTCGAGCATGGAGTATTTCCTCGAGGCGCTGCGCGAGCAGCGTGGCGGCCGCGACGAGATCCTCGCCATTACCCGCCACAGTCTGGAAGCACTGCGCTACTGGCCGGTGCCTGCGGAGGAGACGGCCGAAGAGCCGGACTCCCTCGGCGAGGAGGTCGAGGCAGCGTACGAGGACTTCCTCGACGCCGCGGGCGTCCCCGGCAAGGCAGCGGACGATCGTGCGCCCGATGGCGCGGTGGAGGACACCCTGCCGGCAGCCGCCAGTGACGGGGTGGATGTGCTTTCGGTCCTGGAAGGCGGGTTCGACCGTGGCAACGACGAGATCGACGACGAGATCCGGAGCATCTTTCTCGAAGAGTTCGAGGAGGAAATCGGCAACCTCTCGCAGATGCTGTCGAGCTGGCAGCAGGCGCCGGACGACATCGAGCGCCTGCGTCCGATCCGGCGCGTATTCCACACGCTGAAAGGCAGTGGCCGGCTGGTGGGTGCCCGCGTCCTCGGCGAGTTCAGCTGGAAGGTCGAGAACATGCTCAATCGCGTGCTCGATGGCAGCCGCGCCGCGTCTCCCGCGGTGGTGGCGCTGGTCGGTCACGCGCATGCCGCCCTGCCGGCATTGCATGGGGCGCTGCTCGGTGCCCCGCTTGCCGGCATCGACATCGCGGCGATGGAAGACGTGGCCGATCGTCTGGCGAACGGGGAGGAGGCCTTCCTCGCGACGACTCCGGCCGTGGCGGATGCTCCGGCGCCGGCGCCGGAGCCGGAGGTGGAAGCGGCGCTGCCAGGCGACGGCGTCGATCGCATCGCGGTGGAGGTCGATGCGGTGCTGCTGGAGATCCTCGGCGCCGAGGTCGAGGGGCATCTGGCAACGCTGCAGGAGTGGCTGGACGCTTCACAGGCGGGCCATGCCACGCCGAACCATGCGGTGATGCGCGCGGTGCACACCATGAATGGCGCATTCGCGATGGCCGAAGTCCCGGCGATCACCGAGGCGACTGCGCCGGCGGAAGCCTGGCTCAAGCGCCTGAGCGCGGCGGGCACATCCGCAGATGAAGCGGGCCTTGCCGGAATGCACGAGCTCGTCAAGCAGGTGCGCCTGACGATTTCCGGTTTGCAAGGCACGCCTCAGAGCGTCCCCGTGCAGCATGCGCTGGCGGCACGTTTCATCGCCTTGCGTGACGCCTTGCCGCATGTGGTGATGCAGCCGGTCGAGGACGAAGCCGCACGTCTCGCAACCGAGCGTCTGGAAGCCGAACGTCTCGAAGCCGAACGTCTCGAAGCCGAACGCCTTGAAGCCGAGCGCCTCGAGGCCGAACGCCTCGAAGCCGAACGCCTCGAAGCCGAACGCCTCGAAGCCGAACGCCTCGAAGCCGAACGCCTCGAAGCCGAGCGTCTCGAAGCCGAACGTCTCGAAGCCGAACGTCTCGAAGCCGAACGTCTCGAAGCCGAGCGTCTTGAAGCCGAGCGTCTGGAAGCCGAGCGTCTCGAGGCCGAGCGTCTCGAGGCCGAACGTCTCGAAGCCGAACGTCTCGAAGCCGAACGCCTCGAAGCCGAACGTCTCGAAGCCGAACGCCTCGAAGCCGAACGCCTCGAAGCCGAACGTCTCGAAGCCGAGCGTCTCGAAGCCGAACGCCTCGAAGCCGAACGCCTCGAAGCCGGGCATCTCGATGTCGCGCAGCGCGAAGCCGACCTCCTGGCGGCCGAGCGCATCGCTTTCGAGCAACGCGAACTGGCGCAGTTCGAAGCCGCACGCCGCGAGGAGGCCGAGCGCATCGCAGAAGCCAACCGGGCACAGGCGCAGGCTCAAGCCGAGGCGCTGCGCCTGGCCGAGTTGCGGCGACGCGAGCATGAGGACCTGTTGCGTGCCGAAGCCGAACGCCTGGAAGCCCTGCGTCACCAGCGCGAACAGGAAAAGCCGATGCAGGCCGACGAGATCGGCCCGGCGAGTGCGCTGGACATCCCCGGTCTGGACCCGGACCTGCTGCAAATCTTCATCGAGGAAGGTCAGGATCTGCTAGACCACGCCGACGGCATGGCCGCGCGCCTGCGCGAGGATCACGGCGACCGCCCCGCCTTGGCGGCACTGCAGCGCGATCTGCACACGTTCAAGGGCGGTGCGCGCATGGCCGGCATCATGGCGATGGGCGATCTCGGGCATGCACTGGAAAGCCTGCTCGAAGGCGTTGCCGAGCATCGGATCGAACTTGCCGAAAGCGATGTGCCGCTGATCGAGTCCAGCCTCGATCGCCTGCACGCGATGCTTGGCCGGGTCGGCGAAGGCCGTGCGATCCATGCGGCCGATGCATTGATCACCACGCTGCAAACGCGTGCCCGTGGCGAAACGGTGGTGGAGAGTGCGCAGCCGGTGCTGCCGGCGGCGGCCGAGCCGCAACTGGATGCCTTGTCGGCACCGCTGACCGATCCGGTCACGACGTTCGAAGCCCAGGTGCGGGCACCGCAGGAGCTGGTACGGGTGCGCGCGGACCTGCTCGATCGTCTGGTCAACTACGCGGGCGAAGTGGCGATCTATCGTTCGCGTCTGGAGCAGCAGCTGGGTGCGTTCCGTGCTGCGATGACGGAAATGGAACAGACCAATACCCGACTGCGCGACCAGCTGCGCCGTCTGGACATCGAAACCGAGGCGCAGATCATCGCCCGCTACCAGCGCGAGCAGGACGCGGCTGATGCGACGTTCGATCCGCTGGAGCTGGACCGCTTCTCCACCCTGCAACAACTTTCGCGCGCGCTGGGCGAATCGGCCAACGACCTTGGCAGCCTGCAAGGCACGCTGGAGGATCTGACGCGGCAGTACGAAACCCTGCTGCTGCAGCAGTCACGGGTCAGCACCGATCTGCAGGAAGGGCTGATGCGCACGCGCATGGTACCGATCGAGCCGGCCCTGCCGCGCCTGCGCCGGGTGGTGCGACAGGCGTCGACGGATGCCGGCAGGGCGGCGCAGCTGGTGCTGGAGGGGGCACAAGGCGAGCTTGACCGTAACGTGCTCGAACACATGCTCGGACCGCTGGAGCATTTGCTGCGCAATGCGGTCGCGCACGGCATCGAACCGCCCGCAGAGCGGGCCATGGCAGGCAAATCCAATACCGGCCAGGTGTGCCTGAGCATGCGCCAGGAAGGCTCCGAGGTGGTGCTCGAAGTACGCGATGATGGTGCCGGCCTCGACCGGGATGCGATCCGCCGCCGTGCCATCGAGCGCGGCATCATCGCCGCCGATGACGAGCTCGACGATTTCCGACTCGACCAGTTGATTCTCGAGCCGGGTTTCAGCACCGCCGGCGAGTTGAGCCAGCTTTCCGGCCGCGGCGTGGGCCTTGACGTGGTGCAGAGCGAGGTGCGGCAGATTGGTGGTTCGCTGGAAATCGCCAGCGAGCCGGGCCAGGGCAGCCGCTTCACCCTGCGCCTGCCGCAAACCCTGTCGGTGACCCAGGCGGTGTTCGTGCGCATCGGCGAGAACGTGTATGCGGTGCCGGTGGCATCGGTGCGCGGCGTCTCCCGCGTTTCCCGCGAGCAGTATGCCCGTGAGGACGCGCGGCATGACTACGGCGGCGAGGAATACGCCATCCATGACCTTGGCCAGTTGCTCGGCCAGGCGCCGGCGAAGGCCGACGAGCAGTTGCAGATGCCGCTGCTGCTGGTGCGTGCCGGCGAATTGCGCGTCGCGGTCGGCGTCGACCAGGTTCTGGGCAGCCGCGAAGTGGTGGTCAAACCGATGGGGCCGCAGATCGCCTCGGTCCCCGGCATCTTCGGTGCCACCGTGATGGGTGATGGTCAGGTGCGCATCCTGCTGGACATCGCGCCGCTGGTGCGCCGCAGGCTGACGCAGCCGGTGGAGCCGGCGTCGCCGCCGATCGAGGTCGCGGCGCAGGTGCCGCTGGTGATGGTGGTGGATGACTCGATCACCATGCGCAAGGTCACCGGGCGCGTGCTGGGTCGTCAGGGTCTGGAAGTGGTGAGCGCAAAGGACGGCATCGACGCGCTGGAACAGATGGACGAGCGCCTGCCCGATCTGATGTTGCTCGACATCGAAATGCCGCGCATGGATGGTTACGAGCTGGCCGCGGAAATGAAGCGCCACGCACGCATGCGCCAGATCCCGATCATCATGATCACTTCGCGCAGCGGCGACAAGCATCGTCAGCGTGCCTTCGACCTCGGCGTGGATCGTTACCTCGGCAAGCCCTACCAGGAAGCCGAGCTGCTGCGCAATGTCAATGAGCTTCTGGGTTTGAGCCGTGGCCAGTCCTGATACCCGCACCGTGCTGCTGGCGCGCCCGGGTGCGGCGCGCGAGCGCATGCGCTCGGCACTCGTCGATGCGGGGGTGGTGCTCGCCGGCGAGTTCGACCCGTTGCAGGTGGAGCTTGCCGAGCTGGCCGGGCTGGGTGCCGGCAACCTGGTGATCGTGGTCGACCAGGAAGTTGACGATGCACTGGATCGGCTGGTCGATGTGCTCGAGGACCCGCGTTGGCGGATCCTGTTCGAGGAAGAAGCGCTGGTGATGGCGCGCGATGGCTGGGATGCGGCACGTTGGTCGCGACACCTGGGTGCCAAGCTGCTCGGCCATGGCGACGTGCTGCCTGCCGGCCATGAACAGGATTCGCCAGCGGCGGATGAGGTGCCGGGCGAGTCACCTGCCGATGCCGCGTCCGCCGCGCCGCCCGCTGCGCAGGTCACGGCCGATCCGGGCGTCGCGGTGGCAGCGGACGTGACCGATGAGGCGGAGGACGCGGACGAAGCCCTGCCACCTGGCAAGGTACGCCTGCGTTTCGAGGCGGCACCCTGGGATGGTCGATTGCATTGGCAAACGCCGGAGCCGGCGCAGCCCGGCACCGATGCATTGCCGCCTGCACGGGATGCGACGGCCTCCGATCCGGATCTCGCAGCCGCGGACACGGATACGGCGCGCGATGAAGCCGATGCATGGGACGCGCCGCCGGAGATCGATCCGGGCCCGGCATGGGGACTGCAGCCGGTGGCAGATCACGCACCCTCCACCATGTTGCCGGATGCCGCAGACGAGCGCCCGGCAGCCGGGGTCGAGGTCGGCGACTTCCCGGACGAGGAGGCATTGGCGGCATTGGCTGCGCTGCCGACCGATCCGGTCGGTGTGCATTCCGACGCCGAGGCGCTTTCGCAGCCGGAGGTTCCGGCTGCGGCGGAATCAGCGGCAACGGATCTGCCGGCGCAGCATGACCCGCCCCAGGATTGGAGGGTGTTCCAGGATTTCGATGCCATCGACGAGCTGGCATCTGCGAGTCCCGACTCGGTCCAGCGTCTGCCCGCTTTTTCCGTCGAGGCACCCACGCAATCGACGGGCACGGATGAGGACGACTATCTCGAGCACCTTGGCGACGAGTTCCAACGCTTCCAGTCACCTAGCAGCGGCGAGCCCTGGCATGAGCCCGTGGCCGATGGCGCTGATGAGGAAGATGAATCCGCTGCGGTGGTTGGCGGCGACGTGCCGCCGGCGGATGCCTTGCCGGCGGCCACCGATTGGCAACTCAGCGATGAGCCGCTGGCGAGTGTGGAGGCTGCACCTGCGGATGCAGCGCCGGCGTTGGCGGGATTGGAATCGCGTATCGCCGGCCTCAGTCTGCTGGACGAGGATGCGCCGCCCCCGCTGCACTCGGCGGTGGTGATCGCGGCCGGCATCGGCGGGCCGGATGCGCTGCGCCAATTGCTGCAGCGCCTGGATGAGGACTTCCAGCCGCCGCTGCTGATCCAGCAATGGCTGGATGGCGGCCATTACGACCGCCTGGTGCGGCAGATGGCACGCACCAGCTCGAGGCCCGTGGTGCTGGCCGAAGCCGGTCAGGTGCTGCAGGCAGGCCATGCCTACGTGCTGCCACCGGGCATCGGGGTCGGGCCTGCCGCCAACGGCGGGCTGGGCTTCATCGAAGTGGGTGGCAGCAGCTTCGCCGACGTGCTCGAGCCGTTGCAGGCGGCGCAGAGCGGAGCGATCGCACTCAGTGGTGCGGGCAGCGAGTTCGTCGAGCGCACGCAACGCTTCCGCCAGGCGGGTGGCCGGGTGCTGGCGCAGGCCGCCGACGGCTGCTACGACCACGCCGTGCCGGCACTGCTGATCGCGCGTGGCGCCGAGGCGCATGTACCCGGCGACCTCGCCACCCGGATTGCCGCGCTGTGGCGCGGCGAGGAGCAGGCATGAACGAAGCGCAATCCGATCTGCGCGGGGTGTTGATCCAGGTGACCGGTGGCCGCCTGTTGCTGCCCAACGCCTGCATCGCGGAAATTCTCTCGGTGGCCGACGCGGAGCCGATTGCCGGCGCGCCGGAATGGCTGCTCGGGCATGTGCATTGGCATGGCTGGAACGTGCCGTTGGTGGCCTATTCCACCCTGGCCGGCCTGGGTGCGCACGATGCCGCACAACGTGGCCAGCGGGTACTGGTATTGAAGACCCTGTCCGCCGACTTGACGATGCCGTACTTCGCCCTGCTGACACAGGGGTATCCGCGGCTGGTCAAGGTCAATGCCGCGGACATCGAGGACGACGGCGCGCCGGCCGGGGACGGTCATTGCGTCGCGGCCATGGCAAGGCTGCAGGGTGAGGAGGTGCTGGTGCCGGACCTCGATGCGCTGGAGCTGCGCCTGGTCGAAGTGCTCGCTGCCGCAGCCTGAAGCTGATTCGCGCGCGGCCTCAGCCGAGGTCGCCCAGACGCGCCTGGATCGCGGCCACCGCCGCCAGTCCCGCGGTTTCCGTGCGCAGGATGCGCGGCCCCAGGCGCAGAGGGATGAAACCCGCGCCATCGAGCATGGCGAGGTCGCGTTCCGACCATCCGCCTTCGGGGCCGACCGCCAGCAGCAGGCGGTGATCGGCGGGCGTGGACAGCGAAGCGATTCCGCCCTCGGCCACGGGCGAGAGCGTGCAACGCGTGGCCGGAAGCTGTGTGTCGGCCAGCGCGTGTGCCAACGGCTGCGGTGCCATCACCTGCGGGACGCGCGCGCGGCCACTCTGCCCGCAGGCCGAGGCCACCACGCCCTGCCAGTGCAGCAGGCGCTTGTCGGCGCGTGCGCCCTCCAGCTTCACCTCGCTTCGTTCGCTGTGCACCGGGATGAAGCGTTCGACACCCAGTTCGGTCGCCTTCTGCAGGATCAGATCCATCTTCTCGCCGCGGGCGATGCCCTGCAGCAGCTCGATGCGCAGCGGTGATTCGTTTGCCACCGGCGTGGCAGCCAGCAGCTCCACCCGTGCGCCGCGCTTGCCGATCTCTTGCAGGCGCGCGGCATAGTCATGGCCGTCGCCATTGAACAGCACGCACTCGTCGCCGCGACCCAGGCGCAACACGCGCACGAGGTGGCTGGCCGCCTGCTCCGGCAGTTCGAGCTGCGCGCCGACACGCAGTGGCGCATCGACGTGGATCCGGGTCAGGCGCATGCGGTGGCCTCGCTGATGACCGCGGCGGTGGTTTCCGCCAGCTGCGCGAGATCGGCTTCGTCCACGCAGTACGGCGGCATCCAGTACAGGATGTCGCCGAGCGGGCGCAGGATCACGCCGCGTTCGAGCGCGGCGCGGTAGGCGCGCAGGCCGATGCGCAGGTCGGGTGCGAACGGCGTTGCGCGCTCGCCGTCGCGGCTCAGTTCGAACGCGCACACCATGCCCAGCTGGCGAGTATCGGCGACATGCGCCAGGCCGGCGATGGCCTGCGCGTGTTGCCGCATCAGGCGCGCCGTGTGCCGGTTGCGCGCGATGACCTCGTCGTCGCGGAAGATGTCCAGCGAAGCCAGCGCCGCCGCGCAGGCCAGCGGGTTGCCGGTATAGCTGTGCGAATGCAGGAACGCCCGCTCGCGCGAGTCGTCGAGGAAGCCCTCGTACACCGCCTGCGTGGTGAGCACCGCGGCCAGCGGCAGGAAGCCGCCGGTCAGGCCCTTCGACAGGCACAGGAAATCCGGTTGCACCGCAGCCTGTTCGCAGGCGAACAGCGTGCCGGTGCGGCCGAAGCCGGTGGCGATCTCGTCGGCGATGAAAAAGGCCCCATGCGCATCGCACAACTCGCGCACCCGGCGCAGGTAGGCCGGGTGGTGCATGCGCATGCCGCCGGCGCATTGCAGCAGCGGCTCGACGATCACCGCACAGACCTCGCCGGCATGGCGCTCGAGCAATGCCGACAACGCATCCGCCGCGCGCAGGGCGCAGGCCTCGGCATCCTCGCCGGGGCGTGCCTGGTAGGCGTCCGGGCTCGGCGCGAACAGGCATTCGGCGAGCAGCGGCGCGTAGGTGCGCCGGTACAGCGGAATGTCGCCGACCGACAACGCGCCCAGGGTTTCGCCGTGGTAGCCGTTCTCCAGTGCCACGAAGCGGGTGCGGTGTGGCTGCCCGGCGTTGCGGAACCAGTGGAAGGCCATCTTCAGCGCCACTTCGACCCCGGCCGAGCCGTTGTCGGCGTAGAACACCTTGGCCAGCGGTGCGCGGCCATCCTCGTGCGGCGCGATCTGCAGCAGCCGTTCGGCCAGCTCGATCGCCGGCGCATGCGAAAAGCCGGCCAGGATCACCTGCTCCAGGCTGTGTGCCTGGCGCGCGATGGCCTCGGCGATGCGCGGTTCGGCGTGACCGTGGAGATTGGTCCACCAGCTCGACACCGCGTCCAGGTAGCGCTTCCCGTCCATGCCGGTCAGCCAGGCACCGCGGCCTTCGGCGATCGGGACCAGTGGCAGCGTGTGCGGATGCTCGCGCATTTGCGTGCACGGATGCCACAGCACGGCGAGGTCGCGCGCGCGCCAGGCATCGGCCGGGGCGCCATGCTCCTCGGCTAGAATTGGCGGGGCATGAAGATCGTCCTGCATATCGCCCATTATCGCGCCTTGCGCCGCATTCGCCGATGAGTCGCATCCCGCCCGTGATCCATGGCGTGCGCCGGCGCGACGAGGGCGACGGACGCATCGTCGAAGAGCTCGACCTGGAGTTCTCCAATGGCGAACGGCGCCGTTACCGGCGCCTGCTGGCGCAGGGCCCCGGTGCGGTGATCGTGGTGGCGATGCCCGATCCCGAACACGTGCTGCTGGTGCGCGAATACGCCGCCGGCTTCGAGCGTTACGAGCTGGGCCCGGTCAAGGGCGCGATCGATCCCGGGGAAAGCCCCGAAGTCGCCGCCAACCGCGAGCTGATGGAAGAGGCCGGTTTCGGCGCGCACGATATCCGCGTGCTGCGCAGCCTCGCACTTTCGCCTTCGTACATGACCCATACCGCGCATGTGGTGCTGGCGCGCGAACTTTATCCGCAGCGCCTGCCGGGGGACGAGCCCGAGGAAATGGAGCAGGTGCGCTGGCCATTGGCGCGACTGGGCGAACTGGTCGCGCGCGATGACATTTCCGATGGCCGCGCCATCGCCGCGCTGTTCATCGTGCGCGAATGGTTGCAGGCGCAGTGAGCCTGCCCGGGACCGTGCGCGAGGGCGTGATCGCGATCGCCAACGAAGCGGCGGCCGCCATCCTCGAGGTGTACCGGCAGGCGTTCGAGGTCGAGCACAAGGCCGATGATTCGCCGGTCACGGCGGCCGATTTCGCCGCCCACCGGGTGATCGCCCATGGCCTCGCCACGCTGACGCCATCGATCCCGCTGCTGTCGGAGGAATCCGCGCCGGAGGTGATCGCGCAGCGCCACGCATGGTCGCGTTACTGGCTGGTCGATCCACTCGACGGCACCCGCGATTTCGTCAAACGCAATGGCGAATTCAGCGTCAACATCGCGCTGATCGATGAAGGCCATGCCGTGTTCGGCCTGATCCAGCAGCCGGTCAGCGGTCTGTGCTGGCACGGCGCACCGGGCGAAGGCGCATGGCGCCGCGAAGCCGGGCGCGATGTGCCGATCCGCACCCGCGCCGCGCCGGAAACCGGCTTGGTGGTCGCGGCCAGCCGCTCGCACCGCAACCGCCGCACCGATGCGGTGATCGCCCGCCTGGCCGACGCCGAAATCGTCAGCCTCGGATCCTCGCTCAAGTTCTGCCGCCTTGCCGAAGGCCGGCTAGACCTGTACCCGCGCTTCGGCCCGACCAGCGAATGGGATACCGCCGCCGGCCAGGCCATCCTCGAGGCCGCCGGCGGCGTGCTGCAAGATGCGCGCGGGCGTCCGTTCCGCTACAACCAGCGCGAAAGCCTGTTGAACGGCGACTTCATCGCCGCTGGCGATCCCGCGCTGCTGCAACGCCTTGCCGACTGATTCCACGCCCGTACCTTGCCGATGCCCGTGACGCCGATCGACCGCCTGCTTGCCATCATGGCCGCGCTGCGTGACCCGCAGTCCGGTTGCCCCTGGGATCTGCAGCAGGATTTCGCCTCGATCGCGCCGTACACCATCGAGGAGGCCTACGAAGTGGCCGATGCCATCGATCGTGGCGACCTGGCCGACCTGCGCGAGGAGCTCGGCGATCTGCTGCTGCAGGTGGTGTTCCATGCGCGCATGGCCGAGGAGCAGGGCGCGTTCGACTTCGCCGACGTGTGCGAGGCGATCAGCGACAAGATGACACGGCGCCATCCGCATGTGTTCGCCGATGCGCGTGTCGAGGATGCCGACTCGCAGACGGCGGCCTGGGAGGTGCACAAGGAAGCCGAGCGCGCCGCGCGTGGCGAGTGCGATGATTCGGCGCTGGCCGGCATCGCGCGCGGCTTGCCGGAGTGGCAGCGTGCGCTGAAATTGCAATCGCGCGCGGCGCGCACGGGCTTTGATTGGCCCGACTGGAAGCCGGTGCTGGCCAAGCTGCGCGAGGAGCTGGACGAGCTGGAGGCCGAATTCGAGGCGCGCGATGCCGCTGCCGCGGACACCGACGCCAGTGCATTGGCCGAAGAGCTGGGTGACGTGCTGTTCGTCGCCGCCAACCTGGCGCGACACGGCGCGGTGGACCCGGGTGCGGCGTTGCGTGGCGCCAACCACAAGTTCGAGCGTCGCTTCCGTGCGATGGAGGCTTTGGCACGGGCCAGCGGCAAGGCGTTCGCGACCCTGGATCTGGAGGCGCAGGAAGCACTTTGGCAGGCCGCCAAGCGCGACGAGCAGGGCGACGCCGGCTAACACGCAAGCTCCGTGCGTGGTGTTTTCTTCACGCCGCTTGCACTTCGCGCCCGGATCATTTCACAAAGCTGAAAGGAGCCCCGCATGCGCAATCCACAGGAAAACTCCGGTCTGGTCCTGATCATCGAGGACAACCGCAACATCTCGGAAATGGTCGGTGAATACCTCGAAACCAAGGGATTCGAGATCGACTATGCCGCCGACGGTCTGGACGGTTTCCGTCTGGCCTCGGAAAACACCTATGACGTGATCATCCTCGACCTCATGCTGCCGCGCATGGACGGTCTGGAGGTGTGTCGCCGCCTGCGTGAGGAGGCGCGGCGCTCGACCCCGATCCTGATGCTCACCGCGCGCGACACGCTGGATGAAAAGCTCACCGGCCTGTCGGTGGGTGCGGATGATTACCTGACCAAGCCGTTCGCGATCGAGGAACTGGAAGCGCGCCTGCGCGTGCTGATCCGTCGCGAACGCCGCCAGGTCGGCTCGGAGGTGCTCAAGGTCGGCGATCTGGTGCTCGACCCCTCCAGCCTGCGCGTGACCCGCGGCGGCACTGAACTGATGCTCTCGCCGATCGGCCTCAAGCTGCTGACCATCCTGATGCGCGAATCGCCGCGCGTGGTCAGCCGGCAGGAGATCGAGCGCGAGATCTGGGGCAACAGCCTGCCCGATTCCGACACCCTGCGCAGCCATCTGTACAACCTGCGCAAGGTGATCGACAAGCCGTTCGATCGTCCGCTGCTGCATACCGTGCAGAGTGCCGGTTACCGGGTGGCGGACATCGAGCAGCCGCCGGCCTGAGGGGCCGGCCCCCGGACATGGCGCCGCAAAAAAGCCTCTCGCGCAAGATCCGCTGGATCTTCATCCTGCAGGGGCTGATCGCCTCCGTGCTGGTCACCGCCGGTACCTTCTACGGCAGCATGTTGCTGCGTGATTCGCTGCTCAAGCAGCGACTGGTCAATGAAGTCGACCGCACCTGGCAACTGCTGGCGCAGGACCCGCGCGCGCGACTGGCCGAAAGCGCGACCATCCGCAGCTATTTCGTGCCCAGCGGGGCGATGCCGGATGCCGTGCCGCCGCAACTGCGCGCGCTCTCGCCGGGCCTGCACAACGTGCATGACGGCGATTGGCGCGTGGCCTATGTCAGCCAGCGCGCCGAGGGGGTGGTGTTCGTGCAGGCCGCACCCGGGGCCACCGATGGCCTGGTGGCACGCGTCGCAGTGCTGGCGGCGCTGCTTTCGGTGCTCAGCGTGATCCTGCTCAGCCTGCTGGGCTATCGCCGCTGCAAACGCATCGTGGCCCCGATCTCGCGCCTGACCGACCGGGTGCTGGCCTGGGATCCACGCCGCGATCAGGTGGTCGACTATGACGTCGCCGAACTGGGCGGCGAGGGCACCTATGAGGTCGATCACCTGGGTGATGCGCTGACGCGGATGTCGCGGCGCATGCTGGATCATGTCGAGCGCGAGCGTGACTTCACCCGCGATGCCAGCCACGAGCTGCGCACGCCGGTGAGCGTGGTGCGCGTCGCCAGCGACCTGCTGGCCAGCGAAGACCTTTCGCCGCGCGGCGAGCGATCCCTGCGCCGCATCCGCGATGCCACCGGCGACATGCAGGAACTGATCGATGCCTTCCTGATCCTCGCCCGCCACCCCGACGTGCCGGTGGAAAGCGAGCGCGTGCGGGTGCAGGACGTGGCCCACGAGGAAGCAGCCAACGTCGAATACTGGCTGCAGGGCAAGGATGTGCGCATGCTGGTGCTGACCACCGCCGATCCGTACATCGAGGCGCCGCCGCGCGTGCTCGGGGTGATCATTTCCCAGTTCCTGCGCAATGCCTGCCGTTTCACCGAGCAGGGCTCGATCGAACTGGAAGTGCTGGCCGACCGTCTGGAAGTGCGCGATACCGGCATCGGCATGGATCCGGAGACGCTCGCGCGGGTGTTCAACCCGTTCTGGCGTGCGGACATTTCGGATCACACCGCCAAGGGCATGGGACTGACCGTGGCGCAACGGCTGGCGCAACGCTTCGGCTGGGATATCCAGCTGCGCAGCCAGCCGGGGCATGGCACGGTCGCCGTGCTGAAATTCGCCTGAGCCGGTCAACCGCGCCGCGTGACAGGCGTTGATGGCTTCTGATGCCCGCCAGGGTGCCTTTTGCCTGCCTCATTGCCCATGTCCACGCCTTCGCGCAAACCTGTTTCCCGCCGTCGCCGCCGCAGCTGGCTGGCACCGGCCATCATCGCCCTCGTCGTGCTGGTCGCTGCCGGCATGTGGTGGAACAAGCGCAAGGATGCGACCAGCGAGGATGGTTGGCGCACCAGTGCCATCGAGCAGGGTGACATCCGCGTCTCGATCTCCGCCACCGGCACGCTGTCGGCGATTTCCACCGTCATCGTGGGCAGCCAGATTTCCGGCCTGGTCACCGAGGTGCTGGTCGATTTCAACAGCCCGGTGAAGAAGGGTGACGTGCTCGCGCGCATCGACCCGAGCACCTACGAGGCGCAGATCGCGCAGGGCTCGGCGGCGATCGCCAGTGCCAATGCCAGCCTGCGCCAGGCCGAGGCCGCGCTGGCCAATGCCCGTGCCGATTACCGGCGCAAGGCGGCACTCGGCGATCAGCAGCTGGTCGCGCGCGGTGACGTGGATACCGCACGCACCGCGATGCAGCAGGCCGAGGCGCAGGTCAACTCGGCGCGTGCGCAGATCCGCCAGCAGACCGCCTCCACCCAGACCACGCGCCTCAATCTCGGCCGCACGGTGATCCGCTCGCCGGTGGACGGCGTGGTGTTGACGCGCAAGATCGAACCCGGCCAGACCGTGGCTGCCAGCCTGCAGGCGCCGGAGCTGTTCACCATCGCCGAGGACCTGGCGAAGATGAAGATCGAGCTGGCGGTGGACGAATCCGACATCGGCCAGGTCAAGGCCGGGCAGGGCGTCAGCTTCACTGCCGATGCCTTCCCCGACCGCCAGTTCCGTGGCGTGGTCGAGCAGGTACGGCTGGCGGCGACCAGCACCAGCAACGTGGTGACCTACCCGGTGGTGGTGACGGTGGACAACCACGATGGCACCTTGCTGCCCGGTCTGACGGTGAATGCCGAAATCGAGGTCAGCAAGCGCGAGGGCATCCTCAAGGTGGCCAACGCCGCATTGCGCTACAAGCCGTCCGAAGAACAGCTCAAGGCGATGGGCCTGGATCAGGGCGGTGCCGGCGCGGCACCCAATGCCGCGGCACGCGGCGGGATGAGCGATGAGTGGCCGCGCATCGCCGCCAGCCTCGACCTGGAGCCCGCGCAGCAGGCGGCTTTCGACCGCACGCTGGAGCAAATGCAGGCACGCCAGGCCGAGCGCATGCAGGCGATGCGCAGTCAGGCCAGCCAGCAGCAGGGCAATCGCGTCATGGGAGGTGGCGGTGGCGGCATGCGCATGGTGATGCGCAGTGGTGGTGACGCGGCGATGCAGGCGCAGATCCGCAATCGCATGCGCGAACGCATGCGCGAGGAGTTCGCTCCGTTCCGCGCCACCCTCGACGATGAACGACGCGCGAAATGGGACAGCGCGGTGGATGCGCTGTTGAATGCCCGGCGTGCCCCGCTGTACCTGCTGGCCGATGGTCAGCCGAAGATGGTGATGGTGCGCATCGGTGCCTCCGACGGCAGCAGCACCGAGGTATCCGGCAACATCCAGGCCGGCGATCTTGCCATCACCGGCGAGCGCGCGGCCACGGGGCGCCCGTGAGCCCGGCGCCCGCTGCCAACAAGCCGCCGGTGATCGAAACCCGCGGCCTGCGCAAAGTCTATGCCGAGGGCACCCAGGCCGAAGTGGTCGCGCTCAAGGGTGCGGATCTGGTCATTCCCGATGGCCAGTTCATCGCCATCATGGGACCGTCGGGTTCGGGCAAGTCCACGCTGATGAACCTGATCGGCTGTCTGGACACGCCCAGCAGCGGGGTCTACGCCTGCGATGGCATCGACGTGTCCACGCTGGATGCCGAGGAACTGGCCGCGCTGCGCCGCGACAAGATCGGTTTCGTGTTCCAGGGCTTCCACCTGTTGCCGCGCATGAGCGCATTGGACAACGTGGCGATGCCGCTGGGCTACGCCGGGGTGAGCCCGGCCGAGCGTCGCGAGCGTGCGCAGGCGGCGCTGGAAGCGGTCGGCCTCGGCGATCGCAGCCATCACAAGCCGAACGAGCTTTCCGGTGGCCAGCAGCAGCGCGTGGCGATCGCCCGCGCGCTGATCAACCAGCCGCCGATCCTGCTCGCCGACGAGCCCACCGGCGCACTCGACAGCCGCACCGGCGAGGAAATCCTCGCCCTGTTCAAGCAGTTGCGCGACCAGGGCCATACCGTGGTGCTGATCACCCATGATGCGCACGTGGCCGAGCATGCCGACCGCATCGTGGTGATCCAGGATGGCGAACTGCATTCGCTGGAGCGTGCGGCATGAACTGGCTGGATGTGCTGCGTACCGCGTTCCACGCCCTGCGCGGCAACTGGATGCGCAGTGCGCTGACCTCGCTCGGCGTGATCATCGGCATTGCCGCGGTGATCGTGATGGTTTCGGTTGGCCAGGGCACGCAGCAGGAAATCGACAAGCTGGTCTCGGGACTGGGTTCGCAGCGCCTGGACATCTCGCCCGGCGGCCGCCGCGGGATTGGCGGTGCGCGCATGAGTGCGTCCAGCTTCTTCACCCTGACCGAGGGGGATGCGCAGGCGATTCGCGACGAAATCCCCGAGGTGCAATACGTCGCCGGCGCATTGCGCGGCAACACCCAGGTGGTGTTCGCCGAGAACAACGCCGCCACCAGTTGGCAGGGCGTGCAGCCGGATTTCTTCACCATCAACAGCTGGGAACTGGCCTCGGGCAACCTGTTCGAGCCGCAGGACTACAGCGGTGCGGACAAGAAGGTGATCCTCGGCGATACCGTGCGCCGCGCCCTGTTCGGCGATGAGGATGGCATCGGCCAGACCATCCGCCTCGGACGGGTGCCGTTCGTGGTCGTCGGCACGCTGGCGGCGAAGGGGCAGGGTGGCTTCGGTCAGGATCAGGACGATGTGGTGATGGTGCCGCTGGAAACCGGACGCCGCCGGCTGATGGGCAACATGGGCCTGCCGCCAGGCACGGTGATGCAGATCGCGCTGACCGTGGGTGACGCGCGCGAGCTGGATTACGTGCAGGGTGAAGTCGAAGCGCTGCTGCGCCAGCGCCACCGCATCCGGCCGGGTGACGAGGACGATTTCAGCGTGCGCAACATCAGCCAGATCGTCGCCACGCGCACCGCGACCACCAACCTGATGTCCAAGCTGCTGGGCGCGGTGGCCGGCATCTGCCTGGTGATCGGCGGCATCGGCATCATGAACATCATGCTGGTCTCGGTGACCGAGCGCATCAAGGAGATCGGCCTGCGCATGGCGGTCGGCGCCGGCCCATCCGACGTGCGCCGCCAATTCCTGATGGAGGCGATGCTGATTTCGCTGATCGGCGGGGTGATCGGCATCCTGATCGGCATCGTCGGCGCGCTGCTGGTATCGAAGTTCAGTGACCTGCCGACGGCGCTCAATGCGCAGGTGGTGGGCCTGGCGGCGGCCTTCTCCATCATCACCGGGCTGTTCTTCGGCTACTACCCGGCGCGCAAGGCCTCGTTGCTGGACCCGATCGAGGCGCTGCGCCAGTAACCGCGGCGACCCCCGGCGCCGCCGTCATGCGGGCGCCGATCGTGCACGCTATGGCAAAATGTGCGCTTGTCCCCGGAACCGCCATGCCTGCCGATTCCCGCCCCCGTTCGCAACGGAGCCTGCCGCGTGGCTGACAGCTACGGGCATATGCCGCGTGGGCCGCGGCGCATCCTCGCCGCCACCCGCTGGTCGTTGCAGGGCCTGCGTGCGGCGTGGCTGCACGAATCCTCGTTCCGCCTCGAGGTGGTGGCGCTCGCGGTGCTGGCACCGCTCGCCCTGTGGCTGGGCCAAGGCGGCGTCGAGCGTGCGTTGTTGCTGGGTGCCCTGCTGCTGGTGCTGGCGGTGGAGCTGGTCAATTCGGCGATCGAGGCGGTCATCGAGCGCTTCGGCCCGGAGTTCCACGAGCTCGCCGGACGTGCCAAGGACATGGGCTCGGCGGCGGTGTTCGTGACCATGCTCAACGTGCTCGTGGTCTGGGGCTGCATTTTGCTGCCGCGCCTGATGGCGCGCTGATCGCACAGGAAATCGACGATGGATTTCAGTTTTCTCGCTTCCCCCGATGCCTGGCTGACCCTGGTCACGCTGTCCGCGCTGGAGATCGTGCTCGGCATCGACAACCTCGTGTTCATCTCGATCGCGGTCGGCAAGCTGCCCGAGCACCAGCGCCCGCTGGCACGCAAGATCGGCATCGCGGTGGCCTGCATCACCCGCATCGCCCTGCTGGTGATGCTGGCCTTCCTCGCACGCATGCAGAACGACCTGTTCCACCTGTTCGGCATGGGCATCTCGGTGCGCGACATCATCCTGGTGGTCGGCGGCGCGTTCCTGCTGATCAAGGGCATGATGGAAATCCGCGAGCTGATTTCCGGCGGCGAGGACGAGGACCCGCGCACCTCCAAGGCCTCCGGCGTGTTCTGGGTGGTGATCGCGCAGATCGCGGTGATCGACATCGTGTTCTCGCTGGATTCGGTGATCACCGCGGTCGGCATCGCCGAGCACATCCCGATCATGGTGTTCGCCATCCTGCTGGCGGTCACGGTGATGCTGCTGGCGGCCAATCCGCTGGGTCGCTTCATCGACGACAACCCTACGGTGAAGATGCTGGCGCTGGCCTTCATCCTGCTGATCGGCGTGGTGCTGATCCTGGATGGAGTCGATGTGCACGTGCCGCGGCCGTACATCTACTTCGCGATGGGCTTCTCGGTGATGGTGGAGTGGCTGAACCTGCTGATGCGCCGGCGCGCGATCGCGCGCCGGGTGCCGGGCGCTGGGCGCTGGTGAACCTGCGCGGGCGCGTTTTTCACTCCATTTGAACGGCACCGGCGGCACCGTGAACACCTGTACACGGCGCTGCCGTTCCCCGATGTGGAGATTCCCATGCATGTGTTGCGATTGCTTGCCTTGATCCTGCTGGCCTCGTTGCTTTCCGGCTGCGGCTACAACGAGATCCAGCGCAAGGACGAAGCGGTGAAGGCTGCCTGGTCGCAGGTCCTCAATGTCTACAAGCGCCGCGCCGACCTGGTGCCCAACCTGGTCAACACGGTGAAGGGATACGCCGCCCACGAGGAGCGGGTGTTCACCGAAGTCACCAATGCGCGGGCACGGGTCGGCAGCATCAACGTCAATGCCGATGACGCGCAGTCGGTGCAGCAGTTCCAGCAGGCGCAGGGCGAGCTCAACGGCGCCATCGGCCGCCTGTTGCTGGTGGCGGAGAACTATCCGCAGCTCAAGGCCGACCAGAACTTCCTGCAATTGCAGGCACAGCTGGAAGGCACCGAAAACCGCATCGCGGTCGAACGCCAGCGCTACATCGCCGCGGTGCAGGATTACAACACCTACATCCGCAGCTTCCCGCAGAACCTGGTCGCGATGATGTTCGGTTACAAGCAGAAGCCGAACTTCAGCGTCGACAACGAACAGCAGATCCAGCAGGCACCGACGGTCGATTTCGGTGGCGCCGCGCCGGCGGCCACGCCGGGCGGTTGAGGGCGGGAGCCCGCCGATGAGCTGGTGGCGGCGTCTGGCGCTGCTGTGTCTGGTACTGCTGGCCGCGGGCGCGGTGGCACAGTCGGTGCCGATCCCGCAGCTGGAGCGGCATGCCACCGACCTCAGCGGCACGCTGGATCCGGCGCGGATCGAGGCGCTGGACGCGCAGCTGGCACAGTTCGACCGCGAAAGCGGCAGCCAGCTGGTGGTGCTGGTGGTGTCGAGCACCGGCACGTTGCCGATTTCCGACTATGCCCTGCAGGTGGCCGAGCACAATCGCATCGGGCGCCAGCAGCAGGACGATGGCGTGTTGCTGGTGGTGGCCCGGGACGACCGCCGTGCGCGCATCGAAGTGGGCTACGGCCTGGAGGGCGCGATCCCCGATGCCACCGCCAGCCGCGTGATCCAGGAATACATGGTGCCGCGCTTTCGCCAGGATGATTACGAAGGCGGCATCGAGGACGCCACCGCCACCTTGCAGAAACTGATCCAGGGCGAAGGCCTGCCGGCCCCGGTCGCCGGCCATCGTCCTGGCCCGGACAGCGGCGGGGACTGGCTGTTCGCCCTGTTCGCCGCCTTTGTCGTCGCCCAGCTGCTGCGCGTGGTGTTCGGCGCTCTGCCGAGCGGCGTACGTGCCTTGCTGACCGCCGGTGGCGCCGGCGGCATCGCCTGGGCGCTGTCCGCGGTACTGCTGGTGGGCGGCATCGGTGCGCTGATCGGCTTTCTGTTCGGGCTTGCCGGTGGCGGCGGTGGCCGCTATGCCGGGCCGGGCGGCTGGGGCGGCTTCGGCGGCGGGCCTTCCAGTGGCGGTTGGGGCGGTAGCAGTCGCGGCGGTGGCTGGGGCGGTGGCGGCTTTGGCGGCGGAGGGTTCGGCGGTGGCGGCGGATTCAGTGGCGGCGGCGGCTCCTTCGGGGGCGGTGGCGCCTCGGGGAGTTGGTGATGAAGCGGATCCTGCGCCATCTGTTCGCCACCCCGACCAGCCGCGTGTTTCCGGCCGAGAGCCTGCGCCGCATCCATGACGCGATCGCGCACGACGAGCGGCGCCACCGCGGTGAAATCCGCTTCGCGGTGGAATCGGCCCTGCATTGGCGCGACGTGTGGCAGCGGGTCGATTCGCGGCAGCGCGCCGAGGAGACATTCGCGCGGCTGCGGGTCTGGGACACCGCCGCCAACAGCGGTGTGCTGCTGTACCTGCTGCTGGCCGATCATCGCATCGAGATCATCGCTGACCGCGGCCTCGACGGGCAGGTCAGCGCCGAACAATGGCGCGGCATCTGCGCGATGATCGAGGAGCGCATGCGCGCCGGTGAGCCTGAAGCGGCGGTGCTGGCCGGCGTCAGCGCCATCGGCGACCTGCTGATCACGCATTTCCCGCAGCGCGATGGCGAAGCGGATGTCGACGAATTGCCCAATGCGCCGGTGATCCTGCGCTGACTCGGGCAAAATAGCCGCTTCGCGCATTGGAAGCCCTCATGCCCCTGTATCTGCACCAGCTCGACCCGGTCGCGCTCCAGCTCGGCCCCCTGAAGATCCATTGGTATGGCCTGATGTACCTGGCCGCCTTCCTCAGCGCGTGGTGGCTGGGCCGGCGCCGCATCCGCCAGGGGCGGCTGCCGGGCATCGGCGAGAATGCCTTCGGCGACCTGCTGTTCTACGGCATGCTCGGCGTGGTGCTGGGCGGGCGCCTGGGCTACATCCTGTTCTACGACCTGCCGACTTACATCGCGGATCCGCTGCAGGTGTTCAAGCTCTGGGAAGGCGGCATGAGCTTCCATGGCGGCCTGCTGGGGGTGCTGGTTGCGGCGCTGTGGTGGGCGCACAAGCAACGCCTGCACTTTTTCGACGTGGTCGATTTCGTCGCCCCGCTGATTCCGCTGGGGCTCGGTTTCGGTCGCCTTGGCAACTGGATCAACGGTGAGCTGTGGGGCAAGCCGACCGGCGGCGACTGGGGCGTGGTGTTTCCGCACGCGCTGCCGGCCGAGATCGCCCATCTGCCGGCCAATTCGCTGCGCATGATGTTCGAGGGCGGGGCGCTGAACGCCTATGCGCGGCATCCCAGCCAGCTGTACCAGATGGCGTGGGAGGGCATCGTCATGTTCATCCTGCTGTGGTGGTTCTCCTCCAGGCCGCGGCCGCGTTATGCGGTATCCGGCCTGTTCGCGCTGCTGTACGGGGCGTTCCGTTTCGCGGTGGAATTCGTGCGCCTGCCCGATGCGCAGCTGGGCTACCTCGCCTTCGGCTGGCTGACCATGGGCCAGGTGCTCAGCCTGCCGCTGATCGTCCTGGGCCTGTACTGGCTGTGGAAGTCACGCACGCAGCCGACGCTGCAGCCGCGCCCGGGCATGGCGGAGCGGAACTGATGCGCCAGTATCTCGACCTCATGCAGCACGTGCTGGAGCATGGCATCGACAAGGCCGATCGCACCGGAACCGGCACCCGCAGCGTGTTCGGCTGGCAGATGCGGTTCGACCTGCGCCAGGGCTTCCCGCTGCTGACCACCAAGAAGCTGCATACGCGCTCGATCATCCACGAGCTGCTGTGGTTCCTGCGCGGGGAAACCAACATCGGCTACCTGAAGCAGCACAAGGTGTCGATCTGGGACGAATGGGCCGATGCGGAGGGTGAGCTGGGGCCGGTGTATGGCCGCCAATGGCGTGCCTGGCGCGGTGCCGATGGCCAGGTGGTCGACCAGATCCGCTGGCTGGTGGAGGAAATCCGCCGCAACCCGGACTCACGGCGCCTGATCGTGAGTGCATGGAACGTGGCCGAGTTGCCGCAGATGGCCCTGATGCCCTGCCACACGCTGTTCCAGTTCTACGTGGCCGATGGCCGGCTGAGCTGCCAGCTGTACCAGCGCAGCGGCGACATCTTCCTCGGCGTGCCGTTCAACATCGCCAGTTACGCGCTGCTCACGCACATGCTGGCGCAGGTGAGCGGACTCGGGGTCGGTGATTTCGTGCATACGCTGGGCGATGCGCATCTGTACAGCAACCATTTCGAGCAGGCGCGCGAACAGCTCTCGCGCCAGCCCGGCCCGCTGCCGCGCTTGCAGCTGAATCCGCAGGTCAAGGACATCTTCGGTTTCCGTTTCGAGGACATCGAGATCCTCGACTACCACCCGCAGGCCGCAATCAAGGCACCGGTGGCGGTGTGAGCGTGGAGCTGGCGCTGATCGCCGCACTCGACCAGGCGCATGCGATCGGACGCGACAACCAACTGCCCTGGCACCTGCCCGACGATCTCAAGCGTTTCAAGGCGCTGACTCTGGGCAAACCGCTGCTGATGGGGCGCAAGACCGCGCAATCACTGGGTCGTGCGCTGCCGGGGCGGCGCAATCTGGTGCTGACCCGCAGTGGCCGGGTGCCGTTTGCCGGCATGCAGGCGGTGGCGTCGCTGCAGGATGCACTGGCGATGGCCGCGGACGAAGGCAGCGCGCAGTTGTGCGTGATCGGCGGCGGTGAAATCTATCGCCTGACCCTGCCGTTGGCGAGCCGCCTGCATCTGACCTGGGTGCACGCGCGCGTGGCCGATGCCGATGCGCACTTCCCCGCCTTCGACCTCTCGCAGTGGCGCGAGATCGCGCGCGAGCACCATCCCGCCGACGAACGGCATGCGCATGCCTTCGACTTCGTCGATTACCAGCGCATCTGAATCACCCGATCACAGGCGCGGGCGGAAATGCCCGCTCACCGGCCAGGCCTGCAGCACGTCCTCCTCGCGCACGCCGCGGTTGATGTTGTGCAGGATCAGTGGCGTGCCATCGGCACGCCTGCGGTCGGAGACGATGCCGATATGCGGGGCGCCGCCGGGCAGGCGCCAGGTGACGAGGTCGCCCGCGCGGTAGTCTTCGCCGGCGGCAAGCTGCCACTGCTGACGGGTGAACCAGGTTTCCAGATTGGGCACGCGGCGGTGGTCGATGTTGCGGTCGGGATGTTGCAGGCCCCAGCGCTGCCGATACAGGTCGAAATGCCGGCGCATGTCCTCGTGCACGGCTTGTTGCAGGTCAAGCCCCTGGCTGCGCAGGGCACGGATCACCACGTCCGTGCATACGCCCAGCTCGGTCGGCACGTCGCCTCCCGGATAGTCCAGGCGCCGGTACGCGGGGTCGTAGCGCACGGTCACGCCGATCTGGGTGCGCGCGGCCTCGACCCATGCCGGCACGGGTTCGACGCGGGTGACGGGTGCCGCGGCCGCCAGCGCGACCGGGTGGGCGCCTGTGGCGAGCGCGGGTGGCGGGCTTTCCCGCGAACAAGCGACCGCGGCGATCGCCAGCCACGGCAGCAGCACCGTGCGCACCCGCGCCCGGTTCATCAGGGCGTGCGTCCGGCCACCTGCACCAGGTGCAGGCCTTCGCCATCCAGACGCAGCGCGGTGAGCTTGCCGCCCCACACCGCGCCGGTGTCGATGGCGGCGATGCCATGGCCGATCATCAGGCCGAGCGTGCTCCAGTGACCGCAGACGATGTCGAGCTCGCGCTCGACATGCCCGGGCACCGAGTACCACGGATACAGGCCGGGTGGCTGGCTGCCCGGCGCGCCCTTGATGTCGAAGGCGATGCGCCCACGCGGGCTGCAGTAGCGCATGCGGGTGAATATGTTGATGATCGCGCGCAGGCGGTCGATGCCGGTCAGCCGCGGGTTCCAGCCCGGACGGTCGCCGTACATCGCCTTGAGCAATCTTCGATGGTCGTCCCCGCGCAGGCGCTTTTCGACTTCGCGCGCATACCCCTGCGCCATCGCGATGGTCCACTGCGGGGCGAGCCCGGCATGCAGCATGCACCAGCCCAGTTCGCGATCGACGTGCATCAGCGGGCGCATGCGCAGCCAGTCCAGCAGCTCGCGCGCGTCGCCGGCTTCCAGCACCCGACGCAAGTCGGGATTGACCCGGCGCTGCTCCTCCGGGCGCCGCTCGCCGATCGCCAGCAGCGAGAGGTCGTGGTTGCCCAGCACCACCACGCTGTGTGCATCCAGCGAGTGCACCAGGCGCAGGGTTTCCAGTGACTGTCCGCCGCGATTGACCAGGTCACCGCAGAACCACAGGCGGTCGCGTGCCGGGTCGAACTTGATCGCATCGAGCAGGTGGCGGGTGGCGTCGTAGCAGCCCTGCAGATCGCCGATGGCCCAGACCGACATGCCCCGGCCCTCAGTGCAAGGTGCGTGGCGTGGTCAGGGTGAAGGCGGGGATTTCGGCGCTGAAGCGGGTGCCGTCATCGGCCAGCAGCTCGTAATGTCCATGCATGGTGCCGAGCGAGGTGCCGAGTACCACGCCGGAGGAGTATTCGAAGCCTTCGCCCGGCTCCAGCCGCGGTTGCTCGCCGACCACGCCTTGGCCGTGCACTTCCTCGACCTGACCATCGGCATCGGTGACCACCCAGTGGCGATGGGTCAGCTGTGCTGCCTGGCTGCCATGGTTCTCGATGCGGATGGTGTAACCGAACACCCAGCGCCCATCCTCCGGCGAGGACTCCTCCTCCAGATAACGACTGGCGACCTGGATGCCGATGGCATAGCGCTCTGGGTTGGACATGCCAGCGATTCTACGCAGATGACGTGAACAGGCGGGCAAAACCGCCGCAAACGGCCGTGCTCAGGCGAGGTTGGCCAGGCGCATGAAGCCGGCCACCGGTACCTGTTCGGCACGCATGCCCGGCTGCAGACCGGCGGCACGGATCGCCTCATCATCACGCAGGCCGTTGAGCGCGTTGTGCAAGGTCTTGCGGCGCTGGCCGAAGGCGGCGCGCACCACCGCGGCAAACTCGGCGCGATCATTCACCTCGATTTCCGCCGCAGGCCGCGGAACCAGGCGCACCACCATCGAATCCACCTTCGGCGCGGGCCGGAAGGCAGCCGGTGGCACGTGGATCAGTGGCGTCACCCGACAGTACGCCTGCAGCATCACCGACAGCCGGCCATACACCTTGCTGCCCTCGCTGGCGGCCATGCGCTCGACCACTTCCTGCTGCAGCATGAAGTGCATGTCGATGATCGCCGCGGCATGTTCCAGCGCATGGAACAGGATCGGGCTCGACAGGTTGTAGGGCAGGTTGCCGAGCAACCGGATCGGCCCGCCCAGCTCCTCCGCCAGGGCGCTGAAGTCGACCTTGAGCACGTCCGATTCGATCAGGCGCAACTCGCTGCCCTGTGCCGCGGCCGCGGCACGCAGCGGGGCGAACAGGTCGCGGTCGAATTCGATCGCGGTGAGGGTGCCGTGGCGCTGCAGCAGCGGCAGGGTCAGTGCCCCCTGGCCCGGGCCGATCTCGACGATGCGCTCGCCGGGCGCGGGCGCCAGCGCCAGCAGGATGCGCTCGATCACGTCGCGATCGTGCAGGAAGTTCTGCCCGAGATGTTTCTTCGCCGGTTGTCCGAAGTGCGCGCTCACAGCAGACGCGTCCCGGGCGCGATCTCGCCCTCGGGTATGCACAGGCGCACCGCGCCATCGGCGTCGTGGAACCCGGTCACCAGGCATTGCGACCGCACCGGACCGATCTGGCGTGGCGGAAAATTCACCACCCCGACCACCAGCCTGCCAAGCAGATCCTGCGGCGTGTAATGCACGGTGATTTGCGCGCTGGACTGCAGCACGCCGATTTCAGGCCCGAAATCGACCTTCAGCCGATAGGCCGGCTTGCGTGCTTCGGGGAAGGGCAGCGCCTCGATGATGCGGCCGACGCGGATATCGACCTTGAGGAAGTCGTCGAAGCTGATGGTGTCGTTCATGCCGCGGGTTCCCCGGTGGCGTTGCGGGTGCGTGCCAGCATGGCGCAGGTTTCGACCGCGGCAAACAGGCTCGACGGATCGGCGCTGCCGCGCCCGGCGATGTCCAGCGCGGCGCCATGGTCCACCGCCACCCGCGGAAACGGCAGGCCCAGGGTGATGTTGACCGCCTGGTCCAGGCCCGTCGATTTGAGCACCGGCAGGCCCTGGTCGTGGTACATCGCGATCACGGCATCAAAGCCCGGCAGCTTGTCGGGCAGGAACGCGCTGTCCGCCGGCAACGGCCCGATCAGCGCCATGCCCTCGGCGCGCAATTTTTCCAGCCGCGGGATGATGATTTCGATTTCCTCGCGCCCGAGGTGCCCGTCCTCGCCCGCATGCGGGTTGAGGCCGAGCACCGCGAGCCGTGGCGCAGGGATGCCGAAATCGTCACGCAACGCGGCTTCGGTGATGCGCAGTATGCGCTCCAGATGCTCGCCGGTGACCGCGTCGGCCACCTCGCGCAGCGGCAGGTGGGTGGTGACGAGCACCACGCGCAGGCCGGGCCGCGCCAGCATCATCGCCACCTGGCAGCCGGTGATGTCTGCCAGCAGCTCGGTGGTACCACTGTAGGCGATGCCGCCGGCGTTGATGCTGGCCTTGTGCGTGGGCCCGGTGACAAGGCCCTGGCATGTGCCCGCGAGGCAGGCGCGTGCCGCCGTTTCCAGTGCGGCGATCACCGCCGCCGCATTGGCCGGGTCGGGCCGACCGAATGGCGGCGGTGCGCCAGGCAACGGCACTGGCTGCAACGGCAGGTCACCGGGACGCTCGGCGCGTGCGTTCGCCGGCAGCAGGCGCAGCGGCAGATCCAGCACTTCGGCGGCGCGGCTCATGCTGGCCGGATCGGCGAAGGCGAGCAGTTCGCATCCGGGCGCGGGCTGCTGCGCGAGGCGCACCACCAGCTCGGCGCCGACTCCGGCAGGTTCGCCCGGAACCAGCGCCAGCCGTGGCCGCATGCTCAGTCCTCGTTGTCGTCCGTGCGCGCGCCGAGCACCGAATCGCTGCGAACGTCGACGTAGGCATCGCCGCGCAATTCCTGCAGGAAGCGGTTGTACTCGTCTTCCAGCTTGCGCCGGCCGATGGTTTCGCGCATCGCCGCACGTTGCTGGTCATCGCCGACCTCGGCCTGGCGCTTGGCGACCAGCTGGATGATGTGCCAGCCGGCGCCGGTCTTCAGCGGTGGCGTGACCTGGCCTTCGGCCAGTGCGGCGATCTGCGGCCCGAGCTCCGGACCGAATGCGTCGGCATTGATCCAGCCGAGGTCGCCGCCATTGTCGCGGCTGTTCGGATCCAGCGATTGCTCGCGCGCGATGGCGGCAAAATCGGCGCCACCGGCGACGCGGGCACGGATGGTTTCCAGCTTGGCGCGGGCCGCGGCGTCATCGCCATCGACCAGGATATGGCGCACGTGGTACTGGGTGAGCATGCCCGGCCCGGATTCGGCAGCGCTGCGCGTGGCGATCAGCTGGATCAGCTGGAAGCCGCTGGTGCCGCGGATCGGGCCGATCATCTCGCCCGGCTGCAGGCTCTTGACCATCTGCGCGAACGCAGGCGGGATTTCCGACTCCGGGCGCCAGCCGAGGTCACCGCCTTCCAGCGCGTTCGGGCTGTCCGAATAGCGCACCGCGGCGGCGCGGAAGTCCATCTCGCCACGATCGATCAGCCCCTTCACGCCTTCGATCTTGGTCTGCCCGGTTTCGATCTGCTCCGGGGTGGCGCCTTCGGGCAGGGCGACCAGGATGTGGGCGAGGTGGTACTGGGTACCACCACCGGCCGCCGCCTGCTGGCTGAGCGCGGCATTGACTTCCGCGTCGCTGACCTGGATGCGGCTTTGCGCGAAGCTCTGCTTCAGGCGCTGGATGGTGATCTCGTCACGGATGCTGCTGCGGAAATCATTGAAGTCCGAACCTTCGCTGGCGATCTGCGCGCGCAGCTGGTCGGGCGTCATGCGGTTCTGTTCGGCGATCGAGGCGACGGTCTGGTCAAGCTCCTGGTCGCTGACGCGGATGCCGGCCTCCTGTGCCCGCGCCACTTGCAGGCGGGTCAGCACCAGCCGTTCCAGGACCTGGCGCGCGAGCACGTCCGGCGGCGGCAGCTGGCCCGGGTTGTCGGCGTACTGGGCATTGATGTTGGCGATGGCGCGATCAAGCTCGCTTTGCAGGATCACGTCCTCGTTGACCACCGCAGCGATGCGGTCGATCGGCTGGGTGGCCTGGGCCAGCAGCGGCGAAGCGGGGATGAAGGCCAGCAGGGCGGCCAGCGCAAGGGCGCGGATTCGGGTCATGGCAGGGATGCGTCGGGAGGGTCGTTGTCCGGTTTGCCGACGCCATCGATGGATTGCGGCGGCACCAGATAGAGGTCGTCTCGGTAATAGCCGAGAATAGCACGGCGCAGGGCGCGCCTCGTGTCCTGACCGGCCGAGCCCAGGCCCTTGAACTCCAGCTCGAACATGATCGCGTTGTTGAGATCACCTTCGCGGTCGCGGATGTATTGGCGGGCGACCAGGCGCATCGCCACGCAGCAGCTGTCCCATTGCACGCCGGCCACCGTTTCCAGCGGTTTTCGATCCTTGATCGAGTAGTAATAGCGGCCAACCAGGCTCCATGCCGGATTGATCGGGTACAGGAAGGAGAAATCGGCCAGCTCCAGCAGATCGCGACGATAGCGGTAGCCGATGTTGACCACGCCATCGTCGCCGAGCAGGTAGCGCGCACGCAGCGAGGCGAGGTCCTGGCGGCGATATTTCGGGTCCCACTGGTAGGAGGCGCCAATCAGCCAGCGGTCGGAGGGTGCCCAGTTGGTATCCGCGACCCAGGCCGAGCGGCCGCGCTCGATGGTGCGCTCATGTCCCGCCGCCATGACGCGCACGTCATCCAGATAGTGGATCTGGCCGATGCTGGCATTGAAGCGTTCGAAGCCGTCGCGATCGCGCAGGATGCGAGTGGTCACCGCGGTGGTGATCTGGTTGGCATCGCTCTGCCGATCCGCGCTGGTGTAACGGTTGTCGCGGAACAACTGGCCCCAGCCGAAGGTCAGGGGCTGGGTATCGAACAATGGCAGCGCGTCCTGGTTGCGATAGGGCACGTTGAGGTAGAACAGGCGCGGCTCCAGCGTCTGCACATGGCCTTCGCCCTTGCGCTGGAATTCGCGGTCGAATTGCACTCCCGCGTCCAGCGAGAAGATCGGCAGGCTGCGCGAAGGCTGCTTGTCGAAAAATGCCGCGTCCATCCCGGGGTCGTAGGGAATGCCCTGGCTGCCGGCATCCGCGCGCGCGCGCTGCTCGGCGATTTGCCGCGCCAATGCATCATCCAGCTGGTAACGGGTATGGCGCCAGGCGAGCCTGGGCTCGATGAACCAGCTCGCGCCCTGCAGCGGCATGCTGATCCATGGCTTGAGGTCGAGGCGGTTGCCGCCGGGTACCGCGATCTTCGGGCCGATCGGGTTGAACTCGGCATCCAGCGCGCGCCAGCTGCTGTGGCGGAAGCGCACCGCCTCGCTGTCGATGCCGGCGCGCAGCAGGGTGCCGATCGGCTGCTCCCAGGACAGGTAGGCGCGTGGCAAGCGATCGAACGGCAGTGACAATTCGGTCAGGGTGTAGTCGGACAGCTGGTTGTGGTCGGCCATCACGCCCGCACTCCAGTGCCGGCCACGGCCATACACGCCGAGCACGCTGCGCGTGGTGTGCCAGGCGATGCCACCCAAGGCGCTGCTGGTGAAGTCCTCGAAATAGCGCGGATCGCTGAACTTCGCGACACTCGCGTTGAATTGCCAGTTCTGGCTCAGGTTCTGGTAACCGTTGTAGCTGAAGTAGGAACGCGAACGGTCACGCAGCTTGTCGTCCGGCATCCAGAACGCATTGAACTCGCCGGCACCGGCTGGCAGCAGATAGCGGAACTCGCTGCCCAGAGCCGGGCCGCGCTTGGTCATGATGCGCGGCGAGAGGGTCAGGTCGTAATTCGGTGCCAGGTTGAAGTAGATCGGCTGCTTGTAATAGAAGCCGTTGCGCCCGGAGTTGGAGATCGAAGGCATCAGCAGGCCGGTCTGGCGGCGCTCGTCGATCGGGAACTTGAACCACGGCATGTACAGCACCGGGATCCTGCCGACGCGGAAGGTGGCGTTGCGCGCCACGGCGAAGCCTTCGTCGGTATCGAAATCGATGCGATTGGCGACCAGCTTCCACTGCGGCTGCGAGGGCGGGCAGGTGCTGTAGCTGGCGCCATGCAGGCTGCCCACGTCGTCGCGCACCTCGATCAGGTCCGCGCCGCCGTTGCCACGGCGATCGGTCAATTGGTAGCGCAGGTTTTCCAGTCGATGGCTGTCTTCGTTCTGGTTGCCGCTGGCACGTTCGGCGGTGATGCGCATGCCGCTGTCCTGGAAGCGCACGCTGCCTTCGGCGACGTAGGTGCCGGCCTCGCTGTCGAAGGTGATGTTGTCGGTACCAAGGAACTGGTCGCCGCGGCGCAGGGTGACGTTGCCGCTCAGTACCGGGACTTCGTAGGTGCCGCTCTGTTCGTCACCCGCGAGCTCGGTATCCATCTGCCGGCGTGCTTCGCGGTCGGTGCGCAGGCGCGTGGGTGGCGGTGCGTCCGGGAATACCGGCACCGCATCCTCGGCCGGGCACAGGCTGTAATCCGGCTGCATTTCGTGCTCGTGCAGTTGCTGGGCGGTGGCCGGCAGTGCGCAGGCAATGGCGAAGGAAAGAGGCAGCAGTCGCAGTCGGCGGCGCACGTTGCGGATGATCCCGAGGCAGAGGCGGCGCCTAGCTTGACGCATTGGCACGGACCCGGCAATCACCCGCAGCGGGCGTGGTTCAGCCTGCATCATGGCACTCCGCGGGCTCAGGCGGCCAGTGCCAGCACATGCGCCACCGCGCACTCGGCGAGCGCGTCGAGGTCATAGCCGCCTTCGAGCATCGATATCACCCGTCCCTGTGCCGAGGCATCGGCGATGCGCAGCAGCGCTTCGGTCAGCCAGGCGAAATCCGCCGCCTCCAGCTCCAGTCCGGCCAGCGGATCGGCGCGATGGGCATCGAAGCCGGCGGAGATGAACAGCATGTCGGGTGCGAAATCGGCGATGTGCGGCAGCAGTTCATGCCGCCACACGCGGCGGAACTCGTCCGGGCCACAGCCCGGTGGCAGCGGCCGGTTGCGGATGTGGCCGCGCCCGCCGGCAATGGCGTCGCCCATGCCGCTGCTGGGGTACAGCCCGGCCTGGTGCGAACTGACGTAGAGCACGCGCGGGTCGTGGCGGAAGATGTCCTCGGTGCCGTTGCCGTGATGGACGTCGAAATCGATGATCGCCACGCTGCGCACCAGCTTGTCCTGCAGTGCGTGCGCCGCGGCCACCGCGATGTTGTTGAACAGGCAGAAGCCCATCGCGGTGCCGGCTTCGGCGTGATGCCCGGGCGGGCGTACCGCGCAGAACGCGCGCGAATGCGGTCCCTGCAGAGTCCATTCGACCGCGGCGATGCCGGCGCCGGCGGCACGCAACGCGGCCTCGGCACTGCCGGGCGAGCGCACGGTGTCCGGATCCAGCCATTCCGGCGTGTCGCAAGGGGTGTCCAGCACCCGGCTGATCAGTTCGCCGGCATGCACCTGCATCAGGTCCTCGCGCAGTGCGCGCGGCGCGTCATGCCAGTCCGCGCCGGGCAGGGCCTGATCGATGGCCTCGATCACCGCCTGCAGGCGGGCGGAGCATTCGGGGTGGCCGGGGCCGGTGTCGTGGCCCAGGCAGGCGGGGTGGGTATAAAGCTTGAGCGTCACCCGCGCCGCCGCTCGTGGTGCCACAGCACCTCGCCCTGGCCATCGGCGCGGGCCAGTACGCGCGACAGCACGAACAGCAGGTCGGACAAGCGATTGAGGTAACGGATGGCTTGGCCGCGCACCTCTTCCTGGCGTGACAGCGCCACGCTGATGCGCTCGGCGCGGCGCACCACGGTGCGCGCCAGATGGCAACGCGCCGCCGCTTCGCCACCGCCGGGCAGGATGAAGTCCTTGAGGGGCGGCAAGGCCTCGTTGTGGCGGTCGAGTGCGCGCTCCAGGTTGGCGACATCCTCGTCGTCGATCGCCGCATGTCCCGGGATGCACAGCTCGCCGCCGAGGTCGAACAGCTGATGCTGGATCGAGGTCAGCAGGCGACGGATCTCGGCATCGATGCCGGGACTGGCCAGCACCAGGCCGATGCAGGAGTTGGCTTCGTCCACCGTGCCATAGGCCTCGACCCGCAACGAATCCTTGCCGGTGCGGCTGCCATCGCCCAGGCCGGTGCTGCCGTCATCGCCGGTGCGGGTATAGATCTTCGACAGCCGGTTGCCCATGGCTCAGGCCCGCGCGACGGGCTCGTGGCGTGGCGTGGCCAGCGCACGAATGCCGAAATGGGCCACTGCGGCAAGCGCCACGTACATCGCGGTGCTGCCAAGGAACGGCCACAGCCAGTCGTTGTAGTTCTTCGCCCAGCCGGCCAGCGACTTGTTCGCCACCGCATCGCTGAGCCAGTAGAAGCCGCCCTGCGAGAACAGCTGGCACACGGCGACCGCGACGAACAGTGCGCCGGCCGCCTTGGCCAGCAGCAGCGGGGCGCTGCCGGACTGGCGCGAAAGCCACATGCCACCGGCCCACAGGCTGAAATAGGCCGGCAGCAGCATCCAGTAGCCCGGCGAGACGCAATAGTGGCTCCAGAAGCTGATGCCCTGGCGACTGATCACGAACCAGTCGACCGCGACGGCCAGCAGCATCAGCGCGGGGAAGGCCCAGCGCGTCGCATGCCGCAGCCAGAAGCCGCCGGCGAAGAACACCGCCCAGCTGGCATCGGGCACCACGGCGAAATGGTGCAGGCGGGTGGCGACCATCGCCAGCGCCAGCGCGGCGAAAATGGACAGGTTGATGCCGCGGCTGTGCGGCGCGCTTTGCAGGTTCATCGCAAGACTCCGTTTCCCGGCCCGCTGGCCGGCTCCATGCACAAGGCAATATGCCGATTCTATCGCGCCCGTTAGAATTCGCCCATGCGCAGTGCTCACGACATCGTGATCGTCGGTGGCGGCCTGGTTGGTGCCAGCCTGGCGATCGCCCTGGACTCCAGCGGGCTGGACGTGGCGATGGTCGAGGCCAGCCCCGCCAGCACCTTGCCGGCGGTGTTCGATGAGCGCAACCTGAGCTTTGCCGAAGCCACCTGCCACGCCCTGCAGGCGCTGGAGGTCTGGCCACTGCTGGCCAGCGCCGCACCGATCCGGCGCATCCACGCCAGCCGTGCCGGCGATTTCGGCCGAGTGTGGCTGGATGCGCGCGATTACGGTCGCGATGCCTTCGGCCACGTGGTGATCGCGCGCGACTTCGGCCAGGCGCTGGAAACCCGCCTCGGCGGTCTTGCACGATTGCAGCGCCATCGCCCGGCCCGCTTCATCGCCAGCAGCGTGGGTGCGGATGGTCTGCGCGACGTCGAGATCGAAGGCGAGGACGGGCCGCTCACCCTGCGCACGCGCCTGCTGGTGGGTGCCGACGGCAGTGAAAGTGCGGTGCGCGAGGCGCTGGGCATCGGCGCCGCCCGGCATGATTACCAGCAGACCCTGTTCGTGTGCCGCCTGCGCGCCACGCGCGCGCCGGACGGTACCGCCTGGGAGCGACTCGGCGAGCATGGCCCGACCGCGCTGCTGCCGCGCAATGACCGCCACTACGGCCTGGTGCACGGCGTGGCCAGCAGCGAGGCCGATGCGGTGGCGGCACTGGACGAACGCGCCTGGCTGGAGCGCGTGCAGCGCGCATTCGGCTGGCGCGTCGGGCGTTTCCTCGCCAGCGGCGAGCGCAGCCGCTACCCGATCCGGCGCGTGGTCGCCGAGCGCCTGCACGCGCCGCGCGCGGTGTTGCTGGGCAATGCCGCGCAATCGATCCATCCGCTGGGTGCGCAGGGCTTCAACCTCGGCCTGCGCGATGCGCTGACCCTGGTCGAGGAAATCCGGCGCCATGGCGTGGACGATCCGGCCCTGCCCGAGGCATACGCGCACCGACGCGACGAAGATCGTCGCCGCACCTTGGCGTTTTCCGACGGGTTGGCGCGGGCCACGGCCAATCCGGGCCTGGCGATGGGCCTGGCGCGCAGTCTGGGCATGGCGGCACTGGCCAACCTGCCGGCGCTGCGAGCGCGGCTGGCCGCCGGTGGCATGGGTTATCGCGGTGACGTGCCGGCGCTGTGCCGCGGGGATGCGCAATGAGCCGTCGCCGCTCGCGTGATGTGGTGGTGGTCGGTGCCGGCATCGCCGGCGCCGCCTGCGCGCTGGGGCTGGCACGTGAAGGGCTGCAGGTCGCGCTGGTCGAGGCCGGCGCACCGCCGGTGTTTTCGCCCGCCGAGCGCAGCCTGCGTGTGGTCGCGCTGGCACCGGACAATGCGGCATTGCTCGATGAGCTCGGGGTGTGGCCGGACGTCCTGTCCGTGCGCGCTCAAGCCTATCGGCGGATGCGGGTATGGGATGCCGCCGGCGGCGGCGAGCTGGTGTTCGACGCGGACGACTTCGCGCGCCGTGAGCTGGGCTGGATCGTCGAGAACGAGGTGCTGGCCGCACGCCTGTGGCAAGCGGCCGAACGCGCCGGCGTGGAACTGCTGAGCGGCTCCGGTGTGACCGGGATGGAGCTGGACGAGGACACGGCACGCGTACATCTGGAGAGCGGCGAGGCGCTGACGGCACGGTTGCTGATCGGTGCCGACGGCGCGCGTTCGCGTCTGCGCGAACTGGCCGGGATCGAGGTGTCGCGCCATGATTACGGCCAGCGCGGCGTGGTGGCCTACGTGGAAGCGCAGGACGGACATGCATGGACCGCCTGGCAGCGCTTCCTGCCCGGTGGCCCGCTGGCCCTGCTGCCGGCGGATGCCGAGCGGCTGTGCTCGATCGTGTGGAGTCTGCCCGATGCCGAGGCCAGACGCGTGCTGGCGCTCGACGCGGCCGATTTCGAACGCGAACTCACGCTCGCCAGCGCGCACCGGCTTGGCGAGTTGCGCCTGCGTTCGCCGCGTGCGGCGTTTCCGCTGCGCCGCCTGCTTGCACGCACCCAGGTGCAGGGGCGATTGCTGTTGATCGGTGATGCCGCGCACGTGGTGCATCCGCTGGCGGGGCAGGGCATCAACCTCGGCCTGCGTGATGTCGCCGCCCTGCGCGAGGCGCTGGTCGATGCGCGGCAGCGTGGCCGCGACCTGCTGTCGAGCCCGCATCGTCTGCAACGCTGGGCGCGGGCGCGTCGCAGCGACAACGTGGCTTCGACACTCGCCTTCGAGGCGATCAATCGCGTGTACTCGAACGACTCCCTGCTGCCGACCTTGCTGCGCGGCCATGCGCTGGCGGCGGCCAATGCGATCACGCCGTTGCGCCACGCGCTGTGGCGGCATGCGGCGGGCCTGTGAGCCGGCGCTTCGTTCGCCGCCGATGACGCGGATCAGCGGCCGGCGCGGGTATCCGTGCCGATGCGCTGCAGGCGCTGGTCGAGGCTTGCCGCACTGAGTTCGCCGACGTGGCTGTGCACCAGCCGCCCCTGCGCATCGAAGAACAGGGTGGTCGGCAAGCCGCGCGAGCCGACCGCCTCGGCCACCGAGGAAAATGGATCCAGCAACAGGTTGTCGAGCTGCAGCTGGCTGCGTTGCAGGTAGGCGCGCACGCTGGCCGCATCTTCGGCCTGATTGACGAACACGAAATGGACATCGCCATGCCGGCGCTGGGCCTCGGCCAGCATCGGCATTTCGCGCAGACAGGGCGGGCACCAGGTGGCCCACAGGTTGACCACCACCGGCTTGCCGGCCAATGCCGCCAGTTCCATTTCGCCACCTTCCAGTCGCGCCAGACGCTGTTCCGGCAGGCGGATCACAGAGGCCTGCAGCAGGCCGAGCGCGAAGCCGAGCAGCAGCCAGCTGGCCACGCCGGCACCGGCGGCGAACGCCACCGGTCGTGCCAGCCCGGCATGGCGCCGGCTGCGCCACAGCCCCCAGGCGAGTCCGGCGATGATGCCCGGCCACGGCAGGAAGCCGCCATCGCCGATGCGCAGGATCGACAGCGGGGCGTCCGCATAACTCGACCACGCGCTGGCGACGAAGGCAAGGCGTGCCACCAGCACCGCGATCAGCAGCATGTCAAGCAGCATCGCGCTGGCGCGTGGGCGGCGTGTCTCGTCGCTGGTCGCCGGGCGCGGATCGAGCCAGCGCGTCACGCCGGCGGCGATCGCGAGTGCCAGCAGCAGCACCAGCAAAGACACCGAGAACGGACCGATGCTGACCATCAGTCGCGCCCTCCATGCACGCTCGAGAGCGCGATGATCCGCCTGCTCATGCCGCCACGCTCGCGAACACGGTGATTTCCTCGCGATCGTGGTACAGCTGGCGTGCGCGCGCACACAGCGGCTGGCCGGCCTCCTGCTCGAACAGCTGCAGGCAGTGGCGGGTTTCCAGCCAGCGCTTCTTCATCGGCAGCTTGAGGTTGAACAGCGCATGCCGGCACCAGCCGTGGGCGAACCACTCGGCCATGCGCCGCGCGACGCGGGCAGGTTGCTCGACCATGTCGCAGACCAGCCAGTCCAGCGGCTGCGCAGGCCGCCAGCTGAAGCCGTCGGCACGCACATGGGTGACCAGCCCGCTGTCGAGCAGGCGCGGCTGCAGCGGGCCATTGTCGATCGCGCTGACGCGGATGTGGTGGCGTGCCAGCACCCAGCTCCAGCCACCCGGCGCGGCGCCGAGGTCGGCGGCGCGCATGCCGGGCACCAGCAGCGCCTCGCGCTGCGCGGGGTCGAGCAGGGTGAGGAAGGCTTCCTCCAGTTTCAGCGCGCTGCGCGAGGGTGCGTCCGGCAGCATCTTCAGCCGCGGGATGCCCAGCGGCCAGGGCGCACTGTCGCCCGGTGTGCTGCGCGCGAGCAGGGCATGGTCGCCATCGAGCAGCACCACATGCAGGCGCGGGCGCTGCGGATCGTCGCGTGCATCCAGCCAGCCGCTCTTGCGCAACGCCGGTCGCAGTGCATTGCCGAGGCTGCGCGCGAGTCCGGCCAAGGGTCGGCCGGCATCGGAATCGGCATGTTCCAGCCACAGCGTGCCGAAGCGCGGCAGGACTTCGCGCTCGCGTGCCGCGTCCAGCGCGGCGATCAGCGCCCCGACACGATCGTGGCGCGGCAGGGCGCGCAATTCGGCGATCAGCTGCAGCTTCTGCCGCGCGAAGATCAGTTTCTCCCACGGCAGTGCCGTGTCCAGGCGATCGGCCTCTTCGCCTTCGGCATGGAACTGCACCAGGGCGCTGCCACGTTCGGCACGCACATGTCCGGCGATGCCGGCCAACGCGGCACGCTCGCCGAGTTCGGCGGCCAGTTCCGGCTCGAACCCCGCGCGGCAGTGGCACAGCACGGCCTGCCGTGCGGGCCACGCGACCTGCGCCGCCGCCGACGTCCGTTCTGCGCCCGGCATCAGTAGGCCGGGCCGCGCAGGCCGTAATCGCGCAGCACCGCGCAGGCAGCTTCGCGTTGCAGGTCGCGCACCACTTCGATGCCGCGTCGCGCAAGTTCGCCGATCCAGTCCTGCGGCAGCGGGCCTTCGTCGAATTCGGTCAACCGCTCGACGTCCTCGCTGCGTGCACCGATCAGCAGGCGGTCGATGCCGGCCCAGATACTGGCGCCATAGCATTGGCAGCACGGCTGCGCCGAGGTGGCAAGGGTCACCGGGCCCCAGGCGCCACCGTCATCGTTGCAGTTCAGGCGCGCGCGCTGCAGGCGTTGCTGGGCCAGCATCAGGGCGAAGGTCTCGGCGTGTGCAAGGCTGCAGCTTTGCGGCAGCACGCGATTGACGCCGACCGCGATCAGCACATCGTCGGGGCTGAACACCGCCGCGCCGAACGGGCCACCGCTGCCGGCCTCGACGTTGCGCCGCGACAGCTCGATGGCGAGCGCGACCTTGGCCTCGTCGCCGGGATACGCACGCGTGAACGCGAACTCGTGCAGCCACGCCGGCAGGGTCAGATGCAATTGCAGCGGAGGTTGCATCATTGCGTGGAGAGCCGGTTGTCGCCGGTGCACTGGCCGGACACGCAGCGGCAGGCGCTGATGTCGGGGAATCCGCAGACCCCGACGCGGCCGGTGCGACGGCATTCATCGGCCACCGCCTGCGGATCGACCTTGGCATTTACGTTGACGCAGGCCGGATAATAGCCGCAGCAATTGCCGACGTTCTTCACCGTGCAGTCGGCATCGGTGCGGCAGCTGGTATCCACCGCCGCCGGTCCGCCACCGATCGGGCGCGGTTTCACCGGCTGCTCCAGTGGATTGCCCGGGAACGCCTGCGGCGGTGCCTGGCGTTGCGTGGTCGGCTGCGTGCACGCGGCAAGCAGCAGCAGGATGAAGACGAGGACGACATGGGCGAAGCGGAGCATGGCGGTTCCTCCTGGGAATGGGCGGGACGGGCGCGCGCGCCACGCCGACATGGCGTGGCTTCAGCGCTTCTGCGCCCACACGTCGCGCAGGGTCACCGCGCGATTGAACACCGGTCGCGTGGACGCATGGTCGTGGCGGTCGGCGACGAAGTAGCCGCTGCGTTCGAACTGGAAGCGCTCTTCCGCCGTCGCCTGCGCCGCGGCGGCTTCGACATAACCATGCACCATGCGGCGTGAATCCGGGTTGAGGTGGTCGCGATAGCCCTTGCCCGCGCTTTCGTCATCCGGGTCGGGCACGTTGAACAGGCGCTCGTACAGGCGGAACTCGGCCGCTACCGCGGTGGCGGCATCGACCCAGTGGATGGTGCCCTTGACCTTGCGGTTGGCGCCTTCCATGCCGGGACGCGATTCGGGATCGAGCCAGCCACGCAGTTCGACCACATTGCCGTCGGCATCCTTGATCACTTCGTCACAACGCACGATGCCGGCCCCGCGCAGGCGCACTTCGCCACCCGGGATCAGGCGTCGCCAGCCCTTCGGTGGCACTTCGGCGAAGTCCTCGCGCTCGATCCACAGCACGCGCGAGAACGCCACCTTGCGGCTGCCCATGGAGTCGTCCTTGGGGTGATTGGCGAACTCGAGGTGTTCGGCATGGCCTTCGGGCAGGTTGTGCAGCACCAGACGCAACGGCTCGATCACCGCCATGCGCCGTGGCGCACGTGCATCGAGATCCTCGCGCAGGGTGTTTTCCAGCACCGTGTAGTCGATCACCGAGTTCTGCTTGGACAGGCCCAAGCGGGTGACGAACAGCTTCAGCGCCTCCGGCGTGTAGCCGCGGCGGCGGATGCCCTGCAGCGTCGGCATGCGCGGATCGTCCCAGCCATCGACCAGACCTTCGTTGACCAGCGCCATCAGCTTGCGCTTGCTCATCACCGTGTAATCGAGGTTGAGCCGGGAGAACTCGATCTGCCGCGGCTTGGCGGCCTCCTTGGGCAGGCCGCGTGCCAGCAAGGGCTCCAGCAGCTCGGGGTTCTCGTGCAGGGCGACGTTGTCCACGCACCAGTCGTACAGCGGGCGGTGGTCCTCGAATTCCAGCGTGCACAGCGAATGGGTGATGCCCTCGACCGCATCGCCCAGCGCGTGGGCGTAGTCGTACATCGGGTAGATCGGCCATTCGTCGCCGGTGTTCTGGTGCGGCACCTGCTTGATCCGGTAGATCGCCGGGTCGCGCATGTTCATGTTCGGCGAGGCCATGTCGATCCTGGCGCGCAGGGTGCGTGCACCGTCGGCGAACTCGCCGGCACGCATGCGCCGGAACAGGTCCAGGTTTTCCTCGACCGAGCGGTTGCGGTACGGCGATTCGGTGCCCGGCTCGGTCAGCGTGCCGCGGGTCGATCGCACTTCGTCCTGGCTGAGGTCGCAGACGAAGGCCTTGCCGTCGCGGATCAGCTTTTCCGCGCCCAGGTAAAACACGCCGAAGTAATCGGAAGCGTGGCGCAGCGAATCCCATTCGTAGCCCAGCCAGCGCACATCCTCCTGGATCGCGGTGACGAACTCCAGATCCTCGCGCTCCGGGTTGGTGTCATCGAAACGCAGATTGCACACGCCGCCGAATTCCTCGGCGATGCCGAAATCCGCGGCGATCGCCTTGACGTGGCCCAGATGCAGGTAGCCGTTGGGCTCGGGCGGGAAGCGGGTCTTGATATGCGTGTGCTTGCCGCTGGCCAGGTCCTCGCGGACGATGTTGCGGATGAAGTCGATGCGCTCGGGCGCCGGGGCGGGGCTGTCGGACATGGCGAAGGCGTGGCGAAAACAAGGGACAGTTTAGCGTTAAGCTGGACAGGTTCCCGCTGACTGCCTGTACCCATGCGCACCGTGTATCACGCGCTCAACCTGATCGATGCCCATCTGGTGAAGCATGCACTGGAGGATGCCTCGATCCCGGCCTTCGTCATGGGCGAGCACCTGGTCGGCGGGGTGGGCGAGTTGCCCGCCGGTGGCTTCATCCTGGTGCGGGTGTCGGACAGCCATGCGGAAGCGGCGGAAGGCGTGGTGCGCGAACTGGGCCTGGATCAACCCGGCGCGGCCCGGCCGCTGCAGGCGGACGACGAAGGCTGGCAGCCGGCATGAGCCCCGCGGCGGATGCCGCGCAGCGCAGGAACGCATTCGCGCAGCTGCTGCTGGGGGCGGCCATCATCGGCACCAATGGCCTCATGGTGCGCTTCGCCGATACCCCGCCGACGGTCTCGGCGTTCTGGCGCATGCTGCTGTCGGGCGTGCTGCTGGCGGCGCTTGTGCAATGGCGGCATGGCTGGCAACCGCTCTCGCGCCGGGCGTGGGCGTGGATTGCATTGCCTTCGCTGGCGTTTGCCGCCGACCTGTGGATGTGGCATCGCAGCATTCTGATCGTCGGCCCCGGCCTTTCGACCCTGCTCGCCAACAGCCAGGTGTTCTTCATGGCATTGGCCGGCGCATTGTTCTTCGGCGAGCGCCTGACCCTGCGCTTCATCAGTGGCGTGTTGCTGGCGTTCTTCGGCCTGTGGCTGTTGCTGGGGGCGGACTGGGCGCAACTGCCGGCCGGGTATCGCTGGGGCGTGTGGCTGGGCCTTGGCACCGGGCTGATGTATGCCGCCTACAACGTCGGCCTCAAGCGTTCGCAGGCGGAAGCCGCGGTGGGTCGGGCGCGGATTCCGGTGGAGCAGGTGCTGTGCCTGGCCGCGTTCGGCAGTGCGCTGTGCCTCGGGCTTGCCGGGGTGGCCGAAGGGACGAGCCTGGCGATCCCGTCGTGGCGTTCGTTCGTGATCCTGCTGCTGCTGGCTGCGCTCGGACACTGCCTGAGCTGGATCCTGATCTCGCGCTCGATCGCGGTGCTGTCGGTGGCGATGGTCGGCTTGCTGCTGCTGTTGCAGCCGCTGGTGGCTTATCTGCTTGACGTGATCGTGCTCGACCAGGCCACCACGCCACGACAGTGGGCCGGGCTTGCGGTGACCCTGGCCGGGATCTTCGTTGCCGGGCTCAAGACCCGGCTCAGGCCGGCGCGGGCCTAGTCCGCCGCGATGCGTGCGGCGCAGACATAGACCACCTCGCAGCCGCCGGGGCCGTGGTCGTCACGGGTCAATGAGCTGCGCCAGCGCCAGCCATCACGGGCCTCGGCCTCGACCAGCCATCCGTCGATGCGCACGCGCTGTCCCGGCTGCATGCCGGCGAGGGCCGCCGCCACGTCGCGACTGGCCGGGATCATGTGCATGTTCGCGCTCTCGCGCCGTGCCTGTTCGATGCTGATCGGCGGCGCGGCATCCCAGGCCATGTAATACCAGCGGTTGTCCTGGCGGATGTCGAGCGCGGCGAGCACATCCTCGTCGCGCATGCGCGCCCAGCCCAGGGCAAGGTCGAGCGGGGCAAAGTCGGCTTCGCGGTCTTCCGCATAGCGGCGCGTGGACAGCACGCGGGCATCCACGCTGAACCCGGCCAGTGCTTCGAGGCGGCCGGACGGGTGGGCGAACTCCGACACTGCGTCCGGCAGTGTGGATTGCGCCGGCAGTTCGGGGTCGGCCAGCGCCAGTGGCAGCGGGCAGTCCGCTGCCGTGACCGCCTGCGCACTGACGAAGGCCGGGCGCGCGACGGGCTCGGCGACCGGCCCGGCGGGTGCGAGCGCAGCGGCGGGCGTGTCCTGCGCCTGCCGCCAGCGCGCGAAGGCGAGGATCGTGGCAAGCGCGGCCAGTACCGCGATGAGGAACACGACGCGGCGTCGTGGCATGGCGAGAGGTCAGTCGGCGAGGAGCCGCGAGGATAGCGGGCGCAGCGTGGCGGCGATGTCGCCGAGCAGGCCGCTCATTGCCGAGCTGCGGCGCCAGACCAGTGCGATCCGGCGTGACGGGGCATCGCCCGCGAACGGCAGCAGGCGCAGGTTTTCCGGTTGTGCCACCGGCGAGCGCGTGGCCAGCAGTGGCAGCAGGGTGATGCCGCCGCCGGCGGCGACCATCTGCCGCAGCGTCTCCAGGCTGGTGGCGCGGAAGCCGGCCTTTTCATGCGCCCCGGAAAGGCGGCACACGTCGAGCGCCTGATCGCGCAGGCAATGGCCGTCCTCCAGCAGCAACAGGGCATGCGCGTCGAGGTCGTCCAGACTCACCGTGTTCTGCGCGGCCAGCGAGCCCTGCGCACTGGTCGCCAGCAGGAAGGGTTCTTCGAACAGTTCCTCGGCATGCAGTTGCTCGTCGGTCACCGGCAGCGCCAGCAACGCGGCATCGATCTGGCCATCGCGCAGCTTTTCCAGCAGCGCATCGCTCTTGTCCTCGACCAGCAGCAGTTCCAGCCGCGGGAAACGCTTGTGCAGCTCGGGCACCGCGTACGGCAGGAAGTAGGGCGCCAGGGTGGGGAAGGCGCCGAGACGCAAGGTGCCCGATTCGGGGTCGCGGCTGCGCCGGGCAAGATCGTGGATGCCTTCGGCCTCGCCCAGGATCAGGCGTGCCCGGGCCACCACTTCGCGGCCGATCGGGGTCAGCATCACGTTGCGCGGCGCGCGCTCGAACAGCTGCACGCCCAGTTCCTCCTCCAGCTTGCGGATCTGGGTCGACAGCGTGGGCTGGCTGACGAAGCTCGCCTCCGCCGCCTTGCCGAAGTGGCGGTGCTCGGCCAGGGCGACGAGGTATTTGAGATCGCGCAGGTTCATCGCATCGACACCTTCAGGCCAAGGTGACGGGGCCGGGCCGCAAACTCGCGTGCCCGGCCCGCGCCGCTCACGCCGCCTTCTTCGCCTTTTCGGCCGGGGCGGAGGTGCGGATCAGGTGGTCGAAGGCCGACAGCGAGGCGGTCGCGCCGGCGCCCATCGCGATCACGATCTGCTTGTACGGCACGGTGGTGCAGTCGCCGGCGGCGAACACGCCGGGCAGGCTGGTCTGGCCACGCTCGTCGATCACGATCTCGCCGCGGTTGCTCAGCGTCACGGTGTCCTTCAGCCAGTCGGTATTGGGCAGCAGGCCGATCTGCACGAACACGCCTTCCAGGTCGATCACGTGCTCGTCGCCGTCATCGCGGTCCTGGTAGCGCAGCGCCTTGACCTTGCCGCCATCGCCGATCACTTCGGTGGTCATCGCCGAGGTGTGGATGGTGACATTGGGCAGGCTGCGCAGCTTGTTCTGCAGCACTTCGTCGGCGCGCAGGCGGGTGTCGAATTCCAGCACGGTGACGTGGTCGACGATGCCGGCCAGGTCGATCGCGGCTTCGACACCGGAGTTGCCGCCGCCGATCACCGCCACGCGCTTGCCCTTGAACAGCGGGCCGTCGCAATGCGGACAGAAGGCCACGCCCTTGCCGATGTATTCCTCCTCGCCCGGCACGTTCATGCGCCGCCAGCGTGCGCCGGTGGCCAGCACCACGCTGCGCGCTTCAAGCGAGGCACCGCTGGCAGTGGTGACGCGGAAGCCGCCATCGACCTGCTCGAGCTTCTCCGCGCGCTGCAGGTTCATCACGTCGACGTCGTAATCGGCGACATGCGCTTCCAGCGCGGTGGCCAGCTGCGGGCCTTCGGTATGGCGCACGGAGATGAAGTTCTCGATCGCCAGCGTGTCCAGCACCTGGCCGCCGAAGCGCTCGGCCAAGACGCCGGTGCGGATGCCCTTGCGCGCCGAGTAGATCGCCGCGGCCGCGCCGGCCGGGCCACCGCCGACCACCAGCACCTCGAACGGCTCCTTGGCGCTGATCGCCTCGGCAGCGCGCGCTTCGGCGCCGCTGTCGAGCTTGGCGATGAACTCCTCGATGCCCATGCGCCCGGCGGCGAACGGCTCGCCATTGAGCAGCACGGTCGGCACCGCCATCACCCCGCGCTGTTCCATTTCCTCGGCGAACGCGGCGCCGTCCACGGCGACGTGGCGGATCGCCGGGTTCAGCGCGGCCATGGTGTTCAGCGACTGCACAACTTCCGGGCAGCTCTGGCAGGACTGCGAGAAGAAGGTCTCGAAGCGGAACTCGCCCTGCAGCGCCTTGATCTGTTCGATCAGCGCTTCGTCGATCTTCGGCGGATGCCCGCCGACGTGCAGCAGCGCCAGCACCAGCGAAGTGAACTCGTGGCCCAGCGGCAGGCCGGCGAATTCCACGCCGACGTCCGCGTCTTCGCGCTGGATGCGGAAGCTCGGCATGCGCGCGGCCGGCGTTTCGGCCATGCGCAGGCTGATGCGTCCGGCGCCGGCTTCGACGATATCATCCAGCAGTCCGCGCATCTGCGCCGACAGCTCGCCCTCGTCCAGCGAGGCGGTCAGGGTCAGCGGCACACGCAGGTTCTGCAGGTAGGCGGCGAGCTGGGTTTTCAGTTCGGTGGCGAGCATGTCGGACTCCTTGGATGCTTCAGGATTGGACAGGGGATGGATGGGCCGTCGTGGCGGGTGCGGTCATCGCGCCTTGAGACGCGGTGCGTCGCGTGCGTGCCGGCCAGGACCGCAGGCGCTGCGGGCCGGTATGCATGGGTGCCAAGAGGGCTGGGAGCAGGGCAGTCGGGCTGCCCTGTTCCCAACCCTCTCCGCGAACGGAGAGGGCGGGAGCGTTGGTGATGCGATTGCCGCGTCGCGAGCGAGCGCGGCAGGTCGCAATCAGATCTTGCCGACCAGGTCCAAGGACGGGGTCAGCGTCTTTTCGCCTTCCTTCCACTTCGCCGGGCACACTTCGCCGTCGTGGTTGGCGACGTACTGCGCCGCCTTGAGCTTGCGCACGGTTTCGGTGACGTCGCGGGCGATGGCGTTGTCATGCACTTCCATGGTCTTGATCACGCCGTCCGGGTTGATCACGAAGGTGCCACGCAGGGCCAGGCCTTCTTCCTCGATCAGCACGTCGAAGGCGCGCGACAGGGCGTGGGTCGGGTCGCCGACCAGGGCGAACTTGGCCTTGCCCACCGCCGGCGAGGTTTCGTGCCACACCTTGTGCGAGAAGTGGGTGTCGGTGGTGACGATGAACACCTGCGCACCGGCCTTCTCGAACTCGGCGTAGTGATCGGCGGCGTCTTCGATTTCGGTCGGGCAGTTGAAGGTGAAGGCCGCCGGCATGAAGATCAGCACCGACCACTTGCCCTTCAGATCTGCCTCGGTGACGGTGATGAACTCGCCGTTCTTGAAGGCCTGGGCCTTGAACGGCTGGATTTCGGTATTGATCAGGGACATGCGCTCTCTCCTGTGGGGTTGCGAGGGGGAATTGGATGGTCGGTCCCATCCGGCGAAGGGAAGATTACAGAGCCTCGATTGATAATTCCAATCGATTGTTGGGATTGTATCAATAGATATAAGCTATTGCAAGTGACCGGGGGATCAGTCCGCCGAATGCGCGCCGCCCGCAATTCCGGCGACGCGCTGGATACCATGCGCGGCATGATGTCGCCCTCGGCCAGCCCCGCCCGCCTGCTGCGCAGCGCCGCTCGACGGATCGACGCGGTCGATGCCGAATACCTGTTGCTGCACGTGCTGGGGCGCGGGCGGGGCTGGCTGTTCGCGCATGGCGACGAAGCGCTCGACGCGGATGCAGTGGCGCGTTTCGAAGACCTGGTCACGCGCCGCGCCGAAGGCTGGCCGGTGGCTTACCTCACCGGGCGTCGCGGCTTCTGGAGCCTGGATCTGGAAGTGGGCCCGGACACCCTGATCCCGCGTGCCGAAACCGAGCGGCTGGTGGAACTGGCGCTGGCGCGGCTGCCGGCGGACACCCCGCTGCGGATCGCCGACCTCGGTACCGGCAGCGGCGCGATCGCACTGGCGCTGGCGCGCGAGCGCCCGTTGGCGCGGGTGGTCGCCACCGACGCCAGCGCCGCCGCGCTCGAAGTCGCTTGCCGCAACGCGCGCGCGCATGGCCTGGGCAATGTCGAGTTTCGCCATGGCGACTGGTTTGCGCCGCTGGCCGGCGAGCGCTTCGACCTGGTGGCGAGCAACCCGCCCTATGTCGCGGAGGGCGATGCGCACTTGGGCCGGGGCGATCTGCGCTTCGAGCCGCCATCGGCGCTGGCCAGCGGCGGCGACGGACTGGACGACCTGCGCCGGATCATCGCCGATGCACCGCAATACCTGCTGCCCGGCGGCTGGCTGCTGGTCGAGCACGGACACGACCAGGGCGCCGCGGTGCGCGAACTGTTTGCCGCGGCCGGGTTTTCCGCGGTCGGCAGCGAGCACGACCTCGAGGCACGCGAGCGGGTCAGCCTCGGTCGGCGTTGATCGCGCATGTCGCGGCCCGGTTCGTGGCGCAGGGCTACAATCCCCGGCTGACCTTGACGGAGCCCGGCATGCGCACGCTGTACCCCGAGATCGAACCCCATCGCCACGGCATGCTGCAGGTGGATGCACGGCACAGCCTGTACTGGGAAGAGTGCGGCAACCCCGACGGCAAGCCGGTGGTGCTGCTGCACGGCGGGCCGGGCGGCGGCTGCAATGCATCGATGCGCCGCTTCCACGACCCGGCGCGCTACCGCATCATCCTGTTCGACCAGCGCGGCGCCGGCCGCAGCACGCCGCATGCGGACCTTGTCGACAACACCACCTGGCACCTGATTGAGGACATCGAAAAGCTGCGCGAGATGCTCGGCGTCGAGCGCTGGCAGGTATTCGGCGGCAGCTGGGGTTCGACACTGGCGCTGGCCTATGCGCAGAAGCATCCCGAGCGGGTCACCGAACTGGTGTTGCGCGGCATCTTCATGCTGCGCCGCTGGGAGCTGGAATGGTTCTACCAGGAAGGCGCCTCGCGCCTGTTCCCGGATCACTTCCAGCCTTACCGCGAACACATCCCCGAGGCCGAGCGCGGCGACCTGATCGCCGCCTACCACCGCCGCCTGACCAGCGATGACGAGGAGGTGCGGCTGGCCGCGGCGCGGCACTGGAGCATCTGGGAAGGCGGCACCAGCTACTTGCGCGTGCCGGAGGGGTATGCCGACAGCCATGGCGATGCGCACTTCGCGCTGGCCTTCGCGCGCATCGAGAACCATTACTTCGTCAACCACGGCTTCTTCGACGTCGATGACCAGTTGCTGCGCGATGTCGATCGCATCGCCGATATCCCCGGCATCATCGTGCACGGCCGCTACGACGTGGTGTGCCCGGTGGCCAATGCCTGGGAGCTGCACCGGGCCTGGCCGGAATCGACGCTGGAAATCACCGCCACCGCCGGCCACTCGGCGTTCGAGGACGAGAACATCGACGCGCTGGTGCGCGCCACCGACCATTTCGCCCCGCAGGCGATGTAAACCCGCGGCTGCCGGCATATGCGGGCAGCCCATCCATCATGCACGGAGGATCGCGATGAGCGACAACGACGAGGACGAGATCATCGTCAAGGACAGCAACGGCACGCGCCTGGCCGATGGCGACAGCGTGACCCTGATCAAGGATCTCAAGGTCAAGGGCACCTCGGTCACGCTCAAGCGCGGCACCCTGTGCCGCAACATCCGCCTGACCGATGATGCCGACCTGATCGAATGCAATGTGGAGAAGGTCAAGGGCCTGGTGTTGCGCACCGAGTTCCTGAAAAAGGCCTGAGCGCCAAGGGCGCGCTGCGCTGGCCGCGCTGCCGCGCCCGGTTTTGCATCTTGAACGGCACCACCGGCAGGCGTCGCTTTTCGCGTCATGGTCGCCGCAGCATGTGCGCCTGCGATACGGATGGCTCGCGGGCAGTGCCGCAAGCCACGCGTCAACGGCGCTTCACATCGCGCACTCGTCGACGCTCGCGCGGCGCGCGGTCGCCGCCTGCAGCAGCCACAGTCCGGCCCAGATCTTGAGGTCGAGCACCTTGCCCGCGGCGCGCTGGCGCAGCAGCCAGGCGTGCACGTCGCGGCGCGGGACGCGGTGCAGCTGGATGTCCTCGCCATCCACGCCGCCGCCTTCGCCGACTTCGCGCAGGCCATGCGCAACCATGATCACCAGGCGTTCGTTGCTCATGCCGGGCGTGCTGGCGCCATCGAGCGCCACCTCGAAATGCTCGGCATCCCAGCCGGTTTCCTCGATCAGCTCGCGCCGCGCGGCAGCCTCGGGCGAGTCGTCTCCATCCTGGTCACCGACCAGACCGGCAGGCAGTTCGATGCAGCGTGCACCGAGCGCGGCACGGTACTGCTCGACCAGCAGCACCTCGTCCTGCTCGGTCAGGGCCGCCACCATCACCGCCATGCCGGCGTCATCGTGGCAGCGCTCGCACCACTCCCAGCGTCCGCGCCGGACCAGCCGCAGCCATCGGCCCTGGTGGAGGATTTCGCGTGGCTCGTGCATCGGTCGGCTCCGTCGGGGTCGGCTCAGGCTTCCAGCATGCGGCGCCGCGTCAGCGGACCGAAGCGCAACTGCTCGGCAAGCCGCTGCACGCTGTCGGCATCGGCCGGCTGGCGGCGGAAGGGGGGCGGATGCGGCAGCGGCGCATCCAGCGCGATGCGCGTGAGTTGGCGCCACAGCAGGGCATGCTCGCGCTGCTCGTGCAGCCGGCGCGCGGTGGCGGCGGCGCCACGCAGGCGCAGGAAGGCGACTTCATCGATGCGCTCGAGCAGGCTGTCGAGATCGCCGAAATGTGAAATCAACGTGGCCGCGGTCTTGCCGCCGATGCCGCTGACCCCGGGGATGTTGTCGATGGCATCGCCGGCCAGGGCGAGGAAGTCGGCGATCTGGTGCGCATGCACGCCGTGCCGGGCCTTGACCCCGGCATGGCCCCAACGCTGGCCGCGGGCGAAGTCGTACTGCTCGTCGCCTTCCTGCAGGAGTTGTGAAAGATCCTTGTCGGCAGAGACGATGACGCCGCGCAGGCCGTGCCCGCGCACCGCCGTCAGCGCGCTGCCGATCAGGTCGTCGGCCTCGTATTCGGCATGTGCGGCCGTGGCCAGGCCCAGTGCCTCGCACAGTGCCTTGCAATACGCGAACTGACGCTTGAGTTCCTCCGGTGCTGGTGGCCGGTTGGCTTTGTAATCCGGGTACAGGCGATTGCGGAAGCACGAATCGAGTGCTTCGTCGAATGCGACCAGGACGTGCCGCGGGCGCTCGCGCTCCAGCAATTCCAGCAGGAAGCGGGCAAAGCCCTGCACCGCATTGAGCGGCCAGCCCTCGGCGTCGTGCCATTGGTCGGGCATCGAATGCCAAGCGCGGAACACGTACAGCGACGCATCCACCAGATACAGTGGCGCCGGCGCAGCGCTGACGCTCACGGTGTCCAGTCGCGCAGCAGGGTGGCGGCGTCGGGGCGCGCGCGTTCGGGGGCTTCTTGGCGCGCGCTGCCGATATGGATGAAGCCGACGATGACTTCGTCTTCGGCAAGGCCCAGGTAGGTTCTCATGGCCGGGTCATGCGCGCCCCAGCCGGTCAGCCATTGCGCGCCGAAACCGGCGGCACGGGCCGCCTGCAACAGCGCGAAGCACACGCAACTGGCGGTCGAGAAACGCTCGCTGGCCGGAATTTTCTCGTCCGGCCCCTGCTGCGCGATCACCGCGATCACCACCGGCGCATGATTGAAACGGCCGCGCTCCTTGTCCAGCACCGCGGCGCTGGCGGCGGGATCGAGTTCACGCTTGCGCTCGACCAGCCATTGGCCGAGCGCCTGGCGCGCGCTGCCGGCGATGCGCAGGAAACGGAACGGCACGCGATTGCCGTGGTCGGGCACGCGGCTGGCCGCAGCGAGCATGGCCAGCAGTTGCTGCTGATCGGGGCCGGGCTCGCCCAGCAGGCGCGAGGGGGTGGAGCGGCGTTGGTCGAGGCAGGAAAAGTCCATGCACGGATTCTAGGCGAACCGATCGCCGGCATTGGTTAGGATGGCGGCAACGACGCGGACGGATTTGGACCATGGCACTGGCAATCGGCGTGGCGAAGGAAACGGCGGCGGGCGAGAAGCGGGTGGCATTGACCCCGGAAACCTGCGCGCGACTGGTCAAGGCCGGCTGCACGGTGCGCATCGAGCGCGGGCTCGGTGATGCAGCGTTCTTTCCCGATCCGGCGTACCAGGATGCCGGTGCGGAACTGGCCGCGGATGCGGCCGCCGCGCTTGCCGATGCCGACCTGGTGTTCTGTGTGCAGGCGCCGGATGCGCAGCGCATCGGTCAGATGAAACCGGGTGCGGTGCTGATCGGCGGGATCCAGCCCGAGGCCGACGCGGCGCGCGCCGAAGCCTTGCGCGAGCGCGCGATCGTGGCCTTCCCGCTGGAACGGCTGCCGCGCACCACGCGCGCGCAGGCGATGGATATCCTCAGCTCGCAGGCCGGCATGGCCGGTTACAAGGCCACCCTGATCGCGGCCCAGCTGGCGCCACGCTTCTTTCCGATGCTGACCACCGCCGCCGGCACCATTCGCCCGAGCAAGGTGCTGGTGATCGGTGCCGGTGTCGCCGGCCTGCAGGCCATCGCCACCGCGCGTCGCCTGGGCGCACAGGTGGAAGGCTTCGACGTGCGCCCGGAAACCCGCGAGCAGATCGAATCCCTCGGCGGACGCTTCCTTGATCTGGGCGTCAGCGCGGTGGGCGAGGGCGGTTACGCACGCGCGCTCAATGACGAGGAGCGCGCCGAGCAGCAGCGGCGCCTGGGCGAGCATCTGAAGAACGTGGACGTGATCATCACCACCGCCGCGGTGCCCGGACGGCCGGCACCGACCATCCTCACCGCGCCGATGCTCGACAGCATGCGCGCCGGCAGCGTGATCGTCGATCTGGCCGCCGAAAGTGGCGGCAACTGCGCCGCGACCGTGCCCGGCCAGACCATCCAGACCGACAGCGGCGTGATCATCGCCGGGCCGCTTGGCCTCGCCTCACAAGGTGCGCTGCATGCCAGCGAGATGTTTGCCCGCAATGTGTTCAATTTCGCTCAGTTGATGCTTGGCGAAGACGGTTTGCAGCTGGACTGGGAGGACGAGCTGCTCGCGCGCACGGTGTGGCCGCCACGCGAGGGCGACGGCGCCTGAGCCTTGCCAGGCGCGGCGCAGGCCGACCTCAGGGCTTGGCCGCGCCCCGGTGCGACGGGCGTTGCGGCGCGTTTTCCTGCATCCAGGCGTCGCGCTCGGCCGCGTTCATCCGGCCCCAGCGCTGGCGCAGCGCCTCGCGCTCGGCGGCCGGCATCTTGCGCATGACATGGAACAGCACCAGCGCTTGCCTGCGCTCTTCGTAGGGCAGGTCACGGGTCTTGTCGTACAGCACGCGCAGCTGCTGTTGCTGCTCGGCAGTGAGTTGACCGAAGCGATCGTGGCCGCGGCGCGCGCGTGCGCGTTCTTCGACCGGCATTTCGCGCCAGCGTTGCGCGTGCCGGTACATGCGCTGGCGCTTTTCGGCGTCGGCCGCGTCCCAGCGCTCGCGCAGCGGCTGGATCAGCAGTTCACGCTGTTCGGCGCTGAGTGAGTTCCAATTGCCGACGGGCGTCTCCTGCGCACGCAGCGGCAGGGCCGCGCTGGTCATCAGCAGGGTGATCAGGAGCGGGCTGAACATGCGCGCAGGATTCATGGCATCACTCCATCGCCAGGACACGGACCTCGTCCGAGCCCAGCCAGGCATAGAAGTCGGGGCTGCTTTCCAGCAGTGCGTCATCCGCTGCCGCCGCCGGACCGGCGTCGGCCGCGATGCGGGTGGCATCGACGGCATCGCCCGGTGCACGCAGCGCGGGCGAAAGCACCAATGCCGCGACCAGTGCCGCGCCGGCCAAGCCTGCCGGCAGCGCCCAGCGTGGACGCTGCGGCGTATCGGGGACGGCGGCACGCTGCGCCACGATGCGTGGATCAAGCTGCAGGCGCAGCGGACCGGGCAGCCGCGCGGTGGCTTCGCGGTAGTGCTCGCGCAGGGTGGCATCGAAACGATCATCGGGGTGCATGTTCATCGCCAGTCTTCCAGTTGCGCCTGCAACGCGCTGCGTGCACGTGACAGGTGGGTTTTGACCGAACCCTCGCTGCAGCCCATCACCGCGGCGGTATCGGCCACATCAAGCTCTTCAAGCACGCGCAGGGTGAATGCCTCGCGTTGGCGTGCCGGCAACGCGCGCATGGCCTCGCGGATCCGGCCCCAGGCTTCGCGGCCATCGTGGCTGCGTGCCGGGCCGGCCGCGTCGTCGGCCCAGTCGATCTGGCTGCCGTCATCGCCGGTCGCCGAACTGAGCCAGCTCAGGCGGAAGCGGCGCCTGCGCTGTGCATCGATGATGCGCGTGCGCAGGATGCGCCAGAACAGCGGCGTCCATTCCTGCGCCGGGCGCTCGCGATAGGCCAGCATCTTGAGCATCGCTTCCTGCACCACGTCCAATGCGTCCTCGCGATGGCGCAGGCCGAGTTCGGCAAAGCGCAGCGCGCGTGGGCCGACGTCGGCCAGGAACCCGTCCAGCGTGGCCGGCGCCGGGGCTTCGGCGGGCCGCATCAGGCGGGGCTCCATTCCGGAATCGGGACACATCGGTCGGGGCACATGGGTGGGCTCGTCAATGCAAACGCGCGCCGCGGTCGGCGGTTGACCGGACACATCCGCGTTCAGGGCTGGTTATGATGCCGAAAACCGCGTGGAGAGGATTCATGTCCGAAGGCTTCCTGGCCCACCTGTTCGACATGCTCTACATCTTCATGCTGGCGGCGATCGCCGGCCACGTGATCATTTCGCGGGTGCCGGTGATCCTGCACACGCCGCTGATGTCCGGTTCCAACTTCATCCACGGCATCGTGCTGATCGGCGCGATGGTGGTGCTCGGTCACGCGCAGACGCCGGTGGAGAAGGTGATCGGCTTCATCGCCGTGCTGCTGGGCGCCGGCAACGCCGCCGGCGGCTACGTGGTGACCGAGCGCATGCTGGAGATGTTCAAGCCATCACGCAAGCCGGAGGACGGCGCATGAGCCTCGCGGCGCTGGTCAAGCTCAGTTACTTCATCGCCGCGGCGCTGTTCCTGCTCGGCCTGCAGCGCATGGCCAGTCCCAGAACCGCGCGCAGCGGCATCCAGTGGGCCGGTGCCGGCATGGTGCTGGCGACGCTGGCGACGTTCTTCCTGCCGGGCTTGCAGAACATCGCGCTGATGATCGTGGCCATCGTGATCGGGGTCGGGATCAACTGGGTCTGGGGGCGGAAGGTGGCGATCACCGACATGCCGCAGATGGTGGCGCTGTTCAACGGCATGGGCGGTGGCTCGGCGGCGGCGATCGGTGCGCTGGAGTTGCTGCGTGCCGGCCACCTTCAGGGCGCGGTCGCCGGCTCGCTGGGCGCGTCGCTGCTGCCGGCGCAGGAGCTGCTGCAGCTGCGCAGCGGACTGGCACTGGCCGCGCTCGGTGCGCTGATCGGTTCGGTCGCGTTGACCGGCTCGGTGATCGCCTGGGCCAAGCTCGACGGGCGCATGGACAAGCGTTATGCGTTTCCCGGCCAGCAATGGTTCAACGCCTGCGTCGCGCTGGCCGCATTGATCGCCGGCATCGCGGCGTGGAACACGCTGGCACTGCCGTGGATCGTGACCTTCTTCGTGCTGGCGCTGGCGCTGGGTGTGTTGATGACGCTGCCGATCGGCGGTGCCGACATGCCGGTGGTGATTTCCCTCTACAACGCGCTGACCGGGCTGGCGGTGGCGTTCGAGGGCTATGTGCTGGGCAACGAGGCATTGATCATCGCCGGCACCATGGTCGGTGCCGCCGGCCTGTTGCTGACCCGGCTGATGGCCAAGGCGATGAACCGCAGCATCAAGAACGTGCTGTTCTCCAACTTCGGTGCCGCCGGCGGCGCGGCGCAGGAGATCGGCGGGGCGATGAAGCCGATCGAGGCCAGCGACGTCGCCGCGCTGATGGCCTATGCCGAGCGGGTGGTGATCGTGCCCGGCTACGGCATGGCGGTGGCACAGGCGCAGCATAAGATCTGGGAGCTGACCCAGCGGCTGATGGACCGCGGAGTCAAGGTGAAGTTCGCGATCCACCCGGTCGCCGGACGCATGCCCGGGCACATGAACGTGCTGCTGGCCGAAGCTGGCGTGCCCTACGACCTGATCGCGGACATGGACGACATCAACCCGGAGTTCCGCAACACTGACGTCTCGCTGGTGATCGGCGCCAACGACGTGGTCAATCCGGTGGCAAAGACCGACCCGTCAAGCCCGATTTACGGCATGCCGATCCTCGACGTGGTCGATTCGAAGAACACCATCGTCATCAAGCGTGGCAAGGGCACCGGCTTTGCCGGCATCGAAAACGCCCTGTTCTACGCCGACAACACGCGCATGCTTTACGGCGACGGCGCCGACATGGCCAACGCCCTGGTCAGCGAATTGAAGGCGCTGGACGCCTGAGACAGCAGGCGGGGGCTCAGCGCCCGAACCAGGCGGCGATGGCAAGCGCGGCGAGCAAGGCGGCGAGATCGGCCGCATTGCCGAGCAGGGTGAACAGGGTCCAGGCAAAGCCCGGGCGCATCAGGCTGACGCCGAGCAGCGGCGGCATGCCGAGCAGGCTGCCGACCAGCACGCCGAGATAGAGCCAGTGCGCCAGCACGATGCACAGCAGTACGCCCAGCATCGCCACCGCGCCACGCATGGCCCCGCGGGGCAGGCGTGCCAGGCGCACCATCAGCAGCAGGTCCAGCGCTGCAAGCAGGGCCGGCCAGGTGGGCAGATGGCCGCGGAACAGGCCGAACAGCGCCCACAGCGCGGCAAAGCCGAGTGCCCCAAGCAATGGCAGGCCCAGCACGGCAAGCGTCAGGCGGACGAGGTGCGAGGAGCGGGAAGGAGTCGCGGTAACGGACATGCGCAGCAAGCGGAAACAAGACGGGTGATGCCGCGGCAGGCGGCCGGCGTACAATACGCGATTCGAGACTTTGCCCCGTTCATGTACTCCCGCAGCAGCGAACCCGTGCGCTTCGAGCGCGATTGCCGCGTCGTCCTGGTGCCCTCCGGTGAGGAGGTGACCATCCCCGCCGGCTCGATCGGTTACATCACCCAGGCCCTGGGGGGCAGCTTCACCGTGTTCGTCGAAGGCAATCTGATGCGGGTCGCGGGCGAGGATGCGGATGCCATCGGCAAGGAGCCGCCGGAGCCGATCGAACTGCCCGAGGATGCCGGCGACGAGGACGTGGAAAAGCTGGTCTGGCGCCAGCTGCGCACCTGCTTCGATCCGGAAATCCCGATCAACATCGTCGATCTCGGACTGGTCTACGAGGCGGTGCTCAGCCATTGCGAGGACGATCCGGACAAGCGCCGGGTCGATGTCAAGATGACCCTGACCGCACCCGGCTGCGGCATGGGCGAGATCCTCGTCGCCGATGTGCGCGACAAGCTGGAAATGATCCCCACCATTACCGAAGCCGACGTCGAACTGGTGTTCGACCCGCCGTGGAACCGCAGCATGATGAGCGAAGCGGCGCGGCTTGAAACCGGAATGTTCTGAACACGGCAGCACGTCTCGAGGGCGCTGCTTCGCCACTCCCGAACGGTGCTTATCCGCCATCGCAAATCAGGCATCGGCATGGCGTGTTGCTTGTCGGAGACCCGTGCGATACGTGGAATCCGGCCGCACGGACACCCCACGCATAACCGGCGTCTATGCTGGTGGCGCCTCTTTTCATTGGCCGGCAGCGCGGGAACCCGGCACGATGGCTGTGACGCCGGTTGTGGCCTGTCCATCCGGCACCGGGTGCCCAGATACGGGAGACTTGAACTTGGCCAGGATTTCGAACCGGACGTTTCCGATCCATGCACACGGCGCGCTCCGGTTGACACTGGTGGCGCTGCTGTCCTGCGCGGCCAGCGGATGTGCTGCCCCGGGCATCGAAAAGGATCCCGCCTCGTCCGTGGACCTGCTGATCACCGGAGGCGAGGTGTTCGACGGCAGCAGCAGTCCGGGCAGGCGGGCGGATGTCGCGATAACCGGTGATCGCATCGTGGCGGTGGCGCCGGACCTGGGCGATCGTTACCGCGCCGCACGCGTCATCGATGCCAGCGGACTGGTGGTCGCGCCGGGGTTCATCGATCCGCATACACATCCCGACAGTTACATCCGCCATCAGGACGCGGCGGTGCGCCGCAACCTTCCCTGGTTGTACCAGGGTGTCACCACCATTTTCATCGGCGTCGATGGTGGCGGCACGCCCGAAGTGGCGCAGGAACGTGCCTGGTTCGACAGCCACGGCGTGGGCACCAACGTGGCCGCGTATGTCGGCCTGGGCCCGGTGCGCCGGCGCGTGCTGGGCAATGACGCGCGCGCGCCGGACACGCAGGAACTGGCGCAGATGCGCGCACTCGTCGCACAGGCCATGTGCGAAGGAGCTTTCGGTTTGTCGACCGGGTTGTTCTACACGCCCCAAGGCTTTGCCACGACCGACGAAGTGGTGGCGTTGGCGCGCGAAGCCGGCCGCCGCGGTGGTCGCTATGACAGCCATCTGCGTGACGAATCCAGCTATTCGATCGGCCTCCTGGCATCGATCGACGAAGCGCTGGAAATCGGGCGCCGCGCCGAACTGCCGGTGCACATCGCGCACATCAAGGCGCTGGGCGCCGACGTGCATGGCCAGTCCGGGGAAGTGATCGCGCGCATCGAACGCGCGCAGGCGCAAGGGCAGGCCATCACCGCCGACCACTATCCGTGGCTTGCATCGAGTACCGGCCTCGACTCGGTGCTGCTGCCCGCGTGGGCCAGGGATGGTGGACGTGCCGCACTGTTCGCGCGCCTGGAGGAGCCGGCCACGACGCAACGCATCCGCGACGAGATGCGGGACAACTTGCGGCGTCGAGGCGGTGCTGCCGCGCTGCTCATGGTCGGCGAGGGCTGGCCCTGGACCGGCCGCACCCTGGAGCAGATGGCAGCAACCTGGGAGCAGGACCCGGTGGATGCGGCACTGCGCATCATCCGAACCGGTGGCGTTGAAAGTCACGGCGTGCGGGGCGCGCTGCGGGTGGCCTCGTTCAACATGATCCGTGACGACGTGGTGGCGTTCATGCGCAGGCCATGGGTATTGACCGGCTCCGACGGCAGCGACGGCCACCCGCGCCAGCACGCCACGTTCCCGGAGAAATATGCGCGTTTCGTCGTCGAGGACAAGGTGATCACGCTGCAGGACTTCATCCATCGCTCGACCGGCTTGACCGCGGACACGTTGGGGCTGGCCGATCGCGGCTATCTGCGCCAGGGCTACCATGCCGACGTGGTGGTATTCGACCCGCTGCGTTATGCCCCGCGGGCCACGTACGAGAATCCGACGGCACTGGCCGAAGGCGTGGTCCATGTGTTCGTCAACGGCACCGCGATGCTCGGCCCCGGGCATGTCAGCGACGCGCTGCCCGGTCGCATGCTGCTGCATCACCCTCCGCAGGGCACGTGCCCGTGATGGTGAACGCACATGCGCGCCGTGGCATGCCGGGTGCTTCAAACATGCTTGGGCTCGCGTAGTGCGGGCGCATGCCAAGTGGCAATTTTGGTCATGCATTTTGTGCTCGGGTGATCGTGGTGGCATCCTGATTCGAGCGCTCGCGTGATGGAATGTCATGCATGCCTGTAATCGATGTGGAGTCGCTGATGGTCGCGTTCGTTGCCATGAGCGGATGAGCACGCGCTCGTGCCGATTCAATAATCACTGAAAAGCCGCAGTGGCCCCCTTGTCATGATTTTTGCATGATCGTCGCCATAGCTTGGGGTTATGCGCGATGGGCATTTTTTCACTGGCGGATGTTGCGTGCAGGTTGGAGTATGGAGTGAGCGCATTCTGCAGGTGAAAACTCACTCATCATGTCCGGGCAACTCGTCACTGCAGTCGCAAGTGAGTCTTTCAAGTGGCTGCCAAGTTTTCTGTTAGTCACGGAATGCATATCCATTCCGGACGCCGGCATGGCGAGCGCGCGTCGGCGTCACTCCGTGCGATCTGATGCAGCAAGGCACGGGAGGCGGCGGATGCGGGCGGGATGGAGTGGCGGATGATTCCATTTTTGCTCAAACGCCTCGGATTTTCTGCGCTGACGCTGATCTGCGTACTGACGCTGGTGTTCATGCTTATCCGGATTTTGCCTGGAGATCCGGCGCTCATGATCCTGGGGGAGCAGGCGAGTGCTGCCAGCATAGCGGCGCTGCGTGAAAGCCTTGGTCTGGATCAACCTCTTCACGTCCAATATGTGCAGTTTTTGTCCAGCGCACTTCGCGGAAACCTGGGCAACTCGATGATTACCGGGCGGCCGGTATCCGACGAGATCCTGGCAGTGCTTCCCTACACGATCGAGTTGACGATTGCAGCACTGACACTGGGTGTAGCGCTGGGGGTTCCCATGGGGATATGGGGTGCAGTTCGCCGTAATCACTTCCCGGATTACCTGGTGCGCTTCATATCCCTGATCGGGCTGTCCGTGCCGGCTTTCGTGGCGGCGATCATTCTGTTGATGATCTTTGCCATCCAGTTGCGCTGGTTTCCGGTCATCAGTGCCGGAACCGGCGACACGATCATCGACCGATTCCGGCAGATGGCGCTGCCAGCCCTGGCGCTGGCGCTGATCATGATGGCCTATATCACCCGGGTAACGCGCTCGGCAATGCTGGAGGTGCTGAACTCCGATTTCGTACGCACTGCCCGCGCCAAAGGCGCAAGCCAGGCAGCCGTCATCTGGAAGCATGCGCTTGGCAATTGCATGATCCCGATCACGACGGTTGTCGGTCTTTATCTGGGAATACTGATCGGGAACTCGGTTCTGACCGAGATCGTTTTTTCCCGTCCCGGTCTCGGCAAGCTGATCCTGAGCTCCCTGGCTCAGCGGGACTACCCGCTGCTGCAAGGAATGATCGTCGTTTACACCTTGATTGTCATCGTCGTGAACCTTTTGACAGATCTGACATACGGCCTCCTCGATCCAAGGGTCCAGTACAAATGAACGCGGGTGCTTCGCAAGTCCGCAGCTCGCAATCCGGAGCCGGTCCGAGGAACTTGCTGAAGCGTCTCAACGCCTCCACCTGGATCGGCTTGAGCATCGTGGCAAGCCTCGTCCTGGCAGCGGTATTCGCACCTTTGCTGGCAACGCACGACCCTTTGCAGCAAAGTCTCATGGACCAGCTCATCCCACCTGGATCGCGATTCCTGCTGGGGACGGATGACCTTGGTCGGGATATCTGGTCCAGGCTCCTGTTTGGCGCGCGCTACTCCCTGGCCATCGGGTTCCTGTCAATTCTGCTGGCGATGCTTGTGGGCACGTTGATCGGCATGGTCGCGGGATACCTTGGCGGACGCATCGACATCGTTCTGATGCAAGTGATGGACGTCATCCTTGCTTTCCCAACTCTCATTCTCGGCCTTGCACTGGTCGCCCTCATGGGGGCGACGCTCCCGAACATCGTCATCGCCATCGCGTTCGGTTCGACACCTTCGTTCGCTCGCATCGCCCGTGCCGGGGTGATCGGACAACGTGATCGCGAGTACGTGCAGGCGTGCCAGGCCATGGGTTTTTCGCGGCCAAGGATTCTGTTCCGACACATCATGCCATCGATATTTCCGGAGCTTTTGGTGATCTCTTCCTTGTGGATGGCGACAGCTGTTCGCACCGAGGCGTCACTTGCATTCATCGGTCTGGGGATTGCGCCACCGATGCCGACGTGGGGAGGGATGGTGCGCGACGGATTCGACAACATCTTGAGTTCCTTTCATTTGGCGATCATGCCCAGCTTGGCGATCCTGCTTCTGGTTCTTGCATTCAATCTGATAGGTGATGGGCTGCGCGATGCAATCGACCCACGGCTGAAGGGTATCTCGTGATGAATACCCGACGCATTATTTCCGTCCGCGGTTTGGGGGTTTCGTTTGCTGGAGCCAGGGTGGTGCACGATCTGAGTTTCGAGGTCGCCGCAGGGCAGACGTTGGCGCTGGTTGGTGAATCCGGCTCCGGAAAAAGCGTCACTTCCCTGGCAATCATGGGTCTGCTACCCGAGGGTATCGGGTGCGCGACCGGCTCGATCCTGCTGGAAGGGCGCAAGCTCCTGTCTTTGCCCGAATCGGAAATGCGCAAGGTTCGCGGTGCACGAGTCAGCATGATATTCCAGGAGCCGATGACCTCCTTGAATCCCGTACAGCGGATTGGCGACCAGATTGCCGAGGCAATCCGCATTCATCGCGGACTGAAGGGAGCCGAGCTGAGGAGTGCCGTGATCGAGATGCTGCGCAAGGTGGGCATCCCGGATCCGGAGATGCGCATGCGGCAATATCCGCACACATTCTCTGGCGGAATGCGTCAGCGCGTGATGATTGCGATGGCATTGGCTTGCAACCCTGCGCTGATCATCGCCGATGAGCCGACCACCGCGCTGGACGTGACCGTGCAGGCACAGATCCTGGCATTGCTGAAAGACCTGCAACGGGAGACCGGTGCGGCCGTGCTGTTCATTACCCATGACATGGGGGTGGCCGCGGAGGTGGCGGATGAGGTGCTCGTCATGCGCAGCGGACGCGAAATCGAAAAAGGGTCCGTGCATGACGTCTTCTCGCAGCCGAGTGATGCCTATACCCGCGCCTTGATAGAGGCGACCCCGAGCCTGGTCAGGAAGCTGGCGGGTTCTGCCGTGGCGGCGGTTCCCGTCAATGCTTTGCCAAGTGCGCGGGCAGAGGATGCACCCGTGCTGGAGGTAACCGATCTGTCGGTCCGATTTCCCGTCCGCAGCGGGATCCTGGGGCGAGTCAGCGGCATGATTCATGCGGTGGAGGATGTGTCCCTGTTCATCGGCAAAGGTGAAACGTTGGGGCTGGTCGGCGAGTCGGGTTCGGGAAAATCGACCCTTGGCAAGGCGGTGATCAATCTGGCTCCAATTCACTCAGGGCAAATCCGTGTGTTGGGCAAGCTGATCGACCAGGACGATCCAGCGAGTCTTGCTCGACTGCGCCGCAACGTGCAGATGATCTTTCAGGATCCGTTCGGCTCGCTCAATGCGCGTCAGTCGATTGGCGCGGCAATCATCGAGCCGATGCATGTGCATCGGCTGGCAAGAGGGGCAGAAGCCGTCGAGAGGATGGAGTGGCTGATGCAGCGGGTCGGGCTTGACCCGGCGCGAGCGTCCTGCTTGCCGCACGAGTTTTCCGGCGGGCAGCGTCAAAGAATATGCATCGCCCGTGCGCTGGCGATGTCGCCGAAACTCATCATCGCCGACGAGGCGGTATCTGCACTCGATGTTGCGATCAAGCGTCAGATCATCGATCTCATGCTCGATTTGCAGGGGGAATTCGGGGTTTCCTATCTTTTCATCAGCCATGACATGGCGGCTGTAGAGCAAACCTGCGACCGCGTTGCAGTGATGTACTTCGGCGAGATTGTCGAGATTGGCTCGCGCCGTGACGTCATTGGTCGCCCGGCTCACGAGTACACGCAACGGCTGCTCTCGGCAATCCCGATCACGCACCCGGACAAGCGCGGTACCCCGGCAGTGCAGTACGGAAATGACATGACACCACGCAGCCCCATCAGGCCGATTGGCTATCAGCCCGCGGCATCGCGGTGGAGCATGGCGGCAGATGGTCATTACATCCGGCAATCCGTTCGATCACTGTAAATCAGGGCATCCCGGTCCCATGCACGCAATCGAAGAGCTCGCCAGTTTCGTCGCACAGCACCCGGAGGGGGCACTGCCGCTGCGCACGCAGGAAAAAGCGGCTCTCCTGCTGACTGATCTGATGGCGGCTGCAGCGGCTGGCCTGAACTCTTCGCTGGCACGCGCGACGAGGGCCGCTGCTGTGGCCTTGCATGGTCCGGGTGACGCCAAGGTATGGCTGACCGGGCAGTCATTGACTATTGCCGGAGCAGCGATGGCCAACGCTGCTGCGGCCAGTGCACTGGACATTGACGACGGGCACCGGGGAGCCGCTGGCCATCCAGGTGCGGGCATCATTCCGGCGGTGCTGGCAGTCGGGCAGTCCATGGGTGCGGATGATGCCTGCATGCTGGACGCCATGGTGCTTGGCTATGACGTTGCGCTCCGTATCGCCAGCTCCCGACCACCGCCCACCATCGAGACGTATTGCAGTGGCCGCTGGGTCGCATTCGGAGTGGCAGCGGCAGCCGGTCGCCTTCTCGGTCTGGGCGCACACCAGATTGCTCACGCAATGGCAATGGCCGGAGCGGAAAGTCCGGTCATGTTGCCCCGGTCCCGGCTTGGCAGCAGTGTGAAAGAGGGGATTCCGCCTGCGGTCGTCGTCGGGTTGGCGGGCGCATTTCGCGCACGCGCCGGTGCTACCGGTCCTGTCGACTTGCTGGATGATGACGAGCACTTCTCGCGGAACACCATGCTTTCCGGGCTGGGCGAGAGCTGGTGGCTGGAGCAGTGCTACCTCAAGCCTTATGCCTGTTGCCGTTACATGCACGCAGCGATCGACGCGATCGTGGCACTGCGGCAACCGGGGAAGCCGATTCTCGACCTGGGGGTCGAAACATTCCCTGAAGGCTTGCGTCTTTCCAATGCCAAGGCGCCACAAACGCTGGAAGGTGGACAGTACAGCTATTACTTCAGCTGTGCCGTTGCTGCGCTGTACGGGGCGGAAGCACTGCAGCCTGTCGATTCAGCTCTTCTCGCGGATCAGGATGTTCGCGACATCGCACAACGCATGAGGCTGTCCGCACACGAAGACTTCGTTGCCGCCTTCCCGGCAACGACACCGTGTCGCGTCACGCTTGATCAGGGCGCAGGTCCGAGGATGTTGACCGTGCAACACCCTCTGGGAGACTTCCACAACCCGATGTCGAAGAGACAAGTCGTTGACAAGTTCCGTCGTGTAACAGCTGAAAACCTTTCTCCCCAAAAACAGGAGGAAGTACTGGCCGCGCTTGACGGAGTTGCCACACACGGATTTGGCCCCCTGTTTGCAGCTCTCGACGGCACCGAGTCGGCCGAGAGTGAAACGAGATTGACCGTGCCGGGTGATGGAGGCTGATGAGATGAAGCGAATTGTCGTGGCATGCCTGCTGCTTGCGTCGTTGCTGGCGGCGGCGTGTGGGAAAAGCCCCGCGCCAGGCAAAAAGACCGAGCTGACGCTTGGATCGTCGGCTGCCGACATCGGCACTCTGGACCCGCATTTTGCTTCGGGAACCGCTGATCGGACGTTGGTTGCCTGGATCTATGGCGCACTGGTCAGGTTCGCCCCGGGGACGATCAATCCCGAGAAGCTGGAGCCGGACCTTGCCGAAAGCTGGAGTGCAAGCGAGGACGGTCTGGTGTGGACATTCAAACTGCGCCAAGGCGTGCAGTGGCATCATGGTTTCGGCGAGGTCACGTCCGATGATGTTGTTTTCAGCCTGAAGAAGTCGGCGGATCCTGATCGCTCGGCGTATTCGATTGATTATGCGGCGTTCCATTCCGTCGATGCACTGGATCCTTACACGGTGCGCATCACGTTGAAGCATCCGGTCCCGAGTGTTCTGGGGCTTCTTTCCAACTATTCCGGCGGATTCATCATGAGCCGCAAGGCGTACGAGGAGCTTGGCGAGGATTATGCGCGTCGCCCGGTCGGGTTTGGCCCGTTTCAGTTCGATTCGGTCGAGCCGGGCGTGGCAGTGACGTTCGTCCCGCACAAGACCTATTTCCGTGGAGAGCCGATGCTGACCAAAGTCAAGTACCGGTTTCTCAGCTCGGCATCTGCGCGCGGCCTGGCGTTCCTCGCCGGGGAAGTCGACGCGGCCACCGGTTCCGCAGATCAGAACTGGTTGCGCCACATCAAGGCAACACCGGGCGCGACGATCGACATTTTTGAGCCATCCGAGTTGAACCTGCTGCATGTCAACACCAAGATGCCGCCGTTCGACAACATCCTGGTGCGGCGAGCGCTGGCTCATGCGCTGGATCCGAGCCGGCTTCCCAGGTACCGAGGTGCCGAGTTTTCCCGGCCCGCGAAGTCAGTGGTCCCCTCGGACAACATCGGCTATACGGATGATGTTCCGCGTTTGGAATTCGACCCGCTGAAAGCAAAGGCCCTGCTGCAGGAGGCAGGATATCCGAACGGCCTGAGTTTCAGCATGATTGCAAGCCAGAGCCCGGGTTACTACGCCGAGCTGCAGATTCTTCAGGCAAACCTGAAAGAGTCGGGAATCGTGGTCGACCTCCAGCCCGTGGAGCACGCAACCTGGCATCAACTGATTCGCAAGGACGTGAATGCCGTGGTGCCCTATGGTGCATCCCGGTTCCCGATTGCCGATGTCTACTTGACGCAGTTTTTTCATTCGGACAGCAGCGTGGGCACAGCCACCGCAATGACGAACTTCAGCCATTGCGACGTGGCCGACCTGCAGATAGACGCGGCCAGGGTGGAGCAGGATCCGGCGAAACGGATCGAGCTGTGGAAGCAGGCACAGCGCTTGATCATCGAGAGCGTATGCGCCATTCCCTCAAGCGAGGGGGCTCAAGTCTGGGTACGCAATGAACGTCTGGACTGGGGCTTCAAGTTGCAGGGTTCAATCTCGCTCGGCCCGTTGGTAACCGAGCTTACTCATTTCAAGGACTAAGACATGCGCGGCCCGAAAACTGCATGCAAGTCCTGGCGCATCTATGTGAGATCCAGCTTTTGCCCGAAGGCGTGGGTGGGCGCTATTCGCGGCAAAGTGTGGCGAAACCATGTGCGTGATTTGCTGTTGAGTTCACAGCGGGCGGGTGCACGATGACGGCCGCAAACGGCTTCGGCCGCGCAGACCCGGCAGGATACCTTGCCAATTACTGGCACCAAGGCGTGCCGGACTTCCACCCCATGCCCAGGCCGCTGTGTGCCGAATATGATGCCATCGTGATCGGGGCCGGATATTCGGGGTTGGCAGTTGCCTGGGGTTTGGCAGGCAACGGACTGTCTGTACTCGTGCTGGATGCAAACGAGATCGGATATGGCGCCTCGACACGCAACGGCGGCATGGTGGGACCAAGTTTTCATGCATTCGGGATGCGTGGCTTGACGCAGAAATATGGCGAGGCCAGAGCCAGGAACATCATGCGTGCAGGCATGGACGCGCTGGAATACTGCCAGGACCTGTTCTCGAGGGAAGGCTTCGACTGTGATTTCCGGTTGACGGGAAGGTTTCGAGGCGCGCGCAGTGATGCCGATCTCGATGCCATGGTTGCGGAATGCCAGCGACTGAAGATGGCAGTCGGGCTTCCCTATCAGCTGGTGAAGGCAGGAGAAGTCCATTTGCACACCAGTGTTTCGGTGTACAAGGGCGGCGTGTTGTATCCGCGGGATGGAGGGGTGCATCCCAAGCGCCTGGTCAATTTGCTGGCATCGCGCGCCGAGAGCGCCGGCGCGCATCTCCGGAGCTTCACGCCCGTGTCGGGGATAAGGAGAAGTGGTGACAGGTTCCAGGTTGCGACGCCGGAGGGTGCCCTCATGGCACGTCACCTCATCCTGGCAACCAATGGGTATTCGGACGGACGTGTGCCAGCGATGAACGGGCGCGTCGTTCCTGTCGATGTGAGCGTGGCGGCAACCCGCCACCTTGGAGAGCAGCGCGTCAGGGCCATGTCACCACGTTTCCACATGCACGGGGAAACCGGGAGGGTTTTCATCTGGTCCAGGCCGTCTCCGGATCATGCTCGCTTCATTTTCGGAGGGAGAATTTCCAGCCCGCATGCGTCACTGCAAGTTCAACAACAGCAGTTCGCTGTTGCAGTCCAGCGGTTGCATCCGGATCTGGGGCCATCTGACTTCGAGTTTGTCTGGAGCGGAAAGATTGCATATACCATCGATCATGCACCCCATCTCAATCAGGTGGATGGCGTCTGGCTGATTGGGGGTTATTGCGGGTCAGGCGTGACCCGATCACTTTTTTTCGCCGACAAGCTGGTCCGGAAGATCATGCGGCAGCCTGGTGCGGAAACGCCATTCGATGGCCTTGTTTTTCCGCGAGTACCTTTTCGCAGCCTGGCCCCGTTCGGCGCCAGGGTTCTCACCCGATACTATGGGTGGCTTGATCGGCGCGATGCACGAATGGCAGCGCGAAAATGAAGATTCGGATCATCCCTGCACGCTTCATGCATTGTTTCGGGTGTGTGGCCACACCGTCAAGTTCGCCACGGGCAAGCCTCTGCGCGCGTAGTGCCGATGATGGGAGCAGCGAGCCTGATCGAAACCGGAGAAAACTCGGTGCATTTTTTGGCAGTGTCCCTGTCGGATGTTCGGCCGGAGAATCGTGATGATTGATGACCCTTCCTTTTTCCTTCGTCGCAGGCGCTTCATTGCCGCAGCTGCGGGCACCGCACTGGTCGCAGCTGTCGAAGTCGGTGCGGCACCTCCACTTGGACGATACCTCGGGAAGCCGATAAGCGCACCTAATTCCTGGATCGAGGTCGATCTGAATGTATTCGAGCGCAACTTGAAGCTGGTCCAGGCGATGCTGGTCGGAGGTGCCCGGTTTTGTGCGGTATTGAAAGCGAATGCCTATGGGGTCGGAATCGAGCATGTGATGCCGAAGATCATCGAGGCGGGAATTAGCCATGTCGCCATTGCCAGCAATGAGGAGGCGCGCATGGTGCGCGATTCCGGATTTCGCGGAAAAGTGATGCGCGTGCGCGCTGCAACCTTGCCGGAGATCGCGGCAGCGATTCCCCATGATGTCGAGGAGCTGGTTGGCGGTCTGGAGCAGGCGCAAGGCATTGCCAGGATGAGGCGTCGCCGACCGGCGCCTATTCACTTGTCAGTGAATTCGGCCGGCATGAGCCGCAGCGGGTTCGAGTTGCGTGCCGAGGCCGGGCGGCGTGACATGCTGGAACTCATGGGCACCGAGGGCTTGCGTGTGGTCGGGGTGATGACGCATTTTCCCGTCGAAGAGCTTGCCGACGTGCGTCAGGGGCTGGCGGCGTTCCGGCATGATATCGCATGGCTGTTCGACAATACCATGCTCCGGCGTGAGGATGTGTTGCTGCATACTGCAAACTCGTTCGCCATCCAGAATGTCCCGGAGGCACATCTGGACATGGTACGCCCGGGCGGCGCGATGTATGGTTACAGCGGAACGCCCAAACCACCGTTCGAGCACGTGATTGCATTCAAGACGCGCGTAGCCACTATTCAGGCGTATCCGGCAGGCAGTACCGTGAGTTATGACCGCACATTCACGCTGAAACGAGACTCGCTGTTGGCGAACTTGTCGGTGGGGTATTCGGATGGATATGCGCGAGCATACTCGAACAAGGGAAGCGTGCTGATTCGCGGCCAACGTGCGCCGGTGGTCGGGCGCGTCACCATGAACAGCACGATGGTCGATGTGACCGATATTCCAGGCGTGCAACCCGGCGATGAAGTCGTGTTGTTCGGCAAGCAGGGTGCGGATCAGATTACCCAGGTCGAGGCACAGGAAGTATCCGGCATCGGCTTGTCCGAACAGTACACGGCTTGGGGCGTGCTGAATCCGAAAGTGATCGTGCATCGCTGAAGTGCAGCAATGCCATCCATTGCCAGCGTTGATTCCGGAGCGTGCACGAATGACGCCGGAAGTTACCCATGCCGCTCACTGTGCGCGTCCGGTGTACGCATGGTTTTCCCGGAATGGGTTTCCCGGAAATGACGTGATTGCGTCATTGCTCCGGCTCGGACCCGCGTGGAGCCGGAGCGGACCTGAATTGCAGCAGGGGCAAGGCCCATAACCCGAGGATGTGGACGTCATCACCAATCGAATGATGTTGGATGCGGTGATCGCCCTGCAACCTTGACAACGACGATAGTATCAAGACCACACCACGGCCTGCGCTTGTCTCCGGACATATCGCGTCCGTCATCCACGAGAAAGGGTTGGTTCGATGATTGCGTCATCAGCGACAAGATTCCGCAATGCAGTGATTTTCCTGCTCATCACGCTGTTGGTTGCCGGCTGCGGCACCACACGAGCCCCTTTGACGCAAACCGTGCCATCGAGACCGTCGCACTCGGGCTTTGTCAGCAGCGCACACCCGCTGGCCACGGAAGCCGGGTTGGACGTACTGCGTCGTGGCGGCAGCGCGATCGATGCGGCGATCGCCGTGCAGGCGATGCTGGGTCTGGTGGAACCTCAGAGCTCCGGCTTGGCAGGTGGCGCGATCCTGCTCCATTACGATGCTGCAACAGGAACGATCGACAGTTATATCGGCCGTGAACGTGCACCAGCCAGCGCAACGCCAACGATGTTTTCCGATGCCGAAGGTCGTCCGCTCAGTTATGAACATGCGATGCTGAGCGGGCGTGCTACCGGGGTGCCCGGAGTCTTGCCCGCATTGGAACTGGCACACCGCACACATGGAAGGCTCGCGTGGGGGAGCTTGTTCGAGTCGACCTCCATACGTGCCAGGGAGGGGTTTGCCGTCACTCCGCGGCTGCAGCAGCATATTGATGGCACCTTCCTGCAGGCGTCCGCACCCGACGTGGTGAAGCTGTTTTCGCGCGCAGACGGCACCCCGCTGCGTGCCGGCGACACCTTCCGCAATCCGGCCTATGCCGAAAGCCTTGCCCTGATCGCTCGAAACGGTGCTGCAGCACTGCAGTCGGGGCCACTGGCAGAGGCGATTGTCGCCCGCATCAACCAGCCGCCGAACCCGGCGCAGGCGACCGTGAATGACCTTGCCAACAACAAGGTGGAGCGTGAGGATGCGCTGTGCAGGCCGCTGCGCGCGTGGGTGATTTGCGCACCGCCACCGCCGTCAAGCGGGGTCGGGGTGTTGCAGCTGATGCTGCTGCTTGACCGTACCGACATTGCGGAGCGTGGTCCCGATGACCCGAGATCGTGGCTGCTGTTTGCCGAGTCCAGTCGGCTGATGTATGCCGACCGCGATCATTACATCGGGGACCCGGCGTTCGTAAGCGTTCCGGTTGAAGGGTTGCTTGACCCCGACTATCTGGCCTCTCGCCGCGCATTGATCGGCGCGCGTGCGGCAGCGGGTGCGTACAGGTATGGGAACCCACCCGGTGCACGAGCAGCTGACGCAGACGCTACGCGCGAACCCGCAGGTACCAGCCATCTGGTGGTCATGGACCGCGACGGCAATGTGGTCTCGATGACGACAACCATCGAGTCGTACTTCGGCTCGGGGCGGGTGGTTGGCGGAATGGTGCTCAACAATCAGCTCACTGACTTTTCGTGGTCACCCGGCGAGTCGGCAGCCAACGCGATCGCACCGGGCAAGCGGTCACGCTCATCGATGTCGCCGGTCATCGTGCTCGATCAACAGGGTCGTTTCGTCGGTGCGATCGGGTCGCCTGGTGGTGGCGCCATTCCCGCCTACATCGGCAAGACTCTGGTCGGTGCGTTGTATTGGGGTTTGCCCTTGCAGCAGGCAGTCGACTTGCCGAATCTGGTCGCGCGCGGCGAACGCTTCAATGGCGAAGCGCGCGCATTCGCGCCATCACTGCGCCAGCAGCTATTGGAACTGGGTATCGAAGTCGTGCCGGGGTCCGGTGAAAACTCGGGTCTGCATGGCGTGCTGCTTCGCAACGGTACCCTGGAGGGAGCCGCCGATCCGCGCCGAGAGGGTGTCGCAAAACAGCTATAGTCGACCGCCAGTGCATCGGGGTCGGAGGACAGCGCATGCGTTTCCGCCAGATCGAAGTCTTCCATGCGGTTTACACCGCAGGTTCGATCAGTGCCGCGGCACGCGCATTGCATGTTTCGCAGCCTTCGGTCAGCAAGGTGCTGCAGCATACCCAGCAGCAGATCGGGCTGCAGCTGTTCCAGCTGGTGCGTGGACGGCTGGTCCCCACCGAGGAGGCGCACGAGCTGTTCATTGAAGTCTCGGAAGTCTTCAATCGTCTGACTTCGCTTCGCAAAACAGTGGGCAACCTGCGCAACCTTGCCAGCGGACGCATCCGTCTGGCCGTGGTGCCGTCGCTGGGGCTTCATGCGACGCCGCTTGCGATCACCCACTTCCGACAACTCCACCCCGAGATCACTTTCGAGGTGCAGACCCTGCACTATGACGAACTGTTTCGCGGACTGTACGAGCGGACATGCGACATCGCGATTGCCTACGATCCGCCGATGCACCCGAGGATGAAGCGGCGTGACCTGGATACCGCCCAGTTGATGTTGCTGTTCGAAAGAAGCATGTTGCCCGATGTCGGCGACACCGTATCGATTCGAATGCTGGAGGGGCGTGATGTCGTGGGTCTGACATCACGCGGCCCGGTCGGCGATCTGTTCAATCGGGAATTGGAACGCCAGCAGGTCAATGTGCGCGAAGTCGTCTCCAACGGGACCTTCTACATTGCTGCTGCGCTGGCACGCTGTGGCGCCGGCATGGCGGTGGTGGACGAGTTCACCGCACGTGCAAGCGTGGATGAGACGCTGGTTGCAAGGCCGTTCTCGCCGCCGCTGAAATACAAGGTGCAATACTCGTATCTCGAAGACCGCCCACCCTCCGAGGCGGTTTTGCGTTTTGTCAAAATCTTCTCGCAGACATTGCGTGAGATACGCAGATAGCGTGGATCCTGGCAGGCCGCCAATTGATCGGAGCGTTGAGACTGCCTTGCCGGTTCGACCGGAGCCACTTGGCCGGGACGGGAGCCCCGCGCGCGGTCAAGATGTCGGTGAGCTGGCAGCAATCCGGCGCACGCGTCGAGTACCCAAGGGATGCATTGTCTCATGCGGGCAGTGTCATGCATCCCTGTGCGTGTCTGGCCGAACGTGTTTCGCACCCTTTCATGGAATGAAAAAAGCCCGGCATGCATATGCATGCCGGGCCCGGGGCCATGGGGCGGCGCTTACTTGAAGGTCTTGGTGATGGTCAGGTAGTAACCACGTCCGAGGGCGTTGTGAAGTGCGGAGTTGAAGCCCAATGCACCTGTCGTCAGCGGCGGATCACGGTCCGCGATGTTGCGCACCGTCAGGCGGAAAGCCGTCTGGCCAAGGAGGCCATCCATGTTCCCGGTACGGTATTCCGCCCACAGGTTGGTGGTACTCCAGCTCGGCACGCGGAACAGCGTTCCATCATCCAGGCGTGCACTGGTCGATTGATAGCCATCGACGTGGCTCACGAACGTGCCAAAGCTCCAGCTGTTGTATCGCCAGGAAGCACTGAACGTCGAGCGCCACTTTGGTGAGCCGTTTATGCCCAGAAGGCTCCCTGCATTGCGGATGTCGAAGTTGGAATCGATGAGGCCCTGTTCCTGAGCAGCCTGGATGAGCTCCTCCTCGGCGGTCGGTTCCTGGCTCAGCTGGATCATGCGGGTGGCATTGAGCCCCAGATTGAACGTGCCTGCCGTTTCCGTGCGCAGATTCCACTTCATGCCGAAGTCCAGTCCGCGGGCCCGGCGCGGGAGGCGGTTCAGGTACTTGTCTTCGACCTTGATGACCTGGCCCACCGGCTCCAGCCCCGACCCTTCGAAAATCGCGATCCGCTCGTCGGTCGGTGCATCGCGAATGACCGCCGGGTTGTATGACCCCTGCATGCGCAGGAGGTAGTCCAGCGCCAGGTGGGAGGCTTCGCCCAGGATTCCGATCACGTCATCCTGCTTGATCGACCAGTAATCGGCAGTGAGGGTCAGGCGGCCAGCCGAAGCAGGCAGGAACTTGGGCTGGAACACGAAGCCGGCAGCCCAGGTTTCGGCTTCCTCCGGCTTGAGGTCGCGGTTGCCGCTGCGCTCTGCGACGGTGCTGTAGGAGCGCGTGCAGCGGTGCACGCCATTGATGAGACCTTTCCGGATATCCGCTTCACACACGTAGTAGTCGGTTCGCGTGTTGCTTACGGTCGTGCCGGTCGAGTACATCTGCATGATGTTCGGAGCCAGGAAGCTCTGTGACCAGTTGGCGCGGAACATGAGGCCATCGAACAGATCCCATGCGAGTGCCACCTTGGGCTTGGCCACGCTGCCGAAGTCCGAGTAACGCTCGTAGCGCCCGGCCAGCTGCATGTCCAGAGCCCGGACCAGCGGAATGTTCATGTCGGGGGAAACGAGGGGGACCGCGAATTCCACGTAACCTGAAGCCACCGACCGGTGTCCGCTGTTGTCCGGCGATGGACTGGCGCCCAGCACGTCACTGGTGATGCCGCCCGTCAATGGATTGGTATAGGTGATGGTTCCATCCAGGCGATCGTCGCGATCATCCTTCAGTGTTTCCCTTCGCCATTCCACACCAAATGCGAGGCCGACGTTGCCGGCCCGCCAACTGAACAGGTTGTCCTTGATGAAGCGCGAGTCGACCTGGAAGAGCGAACTGCGACTCACGCGCACGACCGGCACGCTGAAGCTGGCAATGGCATCGGCATTCAGTGCTGGATCGCGCGGCAGCGTCCAGTCGAGCGGATTGCCACCCGCGAACGGGTTGTATGCGCTGGGATCGCTGCGTCCGAGCGCTTCCGCAAACAGGGTGTTGCTGATCGAACCGAACTGGGTGTCGCGCGTGCGTGCAGCGGAGTACAGGATGGCGCTTTCCCAGTCGAAGCTGCCCAGCATTCCGCGCACACCGACGAGTGCACGATACGACTTGTCGTCGACCGTGTACGGGCGTTCCGAATCCGTCGCACGATAACGCACGATCCTGAGGTCCAGGCCTTCCTCGGGTGCATCGATCCCCGGCAGTCGATTGGGATTGAGCGAGCCGTCGGGCAGGTACATGGCGCCCAGTGGGTTGTAGTAATTGTTCTTGGAAACGATCTGTGCCGCAGCCCCCAATGATGCTGCCTGCTCGCGCATGCTCTTGAATTCGGCGTCGTAATAGCTCGCCTCGCCAAACATGACGAATTCATCGTTGATGTCATGTTCGATCGTGCTGAAGATGTTGTTCCGCCTGACCGAGCCGAGCAGGTTGCGCTGTGGGGCAGCATTGAAATACAGCGCGCGATCGTTTGTCGACCCGGTCTTGATGCACGCGTCGTCATTGACGGCCGCCACGCAACCACCATCGGTGGGGGTGATGCGCAGGTAGCCGGTTGCGCTGGTGATGCTGGTGCCGCCCTGGCGGACGCGACTGCCATCCACGGTCTGGAACGCGCCCCACGCACTGGAGCTTATGCGGCCGTCGAATGCCGTCAGGCCCTCGAATGGCGTACCTTCGACATCCGCCATGCGGTTCATGTATGCGCTGTATTCACGCTCGGTCGCAGGCAGGTCCGAACGGCGGGTTTGGCCGCCCAGCACGGTGATGCGGGTGCGGTCATTGTTGAACCACTTGCCCGCCTTGAAGTTGATGTTCCCTTGGCGGAAATCCGTGCCTTCCGAACCGCCGTATTGCCCCTGAACCTGGAAGCCTTCGAAGCGCGTATCCATGACGACGTTGATGACACCGGCCACCGCGTCGGAGCCGTACAGGGCCGACGCGCCACCGAGGAGCACTTCCGTGCGATCCACGCCATACAAGGGAATGGCGTTCATGTTTCCGGTTTGACGCGGAACCAGACGTTCGGTCTGGGTGCCGGAATGGTCGACGACACGTCGGCCGTTGACCAGCAGCAATGTGTTGCCCGTTCCGAGGTTGCGCAGGTTGATGGATCCTACGTCACCACGAGCAGCGTTGAGGTTGGCCGCGGTATCCGTGTTGTTGAACATCAGGTCGCCCACCTGGGGGATGGCTTGAAGCAGCTCATCTCCCGAAATGGCACCTGTTTCCGCGATGCTTTCCTGGCTCAGGACATTGACCGGCGCCATGCCTTCTTCACGCGTGCCTGCAAACCGGCTTCCAACGACCACGACCGCATCGAGCTTGGTATCCGACGGCGGCGCGGAATCCTGTTCTTCAGTCTGCTCGGGCGTCGGCGATTGCGAGGGAGGTGGTTGCGGTGATGCAGCCTGCTGCTCCGCAGGGGTCTGGGCAAACGCGATATTGCCCGTGATGGCTGCCCCCACCATCACCGCCAGCAGCTTCTTTCGATGAACCTTCATGATCTCCCTCCGTCAATCGAATACGCACCGCACATTTGCTTGTTGCGGCAGTGTTGTCACCTGAAACACGTTCTTGCTGTCAAACGATGCTTTCAGAACGCCTCCTGCTCGAGAACGATGCCCCCTGCCGGCTCTGGCAGCTCCGGCCTGATGAACCGGGCCCCATGGTCTGCGTCCGGCATGCTCGTGCCATGCCGAGCCTGCTTGGTGACCAAATGAAGCAAGCCATTACTGCGCAACCGCCGTTGCGCCAGGTCGCCGTGGATCGGCGGCGCCCTCCACCGTTCCCCGCTCGGTGCGCAGGGTTTGCGTGCTGCCGATGGTTTCGTTGGAAAAGATGTTGTGTCCGCGTTTGCGCAGGAGTGTCAGGGTGTCCGGACTCAAGCCGGGCTCGACCTGCAGCTTGCCCTCTTGATCCATGTGCTGATGGATGCGTGGAAAGGCGGTGGCGTCGGCGATGTTCATGCCGAAGTCGACCACGTTCACGATCATTTGCACGATCGTTCCCGGGATGGTGTTGCCGCCTGGGCTGCCGGTGATCAGCCATGGGCGCCCGTCGCGGAACAACATGGTCGGTGCCATGCTGGAGATGGGCCGGTGGCCCGGGCGCATGGAATTGGCGGGCGGCTGTTTTCCGGACCGGGCGGCTTCCAGTTGAGCGCGCAGGGAGAAGTTGCCGATCAGGTTGCCCAGCAGGAATCCGGTTCCCTCGATCATCACGCCCGACCCGAAGTCCGCACCGATGGTGAAGGTATTGCTGACCGCATTGCCTTCCGCATCGAGCACGGAAAAGTGCGTGGTTTGGTCACTTTCATGCTTCCAGGGGTCACCGGCGACGACGCGGGCGGCAGGTGCAGCGCGGCGCAACCTGATGTTCGAGGCCCGCCTGGATGCATAAGCCTTGTCTGCCAGCCCGGCCAGCGGGACCGACACGAAACCCGGATCGCCCATATGGGCCAGGCGATCACGCCATGACAGCTTGCTCGCTTCGGCCAGGAGATGCAGGGCATCGGCTGAACCGGCACCCATCTTGGCAAGATCGAATTGCTCAAGCAGATTCAGTGCAACGACCACCCCGGGCCCGCCGCCACTGGCAGGCGGCATGGTGATGATTTCGTGGCCACGGTAAGTGGAGCGCAACGGTGTGCGCTCGATTGCGCGGTACGCAGCGAGGTCGCTCTTGCGAAGCAGCCCACCGTGTTTGCGCATGCCTGCATCCAAACGCTCGGCGATGGCACCACGGTAAAACGCATCGGCCCCATGTTCGGCGATCTGGCGCAGGGACCAAGCAAGATCCGTTTGCACCAGGCGCTCGCCTGCACGCAAAGCTTGTCCATCAGGATGCAGGAAAACACTTGCCCCGGCGGCACTTCGCGCCAGGCGTTGCTTGCCCCAATCAAGTGCAAATGCTTCGTCCCGACTGAGCACGATGCCTTGCTCGGCCATCGCGATCGCCGGCGCGAGGAGGCGCTTCCACGCCAGGCGGCCATATTTTTCGTGGGCCAATGCGAGTCCGGCAACGGTGCCCGGGACACCTGCCGAGCGGATGCCGGCGTTGTGCCCGGACAACTCGCCATTCTCGTCGACATACAGATCCAGGGATGCCGCAGCGGGTGCCATGGAGCGGTAGTCGATGGCGATGTCGCGCTTGCCGTCCGCAAGATGGATAAGCATGAATCCGTCGCCGCCGATGTTTCCGGCGCGCGGCAGGGTGACAGCCAGCACGAAGGCAGTTGCAATCGCCGCATCCACCGCATTCCCGCCTTCGCGAAGTATCTGTGCGCCTGCCTGGCTGGCTGCCTCGTTCTGGCTGACCACCATGCCGGCATCACCGACTTCGGGCTTGTGGATGGCGTCGTAGTTGAGCAGTTGCCGGGTCTGGGCCGGCAGGCTTGCGGGTGCAAGCGTGAGGCAGGCTGCCGTCAAGACAGCAAGTGCGGCGTTGATCAGTCGATGCATGGCGCCCTCCCTCCGGGTTCCGGTGCATGTCGTTCGCCACGGTCCGGTGCGAGTCCAGCGCGCTGGCCAGGGTGGTTGTGGCGAGGTTGCATCCACCATGCACAAAATAGGGGGGGATGTCCCCCATCATTCCTGCACCACGCCATACCCTGTGGTTATGTGGCCCAGTTGCCCATAGCCGCAAGTTAACCCCTGTCCAAACATTCCGACACCCGGACAGTGCCATGCGAAGCTAGGCTTCGTCAGGCTGGCTGAGATGCCATGCCTCATGGTGCCGTGAAAGGGAGGCTTGATGTCGATGCCGTATACACCTGAACTGCAGCGACGGAATGGAGTTGCAGACCTTCGGGATCGTTGCCCGGGATGGTACAGCCGACCCGGAATGTGACAGTAATCTGGGCCGGACCCGACATTGAGAGAGCATGAGGCCGATGCGCGACATCACCCCATTTGAGCGTGCTGCCGGCACGGACACCCGATGGCCCCGGGAGCCGGAGGGCGGGCTCTGCGATGTGGTGGTGATCGGTGCCGGCGTTGTCGGGGTGGCCACGGCCTACGCGGCGGCGCGACGCGGCCTGTCGGTGCAACTGATCGATCAGGCCGATGGTCCCGCGCTGGGTGCCTCGTTCGCCAACGGCGGCCAGCTCAGCTATGCGTATACCGATGCCATGGCCGGTCCGTCGCTGTGGCCACAGCTGCCGCGTATCGTAGCCGGCCGTGATCCGGCGTTCCGCATGCGTCTGGCCGGCAACCCGGCGATCTGGTCGTGGGGTTTGACCCTGCTGGGCAACAGCACTCGCCGCCGCATGCAGCGAAACACCCTGCGCACACTGGCCTTGGCGCAGGAATCGCACGATGCGATGACCAGGCTGCTCGAGAAGCACCCGATCGATTTCGCGCATGCCAAGCCCGGCAAGATGCATGTGTACTACAGCGCTTCCGCCTTGCGTGCCAGCGCGGCGATGGTCGCGCTGAAACGGCAGCACGGCGTGAACCAGACGCTGCTTGGTCCGGAGCAGGCAGTGGCCATCGAGCCTGCGCTTGCAGGGGTGAGCGGCCTTGCCGGGGTGGTGTACAGTCCAGAGGAAGAAGTGGGGGACCCGCATCGCTTCTGTGCGGAACTGCTCACGATCCTGCATCGGCACTACGCGGTGCGGGCGTGCTTCGGATTCGGCTTGAAGAACATGCAGCCGCAGGATGGAAGCTGGACGCTGGTCGCCCATGATGGCCGCGAGATACGGGGTCGGCGTGTCATCGTCTGCGCCGGGATCGACAGTGCCGCGCTGATGCGTCCGCTCGGCGTGAAGCTGCCGCTGATGGCGGTGAAGGGATATTCGTTCACCGCGCCCTGTGGGTCGAACCCGCCCCGGGCCAGCATCACCGATACGGTACGCAAGCTGGTGTTCTGTCGCTTGGGCGATCGCATGCGGGTGGCCGGGTTTGCCGATGTCGGTGACTGGAATCCGGAGCCGGACCTGGCCCGTGTCGATCAGCTCGTGGCGATGGCCCGTAAGGCCTTGCCCGGCGCGGTCGATTACACGCGCATCGAGAGCCATTGGGCTGGATTGCGTCCAGCCACGCCGCAGTCGGTGCCGTTGATCGTTTCACCGGCACCGGGTCTTGTATGCAATGCCGGGCACGGGATGCTGGGCTGGACACTGGCCATGGGCAGTGCGGAACGTGCGGTGGCACTGGCCATGGGCGAGGAGTCCCGCAGTCGATGAATCACTGCGGCCTGTTGGCCTACCATGACGCGCATGCGTGCACGTCAGATTGAAGTTTTCCATGCGGTGTATACCACCGGCTCGATAAGTGCCGCCGCACGGGCGCTGCATGTCTCGCAACCTTCGGTCAGCAAGGTGTTGCACCACACGCAGAACCAGTTGGGCTTCAAGCTGTTCACTCTGGTGCGTGGCCGACTGGTGGCCACTGACGAGGCGCATGCGCTGTTCCTGGAGGTCAAGGACATCTACGAGCGCATGGGTTCGTTGCGAAAGACGATCGCCAATATCCACAGCCCCGGAGCCGCGCACATTCGCCTTGCCGTGGTGCCCTCGCTTGGCTTGCATGTCGCTCCACGTGCCATTACCGCGTACCGGCAGCGACATCCGGAGGTCACGTTCGATGTACAGACCCTGCACCATGGCGACGTGTTCCAAGCGTTGTATGAACGCCAGTGCGATATCGCTTTCGTGTACGACCCGCCGCGTCATCCGCGCATGCAACACCGGAAGCTGGGACGTGGCCGGTTGATGCTGCTGTTCCAGAAGGCCGGTGCCGACCTGCCTGACGGACCCGTGCCTTTGGCGCAGCTCGATGGGCAGAAAATGGTGGGGTTGGCCAACAGCGGACCGGTGGGTGACCTGTTGGCAGTCGCCTGCAAGCGACAAGGTGTCGAGATCGAAGAAGTGGTATCGAACCAGACTTATTACCTGGCGGCTGCACTGACTCGATGCGGGGCAGGCATGGCGGTGGTGGATGAGTTCACCGCACGAGCAAGCATTGACGAACTCGTCGACTGTCGACCGATCGATCCTGCAATCAGCTTTCGCATCGAATGCGTGTATCTGGAGGATCGGCCGCCTTCGCTTCCGGCCGAGGGTTTCATCACGATGTTCGCCGACACGCTAAAACAAGTCCGTTCCGCACGAAGCAGCACGCGCAGCTGACCGTGCGGCAGGACAGCCGGCAAGCACGGGCGGGTGGGCTGCCGCCGGTGGTTTCAGAGTGGCTCGAAGCGGTTTGCCTCGACGTTCTTGCGCACGTTTTCCGGGTTCCAGATGCGCCCGTTCATGGCGATGTAGACGCCGGCCGGCAGTGATTGCACCGCGCCCACCGCGCAGCCGATGTTGAACTCGGCGTCGGAGCCCTCGAAGCGGGCAGGGTTGAGCGCGCCGGTGAGGACGATGGTCTTGTCCTGGATGCGCGCGAGCACCTTGGCGGTTTCCACCATCGAATCGGTGCCGTGGGTGACCAGCACGCAGCGCTCGTCCTGCGCGGCGATGGTCGCGCGCATCAATTCGCGGTCGGCATCGTCGATGAACAGCGAGTCCTTGCGCAGCAGCGGGATCACGTGGAAGCGGAACGCCACGCCGAGGTCGGCGAGGATCTTGCCGATCTGCGGCTCGCCCACCTGGTAATCGGACTTGGCATCGAAATACACCTTGTCGATGGTGCCGCCGGTGGTGACGATGAGCAGGTCTTCCATTGCGTGCTCCACTGCGAAAGCGCCATTGTACGGCGGGCGTGGTGCGGGCTGGCGCAGTTCAGTCGGGGGTGTTGCGGCCGAAGCGGGCCTTGAGTCCGGCCCAGCTGCTGGCGATGACGATCACCAGCGACAAGGCGAGGATGCCGAGCGCATACAGGCGTGCCGTGCCGTGCAGGGTCCACGCTTCCATCACCCCGTAGGAGAACCAGCCGAGCGCGAACACCCCGGCCCAGAACCCGGCGCTGCGCAGGCCCATGGCGAGTGCCGCGGCGATCAGTGCCGGGGGCAGGGCGGCGAACGCGGCCACCAGCGGTTGCCCACGGAAACCCCAGGCCAGCAGCGCGGCGAGCAGCAGCAGCGCGACCAGCAGCAGGTGGCGGCTCATGTGCCGAGCCTGCGCGCGGTTTCCGCGAGGCGCCGACCGAAGGCGCGGGCCAGCTCGGCCTCGTCGTCGCTGAGCTGCGGGTCATGCGCATTGCCGGCGACATGGCTCGGGCCGTACGGCGTGCCACCGCTGCGGGTGGAGGACAGCCGCGCCTCGCTGTAGGGGATGCCGCACAGCAGGCAGCCGTGGTGCAGCAGCGGCACCATCATCGACAGCAGGGTCGATTCCTGGCCGCCGTGCATGGTCGCGGTGGAGGTGAACACGCCGGCCGGCTTGCCGATCAGCGTGCCGTTGGCCCATTCGCTGCCGAGACCGTCGAGGAAGTGCTTGACCGGCGCGGCCATGTTGCCGAACCGGGTCGGGCTGCCCAGTGCCAGGCCTGCGCATTCGCGCAGATCGGCATGACTGGCATAGGGTGCGCCGGATTCGGGCACCGGCGGCAGCGCCACTTCGGTCTGCACCGCCACCGGCGGGGTGGTGCGCAGGCGCGCGCTCATGCCCTCGATTTCGCCCACGCCGCGCGCGATCTGTCGCGCCAGGTTGGCCACCGAGCCGCCACGGCTGTAGTACAGCACCAGGATTTCCGCCATCGTTCGCGTCCACCATCGGGCGCGACAGTGTAATGCGCTAGTCTTTGCCGATGGCCGGAGTCCTGCCGCACCAGCGCCTGCGCGCGCAGCTGATGGAGCGCATCCACGATCGCGCGCGGATGCTGAGCTTTGCCCGCTTCGTCGGTCGCCGCTTCGTCGACGACCGCCTGTTCGAGGCCGCCGGCGCGCTGGCGTTCACCACTGCGTTCGCGCTGGTGCCGCTCTCGTTCGTGGTGTTCGGCGTGCTCTCGGCATTCCCCGGTTTCGAGCGCTGGAACGCGGCGCTGGGCGATTACATCTTCAGCAACTTCGTGCCGCGCGCGGCCGAAGCGGTGAAGAGCTGGCTGCAGGGCACGCTGGAGAACAAGGCGCAGATGACCTGGGCCGGGGTGATCGCGCTGATCGTCTCGCTGCTGGTCACGCTGAACAGCGTGGAGGCGATCTTCAACCGCATCTGGCGAGTGGCCACCGCGCGACCGAAGCTGGGTCGCTTCCTGGTGTACTGGACCGTGCTCACGCTGGGCGCATTGCTGGCCGCGACCAGCCTGGCGCTGTCGACGCGGCTGTTCAAGCTGGCGTTTTTCGAAACCAGCGCCGGGCAGTGGCTGGCCGAAGCGATGCAGCGCGGCACGCCGATCCTGATCGAGGTCGCCTGCTTCACCATCCTGTACCGGGTGGTGCCGCACCGCACGGTGAAATGGCGGCATGCGCTGGCCGGCGCCGTGCTCGCGGCCGCCGCGTTCGATCTCATCAAATGGGGCATCGGCTTCTACTTTGCCAATTCGGAGGTGTACCGGAACCTGTATGGCGCACTGTCGCTGGCACCGATTTTCCTGCTGTGGATCTACCTCGGTTGGGCCTCGGTGCTGTTCGGCGCCTCGTTCGCCGCCAGCCTGTCGGCGTTCCGTTACCAGCCCGCCGCGTTGCGCCTGCCGCAAGGCTACGAGATCTATGGCCTGCTGCGCCTGCTCGGTCGCCTGCAACTGGCGCGGCGCGAGGGCCGCGGCCTGCACGTGGACGAGATCCAGGCGCGCGAGCCGATCCTGACCGACGAGCTGATCCAGGATTTCCTCTGCCAGCTGGACGAAATCCACTTGGTGGCGCGCGCCGAATCGGGCGAGTGGATGCTGGCGCGTGACCTCGACCAGATCACCATGGCCGAGCTGTACGAAGCCTGCCATCTGCGCATCCCGATCAGCGAAGCACGCCTGCCCGGGCGCGAGGACGTGCTTGGCTGCCGCGTATCCGACGCACTCGACGACCTGCGCCTGCCGCTGCGCGACCTGCTCAAGCGCAAGGTCGCCAGCATCTATGAATCCCTTCCCGAGGAAACCGAAAAATGAACCGCCTCCGCTGTTGCCTGCTGTTGTCCGTTCTGCCGTTGGCGCTGGCCTTGGCTGCCTGCAAGCCGGCGCCCGAGCCCGCCGTGGACGATGCGCGGCCGACCCCGCAGGGTGCCGCCGGCAACATCACCAAGCCGGCCGCCGAAGGCGATGTTCCGGTACTCGAAGTGGAGACGCTGGATGGCGAGCGCTTCGATCTCGCCGCGCAGCGCGGTCAGTGGGTGGTGGTCAATTACTGGGCCACCTGGTGCGGGCCGTGCATCGAGGAAATGCCCGAGCTGTCCGCACTGGACGCGATGCGCGAGCACGTAAGGGTGGTGGGGCTGGCGTATGACGATGCCGATGCCGACACCCTGCGCGAGTTCCTCGGCAAACATCCGGTGGTATACCCGGTGGCGAAGCTGGATCCGCAATCGCCACCCGCCGACTTCGGTCATGCCGCCGCGCTGCCGATGACCTGGTTGATCGATCCGCAGGGCCGGCTGGTGCGCAAGTTCGTCGGCCCGGTCACCGCGCGCCTGCTGGAAGAAGCCATCGCCGCTGCCGGCGGCCCGGAGGCGGGTGCGTGAGAGCGGCGCGCTTCCTGGTACAGGGGCGGGTGCAGGGCGTGCACTTTCGTGCCGGCACGCGCGAGGTGGCGCTGCGTCTGGGCCTCGATGGTCATGCGCGCAACCTCGAGGATGGCCGCGTGGAAGTGGTGGTGGCCGGTGATGCCTCGGCCATCCATGCACTGGACGAGTGGCTGCGGGAAGGCCCGCCGCAGGCGCGCGTGGATCGCCTGACCCGCGAAGACGTGGCGACGGATGCGATCGCGCCGGGATTTTTCATCGCCTGAGGCGCAGCGGTTGCGGCTCAGGCCTGGAACGGGGGCAATGGCTGCAGCACGCCATACGACTCCTTGAGCGGCTTGCCCGGCAACGGAGGCAGCGCCGGGATCGGCTCGTCGACGTGGGTGTCGGGCAGGCGGTCGAGCAGGTCGCGGATCAGGGTCAGCCGGCCCAGCTTCTGGTCATTGAAGTCGACCAGCGTCCACGGCGCGTGCCCGGTGTGGGTGGCGCGCAACATCTCCTCGCGCGCCTCGGTGTAGGCGTGGTAGAGCTTGCGCGCTTCGATGTCGATCGGCGACAGCTTCCAGCCCTTGAGCGGGTTTTCGCGGCGCTCGGCAAAGCGCTTTTCCTGCTGCTCCTGGTCGCAGCACAGCCAGTACTTGAACAGCAGGATGCCATCGTCCACCAGTTGCTGCTCGAACACCGGGGCCTGTTTCAGGAATGCCTTGACCTGCGCCGCGCTGGCAAAACCCATCACCTTTTCGACCCCGGCACGGTTGTACCAGCTGCGGTCGAACAGCACGATCTCGCCGGCGGCGGGAAGATGTGACACGTAACGCTGGAAATACCATTCGCCCTGTTCGCGCTCCCCCGGCTTGGGCAGCGCGACGACGCGGCATTGCCGCGGGTTGAGGTGTTCGCTGATGGCCTTGATCACGCCGCCCTTGCCCGCGGTATCGCGCCCTTCCATCAGCACCAGGACACGTTGCCCGCGCGCCTTGACCCAATGCGCCATGCGCGTGAGCTCGAGCTGCAGCGGCTCCATCAGTGCGTTGTAAACGGATGATTTCATGTGTGTGGTTGGTGGAGGAAGTCGCGAATCCTGCGCCTACAGCAGCACCGAATACCACTGGGTGTCGTCTTCCTCCCAGCCGGCATCGCGGTACAGCGCACGCGCAGCCTCGTTGCGGCGTCCGGTTTCCAGTTGCAGGCGGCTGGCGCCGTCGTTGCGCGCATACTCCACCGCGGCCTTGAGCAGGGCCTTGGCGATGCCCATGCGGCGTTTCTCCGGGGGCACGTAGATGTCGTTCAGCACCCAGATGCTGGAGGTCTGTACCGAGGAATACATCGGGTACAGCTGGGCGAAGCCGACCAGCTCCTCGCCACGCTCGGCGAGCAGCACCACCGATTCGTTGGCGCCGATGCGCGCGCGCAGCCAGTTGCGCGCACGGGTGAGGTCCGATGGCTGGTCGTAGAACTGGCGGAACGCATCGAACAGCGGGACCAGCGCGTCCACGTCTTCAAGTTCGGCTTGCCTAACCCTGGTTTTCATCATCGCTCCGGGGGCTGCGATCCATCAGTTCAGCACACTGCGTGTTGCGGAAGTGTAAGCGCCGCCGGTGGTGTGGTGTCAGGGCTCCCGCGCCAGCTGTGCCAGTGCCTCGGCCTGCGCTTCGCGCGCGAGCCGCTCGATCAATGCATCGAGCTGGCCGTCCATCACGTTGTCGAGGTCATACAGGGTCAGGCCTTCGACACGATGGTCGGTGATCCGCCCTTGCGGAAAGTTGTAGGTGCGGATGCGCTGGCTGCGATCGCCGCTGCCGACCTGCAGCTTGCGATCCGCGGCTTGGGCGGCGTTGCGGCGTTCGACCTCGGCTTCGACCAGCATCGCCTTGAGCCGCTTCATCGCCTTGTCGCGGTTGGCGTGCTGGCTGCGCTCGCTCTGGCTTTCCACCACCACGCCACTGGGCAGGTGGGTGATGCGGATCGCCGATTCGGTCTTGTTGACGTGCTGGCCACCGGCGCCGCTGGAGCGGAAGGTATCGACCCTGAGCTCGGCCGGATTGACTTCGATCTCGATGTCGCCGGCTTCCTCGGCGATGATCGCCACCGTCGCCGCCGAAGTGTGGATGCGGCCCTGCGATTCGGTTTCCGGCACGCGCTGCACACGGTGGGTGCCGGACTCGAACTTGAGTCGCGAATAGGCACCTTCGCCATCGATGCGGGCGACGATCTCGCGAAAGCCGCCATGCTCGCCCGGATTGGCCGATTCGACTTCGACCTTCCAGCCCATGCGCTCGGCATAGCGCGAATACATGCGGAACAGGTCACCGGCGAAGATCGCCGCCTCGTCGCCGCCGGTACCGGCGCGCACTTCCAGGTACAGGCTGCCATCGTCGCGCGCATCGCGCGGCGCAAGGTGGCCCATCAGTTCGGCTTGCAGTGCCTCGATGCGTGCCTGTGCGGCATCGATTTCCTCGCCGGCCATCGCTGCCAGCTCGGGGTCGTCCAGCATCCCGCGCGCGGCCTCCAGGTCGGCGCGTGCCTGGCGTTCCTCGGCGAGTGCGCGTGCCAATGGTTCGAGCCGGGCGAACTCGCGCGAATGACGCCGGAACAGCGCCGCATCGGCGATCACCGCCGGGTCGGACAGCAGCCGTTCGAGCTCGTCGCGGCGCTCGGCCAGCGCCTCAAGCTTGTGCCGCAGGCTCGCTTGCATCGTCGTCCTTGTCGCTGGCCTCATCGCCTGGGAACAGCCGCGCGATGGCTCGCGCCAGCTCGAAATCCCCATTCGCGGCCGCCTCGCGCAGCGCCACCGTCGGGCTGTGCAGCAGGCGATTGGTCAGGCTGTGCGCCAGGAGTTCCAGCGCGCCGGCCGGGTCGCCGCCGGCTTCGAGCATGCGCCGCGCCTTGCGCAGCGCGTCGGCGCGTGCCTGCTCGCCGTATTCGCGCATCTGCCGCAGCGGCGCGTCGTTGCGGATCAGGCGCATGCGTTCCATGAAGCGTTCGGCGTGCAGGGTGGCGATGGCCTCGGCTTCGGCGGCGGCTTCGCGGCGGCTGCGCCGGTTGTCCTCCACCGCGCGCTCGAGATCGTCCACGGTATACAGGAACACGTCGCGCAACTTGCCGGCGTCGGTCTCGATGTCGCGCGGCACGGCAAGATCCAGCAGCAGCATCGGGCGATGGCGGCGCGCGGCCAGTGCGTCCTGCACCTGGCTGGCGCGCAGCACCGGCTCGCGCGCGGCGGTAGCCGAGAACACGATGTCGGCTTCCGGCAGGTGGCGCTCGATCTCGCCAAGCGGCAGCGCGAAGCCGCCGTGGCGGCCGGCGATGTCCTGCGCATGGGCCAGGGTGCGATTGGCGACCAGCAGGCGCTTGACCCCGCCTTCGGCCAGATGCCGCGCGGTGAGTTCGATGGTTTCGCCGGCACCGATCAGCAATGCGGTGGCGTCCTGCAGCCGGGAAAAGGTGTTCTGCGCCAGACGCACCGCGGTGGAGGCGACCGAAACCGGGTTCTGGCCGATGCGGGTATGCGTGCGCGCATGCTTGGCGGTGCCGAACGCCTGCTGGAACAGGCGGTCGAGCTGGCTGCCCAGTGCACCGGCACCGCGTGCGGCGGCCCAGGCCTCCTTGACCTGGCCGAGGATCTGCGGCTCGCCCAGCACCAGCGAATCCAGCCCCGCGGCGACGCGGAACAGGTGCCGCACCGCGTCGGCATCGCGATGGCGATAAACGTAATCGTCCAGCGCCAGGCGCCCGCCCGGGCGTTGCGCCAGCCATTCCTGCAGCACGCCGCCATCGTCGTTGGTGACGGCATAGACCTCGGTGCGGTTGCAGGTGGAGATGATCGCGGCCTCGTGCACGCCCGGCATGCCGCGCAGCGAGGCCAAGGCCTGCGGCAGGCTGGCAGCGTCGAACGCCAACCGCTCGCGCACGCTTACCGGTGCGGTCTGGTGGTTGACGCCCAGGGCATGGATGGCGACGGCGGTCGGCATGTTCAGCGGCTTGCGATTAAGCTGGCGGCGTTGCAGGCATTCCTGCCATTTTACGCCGCGCCCATGCCGACTGCTGCCCGCCGCCGATTCCATGCTTTCGCCCTGTTGCTGGGCTTGCTGACCGTGCCCGTGTTTCCGCTGCATGCCGAACAGGGTGGCAACTCGGCACTGGAGCCGATGCTGGCCGGCGAATTTTCGCTGCAGGCCGGCAAGTTGGCGGATGCGGCGCGGCATTATCTGCAGGCGGCGCGCCTGAGCCGGGATGCCACCTTGGCCGAGCGCGCCACCACCATCGCGTTGCTGGCCGGCGAAGACCGCATTGCCGGCGATGCACTGGCCTTGTGGAAGCGCCAGGGCGAACCATCGCTGGCACTGACCAGTGCCGAAACCACGCTTGCGCTGCGCCGCGGCCGTCACCGGCAGGCGCTGGCAGGGGCGGAAGCGCTGGTGCGCGACCCCGACCCGCGCGGCTGGCGGCATGCGCTGGTGGCATTGTCGGCGGCGGGTGCCGACAACCGACGCGTGGCACAGGTGATCGAGGGCCTGCGCAAGCGCAACGCGCTGCCGCAGGAGATGGAGGCGTTGCTGGCCTTTGCCGGCCTTGCCCAGCGCCTGCAGCAGCCGGCGCTGGTGAATGCCCTGGTCGGTGACATCATCCGCGCGCATCCCGACCAGCCGCGAGTGCAACTGTTGCAGGCCAGCTTGGCGCGCGAGGACGGAGAGCTGGAGCGCGCACGCACCTTGCTGGACGAGTTGCGTCGCCGCATCGACAGCGTGCCGCAGCTGCGTCTGCTGCTGGCCGGCGAATACGAGGCGCTGGGCGATGCCGCCACCTCCGCCGAAGTGCTGGCCGACGGGCCGCAGGACCTGCAGACCCGTGCGCTGCGCGCGGCGATGCTGGCGCGGGCCAAGGACGACCCCGGCCTAGAGCGGCTGTATGACGAAATCAAGGCCGATGCAACCTCGCCCGATCCGCGCCAGCGCCTGCTGCTGGGGCAGGTGGCGGAGACGCTGAAGCGCCACGACGAGGCGCTGGAGTGGTATGCCGGCATCGATGATCCGTCACTGCGCCACATCGCCCGCCTGCGCCAGGCCAGCACCTTGCATGCGATGGGGCGCAAGGACGCCGCCTTCGCCGCGTTGCGCGCCTTGCAGAACGACGAGGAAGCCGAGGCCAGCGTGCAACGCGACGCCTACCTTGCCGAGGCCGAGCTGCGCCACGAGGACGGCGATGAGGCGGGCGAGTTCGATGCCTACGCACGCGGCTTGGCGGCAATGCCGGACGAGTTGGGCATTCTTTACAGCCGCGCGCTGGCGTGGGAGCGTACCGATCGGATTGACCTGGCGGAAGCCGATTTGCGCAAGATCCTGGTGATCGAGCCGGACAACGTGGCCACGCTCAATGCGCTCGGCTACACCCTCGCCGACCGCACCACGCGTTACCGCGAAGCGCTGGAACTGATCGACCGCGCGCGCTTGGCCGATCCCGGCAATGCCGCGATCATCGACAGCCACGGCTGGGTGCTGTACCGCCTCGGCCGCCATCAGGAGGCGCTGGTGCAGCTCAAACGCTCGTTCGCGTTGAACAAGGATGCGGAAGTCGCCGCGCATGTTGCCGAGGTGCTGTGGATGCTCGGCCGCCGCGACGAGGCGCGGCAGTGGTTCGAAGAGGCCCATCGCATCGATGCGGACAACCGCTCGCTCAAGCGCGCGCTGGACGTCACCGGAGTCGAATTGTGAATCCGAATCCCTGCCATGGCGCAGCCCGCCCGGCGTCGCGCTTGTCGCGCCTGGCTTGGCCCTTGCTGCTGGTGCTCCTGGCCGGTTGTGCCGGTCGCGAGCTGCGTGCGCCTGCGGGTGAGGTCGTGATCTGTGACAGCAGCGCGGGCGACGCGGACTCCGCGCAGTGCGGTGAATGGATCGCCGCGGTGACGGCGCGGCAGGCGGCCGTCGATGCCACGCACGCGACGGGCGGCTGGTCGATGCACGGCCGTGCCGCGATCAGTCACGCGCGGCAGAGCGGCAATGCCCGCATCGAATGGCAACAGCGCGGCAGGGAGGATTACAGCGTCACCCTGAGCGCGCCGGTTACCCGGCAGAGCTGGCGATTGGACGTGGATGCCACCGGCGCAGTGATTTCCGGGTTGCCCGAAGGCTCGCGCCAGGGGCCTGACGCCGCCGCACTGCTGCGCGAAGCCAGCGGCTGGGATATTCCGGTGGCGCAGATGCCGGCCTGGCTGCAGGGCCACCCGGCCCGTGGCGAGCCGGTGCAACGCCACGTGTTCGCGATGCCCGATGGCCGCCTTGTCGGCTTTGACCAGGCCGGTTGGCGCATCGAGCTGGTGCCGGATGCGCAGGGACGGCCACGGCGCATCACCGCCGAGCGCGGCGAGAGCCGGGTGCGCCTGGTGGTCGATGCCTGGGGCGAGGCCGCCGATGACTGAAGCCGCGGTACCCGCGGGGCCGGGCTGGTCGAGCTGGCCGGCGCCGGCCAAGCTCAACCTGATGCTGGAAATCACCGGGCGCCGCGCCGATGGCTACCATCAGCTGCAGACCGTGTTCCGCCTGCTGCAATGGGGCGACCAGGTGCACCTGCGGCGGCGTGATGATGGCCGCATACGTCGCGTGGGAACGTCGCTGGCGGGCGTGGCAGAAGCCGATGATCTTGCCGTTCGCGCTGCGATCAGCCTGCAACAGGCGGCCAACTGCCGGCAAGGTGTCGACATCGTGATCGACAAGCACATCCCCGCCGGGGCTGGCCTGGGTGGCGGTTCGTCCGATGCGGCCAGTGTGCTGCACGCGCTGAACCACCTCTGGGGCCTGCACCTGCCGGTCGAGGCGCTGGCCAGACTGGGCCTGGCGTTGGGCGCGGACGTGCCGGTGTTCGTGCATGGCCGCAATGCCTGGGCCACCGGCGTGGGCGATGTGCTCACGCCGATCGGGCTGCCACCGGCGTGGTACGTGCTGGCCTTTCCCGGCGTCCACGTCACCACCGCGGCGCTGTTCCAAGCCGATGATTTGACGCGGGATTCGTCTGCCGCGACAATATCCGACTTCCTTTCCGGGAATCGGGTCGGCAATGCGTTCGAACCGGTGTTGCGCAGGCGCGAGCCGGCGGTGGAAGCCGCCTTCGACGCACTGGCAGCCATCGGTCGGCCACGCCTCAGCGGCACTGGCAGCGCATGCTTCGTCGAATTCGCCACGCGCGAGGACGCCGAAGTCGCCATCACCCGGCTCCCTGCGCAACTGGACGCGCGGGTGGTTGCAGGCGCGGCGCGCTCGCCGCTTCTGGATGCACTGGAAAAGGCCGCAATCGAAGGGGCGTCGCCAAGTGGTTAAGGCACCAGGTTTTGATCCTGGCATGCGTAGGTTCGAATCCTTCCGCCCCTGCCATACAACCTGAGGAGTGAGTTGAGAGAAGTGAGGAGTGAGAGGCGCAAGCCTCGCTGCTTCGCTTCTCTCTCACTTCTCACTCCTCTCCACTCGTTTCTCATAACGCCATGGACGATCGCAATCTGCTGGTTTTTTCCGGTAACGCCAATCGTCCGCTGGCCAAGGCGGTGTGCGACGAGTTGGGCATCCGCATGGGCAAGGCGCTGGTCGGGCGCTTTTCCGATGGCGAGGTGCAGGTCGAGATCGAGGAGAACGTGCGCGGCAAGGACGTGTACGTGCTGCAGCCGACCTGCGCGCCCAGTGCCGAGAACCTGATGGAGCTGCTGGTGCTGATCGACGCGCTCAAGCGCGCATCGGCGCACCGGGTGACCGCGGTGGTGCCGTACTTCGGCTACGCCCGGCAGGACCGCCGCCCGCGTTCGGCGCGGGTGCCGATCACCGCCAAGGTCGCCGCCAGCATGTTCACCGCGGTCAAGGCCGACCGCATCCTCACCCTGGACCTGCATGCCGACCAGATCCAGGGCTTCTTCGACATGCCGGTGGACAACGTCTATGCCTCGCCGCTGCTGCTGGCCGACATCTGGCGCGCCTACGGCACTGAGAACATGGTGGTGGTCAGCCCCGATGTCGGCGGCGTGGTGCGCGCGCGTGCGATCGCCAAGCGTCTGGACGATGCCGAGCTTGCCATCATCGACAAGCGCCGGCCCAAGGCCAACGTGGCCACGGTGATGAACATCATCGGTGACGTCGATGGCAAGAACTGCGTGCTGGTCGATGACATCGTCGATACCGCCGGCACGCTGTGCGCCGCCGCCGCCGCGCTGAAGGAAAACGGCGCGGCCAAGGTCGCCGCCTACATCACCCATCCGGTGCTGTCCGGCCCGGCGATCGACAACATCACCCGTTCGGCGCTGGACGAGCTGGTGGTCACCGACACCATTCCACTGTCCGATCACGCCCGCACCTGCGAGAAGATCCGCCAGCTGTCGGTGGCCGAGCTGCTGGCCGAAACCGTCCGCCGCATCGCCTTCGGTGAATCGGTGAGTTCGCTGTACGTGGATTGATCCCCATTCGTGCGCCCCGTGCGCCGAACCGGCTCCCCTGGTCGCGGGGGAGTCGTCCCGCCGCAGTGATGCGGCTTCTTCAAGCAAAGTGAGTCAACGCAAATGTCGAACGAACACAAACTGACGGCCTACGGCCGCAAGGACGAGGGGAAAGGTGCGAGCCGCCGCCTGCGTCGTGCGGGCCGCATCCCGGCCGTGATCTACGGGGGTGGCAAGGACCCGGAGAGCATCGAGCTCGAGCACGAGCCGACCTGGGTCGCGCAGCACCATGACTGGTTCTATTCCTCGATCATCAGCCTGTCGGTGGACGGCAAGGTGCAGCAGGTGCTGCTGCGCGACATGCAGCGCCATCCGTACAAGCAGATCGTGATGCACCTGGATTTCCAGCGCGTCAAGGCCGGCGAGAAGCTGACCCTGAAGGTGCCGGTGCATCTGGTGAACGTCGAGAACTCGGTGGCCGGCAAGACCGCGGGTGTCGCGGTGACGCTGGAGCTCAACGACATCGAAGTGGTCTGCCTGCCCAAGGACCTGCCGCAGGCGATCGAAGTCGATCTGGGCAACCTCAACCCGGGCGATACCCTGCACCTGTCGGACGTCAAGCTGCCCGAGGGCGTGGAACTGCTGCACCCGACCAGCGAGGAGAACAACCCGGCGGTGGTCGTTGCGCGCTACGTCAAGGAAGAGCCGGAGGAAGCGCCGGCCGAAGACGAGGAGAGCGCCGAGGTGCCGGCAGCCAAGCAGGACGCGCCGGAGGCCCCTGCGGCCGAGGGCGAAGGCGAGTAATCGCCGCGCGCCCGGTCGGCTCACGCCGGGCCGGGCGCAGCCTGCATGCGCACCCTGCGTCTCATCGTCGGCCTTGGCAACCCCGGGGCCGATTACGCGAAGACCCGCCACAATGCGGGTTTTCGTTTTGTGGATGAGCTGCTGGCCACCGCCGGCGAAGGCTGGCGCGTGGACGGCAAGCTGTTTGGCGAAACCGCACGCCTCACGCTCGGCGCTGCCGAGGTGCGCCTGCTGCGCCCGGCGACCTTCATGAACCTCAGCGGCAAATCGGTGCTGGCCGCGCTGCAGTTCTGGAAGATCGAACCCGAGCAGATGCTGGTGGCGCACGACGAACTCGACCTCGCCCCGGGCATCGCGCGGTTGAAGTTCGACGGCGGCCATGGCGGCCAGAACGGCCTGCGCGACATCATGCGCCTGCTCGGGCATGGGCGGTTCGCGCGCCTGCGCATCGGCATCGGCCATCCCGGCCATCGGGATCGGGTGACGCCGTGGGTGCTGGGCCGGCCAGGCGGCGAGGACGATGCCCTGATCGGCCAGGCCATCGATGCAGCGATCCGCGTGCTGCCGCTGGCTGCCGCGGGCGACTTCAACGAAGCACAGAAACGCCTCAACAGCCGTGCCCCCGCCGGCGATGCCTGAGTGCACCGTGCTTCGCCTTTCACCGTTTCACCGGCCGCGGGCGTCCGCGCCACGGCCACTGACTGACTTCCGGAGCCTGACATGGCCATCCAATGCGGCATCGTCGGCCTGCCCAATGTTGGCAAGTCGACCCTGTTCAACGCCCTGACCCGCGCCGGCATCGCCGCCGCCAACTTCCCCTTCTGCACCATCGAGCCGAACGTCGGCGTGGTGCCGGTGCCCGATCCGCGATTGGCGGCATTGGCCGAAATCGTCAAGCCCGAACGGGTACTGCCGACCACGGTCGAGTTCGTCGACATCGCCGGCTTGGTCGCCGGTGCGGCCAAGGGTGAGGGACTGGGCAACAAGTTCCTCGCCCATATCCGCGAGGTCGATGCCATCGCCCACGTGGTGCGCTGTTTCGAGCACCCGGACGTGATCCATGTCAGCAACAAGGTCGACCCGATCGCCGACATCGAAACCATCGACACCGAGCTGGCACTGGCCGACCTGGAGTCGGTGGACAAGGCCATCGCCCGTTACGAGCGCGTGGCCAAGAGCGGCGACAAGGACGCGCGCGCGCGGATCGAAGTGCTGAACCTGCTGCGCGAGGCGCTGGATCAGGGCCGCCCCGCGCGTTCGGTGGCGCTGGACGACGAGCAGCGCGGGCTGCTGCGCGAGCTGTTCCTGCTGACCATGAAGCCGGTGATGTACGTGGCCAACGTGCTCGAGGACGGTTTCGAGAACAACCCGCACCTGGACGCGGTGCGCGCGCGTGCCGAAGCCGAAGGGGCACAGGTGGTCGCGGTGTCGGCGGCGATCGAGGAAGAGCTGGCCGAACTCGACGATGCCGACCGTGATGCCTTCCTCGCCGACCTCGGCCTTGACGAGCCGGGACTGAACCGCGTGATCCGCGCCGCCTATGCCTTGCTTGGCCTGCAGACCTACTTCACCGCCGGGGTGAAGGAAGTGCGCGCGTGGACGGTCAGGCGCGGGGCCACCGCACCGCAGGCGGCGGGGGTGATCCATACCGACTTCGAGAAAGGCTTCATCCGCGCCGAAACCATCGCCTACGACGACTTCATCAAGTATCGCGGCGAAGCCGGTGCGCGCGAGGCCGGTCGTCTGCGGCTGGAAGGCAAGGAGTACAAGGTCGCCGAAGGCGACGTGCTGCACTTCCGCTTCAACGTCTGAGTCAGGCTGCGGCGCGGCGAAGCGTGCCGCGGAGCTCATGGCCGGCACAGCGCGGCATGCTGGCGTGCGGATTGGATTGTCCACGGACGGCCGCATGCCGTCGCGCGGGCGCATGAAATTCCGAGCCCGCGTACGGAAAAGACTGACCGCGCAAACGGCCTTGCCCCGTGCCGCAGGCGGGGACTTGCGCGATGGCCGGCGGCCGGCGGCGTGGCGAGACTGATCGTGACCGGCAAATCCGCCGGCGCACACGATCAAGGAGCAAGCCATGAAATCGATTCTCGCCCCGCTGCAAGCCCTGCTGCTGGCCAGCTGCCTGTTTGCCGGCAATGCCTTCGCCGCCGAAGTGGTCAACATCAACACTGCCGATGCCGCCACCCTCAGCCGCACGCTCAATGGCGTCGGGCCGGCCAAGGCGCAGGCCATCATCGATTACCGCGAGGCCAATGGCCCGTTCAAGAGCGCCGAACAACTGGCGATGGTCAAGGGCATCGGCCTCAAGACCGTCGAGCGCAACATCGAGTTCATCAGCGTGAACGGGGCCGCGCCGACGCGCTCGACCACCCCGGAGCGCAAGGAACCCCCCGTATCCAGCCGTCAGGCGGCGATGCGTCGGTGAAGCGCCTGCCCGGCCCGGCATGCGTCAGACAGGCGCATGCCGGGCAGACGGGCAGGGAAGGCGTGATCGGAAACTGGCAATGAGCGCACGCTCACTCGTTCCCCTTCACTCGTTCCTCGTTCCTCCCCACTCGTTACTCGCTCTTCAAAGCGGCCCGCCACCGAACTTGTGCGTGTACTGCAGGTAGAAGCTGCGCCCTTCGCGATCGAACCACGAGATGTCGTAGTAGGGGTAGCCGGTATAGGTCGGGTCGAAGGGCGGTGCCTTGTCGAACAGGTTGACCACGCTCAATGACAGCCGCGAGCGCTCGGTCAGGTCGTACTGGATGTTGGCGTTGTAGCGGTAGGTGGCCTTGATCCAGGGATCGGTGCCATCGCTCTCGCGCCAGATTTCGTAGTACGAATCATCGTTCGGCAACTTGCCCAGACGCCGGCCCTGGATCGAAGCCGACCATGGCCCCAGCGCCCACGACAGACGCAGGTTGGCCTTGCTGCGCGGGATGTCGTAGCCGCTGTTGATCGCGAACATGTCGACCACCGGCTCGTCGGGATAGCGACGGATTTCGTGCACCCGCACCCAGGTGTAACCACCATTCAGGCGGAAGGTGCCGATGCCGGTGTCCCAGCGCAGGTTGCTGCTGAAATCCAGACCGCTGGTGCGCTCGCGGGCGATGTTGATCGGATTGACATGCACGCCGTAGAGCTTGCCGTCGGTCATCCGCGTGACCCGCTCCAGCGTGTCCACGCAGATCGCCGAGTCGATCGCCAGCTCGCCGCCGCGGCACTTCAGCTCGTTGCGCATCACTTCGTCCACGCGCAGGTCCTGCACCTGGTCGCGCATGTCGATGCTGAACCAGTCCAGTGACATGTCGAACCACGGTGCGGGCGACCACACCAGGCCCACGGTCCACGAGTCACTGGTTTCAGGGTTCAGGTCACGATTGCCGACGCGGCTGCGGATGATGCCTTCGCGGTCGTAGTCGCAGTCCTTCACCGGCACGTCGGGTTGCTCGCTGGCGCAGCGCCAGTAGTCGGTGACGCGGGTTTCGTCATTGCCCGGCCCGGTGAACACGTAATGCAGGTCGGGGGCGCGGAACGCGGTGCCGTAGGAGCCGCGCACCAGCAGGCTGTCCAGCGGACGCCATTCCAGCCCCGCGCTCCAGGTGAACTTGCCCGGGTCGCGGCCGGCGAAACGGTACTGGTCGTAACGCCCGGCCACGCTCAGATCGAGCCGCTCGAGCACCGGCATGCGCAATTCGCTGGCCAGTGCCCAGCGGCTGCGGCTGCCCTGGCCATCGGAGTCCTTCCAGCTGTAGTAGTGGTACTGTGTGGCCAGCGGATCGGGCTTGAGGTCGTAGGACTGGTGACCGACCTCGGCGGTGGCAGCGAAGCCGGCGCCGCCGCCGGGCAGCTGGAACAGTTCGGCCTGGGTCAGGGTCAGCGCGAGTGTCTGTGTCGCCGACTTCGGGTGATAGGTGCTGCGCGCGAAGATGCGGTCGAACTCCTCGCGCGTCAGCGGCTGCCACAGCCGTGCCGGGTCGGCGTCGAAGATCGGGTACAGGCCGCCGCGCCAGGGCTGCATGCCCGGCAGCTGCGGGCCGAGGAACAGGTCATTGGCCGCCTGCGCCACGATCTGCGGCCAGCTGACCGAGGCTTCGTACTGCGAATGGCTGAGTGCCGCCTCGTAATCCCAGTCATTGGCCAGGGTGCCGGTGAAGCCGCTGGTGACGCTGAAGGTCTTCTGCACGGTCTTGACCATGCCGCGATCCAGCCCGCCCATTTCCTCCGGGCTGAAGATGCGCTGCCAATACTCGATCTGGTCGGTGTTCGCGTTGTAGAAATAGTCCCACTCCACGCCATCGGGGGTCATCAGCGCCCAGCTGCGCGGCCCGCGGTACAGGGCCACCTCGTGCCGCCCGGCCTGGATGTCGGCGAACCATTCGGCGCCATTGGCCAGTGGACGGCTCAGCGAGGCGTAGGCATTGATGCCATCGCGCTTGCTGATCTGGGTGCGATAGGCCGGGGTGCGGTCGCTGCCGCAATACCAGCCGTAGCGGGGGCGTTCGGCGTAGTGCAGGGTGCCGTCGAACAGGTGCGACATCGAGGCGCAGGTGGCTTCGCCCGGGTCGATGTAGTCGTCCCACCAGTCGGTGATGAGGAAGTTGCGCGAGGGCAGGCGCGAGTTGGCGGTCGGCCCGTCGAAGGTCGAATCCTGCTCCTTGCGTTCGAAGCCCCACAGCGGATCCTGGCGGCGGTATTCGAAACCGGCCACGACATTGGTCTGGCCAAGGCTGAAGCCGCTGGAGACGTTGAGCCGGTGCGACCTGGCATCGCCCTGGCCGGTCTGGCCGTAGCGGTAATCCACGGTGGTGCCGTCGGCCCGCTTCTTCAGGATGAAGTTGACCACGCCGGAGATCGCGTCCGAGCCATAGATCGCCGAGGCGCTGCCGGTCAGCACTTCGATGCGCTCGATCATGCCCAGGGGCAGGCTGGAGACGTCGGTGAAGTTGCTGCGACCGCCGAAGGGCAGGGGAAAGTCGGCGATGCGGCGGCCATTGACCAGCACCAGGGTGTGATTGGGGCCGAGCGCACGCAGATCCACCTGCTGTGCGCCGGGGGAAAAGTCGGCGCCGCCGGCCGATTGCTGGCTTTGCGTCTGGCCGCCGTTCTGGCTCAGTGATTGCAGCACGTCCGGCACGCTGGTGAAGCCGCCGGCCTGGATGTCCTCGGCGGTGATCACGCTGACCGGCGCCGGGCCTTCCACTTGGGCGCGCGGGATGCGCGAGCCGGTCACCACCACGCTGTCGATCTCCTGTGCGGAGGTGGTGGCGGGTGGTGCAGGTTCCTGGTTCGCGGCCTGCGCCCAGGCCATGACGGGCATCCAGATCGCCGCCTGGATGGCGGCATGCAGCAGGGTTTTCGCGGTTTTCATCGGGTCCTCGGACAAGTTCGTGGCGGTGGCCGCGGCCGGCAGGTGTGCCGGTATTGCCGCGGCCTGGTTGCGGATCCCTTCCCTTGGCTCAGGAATAGCAGATTTGCCGCGCGCGCGCCTGTGCCTGCAGCACTCCCCGGGCGCGATGGGCGTGTGCTAAAAAGAGCGTTTGCACCGACGGGGATGCAGCGATGGGCAAATGGCGATGGAAGGGCATCGGCATGCTGCTGTCCGCATGCATGCTCGCGGCCTGTGCCGCGACACCGAAGACAGCGCCACAGGCCGGCTACGACCATTACCGAATCGGCGACCCGGCCGCGCCCCGGCCCGGAGCGGTGCGTCCCGGCCTGCTCCTCATCGGCGGTGGCGAATGGCCGCATGACGGCCTGCGTTGGCTGTTCGAGCGCGCCGGCCATGGCCATGGCGTGATCCTGCGCGCCTCGCTGGATGATGCCAACCAACGCGAGATGTACCAGGACATCGGTGGCATGGCTTCGCTGCAGACGTTCGTGTTCCATTCGCGCGAAGCAGCCTCGGACCCGCGTGTGCTGAGCGCGGTGGCACGCGCCGACGTGCTGTTCATTGGCGGTGGCGACCAGTCACGCTACCTGCGTTTCTGGCAGGGCACGCCGCTGCAGGATGCGATCAACCGGCACGTCGCCGCCGGCAAGCCGCTGGGCGGCACCAGTGCCGGGCTCGCCGTGCAGGGGCGTTACGTGTACGGCGCACTGGATGGCGGCAGCCTGACCAGCCGCGAGGCGCTGGCCGATTCGCGCACCGCCGCCGCGACCCTGGTCGAGGACTTCCTGCGTCTGGAGCCGCTGTATTCGGCGGGCGTGCTGACCGACAGCCACTTCGCCGAGCGCGAGCGCCAGGCGCGGCTGATGACGATGCTGGCGCAACTGGCCGAGCGCCACCCGGAGCGCCCGCTGCGCGGCCTCGGCATCGATGAACAGACCGCGCTGGCGATCGACGGCACCGGCCAGGGCCGTGTGTTCACCAATACCGGTGGTCGCGCCTGGCTGATCCGCCCGGGGGGATTTCGCCTCGAGCAGGGCGGGCCATTGCAGGCCGATGGCTGGGAAGTGGTCGGCATCGGCCGCGACAGCCGCCTCGACACGCGCAGCTGGCGTGTGATCGCGCCCGAATTCAAGGTCCGTGCGACCATTCGTGATGGCGAGCTGCAGTTCAGCCCGCCCGTTCCCGCGCCGCGGCCGTGAGCCGGCGCGCCTTGCCTGCAGGAGAACCGCCATGCGCCGTATCCGTCCCCTCGTCCTGGGCCTTGTCATGGGCTTGTTGCCTGCGGCGCACGCTGCCGAGCCGGTCCTGATCGTGCATGGCGGCGCCGGCGTGGTGCGCAGCCAGATGAGTGCCGCCGACGAGGCCGCGGTGCGTGCCGCGCTGGAAACCGCGCTCAAGCGCGGCCATGCGGAACTTGCCGCCGGCAAGTCGGCGCTGGATGCGGTGACCGCGGCGATCGTGGTGCTGGAGGACAACCCGCACTTCAACGCCGGGCGCGGCGCGGTGTTCACCCATGAAGGCCGCAACGAGCTGGATGCCTCGATCATGGACGGCAAGACCCGTGCCGCCGGCGCGGTGGCCGGGGTGCAGCGGATCAAGAACCCGATCACCCTGGCACGCGCGGTGATGGAACGCTCCGAGCACGTGATGCTGGTCGGCAAGGGTGCGGAAACCTTCGCCCGCGAGCATGGCTTCAAATGGGTCAAGCCCGACTACTTCCGCACCGAGCGCCGCTGGAACCAGCTGCAACAGCGCCTGCGCGGCGATACCGGCCCCGTGGCCGATGCGGAATACCTGAAATACGTGGGCACGGTCGGCGCGGTGGCGCTGGATGCCACGGGCGGCCTGGCCGCCGGCACCTCCACCGGCGGCATGACCGACAAACGCTGGAACCGGGTCGGTGACAGCCCGGTGATCGGCGCCGGCACCTGGGCCGATGCCCGCTGCGCGGTATCGAGCACCGGCTGGGGCGAGTACTACATCCGCACCGCCGCCGCGCACAGCATCTGTGCCCGGGTGGCACTGCGCAGTGACACCGCGGCCAGCGCCGGCGCGGCGGTGATCAACGAGGAGATCGTCGCCATGGGCGGCGACGGCGGCGCCATCGTGATGACCGCCGACGGCGACTTCGCCTTCCCGTTCAATACCGAGGGCATGTACCGCGGCTGGATCGGCGCCGACGGCGTGCCGCACATCGCGCTGTATGCCGGCGAAGGCTTGCGCGGCGACGTGGTTCCGGCCGCGCCGGGCGGCGCCGAAGCACCGCCACACTGAAGCCTCGCCGACCACCGTGCGCAAGGTCGTCGCCAAGCGTTGACATGCCGCGCGGAGCCGGTCAGAATAACGGGCTGTTTCACCGCTGATGGCATTTCGGCGGAGGGATACCCAAGCGGCCAACGGGGGCAGACTGTAAATCTGCTGGCTTACGCCTTCGGTGGTTCGAATCCACCTCCCTCCACCACCTTCAGCGGCAACGCCTCCCGGCGCGGGAGTAGTTCAATGGTAGAACCTCAGCCTTCCAAGCTGATGGTGCGGGTTCGATTCCCGTCTCCCGCTCCACTGGACTCCTCCGCAAGGCAGGCACGCACAATCAGGCTCACGTAGCTCAGTCGGTAGAGCACTTCCTTGGTAAGGAAGAGGTCGATGGTTCGATTCCATTCGTGAGCACCACCTTTCGTTCCACCCGCCCATCCAGATCCGAGTAGAGACATGGCAAAGGAAAAGTTCGAGCGCACCAAGCCCCACGTGAACGTGGGCACGATTGGTCACGTTGACCACGGCAAGACGACGCTGACGGCGGCGCTGACGAAGATCGGTGCGGAGCGTTTCGGCGGCGAGTTCCGCGCGTACGACGCGATCGACAAGGCGCCGGAAGAGAAGGCGCGCGGCATCACGATTTCCACCTCGCACGTGGAATACGAGTCGCCGACCCGCCACTACGCGCACGTGGACTGCCCGGGTCACGCCGACTACGTGAAGAACATGATCACCGGTGCGGCGCAGATGGACGGCGCGATCCTGGTGTGCTCGGCCGCGGACGGCCCGATGCCGCAGACGCGCGAGCACATCCTGCTGGCGCGCCAGGTGGGCGTTCCGTACATCGTGGTGTTCCTGAACA
>NZ_JBSTRX010000005.1:0-16374 GCF_054031035.1 Luteimonas sp. e5
CGTCAGCGCCGCCGTCAGCGTCGTCTTGCCGTGGTCAACGTGACCAATCGTGCCCACGTTCACGTGGGGCTTGGTGCGCTCGAACTTTTCCTTTGCCATTGCTGGAACCTCTGGATTGGGGATGTAGGGGAAACAGGTTGCGGGGATGCGGGATGCATGGCCTGCCATGCACCCCGCTGCGGCCGGATCAGCCCTTCTTCATCGCCGCTTCGGCGATGTTGGCGGGGGCTTCGGCGTAATGGTCGAACTCCATGGTGAAGGTGGCGCGACCCTGCGACATCGAGCGCAGCTGGGTGGCGTAACCGAACATCTCGCCCAGCGGGATCATCGCGTTGATGACCTTGCCCGAGGGGCTGTCGTCCTGGCCCTGGAGGATGCCGCGACGACGGCTGACGTCGCCCATCACGTCACCGAGGTAATCCTCGGGGGTGACGATCTCGACCTTCATCATCGGCTCCAGCAGCACCGGGCTGGCCTTGTGGAAGCCTTCCTTGAAGCCCATCGAACCGGCGATCTTGAACGCCATTTCCGAGGAGTCGACCTCGTGGTACGAGCCATCGACCAGGCGCACCTTGACGTCGACGATCGGATAGCCGGCGAGGATGCCGTTGGCCATCGCCTCCTGGATGCCCTTGTCCACCGCGGGGATGTATTCCTTCGGCACCACGCCACCGACGATGGCGTTTTCGAACTCGTAGCCTGCACCGGCTTCCTGCGGCTCGATTTCCAGCCACACGTGACCGAACTGGCCCTTGCCGCCGGACTGGCGCACGAACTTGCCTTCGGACTTGACCGGCTTGCGGATGGTTTCGCGGTAGGCCACCTGCGGCTTGCCGACGTTGGCCTCGACATTGAACTCGCGCTTCATGCGCTCGACCAGGATGTCCAGGTGCAGCTCGCCCATGCCGGCGATGATGGTCTGGCCCGATTCCTCGTCAGTGCGCACGCGGAAGGACGGATCCTCCTGCGCCAGACGGCCCAGGGCAATGCCCATCTTCTCCTGGTCGGACTTGGTCTTGGGCTCCACCGCCATCGAGATCACCGGCTCGGGGAAGCTCATCCGCTCCAGGGTGATGATCGCGTCCTGCGCGCACAGGGTGTCACCGGTGGTGACATCCTTCAGGCCCACTGCGGCGGCGATGTCGCCGGCGCGCACTTCCTTGATTTCGGCGCGGTCGTTGGAGTGCATCTGCAGGATGCGGCCGATGCGTTCCTTCTTCATCTTGATCGGGTTGTACACCTGATCACCGGCATTGAGCACGCCGGAGTAGGCGCGGAAGAAGGTCAGCGAACCGACATAGGGGTCGGTCATGATCTTGAACGCCAGCGCGGAGAACGGCGCGTTGTCATCGGCCGGACGGGTGGCTTCGTTTTCCTTCTCGTCCACGCCCACCACCGGCGGCACGTCCACCGGCGAGGGCAGCAGGTTGACCACGCCATCGAGCATGGCCTGCACGCCCTTGTTCTTGAACGCGGTGCCGCAGAACACCGGAACGATCTCGGTCTTCAGCGTGCGTGCGCGCAAGCCGGCAATGATTTCCTGCTCGGACAGGTCGCCTTCGTCGAGGTACTTGTCCATCAGCTCTTCGCTGGCCTCGGCCGCGGCCTCGACCATGAAGCTGCGGGCTTCGTCGGCCTTGGACTGCAGCTCGGCGGGGATGTCGCGGTATTCGAAGGTGGTGCCCTGCGAGGCCGAATCCCAGTGGATCGCCTTCATCTTCAGCAGGTCGATCACGCCTTCGAAGCCGTCTTCGGCACCGACCGGTACCTGCATCGGCACCGGGTAGGCGCCCAGGCGGGTCTTGAGCTGGTCGACGACCTTGTCGAAGTTGGCGCCGGTGCGATCCATCTTGTTGACGAACGCAAGACGCGGCACGCGGTACTTGTTGGCCTGGCGCCACACCGTCTCGGACTGCGGCTGCACGCCACCGACCGCACACAGCACGAACACCGCGCCGTCGAGCACGCGCAGGCTGCGCTCGACCTCGATGGTGAAGTCCACGTGCCCGGGGGTGTCGATGATGTTGAAGCGGTGCTGCGGCATCGACTTGTCCATGCCGGTCCAGAACGCGGTGGTCGCGGCGGAGGTGATGGTGATGCCGCGCTCCTGCTCCTGCTCCATCCAGTCCATGGTGGCCGAACCTTCGTGGGTTTCACCCAACTTGTGGTTCACGCCGGTGTAGAACAGGATGCGCTCGGAGGTGGTGGTCTTGCCGGCGTCGATGTGCGCCATGATGCCGAAGTTGCGGTAACGCTCGATGGGAGTGGTGCGGGCCACGGTCGTCTCTCTCTACGCTTGCCCGCCGATGCGGGCTTCAAATGGCCAGACGCCGCCTGGTCGGCGGCCCCTGGAAGATGCGGCGGGGCTCGGCCCCGCCCTGCGCGCCCCGCGTGCGGAGCGCGCCCGGGGGCTTACCAGCGGAAGTGGGCGAAGGCCTTGTTGGCTTCGGCCATGCGGTGCACTTCCTCGCGCTTCTTGACTGCACCGCCACGGTTCTCGGCGGCATCGATCAGTTCGGCGGCCAGCTTGCGCGGCATCGAGTTCTCGCCACGCTTGCGCGCCGCCTCGATCAGCCAGCGCATCGCCAGCGCCATGCGGCGCGAGGCACGCACTTCGACCGGCACCTGGTAGGTGGCACCGCCAACGCGGCGCGACTTGACCTCGACCGTCGGCGCGACGTTGCCCAGCGCCTTCTCGACCAGCTCCAGCGCATTGCCGTTCTTCTCGTCGATGGAGTCCATCGCGCCGTACACGATGCGCTCGGCGACCGACTTCTTGCCGCTCAGCATCACCATGTTGATGAAGCGCGCGATGGTTTCGCTGCCGTGCTTGGGATCGGGCAGCACCGAACGCTGCGGGGTATTGCCTTTACGGGACATGTTGAAATCTCTTCAGTAGTGCTCTGGCCGGGCCGCCATGCGGCCACGGAACGGAACGCGCGGCGAAGCGCTTACTTGGGACGCTTGGCGCCGTACTTGGAGCGGCGCTGGCGGCGCTTGGCGACGCCGGCGGCGTCCAGCGAACCGCGCACGGTGTGGTAGCGCACGCCCGGCAGGTCCTTGACGCGACCGCCGCGGATCAGCACCACGCTGTGCTCCTGCAGGTTGTGGCCTTCGCCGCCGATGTAGGAGATCACCTCGTAGCCGTTGGTCAGGCGCACCTTGGCCACCTTGCGCATGGCCGAGTTGGGCTTCTTGGGCGTGGTGGTGTACACGCGGGTGCACACGCCACGGCGCTGCGGGCAATTCTGCAACGCGGGCGAATCGCTCTGATAGGTTTCCGGTTTCCGCGGCTTGCGGACCAGCTGATTGATGGTGGCCATGCTTTTCCAGATGTTTCTGCGACCCGAGGGCCGTTGGAGGATTCCGCCCGACCGTGCGGGCGAAAGACAAAAAAGAGCAGGCTCGCACGCGGCATTTCCGCCGGCGCAAGCCATCCAAAGCGTGCGGGCGCCGCAACCTGCGGCCCACCGCACCACCCCGCGCATCCCTGTGCCGAACACGAGCCGCCTCCTGCGCCTCATTTCGGGTACTGGGCAGCCCCTGGGGGCTGCCGGACAACTAACTGAAGGATTTTAACCCGCCCGCCCCTGCCAATGCAAGGGCGGGCGCGTGGCTCAGGCTTCGCTGCCGCCTTCGGCCGATTCCTCGATCATCACCTGCTCCACCGGGGTTTCCACCACGGCGTCTTCCTCGGCAGCGGCGGAAAGCACGTCCATCTCGGCTTCGCTCAGTTCGCCGGCGGCGCGGCGGCGGCGCTGGCTGTGGTAGGCCAGACCGGTACCGGCCGGGATCAGGCGACCGACGATCACGTTCTCCTTCAGCCCGCGCAGCGAGTCGCGGGTGCCGCGCACGGCGGCCTCGGTCAGCACGCGGGTGGTCTCCTGGAACGACGCCGCGGAGATGAACGACTCGGTCGCCAGCGAGGCCTTGGTGATGCCCAGCAGCACCGGCTGGAACTGCGCAGGCAACTCGCTGCGCGCCTCGAGCTTCTCGTTGTCCTCCAGCACGCGCTGGCGCTCGGCCTGCTCGCCGACCAGGTAGCGCGAATCGCCACCGTCGGTGATTTCGACCTTGCGCAGCATCTGGCGGATGATCACCTCGATGTGCTTGTCGTTGATCTTCACGCCCTGCAGGCGGTAGACGTCCTGGATCTCCTTGGTCAGGTAGGCGGCCAGTTCCTCGATGCCCTTCAGGCGCAGGATGTCCTGCGGGTTGGGCTCGCCATCCACCACGGTATCGCCCTTGCCCACGTGCTCGCCCTCGAACACGATGATCTGGCGGTACTTGGGAATCAGCTCCTCGTGGTCGATGCCGTCCGGACCCTTGATGATCAGGCGCTGCTTGCCCTTGGTGTCCTTGCCGAAGCTGACCACGCCGGAAATCTCGGCGAGGATCGCCGCTTCCTTCGGCTTGCGCGCTTCGAACAGGTCGGCCACGCGCGGCAGACCACCGGTGATGTCGCGGGTCTTGGACGCTTCCTGCGGGATCTTGGCGACGACGTCGCCCACGCCGACCGCGGCACCATCCTGCAGGTTCACCACCGAGCGCGGCGGCAGCAGGTACTGCGCCGGCAGGTCGGTGCCCGGGATGTTGAGGTCATTGCCCTTGGCATCGACGATGCGCACCAGCGGACGCAGGTCCTTGGCTTGCGAGCCGCGACGCTTCGGATCGGTGATCTCGCGCGAGGCGAGGCCGGTCAGCTCGTCGGTCTTCTCGATCACCGTCACGCCATCGACGAAATCGAAGAAGCGCACGAAACCGGCCACTTCCGACACGATCGGGTGGTTGTGCGGATCCCAATGGGCGATGGTCTGCCCGGCCTTGACCTCGGCACCTTCCGGCACCGCGATGGTGGCGCCGTAGGGCAGTTTGTAGCGCTCGCGCTCGCGGCCATGCTCGTCCAGCACCGACAGCTCGCCCGAACGCGACACCGCCACCACGCCGCCGCTTTCGTGCGCCACGGTCTTGAGGTTGTTGAACTTGATCGAGCCGGTGGTCTTGATCGTCACGTTGTCGATCGCCGCCGCACGCGAGGCCGCACCACCGATGTGGAAGGTACGCATGGTCAGCTGCGTGCCCGGCTCGCCGATCGACTGCGCCGCGACCACGCCGACCGCCTCGCCCATGTTGACCAGGTGGCCACGGCCGAGGTCGCGCCCGTAGCACTGCGCACACACGCCGAACGGCGCATCGCAGGTGATCGTCGAGCGCACCTTGACCAGCTGCACGCCGGCGTCCTCCAGCTTCTGCACCCAGGCTTCGTCGAGCAACGTGTTGCGGGTGACGATCGGCTCTTCGTCGTTGCCCGGCAGGAACACGTCCTCGGCCACCACGCGGCCGAGCACGCGGTCACGCAGCGGCTCGACCACGTCGCCGCCTTCCACGATCGGGGTCATGGTCAGGCCGTCGCGGGTGCCGCAATCGTCCTCGGTGATGACCACGTCCTGCGCCACGTCGACCAGGCGACGGGTCAGGTAACCGGAGTTCGCGGTCTTCAGCGCGGTATCGGCCAGGCCCTTGCGCGCACCGTGGGTGGAGATGAAGTACTGCAGGACGTTGAGGCCCTCGCGGAAGTTCGCGGTGATCGGGGTTTCGATGATCGAGCCGTCGGGCTTGGCCATCAGGCCGCGCATGCCGGCCAGCTGGCGGATCTGCGCCTGCGAGCCACGCGCGCCGGAGTCGGCCATGATGTAGATCGAGTTCATCGACTTCTGCTCGATCTTCTCGCCCTTGGCGTTCTGCACGGTGTCGAAGCCGATGGTGTCCATCATCGCCTTGGCCACGCGCTCGTTGGTGCGCGACCAGATGTCGACCACCTTGTTGTAGCGCTCACCGGCGGTGACCAGGCCCGACTGGTACTGCTGCTGGATTTCCAGCACTTCGGCCTCGGCCTCGTCGAGGATGCCGGCCTTCTCCGCGGGAATGATCATGTCGTCGATGCCGATCGACACGCCGGCGCGGGTGGCATAGCTGAAGCCCATGTACATCAGCTGGTCGGCGAACACCACGGTGTCCTTCAGGCCCAGGCGACGGTAGCACTCGTTGATCAGGCGGCTGATCGCCTTCTTGTTCAACTCGGTGTTGACCAGCGAATAGGACAGGCCCTTGGGCAGGATGTCGGCCAGCAGCGCGCGACCGACCGTGGTGTCCACGATCTCGGTATGCGGCACGCGCTCGCCATCCTCGCCCTTGATGTAATCGGTGATGCGCACCTTGACCTTGGCGTGCAGGTCGACCACGCGGTTGTCGTAGGCGCGCTTGGCCTCCGACACGTTGGCGAATGCCATGCCCTCGCCCTGCTTGTTCTCCAGCGCGCGGGTCATGTAGTACAGGCCGAGCACCACGTCCTGCGAGGGCACGATGATCGGCTCGCCATTGGCCGGCGAGAGGATGTTGTTGGACGACATCATCAGCGCGCGCGCTTCGAGCTGCGCCTCCAGCGACAGCGGCACGTGCACGGCCATCTGGTCACCGTCGAAGTCGGCGTTGAACGCGGTACACACCAGCGGATGCAGCTGGATCGCCTTGCCCTCGATCAGCACCGGCTCGAAGGCCTGGATGCCGAGGCGATGCAGCGTCGGCGCACGGTTCAGCAGCACCGGATGCTCGCGGATCACCTCTTCCAGGATGTCCCAGACCTCGGCTTCCTCGCGCTCGACCAGCTTCTTCGCCGCCTTGATGGTGGTGGCCAGGCCGCGATGCTGCAGCTTGGCGAAGATGAACGGCTTGAACAGCTCCAGCGCCATCTTCTTCGGCAGGCCGCATTCGTGCAGGCGCAGGGTCGGGCCGACCACGATCACCGAACGGCCCGAATAGTCCACGCGCTTGCCGAGCAGGTTCTGGCGGAAGCGGCCCTGCTTGCCCTTGATCATGTCGGCCAGCGACTTCAGCGCGCGCTTGTTGGTGCCGGTGATGGCACGGCCACGGCGGCCGTTGTCCATCAGCGCATCGACCGACTCCTGCAGCATGCGCTTCTCGTTGCGCACGATGATGTCCGGCGCGGCCAGTTCCAGCAGGCGGCGCAGGCGGTTGTTGCGGTTGATGACGCGGCGGTACAGATCATTGAGGTCGGAAGTGGCGAAGCGGCCACCATCCAGCGGCACCAGCGGACGCAGGTCGGGCGGCAGCACCGGCAGCACGGTCATGATCATCCACTCGGGACGGTTGCCCGATTCGAGGAACGCCTCGACCAGCTTGATGCGCTTGGTCAGGCGCTTGAGCTTGGTTTCCGAACCGGTGGCGGCGATCTCTTCCTTCAGCTTGACCATCTCGGCCTGCAGATCGACGTCGCGCAGCAGGTCGAACACCGCTTCGGCACCCATCGCGGCATCGAAGTCGTCGCCATGCTCCTGGCGTGCCTGCATGTACTGCTCCTCATTGAGCAGCTGGCCCTGCTCGAGCGGGGTCAGGCCCGGCTCGGTGACCACATAGGCTTCGAAATAGAGGATGCGCTCGATGTCGCGCAGGGTCATGTCCAGCATCAGGCCGATGCGCGAGGGCAGCGACTTGAGGAACCAGATGTGCGCGACCGGCGCGGCCAGGTCGATGTGGCCCATGCGCTCGCGGCGCACCTTGGCCAAGGTCACCTCGGTGCCGCACTTCTCGCATACCACGCCACGGTGCTTCATGCGCTTGTACTTGCCGCACAGGCACTCGTAGTCCTTCACCGGGCCGAAGATGGCCGAGCAGAACAGGCCATCACGCTCCGGACGGAAGGTGCGGTAGTTGATGGTTTCGGGCTTCTTCACCTCGCCGAACGACCACGAACGGATCAGGTCGGGACTGGCCAGGGCGATCTTGATCGCGTCGAAGTCCGGCAGGGTGCGCTGCTGGTTGAACAGGTTGAGCAAGTCTTTCATTTCATGTCTCCGCGGAGTCGGGAAGGAATCACTGGCGATGGGCCGCGTGGCGGGCGCGTTGATCGGGTCGCGCGCCCGCCGCGGTGTGGCGTCAGTGCTCTTCCAGCTCCATGTTGATGCCGAGCGAGCGGATTTCCTTGACCAGCACGTTGAACGATTCGGGCATGCCGGCAACCATGTCGTAGTCGCCGTCGACGATGTTCTTGTACATCTGGTTGCGGCCCTGCACGTCGTCCGACTTGACCGTCAGCATTTCCTGCAGGGTGTAGGCCGCGCCGTAGGCTTCCAGCGCCCAGACTTCCATTTCACCGAAGCGCTGGCCGCCGAACTGCGCCTTGCCGCCCAGCGGCTGCTGGGTGACCAGCGAGTACGGGCCGGTGCTGCGTGCATGCATCTTGTCGTCCACCAGGTGGTTGAGCTTGAGCATGTGCATGTAGCCGACGGTGGTCTGGCGGTCGAACGCCTCGCCGGTACGGCCGTCGTACAACTGCGCCTGACCGCTGGTCGGCAGGTCGGCAAGCTCCAGCATGGCCTTGATCTCGGCCTCCTCGGCACCGTCGAACACCGGCGTCGCCATCGGCACGCCATCGGTCAGGTTGCGCGCCAGGGTCAGCAGCTCCTCGTCGCTGAACTGCGACAGATCGACCAGCCCTTCCGCCTTGGCCTTGGCATCGTGGTTGTAGATGCGGTCGAGGAACTTGCGCAGCTCGGCCACCTTGGCCTGCGCATCGAGCATCTGCTGGATCTTGCGACCCAGACCCTTGGCCGCCCAGCCCAGGTGCACTTCCAGGATCTGGCCGATGTTCATGCGCGAGGGCACGCCCAGCGGGTTGAGCACGATGTCCACGGTCTGGCCGTCGGCGAGGTAAGGCATGTCCTCGACCGGCACGATGTTCGACACCACGCCCTTGTTGCCGTGGCGGCCGGCCATCTTGTCGCCGGGCTGGATGCGGCGCTTCACCGCGAGGAACACCTTGACCATCTTCAGCACGCCCGGGGCGAGGTCATCGCCCTGGTTGATCTTGGCGCGCTTGTCCTCGAAGCGACGCTCGAACTCCTTCTCGTGCAGCGCGATCTGCTTCTGCGCGCGGTCGATGGCCTCGGCCGCGTCCTCGTCCTTCATGTTGAAGTGGAACCAGTCGCGCGGACGGGTCTGGTCAAGCACCAGCGAGGTCACCGTCTCGCCCTTCTTCAGGCCGCCGCCGGCATTGGCGGTCTTGCCCAGCAGTTGGGCGCGCAGGCGCGCGAAGATCGCCGTCTCCAGGATCATGCGCTGGTCGTCGAAGTCCTTCTTGACCTGACGCACTTCCTCTTCCTTGATGCGGATCGCGCGCTTGTCCATCTCCACGCCGTCGCGGGTGAACACCTGCACGTCGATCACGGTGCCGTCCATGCCCGGCGGCACGCGCAGCGAGCTGTCCTTCACGTCGGACGCCTTCTCGCCGAAGATCGCACGCAGCAGCTTCTCCTCCGGCGTCAGCTGGGCCTCGCCCTTGGGCGTGACCTTGCCGACGAGGATGTCACCGGCGCGCACCTCGGCGCCGATGAAGACCACGCCGGACTCGTCCAGGCGATTGAGCGCATGCTCGGCCACGTTGGGGATGTCGGCGGAGATTTCCTCCGCACCCAGCTTGGTGTCGCGCGCGACGCAGGTCAGTTCCTCGATGTGGATGGTGGTGTAACGGTCTTCCTCCACCACGCGCTCGGAGAGCAGGATCGAGTCCTCGAAGTTGTAGCCGTTCCACGGCATGAACGCGACCAGCACGTTCTGCCCCAGGGCCAGCTCGCCGATATCGGTCGAGGGGCCGTCGGCCAGCACGTCGCCGGCTTCCACCACATCACCCACTTCCACCAGCGGACGCTGGTTGATGCAGGTGTTCTGGTTGGAGCGGGTGTACTTGACCAGGCTGTAGATGTCGACGCCGGCATCGGTCTCGCCGACGATCTCGTCCTCGTTGACCTTGACCACGATGCGCGCGGCATCCATCTGCTCGATCACGCCACCGCGGCGCGCGTTCACCGTCACGCCCGAGTCGCGCGCCACCGCGCGCTCGATGCCGGTGCCGACCAGCGGCTTCTCGGCACGCAGGGTCGGCACCGCCTGACGCTGCATGTTGGCGCCCATCAGTGCGCGGTTGGCGTCGTCATGCTCGAGGAACGGCACCAGCGCCGCCGCCACCGACACGGTCTGCATCGGCGAGACGTCCATGAAGTCCACCTCGGACGGTGGACGCAGCTGGGTATCGCCCTGGTAGCGGCAATTGATGAACTCCTCGCTGAGGTTGCCCTTGGCGTCGTGCGGCGCATTGGCCTGGGCGATGACGAACTCGTTTTCCTCGATTGCCGAGAGGTATTCGATCTGGTCGGTGACCTTGCCGTTCACCACCTTGCGGTACGGCGTCTCGAGGAAGCCGTAGCTGTTGGTACGGGCGAACACGGCCAGCGAGTTGATCAGGCCGATGTTCGGGCCTTCCGGGGTTTCGATGGTGCACACGCGACCGTAATGGGTCGGGTGCACGTCACGCACCTCGAAGCCGGCGCGTTCGCGGGTCAGACCGCCCGGGCCGAGCGCGGAGACGCGACGCTTGTGCGTCACTTCCGACAGCGGGTTGTCCTGGTCCATGAACTGCGACAGCTGCGAGGAGCCGAAGAACTCCTTCATCGCCGCTGCCACCGGCTTGGCGTTGATCAGGTCCTGCGGGGTCAGGCCATCGGCTTCGGCCATGGTCAGGCGCTCGCGCACCGCGCGCTCGACGCGCACCAGACCGACGCGGAAGGTGTTTTCCGCCATCTCGCCGACCGAACGCACGCGACGGTTGCCGAGGTGGTCGATGTCGTCGACCACGCCGCGACCATTGCGGATCTCGGTCAGCACGCGGATCACGTCGAGGATGTCGGAGCCTTCGCCATTGGCCTCGACCAGGCGCTTGGACTCGTCGTCACCACGCTGCGACAGGTACTTGTGGTCGTACAGCACCGAGGCGCCGGTGACCTCCTTGCGGCCGAGGCGACGGTTGAACTTCATCCGGCCCACGGCGGAGAGGTCGTAGCGCTCGAAGGTGAAGAACAGGTTGTGGAACAGGTTCTGCGCGGCATCCTTGGTAGGCGGCTCGCCGGGACGCATCATGCGGTAGATCTCGACCAGCGCCTCGAACTGGGTGCGGGTGTGGTCCACACGCAGCGTGTTGGACAGGTACGGGCCACGGTCGAGGTCGTTCACCCACAGCGTGCCGACGGCGGCGATGCCGGCCTTGCGGAAGGCTTCCAGATGCTCCTCGGTGATCTCGTCATTGGCCGCGGCCAGCAGCTCGCCGCTGGCGGTATCGACCACGTCGTGCGAGAGGATGCGCCCGGTGATGTAGCTGTCGGGCACCGCCAGCGCGGAGATACCGGACTGCTCCAGCTGCTTGACGTGGCGCGCGGTGATGCGCTTGCCGGCCTCGACGATCACCTTGTCGCCGTCGGCCAAGTCGAACTCGAGGGTCTCGCCGCGCAGACGCTCGGCCACCAGTTCCATCTCCACGCCTTCGGACGGGTCGATGTGGAAGGTGTTGATCTCGAAGAACTCGTTGAGCATTTCCTCGTTGGAATAGCCCAGCGCACGCAGCAGCACGCTGACCGGCAGCTTGCGGCGGCGGTCGATGCGGGTGTAGAGCGCGTCCTTGGGGTCGAACTCGAAGTCGAGCCAGGAGCCGCGGTAGGGGATGATGCGGGCGCTGTACAGCAGCTTGCCCGAGCTGTGCGTCTTGCCGCGGTCATGGTCGAAGAACACGCCCGGCGAGCGGTGCAGCTGGCTGACGATGACGCGCTCGGTGCCATTGACGATGAAGGTGCCGTTGTCGGTCATGAGCGGCACTTCGCCCATGTACACCTCCTGCTCCTTGACGTACTTGATCGCCTTCGAGGAGGACTCGCGGTCATAGATCACCAGGCGCACGGTCACCCGCAGCGGCGCACCGTAGGACAGGCCACGGTTGCGGCACTCGCGCTCGTCGAACAGCGGCTCGCCCAAGGTGTAGCCGACGTATTCCAGTGCGGCATAGCCGTTGTAGCTGGTGATCGGGAACACCGACTTCAGCGCCGCATGCAGGCCCTGCTCGGCGCGCTGGTTCATCGGCGTGTCGGCTTGCAGGAACTCGCGGTAGGAGTCGACCTGGATCGCCAGCAGATAGGGGACTTCGAGAATCGAGCGGCGCTTGCCGAAGTTCTTGCGAACGCGCTTCTTCTCGGTCAGGGACAGGTGCGTGGTGGACGCGGTGGCCATGTGGCAGTACCTCGATTGTCAGGGGCGGGCGCAGCCGCCGGATGACCGGATTTCCGTCCGGGGGACGGGAATCGACAATGGGAAGTCGCTGGTATTGCCGGCACCAGCACGCCCTCTCCCGCTACTTCCGATTGTCGACTCGGTTTTCGCGCCGGGCCGCCTCGCGGTCCGACAACGAGCAAAGGCCGGGGACGTTTTCGCGTCCCCAGCCCCTGTTGATCGCCGTCATGCGGCGGCGATCATGTCGCACTTACTTGAGTTCGACCTGGGCGCCAGCGGCTTCCAGATCCTTCTTGAACTTCTCGGCGTCTTCCTTGGAAGCGCCTTCCTTGACGGTCTGCGGCGCGCCTTCGACCATGTCCTTGGCTTCCTTCAGGCCCAGGCCGGTGATCGCGCGGACCGCCTTGATGACCTCGACCTTCTTGTCGCCGACGGCCTTCAGCACGACGTCGAACTCGGTCTGCTCTTCGGACGGGCCGGCGGCAGCGGCCGGGCCGGCAGCGACGGCAACCGGAGCGGCAGCGGAGACACCGAACTTGTCTTCGATGGCCTTGACCAGCTCCATCACTTCCATCAGGTTCTTTTCGGCGATCGCGTCGACGATCTGTTCGTTGGTGAGAGACATGTGATTTACCTCAGTGGATTTCAAACGGGTTGGGAAAACCGGGTGGATCAGGCCGATGCTTCGGCAGCTTCGCCTTCGGCCGGGGCAGCCTCGGCGGCAGCGGCATCGCCACCGCCCTGCTGGTCGGCCACGGCCTTGACCGCGCGGGCGAACATCGCCGCCGGTTCGGCCAGCACGCGCGCCAGCATGCCCAGAGCCTGGTCGAGGGTCGGCAGCGAGGCCAACACGTCGACATGGCTGGCCGGGTACTGCTGACCGCCCACCACCACCAGTTTCGCTTGCAGCTTGTCGTTGCCCTTGGCGAACTCCTTGATCAGGCGACCGGCGGCGCCGGGCTCCTCGGTCGAGAACGCGTACAGCAGCGGACCGACGAGATCGTTCTTGGCGACCTCGAATTCCGTGCCTTCGACGGCGCGCGCGGCCAGCGTGTTCTTGACGACTTTCAAGTACACGCCGGTTTCGCGAGCCTTCTTGCGCATCGCGGTCATCTGTTCGACCGTGGTGCCTGCGTACTCGGCTGCGATCAGGGAGTGCGCCTTGCCGGCGATATCCGCCACTTCGGCAACGACGTCCTTCTTTTGCGAGAGATTCAGAGCCATATGCACTCCTGTTGGGTTTGCCGCCCACCGCTCCAGCGGTTGACGGGACTGGGCGATGCCATCCTTGACATCGGGGGATGCGTGCATCCCGCTGGTGCGCTTCTGAACCGGGACAACCCAGAAACTTCCAGAAGGGCGACCATCTGCGCAGGCGGCTCGCGAGAGCTGGATTAAGCGATCCCGCTTGCATCGACGGCGATTCCGTGCCGTGCCGAGCTTCCCTGCCCGTCGTCGATGCGCGCTGACCGCACCTGCGGTCTTTGATGGCTCCGCGGCGACTTGCTGCTGCCGCGACGCCTTCAAAAGCGAGGAGTGAGTGAATAGGAGTGAGAAACGAGAGAAGATCCCCGCGTTCGCACTCTGCTGCACAACGCTCCGATTGTTTTTTGCTGAAGAGAGGAAGAGAGGGGAGTTTTCTCACTCCTCACTTCTCTTCACTCACTTCTGCCTTCTTACTTCAGTGCCAGCGAAGCCTGATCGACGATCACGCCCGGACCCATGGTCGAGCTGATCGAGATCTTCTGCAGGTAGGTGCCCTTGGCGGTGGCCGGACGGGCCTTGACCAGGTCACCCAGCAGCGCGGTCAGGTTCTCCTTCAGCTTGTCGGCTTCGAAGTCGGCCTTGCCGATGGTGCAGTGGATGATGCCGGCCTTGTCGGTGCGGTAGCGCACCTGGCCGCCCTTGGCGTTCTTGACCGCTTCACCCGGGTTCGGGGAGACGGTGCCGACCTTGGGGTTGGGCATCAGGCCACGCGGACCGAGCAGGGTGCCGAGCTTGCCGACCACGCGCATCGCGTCCGGGGTGGCGATGACCACGTCGTAGTTCAGGTCGCCGCCCTGCATCTTCTCGGCCAGGTCGTCCATGCCCACCGCGTCGGCGCCGGCCGCCAGCGCCTCGTCGGCCTTGGCACCGGCCGGCACGAACACGGCCACGCGCACGCTCTTGCCGGTACCGGCCGGCAGAACGGTCGAGCCGCGCACCTGCTGGTCGGACTTGCGCGCATCCACGCCCAGGCGCACCGCCACGTCCACCGCTTCGATGAACTTGGTCTTGCTGTGCTCCTTGACGATCTTCAGGGCTTCATCGATCGGGTAGGCCTTGCCCGGCTCCACCGCCGCGGCGATTGCCTTCTGTCGCTTGCTCAGTGCCATGTTCTTATTCCTCCACCGACAGGCCCATCGCACGGGCCGAGCCCGCGATGGTGCGCACGGCCGCGTCCAGATCGGCGGCAGTCAAATCCGGTTCCTTCGCCTTGGCGATCTCTTCGAGCTGGGCGCGGGTCACCTTGCCCACCTTGTCGGTATTGGGCTTGGCCGAGCCGGTCTGCACGCCCGCGGCCTTCTTCAGCAGGATGGTCGCCGGCGGCGTCTTGGTGATGAAGGTGAAGGTGCGATCGGAATAGGCGGTGATCACGGTCGGGATCGGCAGGCCCGGTTCCATCTTCTGCGTGGCGGCGTTGAACGCCTTGCAGAACTCCATGATGTTGAGGCCGCGCTGGCCCAGTGCCGGACCGACCGGCGGCGAGGGGTTGGCCTGACCGGCCTTCACCTGCAGCTTGATGTAGCCAATGACTTTCTTTGCCACGTTGTGTTCTCCTCGGGTTCATTCGTCTGCACGCCATGCGGCTGCGGGACTCCCCGTCTGCTTGAATCAGGATGCCGGCGCACGAGCCCCGGCATCCGCCCTTGGTCAAGCCTTCTCGACCTGACCGAATTCCAGCTCCACCGGGGTGGAGCGACCGAAGATCAGGACCGCCACGCGGACCCGGCTCTTCTCGTAATTGACTTCCTCGACCACGCCGTTGAAATCGTTGAACGGACCATCGGTGACGCGCACCATCTCGCCGGCTTCGAACAGCACCTTCGGACGCGGCTTCTCCACCCCGTCCTGCACCCGCTGCAGGATGGTGTCGGCTTCCGCGTCGGAGATCGGCAGCGGCTTGTCGGCGGTGCCGCCGATGAAGCCCATCACGCGCGGCGTCTCCTTGACCAGGTGCCAGGATTCACTGTCGATGCGCGGGATGCCGCCTTCGTCCTGGGTGGCGATCTGCACCAGCACGTAGCCGGGGAAAAACTTGCGCTCGGAACGGCGCTTCTGCCCGCCTCGCATCTCCACCACTTCCTCGGTGGGCACGATCACCTCACCGAAGCGATCCTGCATCTCCATCCGCGCAATGCGGTCACGCAGCGCCTGCGCCACGGACTTCTCGAAGCCCGAATAGGCGTGCACCACGTACCAGCGCATGTTGTCGGTTGCCGTCGCTTCCACGTATCCCTTCCTTGTTGTCTCAGCCCCAGAGCAGCTTGGTGAACTGCGAGATGAGCAGGTCAAAGCCGCCCAGCAGCAGGCTGATGATCACCACCACGAGCATCACGATCCAGGTGGTGCGCATGGTTTCCTGGCGCGTGGGCCAGACCACCTTGCGCAATTCGAACCGGGTCTCGGACACGAACTCGCGCAGCCAGGGGCCGCGGCTGGAGCTCATGAACACGAGGAAGCCCAGCACCAGTCCAGCGACCACCGCCGCGACCCGCATCCAGGTCTGCCACTGCCCGGAGAACCAGTAAAAAACGAACACGCCAGCCGCCACCAGCAGGCCGGCCACCACGAACTTGGCGATGTCGGCGCTGGAATGGGGTTGCGGCTTGCCGCTGACGACCTTGCTGTTCACTCGTTGTCCGTTTCCTGCTGGATGCCACCACGCGGGCAGCATCCCGACCCGAAGGCCGGATGGCACGCCAGGAGGGACTCGAACCCCCAACCTGCGGTTTTGGAGACCGCTGCTCTGCCAATTGAGCTACTGGCGTATCGGTTTTTGCGTGTTGCTTGAAATGGCAATGGCGGCCAGGGCCGCCGTTGCCGTTTTCGCCCCCGCACCCTCGGGTGCGTCGGCAGTCACGTGTGCGCCATGGCGCACACGCAGCGGATCACTTTTCGATCTTCGCCACCACGCCGGCGCCGACCGTGCGGCCACCTTCGCGGATCGCGAAGCGCAGGCCTTCGTCCATCGCCACCGGGTTGATC
>NZ_JBSTRX010000006.1:0-2914 GCF_054031035.1 Luteimonas sp. e5
CATGCTGATCACCTGCCCGCCGATGGCGGCGATGTTCTTCCAGGGCACGCTGGGCCACGCCGTGACGATGTACTCGCAGTTCGGCGCCCAAGGCGGCCAGGCCCGCGACCCTGCAGGCAACCCCGTGGGTGGCGGTGGGTATAGGCCGGCTGATAATTCCAATTCGGCTTACTCGGTAGGTGCAGCGGCCAAGGATAATGATTTCAGGCCAACATACGCGACAGCAAGAACGGTTGAGACAGATTTGGCAAACAAGGATTTGTTGAAAAATCAAAATCCCAATAGGGCAAAGTGAGGGCGTGATATGACTGCATCCTTTAATAGCAAGAAGTCATTGATCGCAGTAACGATGTTTGTGCTATTTGTGGCGGCGGCAGCCCCTTCCAGTGCGCTTGCATTTCAAGCTCCTCCAACTGGTGGTCCTTGTCCGCCAGGTGCAGTTCCCTCCGGGGGGCGGTGTGTTTCTCCAGCGGAGGCGTCGGCCAATAGAAGTGGATCGAATATGCCTCGCCCAGTGCAGCGCCCGGCTGAAATATGGGAAAACAGGTTTGGTGCAATTGCGAGGGATTTTTCTACTTCAGCAGGAGGGGCGGTAGAAAACCAGAAGTCCAAGCGTGCTGCAGAAAGGGAGGCGATTAGAAGGTGTGGCACGCCTAATTGTAAAGTCGTGCTGAGCACGAGGAATCAATGTCAAGCCACTGCATGGCGAGCTGGAATTAGCACTTTTGGCGATGGTGCAACTGAAGCAGAGGCTGCCGAGCTTGCGATGCGACGTTGCAGTGAAGGTGGGTCGGGGTGCGAGCTTATGTACAGCGGCTGCAGTCTTCCGGTGCGAGTTAAATAATGAAGATGTTGTTCACGCCACTATTCCTCGCAGCTCTATTTTCTTGTCAAAAGCCGGTTTCACAAGAAACGGGTCCACTGCAAGTGAGTAATGGAACTGAGGTCGCGTCAAGCGACGTGGAGAGCCAACAGCCTGTGCCTGCGTATACTAATTCAAGTGCACTGGGTCTTGGCGCTAATCGTGGCCAGCAGGAGCAAGTAATGTTAAGAGACTCTTACCGCAGGTGTGTGGATTCGACAGACGGAGTGACTCCTGCTATCCAAGATTGTATTGCGAAGGAGCACGAGTTCCAGGATGGACGCTTGAATGAGGTCTATCGAAAGCTTCTTTCTCAATTGGATTCCCCTGGAATGCAGAAGTTGCGCCAAGAGCAGCGACAGTGGTTGGCGGAGCGAGATATGGAGTGTGATCCGGGTGAGGATCCGGGACAAGGGCAGTTGATTGATGCCAATAGTTGCGTATTGAATCGAACCGCTGAACGAGCAAATGAACTGGAAGCAAGGCTGAGGGCGGACTGAGCAGGCTTGATGCCGTGCTTGGTTTTGTTTTCTGAGGAGCAGTGTGATGGACAACGAGTGGCGCCTTGGTCAGACTTCGATGCAGTATGAAACAGGTGGACGTGGGCCTGGGACAATTTCAACCGGAAAGGGCGACCTCGGTGGAGTGTCGTATGGCTCATATCAGCTTTCCACTAACATGGGGACTGTTCATGAATACTTGGCACAGTCTTCTTATGGAAAGGAGTTTGCAGGGCTGCAGCCTGCCACAGAGGCATTCAACGATAAATGGAGGTTGCTGGCACGGACTGATCCGGGATTTGCTCAAGATCAGCACGATTTTATCAAGCGCACGCACTACGATATTCAGGTAGAACGTCTAAAGGCTTCAGGCTTGGACTTTTCTGGGCGCGGGCCGGCGGTTCAAGATGCTCTATGGAGCACTTCCGTCCAATTCAGAGGGCTTACGCAACGTATTTTCCAGAAGGGACTGGAAGAGCGATTCGGTAAAAATGTAGATATTTCTGTGCTTTCGGACAGGGAGATCGTTGAGGCCGTTCAGGACTACAAGCATGCCCGTACTGAGCAGCTCTTCAAGAGCTCGCCACAATTGTGGGAAAGCCTTAGGAACAGAGCCTTGAATGAAAAAGCGTCTCTGCTTGAGTTGGCGGGCAGGGATCTTGGGATGGAAGGAAAAACTGTCTCGCCTCTTGGACATGAACAGCCCCGCTCATCAATGGACGAGGGGGGTGGGAAGGTGAACGAAATTCAAGCCACTCTCGCCACCCTCGGCTACCACGGCAGGAACGGCCAGCTGCTGGTGCAGGATGGCATCCACGGGCCGAACACCGATCACGCGGTGCGTCAGTTCCAGCAGATGCATGGTTTGAAGGTCGATGGCATCGTCGGTTCGCAGACGATCAAGGCACTGGAGCATGCGCGGCAGCATCCGTTGGTGACCGAAGCCACGCATCCGAACCATGCGTTGCATCGCGCCATCGCCGATGCACTGCCCAAGGGCACCGATCCGCGGGTGGCGGCCAACATCGCGCTGCAGGCGCAGGAAACCGGCATCGATGATCCGTCGAAGATCCGCAAGGTGCACCTCAACGGCAGCGACGTGTGGGTGCTCGGCAATGGCATCGACCCGGGACAGCGCGCGCGGGTGGACCTGAACGCCCCGACGCCGGACCTGCAGGCGATGAGCGACCACATGGCGCAGCAGCACAACGAAGCGCAGCAGCAAACCCAACAGCAGCAACAGCGCATGCAGCAGCACGCCGTGATGCGTTGACTTCGAGCAAAGCCCCGGTCTCCGGGGCTTTGTCGTCATGGAGCGATCATGATCATCGTCCTGCAGACTCGGATCCCGATGCATTCGCCCCACTTCCAGCAGGGCTTCATGATCGTGACGGCGGCCAGTGCGCTGACGGCAGCGAACGATCAGGTGTATTCGACCCTGAGCAACGATATTCCGCGCCACGTGACCAAGCTGGTGACCGGCAATGATGCGGATGCGGCAGCGATGATCGACAGCAACATCAACAAGATGTCGCTGGCGTTCGGGTTGATC
>NZ_JBSTRX010000007.1:0-2350 GCF_054031035.1 Luteimonas sp. e5
TCTGCTATCCAAGGTCAGCGCACATTGATCGGGCTGGCATCTAACAATTCATTCAAGCCGACGCCGCTTCGCGGCGCGGCTTAATTCAGGTGTTAGGCCGCATGGCAATTGTCCTCGCAATCGTCCAGTTCGCTCTCGTGCCGATCCTGCTGGTGGTGGCTCTGGCCGTGCGCTTCGCTGGCGGCGCAAAGCCGCTTAATGTCGTTGATTACGCTCGCGTATCGGACCCCGTGGCGCTTCATCGCTGGGCGGGGAACAGGCTTCTTGTTCTGCCGCTCCTGTTCCTGGTCGGGGGCTACATCTCGTACGCCTTCCCCACGCTCGCTCTGCTGATTCTTGGAGCAGCAACAGTTGCCTGTCTCTGCGTAGTCGCTTGGCTTGCGGTCGGGGCTGAAAGATTCCAGAGTGCGGCCTAACGATGCGTTCAAGCCGAACCCGCTTCGTTACGCGGCCCAGGCGGCAGGTAAAGCTTGCCACCTGGTCCACTCCACTGCGCGGGTCGGCTTAACTTAGGTGTTAGGCTTAGCGGTGAATCATCACCGCAAGCACCAAAAAGCCTTAACTTCAAAAGGTTGCTGCCGACCAAGAACGGCAAGAGCATGCGCTGCAGCCATCCGTCCTTCATCATTCCACCCGCTTGCGCGCCAGTACGCAACGGCTGACATGTCGATCGGCAGGAAGGCAAGTCGGCCTTGGTCGCGCAAGCGAATAGCGGCGGCAAGGTCTGGCTCAACGCAAACTGAAAAAGCAGGTTTCGGCTGCTGGTCAAGATTTACGGGTTGCGCACCGGAGCAAAAGCTCCATTCCTGAGCTGCCCAGGCGAGTGGCCCGCAAGCCTAACAGTTCGTTCAAGCCGACGTTGCTTCGCGGCCGCCCCGGCGTGGTACGCTCACGCTACCACGCCGTGTCGTCCACTACGCAACGCGGCTTAACTCAGGTGTTAGACGGCAAAGTCACAGACCGCGGGATCTCTTATGACCAACTACTTTGATAGCCCCTTCAAAGGCAAGCTGCTTTCTGAGCAAGTGAAGAACCCCAATATCAAAGTTGGGCGGTACAGCTATTACTCTGGCTACTATCATGGGCACTCATTCGATGACTGCGCACGGTATCTGTTTCCGGACCGTGATGACGTTGATAAGTTGATCATCGGTAGTTTCTGCTCTATCGGGAGTGGGGCTTCCTTTATCATGGCTGGCAATCAGGGGCATCGGTACGACTGGGCATCATCTTTCCCGTTCTTTTATATGCAGGAAGAACCTGCATTCTCAAGCGCACTCGATGCCTTCCAAAAAGCAGGTAATACTGTCATTGGCAATGACGTTTGGATCGGCTCTGAGGCAATGGTCATGCCCGGAATCAAGATCGGGCACGGTGCGGTGATAGGCAGCCGCTCGTTGGTGACAAAAGATGTGGAGCCTTACGCTATCGTTGGCGGCAATCCCGCTAAGAAGATTAAGAAACGCTTCACCGATGAGGAAATTTCATTGCTTCTGGAGATGGAGTGGTGGAATTGGTCACTGGAGAAGATCAAAGCGGCAATGCCCATGCTGTGCTCGTCTAATATTGTTGGCCTGCACAAGTATTGGCTCGAGTTTGCCGTCTAACAATTCAATCAAGCCGATGCCGCTTCGCGGCACGGCTTATTTCAGGCGTTAGGTGCCAAGGGGAGCACTCCGCATGTCGTCACTAGTTTTGCTGGCTATTATCGTATTCGTTGTCTTCATCGTTCTTGCTGCGCTCAAGAACAAGCAAGGCGGCTCCGGCAAGCTCGGATTTCCGTACCAGCCGGCCAAGCCGCTTTTCTCGGCCGCAGAGCGTTCGTTCCTTGGGGTGCTAGATCAGGCTGTTGGGCCAGAGCATCGAGTCTTTGGCAAAGTTCGGGTAGCGGATGTGGCTGCAGTCAAATCGGGCCTGGGCAACTCTGCGCGGCAAGGCGCGCTCAATCGTATTGCTGCTAAGCACTTCGACTTCCTTGTGTGCCGCTCCGGCGATCTATCTGTTGTCTGCGCCGTCGAGCTCAATGACAAGTCTCACGCTAGCCAACGGGCGCAGGCTCGTGATGAACTGCTGGCCAATGTGTGTCGCGTGATCAACTTGCCGCTTCTCACAGTTCCGGCCAAGGCGGCATACTCGCCCCAAGATGTACGGGCTCAGTTCTTGGCGGCTGTGGAACCCGCACCCGTAGGTGTCCGGGTTGGCACCTAACAATTCATTCAAGCCGACGCCGCTTCGCGGCGCGGCTTAATTCAGGTGTTAGATGCCAGATTTGGCGTTGCGTATGCTCACAGAAAATCGACAGCCGCAAGACTGTTTTTGGCAACTCATAGCCACCACTATTTATCCTTCA